>NZ_JBIWMV010000002.1:0-1195240 GCF_044766845.1 Streptomyces sp. NPDC101776 | reverse complement strand
CCCGCTCAGCCCGCTCAGCCCGCTCAGCCCGCTCAGCCCGCTCAGCCCGCTCAGCCCGCTCAGCCCGCTCAGCCCGCTCAGCCCGCTCAGCCCGCTCAGCCCGCTGGAGTATCCCGCCGCCCACCCCCGCAGTGACGCTCCCCCGCGCTCCGCCACCCCGGCAGAAACCCCCGCCCACCACACAACTCCCCCTCCGCCCAACCCCCGGAGGGACTAGTGGGCAGCCGACTCCCAGTCCGCCCCCACCCCCACCGAGACGTCCAGCGGCGCCCGGAGATGCACCGCGCCGGCCATCTCGTGGCGGACCAGTTTCTCCGTGGCCGCTCGTTCTCCGGGGGCGATCTCCAGGACGATTTCGTCGTGGACCTGGAGGAGCATGCGGGACTTGAGGTCGGCCTCGCGCAGGGCGGTGTCGACCTTGAGCATGGCCATCTTGACGATGTCGGCCGCGGTGCCCTGGATCGGTGCGTTCAGGGCCATGCGCTCGGCGGCCTCGCGGCGCTGGCGGTTGTCGCTGTTGAGGTCGGGGAGGTAGCGGCGGCGGCCGAAGAGCGTCGCCGTGTAGCCCGTCGCCCGGGCCTCGTCGACCGCCCGGCGCAGATAGTCCCGTACACCGCCGAAGCGCTCGAAGTACGTGTCCATCAGGACCCGCGCCTCGCCCGCCTCGATGTTCAGCTGCTGGGAGAGACCGAACGCGGACAGCCCGTAGGCGAGGCCGTACGACATCGCCTTGATCTTGCGGCGCATCTCCGCGTCGACCGCGGCACCCTCGACCGAGAACACCTGGGAAGCGACCGTGGTGTGCAGGTCCTCGCCCGAGCTGAACGCCTCCAACAGGCCCTCGTCCTCGGAGAGATGGGCCATCACCCGGAGTTCGATCTGGCTGTAGTCCGCGGTCATCAGCGACTCGTAGCCCTCGCCCACCACGAAGCCGCGGCGGATCGCCCGGCCCTCGTCGGTGCGGACCGGGATGTTCTGCAGGTTCGGGTCCGTGGACGACAGACGTCCTGTCGCCGCGACCGTCTGGTTGAACGTGGTGTGGATACGGCCGTCCGCCGCGACCGTCTTGATCAGGCCTTCTACGGTGACGCGCAGCTTCGCCTGTTCGCGGTGGCGGAGCATGATGACCGGCAGTTCGTTCTCGGTCTGGTTGGCCAGCCAGGCCAGCGCGTCCGCGTCGGTCGTGTAACCGGTCTTCGTCTTCTTCGTCTTGGGCAGGCCGAGTTCACCGAAGAGGACTTCCTGGAGCTGCTTGGGCGAGCCGAGGTTGAACTCGTGCCCCGCCGCCGCGTGTGCCTCCTTCACCGCCTGCTGCACGGCGCCCGCAAACATCTGCTCCATGGCTTCGAGGTGTGCCTTGTCGGCCGCGATGCCGGCTCGCTCCAGGCGGGCCAGCAGGATCGAGGTGGGCAGCTCCATGTCCCGGAGCAGGTCCGCCGCGCCGACCTCCTGGAGGCGCTCCCCGAAGGCGTCCCCCAGGTCGAGGATCGCGCGGGCCTGCACCATCAGGGCGTCCGCCTCGGCGCCGTCGTCCGCACCGAAGGCCAGCTGGCCGTCGGCCGCGGCGGCGGGCGCCAGTTCACGGCCCAGGTACTCCAGGGACAGCGCGTCCAGGTCGAAGGAGCGGCGGCCGGGCTTGACCAGATAGGCGGCGAGCGCGGTGTCCATGGAGATGCCGGCGATCGTCCAGCCGTGCTCCGCGAAGACCCGCATCGCACCCTTGGCGTTGTGGAACACCTTGGGGCGGTCGGCGTCGGACAGCCAGGCCGCGAACGCGTTCTCGTCGCTCTCGTCCAGCTCCGCGGGGTCGAACCAGGCGGCCGCTCCCCCGGCGGTGGCGAGCGCGATCTCGGTCACCGAACCGGAGCCGAGCGCCCAGGTGTCGACGGTGGCGACACCGAGGGGCTCGGTGCCGTAGTCGGCCAGCCAGCCGGTCAGTTCACCGGTGCCGAGGACCGAGCCGTCGACCGCCACACCGCTCTCGGCAGGCGGGGTCGGGGCGGCCTCCTCGGCGCCCGGGTCGACGGCCAGCAGTCGCTCGCGCAGCGAGGGGTTGCGGATCTCCAGAGTGTCGAGAACCATCGCGACGGCCGTGCGGTCGTACGGAGCGCGGCCCAAGTCCACGACCGTCTTGGGGAGTTCGACGTCCTTGACCATCTCGGTCAGCCGGCGGTTGAGCTTGACGGCGTCCAGGTGGTCGCGGAGGTTCTGCCCTGCCTTGCCCTTGACCTCGTCGACGCGCTCGACCAACTCGGCGAACGAACCGAACTGGTTGATCCACTTCGCGGCGGTCTTCTCGCCGACGCCGGGGATGCCCGGGAGGTTGTCGGACGGGTCGCCGCGCAGGGCCGCGAAGTCGGGGTACTGGGCGGGCGTCAACCCGTACTTCTCGACGACCTTCTCCGGGGTGAACCGGGTCAGCTCGGAGACACCCTTCGTCGGGTAGAGCACGGTCGTGTGCTCGGACACGAGCTGGAAGGAGTCGCGGTCGCCGGTGACGATCAGCACGTCGAAGCCCTCGGCCTCGGCCTGGGTGGCGAGCGTGGCGATGACGTCGTCGGCCTCGAAGCCGTCGACCGCGAACCGGGACACGTGCATCGCGTCGAGCAGTTCGCCGATCAGCTCGACCTGGCCCTTGAACTCGTCCGGGGTCTTGGAGCGGTTCGCCTTGTACTCGGTGAACTCCTCGGAGCGCCAGGTCTTCCGGGACACGTCGAAGGCCACCGCGAAGTGTGTGGGCGCCTCGTCGCGCAGGGTGTTGGCCAGCATCGACGCGAAGCCGTAGATCGCGTTCGTCGGCTGGCCCGTCGCGGTCGTGAAGTTCTCCACGGGCAGCGCGAAGAACGCGCGGTAGGCCAGCGAGTGCCCGTCCATCAGCATCAGCCGTGGACGGTCGCCGCCGGAGGTGTTCCCGGAGGTCTTGTCGGTCTTCTTCGATGCTGTCTCTGCCACGCCCCCGATCCTGCCACGCCCCACTGACAGTCGGAGTCACAGCCGCCGCGTCGGAGGGCCTGGCCGCGATGAACGGGGGCCGCGGGAGGGTGCGAACGGGTCCCCGTAGCCGCGCCGAGCGCCCCGCACGCGTGCGGGGTCACCGTCGCGGCGGGAGACCCGGACGAACACTCCCCGGCCCGCCGCACCCCGGATCGGACCGACCGGTACCACCCCCGCCGCAACGAGGAGCCGGACAAGCCCACCCCGCCCCGCCCCAAACCACACCCCACCCCACCTCGCCGCACTCCCGCCCCGCACCCCCGACCCCGACCCCGCCCCGGCACCCGGCACCCGGCACCCGGCACCCGGCACCCGGCACCCGGCACCCGGCACCCGGCCGAAAGCATTGAGCCCACGAACCGACCTCGGCGTTGTCACTGCCGCGTGCGAGGATCGGAGGAGTAGTACACATGTGCCAGCGAAGGAGGGCCCGCGATGGCCACGAAGCCGCCCAAGGGTGATCCGGTCCAGGACGCGCCCCAGGTCACCGAGCCCAAGCACGCCGCGGCCGGACTTCCGGCGATCGGGCACACGTTGCGCATCGCACAGCAGCAGATGGGGGTCAAGCGCACCGCGTTGACGCTGCTGCGGGTCAATCAGAAGGACGGCTTCGACTGCCCGGGCTGCGCCTGGCCGGAGCCGGACCACCGGCACGCGGCGGAGTTCTGTGAGAACGGCGCGAAGGCGGTCGCCGAGGAGGCCACCCTGCGCCGGGTCCCCCCCGAGTTCTTCGCGACCCACCCGGTGGCCGATCTCGCGACGCGCAGCGGGTACTGGCTGGGCCAGCAGGGGCGTCTCACGCACCCCATGTATCTCCCCGAAGGGGCCGAGCGCTACGAACAGGTCACCTGGGAGCGTGCCTTCGACATCGTCGCGGAGGAGATCGCCGCCCTCGGCTCCCCGGACGAGGCCCTTTTCTACACCTCGGGCCGGACCAGCAACGAGGCGGCGTTCCTGTACCAGTTGTTCGCGCGGGAGCTGGGCACCAACAACCTGCCGGACTGCTCGAACATGTGCCACGAGTCGTCGGGTTCCGCGCTGAACGAGACGATCGGCATCGGCAAGGGCAGCGTCCTGCTGGAGGACCTCTACCAGGCCGACCTGATCGTCGTCGCCGGCCAGAACCCGGGCACCAACCACCCGCGCATGCTCTCCGCCCTGGAGAAGGCCAAGGCCAACGGCGCGAAGATCATCAGCGTCAATCCGCTGCCCGAGGCGGGCCTGGAGAAGTTCAAGAACCCGCAGACCCCGCAGGGCATGCTCAAGGGCGCCGCCCTCACCGACCTGTTCCTGCAGATCCGCATCGGCGGCGACCAGGCTCTCTTCCGTCTCCTCAACAAGCTCATCCTGGAGACGGAGGGCGCCGTCGACCAGGAGTTCGTCGACGAACACACCCACGGCTACGAGGAGTTTGCGACCGCCGCGCGGGACGCCGACTGGGACGAGACCCTCCTCGCCACCGGGCTGACCCGCCCGGAGATCGAGAAGGCCCTGGAGATGACCCTCGCCTCCGAGCACACCATCGTGTGCTGGGCGATGGGCCTCACCCAGCACAAGCACGCCGTGCCGACCATCCGCGAGGTCGTCAACTTCCTTCTGCTGCGCGGCAACATCGGCCGCCCGGGCGCGGGCGTGTGCCCGGTGCGCGGCCACAGCAACGTGCAGGGCGACCGCACCATGGGCATCTTCGAGCGCCCCGCACCCGCCTTCCTGGACGCCTTGGAGAAGGAGTTCGGCTTCGCCCCGCCGCGCGAGCACGGCTACGACGTGGTCGCCGCGATCCGCGCGCTGCGCGACGGCGACGCGAAGGTGTTCTTCGCGATGGGCGGCAACTTCGTGTCCGCCTCCCCCGACACCGAGGTCACCGAGGCCGCCATGCGGCGCGCGAGCCTCACCGTGCACGTGTCGACGAAGCTCAACCGCTCGCACGCCGTCACGGGCGCGCGTGCCCTCATCCTGCCCACCCTGGGCCGCACCGAGCGCGATCTCCAGGGCGGCGGCGAGCAGTTCGTCACCGTCGAGGACTCCATGGGCATGGTGCACGCCTCACGGGGCCGCCTGGAGCCCGCGAGCGCCCACCTGTTGTCCGAGACCGCCATCGTGTGCCGCCTCGCCCGCCGCGTCCTCGGCGCCGAATCCCGCACGCCCTGGGAGGAGTTCGAGAAGGACTACGCCACCATCCGCGACCGCATCGCGCGCGTGATCCCCGGCTTCCAGGACTTCAACGCGCGCGTGGCCCACCCCGGCGGCTTCGCGCTCCCGCACGCCCCGCGCGACGAACGCCGCTTCCCGACCGCCACCGGCAAGGCCAACTTCACCGCCGCGCCCGTCGAATATCCCGAACTGCCGGAAGGCCGCCTGCTGTTGCAGACGCTGCGCTCGCACGACCAGTACAACACCACGATCTACGGCCTCGACGACCGCTACCGGGGCATCAAGAACGGCCGCCGGGTCGTCATGGTCCACCCCGACGACGCCGCCCGGCTCGGCATCGCCGACGGGTCGTACGTCGATCTGGTCGGCGAGTGGAAGGACGGGGTGGAGCGGCGGGCGCCCGGTTTCCGGGTCGTGCACTATCCGACCGCGCGGGGCTGCGCCGCCGCCTACTACCCCGAGACCAACGTCCTGGTCCCCCTGGACGCCACCGCGGACACCAGCAACACCCCGGCCAGCAAGTCCGTCGTCGTACGTCTGGAACAATCGGCGACCGACTGAGCGTTTGCTCAGCCGTCAGTCAGGTCCGCCGGTCAGGCGCAGGACGAACGGAGTCGGCCCCATGGGCGAGCAGCAGCACGGGAAGTTCCCGCAGGACGTCATCGACGAGTACTCGGCGCTCGGCATCGACCTGGTCGCCCTCTTCTCGGCGGGGCACCTCGGCACCCGGATGGGCGTGGAGATCGTCGAGGCGTCCGCCGAGCGGGTCGTCGGCACGATGCCGGTGGAGGGGAACACCCAGCCGTACGGGCTGCTGCACGGGGGCGCGTCCGCCGTCCTGGCGGAGACCCTCGGCTCGCTGGGGGCGATGCTGCACGGCGGCAGCACGAAGATCGCCGTCGGCGTGGACCTGAACTGCACCCACCACCGCGGGGCCCGCTCCGGCCTCGTGACCGGCGTCGCCACCCCCGTGCACCGGGGCCGCTCGACGGCGACGTACGAGATCGTGATCAGTGACGAGGACGGGCGGCGGGTGTGCTCCGCGCGGCTGACCTGCCTGCTGCGGGACGTGAAGCCGGGCGACGGGATCCCCGCGGGCGCCGCGAGCTGAATCCCCGCGCCCGGCCCGGGCCGCCCCGGGCGGGACCGCACACCCGGCCGAGCGGTCCCGGACGCGTCCACGCACACACCACGGGCGGACCGTCGACCGGCCCACACACACTCCGCGACCTGACCGCCCACCGGCCCACGCACGCGCCGCAACCCGACCACCCGCACGCGCCGCAACCCAACCGCCCACCGGACCACCCGCACGCGCCGCAACCCGACCGCCCACCGGTCCACCCGCACGCCACGACCCGACCACCCACCGGCCACGCACGCGCCGCGACCCAACCGCCGACCGGACCACCCGCACGCGCCGCAACCCAACCACCAACCGGACCTCCCGCACGCCACGACCCGCCCACCGACCGGACCACCCGCGCACCCAGAACCCGTCCTGCCCCCGTCCCGAACCCGCCCCGAACCGGCGGATCTTGACCCCGTCTTCCGCACCCCCGTCCGCTCCCCTACCGTTTCCCCATGAGGCTGCCGGCATGAGCGGTATCGGGCCCGTCGAATCCGTCGACTCATCGGAGGCGAACGGGAGTTACGAAGTCATCGGGGGTGACTCGCCCCGCCCGACGGACCGTTGGCACACCCTCCCGCCGCGAACCCGCAGGGCCGTGCTCGCGGCGGGCACGGTCGCCGTCGTGGCCGTCGGAGTCGTCCTCCTGCCACCCCGCCCGCAGGCCGACCCGGCGCCACCCGTGCCCTGGCCCGCGAACATCACCGAATGGCGCTACACGGGGCTCGCCCAGACCACCGACACCCCCACCACGACCGGCTTCTTCCGCTTCGCCGTCACCGTGGACAGCGGGCCGCCCGTCGCCGTACGGGTGATCGGCGCCGCCTTCGACGGGCTCATCGCCCAGGCCGTCCCCGACCCGTCCTTCACCGTCCGCGCCGGGACGACCCGCCGCGTGACCGTGGAGATATCGGTTTCCGACTGTTCGGGACTGCCCCTGAATGCGGACCTCGCCTTTCTGGACGTAACGCTGCGTAACACGCGCGCAATACAAAGCCACAGTTTCATCTTCGGCAGCGCCTACTCCAAGGACCTTTCCCAGCTCCTCCACAGGGCCTGCGGCACGACAAACGCCAGGCCAGGCCCACGGCCAAGCGGAAGTGCAGGTTCTCAAAATGTGGACCGCGGCTGAATTCCGCCAAACCGGCCGAGACCCACCCTCCACGATCCCCGCCAACCTGCACGTCATAACAAGAAAGTCACAAGCCAGCGCACGACGATGCCCATGCCCACAGACCGGGCTTAGAGTCACGGCCAGTCACCGCTCCATCGGGAGTTGGGTACCAGCGCAGCACCTTGCCGCTCCAGACCGGAGCGACGGTGTCTGCGGAAAGGACTGATTGTGCGACAGCGTTCTTTGGTGATACTGACCTCCGTTCTCACGACCGGAGCTCTGACCCTCACCGCCTGCGGCTCCCGGGACAGCGACAGCAAGAGCGACAGCGGGTCGACCACCCTGACCATCGGTGTCGACGCCCCGCTGTCCGGTGAGAACTCCACCACCGGTCTCGGCATCCAGTACGGCGTCCAGATCGCGATCGACGACGCCAACAAGAACAACTGGGTCCCCGGCGTCAAGTTCAAGATCAAGGCCCTGGACGACAAGGCCCAGCCCGCCACCGGCCAGTCCAACGCCACCGCCTTCACCGGCGACAGCAACGTTGTCGGCGCCGTCGGCCCGCTGAACTCCGGCGTCGCCCAGTCGATGCAGCAGGTGTTCGCCTCGGCCAACATGGTCGAGATCTCCCCGTCGAACACCAACCCCGCCCTGACCCAGGGCAAGGACTGGGCGACCACCAAGACGCGGCCGTACAAGACGTACTTCCGCACGGCCACCACGGACGCCCTCCAGGGTGCCTTCGCCGCCGACTACGCGTACAACGGCCTCAAGAAGAAGAAGGCCTTCGTCGTCGACGACAAGCAGACCTACGGTGCCGGCCTGGCCGGGATCTTCAACAGCGCCTTCAAGAAGCTCGGTGGCTCCATCGCGGGCACCGACCACGTCAACACCGGCGACACCGACTTCAGCACCCTCGTCACCAAGATCAAGACCTCCGGTGCCGACCTGCTCTACTACGGTGGCCAGTACGACGAGTCGGAGAAGATCACCAAGCAGCTCAAGGGCGCCGGCGTCAACATCCCGCTGTTCGGCGGTGACGGCATGTTCGCCACCACCTACATCGAGACCGCCGGCAAGTCCGCCGAGGGCGACCTCGCCACCTCCGTCGGCGTCCCCGCCGACACCCTGCCCGCCGCCAAGGCGTTCATCGCGACCTACAAGGCCAAGGGCTACAAGGGTGACTACGGCGCCTACGGCGCCTACGCCTACGACGCCGCCACGGCCATCATCAAGGCCGTGAAGGCGGTCAAGGACGGCAACGGCGACAAGCTGCCCTCCGGCAACGACCTCCGCTCCAAGGTCGTCGACGCCGTACAGAAGTCGGACTTCGAAGGCATCTCCGGCAAGGTCGCCTTCGACGAGTACGGCGACACCACGAACAAGCAGCTCACCGTCTACCAGGTCACCAACGGCGCCTGGAAGGCCGTGAAGACCGGCACCTTCAACGGCAGCTGATCTCAGCCCAGCACCACAGCACCACCGCACCACGGGCCGCGCGGAAGGAGGATCCCGACCGCGCGGCCCGTTGTCACACCCCCCACCCCCAGGCACGCGATCTGTGCACACGACCACCAGCGACATGGAGGCCATGCGGTGAACACCCTGCCGCAGCAGCTGGCCAACGGGCTGCTTCTAGGCTCGATGTACGGGCTGATCGCCATCGGCTACACGATGGTGTACGGCATCGTCCAGCTCATCAACTTCGCGCACGGCGAGATCTTCATGACCGGCGCCTTCGGCGCCCTCACGGTCTACGCCTACATCCTGCCGGACGGCACCTCGATGGTGGTCGCCGTACCACTCATGCTGATCGGCGGCGGAATCGTCTCCGTCGTCGTCGCGGTAGGGGCCGAACGATTCGCCTACCGCCCCCTGCGGCAAGCACCACGGCTGGCGCCCCTCATCACCGCCATCGGTCTCTCCCTGTCACTGCAGGAACTCGTCCGGAACTTCTACCCGGGCGCCGACAAGGCCCGCTCCTTCCCCAGCCTCGACGGCAACCACGACATCGGCTCCGTCACGATCTCCGACGCCGACATCTTCCTGGTCATCGCCGCCATCGTCTGCATGTCCGGCCTCGCCTGGTTCGTCCGCAAGAGCCGCACCGGCCGCGCGATGCAGGCCACCGCGCAGGACCCGGACACCGCGCAGCTCATGGGCATCGACACCAACCGCATCATCGTCATAGCGTTCGCGATCGGCGGCTTCTTCGCCGCGGTGGCAGCCGTCTCCTACGGCCTGAAGTACGGGAACATCGACTACCGCATGGGCTTCCTGATGGGCCTCAAGGCCTTCACCGCGGCCGTCATGGGCGGCATCGGCAACATCTACGGCGCCATGCTCGGCGGAGTCGTCCTCGGCGTCGCCGAGACCCTCGCCTCCGCCTACATCAGCAAGATCCCCGGCATGGAACAGCTCGGCGGCTCCAGCTGGGCCAACGTCTGGGCCTTCTGTCTCCTCATCCTCGTACTGCTGTTCAGGCCACAGGGCCTGCTCGGCGAACGCGTCGCGGACAGGGCGTGATCACATGACCGAGACGAACGAAACCCCCGAAACGCCGGTCGCCGCCCCCGCGACACAGCGCGGCCTCATCCCGCTGCCCCTCGCGGCCGCCCGCGCCCTCCTGCTCGTCGGAGGCATCGCCACCGCCGCCTCCACCGCACTGCGCTGGACCTGGACCTCCGATTTCCCGGGCGACCTCACCTACAACGGCAGCCCCGCCGGCCTCCAGATCCTCACCCTCGTCGCGGGCGTCATCACCGCGGTGTTCGCCCTCGCCACCTACGGCGTCCGCGGCCTCCGCTGGCTCATGCCCGCCCGCAACAACGCACCCGTCGTGCTCATCGCCCTCGCCGGCTTCGCCGTCACCTGGTACACGGTGATCTCGATCGCCGCCGAACTCGGCGGCATCGCCAACTGGGAACCCGGCACCTACATCGCCGCCGTCGCCTCCCTGCTTCCCGTCATCGGCGCCCTCGCCCTCCCGCAGGACGCCACCGACAACACCAAGGAAGCGCTCAAGGCGTACATCCGCAAGGCCGACAGCATCCCGGCCCCCCAGCCGACCGCACCCTGGATCCAGCGACTGGCCATCACCGTCGTCGCCGCCCTGGGCCTCACCGTCTTCGCCTACGGCATCGACGCGGAGGAGGAACTCTTCGTCGGCTTCCTCATCGTGGTCGTCTTCACCGCCTGGGCCCTGCACAGCGCCGGCCTCTTCGACCGGTTCAGCCACCTCACGGCCACCAACCGCAGCTTCGCCCTCGCCATGGGCTTCGTCGCCGCGATCGCCTTCCCCCTCACGCAGACCAACGACCACTACGCCAACCTCGGCGTCAACATCCTGATCTTCGGCACCGTCGCCCTCGGCCTCAACATCGTCGTCGGCCTCGCCGGACTCCTCGACCTCGGCTACGTCGCCTTCCTCGGCGTCGGCGCCTACACCGCCGCCCTGGTCTCCGGCTCCGAGTTCTCCAAGTTCTCCGGCGTCCAGTTCCCCTTCTGGGCCGCCGCCCTCACCGGCGCCGCCGCCAGCCTGGTCTTCGGCGTCCTCATCGGCGCCCCCACCCTGCGCCTGCGCGGCGACTACCTCGCCATCGTGACCCTCGGCTTCGGAGAGATCTTCCGCATCGCCGTCAACAACATGGACGGCGTCTCCGGCCCCGACATCACCAACGGCCCCAACGGCATCCCGTCCATCCCCGACCTGTCGTTCTTCGGCTTCGACTTCGGCCAGAGTCACGACTTCGCCGGATTCACCATCGGCCGGTTCGCCAACTACTACCTGCTCATGGTCCTGATCAGCGCCCTCGTCGTCACGATCTACCGCCGCGCCTCGGACTCCCGCATCGGCCGCTCCTGGATCGCCATCCGCGAGGACGAGACCGCCGCGACCGCCATGGGCATCAACGGCTTCCGCGTCAAGCTCGTCGCCTTCGCCCTCGGCGCCACCCTCGCAGGCCTCGCCGGCACGGTCAGCGCCCACGTCACCTACAGCGTGGTGCCCAACCCGTACCAGTTCGCCGGAGCGGCCCCGCCCAACTCCGCGTTCCTCCTGGCGGCCGTCGTCCTCGGCGGCATGGGCACCGTCTCCGGACCCTTCCTCGGCGCCGCCCTGCTGTACCTGCTCCCGGAGAAGCTCGTCGCCCTCCAGGACAAGTCGCTCCTCGCCTTCGGCATCGCGCTCATCCTCCTGATGCGCTTCCGCCCCGAGGGAATCATCCCCAACCGCCGACGCCAGCTCGAATTCCACGAGACCGGCCAGCTCGACGTACCGGACACCACGACCCTGACCGACGAACCGGCCATCACCAAGGCAGGGGCGTAGAGAGCCATGACGACACCCGTACTCGAAGCCCGTGACGTCACGATGCGCTTCGGCGGCCTCACCGCCGTCCGCTCCGTCGACTTCACCGTCAACGCCGGCGAGATCGTAGGCCTCATCGGCCCCAACGGCGCCGGCAAGACCACCTTCTTCAACTGCCTCACCGGCCTCTACGTCCCCACCGAGGGCACGGTCTCCTACAAGGGCACGGTCCTTCCGCCGAAGCCCCACCTGGTCACCAAGGCCGGCATCGCCCGCACCTTCCAGAACATCCGCCTGTTCGCCAACATGACGGTCCTGGAAAACGTCCTCGTCGGCCGCCACACCCGCACCAAGGAAGGCCTCTGGTCGGCCCTCCTGCGCGGCCCCGGCTTCAAGAAGGCCGAAAAGGCGAGCGAGGAACGCGCCATGGAACTCCTGGAGTTCATCGGCCTCGCCCACAAGCGCGACCACCTCTCCAGGAACCTCCCCTACGGCGAACAGCGCAAGCTGGAGATCGCACGCGCCCTCGCGTCCGAGCCGGGCCTGCTCCTCCTGGACGAGCCGACGGCCGGCATGAACCCCCAAGAGACGCGCGCCACCGAAGAGTTGGTCTTCGCCATCCGCGACAAGGGCATCGCCGTCCTCGTCATCGAGCACGACATGCGCTTCATCTTCAATCTCTGCGACCGCGTCGCCGTCCTCGTCCAGGGCGAGAAACTCGTCGAAGGCACCTCCGACGTCGTCCAGGCCGACGAACGCGTGGTGGCCGCCTATCTCGGCGAACCGTTCGAGGCCACGCCCGAGGACACCCAGCCCGCGACGGAAGCGGAGAGCACCACCAGCGCCAAGGGAGAAGCCCAGTGACCGCACTGCTAGAGGTCGAGGACCTCAGGGTCTCCTACGGCAAGATCGAAGCCGTCAAGGGCATCTCCTTCAGCGTCGAGGCCGGCCAGGTCGTCACCCTCATCGGCACCAACGGCGCCGGCAAGACGACGACCCTGCGCACCCTCTCGGGCCTGCTCCAGCCCTCCGGCGGCAAGATCACCTTCGACGGCAAGCCGCTCAACAGCGTCCCCGCCCACAAGATCGTCGCCCTCGGCCTGGCCCACTCCCCCGAGGGCCGGCACATCTTCCCCCGCCTCACCATCGCGGAGAACCTCCAGCTCGGCGCCTTCCTCCGCAAGGACAAGGAAGGCATCGAAAAGGACATCCAGCGCGCCTACGACCTCTTCCCCATCCTCGGGGAACGTCAGAAGCAGGCCGCGGGAACCCTCTCCGGCGGCGAGCAGCAGATGCTGGCGATGGGCCGCGCGCTCATGTCCCAGCCGAAACTGCTGATGCTGGACGAGCCGTCCATGGGCCTCTCCCCGATCATGATGCAGAAGATCCTGGCGACGATCGTGGAGCTCAAGGCGTCGGGCACGACGATCCTCCTCGTCGAGCAGAACGCCCAAGCGGCGCTCTCCCTCGCCGACCAGGGCCATGTCATGGAGGTCGGCAACATCGTCCTCTCCGGCACGGGCGAGGACCTGCTGCACGACGAATCGGTACGCAAGGCGTACCTCGGCGAGGACTGAGTTCTCCTTCGCCCTTCGCCACGACGAGGCCCGCGCCCCCAGCTTCGGGGGCGCGGGCCTCGTCGTAGTCACCGTCTCGGGTGTCAGCCCTTCGCGGACTTCTTCTCGTCGGCGTCCTGGATGACCGCCTCGGCGACCTGCTGCATGGACATCCGGCGGTCCATCGACGTCTTCTGGATCCACCGGAACGCGGCCGGCTCGGACAGTCCGTACTCGGTCTGCAGGATCGACTTCGCACGGTCGACCAGCTTGCGGGTCTCCAGCCGCAGCGTGAGGTCGGCGACCTCCTGCTCAAGCTGCTTGAGCTCGGTGAAGCGTGAGACGGCCATCTCGATCGCGGGCACGACGTCACTCTTACTGAAGGGCTTCACCAGGTACGCCATCGCACCGGCGTCCCTGGCCCGCTCGACGAGGTCGCGCTGCGAGAAGGCGGTGAGCATCAGTACGGGAGCGATGCCCTCCTCGGCGATCTTCTCGGCGGCGGAGATACCGTCCAGCTTGGGCATCTTCACGTCGAGGATCACCAGGTCGGGCTTGTGCTCACGGGCCAGCTCGACGGCCTGCTCACCGTCGCCGGCCTCACCGACGACGGTGTACCCCTCTTCTTCGAGCATCTCTTTGAGATCGAGCCGAATCAGGGCCTCGTCCTCGGCGATGACGACACGGGTCGTCAGCGGAGGCACGTGCGACTTGTCGTCGTCGGGCGCGTCTACGGGCTGGGGCGACTCGGGGGCGGTCACGGGGGCTCCTCGTTCAGGGCACGGGGGTAGTGCTGAGCAAGAGCCTACCTAGCTGCGATAAGGTGGGGGCACAGCGGGAGACCGCTGACCTTGGTTTTAGGGGAAGCCCCGGTAGTCCAGCGGTAGAGACAATGGATTCAAAACCCATCAAGCGTCGGTTCGAATCCGACTCGGGGCACTTTTCCTTCGATTCGAAGGACGCGCTTTAAGGCGGAGGTTCACGTTCGCGTGAACCTCCGCTTTCTGCTGCCAGCACACGCGAACGAGGTCGGCGTCAGTCGGAAGCAGGCGAACGCCTACAACATCTCCGTTGCCCGCAAGGCGTCAGTCGCCCTCATGGACACCCGTGTAGGCCTACCGATGCTCAACTCCGGTCTCACGGCCCGTGAATTCGCTGAGGAGTTCCAACTGCCGCCCGGGTTCTCCGAGATGTGAGTGAACCGGGGTTATCACGGGCGCATCCGCCATAACGTGAAGGGAATTCATCGGCGTCGAAAGCCGGCGAATTTCATCCGCGACGGCGACCTTCGCCTCGCCGTCGCTCTTCTCGTGTCCGTAGGCGCTACTTGGGGCTGTCGTCCTCACCGACGTGGTGGACGCGGACGAGGTTGGTGGAGCCGGCGACTCCGGGGGGCGAGCCCGCCGTGATGACGACGATGTCGCCCTTCTGGCAGCGGCCGTGCTTGAGGAGGAGTTCGTCGACCTGGTCGACCATCGCGTCGGTGGAGTCGACATGTGGGCCGAGGATGGTCTCCACGCCCCAGGTGAGGGTGAGTTGGGCGCGGGTGGCCGGGTCGGGGGTGAAGGCCATCACGGGGATGGGCGACCTGTAGCGGGACAACCGCCGTACCGTGTCGCCGGATTGGGTGAAGGCCACCAGGAACTTCGCGCCGAGGAAGTCGCCCATCTCGGCGGCGGCCCGGGCCACCGCGCCGCCCTGGGTGCGGGGCTTGTTGCGTTCGGTCAGTGGGGGCAGGCCCTTGGCGAGGATGTCCTCCTCGGCGGCCTCGACGATGCGGGCCATCGTGGTGACGGTCGCGATGGGGTAGTTGCCGACGCTGGTCTCGCCCGACAGCATCACCGCGTCCGTGCCGTCGATGACGGCGTTCGCCACATCGCTCGCTTCCGCCCTGGTCGGGCGGGAGTTCTCGATCATCGAGTCGAGCATCTGGGTGGCGACGATGACCGGCTTGGCGTTGCGCTTGGCCAGTTTGATCGCGCGCTTCTGGACGATCGGGACCTGTTCGAGGGGCATCTCGACGCCGAGGTCGCCGCGGGCGACCATGATGCCGTCGAAGGCGGCCACGATGTCGTCGATGGCCTCGACGGCCTGGGGTTTCTCCACCTTGGCGATGACGGGCAGGCGGTGGCCCTCCTCGTCCATGATGCGGTGGACGTCGTCGATGTCCTTCCCGCTGCGGACGAAGGAGAGGGCGATGACGTCGAAGCCGGAGCGCAGGGCCCAGCGGAGGTCGACCTCGTCCTTGTCGGAGAGGGCGGGGACGGAGACGGCGACGCCGGGGAGGTTGAGGCCCTTGTGGTCGGAGACCATGCCGCCCTCGACGACCTTGGTGTGGACGCGGGGGCCGTCGACGGAGGTGACTTCGAGGCAGACCTTGCCGTCGTCGACGAGGACGCGCTCGCCGGGGGTGACGTCCGCGGCGAGGCCGGCGTAGGTCGTGCCGCAGGACTGGCGGTCGCCTTCGGCGCCTTCTTCGACGGTGATGGTGAAGGTGTCTCCGCGTTCAAGGAGTACGGGGCCTTCGGTGAATCGGCCGAGTCGGATCTTCGGGCCTTGAAGGTCGGCGAGCATTCCGACGCTGCGGCCGGTCTCCTCGGAGGCCTTACGGACGCGCTGGAAGCGCTCCTCGTGCTCGGCGTGGGTGCCGTGGCTGAGGTTGAAGCGGGCTACGTCCATTCCGGCTTCGACCAGGGCTTTGATCTGGTCGTACGAGTCGGTCGCGGGGCCCAACGTACAGACGATTTTTGCTCGGCGCATGGTTTGAGCCTAGACCTTACCGATGGGTAGGGAATTGGCCGTGCATGACTACTCAACAACCTTTGGGTGAAGGCTTATTGACAAGGCTTGAATGTGCGGCGAGGTGCTCCAATGAGCGTGGGAATGGTCGAATCAAAGGCTCGGTTCATAGGCGCGGTGGTGCCATCGTGAAGCGCGCGTTGACCTGGGCGTAGACCTGTTGCCGTTCGGGTTCGAGGTCGAGGGGCGCGGCGGCGGTGTCCTCGGCGGCTCCGCCCATGAGGGCTCGGGAGCGCATACGGCCCGCGGGTGCCGCGTAGGTCTGGGCGTTCTCGGCGCCGATGTCGGCGAGTTCGACGAGGGCGGCGAGGGTGGTGCCGAGTGCTTCGGCGTATTCGCGGGCACGTTGGACGGCTTCGTGCACGGCCTGTTGGCGGGCCTGGCGGTGGACGGGCGAGTCAGGGCGCAGGGCCCACCAGGGGCCGTCGACGCGGGTGAGTTCGAGGTCGGCGAGGCGGGTGGTGAGTTCGCCGAGGGCGGTGAAGTCGGCCAGTTCGGCGGTGACGTTGACTCTGCCGTGGTAGCGGTGGACGCGTTCGCCCCGGCCGTGCTTGGTGAGTTCGGGGGTGATGGAGAAGCCGCCGGTCTCCAGGCGTTCGACGGCTTCGCCGTAGCTCTTGACCAGGTCGAGGACGGCGGCGTTGCGGCGGGTGAGGTCGTCGAGGGCGGTGCGGCGGTCGGTGCCGCGGGCGGCGACGGTGATGCCGATGCGGGCGATCTCGGGGTCGACTTCGAGGCGGGCCTCGCCGCGGACGGCGATGCGGGGGGCGTCGGGGGTGCCGTAGGGGACGTGGGGTCGGGGGTCGTCCGGGGTGGGGGTGGTCATACGTCCCACTCTGTCAGTTGTGGCGCCTGGTGGTCATCAGATCGAAACCTGCGGGACCTGTCGCGGCCAGTAAGAAGCGAGTAAGAATCTACGCGCGTTGTTGACCGTTTCCCGAGGAGATCCAGACATGCCCTTGAACCGCCGGAAGTTCCTGAAGAAGTCCGCCGTGACGGGTGCGGGGGTCGCGCTGGCCGGTGCGGCGGCGGCTCCGGCGGCGCAGGCCGCAGAGAGGAAGAAGCCGGGCAGGCACCCGAAGCGGTACTCGCTGACGGTGCTGGGCACGACCGACCTGCACGGGCATGTCTTCAACTGGGACTACTTCAAGGACGCGGAGTACTCGGACGCCAAGGGCAACGCGATGGGTCTGGCTCGGGTGTCGACCCTGGTGAACCAGATCCGCCAGGAGAAGGGCCGGCGCAACACGCTGCTGCTGGACGCGGGCGACACGATCCAGGGCACCCCGCTGACGTACTACTTCGCGAAGGTGGACCCGATCACCGCCAAGGGCGGGCCGGTGCACCCGATGGCGCAGGCGATGAACGCGATCGGGTACGACGCCGCGGCGCTGGGCAACCACGAGTTCAACTACGGCATCGAGACGTTGCGGAAGTTCGAGGACCAGTGCCGTTTCCCGCTCCTCGGGGCGAACGCGCTGGACGCGAAGACGCTGAAGCCCGCGTTCCCGCCGTACTTCATCAAGAAGTTCCAGGTGCCGGGCGCTCCGCCGGTGAAGGTGGCGGTGCTGGGGCTGACGAACCCGGGGATCGCGATCTGGGACAAGGCGTATGTGCAGGGGAAGTTGACGTTCCCGGGCCTTGAGGAGCAGGCGGCGAAGTGGGTGCCGAAGCTGCGGTCGATGGGTGCGGACGTCGTCGTGGTGTCGGCGCACTCGGGGTCGTCGGGGACGTCGTCGTACGGTGACCAGTTGCCGTACGTGGAGAACTCGGCGGCGCTCGTCGCGCAGCAGGTGCCCGGGATCGACGCGATCCTCGTCGGCCACGCGCACGTGGAGATCCCCGAGTTGAAGGTCACGAACACGGCGACGGGGAAGACGGTCGTACTGTCCGAACCGCTGTGCTACGCCGAGCGGTTGAGCGTGTTCGACTTCGAGTTGGTCTTCGAGAAGGGCCGTTGGACCGTCGAGTCGGTGGCGGCCTCGCTGCGGGACGCGAAGACGGTCGCGGACGACCCGAAGATCACGCGCTTGCTGAAGGACGAGCACGCGCTGGTCGTGGAGTACGTCAACCAGGTGGTCGGTACGGCGACGGCGACGCTGACGACGGTGGACGCGCGGTACAAGGACGCGCCGATCATCGACCTGATCACCAAGGTCCAAGAAGACGTGGTGAAGGCGGCGTTGGTGGGGACGGCGTACGCGTCGCTGCCGGTGATCGCGCAAGCGTCGCCGTTCTCGCGGACCTCGGAGATCCCGGCGGGCGAGGTGACGATCCGGGATCTGTCGGGTCTGTACGTGTACGACAACACGCTGGTCGCGAAGTTGCTGACGGGCACTCAGGTGCGGGCGTATCTGGAGTACTCGGCGGAGTACTTCGTGCAGACGGCGGCGGACGCGGTCGTCGACACGGAGAAGCTGACGAACGCGAACGGCCGCCCGGACTACAACTACGACTACGTGTCGGGCTTCTCGTACGACATCGACATCGCGCAGGCGGCCGGTTCGCGGATCAGGAACCTGACGTACAACGGTGCGGCGCTGGACGACGCGCAGCAGTTCGTGCTCGCGGTGAACAACTACCGGGCGAACGGCGGCGGCGCGTTCCCGCATGTGGCCTCGGCGACCGAGGTGTGGGCGGAGTCGACGGAGATCCGGACGCGGATCGCGGAGTGGGTGACCGCGAAGGGTGTGCTGAACCCGGCGGACTTCGCTTCGGTGGACTGGAAGTTGACGCGGAACGGGGCGCCGGTCTTCTAAGGCGTCCGGTGTTCTGAGGGGTCCGGTGTTCTGAGGGGTCCGGCGGGTTCTGGTCACCGCCGGGCCCCTGCCTCTGTCTAGCGTCCTTCGACGAGTGGGGTGAGGGTGCGGACGGCCTGCCGGGCCTGGGGGATCTGGGCCTGGGGGTCGAGGCCGAAGGTGGTGAAGGCCGTACGGCCGGGGAGGGGGTAAGGCTCCTTCCCCGTCAGGGAGTTGAGGATGGTGGCGCTGCGCCAGGCGGCGAGGCCGAGGTCGGGGGCGCCGACGCCGTGGGTGTGGAGTTCGGCGTTCTGGACGTAGACCTGGCAGCCGGCGCCGGTGACGGAGGGGTCGAGGACGAGTCTGAACTGGTCGTCGACGCGCGGGCGTTCGGCGCTGTCGCGGCGCAGATAGGGGTCGAGTCCGGCGAGGATGCGGCCGAGGGGGCGTTCGCGGTAGCCGGTGGCGAGGACGACGGCGTCGGTGGTGAGCCGGGAGCGGGTGTTCTGCTGGAGGTGTTCCAGGTGGAGCTCGACCTTGGTGGTCGCGATGCGGCCCGCGGTGCGGACCCGGACGCCGGGGGTGAGCACGGCGTCGGGCCAACCGCCGTGCAGGGTACGGCGGTAGAGCTCGTCGTGGATGGCCGCGATGGTGTCGGCGTCGATGCCCTTGTGGAGTTGCCACTGCGAGCCGACGAGGCGGTCGCGGACGGGTTCGGCGAGGGCGTGGAAGTAGCGGGTGTAGTCGGGGGTGAAGTGCTCCAGGCCGAGCTTGGAGTACTCCATGGGGGCGAAGGCCTCGCTGCGGCCGATCCAGTGGAGTTTCTCGTGTCCCGCGGGGCGGTGGCGGAGCAGGTCGAGGAAGACCTCGGCGCCGGTCTGTCCCGAGCCGATGACGGTGATGTGTCCGGCGGCGAGAAACGTTTCGCGGTGGGCCAGGTAGTCGGCGGCGTGGATGACGGGGACGCCGGGGGCTTCGACGAGGGGCTTGAGCGGGTCGGGGACGTAGGGGGCGGTGCCGACGCCGAGGACGATGTTCTTGGTGTAGGTCCGGCCGAGGGCCTCGGCCTCTCCGTCGCCGTCGAGCTGGGTGAAGTCGACCTCGAAGACGTCACGTTCGGGATTGAAGCGGACGGCGTCGACCTGGTGGCCGAAGTGGAGTCCGGGGAGGCTGTCCGCGACCCAGCGGCAGTAGGCGTCGTACTCGGCGCGCTGGATGTGGAAGCGCTCGGCGAAGTAGAAGGGGAAGAGCCGGTCCCGGGCCTTGAGGTAGTTGAGGAAGGACCAGGGGCTGACAGGGTCGGCGAGGGTCACCAGGTCGGCCAGGAAGGGGACTTGGACGGTGGCGCCGTCGATGAGCAGGCCCGGGTGCCAGTCGAAGCCGGGGCGCTGTTCGTAGAAGACGGTGTCGAGTTCGGCGAGCGGGTGGGCGAGGGCGGCGAGCGAGAGGTTGAAGGGGCCGATGCCGATGCCGACCAGGTCGCGGGGTGGATCGGGTTCGTGGTGTGGGGGGTTGGGGGTCTGGGGGTGACCCGTCGGGGGGTGGCTCATCGGGGGGTGTTTCCTTCCACCAGTTTCAGGAGGGCGGCCAGGTCGTCGGGCCGGGTGTGGGGGTTGAGGAGGGTGACCTTGAGCCAGAGCCGGCCGTCGAATGCGGCCCGGCCGAGCACGGCCCGTCCCTCGGTGAGGAGTTGGCGGCGTACGGCGGCCACCGCGTCGTCGGCGGCTTGGGCGGGCCGGAACAGGACCGTGCTGATGACGGGTGCGCCGTAGAGCTCGAAGCCGGGGTGGTCGCGGACGAGCGCGGCGAACTCCCGTGCGCGGGCGCAGACTTGGTCGACGAGGGTGCCGAGTCCGGTGCGGCCGAGGGTTTTCAGGGTGACGGCGAGCTTGAGGACGTCGGGGCGGCGGGTGGTGCGCATCGAGCGGCCGAGGAGGTCGGGCAGGCCCGCTTCGGTGTCGTCGTCGGCGTTGAGGTAGTCGGCGCGCTGGGTGAGGGCGGCGAGGTCGCGGGGGTGGCGTACGGCGAGAAGGCCGGCGGCCACGGGCTGCCAGCCGAGTTTGTGCAGGTCGAGGGTGACGGTGTGGGCGCGGTCGAGGCCGGCGAGTTTGTCGCGGTGGCGGTCGCTGAAGACGAGGCCTCCGCCGTAGGCGGCGTCGATGTGGAGGCGGGCGCCGTGGGCGGCGCACAGGCCGGCGATCTCGGGGAGCGGGTCGATGAGTCCGGCGTCGGTGGTGCCGGCGGTGGCGGCGACCAGGACGGAGCCGCGCGGGCCGGGCAGTGCGGTGAGGGCCTTGTCGAGGGCGGCGGGGTCGAGGGTGCCTGCGGGCGTGGGGACGACGACGGGGTCGGGCAGTCCGAGGAGCCAGGCCGCGCGGGGCAGGGAGTGGTGGGCGTTGGAGCCGCACACCAACTGCACGCTGCCGTTGTGGGCTTCGCGGGCGAGCAGCAGGGCGAGTTGGTTGGCCTCGGTGCCGCCGGTGGTGACGAGGGCGTCGGCGAGGCCGATCGCGTGGGCGAGGGTGCGGGTGACGAGGGCTTCGAGCGCGGAGGCGGCGGGGGCCTGGTCCCAGGAGTCCAGGGACGGGTTCAGCGCGCTGACGGCGAGGTCGGCGGCGGTGGCGACGGCGAGCGGCGGGCAGTGCAGGTGTGCCGCGCACAGCGGGTCGGCGGGGTCGGCGGCGCCTTCCGCGAGGGCGTGCACGAGGGTGCGCAGGGCGGTCGGATCGCCTTCGTCCGGGAGTACGTCCCCCACGGCGTCCCGCATCCGGGCGGCGACCGCGTCGGGGCCACCGGCCGGGAAGGGCCCGCCGCGTGCGCGGCGTCCGGTGCCGAGGGCGTCGAGGACGGTGTCGAGCAACGGCCGTAGGGCGTCCGGGCCTTCGGCGCCTGAGGCGAGGGGCGCGTTGCTCATGGGCTGTCCTCCGGGGCGCGGGGCAAGGGGGGTTCCAGCTTGTACCTGGATGAGTCGGCGCGCCCGGGAAGAACAACGATCAGAACCCGAAAGTGTTGCTGGGGGCCGATCGTCCTCGGTCGTGGAGCCCAGGAAGGACGATCAGCCCGCAGTGCCCGGGTGCTATGCCTTCCGCACCCTCAACGCCCGTGCCAGGTCGTCGAGTTGGTCGGCGAGCTTGCGACGCAGGGAGGGGGTGAGTTCGGCGTCGCGGAGGCATTCCTCGCCGAGGCGGAGGGTTTCGGGGTCGACGGCGTGCGCGGGGAAGGCCCAGCGGCCGGCGGCGTCGGCGATGGCGGGGCCGCGCCGGGTGGCGAGGGCCACCGCGTCCGGGTAGTAGCGGGGCACGTACTCCCGTACCAGGTCGGCCTGTTCGGGTTGCCAGAAGCCCTGGGCGGTGGCGGTGAAGAGGTAGTTGGAGAGGTCGTCGCCGGCGAACATCGCGTCCCAGGCCGTGCGCTTGGCCTCGGGGTCGGGGAGTGCGGCTCGGCAGCGGGCCGCGCCTTCCTGGCCGGTGGCGGACGGGTCGCGTGCCAGCTCGGCGGCGATCGCGCGCTCGTCGGTGGCGCCGAGGACGGCGAGGCGGGCCAGGACGCGCCAGCGCAGCTCGGGGTCGAGTTCCGGGCCGCCGGGGACGATGCCTTCGGCGAGCCAGGCGGCGATGGTGTCGGGGTGCGCGGCGACGTCGATGAAGTGGCGTACGGCGATGAGGCGCAGGCCGGGGTCGGAGCCGTCCTCGGTGCGGCGGATGAGGTCGCGGCACAGGGCGGTGAGGGTGGCGAG
Organism: Streptomyces sp. NPDC101776; assembly: GCF_044766845.1. Taxonomy (NCBI): domain Bacteria; kingdom Bacillati; phylum Actinomycetota; class Actinomycetes; order Kitasatosporales; family Streptomycetaceae; genus Streptomyces; species Streptomyces sp. NPDC101776. The sequence goes on along the minus strand of NZ_JBIWMV010000002.1, from coordinate 1,172,708 downwards.
CGCGGCCGGGCGGTCCTCGGGGGTGAGGTAGCGGTCGGCGACCTGGGTGGAGGCGAAGGCGAGGACGCCCTGGACGAGGGCGAGGTCCGTCTCGTGCAGGAGGTGGGCGCGGGCGGCGTCCAGGTAGGCGGAGGCGGGGAGTTGACCGTCCCGGACCGTGTCGCGCAGGGCGTTCCAGACGACCGCGCGGGTGAGGGGTTCGGGGAGGCCGGAGAGGCTGGTGCGGACCGTTTCGAGGGACTCGGCGTCGAAGCGGATCTTGGCGTAGGTGTAGTCGCCGTCGTTGAGGAGGACGAGGGCGGGGCGGGGGCCCGAGGTGCTGGTGAGGCGGGTCTCGGCAGTGGCGGCGAGGTCCTCCTCGATGCGGCCGCGGAGGATCAGGCGGCTCGCGTCGTGCAGGTCACGGTCGTAGAGGCCGATGGTGATGCGGTGCGGGCGGGTGCCGCCGGACGGTACGAGGGAGTTGAGGTGGGTGAGTCCGTCGTGGTCCTGGGAGGGGTCACGCTTGAGCCAGACTCCGAGGCTGCCCTCGTGCTGGACGGAGTAGCTCCAGTGGCCGTCACCGGCTTCGACCTCGGGCGTGAGGGTGTCGACACCCGTCGTGCGCAGCCACGCGTCCGCCCAGGCGTTGACGTCCCGTTCGGTGCCGGAGGCGAGGGAGTCGATGAAGTCGGCGAGGGTGGCGTTGGCGAACTTGTGGCGGGCGAAGTGGGTGTTGATGCCGGCGAGGAAGTCCTTCTCGCCGAGCCAGGCCACCAACTGCCGTAGTGCGGAGGCGCCCTTGGCGTACGAGATGCCGTCGAAGTTGAGGAGGGCGGAGGCGGTGTCGTCGACGTTCTCGGGGGCCACGGGGTGGGTGGAGGGGCGCTGGTCGGCGTCGTAGCCCCAGGCCTTGCGGACGACGCCGAAGTCGGTCCAGGTGTCGGTGAAGCGGGTGGCCTCGGTGAGGGTCTGGTAGCCCATGTACTCGGCGAAGGACTCGTTCAGCCAGATGTCGTCCCACCACTGGAGGGTGACGAGGTCGCCGAACCACATGTGGGCCATCTCGTGGGCGATGACCATGCCGCGGGTCTGCCGCTCGGTGTCGGTGACGGCGGAGCGGTAGACGAACTCGTCGCGGAAGGTGACGAGTCCGGGGTTCTCCATGGCGCCCGCGTTGAACTCGGGGACGAAGGCCTGGTCGTAGGAGTCGAAGGGGTAGGGCTCCTCGAACTTCTCGTGGTAGCGGTCGTAGCACTGGCGGGTGATGTCGAGGATCTCCTCGGCGTCCGCGTCGAGGTGGGGGGCCAGGGAGCGGCGGCAGTGGATGCCGAAGGGCAGGCCGCGGTGTTCGGTGCGGATCGAGTGCCAGGGGCCGGCGGCGACCGCGACGAGGTAGGTGGAGATGAGCGGGGTGGTGGCGGCCTGCCAGCGGCCTTCGCCGAGGTGTTCGGTGATGCCGTTGGCGAGGACGGTCCAGCCTTCGGGGGCCGTCACGGTGAGGTCGAAGACGGCCTTGAGGTCGGGCTGGTCGAAGGCGGGGAAGACGCGCTGGACGTCGTCCATGAAGAGCTGGGTGTAGAGGTAGGTCTCGCCGTCGGTGGGGTCCGTGAAGCGGTGCATGCCCTCGCCGGTGCGGGAGTAGCGCATGCTCGCGTCGACGCGCAGTTCGTGCTCGCCGGCGGTGAGGCCGGGCAGCGGGAGCCGGTTCTCGACCAGGTGCTCGGGGTCGAGGGGGTGGCCGTCGAGGGTGACGGAGCGCAGCTCGGCGGGCTTGAGTTCGACGAAGGTGTCCGCGTCGGCACGAGCGCTGAACCGGATGACGGTGCGGGAGTCGAAGGTGTCTTCGCCCGTCGTCAGATCGAGTTCGATCGTGTAGCGGTGGACGTCGAGGAGCCTGGCACGGGTCTGCGCTTCGTCGCGCGTCAGTACGGACATGGTGGACATGCTGCCTGATGGCACCGACATGGCACAGGGGCGGTCCGGTACGCGGCTTATGTGCGGTCCGGTGCGGGCGCGGTGTTCTGGGCGTCCCGCTGATAGGGCACGTGCGCGCCCGGGTGGGACAGGGCCGGGCGGGGGCCGGGCGGGTCCTTGAGGAGGGCGCGGAGTTCGCGGACCTCCTGTTCGAGGGCCCGGTGGCGCTGGTGGGCGTCGTAGAGGTAGCGGACCTTGGTGCGCAGGATCCAGGGGTCGACGGGTTTCAGGACGAGGTCGGCGACGCCCAACGCGAAGGCGGCGGCGGTCAGTTCGAGGTCGGCGCCGAAGCCGGTGAGGAGGAGGACGGGGATGTGCTGGGTCTGTTCCAGGCGGCGCAGGTAGCGGACGACGTCGAGGCCGCTGACGCCGGGCATGCGCACGTCGAGCAGGAGGAGGCCGACCTGGCCGCGGAGCACCTGCTTGAGCGCCTTGTCGCCGCTGGTGGCGCGGGCGAGCGGACGGCCCAGCGGGGCCAGGGCGCTCTCCAGCGCGTACAGCGTGTCCTCATGGTCGTCGACGATGAGGATCTTGGCATCCGACGGCATGACCCGACGTCCCTCCCGCGTGGGACAACCAGCTTATGGCGCAGGCGTTGACGGGGCGTGCCCGTCGGCTGACAAGGAGTGCACAGCGAAGCATGGCCCCGTGTACCCCCGTTGTCACCTCCCGAACGGAACCCGCGGTGTCAATTCGCCATGGGCGAACCGCCGTTGACGGCGTCCTCCGCGATGCGCTCGTGGTGCCGGATGACCTCGCCGATGATGAAGTTCAGGAACTTCTCGGCGAACGCCGGGTCCAGCTTGGCGCTTTCGGCCAGGGCGCGCAGCCGCTCGATCTGGCGGGCCTCGCGGGCCGGGTCGGCGGGCGGCAGTTGGTGGGTGGCCTTGAGGACACCGACCTGCTGGGTGGCCTTGAAGCGTTCGGCGAGCATGTGGACGACGGCGGCGTCGATGTTGTCGATGCTGTCGCGCAGCCGGGCGAGCTCCTCGCGCACGGCGGGGTCGACGTCACCGGTTCCCTTGGTGCTGGTGGTCATGGGCGACCACCCTACGTGGCGCGCGGCACCTCGATCATCCGGCCTGTCTCGATCACCGGTCGTCCTCCGTGGCGTGCGGCCACTCGATCCTCGGCGGATCGGCCGGATCGGGGACCTGGTAGCTCCAGCCGCCGGGGACGGTGCGGCCCTGCTGGGCGCGGAAGCGGACGGGGGCCGTGCCGACGCGGCGGGTGAACAGACGGGAGAAGTAGGCGGGGTCGTCGTAGCCGACGCGGCGGGCGACGGCGGCGACCGGGAGTTCGGTGGCGGCGAGGAGTTCCTTGGCGCGGCCCAGGCGGATGCCGAGGAGGTAGTCCTTGGGGCTGCATCCGGCGCCCCGGCGGACGGCGGCGCGCAGTGCGGCGGGGGTCATGCCGTGCCGGGTCGCGTGGTCGGCGACGGTGAGCGGCAGACAGGCGTCGCGGGCGAGGGCCTGGAGGACCGGGTCGCCGTCGGGGGCGAGGTCGGCGCGGGCGCGGCGCAGGGCGACGAGGAGTTCGTGGACGGCCGCGCCGGTCTCCACCTCCAGGAGGGGGTTGCCGCGGCGTGCGGCGCGGGCCATGCGCCCGATGACCGCGCGGGGTCCCGCCGCGTCCGAGAGGGCCACCACGGGCCGTTCCGGCTCGATGTAGCCGAGTTCGGTGTACGTCGTCGTCGCGGGCCCGGTGAAGTCGACGAACCCCTCGTCCCAGCCGGCGCCGGGGTCGGGCGCGTAGTGGTGCGGCACTCCGGGGGTGAGCCACAACAGCGCGGGCGCGGTGACGGTCGTACGGCGGCCGTCGGGGGTCAGGTACCAGCCGCCGCCCGCGCTGATCACGACGGCGACGTGGTGGTCGAGGGTGCGGGGGCCGACGGTGGGCAGGGCGCCGTACTGGAGGCCGACGCCGAGGCAGGCGAGGCCGAGGCGGTGGTGGGCGGGTGTGGGCGTGAAGAAGCGCATCCAGGTGTGGTAGGTCGGCGCCCCCTCACGCACGGCCCGCACCCTCTCACTCACCACCCGCGTCTCCTCACGCACCGCTCGGTCTGCTGCGTCCAAGTAGGGGTGATCTTTGTCCATGGACGTGATCGGCGCCAAGGGGAGAGAGTCGGGGCATGAGTGAGTTCACGGTGGGCGACAGGGACTTCCTGCTGGACGGGCGACCGGTGCGGCTGCTGTCCGGGGCACTGCACTACTTCCGGGTGCACGAGGCGAGCTGGGGACACCGGCTGGCGATGCTGCGGGCGATGGGCCTCAACTGCGTGGAGACGTACGTCCCGTGGAACCTGCACGAGGCGGCGCCGGGCGACTTCCGGGACGTGGCGGCGCTGGGCAGGTTCCTGGACGCGGCCCGGGAGGCGGGCCTGTGGGCGATCGTGCGCCCGGGGCCGTACATCTGCGCGGAGTGGGAGAACGGCGGGCTGCCGTACTGGGTGACCGGGGAGGTGGGGGCACGCGCGCGTACGCGTGACGTGCGCTTCATGGGGCACCTGGAGCGCTGGTTCGAGCGGCTGCTGCCCGAGGTCGTCTCCCGACAGCTGGATCGCGGCGGTCCGGTGATCATGGTGCAGATCGAGAACGAGTACGGGAGTTACGGCTCCGACGCGGTCTATCTGAGCCGTGTGGCCGATCTGCTGCGCGAACAGGGCGTCACCGTCCCGCTGTTCACCTCGGACGGTCCCGAGGACCACATGCTGAGCGGCGGCTCGGTCCCCGGTGTCCTCGCCACGGTGAACTTCGGGTCCCACGCGCGCGAGGCGTTCGAGACGCTGCGCCGGCGGCAGCCCGAGGGGCCGCTGATGTGCATGGAGTTCTGGTGCGGCTGGTTCGACCACTGGGGCGGCGAGCATGTCGTCCGCGATGCCGGGGACGCGGCCGACGCGCTGCGGGAGATCCTGGAGTGCGGCGCGTCGGTCAACCTCTACATGGCGCACGGCGGCACCAACTTCGCCGGCTGGGCGGGCGCCAACCGGGGCGGCGGCGCCCTGCACGAGGGGCCGTTGGAGCCCGATGTGACGTCGTACGACTACGACGCCCCGATCGACGAGCACGGGCTCCCCACGGAGAAGTTCTGGCGGCTGCGCGAGGTCCTCGCCGAGTACGCCGACGGCCCGCTGCCCGAACTCCCGCCCGCGCCCGCCGTGTTGGGCCACCGGGCCGAGGCGCGGCTGACCGGCTGGACGTCCCTGGACGACGTGCTGGAGGCGCGCGGTGGGCCGGAGATCGGGACGCCGGTCCCGCCGACCTTCGAGCAACTGGGCGTCGAGCGGGGAATCGTGCGCTACGAAGTGACCGTTCCGGGACCGCGTCCCCCGTATCCGCTCACCGCGCGCGGGCTGCGGGACCTCGCGGTGGTGTACGTCGACGGGGAACGGGCCGGGGTCCTCACGGAGGGCGACGAGCAGCTCAAGGAGCCTGTCGCCGGGCACGCGCGTGTGCAGGTGTGGGTGGAGTCCCTGGGGAGGGTCAACTACGGGCCGCGGCTCGGGGAACCGAAGGGGATCACCGGGGGGCTGCTGCACGAGCGGCAGTATCTGCACGACGTACGCGCGCGTGGGCTGCGGTGGGACGCGCTGGACGACGTCGAGGGGGTCCCGGCGCGGGAGCTGCCCTCGGACGGCTCCCCAGGGCTGTACCGCGGCATCGCGGAGGTGCGCGGCGCGGGGGACGCCGTGCTCGAACTGCCGGGCTGGACGCGGGGGTTCGTGTGGGTCAACGGGTTCAATCTCGGGCGGTACTGGTCGGCCGGGCCGCAGCGGGAGCTGTACGTCCCCGGTGCCGTGCTCCGGGAGGGCGTGAACGACGTGTGGGTGCTGGAGCTCCAAGAGGCGCCGTTCAGCGGGGAGTCCGTCGTCCTGCGTGCTCATCGGGAGACGGGCGCGGAGCCGATCTCGACGACACGGGCCCAGTCCGGCGGTGTGTCCGGCACGTAGTCGGGGTCGTCCTCGGCGTACGCCCCGGTCGAGTACCGGCGTGGGAACAGGCCCACGACCGTCCGGCACGACGGTCGCGCCGACGGCCAGGGGGTCTGGCCGTCGGTGAGGACCACGACCGCGTCGGGCCGGGGCTGGGTGCGCAGTGCCCTGGCGAAACCGGCGCGCAGGTCGGTGCCGCCGCCGCCCAGCAGTTCGATGCCCTCGGCGCGGCACAGCGGCTGGGCGACCCGGGCCGCCGCGTCGCACGGCACCACCGTGACCAGGTCGCGGCGGCCGCCCACCGCCCGGGAGATGGCGGCGACTTCGAGGAGCGCGCTGCCCAACTCGGCGTCGCTGACCGACCCGGAGGTGTCGATGACCACACAGACCCGGGGCGGTCTGCGGCGCAGGCTCGGCAGCACCACGCCGGGCAGTGACACCGCGCGGCGCGAGGGTCTGCCGTAGGTGTAGTCCTCGCCCGCGCCGGGGGCGGAGACCGCCGAGCGGACCGCCGCGCCCAGCAACTCCCGCCAGGGCTGCGGCGGATGGAACGCCTCCTCGGCCCAGCGCCGCCAGCCGTCGGGGGTGCTGCCGGGGCGGCCGGTGATGCCCTGCGCGACCCGGAAGCGGACGGCGTCGCGCTGCTGCTCGCTGAGGCCGTCCGCGCCGTCCGGCCCCAGCTCCCAGTCCCGGTCGAGGCCGTCGGCGCCGCTGCCGCAGTCCAGCCACGCCAACCCCTGGGTGCGCGACCCGAGTTGGAACCAGCGCAGATAGTCCTCCATCAGGTTCCCGGCGGGCAGCCCCAGTGTCTTCGGCTGGATCGCGCCTTCGGGGGTGATCAGGCCGTCGCCGTACGCGTCGTCGTTGATCTCCATGTCGGCGGCGATGTTCATCCGCAGCCGCTCCCCCGGGCCGGTCAGTCCGCGTTCGCGGGCGAGACGGTCGCTGCGGCCGTGGTGGTCGCGGAGCAGGTGCGAGACCTCGTGGACCCAGACGCCGGCCAGGTCCTCGACCGTCGTCCGGTCCACGAAGCCCGGTGAGACGTAGCAGCGCCAGTGGCGGTCGACGGCCATCGTCGGCACCTGCCGCGACTCGACGGTGTGCAGGGCGAACAGGGCCGTGGCGAGGTAGGGGCGGGCGCGGGCGGCGTAGAGGCGGGCGGCGAAGAGCTTGTCGCGGTCGAGAGGGGTCACCGTGTTCATCGGCGGGCCTTCGCGGCCTCGGCGGCGCGGTCCGCCCGCTGGGAGAGGGAGATCGCCCCGGCGAGTCGCTCGATGGACGCGGGCACGTCCCAGTCGTCGCGGCGCAGCGCGGCGAGGGTGGTCGCGGGGACGACGACCAGGTCCGGGGCGCCGGTCTCCAACGCACGCACCAGGAGCGCCCACGCGGCGTCCCAGCGGGCCCGCTCGGGACGGTTGCGGACCGCGGCCACCACACCGTCGAGGACGGCCTGGCGCAGGTCTCCGCGCGCGGGCAGTTCACCGGCCGTCGGGTCGGCGAGGAACAGCTCGGGGTCGGGCAGGTCCATCCGGTCCACCCAGGCCAGCAGTTCCAGGCCGGGGCCGTCCCCGACCGTGCCTCTGACCAGCAGGGACAGCACCTCGCGGGAGGAACCGGCCGCGGTCGCGAACGCGATCAGGGACATCGCCGTCTCCCAGCTCCGGGGCGAGGGCCAGGCGCCGCCGCGCCGCGTCTCGCTGCCGGGGAGCTGGTGGACGAGCTTGGGGCGGCCGGTGAGCAGCCCGCACACCGCGCGGCGCGCGTGGTCCACGGCCTCGGGCAGCTTCTCCGGGTCGAGCCGCGGCAGGGTGGCCCGGGGCCAGGTGCCGCCGAGACCGCGGACGACGACCTCGTGGTCGTGGGTCCACTGGAGGTGCACGAACCGGTTCGCGAGCGGCGGGCTCAGCTCCCAGCCGTCGGCCGCCGAGGACCGCGGGTTGGCGGCGGCCACGATCCTTACCCCGGGCGGGAGTTGGAGCGCGCCGATCCGCCGTTCCAGCACCAGCCGCAGCAGCGCGGCCTGCACGGCGGGCGGCGCGGTGGACAACTCGTCCAGGAACAGCAGCCCCCGGCCCGCCCGTACGAGCCGTACGGCCCAGTCCGGCGGGGCCATCGGGATGCCCTGCTCGGCGGGATCGTCGCCGACGACGGGCAGCCCGGAGAAGTCGGACGGCTCGTGGACGCTGGCGATCACCGTGGTCAGCGGCAGATCCAGGGAGGCGGCGAGCTGGGTGAGGGCGGCCGTCTTGCCGATGCCGGGCTCGCCCCACAGCAGCACGGGGAGGTCGGCGGCGACGGCCAGGCTCAGGGCCTCCAGTTGGGTGTCGGGGCGGGGTTCCGTGGTGGTGTCGCGCAGGAGGGTCAACAGGTCGGCGGCGATGTCCAGTTGAGAGATCTCGGCGGGAGCGCCGGCAGCGGCGTACAGGGTGCGTGTGGGCATGTGTGGTCACCTTTGGGGTCGAGTCGGGATGGGCCGAGGCATGCGTGGGGTGAGGGCGGGCGAACCTTCTGGAGGCGAACCTTCCAGAGGTGGACCTTCCGGAGGCGAACCCACCGGAGGTGGCGAAGTCCCGTGCGGTCAGCGGCTGTTGGTTCGGCGGGGATGAGGGTTCCGGGGGTGCGGACGGCCCTCCCAGAAGCGTCCGGACCGGGGCCCGGGGCCGGCCAGGCCGGCCTTGAACAGGCCGTACCTGAGCCGCCGTTCGGCCGCCGCCTGGAGTTCGTCCCGCAACGCCCCGCCGCGCAGCACCGCTTCAGGACCCAACAGCCCTTCTACGACGGCCAGCGCGCCGGCGATGTCTCCGTGCAGGAGGCGGTCGCGGACGCCGGTGAGGCAGTCCGGGCGGCGGTGGGCGTCGTCGATGACCTGGAGGCAGGGCAGCGGGGTGCCGGTGAGCGCGACGAGCAGTTCCTCGCGGCGGATCTCGGCGGGATCGTGGTCCAGGGGTGCGAGGACCCCGTCGACCAGCCCGATGCGGTGTCGGTCGCCCCGGCAGTCGACCAGGTGCGGTCGGTCCGGCCCGGGACGGTCGGGGCTGTGGACGCGGGCGGGACGGTCCGGTGCGAGTGCGGCGGCGACCAGCGGATGCAGCCGGTCGGCGTCGATCGCGCCGATGCGCAGCAGTTCCAGGTCGGGCAGGACCCAGGTCGCCGCGTCGGGCAGGACCGGCAGCCCGGTGGCCCCGCCGTCCGTCGGTGCCGGTGCGATGCGGAGGGAGTCCGCGCCCGGCTCCGATGTCAGTGCCAACCGGTGCCGGGACCCGAACCGCACGATGACGGGACCGGCGCTCCGCCCCTCGGCGCGCAGCAGGATCGCCGCCTCGGCGGCCCACCGGTCGACGGCGCGACTACGCCCCTCGGGCACCGTGTCCGGCAGCTCCGCCGTACGGTCGACAGGTGGCCGATCGGCCCCGGACCTGACCCGCAGCTCACCGCTCCTCCCCGCGTCCCACAGATGTCGGTGCAGGTCGAGGCGGAACCATCGGCTCGGCCGGGGATGCGGATGCCGACGGGCGTCGGCGTCGCGGCGGGTGCCGTCCCACAGCGCGAGGCTGATCCGCTGGCCGCCGTCCGCCCAGGCCGGTGGAGTGCGGACCACCAGATACGGCGGGCCCGTGGCGTCGTCGCCGTAGCGGGCCAGGGCGATGGTCAGTCCCGGGCGCAGCAGTCCGTCCGGGGCGATCCTCGGCAGATGCCAACGGAGCAGGTCGGGGGCGAGCCGGCGGAGATCGGCGCGGACCCGGGCGGCCAGTTCGCGGCCGTGGGTGCGCGTCACGGACCGTAGATCGAGATCGATGTCGACACCGGCGGCGGCGCAGGCGCCCGCCCAGTCGCCCGCGCGGCGGCGGGCCGTAGCGGTGTCGATCATGGAGTGCGGTACGGCGAACTCGCGTACGCGCAGCCAGAAGGAGAGTCGGGAATCCCCGTTCGCGGTGGGAGGGAGCATCAGCGCTCACCTTGCGCGGACGGGACCCCCGATCTGTGAACAGGGTGGATCGTCTTGGTCGTCATCGCGGGGAGCATAGCCCTCCCGGCCCTGATCTGTCAGGGAAATATGGGGGGCCGCATCCGCGCCTCGTCGGCATACAGTGGATGGGGGTTCAGGGCGTCTCTGGGGGTTGTGGACGTGGCGGACGACGGACCGGTCGAGCACGGCTACCCACACCTCGATACGGTGCGGGACGCCATCACCGCGCTCTACAAGCGGTTGTCCTACGACACCGTCCAGACGTTCGCGACCAGCGTGGCCCCCGTCGACGTGGCGTTCGCCGACACGGACGACCTGCACCTCGGAGCGCAGCGGGTGGCCCGTGAGATGGTCCGGCACTACCGCCTCCCGGACGCACGGCCGATCGTCAGCTTCCGTGAGATGACACATGCGGCGAACGTCGAACTCACCGCCGGACCCGAGTACTTCATCGAGTTGAACGACCGGTTCCGCACGCATCGGCGGGACATCGGCGCGGCTCTGGCGCACGAGGTGATGCACGTCTATCTGCACCGCCTCGACCTGTCCTTCCCCGGCACCCGCGAGAACGAGATCCTCACGGACACGGCGGCGACGTATCTGGGGGCGGGGTGGTTGCTGCTGGACGCGTACCGGGAGGACTCGGCGTCCTCCCAGAAGCTGGGGTATCTCACGCCGGAGGAGTTCGGGTACGTCCTCGCCAAGCGGGCGCTGGTCTTCGGCGAGGATCCCTCCGTGTGGTTCACCAGTCCGCAGGCCTACACGGCGTACGTCAAGGGCATGGCCCAGGCCCGACGTGACGAACAGCAGCCCCCGTTGACCGCGGCGGGGTGGGTCGGCCGGCGCCGCTACGCCCAGGACCGGCGGCACGGGCCCGGCGCTCAGACAGGCGTGCCGTATGCCTTCAGCGGGGACCAGGGGGGCAGCTTGCGGGTGTCGTTCCCTTGCCCCACGTGTCATCAGCGGATCAGGGTGCCGGTGCGGGGGCGAGTACGGGCGAGGTGTTCTCTGTGCCGGACGGTGCTGGAATGCGACACGTGAGGTGCGGTACCGGGGGCATTCCGGCCGGGCGGTGCCACTGAGCGCGGCCCATGCATCCACGAACGTCCCTGGGGGCTCCGCCCCCAGCCTCCCGACCTCTGCCCGCCCACCACCCGACTCGGTCCGCCAAGAAGTGGACGCACAGCAGCAGGCTCGGTCGGTCGAGAAGTGGGCCCACCACTCCTCCGCCTACGCCCCGTACACCACCCCCGGAACCTCCGCCTCAGCCAACAGCTTCAGCACCGTCTCCCCCGCCTCAACCGCCCCCCACCGCGCCCCCTTGTCCACACTCGGCCCCGCCCGCCACCCCTCCATCACGGTGATCCGACCGCCCTCCGCCTCGAAGACGCGCCCGGTCACCCCGGAACTCGCGGCGGACCCCAGCCACACCACCAACGGCGAGACGTTCTCCGGGGCCATCACGTCGAACCCGGAGTCGGGTGCCGACATCGTCTCCGCGAAGGTGTGTTCCGTCATGCGGGTGCGGGCCGCGGGGGCGATCGCGTTGACCTGGACTCCATAGCGGGCGAGTTCGGCGGAGGCGACGAGGGTGAGGGCGACGATGCCGGCCTTGGCGGCGCTGTAGTTGCCCTGGCCGAGTGAGCCCAACAGGCCTGCTCCGCTGCTGGTGTTGATGATGCGGGCGGTCGGGGTGCGGCCCGCCTTCGACTCCGTGCGCCAGTGTGCGGCCGCGTGCTTCAGGGGCAGGAAGTGGCCCTTCAAGTGCACCCGCATCACCGCGTCCCAGTCGTCCTCGTCGAGGTTGACCAGCATCCGGTCACGCAGGTAACCCGCGTTGTTGACAAGGGTGTCGAGCCGGCCGAAGGACTCCAGCGCGGTCGTCACCAAGGACGCCGCACCCGCGCCGGTGGCGATGTCGCCGCCGTGGGCGACCGCCTCACCGCCCGCCGCGCGGATCTCCGCGACGACCTGGGCCGCCGGGCTGTCGGGGTCGGGCGTGCCGTCGAGGCCGACACCGAGGTCGTTGACGACGACCCGGGCACCCTCCGCCGCGAACGCGAGGGCGTGGGCGCGGCCGAGGCCCCGGCCCGCGCCGGTGACGACGACGACCCGGCCGTCGCAGATTCCGCTCGGCTCCTTCAACTCGCGCTCCCTCTCCGATCGTTCAACTCGCCCTCACCTCTCAGGTCGTTCAACTCGCCCTCACCTCTCAGATCGCACAACTCGTTCTCACTCCTCCGGTCGACTCACGTCTGTTTGTTGGCAGTTGCCGCGTCCAGGAACGCCGGCCGCTCCCCGCCCCCGTGGACCAGAAGGCTCGCGCCGCTGATGTACGCGGCGGCGGGGGAGGCCAGGAAGACCGCCGCCGCGCCGACGTCGGAGGGGTCGGCGAGCCGGCCGAGCGGGACGGTCCGGGAGACGGCCTCGACGGCGTCCTCGCCGCCGTAGTGCAGGTGGGCCAGCTCTGTGCGGACCATGCCGACGACGAGCGTGTTGACGCGGATGTCCGGCGCCCACTCCACCGCCATCGAGCGGGCCAGGTTCTCCAGGCCGGCCTTGGCCGCCCCGTACGCCGCCGAACCGGGCGAGGGGCGGCTGCCGCTGACACTGCCGATCATCACGACCGAGCCCTTGGCCCGCTTGAGGTGTTCGTACGCGGCGAGGGAGGCGGTGAGCGGGGCGAGGAGGTTCAACTCGATGATCCGCGCGTGCCGTTCGGCCTCCGCGTCGACCAGGGGGCGGTACGGCGCGCCGCCCGCGTTGTTGACGAGTACGTCGAGGCGGGGCAGGGCCGCGAAGAACTCCCGCACCGCGTCCGGGTCACGGAGGTCGAGGGGGCTGAACTCGGTTCCCTTGACGGGGTCTTCGGGCGGTCTGCGCGCGCAGGTCAGCACTTGGGCGCCGGCTTCGACGAAGGCCCGGGCGATCCCGGCGCCGACGCCTCGGGTGCCGCCGGTGACGAGGACGGTTCTGCCGACGACCGACTGGTCGCGCGAGTTGTCCACAGGGCCTCCCGCTCGGATTCTCCGGCTGCTAGCTTCGAAGCCTCGCACCTAACAAATGTTTGGTGGAAAGGTAGCTGATGCGTCCATGGGTGTCTCCACCTCCTCATCAGAAAAGGCGATTTCCGTCATCACGGTCGACTACCCGCCGGTGAACGCGCTGCCGGTGGACGGCTGGTTCGCCCTGGCCGACGCCGTGCGCGCGGCCGGGCGCGACCCCGGCGTGCGCTGTGTGGTGCTGGCGGCCGAGGGGCGGGGGTTCAACGCGGGCGTGGACATCAAGGAGATACAGGCGCGGGGACAGTCGGCCCTGGTCGGGGTGAACCGAGGCTGCTTCGAGGCGTTCGCGGCGGTGTACGAGTGCGAGGTGCCGGTCGTGGCGGCCGTGCAGGGCTTCTGTCTGGGCGGGGGCATCGGCCTGGTGGGGAACGCGGACGTGATCGTGGCGAGCGAGGACGCCACCTTCGGCCTGCCCGAGCTGGACCGGGGCGCGCTGGGCGCGGCCACGCATCTGGCCCGGCTGGTCCCCCAGCATCTGATGCGCGCCCTGTACTACACCTCGCGCACGGCGACGGCGGCGGAGCTGCACGCGCACGGCTCGGTGTGGCGGGTCGTGCCGCGCGCTGAACTACTGCCCGCAGCGCTGGAGTTGGCGGCCGAGATAGCCGCGAAGGACGGCGAGCTGATCCGCCTCGCCAAGTCCGCGATCAACGGCATCGACCCCGTCGACGTCCGCCGCAGCTACCGCTTCGAGCAGGGCTTCACCTTCGAGGCGAGCGTCAGCGGGGTGGCCGACCGGGTGCGGGACAGGTTCGGGAACACCGGAGGAGATTCGTGAACACCGGAGGAGAGGGGGCGTAGATGACCGACAAGACGATGACCGCCGACGAGGTCGTGTCCCGGCTGCACAGCGGCATGACCCTCGGCATCGGCGGCTGGGGCTCGCGGCGCAAGCCGATGTCGCTGGTCAGGGCGTTGTTACGGAGCGACATCGACGATCTCACCCTGGTGTCGTACGGCGGCCCGGACGTCGGGATGCTGGTGGCGGCCGGCCGGGTCCGCAAGCTGGTGGCGCCCTTCGTCACCCTCGATTCCATCCCGCTGGAACCGCATTACAGGGCGGCGCGCGAGCGCGGGGCGTTCGAGCTGACGGAGGTCGACGAGGGCATGTTCATGTGGGGGCTGCACGCCGCCGCGAACCGGCTGCCGTTCCTGCCGGTGCGCGCGGGGATCGGTTCGGACGTCATGCGGGTCAACCCCGGTCTGCGGACGGTCACTTCGCCGTACGAGGACGGGGAGACGTTCGTCGCGATGCCCGCACTGCGGCTGGACGCGGCCCTGGTGCACGTCAACCGCGCCGACCGGCTGGGCAACGGACAGTATCTGGGCCCCGACCCGTACTTCGACGACCTGTTCTGCGAGGCGGCGGACGCGGCCTATGTCTCCTGCGAACGGATCGTGGACACGGCCGAGTTGACGAAGGAGGCCCCGCCGCAGTCCCTGCTCGTGAAGCGGTTGCACGTGACCGGGGTCGTCGAGGCGCCCGGCGGCGCCCACTTCACGTCGTGCGCTCCCGACCACGGCAGGGACGAGGACTTCCAGCGGCTGTACGCGACGACACCGTGGGCGGAGTTCTCCGAGCGCTTCCTGGCCGGTGACGAGGCGGACTACCGGTCGGCGGTGCGCAACTGGCAGGAAGGGGAGCAGGGATGACGGACATACGGCGGACAGAGACGGACGTACGGCTGACGGAGGTGTCGCGCTCCGAGTACTGCGTGATCGCCTGTGCCGAGGCGTGGCGCGGCGCCGGTGAGATCCTGGCCAGCCCAATGGGTCCGATCCCGTCCGTGGGGGCTCGGCTGGCCCGGCTCACCTTCGCGCCCGACCTGCTGCTGACCGACGGCGAGGCGATGATCGTCCGCCCGGACGGGACGCCGGAGGGCTGGTTGCCGTACCGGCAGCATCTGGCGCTGGTGTCCGGGGGGCGGCGGCACGTGATGATGGGCGCGAGCCAGATCGACCGGTACGGCAACCAGAACATCTCGTGCGTCGGAGACTGGGCGCGGCCGAAGCGGCAGTTGCTCGGGGTGCGCGGGGCGCCGATCAACACACTGAACAATCCGACGAGTTACTGGATACCCCGGCACTCGCGGCGGGTGTTCGTGGAGAAGGTCGACATGGTGTGCGGGGTGGGGTACGACCGGGTCGCCGAGCACCCGGGGACGGCTCGCTTCCACCGTATCCCCCGGGTCGTGTCCGACCTCGGTGTGTTCGACTTCGCGACCCCGGACCGCTCGATGCGGCTGGCCTCGCTGCATCCGGGGGTCACGGTGGAGCGGGTCAGGGAGGCGACCGGCTTCGAGCTGGCGATCCCGGACGAGGTGGAGTCGACGCGTGAACCCACCCCGGAGGAGCTGCGGTTGATCCGTGAGGTCATCGACCCCGGGGACCTCCGTCGCAGGGAGGTGGCCACCTGATGGAGACCGCGCTGACCCGGCTGGTCGGGGTGCGGCATCCGATCGTGCAGACGGGCATGGGGTGGGTGGCGGGACCGCGTCTGGTGTCGGCCACGGCGAACGCGGGCGCGCTGGGCATCCTGGCCTCGGCGACCATGTCGTCCGACCGGCTGCGGGAGGCGATCCGTGAGGTCAAGTCCCGTACGCGGGAGCCGTTCGGGGTGAATCTGCGGGCAGACGCGGCCGACGCCGGCGACCGGGTGCGGATCATGATCGAGGAGGGTGTGCGGGTGGCGTCCTTCGCGCTCGCGCCGTCCGCCGAGCTGATCGCCGAGTTGAAGGAGGCGGGGGTGGTCGTGATCCCGTCGATCGGGGCGCGACGGCACGCGGAGAAGGTCGCGGCGTGGGGTGCGGACGCGGTGATCGTGCAGGGCGGTGAGGGCGGCGGGCACACCGGGGAGGTGGCGACGACGGTGTTGTTGCCGCAGGTAGTGGACGCGGTGGACATACCGGTCGTGGCGGCGGGCGGCTTCTTCGACGGGCGGGGGCTGGTCGCCGCGCTGGCCTACGGTGCGGCGGGCGTCGCCATGGGCACCCGTTTCCTCCTCACCTCGGACTCGACGGTCCCGGACGCGGTGAAGGCGGCCTATCTGGCGGCGACGGTCAAGGACGTCACGGTCACGAGGGCGGTCGACGGCCTCCCCCACCGGATGCTCCGTACGGAACTGGTCGACGCCCTGGAGAACTCCGGCCGTACGAGAACCCTGTTCCAGGCGGTGCGCCGGGCGGCGGGCTTCCGCCGCCTGTCCGGCCTGACCTGGCAGCGCATGATCCGCGACGGCCTCACCATGAAGCACGGCAAGGACCTGACCTGGAGCCAGGTCCTGCTGGCCGCGAACACGCCGATGTTGCTGAAGGCGTCGATGGTGGACGGCCGCACGGACCTCGGCGTGATGGCGTCCGGGCAGGTCGCCGGGGTGATCGAGGATCTGCCGTCGTGTGCGGAGCTGGTGCGACGGGTGATGAAGGAGGCCGACGAGGTGCTGTGGACGCTGGTCCGATCCGACTCCTGAAGAACGCGAGCCGGTCTCAGAGCCGTTCGATGATCGTCACATTGGCCTGGCCGCCGCCCTCGCACATGGTCTGGAGGCCGAACCGGCCGCCGGTGCGCTCCAGTTCGTGGAGGAGGGTGGTCATGAGTTTGACGCCGGTCGCGCCGAGGGGGTGGCCCAGCGCGATCGCGCCGCCGTTGACGTTGACCCTGTCGGGGTCCGCGCCGGTCTCCTTCAGCCAGGCGAGGACGACGGGGGCGAAGGCCTCGTTGATCTCGACGAGGTCGATGGCGTCGATGGTCAGGCCGGTCTTCTTCAGGGCGTGGGCGGTGGCCGGGATGGGCGCCGAGAGCATGCGGATCGGGTCCTCGCCGCGGACGGAGAGGTGGTGGACGCGGGCGCGGGGCGTCAACCCGTGTTCGCGTACGGCCCGTTCGGAGGCGAGCAGCATCGCCGCCGCGCCGTCGGAGACCTGGGAGGAGCAGGCGGCGGTGATGGTGCCGCCGTCGACGACCGGTTTCAGGCCGGCCATCTTCTCCAGTGACGTGTCCCGGCGCGGGCCCTCGTCGACCGCGACCGCGCCGTAGGCCACCGTCTCCCGCTCGAAGCGGCCCTCGTCGATGGCGCGCAGGGCCCGCCGGTGCGAGCGGAGGGCGAACTCCTCCTGGTCCTGCCTGCTGATTCCCCACTTGGCGGCGATCATCTCGGCGCCGGCGAACTGGTTCACGGGCTGCGTCCCGTACCGTGCGCGCCAGCCCTCGCTGCCCGCGAAGGGGCCGTCCGTGAGGCCGAGCGGTTCGGCGGCCTGCCGGGAGGCGAACGCGATGGGGATGAGCGACATGTTCTGGACGCCGCCCGCGACGACCAGGTCCTGGGTTCCGGAGAGCACGCCCTGGGCCGCGAAGTGCACGGCCTGCTGCGAGGACCCGCACTGCCGGTCCACCGTCACGCCCGGCACCTCCTCGGGCAGCCCGGCCGCCAGCCAGGCGGTCCGCGCGATGTCCCCGGCCTGCGGCCCCACCGTGTCCAGGCATCCGAAGACGACGTCCTCGACGGCGGCGGGATCGATCCCCGCGCGCACCACCAGCGCCTTCAGCACATGCGCCCCGAGGTCGGCGGGATGCACCCCGCTGAGCCCTCCCCTGCGCCGCCCGACGGGCGTCCGTACCGCTTCGACGATATAGGCCTCGGCCATGTCAACTCCCCATACAGACCAGTGAGTTATGTGCGTACGGCGATCCCGTCCAGGACCATCGACAGGTACTGCCGGGCGATCTCCTCCGCGCTGTGCTGTCCGCCGGGCCGGTACCAGGAAGCGGCGACCCACACCGTGTCCCGGACGAACCGGTAGGTGAGCCGGACGTCGAGGTCGGCGCGGAAGACCTTGGCGGCGACCCCGCGCTCCAGCGTGGACAGCCACGCCTTCTCGAACTTGCGCTGCGACTCGGCGAGGAACGCGAACCGCTCCTGCGCGACCAGTTGCCTGCTCTCCTTCTGGTAGATCGCGACGGCCGCGCGGTGCCGGTCGATCTCCCGGAACGACTCCGTGACCAGGGCCTCCAGCGTCTCGCGCGGTCCCGACTCGGCGTCCAGGACGGTGTCGTAGCCGCTCCACAGCTCGTCGAGGAAGGTCCGCAGGATCTCCTCCAGCATCGATTCCTTGGAGTCGAAGTGGTAGTAGAGGCTGCCCGCGAGCATGCCCGCGTGGTCGGCGATCTTCCGTACGGTGGTGGCGTTGTACCCCTGCTCGGCGAAGACCTCGGCCGCCGTGTCGAGGAGTTCGCGACGGCGGGCCGGAGCGGCGGTCACCGGGGGTTTCTTCTTGGTCGGCACGGGACCATTGTCGTGCCCCGGCCCCGGCTCCCCGTGCGGCCCCTCGCGCGACCTCCCGCTCGGCTACGCATGCTGGCTGCTGACGGAGACGACCTCGCCGGTCATGTACGAGGAGTAGTCCGAGGCCAGGAACACGATCACGTTGGCCACCTCCCAGGGCTCCGCGTACCGCCCGAAGGCCTCGCGCGCGGTGAGGTCCGCCAGCAGTTCGGGGGTCGTCACCTTCACCAGGTGCGGGTGCATGGCGAGGCTCGGCGAGACCGCGTTGACCCGCACCCCGTACGCGGCGGCCTCGATCGCCGCGCACCGGGTCAGCGCCATCACGCCCGCCTTGGCCGCCGCGTAGTGCGCCTGCCCGGCCTGGGCGCGCCAGCCGACGACAGAGGCGTTGTTGACGATCACGCCGCCGCCGGTCCCGCGCATCGCGCGCAGGGCGGCCCGGGTGCAGCGGAAGGTGCCGTTCAACGTCACGTCCAGCACCTTCGACCACTGGGTGTCGGTCATGTCGACGAGGTCCGAAGTGCCGCCCAGGCCCGCGTTGTTGACGACGACGTCCAGTCGCCCGTGCGCGGCGACCGCCGCGTCGAACAGGGCCTGCACCTGCGCCTCGTCGGTGACATCGCACGGCAGCGCACCCACCGACTCCGCGCCGAACTCTCCGGCCAGCTCGGCCTCGTACTCCTTCAGCCGCCGCGCGTGCGCGTCGCTGATGAACACGCGCGCGCCCTCCTGGAGGAAGCGGCGCGCGGTGGCCCCGCCGATGCCCGCGCCGGCGGCGGCGGTGACGACGGCGGTGCGTCCCTTCAACAGCCCGTGCCCGGGGACGTATGCCGGACTCTCGACGCCTGTCATACGCTCACGCTAACCTACCAAACACTTGTTAGGGAAGGATTCCCGGGGAGGAACCGCCGTCGATGGACCTCGACTTCACGCCCGGCCAGGAGGCATTCCGCGCCGAGGCCCGTGCCTGGCTGCGCGCGCATGTGCCGGCCTCCCCGCTCCCCTCCCTGGAGACCGAGGAGGGCTTCGCCGCGCACCGCGCCTGGGAGGCCCAACTGGCCGCGGACCGTTGGTCGGTGGTGTCCTGGCCCGAGGAGTACGGCGGCCGGGGCGTGGACCTCGTACGGTGGCTGATCTTCGAGGAGGAGTACTACGCGGCGGGCGCGCCGGGCCGGGTCGGCCAGAACGGCATCAACCTGCTCGCCCCGACCCTCTTCGACCACGGCACACGGGAGCAACGCGCGCGCGTGCTGCCGGAGATGGCGACCGGTGAAGTGGTGTGGGCGCAGGCGTGGTCGGAGCCGGAGGCGGGTTCGGACCTGGCCTCGCTCACCTCGCGGGCGGTGCGCACGGGCGGCGGTTGGCTGCTGAGCGGACAGAAGACGTGGTCGTCGCGCGCGGCCTTCGCGGACCGCGCGTTCGGCCTGTTCCGCAGCGAGCCGGACACACCGAAGCCCCAACAGGGTCTGACCTACCTGATGTTCGACCTCCGCGCACCCGGTGTCACGGTCCGCCCGATCGGCCGCCTCGACGGCAGGCCCGCCTTCGCGGAACTCTTCCTGGACGAGGTCTTCGTCCCCGACGCGGACGTGATCGGCGAGCCGGGCCAGGGCTGGCGGGTCGCCATGTCGACCGCCGGCAACGAACGCGGGCTCACCCTCCGCTCCCCCGGCCGCTTCCTCGCCACCGCCGACCGTCTGCTCGACCTCTGGCGGAAGCAGGGCGGTTCGGGGGCCATGAGAGACCGGGTGGCCGATGCCGTGATCGGTGCCCGCGCCTACCAGCTCTTCACCTACGCCAACGCCTCCCGCTTCCTCGACGGCGAGTCCATCGGCCCGGAGTCCAGCCTGAACAAGGTCTTCTGGTCCGAGTACGACATCGCCCTGCACGAGACGGCCCTCGAACTACTGCGCTCCGACGGCGAGTTGGCGGACACGGACTGGGCCGAGGGCTATGTCTTCTCCCTCGCGGGACCCATCTACGCCGGTACGAACGAGATCCAGCGCGACATCATCGCCGAGCGCCTGCTCGGCCTGCCGAAGGGACGCCGCTGATGCGCTTCCTCCTCGATGCCGAACAGCGGGCGTTCGCCGACTCGTTGAACGCGATGCTGACGGCCGCGGACACTCCGTCGGTCGTACGGTCCTGGAGCCGCGGCGAGCATGCGCGGGGGCTCGCGTTGTGGCGCCGGGTCGCGGAGGCAGGGGTGTTCACGCTGGCGGTGCCCGAGGCGTACGAGGGGCTGGGGCTCCGGCCGGTCGAACTCGCCGTGGCGTTCGTGGAGTTGGGGCGGCACGCGGTTCCGGGACCGCTGGTGGAGACGGTCGCGGCGGCGGCCCTGCTGACCGCCCTGGACGACTCCGCCCCGGCCAAGCGACTGCTGCCCGCGCTGGCCTCCGGCGAGTCGACGGCAACGCTGGCGACCGGGCGGTACGCGCTGGACGCGGACATCGCGGACGTACGGCTGACGGCGCGGGCGGCGGGGGTGGCGGGGGGTTCGGTGCGGCGGGCCGTGGCGGAGACGGCCGTAGCGCCTGTGGCTGCTTACCGATCCGCTTGTGGAGAAGGCACGTTGACGCCCGGAGGGAGCACGGCGGCATCCGGGGGAAGCGCGTCGGCGTCCGAGGCAAGCGGCTGGGCGTCCGAGGCGGGCAGGTCGGCGGCGGAGTCGCGCCTCACCCGCCTGCCCGATGGCACATCCCCGGCGGCGGAGCCCCGGCTCACCCCCCTGCCCGGTGACGCACCCCCCGCAGCCGAGTTGCGGCTCGGACCCCCACCCGGCCACGCACCCTCGGCGGCCGAGCCCCACGCGTCCCTCGACCCCGCCCGTCGCCTCTTCCCCGCTCCCACCGGCGGTGAACTCCTCGCCGTCGGACCGCATGTGACCGTCGCCGTCGCCCAGGCCCTCATCTGGGCCCGGCTCGCCACCGCCGCCCAGGCGCTCGGGGTCGGGCTCGCGTTGCTCGACAGGACGGTGGCCTACGTCAAGCAGCGCACCCAATTCGGGGTGCCCATCGGCTCGTTCCAGGCCGTCAAGCATCAACTGGCCGATGCGAAGATCGCGTTGGAGTTCGCAAGGCCCCTGCTCTACGGCGCCGCTCTCACCATGACGGAGTCCGACGTGGCCGCCGCGAAGGTCACGGCGTGCGAGGCGGCGTACCGGACGGCCCGGACCGCACTGCAACTGCACGGGGCGATCGGCTACACCGCCGAGTACGACCTGTCGCTGTGGCTGACCAAAGCCCGTGCCCTGCGCGGCGCTTGGGGCGACCCGGGTGAGTGCCGGGCCGCCGTGCTCGACGGGATCAGTGGTGGTGGTCGCCGCTCGTGAGTTCCTTGTACTCCTCCGCCGTCGGCTTGGGGATGCGCGCCTCGGTCCCGAACATCGCCTTGGCGAGCCGCGCCCGCACCCGCTGCCCACCCTTGACCTGCCGCTCGACACCGTTCGCGTCGACGAGCGGACCGATCGCGTACGGCGGCTCCTGCTCGTGCTGGGTGAGCCTGAACCGCTCGTCGGGCGCGAGGGGTACGTGGACCTCGACGTACTCGCCGTGCGGCAGCATCTTGATGAGGCCGGACTCGCGGCCGTGCAACACCTTGTCCCGGTCCCGGCGTTGGAGCCCGAGGCAGACGCGTTTGGTGACCAGGAACGCGAGGACCGGCAGGACGAAGAAGGAGATCCGCACGAACCAGGTGATCGCGTTGATGGAGAGATGCAGATGCGTGGCCACCACGTCGTTGCCGCCGCCGATCAGCAGCACTCCGTACAGGCTGAGCCAGGCCACCCCGAGTCCGGTGCGCACGGGCATGTTGCGCGGCCGGTCCAGGATGTGGTGTTCGCGTTTGTCGCCGGTGATCCAGGCCTCGATGAACGGGTAGACACCGAGGGCGACCAGGATCAGCGGGAAGAGCGTGAAGGGGATGAAGACGCCCAACTCCAGTGTGTGGCCCCAGGCGTTGATCTCCCATCCCGGCATCACCCGGACCAGTCCCTCGGAGAAGCCGAGATACCAGTCGGGCTGGGCGCCGGTCGTCACCAGGTCGGGCCGGTACGGTCCGAAGGCCCACACGGGGTTGATGCTGGCGATGCCGCCCATGATCGCGAGGACGCCGAAGACGAGGAAGAAGAAACCGCCCGCCTTGGCGGTGTAGACGGGCAGCAGGGGGCTGCCGACCACGCTCTTCTCGTCGCGTCCGGCGCCGGGGTACTGCGTGTGCTTGTGGTAGAAGACCAGGATCAGGTGCGCGACCACCAGGCCCAGCATGATGCCCGGCAGCAGCAGGACATGGATCGGGAAGAGCCGCGAGATGATGTCGTGCCCCGGGAACTCCCCGCCGAACAGGAACATCGACATGTAGGTGCCGACGATCGGCACGGACAGCATCGCGCCGTCCGCGAAGCGGATGCCGGTGCCGGACAGCAGGTCGTCGGGGAGCGAGTAGCCGGTCAGTCCGGTGAGGATGCCGAGGAACAACAGGGTCCAACCGAACACCCAGTTCATCTCGCGCGGCTTGCGGAACGCGCCGGTGAAGAACACCCGCATCATGTGGATGAGCATGCCCGCGATGAAGACGACGGCCGCCCAGTGGTGGATCTGCCGGATCAGCAGCCCGCCGCGCACGTCGAAGCTGATGTCGAGCGTGGACTCGAAGGCCCTGGTCATCGGGATGCCGTTCAACGGCGTGTACGACCCGTGGTAGATGACCTCGACGCCGCTCGGTTCGAAGAACAGGGTGAGATAGATGCCGGTGAGGATCAGGACGAGGAAGCTGTAGAGGCAGATCTCGCCCAGCATGAAGGACCAGTGGTCCGGGAAGACCTTGCGCATGTTGGACTTGGCGATCGCGTAGAGCCCGAGCCGCCCGTCCGCCCAGTCGGCGAGCTTCTCGCCCTTGCCGGGCTCGGCGCGCCGACCGCCGTCCGCGGACCCGCTCGCCGATCCGTTCACCGAACGGCCGCCGTTCACCGATCCGTTCACCGGCCGTGCGGGGTCCGCCGCTCCGTTCACCGATCGTGCGCCGTCCATGCGTGGGCCGCCCTCCCCGTCGGTTCACCGACAGGGTGCCACGGTGGACCGGTTAAGCCAACGGTGCGTCAGAAGACCGTACCGGCCCGCCGATTCCGATCACCGCGGTTCGGCCGTGCGCGTGCAGCAGTGCCTCCGCACCGCCCAACCGGACGGCGTCGTACGGCTGGAGGGTCACTCCGGCCACCTCGGCGGTTCCGTCCAGCGCCACCACCAGGGCATCGGCACCCACCCGCAGCCGCCCGCGCACGACGGCCACCGTGGGGGTCGTGGCGCCGGCTGCCCTGCGCCACATCACGTTGAGGTTGACGACGGGGCCGTCCAGCAGCCGGCATTCGGTCGGCACGTCGCCTCTGAAGTCCCGTGGAACGTAACGGGTGTTGACGAGGTGCCGGGCGCCGCCGACGGTGAGGTCCATGCCCGTGCCCTCGACGAGGGTGAGGGTCCGGTCGATGTCGGGAAAGGCCGAGAACGGCCCGTCCGCCGCGACCTCGGCAAGGCTCACCCGCCACGCGAAGTCGTCCATGCCCGCGCCCTCGGGCCAGGCGGCGATCTCCCGCGTGACGCCGCCGCCGTTCTTCCAGGGCACGGGAGTCCGGGCCGAGGCGGGCAGGGCGCGGGTCACTGGACGATCCCCTGTTCCCTGGCCGCCACGAGCCACTGCGGGAACTCGCCCATCATCCGGTCGTACAGATCGTCGTCGGACATCCTCCGGGGGTTCGAACCGGCCGGGAAGAAACCGGCGTTGTCGATCACCCGCTTCTGCGGCACCGCCAACTCGTCCAGCCTGCGCAGGAAATCGAATTGCTTGCTCCGCGCGTTGCCGAATCCGATGAACTGCCAGAACAGCGGAAGCCGCGCCGCCTTGCACAAGTACCGTTCCGCGGCGGCCTTGTTGCTCGGTCCGCCATCGGTCTGGAAGACGACGAAGGCCGGATCCTTCGCGCCGCTGTCGAGGTAGTGGTCGATCACGGCGTCCATGGCCACGTGATAGCTGGTCTGCCCCATGTGCCCGAGCCCGGAGACGATCCGTTCGATCCGCTCCTGATGACTGTCGAGGGCGATGTCCGTGACCGCGTCGACCTCGGTCGAGAAGAAGACGACCGGCACGGTCCCGTCGTCGTCGAGGTGCGCGGACAGGCCCAACACCCGGTCGGCGAGGGCCTGCACGCTGCCGTCCTTGTAGTACGGCTTCATGGAGCCCGAGTGGTCGACCACCAGATAGACGGCCGCCCGCTGCCCGTCCAGGCCGTGCTTGCGGAGCGAGACCCCGGCGCTCTTGTACAGGCTGACCAGCGCGGGCGCGGTCTCCTCGACCTTGCTGAGCGAGATCGCGGCCACAGGGGGCTCCCTTCGGATCACGGCGAAAGGACCGAGATTACGCCACGGAGGTCCGGCGAGCACAATGTCCCCCCAACCCTCGGAATAACGGACGTAACCGCCCCTACGCTGGCCCCATGAAACGCGCCGGCGTCCTGATGCTCGCCGCCGTACCCGTCGCCATCGCCGCGACGGCCTACGGCTTCTCACCCACCACCCACACCGCCGCGCGGTCCGCGCAGCCGTCCGCCGCGACGCAGCGGAGAGCATCCGAGGGTCTGGCCGCGCCGGCCATGAAGAACCTCGCGCAGAAGCTTGTCGCCAGCGCCGAGAACTCGACGCTCAACTGGCGCAGCGCGTACGGATATGTGCAGGACATCGGCGACGGCCAGGGTTACACGGCGGGCATCATCGGCTTCTGCACCGGCACCCACGACCTGCTCGTCCTGGTCGAGCGCTACACCGCCGCCCACCCCGACAACGGCCTCGCCCGCTACCTCCCCGCCCTGCGCAGGGTCGACGGCACGGACTCCCACCAGGGCCTGGACCCCGGCTTCCCGGCCGCCTGGCGGGCCGAGGCGAAGGTCCCGGCCTTCCAGTCGGCGCAGGACGCGGAGCGCGACCGCATCTACTTCGACCCGGCGGTCAGCACCGCCAAGCGCGACGGCCTGGGCCCGCTGGGGCAGTTCATCTACTACGACGCGATGGTCTTCCACGGCCCGGGCACGGACGGTTTCTACGGCATCAGGAAGCGCGCGACGCAGCGCGCCGAGCCCCCTGCCCAAGGCGGCTCCGAGGAGGCCTACTTGAACGCCTTCCTGGATGTCCGGCGCGCCACGATGCGGGCCGAGCATCCCGGGATCGACACCTCCCGCATCGACACGGCCCAGCGGAAGTTCCTGGCGGAGGGGAACCTGAGCCTGCGGACGCCGTTGGTGTGGAAGGTGTACGGGGAGACGTACAAGGTGCCCTGAGAGTCCGGGACTTGAGCCAGGACATGCGGCGGCGCCTGCCCAGGTCCGGTCGGGGACAGGGCAGGCGCCGTCGAGGGGATCCGGGGTGCTCCCCGGATGACCCGCCCGTACGCCGTTGTACGGGACGCTTTGTGATGAACCGTCAGACCGTGAACCGTCAGGTCGTGAAGCGTCAGACCATCAACGCACGGTCCGTCGGCCGGATCGGCGCCGGGAGTTCGCTGGCTCCCGTGAGGAAGCGGTCGACGCCGCGGGCGGCCGAGCGGCCCTCCGCGATCGCCCAGACGATGAGGGACTGGCCGCGGCCCGCGTCACCGGCGACGAAGACGCCGGGGACGTTGGTCTGGAAGTCGGCGTCGCGGGCGATGTTGCCGCGCTCGTCGAGTCCCAGGGCGAACTGCTCGACCAGGCCGTTCTCGCGGTCCGGGCCGGTGAACCCCATGGCCAGCGTGACCAGTTGGGCCGGGATCCGGCGCTCGGTGCCCGGCTTCTGGGTCAGCTTGCCCTCGACGAACTCGACCTCGACGAGGTGCAGCCACTGGACGTTGCCGTCCTCGTCGCCCTCGAAGTGGGTGGTGTTGACGGAGTAGACCCGCTCACCGCCCTCCTCGTGCGCGGAGGTCACCTTGTAGAGCATCGGGAAGGTCGGCCAGGGCTGCGCGACCGCGTTCCGCTCGTCGCCCGGGCGGGGCATGATCTCCAACTGCGTGACGGAGGCGGCCCCTTGGCGGTGTGCCGTACCGACACAGTCCGCGCCGGTGTCGCCGCCGCCGATGACGACGACGTGCTTGCCCTCGGCCGAGATCGGGGCGGTGACGTAGTCGCCTTCCTGGACCTTGTTCGAGAGGGGCAGGTACTCCATCGCCTGGTAGACGCCGGTCAACTCCCGTCCGGGGACGGGGAGATCACGGGCGGTGGTGGAGCCGGCGGCGATGACGACCGCGTCGTAGCGCTTGCGCAGGTCGGTGGCCTTGAGGTCGCGGCCGATCTCGATGCCGGTGCGGAAGCGGGTGCCCTCCGCGCGCATCTGCTCGATACGGCGGTTGATGTGCCGCTTCTCCATCTTGAACTCGGGGATGCCGTAGCGCAGGAGGCCGCCGATGCGGTCCGCGCGCTCGTACACCGCGACCGTGTGGCCGGCCCGGGTCAGCTGCTGGGCGGCGGCGAGGCCCGCCGGGCCCGAGCCGATGACCGCGACGGTCTTGCCGGAGAGGCGCTCCGGGGCCTGCGGGGCGACGTCGCCCGTCTCCCAGGCCTTGTCGATGATGGAGACCTCGACGTTCTTGATGGTGACCGGCGGCTGGTTGATGCCCAGCACGCACGCCGACTCGCAAGGAGCCGGGCACAACCGCCCGGTGAACTCGGGGAAGTTGTTGGTGGCGTGCAGGCGCTCGGAGGCGGCCGTCCAGTCCTCGCGGTAGGCGTAGTCGTTCCACTCGGGGATCAGGTTCCCCAGCGGACAGCCGTTGTGGCAGAACGGGATGCCGCAGTCCATGCACCGGCCGGCCTGCTTGCCGATGATCGGCAGCAGCGAACCGGGGACGTAGACCTCGTTCCAGTCCTTCAACCGGACGTCCACGGGACGGGACTTGGCGACCTCGCGCCCGTGGTTCAGAAAGCCCTTCGGGTCAGCCATTGATCGCCGCCTCCATCATCTTCTCGGTGATCTCGGTCTCGGAGAGACCCGCTCGCTCGGCGGCGTCCTTGGCGGCGAGCACTGCCTTGTAGGCACTGGGGATGATCTTGCTGAAGCGGTCCACGGAGACGGGCCACTCGGCGAGCAGCTTCTCGGCGACCGTCGAAGCGGTCTCCTCGGCGTGCCGGCGCACCACGTCGTGCAGCCACTGCTTGTCGGTGTCGTCCAACTCGCTTACGGCGCCCGCGTTTCCGACATTCACGTTGTCGGGGTTCAGGTCGATGACGTAGGCGATGCCGCCGGACATGCCCGCCGCGAAGTTGCGGCCGGTCTCGCCGAGCACGACCGCCCGGCCGCCGGTCATGTACTCGCAGCCGTGGTCGCCGACACCCTCGGAGACCACCGTGGCACCGGAGTTGCGGACACAGAAGCGCTCGCCCGTACGACCGCGCAGGAACAGTTCGCCGCCGGTCGCGCCGTAGGCGATGGTGTTGCCCGCGATGGTGGAGAACTCGGCGAGGTGGTCGGCGCCCCGGTCGGGGCGGACGATGACCCGGCCGCCCGAAAGGCCCTTGCCGACATAGTCGTTGGCGTCGCCCTCCAGGCGCAGCGTGACACCGCGCGGGAGGAAGGCGCCGAAGGACTGGCCCGCGCTGCCCGTGAAGGTGATGTCGATGGTGTCGTCGGGCAGGCCCGCACCGCCGAACTTCTTCGTCACCTCGTGGCCGAGCATCGTGCCGACCGTGCGGTTGATGTTGCGGATCGCGACCTGGGCGCGGACCGGCTGGGCGTCGGTGGCGCTGGACGCGGCCAGGGCGTCGGCGGCGAGCTTGATCAGCTCGTTGTCGAGCGCCTTCTGGAGGCCGTGGTCCTGCTGGATGACCTGGTGGAGGGCGGCGCCCTCGGGGAGTTCGGGGACGTAGAAGAGGGGGGCCAGGTCGAGGCCCTGCGCCTTCCAGTGGTCGACCGCGCGCTCGACGTCCAGCGTGCCGGCCTTGCCGACGGCTTCCTCGATGGTGCGGAAGCCCAGTTCGGCGAGGATCTCGCGGACCTCTTCGGCGATGAACCGGAAGAAGTTCACGATGTACTCGGCCTTGCCGGCGAACCGGTCGCGCAGCACCGGGTTCTGCGTGGCGATGCCGACCGGGCAGGTGTCGAGGTGGCAGACGCGCATCATGACGCAGCCGGAGACGACGAGCGGCGCGGTCGCGAAACCGAACTCCTCGGCGCCGAGCAGCGCGGCGATGACGACGTCACGGCCGGTCTTGAGCTGGCCGTCCGTCTGGACCACGATCCGGTCGCGAAGTCCGTTGAGCAGCAAGGTCTGTTGGGTCTCGGCGAGGCCCAACTCCCAAGGTCCACCGGCGTGCTTGAGCGAGGTGAGCGGCGAGGCGCCCGTACCGCCGTCGTGGCCGGAGATCAGGACGACGTCCGCGTGCGCCTTCGAGACACCGGCGGCGACCGTGCCGACGCCGACCTCCGAGACCAGCTTCACGTGGATCCGCGCCTGCGGGTTCGCGTTCTTCAGGTCGTGGATGAGCTGGGCGAGGTCCTCGATGGAGTAGATGTCGTGGTGCGGCGGCGGGGAGATGAGGCCGACACCGGGGGTCGAGTGACGCGTCTTCGCGACCCACGGGTAGACCTTGTGGCCGGGCAACTGACCGCCCTCACCCGGCTTCGCTCCCTGGGCCATCTTGATCTGGATGTCGTCCGCGTTGACCAGGTACTCGGAGGTGACGCCGAAGCGGCCGGAGGCGACCTGCTTGATGGCGCTGCGCCGGGCCGGGTCGTAGAGCCGGTCCGCGTCCTCGCCGCCCTCGCCGGTGTTGGACTTGCCGCCCAACTGGTTCATGGCGATGGCGAGCGTCTCGTGCGCCTCCAGGGAGATGGAGCCGTACGACATGGCGCCGGTGGAGAAGCGCTTGACGATCTCGGAGACGGACTCGACCTCGTCGATGGAGATCGACGGGCGGTCCGACTTGAAGCCGAAGAGTCCGCGCAGCGTCATCAGCCGCTCGGACTGCTCGTTCACGCGGTCCGTGTACTTCTTGAAGATGTCGTAGCGGTTGCTGCGCGTCGAGTGCTGGAGGCGGAAGACCGTCTCCGGGTCGAACAGGTGCGGCTCACCCTCACGGCGCCACTGGTACTCGCCGCCTATGTCGAGGGCGCGGTGCGCGGGCGCGATGCCGCTGGCCGGGTACGCCTTCGCGTGCCGGGCGGCGACCTCCTTGGCGATGACGTCGATGCCGACGCCGCCGATCTTGGTGGCCGTACCGCTGAAGTAGCTGTTGACGAACCGCTCGTCGAGGCCGACCGCTTCGAAGACCTGGGCGCCCCGGTAGGAGGCGACCGTGGAGATGCCCATCTTGGACATGACCTTGAGGACGCCCTTGCCGAGCGCGTAGATCAGGTTGCGGATGGCCTGCTCGGCCTCGATGTCGGTGAGGAACGTACCCGCGCGGACGAGGTCCTCGACGGACTCCATCGCCAGGTACGGGTTGACGGCGGCGGCGCCGAAGCCGATGAGCAGGGCGACGTGGTGGACCTCGCGGACGTCACCGGCCTCCACCAGCAGGCCCACCTGGGTGCGCTGCTTGGTGCGGATGAGGTGGTGGTGGACGGCGGCGGTGAGCAGCAGCGAGGGGATCGGCGCGTGCTCGGCGTCGGAGTGCCGGTCCGAGAGGACGATCAGCCGGGCGCCGTTCTCGATCGCGGCGTCGGCCTCGGTGCAGATCTCGGCGAGGCGGGCGGCGAGGGTGTCGCCGCCGCCGGAGACGCGGTAGAGGCCGGAGAGGGTCGCGGCCTTCATGCCGGGCATGTCGCCGTCGGCGTTGATGTGGATGAGCTTGGCCAGCTCGTCGTTGTCGATCACCGGGAAGGGCAGGGTGACGCTACGACAGGACGCGGCCGTCGGCTCCAGCAGGTTGCTCGCCGGGCCCAGCGACGAGCGCAGGGAGGTCACGAGCTCTTCCCTGATCGCGTCCAGCGGCGGGTTGGTGACCTGCGCGAACAGCTGGGTGAAGTAGTCGAAGAGCAGGCGCGGGCGGGCGGACAGCGCGGCGATCGGCGAGTCGGTGCCCATCGAACCGATCGGCTCGGCACCGGCCTTGGCCATCGGCGCGAGGATGACGCGCAGCTCCTCCTCGGTGTAGCCGAAGGTCTGCTGGCGGCGGGTGACCGAGGCGTGCGTGTGCACGATGTGCTCGCGCTCGGGCAGGTCGGACAGCTCGATCTCGCCGGCCTCCAGCCATTCCGCGTACGGCTTCTCGGCGGCGAGGCCGGCCTTGATCTCGTCGTCCTCGATGATGCGGTGCTCGGCGGTGTCCACGAGGAACATGCGGCCGGGCTGGAGGCGGCCCTTGCGGACGACCTTCGCGGGGTCGATGTCGAGGACGCCGACCTCGGAGCCGAGGACGACGAGGCCGTCGTCGGTGACCCAGTAGCGGCCGGGGCGCAGGCCGTTGCGGTCGAGGACCGCGCCGACCTGGGTGCCGTCGGTGAAGGTGACGCAGGCCGGGCCGTCCCAGGGCTCCATCATCGTGGCGTGGAACTGGTAGAAGGCGCGGCGGGCCGTGTCCTTGATGTTCATGGATTCGTGGTTCTCCCACGCCTCCGGGATCATCATCAGCACGGAGTGCGGGAGCGAACGCCCGCCCAGGTGGAGGAGTTCGAGCACCTCGTCGAAGGACGCGGAGTCGGACGCCTCGGGCGTACAGATGGGGAAGATCCGGTCGATCTTCTCCTGGTCGCCGAACAGGTCCGAGGCGATCTGGGACTCGCGGGCCGCCATCCAGTTGCGGTTGCCCTTGACCGTGTTGATCTCGCCGTTGTGCGCGACGAAGCGGTACGGGTGGGCGAGCGGCCACGACGGGAACGTGTTGGTGGAGAACCGGGAGTGCACGAGCGAGATCGCGGAGGCGAAGCGCCGGTCGGACAGGTCCGGGAAGAAGGGCTCCAGCTGGCCGGTGGTCAGCATGCCCTTGTAGACGATGGTCCGGGCGGAGAGCGACGGGAAGTAGACACCGGCCTCACGCTCGGCGCGCTTGCGCAGCGCGAAGGCCTTGCGGTCGAGGTCGATGCCCCGCGTCTCGCCGTCGCTGACGAAGACCTGCCGGAAGAGCGGCATGGTGGAGCGGGCGGTGGCGCCGAGGAGTTCGGGCGCGGTCGGAACCTCACGCCAGCCGAGGACGGTGAGGCCCTCTTCGGCGGCGACCGTCTCGATCTGTGAGACGGCGGCGTCCGCGCCGTCCGGGGGCAGGAAGGCGATGCCGACCGCGTAGCCGCCGGCGGCGGGGAGGTCGAATCCGGCCACCTCACGGAAGAAGGCGTCCGGCACCTGGGACAGGATGCCCGCGCCGTCGCCCGAGTCGGGCTCGGCTCCGGTCGCACCGCGGTGCTCCAGGTTGCGCAGCACCGTGAGCGCCTGCTCGACCAGCGCGTGGCTCGCCTCGCCGGTGAGGGTGGCCACGAAGCCGACGCCACAGGCGTCGTGCTCGTTGCGGGGGTCGTACATACCCTGCGCGGCAGGGCGAGCATCCATGAAGGACCACTTCTGGCCATTCGTGGGCTGCTGGGACGGCTGGCGCGGCGTACGCATCGGCTCTCCCGTCGTCGTCGTGGCATATGCATGGGCATAGGGACGACGTTGGCCCTCTGCGGGTAAGCGCAAAATTTCGTGCAGGTTACATGATGGAACGGTTCTCGGGAACCGGATACTCCGTTCCAACATGCGGACGCCGCGGGGTGGCGGCGGTGCACCGCATCAGCGGTGGAGATGAAGGGGGTCAAAGCGGACAGATCGATGTCCGCCGGACCAGGGCAGAGGGAGCGTCGTCGCCCATCCCGCGGGTGCGCCACAGGCGTCGTTGCCCAGAGCGCTTACGGCTCATGCCCAGTGGTTAAGCGTTCGAAACCAGCGAGTAACGGCTACTTATGCAGACTGCTGCATAAGTGCGCGTCGAGCTATCCTACGACCGTTCCGAACAAGGTGCCCAGGGCGTACGTCACACCGGCCGCCGCACCGCCCAGCGTGAGCTGCCGCAGCCCGCTGAACCACCAGGTCCGCGCGGTCACCCTGGCCACCACCGCACCGCACCCGAACAGCCCGACCAGCGCGAGCAGCAGGGCGGGCCACAGCGCGGTCGCCCCGAGCAGGAACGGCAGTACGGGGAGGAGCGCGCCCAGCGCGAACGCGCCGAAGGACGACACGGCGGCGACGAGCGGCGAGGGCAGATCGCCGGGGTCGATCCCCAGCTCCTCCCGGGCGTGTATCTCCAGGGCCTGCTCGGGATCGCGCGAGAGCTGCCGGGCGACTTCACGGGCGAGCGCGGCCTCGACCCCACGGCTCTCGTACAGCGAGGCGAGCTCCCCTTCCTCGTCCTCCGGGTGCTTGCGCAACTCCCGGCGCTCGACGTCGAGTTCGGCCTCGACGAGTTCCCGCTGGGAGGCGACGGAGGTGTACTCGCCGGCCGCCATGGAGAAGGCGCCCGCGGCGAGCCCGGCCAGTCCGGTGATGACGACGGTCTGATGACTGACGGCGCCGCCGACGACACCGGTCATCAGGGCGAGGTTGGAGACGAGACCGTCCATCGCGCCGAACACGGCGGGGCGCAGCCAGCCGCCGCTCACATCACGGTGGGTGTGGTTGTCGCGGTGCGCTTCGTGGAGCGTGGCTTCGGTCTCGATGATGGCCATGCGGGTCCCCCAGAAGTCTTAGGTAAGGCTAAGTTTGGACAGATTCCATAACTCGACAACACCAAACCTACGTCCCTCATTCCGCCCCCGCCAGCAAGGAAAGGCTGGGCTAACCTGCACGTTTAACCTCGAACGCTCATCCGTGACGAAGGCCGATCAGATGTCGACCGGGTGATGCTGCGCTCCGTCAGGCTCTGCCGAAGGCCTCCCGTGGGAGACATCGGCAAAGGGTTCCGCGCCCTGAGGCGCCCTGAGGGAACCCCGTAGGAGAGGTCGCGCGTATGGCATCGATCGCCTGCATTCCCCCGGTCCCGGCGCCCAAGAACGCCTCCGAACTCCGCGAGCGAGCACGCGGCGCGCTGCTCGGTCTGGCGGTGGGGGACGCCCTGGGCGCACCGGCGGAGAACATGAAGCCGTCCGAGATCCGCGCCCGTTGGGGCCGCATCGAGGGATACGTGGCGGAGACCCCGGCGGGTACGGACGACACGGAGTACGCGATCTTCTCCGGCCTCCTCCTGGCCCGCCACGGCTCGGCCCTCACCCCCTCCCATGTGGAGGCGGCCTGGCACGAGTGGATCGCGGACCGGGACGAGGGCCCGTTCCGGGGCGCGGGCTTCAGTGAACGCGGCACCCTGGAGAACCTCCGCCGGGGCCTGGCCGCGCCCATCTCCGCCCAGCACCGCCACGCCTGGAGCGACGGCCTGGCCATGCGCGCGGCCCCGTTCGGCGTCTTCGCGGCGGGCCGCCCGGCGGAGGCGGCCCGGCTGGTCGCGATCGACGGTTCGGTGAGCCACGACGGCGAGGGCATCTACGGCGGCCAGGCGGTCGCGGCGGGCGTGGCGGCGGCGATGGCGGGCGCCCCGACGATCGCGGTGGTCGCATCGGCGCTCGCGGTCGTCCCGGACGACTCCTGGACGGCCCGCTCCCTGCGCCGAGCCGTGGCGGTCGCCCACCGCGGCGAACGCGCGGTCCGCTCCGCGGTGGTCATCGGCGGCTACCCCTGGACCGACCTGGCCCCCGAGGCCGTCGCCCTCGCCTTCGGCGCGTACGCGGCGGCGGACGGCGACTTCGTGGAGTCGGTCCTCACCGCGGTCAACATGGGACGCGACGCGGATACGACGGCGGCGGTGGCAGGCGCGCTGGCGGGAGCGACCCGGGGCGCGTCCTCGATCCCGCCCGACTGGGCGTCGGCGATCGGCCCGGCCCGGGGGAGTTGCCTGCCCGCGATGGCCGGCCACCATGTGCTGGACATCGCGGAGTTGCTGGTCCCGGAGGAGGGCGGCAAGTGGGGCCGCCAAGGGGAGTACGTACTGGCGGCGGACAAGGACGAGGTGCAGCTGTGAGGCATCAGGACAGGGGGGCGGAGACCCCTACGCGGACGACGCCCGGGATGGAACGGGGGACTGCGCAGGGCGAGTTCGGCCGGCAGGGGCCTCCGGCACCCCACCCCGCGCCGCACAAACCCGCGGTCGCCGACGGCGAGTCCGCACCGCAAGACCCACCCGCACCCCAGCCCAAGCTCCACGAACCCGCAGCCGCTAGCGGCGAGTTCGCCCCACAGGGGCCACCCGCACCCAACTCTCCGTTCCACTCGCCCCACCCCACCCCACTCAACCCCGTGGCCACCAAAGGTGATTACGCCCCGCAGGGGCCACCCACACCCGCCCCTCGGCTCCGCCCACCGCACCCCGCACCCCACGAACCCGCGGCGGTTGACGGCGAATCCGCCCCGCACAGCCCACCCGCACCCGACTCCCTGATCCGCCGACCCCACCCCACTCCCCACGAACCCGCAGCCGCCAACGGTGCGTTCGCCCCACACAGCCCACCCGCACCCAACCCTCAGCTCCGCCCACCCCACCCCACACCCCACGAACCCGCAGCCGCCGACGGCGAATCCGCACCGCAGGGGCCACCCGCACCCGGCAACGAAACCAGCACGGGCGGTGCGGGTGGGAAGGACTGGGGCGATGGCGGAGCCGAGGTGTTTCGGGTTGAGGGGCTGCTGTTGGGGCTTGCCGCAGGGGATGCCGCCGGTTGGCCCGCCGCAAGGCACCGCGCCGCGAGGATGCCCGAGTGGACCCGCCGCCTCACCCGCGAG
Organism: Streptomyces sp. NPDC101776; assembly: GCF_044766845.1. Lineage (NCBI taxonomy): Bacteria > Bacillati > Actinomycetota > Actinomycetes > Kitasatosporales > Streptomycetaceae > Streptomyces > Streptomyces sp. NPDC101776. Next base: position 1,137,756 of record NZ_JBIWMV010000002.1, on the reverse strand, counting down.
CTGGACACCTTCGCCGAACAGAACGCGACCACCACCCTCCCCGTCCCCATCGCCCTGAACCAACCCCCCGAGCCCCTGCGCCTCGGCCCCTCCGACGACGCCGAGTGGGCGGCGTTCACCGCGGAGGCCGTACTACGAGCCGGCGACGACACAGTCCTCGGCGACCTCAGCAGAGAACGCAGAACCCGCGCCGCGATCGACCTCGGCTGGAACGCCGTGGCCAGCGAAGTAGCCGCCGCGGCGGACCGCGCCCCCGAGGTCGAATCCGCCGTGCTCCCCCTCCGCGCCCGCATCTCCGTAAGAGCCGGTCTGGGAAACCTCGTCGCCGGCCTGCGCCCGCCCGCCACCGGCCACGACAACCCCCACTACTTCGACGACGCGGCCTGCATCAGGGCCTGCGTACTGGCCGTGGCCCACCCCGGCGACCCCCAACGCGCCGCCGCCCTCGCCGAGTTCGACGCCCGCTACACCCAGGACGGCGACGGGGTCCACGGCGCCAGAGCCATGGCTGCGGCCCTCGCACTCGCGCTGGTCGGCACGGCCGTAGACGACTGCGTGGCAGCCGCCGTCGCCGAACTCCCCGAAGCCACGGAGATCGGCCGCAACGCCCGCCACGCCCTGAAGTTGGCCCAGGACAGCGACAACACCTTCGCCCTGATCCCCCTCCTGGAACACCAGATCGTCGACCACGTCTACAGCTACGGCATCGCCGCCGCCGAAACCGTCCCGGTCGCCCTGGCCCTCGCCACCGCGTCCCGCGGCCGTATCGCGGAGGCGGTCCCGGCCGCGGCCTGCCTCTCCCGCGTGGCCGACTCGGCACCCGCCCTCGTGGGCGCCCTCACCGGAGCGCTCAGCGGCGGGCGAGCGATCCCCACCACCTGGCGGGAGGCCTGCCGCACCCTCTCCGGCTGCGCCCTCCCCCGCCTCACCGGCACCGATCTCGTAGAACTCGCCGAACTCCTGGAAGCCACACAACCGGCCCCACCAAGAGGATGATTCAGTGCATGCCACCGAAAGACCTCAAAGAACCCAATAAAACCAAACAACCCAAACAACCTGAACAACCTGAACAAGCCGAAGGTCCTGATGCCGGCCTTGAGGACCGGATCACCGGAGCCCTCGTCGGCGCGGCGGTCGGCGACGCCCTCGGCGGTCCCGTCGAGGGCTACTCCCCCGACCAGATCCTCGAACGTCACGCCGGCCGCGTGCACGGCATCGTCGGCCCCTGGAACGGCGACGCCTGGCGCACCGCCCGCCCCATCGCGCCGTACCACAAGGGCGACGGCCACGTCACCGACGACACCTTGATGACCCACGCGCTGGTACGGGTCTACGCGACCGTCCGCGACCACCTCGACGCGTACGCGATCGCCGACCACCTCGTCCCCGATCTGATGCAGAACCCGCGCTGGATCCCGGAGTTGGAGGCGGAAGCCATCCCGCTCCAGCGGATCTTCCTCGCCGAGAAGTGGCTCGCGGCCCGTCTCCACTACGGCCACATCGACCCCCGCGAGGCCGGCGTCGGCAACATCGTCAACTGCGGTGCCGCGATGTACATGGCACCGGTCGGCCTGGTCAACGCGGCCCATCCGGCGGGTGCTTACGCCGAGGCCCTGGACCTCGCGGGCGCACACCAGTCGTCCTACGGCCGTGAGGCGGCGGGCGTCTTCGCGGCGGCGGTGGCCGCGGCCTGCGTACCGGGCGCGACCCCGGACTCGGTGGTGACCGCCTGCCTCGCCCTGGCGAAGGACGGCACCCGCACCGCCATCGAGCGGGTGTGTGAAGTGGCCGCCCGTTACTCGGACTTCGAGTCGGCGCTCGCCCCGCTGCGGGAGGCGATCGCGCCGTACGACACGGTGGGCCCCGACTACCGCACCCCCTCCCTGGACGCCCGCCGCCCCTCCCGCACCCGTGCGATCGAGGAACTCCCCGTCGCCCTGGGCATGTTGGTGGTCTCCGGCGGCGACTACCGCCACGCGGTGCTGGGTTCGGTGAACTACGGCCGTGACTGCGACTCCATCGCGACGATGGCGGGCGCGGTGGCCGGTGCGCTCGGTTCCCCGGTGCCGCAGGAGTGGTCGAAGACGGTCGCCGAGGCCAGCCGCCTCGACCTGTGGGAGCCGGCGGCGACCCTCACCGCCGTCACCCGCGAGGTCTTCGAGCGCGATGTCCGCCGACGCCGGGCCCACGAGGCCGCGTTCAGCGAGATCGGAGGGCTGCGGTGCTCCGACTGACCTGGGTCCAGCCGGAGGACCTGCTCGGCCACGAACTGCGCCAGGCCGCCCAGGACGGACGCGCACCGTCGGCGATCGCGGCGCGTTGGCGCGCGGCGGGAGGTGCCGAGGCTCCGGACCGGGCGGGCGCGTCCGCCCAATCCCCCACCCGCTACCTCCGGTTGCTCGCCGAGGACCTGCTGGACGAACTGGCCGACCTGCCGAGTCAGTTGGCGGGCCAGGAGCCGACGGACCTGGTGCGGATCAAGGCCCTCTGCCCCAACTGGCCTGCCCCGCAAGCCGCTTCCTCGCCCCGCCCCGTCACTCTCCAGGCCGCCTGGCTCGGCCGCGCCGTCGGCTGTCTCCTCGGCAAACCGGTCGAGAAGCTCCCCCTCGACGGCATCCGCGAACTCGCCCGGGCCACCGGCAACTGGCCCCTCACCACCTACTTCACCGCCCGGGGCGTCCCCGCCGACCTTCTCGCCGCCCACCCCTGGAACCGCCGCTCCGCCCCCACCTCCCTCGCCGAGAACATCGACGGCATGCCCGAGGACGACGACCTCAACTACCCCTTGTTGAACCTCCTGTTGCTCCAGCGCCACGGCAAGGACTTCACCACCACCGACGTGGCGAGGCTCTGGCTCGACGAACTCCCCGCGGGCCGCACCTTCACCGCCGAACGCGTCGCCTACCGCAATCTGCTGTCCGGCCTGGAACCCCCGCGAACGGCCCGCCACCGCAACCCGTTCCGCGAGTGGATCGGCGCCCTGATCCGCGCCGACCTGCACGGCTGGACCAACCCCGGCAACCCGGGCGCGGCAGCCGAACAGGCCCACCGCGACGCCACCCTCACCCACACCGCGAACGGCGTCTACGCGGCCATGTTCACGGCGGCCGTCATCGCCACCGCGAGCACCGGCACCGACGACATCCACACCTGTCTGCGCACCGGCCTGACCGTCGTACCGCCCGACTCCCGGCTCGCCAAGGCGATCCACCACGCCCTCGAACTCGCCCGGAAACACCGGGACTTCGACACCGTCGTGGACGAACTCCACGCGATCTACTCCCCCACCCACCACTGGGTCCACGCGATCCCCAACACCGCCCTGATCACCGCCGCCCTCACCCACGCGGACGGCGACTTCACCGGCTCCATCTGCCGTGCGGTGTCGGGCGGTTGGGACACCGACTCCAACGGCGCGACGGCCGGCTCCGTCTCCGCCCTGCTCGCGGGCGGCCCGGCCGCACTCCCCGACCGCTGGACGGCTCCCCTCAAGAACCGACTCGCCACCTCCGTAGGCGACTTCAACGGCATCGGCTTCGACACCCTCGCCCGGCTCACCCACCAGGAGACCGCCCGCCCATGACCCTCATCGCCGTGCTCGGCAGCACGAACATGGACCTCGTCGCCTACGTCGCGAAGGCCCCGCAGCGCGGAGAGACCGTGACAGGACGGGAGTTCCGCACGATCCCCGGCGGCAAGGGCGCCAACCAGGCGATCGCCGCGGCCCACGCGGGCGCCGACGTCACCATCATCAGCGCGGTCGGCAACGACACCTACGGCGCCCGACTCCGTTCCACCTTCGAGCACTCCGGCGTCGACACCGACCATCTGCGCACCGTCGAGGGCCCGTCCGGCACCGCGCACATCGTCGTGGACGACGAGGGCGGCAACGCGATCGTGGTGATCCCCGCCGCGAACGGCACCGTCGACCACCTCGCCCCCGGCGACGAGGGTCTCATCGCCACGGCCGACGCCCTGCTCCTCCAGTTGGAGATCCCCCTCGCGGCGGTGATCGCGGGCGCGGAGGCGGCCCGCCGCCACGGCGTCCGTACGATCCTCACCCCCGCCCCGGCCCAGCCACTGCCCGCCGAACTCCTGGCCGCCGTGGACCTGTTGGTCCCCAACGAGCACGAGGCCGCCGCCCTCACCGGACACACCGACCCACGTGAGGCTGCCGCCGCCCTGCTCGACCAGGTGCCCGAGGTGATCGTCACCCTGGGTGCGGCGGGCAGTCTGTACGCGGCCCGGGGCGCCGAGCCGTTCACCGTCCCCGCGCCGCGAGTGACCGCCGTGGACTCGACGGGCGCGGGCGACACGTTCGTCGGCGCGCTGGCGGTCGCCCTCGCCGAGGGCCGCCCGATGCGGGACGCGCTGGCCTGGGCGGCAGCGGCAGCGGCGCTCTCCGTGCAGCGGCCGGGGGCGACGGCGTCGATGCCGTACCGCGCGGAGATCGACAAGCAGTACGCCGCATGACCGGGACGACGACCACAACTCCCCTGGCGGGCCTGCGCGTTCTCGATCTCGCGACACTCTTCGCCGGTCCCCTCGCCGCCACCATGCTCGGCGACTTCGGCGCCGAGGTCATCAAGGTCGAGCACCCGGCCAAGCCCGACCCGTCCCGGGGCCACGGCCCGTCGAAAGACGGCGTCGGCCTGTGGTGGAAGCTGCTCGGCCGCAACAAGCGCACCATCACCCTCGACCTGTCGAAGCCGGGCGGCCGGGACACCCTCCTCCGCCTGGCCGCCACCGCCGATGTGATCATCGAGAACTTCCGCCCCGGCACCCTGGAGAAGTGGGACCTCGGCTGGGCCGAACTCTCCGCCGCCAACCCGAAGTTGGTGCTCGCCCGGGTCACCGCGTTCGGCCAGTTCGGGCCCTACGCGCACCGCCCCGGCTTCGGCACCCTGGCCGAGGCGATGAGCGGTTTCGCCGCGATCACCGGCGAGCCGGACGCTCCCCCGACCCTCCCGCCGTTCGGCCTCGCCGACTCGATCGCGGGCCTGGCGACGGCGTACGCGGTGATGACGGCCCTCGCCGCCCGCGACCGCACGGGCGAGGGCCAGGTCGTCGACATGGCGATCATCGAACCGATCCTGACCGCGCTGGGCCCCCAGCCCCTCTGGTACGACCAGCTCGGCCACGTCCAGCCGCGCACCGGCAACCGCTCCCAGAACAACGCCCCGCGCAACACCTACCGTACGGCGGACGGCAGTTGGGTCGCCGTCTCGACCTCGGCCCAGTCGATCGCCGAGCGTGTGATGCGCCTGGTCGGCCGTCCGGAACTGATCGACGAACCGTGGTTCGCGACGGGCGCGGACCGGGCCCGGCACGCCGACGTCCTCGACGCGGCGGTGGGCGACTGGATCGCGCGGCGCTCGCGCACGGAGGTGCTGGCCGCCTTCGAGAAGGCGGAGGCGGCGGTCGCCCCCATCCAGGACGTACGGGACGTGATGACGGACCCGCAGTACCAGGCCCTCGACACGATCACCACGGTCGACGACCCCGAACTCGGCCCGCTCCGCATGCAGAACGTCCTCTTCCGACTCTCCGCCACCCCGGGCGCGATCCGCTGGTCCGGCCGCCCGCACGGCGCCGACACGGACACCGTCCTGACCGAACTGGGCCTGACCGAGACCGAGTTGACCACTCTCCGCCAGGAGGGCGCCCTGTGACCCCGTACCCCCTGACCTGGCTCTACGTCCCCGGTGACCGGCCCCCGATCGTCGCCAAGGCCCTCGCCGCCGGCGCCGACGTGGTCGTCGTCGACCTGGAGGACGCGGTCGCCCCGGACCGTAAGGACTACGCCCGCGCGGCCACGGCGGAGCTGCTCTCGGAGTCTCAACCCAATGTCCACGTCCGGGTGAACGCCCTGGACAGCCCCTGGGCGGCCGACGATCTCCGCGCACTCACGTCCCTCCCGGGCGTGTCCGGCCTACGGCTCCCGAAGGTGACGTCCGCCGAGGAGGTCGTAGCCGTAGCGGAAAGGCACAACTCCCCTCCTCTGTACGCCCTGTTGGAGACGGCCCTCGGTATCGAGCGGGCCTTCTCGATCGCCTCCGCGCACCCCTTCCTGCGCGGCATCGCGCTCGGCGAGGCGGATCTGCGGGCCGATCTGGGGGTGCGCGACGACGCGGGCCTCGACTGGTCGCGCTCGCGGGTGATCGTCGCCGCCCGGGCCGCGGGACTGGCTCCGCCGCCGCAGTCCGTCCATCCGGACATCCGCGATCTGGAGGGCCTGGCGGCCTCCTGTGCGCACGGGCGCGCTCTCGGCTTCCTCGGGCGCGCGGCGATCCATCCCCGTCAACTCCCGGTCATCGAGAGGGCGTTCCTCCCGACCGACCGCGAACTCGAACAGGCCGAGACGATCGTCAAGGCGGCCGTGCGGGAGGAGGGCGCTCAGGCGCTCCCCGACGGGCGGTTCATCGACGCGGCCGTGGTGGCGGCGGCGCAGCGCACGCTCACGCTGGCGCGCCGGACCTGACATGCGAGAGGGCGCCCCGTCGTCCGACACGGGGCGCCCTCTTCGTCGTAGAACCGGCTGTCAGCTCTTCTTGGCCGACTCAGCCGACTCCGGTTCGTCCTTCTTCATGTCCACGGCCGCCTCTTCGGTTTCCGGGGTGTCTTCCTCGGTCGCCGGGGCTTCGGCCTTGTCGGTCTTCGGGTCGTCCGCCGAGACCTCGTCGCCGTCGTCGGCCGAGTCCTCGGGCGCTTCCGGTTCGACGACTTCCTCGCGGCCCGGGCGCTTCTTCGCCGAGATCACGAAGTACGTCACCGCGAGGATGAAGACGATCATCGCGGTCCAGTCGTTCAACCGCAGGCCCAGGATGTGGTGGGCGTCGTCGACGCGCATGTACTCGATCCAGCCGCGGCCCACGCAGTAGGCGGCGACGTACAGCGCGAACGCCCGGCCGTGGCCCAGCTTGAAGCGGCGGTCGGCCCAGATGACGAGGAAGGCGACGCCGACGCACCACAGGGACTCGTACAGGAAGGTCGGCTGGTAGTAGCCGGGGACGCGGCCGTCCGTCGAGGACGTGATGTGCAGCGCCCAGGGGAGGTGCGTCTCGCGGCCGTAGAGCTCCTGGTTGAACCAGTTGCCCCAGCGGCCGATGGCCTGGGCGAGGGCGATACCGGGGGCCAGCGCGTCGGCCCAGGCGGGCAGTGGGATGCCACGGCGGCGGCAGCCGATCCACGCGCCCACCGCGCCGAGGGCGATCGCGCCCCAGATGCCGAGGCCGCCCTGCCACACCTTGAAGGCGTCCACCCAGTCGCGGCCCTCGCTGAAGTACAGCTCGTAGTCCGTGATCACGTGGTAGAGGCGACCGCCGACGAGGCCGAACGGCACGGCCCAGACAGCGATGTCGGCCACCGTCCCGACCTTGCCGCCGCGGGCGACCCAGCGTTTGTTGCCGAGCCAGACGGCGACGAAGACGCCGATGATGATGCAGAACGCGTAGCCGCGCAGCGGAATGGGGCCGAGGTGGTAGACCCCGTGCGACGGGCTGGGAATGTAGGCAATGGTTTCCATGGCAGGGTCGACGCTACCGTGCCGGACCGCGACCACGGCAAGCGGCCCGGCTACGGCTCCATAACGGGCCGGTATGAAAACCGGCCCGCCCGCTTACCCCGTGCTAGCCCTTGTTCGCGGCCTGGACCAGCTGCTTCAGCTTCGCCGGGGTCATCGTCTGGTCCGCGTAGATGTTCTTGCCGTCGAAGAGGACGGTCGGGGTGCCGGTGAATCCGCCGGCCTGGAACGCGGCGGCGGACTTCGCGACCCAGCTGTCGTGCGTACCGCTGTTGACGCACTTCTGGAAGGCGGGTGTGTCGAGGCCGCTCACCTTTCCCCCCAGCTCGATCAGCTTGGCGTTGCCGGCGAACGCGTCGTCCGTCTCCTTGGGCTGGTTCTCGTACAGCACGTCGTGGAAGTCGCGGAACTTTCCGGCGTCCTGGGCGCAGGCCGCCGCGTTGGCCGCGCGCTTGGAGCCGGTGCCGCCGAGGTTGCCGTCGATGATCGTGACCAGGTGGTACTGCACCTTGAGCTCGCCGGAGTCGGTCAGCTCGTGCAGTGTCGAGCGGTACGCCGTCTCGAAGGCCTGGCAGGCCGGGCAGCGGAAGTCCTCCCACACCGTGAGTGTCGGCTTGGCGCTGTCCTTGCCGACCTGGATCGCCAGGCTGTCCTTGCCGGTCGCCCCGGAGGGCGCCACGACCGGGCCCGCCTTGCTGCTGCCGCCGTCGTCCTTGCCGGAGTTCGCGGCGAGGACGCCGACCACCGTCGCCAGACCCAGCACGCAGACGACGCTCACGGCCACGATCAGCGTGCGCCGCCGCCTCTCCGCGGACTTCTGCTTCTCACGCTCGACCGCCAGCCGCTCGCGGGCGGTGCGCTTTCCGTCACGGTTCTTCTCGCTCACACCCCGCAGAACGAACCGGGGAGGCGCAGCGCGCCTCCCCGGTCCCAGGTCCACCCATACGAGGGACCCGTTGTTCTGTTATGCCGGTCGCTCTGTCATGCCGGGCGTTCTGTCACGCCTGTCCGCGTACGCCCTTCGCGAGGTCTGCCGCGAGGGCGCGGACCGCCTCGACGCCGGCCGCGTCGTCCGGCGCGTCCAGCATCCGCTTGACGAAGGCCGAGCCGACGATCACGCCGTCCGCGAAGCGGGCCACCTCGGCGGCCTGCCGTGCGTCGGACACGCCGAGGCCGACACACACGGGCGTGTCGGCGGTGGCACGGGTGCGCTCGACGAGGTCCTGCGCCTGCGCGCCCACGGACTCACGGGTGCCGGTGACGCCCATGAGCGAGGCGGCGTAGACGAAGCCGGTGCCGACCTTGGTGATCTCGGCGAGGCGGGCGTCCCTGCTGCTGGGCGCGACCACGAAGACGGTGGCGAGCCCGTGCTTCTCCGCGTGCTCCCTCCACAGCCCGGCCTCCTGGACGGGCAGGTCGGGCAGGATGCAGCCGGCGCCGCCCGCCTCGGCCAGTTCGGCGGTGAAGCGCTCGACGCCGTAGCGGTCGATCGGGTTCCAGTACGTCATGACGAGCACCGGCTTGCCGGTCGCCGCGTGGGTCTCGCGGACCGTGCGCATGACGTCCGCGATCTTGACGCCGCCGCGCAGGGCGATGTCGTCGGCGGTCTGGATGACGGGACCGTCGAGGACCGGGTCGCTGTGCGGCAGGCCCACCTCGACGATGTCGGCGCCGCCGTCGAACGCGGCCTTGATCGCCTCGATGCCGCCGTCCACGGTCGGGAACCCGGCCGGGAGATAGGCGATGAGCGCGGCGCGTCCCTCGGCCTTCGTGGCGGCGAGGGTGTCGCTCAACAGCCGGATGTTGCCGCTCACTTGGCGTCCCCCTCGATCTCCGCGGTGTCGGCCGCGTTGGCGGCGACGGTGGCGTCGGCGCCGGTTTCGTACAGGCCGAAGTAGCGCGCGGCCGTGTCCATGTCCTTGTCCCCGCGCCCGGACAGGTTGACGACGATCAGGCCGTCCTTGCCCAGCTCCCTGCCGACCTCCAGCGCGCCCGCGAGCGCGTGGGCGCTCTCGATCGCCGGGATGATGCCCTCCGTGCGCGACAGCAGGCGCAGTGCCTGCATGGCCGCGTCGTCGGTGACCGCGCGGTACTCGCCGCGACCGCTGTCCTTGAGGTAGGAGTGCTCGGGGCCGATGCCCGGGTAGTCCAGTCCGGCCGAGATCGAGTACGGCTCGGTGATCTGGCCCTCCTCGTCCTGGAGGACGTAGGACCGCGAACCGTGCAGGATGCCGGGCTCGCCCGCGGTGAGGGTCGCCGCGTGTTCGCCGGTCTCGACGCCGTGGCCGGCCGGTTCGCAGCCGATGAGGCGTACGCCGGCGTCCGGGATGAAGGCGTGGAACAGGCCGATGGCGTTCGAGCCGCCGCCGACGCAGGCGATCGCCGCGTCGGGGAGGCGGCCGGCGCGCTCCAGGATCTGGCGGCGGGCCTCGACGCCGATCACCCGGTGGAAGTCGCGGACCATGGCGGGGAAGGGGTGCGGGCCGGCGACCGTACCGAAGAGGTAGTGGGTGCGGTCGACGTTGGCGACCCAGTCGCGGAACGCCTCGTTGATCGCGTCCTTGAGGGTGCGGCTGCCGGACTTCACGGCGATGACCTCGGCGCCGAGCATGCGCATGCGGGCCACGTTCAGCGCTTGGCGCTGGGTGTCGATCTCGCCCATGTAGACGGTGCATTCGAGGCCGAAGAGCGCGCACGCGGTGGCCGTCGCGACGCCGTGCTGGCCGGCGCCGGTCTCCGCGATGACCCTGGTCTTGCCCATGCGCTTGGTGAGCAGGGCCTGACCGAGGACGTTGTTGATCTTGTGGGAGCCGGTGTGGTTCAGGTCCTCGCGCTTGAGGAAGATCCGGGCGCCGCCCGCTTCCGCGGCGAAACGGCGTACTTCGGTGAACGCGCTTGGCCTGCCGGTGTAGTTGACCAGGAGGTCGTCCAGTTCTCGGGCGAACTCGGGGTCGTGCTTGGCCTTGTCGTATTCGACGGCGACCTCGTCCACGGCGGCGACCAGGGCCTCCGGGATGAACTTGCCGCCGAAGGCGCCGAAGTAGCCCTCGGCGGTGGGGATTTGGCCGTCGGGGTCTGGGATGAAGAACTCGCTGGGCATGCGGAAACCTCACGGTGAGTGTTTGGAGAGACACTAAGCGCCGTGGGGCGGAGGGTTGTTAGTTGACTGCCGGCCGGCCGTGGCTGGTCGCGCAGTTCCCCGCGCCCCTGAAGACCTGCCATCGACGCCCGTTTACCTGCCCAGGTTCGTCTCCGATGACGTAACGCACCCGACGACCGTGGACTCGCCTCGCGGGCGCGCGGCAACCCCTCGGACGGCAGCCGCGCGCGAGGCGGGCGTGCCGGTCCATGGGCGTCAGGGTGAGTGTCATCGGAGGCAGCCTAGCGGGCGATCAGCTGCGGCCGTGGCGCAGTGCCGGGTGTTCGCCGGCCGCCACCAGGTCGGAGACCGCCGACTTGGGGTCGCGACCGGTGACCAGGGACTCGCCGACCAGGACCGCGTCGGCGCCCGCGTTGGCGTAGGCGATGAGGTCGTGGGGGCCGCGGACGCCGGACTCGGCGATCTTGACGATGTGGGCGGGGATCTCGGGGGCTACGCGCTCGAAGGTGGCGCGGTCGACCTCGAGAGTCTTGAGGTTGCGGGCGTTGACGCCGATGATCTTGGCGCCCGCGTCCACCGCGCGGTCGACCTCGTCCTCGTCGTGGACCTCGACGATCGGGGTGAGACCGATCGACTCGGCGCGCTCGATGAGGGACTCCAGGGCCGACTGGTCCAGGGCCGCGACGATCAGCAGGGCGAGGTCGGCGCCGTAGGCGCGGGCCTCCCAGAGCTGGTACGACGTGACGATGAAGTCCTTGCGGAGGACCGGGATGTCCACGCGGGCGCGGACGGCCTCCAGGTCGGCCAGGGAGCCGCCGAAACGGCGCTGTTCGGTGAGGACGGAGATGACGGCGGCGCCGCCCGCCTCGTAGTCCGCGGCCAGGCCCGCCGGGTCGGCGATCGCGGCCAGCGCGCCCTTGGAGGGGCTGGAGCGCTTGACCTCGCAGATGACCTTGACGCCGTCGCCGCGCAGTGCGGCCACACCGTCCTTGGCCGCGGGAGCCTTCGCCGCGCGCTCCTTGAGCTCGTCGAGGCTGACGCGCGCCTGCCGTTCCGCCAGGTCGGCACGGACTCCGTCGATGATCTCGTCGAGCACACTCACGCGAGCGGCCCCCTTCCGGACGGTGGAAAAGCAATGGTCACATCTGGCTTCGATGGTATCCGGAGGAAGGCGTAGGCCTCGCATCCGGTTGACGCCGGTCCCAGTACCTGGACATCGGTCGATTGTTCAAGGGTGTAGCCAGCCACCGAACGGCAGATTCCGGACAACCGTGAAGACCAGCACCAACGCGCCCAGAGTCCACAACCGGACCCTGCCGAGTTCGAGCCGCGCGGGCCGGCCGCGCGCCGCACGGACCACCCAGACGGTCCATACGACCATGAAGGCCAGATAGCCCACCACGGCGATCGCGTTGTCCTGGAGCGCGGCGAGGAAGTCGCCGTGGATGAACTCGTGCGCGCTGCGCAGGCCGCCGCAGCCGGGGCAGTACAGGCCGGTGAGGCGGTACAGGGGGCACACCGGGTAGTGGCCGGGCTGGTTCGGGTCGACCGTGCCGACGTAGGCGAATGCTCCGGCGACGGCCGCGAGGACGCCGGCGGGCGTGGCGACGCGGTTCAGCACGGAGGCGGGACCGGGGGCTCGCGTCTTCGGCACCATCTGGCTGTCGGCGTTCACGTCTCGCATTGTGCCCCCTGGCCCTTTCGTGCGGCACGCGCGCGTGAGGGGCGGTCCCCGGTATCCGTCCAGGGCCGCCCCTCCACGAAGTGTGGCTGACAGCTACGACTCGGGTACGACCTCAGCTGTCCGCGTGCGCGGTCTTGCCGAGCAGCTCGGTCAGGTCCTTGGGGCGGTCCTTGGGCATGCCCATTCCCATCGAGCTCATGACCCAGCCGACGCCGCCGCCGATGACCGCGATCGCCATGCCGGCCCAGAAGCCGATCGGCTGCGCCATGACCATGAAGGCGCCGGCGACCAGGAAACCGATGAAGATGATGGTGGTACCGGTCCAGGCGGCCAAAGTGTGACCGTGGCTGTTGCCCGCCATGACGTGCTCCTCGTTGCTGTGTACGTGTGTGAGCAGACGCTCACGCTTCATTGTTCCGCACGCACGCGTGTGCGGTGCTTCGGGGTGGGTGCACTCGCGCGTCGGCCCGGCTAGGCCCCGGTGGGATCCTCGCCGCGGTCCAGCGCCTTCCAGATGTCCTCGGGACGGTCGGGGTCCACCACGGGAATCCGCCGGGGGCGAGGCGTGCCGTTGCGTTCGTAGCGGCCCGACATCGCGGGCCAGCGGCGGCCGTAGAGGAGGGCGAGGAGGCCGGCCAGCAGGATCAGGCCGCCGCCGACCGCGGCGACGTACGGCCAGGCGGTGTGGTCGAAGGCGTGCACGACGGACGAGGTGTCGCCGGAGGCCTGCGCGGCCTTGTCGTCGAGCGCGGAGCTGTCGGTGGCGCCCAGGAGGGCGGCGGCGACGATGCCCGCGCCGGAGAGCGCGAGGAGGGCGGAGACCGCGAAGCGGCCCGTCCTGCGGACGGCGAAGACGGCGACGAGCGCGGCGAGGCCCACTATGGCGAGCGCCGCGGGCACACCCGTGACGTCGCTGCCCTTGACGGACAGCGGGAACGCGTCGCCGGCCACCGTCGCGGTCCCCATCGACCAGCGCTGACGGGTGGCCAGCAGGGCCACCGCCGCGCCGAGCGCACCGCTCATCAGCGCTACGGCGAGGCTGCGGCGGCCGGCGCGCGCGGGGCCTTCGCCTTCGGAACGGGGGTGAGGAACAGCAGCAGTCACGTAGTCCACTATCGCTCCAACCCCGGGCGAACCGTCACCCGGGGTTCATATGACTCTCGTCCTATTGCCCGAGCCGGTTCGCCGTGTGCACCGCGCGGAGGACCGCCGCCGCCTTGTTGCGGCACTCCTGGTCCTCCAGTTCCGGGTCCGAGTCGGCGACGATTCCGGCGCCCGCCTGGACGTAGGCCGTGCCGTCGCGGAGCAGGGCCGTACGGATGGCGATGGCGGTGTCGGAGTCGCCCGCGAAGTCGAGGTAGCCGACGCAGCCGCCGTACAACCCCCTTCTGGAGGGCTCCAGTTCGTCGATGATCTGCATCGCGCGGGGCTTGGGCGCGCCGGAGAGGGTGCCGGCCGGGAAGCAGGCGGTGAGGACGTCGAAGGCGGTGCGGCCGGGTGCGACCCGGCCGGTGACCGTCGAGACGATGTGCATCACATGGGAGTAGCGCTCCACCGACATGAAGTCGACGACCTCGACCGAGCCGGGCTCGCAGACGCGTCCCAAATCGTTACGGCCGAGGTCGACCAGCATGAGGTGTTCGGCGCGCTCCTTGGGGTCGGCGAGGAGTTCGTCGGCGAGGGCCTGGTCCTCCTGCGGGGTCGCGCCGCGGTGCCGGGTGCCGGCGATGGGGTGGACCATCGCGCGGCCGTCCTCGACCTTGACGAGGGCCTCCGGGGACGAGCCCACGACGTCGAAGCCGTCGAAGCGGAACAGGTACATGTACGGGGACGGGTTGGTCGCCCGCAGTACCCGGTACACGTCCAACGCGCTTGCCGTGCACGGGGTTTCGAAGCGCTGCGAGGGGACGACCTGGAAGGCCTCGCCCGCGCGGATGCGCTCCTTGATGTCCTCGACGGCCTCCTTGAAGTCGGGGCCGCCCCACAGCGCGGTGTACTCCGGAAGCTCGGAGGGCGGGAGCTGGGCGGGCGGCTGGGCCACCGCGCGGGAGAGGTCCGCCTCCATGGCGTCGAGGCGGGCCGTCGCGTCCGCGTACGCCTCGTCGACACCGGTGTCCAGGTCGTTGTGGTTGATCGCGTTGGCGATCAGCAGGACCGAGCCCTCCCAGTGGTCCATCACGGCGAGGTCGCTGGTGAGGAGCATGGTCAGCTCGGGGAGCCGGAGGTCGTCCCGCTCCCCCGGGCCGATCTTCTCCAGGCGGCGGACGATGTCGTAGCCGAGATAGCCGACCATGCCACCGGTGAAGGGCGGCAGGCCCTCCTGGTGAGGCGTGTGCAGGGTGTCGATGGTGGCGCGCAGGGCGGCTAGGGGGTCGCCGTCGACCGGGACTCCGACGGGCGGGGTGCCGAGCCAGTGGGCCTGGCCGTCGCGGGCGGTGAGCGTGGCGGCGCTGCGGACTCCTACGAAGGAGTACCTGGACCAGGAGCGGCCGTTCTCCGCGGACTCCAGGAGGAAGGTGCCGGGGCGCTCCGCGGCCAGTTTGCGGTAGAGCGCGACCGGGGTGTCGCCGTCGGCGAGGAGCTTGCGGGTGACCGGGATGACGCGACGGTCGGTGGCCAGCTTGCGGAACGTCTCAAGGTCCATGGCGGCTGACCCTACTGATCCGAGGCGGCGGTACTGGAATCAGCACCTTCTTTGAGAAGACCTTGTTTTAGACCTTCTTCGAGGTCTTCTTTAGGGCCTGCCTTGAGGAGCACGTCCGCGTCGAAGCAGGTGCGGGCGCCGGTGTGGCAGGCCGCGCCGATCTGGTCGACCTTCACGAGGACCGTGTCGGCGTCGCAGTCCAGGGCGACCGACCTGACGTACTGGAAGTGACCGGAGGTGTCACCCTTCACCCAGTACTCCCGGCGGCTGCGGGACCAGTACGTGCAGCGGCCCGTCGTCAGCGTCCGGTGCAGCGCCTCGTCGTCCATCCAGCCGAGCATGAGCACCTCGCCGGTGTCGTACTGCTGGGCGATGGCGGGGACGAGCCCGTCGGCGCTCCGCTTGAGGCGGGCGGCGATCTCGGGGTCGAGGCTGCTGGGTGAGGGCGCGCTGGTCATACGGCCATTGTGCCGCGCGGCACCGACAGTCCCGGCCCACGTCCACTGTGCGGACCCGGTGGGCGGTCGTAGGCTGACGGTATGTCGACCTTCGCCAAGCGTGAACGACTTCTTCTCGCCGATCTCCTGGAGACGACGGGTCCCGACGCCCCGACGCTCTGTGAGGGCTGGCAGACCCGTGATCTCGCCGCGCACGTGGTGGTGCGCGAGCGCCGCGCGGATGCCGCCGGCGGCATCATGATCAAGCAGCTCGCACCCCGTCTCGACCGGGTGATGACGGAGTTCGCGGCGAAGCCGTACGAGGAGCTGATCCAGCTCATCCGTACCGGCCCACCGCGCTTCTCGCCGTTCCAGCTCAAGCAGCTCGACGAGGCGTCCAACACGGTCGAGTTCTACGTCCACACGGAGGACGTGCGGCGGGCGCAGCCGGAGTGGACGCCCCGTGAGCTGGATCCGGTGTTCCAGGACGCCCTGTGGTCGCGGCTGGAGCGGATGGCCCGGCTGATGGGCCGTAGCGCGCCGACCGGGCTGGTGCTGCGGCGCCCCGACGGGCAGACGGCGGTCGCGCACAAGGGCGCACCGGTCGTGACGGTGACCGGCGAACCCTCGGAGCTGCTGCTGTTCGCGCACGGGCGGCAGAGCGTGGCCAAGGTGGAACTGGACGGCGACGAGAACGCGATCGCCAAGCTCCAGGAGGCCAAGCAGCTGGGGATCTGAGAGGTCAGTGGGGCAGTTCGGCCCGGCGCAGGTCGCGGACGGAGAGGGCGATGACCCCGCCCAGTCCGCAGACCACCGCGCTGACCACGAACACCGGGCCGGTGCCCCACGCGCCGATCGCGGCGGCCGACAGCGGCATGCTCAGCGGGGCGAACCCGAGGCTGGCCAGGCTGGCGACGGCGGTGACGCGGCCGAGGTAGGCGGGGGCGGAGTGGGTCTGGAGCAGGGCCACACAGACGGCGCCGCTGAGCCCGGCGAGCAGCCCGATGAGCAGGGCGACGCCGACTGCCCCGAGGACGCTCGGGACGTAGGCCAGGGCGCCGATCGCGACGGCCCCGGCGATGATCGAGCAACCGGCGACCCGCCCGGCGTACGGCAGCCGCCCCCGCACGGTCAGCGTCATCGAGGCGATGCCCGCGCCGACCCCGAACCCGGCGAGCACCCAGCCCATGCCGGACGCCCCCCAGCCCCGCTCGTCGGCGAGCAGGGTCAGGCCCACGTTGAGCGGGCCGACGAAGCCGAGGTCGCCGAGGGCGATGGCCAGCATCAGGGGCGCTACGACACGGTGACGGCGGACGTAGCGGAGCCCGGTGGCCAGGTCGCGCCACGCGGTGGTCGTGCCGACCGTGGCCGTGTCGTCCGGCGGCAGCTCCCGGACCCGTACCGAGATCAGCAGGGGTACCGACACGGCGATCAGCAGCCCGGCGGTCACGAACGCGGCCGCCGCTCCCCCGAACGCCACGGCGAGACCGCCGAGCGGGGCGCCGAAGACCACGGCGAACCGGTACGCGAGGCCTCGCATGCCCTGCACCCGGGCGAGTTGTCCCTTACCGGTGATGCGCGCGGGCAAGGCACCCACGGCGGGCACGAAGACGGCGTCCACGATGCCGAAGACCAGGGCGAGCGCGGCGAGCGGCCACAGCCCCGGGCCGGTGAGGAACAGCAGCGCGGCCACGGCGAGTACGGCCGCGCAGCGCACCGCGTCGCTGCCGATGACGACCCGGCGCGGACCGAAGCGGTCGGCGATCACTCCACCGCCCAGCATCAGCACGGCACGCGGCAGCGCGCTGACCGTCATCACCAGGCCCGCCTGCGCCGGGGATCCGGCCTGTACGGCGGCCCAGGAGAGGGCGATGTAGTAGATCCCGTCGCCGGCCATCGACGCGGCGTAGGCACCGAGCCAGCGCAGGACGTTCGGGTCGCGGTGAGCGGGTCTGTCGGTGACTGTGCCGGGGGCTATGAGCTTGGCGGGCACGGGAGTTCGTCCTCTCCGGGGCTCAGACGCGGAACGGGAAGCCGTACGTGTGCACCGCGACGTTCTCGCGCCCCTCGGTGTCACCGGCGGCGACGGCGGCCCGGCCGCTCTCCTCGTACCGGCGGACGACCTCGTACATCTCCTTTGACAGCTCGGCGAGTTCGGCGGGGGTGAGCCGCAGCAGCCACTCGGAACTGTCGGCCGCCGACGTCCACTCGTCGCTCCAGTGGGCACGCCCGTCGAGGTAGCGCCGGTACATGTCGACGTGCTGGTCGAAGAAGAGGCGGCTGGCCGCGGTGTGCGCGGCGGCCTTCTCCGGGGCGTCCCGGAAGTCCTCGTCCCGGATGCTCACGCCCTCGGACGCGGGCTGCCACCACCGCTCCCGCCCGTCCCCGCTGCGCGGCTCGGCCTCCTCGATCAGACCGTGCTCGGCCAGCTTGCGCAGGTGGTAGCTGACCAGCGAGGGAGCCTCGTCGACCTGGTCGGCGAGCTGGGAGGCGGTCGCCACCCGGGTGAGGATCAACAGCCGGTACAACTGTGCCCGCAGCGGGTGCGCGATGGCCTTGAGCGTCCCCACGTCCTTGATCCGGCGGTCTCTCTCCCTGTCAGTCACACTCGCAGACTAGATACGAAAGGAAAATTGCGCAATGTTTCTTTCGCATCTCCCCACAAGTAAGCCCCGACCACCATGCAGCCGGGGCTTACATCACCGCAGAAGACCTCACCTGACGGGGTGTCCCGCCTCCCGCAACGCCTGCTTGACCTCGCCGATCCGCAGGTCGCCGAAGTGGAAGACGGAAGCCGCCAGCACCGCGTCCGCGCCCGCCGCCACCGCCGGCGGGAAGTCCGCGAGCTTGCCCGCGCCGCCCGAGGCGATGACCGGTACGGTCACGTGCTTGCGGACCGCCGCGATCATCTCCAGGTCGTAGCCGTCCTTCGTGCCGTCCGCGTCCATCGAGTTGAGCAGGATCTCCCCCGCCCCCAACTCCGCGGCCCGGTGCGCCCATTCGACGGCGTCGATGCCGGTGCCCTTGCGACCGCCGTGGGTGGTCACCTCGAAGGAACCCTCGGAAGTCCGCCGCGCGTCCACCGACAGGACCAGGACCTGGCGGCCGAACCGCTCCGCGATCTCCTTGATCAGCTCCGGCCGGTTGATCGCCGCCGTGTTGACGCCGACCTTGTCCGCGCCCGCCCGCAGCAGCTTGTCCACGTCCTCGGCCGTGCGGACGCCGCCGCCGACCGTGAGCGGGATGAAGACCTGCTCGGCGGTGCGGCGGACCACGTCGTAGGTCGTCTCACGGTTGCCGGAGGACGCGGTGATGTCCAGGAAGGTCAGCTCGTCGGCGCCCTCGGCGTCGTAGACCTTGGCCATCTCGACGGGGTCGCCCGCGTCGCGCAGGTTCTGGAAGTTGACGCCCTTGACGACGCGGCCGTTGTCGACGTCCAGGCAGGGGATCACGCGTACGGCGAGGGTCATGACGAGCCCTCCCCGCGCGGCGCCGCCGGGTCCCGGTAGGCCTCCACCTCGACCTCGACGACCAGGCTCGGGTCGACGAAGCCGGACACGATGATCATCGACGCGGCGGGCCGGATCGCGTCGAAGAGTTCCTTGTGTGCGCGGCCCACGTCCTCGACGTCCCGGGCGTGGGTGATGTACATACGGGTGCGCACCACATCGCCCGGGCCGAGACCCAGTCGCTCCAGCGCCGCGAACGCGACGTTGAACGCGTTGACCGTCTGCTCGTAGGGACCGCCCCCGGCGATCTCGCCGTCCACTATCGACGTGCACCCGGAGACCAGCACCAGGCCGTTCGGCAGCTGCACCGCGCGGGAGTAGCCGAAGGCGTCCTCCCAGGGCGCGCCGGTCGCGACGCGTCGTAGCTCGGTCACAGGGCCACCGCCTCCAATGCCTCTTCCAGGGTGAACGCCTTCGCGTAGAGGGCCTTCCCGACGATGGAGCCCTCGACACCGAGCGGGACCAGCTCGGCGATGGCCCGCAGGTCGTCCAGGGAGGACACTCCGCCGGAGGCCACGACCGGGCGGTCGGTCGCCGCGCAGACGTTGCGCAGCAGCTCCAGGTTGGGGCCCTGGAGGGTGCCGTCCTTGGCGATGTCGGTGACCACGTACCGGGCGCAGCCCTCGGAGTTGAGGCGGTCCAGCGTCTCGTAGAGGTCGCCGCCGTCACGGGTCCAGCCGCGTCCGCGCAGGGTCGTTCCGCGTACGTCGAGACCGACCGCGATCTTGTCGCCGTGCTCGGCGATGACCTTGGCGACCCACTCCGGGGTCTCCAGCGCGGCGGTGCCGAGGTTCACCCGGGTGCACCCGGTGGCGAGGGCTGCGGCGAGGGTGTCGTCGTCGCGGATGCCGCCGGACAGCTCGACCTTGATGTCCATGGCGCCGGCGACCTCGGCGATGAGCTTGCGGTTGTCGCCGGTGCCGAACGCGGCGTCCAGGTCGACGAGGTGCAGCCACTCGGCGCCGGAGCGCTGCCAGGCGAGGGCGGCCTCCAGCGGGGAGCCGTAGGAGGTCTCGGTCCCGGACTCACCGTGGACGAGGCGGACGGCCTGGCCGTCGCGGACGTCCACGGCGGGAAGGAGTTCGAGCTTCGAAGGCATCAGAGGGTTCCGATCCAATTGTTCAACAACTGCGCTCCGGCGTCGCCGGACTTCTCGGGGTGGAACTGGGTGGCCCACAGGGCGCCGTTCTCCACGGCGGCCACGAAGGGCTTGCCGTGCGTCGACCAGGTCACCAGGGGGGCGCGCATCGCCGGGTTCTCGACGTCGAGGGACCAGTCGTGGACGGCGTAGGAGTGCACGAAGTAGAAGCGCGCGTCCGCGTCGAGGCCCGCGAAGAGCTGGGAGCCCGCCGGGGTGTCGACGGTGTTCCAGCCCATGTGGGGCACGATCTCGGCCTGCAACGGCTCGACCGAGCCGGGCCACTCGTCCAGGCCCTCGGTCTCGACGCCGTGCTCGATGCCGCGCGCGAACAGGATCTGCATGCCCACGCAGATGCCGAGCACCGGGCGTCCGCCGGCCAGTCGCCGGCCGACGATCCAGTCGCCGCGTGCCGAGCGCAGACCCTCCATGCAGGCGGCGAAGGCGCCGACGCCGGGCACCAGCAGCCCGTCCGCGTTCATCGCCTTGTCGTAGTCACGCGTGATCTCGACCTCGGCACCCGTGCGCGCGAGGGCACGCTCGGCGGACCGGACGTTCCCGAAGCCGTAGTCAAAGACGACTACTCGTTTCGCCGGACTCAATTCCACACCGCCAATCGCATGACCCCCGCGACCAGACACATCGAGGCGCCGATGGAGACCAGCACGATGAGGCTCGCCGGCATCTTCTGCTTGACGAAGGAGTAGACCCCGCCGAGGAGGAAGAGTCCGACGACGATCAGGAGGCTCGACAGGCCGGTCACAGCGCGCCCTTCGTGGAGGGGAGGATGCCGGCCGCGCGCGGGTCGCGCTCGGAGGCGTACCGCAGGGCGCGCGCGAGGGCCTTGAACTGGCACTCCACGATGTGGTGCGCGTTGCGCCCGTACGGCACGTGCACGTGCAGCGCGATCTGGGCCTGGGCGACGAAGGACTCCAGGATGTGCCGGGTCATCGTGGTGTCGTACTCGCCGATCATCGGCGCCATGTTCTCGGGCTCGGTGTGCACGAGGTACGGCCGGCCGGAGAGGTCCACGGTCACCTGGGCGAGGGACTCGTCCAGCGGGACCGTGCAGTTGCCGAACCGGTAGATCCCGACCTTGTCGCCGAGCGCCTGCTTGAAGGCGGCGCCGAGGGCGAGGGCGGTGTCCTCGATGGTGTGGTGCGAGTCGATGTGGAGATCGCCCTCGGTCTTCACGGTGAGGTCGAACAGACCGTGCCGGCCGAGCTGGTCGAGCATGTGGTCGTAGAAGCCGACCCCTGTCGACACGTCGACCTTGCCGTAGCCGTCGAGATCGATCTCGACGAGGACCGACGTCTCCTTGGTCGTCCGCTCCACACGTCCTACGCGGTTCATGTGCTCTGCTCCTTCGGGGGTGTGGGGGTGTCCCCCACAGAACTCGGTAGCTCACGGACCGCGTCGAGGAACGCGTCGTTCTCCTCGGGGGTTCCGGCGGAGACCCGCAGCCACCCCGGGATGCCGTTGTCCCGGACCAGGACGCCCCGGTCGAGGATCGCCTGCCAGGCGGTGTGGGAGTCCGCGAACCGGCCGAACTGCACGAAGTTCGCGTCGGACTCGACGACTTCACAGCCGAGGGCGCGCAACTCCCGCACCAGCCTGTCCCGTTCGCCCTTCAGCTGCTCCACGTACCCGAGCAGGGTGTCGGTGTGCTCCAGGGCGGCCAGCGCGGTCGCCTGGGTGACGGCCGACAAGTGGTAGGGCAGCCGTACGAGTTGGACGGCGTCGACGACCGCCGGGTGCGCGGCGAGATAGCCGAGGCGCAGGCCCGCCGCGCCGAACGCCTTCGACATGGTCCGGGAGACGACGAGATTCGGCCGACCTTCGAGCAGCGGCAGCAGCGACTCGCCGTGGCTGAACTCGATGTACGCCTCGTCGACGATCACCATCGACGGCTTGGCGGCCTGCGCCGCTTCGTACAGCGCGAGCACCGTCTCGGGCGGAACGGCGTTGCCCGTGGGGTTGTTGGGGGTCGTGACGAACACGACGTCGGGCTTGTTCTCCGCGATCCACCGCTCGGCGGCGGCGACATCGATGGTGAAGTCCGCGTTGCGCGGCCCGGAGATCCAGCCCGTGCCCGTGCCGCGCGCGATGAGCGCGTGCATCGAGTACGACGGCTCGAAGCCGATGGCCGTACGGCCGGGCCCGCCGAAGGTCTGGAGCAGTTGCTGGATGACCTCGTTGGAACCGTTGGCCGCCCACACGTTCTCGACGCCGACCCGGTGACTCCCGGTCTTCGTGAGGTAGTTGGCCAGCTCGGTGCGCAACTCGACCGCGTCCCGGTCCGGGTAGCGGTTGAGGTCGCGGGCGGCCTCGCGGACGCGCTCGGCGATCCGCTCGACCAGCGCCTCGGGCAGCGGGTAGGGGTTCTCGTTGGTGTTCAGCCGTACGGGGACGTCCAACTGGGGCGCGCCATAAGGGGACTTGCCGCGCAGTTCGTCCCGTACGGGAAGATCGTCGATTCCGAAGCTCACTTGCCGGGCACCTTCCAACCACGCGACATTCGTTCGTCTCCGACAAACCTGGCCTTGACCGCCGCGCCGTGCGCGGGCAGGTCCTCCGCCTCCGCCAGCGTCACCACGTGATGCGCCACGTCGGCCAGCGCGTCCTTCGTGTAGTCGACGATGTGGATGCCCCGGAGGAAGGACTGCACGGAGAGCCCCGAGGAGTGGCAGGCGCAACCGCCGGTCGGCAGCACGTGGTTGGAGCCGGCCGCGTAGTCGCCGAGGGAGACGGGTGCCCAGGGGCCGACGAAGATCGCGCCCGCGTTCCGGACCCGGTCGGCGACGGCAGCCGCGTCCGCCGTCTGGATCTCCAGGTGCTCGGCGCCGTACGCGTCGACGACCCGCAGCCCCTCCTCGATGCCGTCGACGAGGACGATCGCGGACTGCCGGCCGGCCAGTGCCGGGGCGATCCGGTCCTCGATGTGCTTGGTGGCCGCGACCTGCGGTTCGAGTTCCTTCTCGACCGCGTCCGCCAGCGCGACGGAGTCCGTGACCAGGACGGCGGCGGCGAGCGGGTCGTGCTCGGCCTGGCTGATCAGGTCGGCGGCGACGTGCACCGGGTCGGCGGTGTCGTCGGCGAGGACCGCGATCTCGGTGGGTCCGGCCTCGGTGTCGATGCCGATCTTGCCGGTGAAGTAGCGCTTGGCGGCGGCGACCCAGATGTTGCCGGGGCCGGTGACCATGTTGGCGGGCGCGCAGGACTCGGTGCCGTGGGCGAACATCGCGACGGCCTGGGCGCCGCCGACGGCGTAGACCTCGTCGACACCGAGCAGGGCGCAGGCGGCGAGGATCGTCGGGTGCGGCAGGCCGCCGAAGTCCGCCTGCGGCGGGGAGGCGAGCGCGACGGAGCCGACGCCTGCCTCCTGGGCCGGGACGACGTTCATGATCACGGAGGACGGGTAGACCGACCGTCCGCCGGGCGCGTACAGCCCCACCCGGTCGACCGGCACCCACTTCTCGGTGACGGAACCACCCGGCACGACCTGGGTGGTGCGGGTCGTACGGCGCTGCTCGCGGTGGACGAGCCGGGCGCGCCGGATGGACTCCTCCAGAGCCGCGCGGACGGCCGGGTCGAGCTGTTCCAGCGCGTCGCTGAGGGCCCGCGCCGGGACCCGTACCGATTCCAGCCGCACGCCGTCGAACTTCTCGGCGAAGTCGATCAGCGCCGCGTCGCCCCGATGATGCACGGCCTCGCAGATCGGCCGCACCTTCTCCAGGGCGGCCGAAACGTCGAAGTCGGCTCGGGGCAGCAGGTCGCGCAGGGCGGGCCCTTCGGGGAGGGCGTCACCGCGCAGATCGATTCGGGAGATCACCAAGCAATTCTCTCAGACTGAGATCGGGCGTCGTCCGCGCGTATCAATGGCTGATACAGAACGTGGCCGGAACCCGGAAGATCAGGGGGTGGGGGGGGGTGTCCCCCCACAAAGCACAGCACGTCTAGTGTTCCGGGCGTTACTCAGCGGGCATGAACAGCTGTGCGAAACCCGTAAGCAGTCGAGAGGGATGAAAGAGCAGTGACCGAGGGTGTCGGCATCCGCGCGGGGGATGTCCCGGACGATGCGACCGCCGCCGAGCTGGGCATGTGGCAGGCCTTCCGCAACGGCAGTGTGTACGACCTGAGCAGCGGCGACGCCACCGTCGACGATCCGCACGGCGGGCATCCGTGGGGCGAGGCACGTACGGTGCGGGCCCGCATGATCTGCCAACTGCTCCTCGACGGGCCGCCCCCGCTCTCCGGCCGGGTGGCCTCCCTGAAGCTCACCGGGCTGCGCGTCACCGGCACCCTGGATCTCGCGGGCGGCACCGTGACGCCGTACGTCGAGCTGAAGGGCTGCCGGTTCGAGCAGGAGATCCTGTTGCCGGAGGCCCGCTTCCGGACCATGCGGATGGTGAACTGCTCGGTGCCGCGCCTGGAGGCGGCCCGGGTGCACACGGAGGGCGATCTGCATCTGCCGCGCTGCCGTTTCCACAACGGCCTGCGGCTCACCGACGCGCACATCGGCACCGATCTGCTGCTCAACCAGGCGATCGTCTACCGGGACCGCACGGGCCGTTCGATCGCCGCCGACGGGATGACCGTAGGACAGGATCTTCAGGCCGAACTCCTGGAATCGCACGGTGAGTTGAGCCTCCGCAGTGCCAAGGTGGGTGTCTCGCTGAGCCTGCGCGGTGCCCGGCTGGCCAACCCGTACACCCGACTCGCCCTGAACGCGCCCCAGTTGACCGTGGGCCGCACCCTGTACCTCACCCCGGCCGGCGTCGGCGGCCCGTGGCGCAGCGGTACGACTCCCGCGCGCGGGACCCGCATCCAGCGTTTCACCTGCCAGGGCGGAGTGCGCCTGGACGACGGGCGGTTCGGGGACGCGGTGGATCTGGAGCGGGCCCGGTTCACGTTCACGGACGACCAGGAGCTGTCGCTGCTGCGGGTGCAGACGCCCGAGTTGCGCTTCCTCGGGGAGAAGCCGCAGCGCGGCAAGGTGGTGCTGTCCGGGGCGCGGATCGTCAACCTCATTGACGGGAAGGATAGTTGGCCGGGTCCTGGCAACCTCCACATGGGCGGCTTCGTGTACGAGAACCTCGTACCGCAGGGCCCGTTCCCGCTGGAGACCCGGCTCGACTGGGTGGCCGCCGCGACCCCCGAGTACAACCCGGAGCCGTACGAGCGGCTCGCGACCGTGCTGCGCAACGCCGGTGAGGACGAGGACGCGCGGGAGGTGCTGCTCGCCAAGCAGCGCCGGCGCCGGGAGAGTCTGCCCGTCGCGGCCAAGGTGTGGGGGTTCGCGCAGGACTGGACGGTCGCCTACGGGTACCGGCCGGGCCGGGCCGCCGTATGGATGGCGGTGCTGTGGGCGGCCAGTTCGCTGGCCTTCGCGCACGCCGACCACGCGCCGGTGAACGCGAACGGGCATCCGCCGTGGAGCCCCGCCCTGTTCGCGCTGGACCTGCTGCTGCCGGTGATCGACCTGGGGCAGGTGGGGCAGTGGCAGTTGCGCGGTGGCTGGCAGTGGCTGTCCGTGGTGCTGATCCTGCTGGGCTGGATCCTGGCCACGACGGTCGCGGCGGGCGCGACCCGGCTGCTTCGGCGGGGGTGACGAGCAGTCGCGCACAGCGCTCGAACAGGTGAACAACAGTCACATTTTACCTGGGCTTGACTGAGGCTCGTACAACTTTCCACGGGGTGCTCAAACGGTCTGGCGCACTCCGGATCCACGGTCATTCAATGGTCGGCACCATGGCTCTGCTGCGCGCGTTCATCCGCACCGCCCGGATGACAAGCACCACCTCGCGGCTCGCCGCCGGGCTGCCGGCCGACGACGAGGTCCTTCTCGACGCGCCCGACGACCGGCTCGGGCCCGTGCTCGTCGCGGCCGGGCGCGGCGAGTACGGCCCGGCCGCCGAGTTGCTGGCCGCGACCCGCGCGGACGCCGAGTGGGAGGACCGAGACCGCCATACGCTCCGGCTCGCCGCGTTCGCCCGCTCCCGCCCCGAGTGGCTGGCGGCCTGGAGCGCGGCTGCCCCGCAGGACCCGGACGCGCTACTGGTCACGGCTCAGCAGGCGCTGGACCGCTGCTGGGAATCACCGGCCCGGGCCGAGCTGCTGCACGGGCTGAGCCCGCTGATCGCGGCGGCGGCCGAGGCGGAGCCGCGCGATCCGGTGCCGTGGCGCATCGCCCTCGACCGGGCGCGGGGCACGAACGCGGGACACCCCGAGTTCGAGCGGCTGTGGGGCGAGGCGGTCCGCCGCTCCCCGCACCACTACGGCTGCCATGTGGCCGCCCTCCAGTACCTGTCGGCGGCCTGCTGCGCGCAGTGGGGGAACACGCCCCACACCGCCCGCTGCTCCCACCGCGAGTGCTTCGACTTCGCCGAGCCGGCCGCGCAGGACGCGCTGCCGGGCTCACTCGTCCAGGCGCTGCCGATGCGCGCGGCCTTCGCCTGTCTGACCGACGGCTGCGGTGCCACGGTGCCGCGCGCCCGGCTGGACGCGGCGGCCGACCTGGCCATAGCACTCTCGGCCACTTACGCCGCGGCCGATCCCTGGCCCGCCGAGGTCCGCAACCTCCTGGCCTACGTCCTCGTCCGCCTCGAACGCTGGACGGACGCCCTGGACCAACTGCGGCTGATCGGCCCGTACGCCACGTCCTTCCCCTGGGACCGGATCTCCGACGACCCGCTCGGCCGGTTCCTGGAGATACGCGACGGCATACGGATCGCGGTGGCCTCGGAACTGCCACCGGGTGGCCCGGTTCCGCCCGTCCTCCGGGCGATTCCGTGCCCGCAAGGCCCCCTCGGGAACGCTCCCGGGCATCCACGGAGTGAGCACGGGGAACATGCCCGCTCCGGCGACCATTAGGCTTTTGCGCCGTGACCACCGTCCGGCTGCCCCTCTTCCCCCTGAACTCGGTTCTGTTCCCGGGGCTCGTGCTTCCTCTGAACATTTTCGAGGAGCGCTATCGCGCCATGATGCGCGATCTGCTCAAGACCCCTGAGGAGGATTCGCGCCGATTCGCCGTCGTGGCCATCCGCGACGGCCACGAGGTGGCGTCGACCGCCCCGGGCATGCCCGACCAGACGGCCGTGCCCGAGCGCGGGCCCACGGCCGGCTTCGGCCCCGACCCGCTCAAGGCCTTCCACTCGGTGGGCTGCGTCGCCGACGCGGCCACGATCCGCGAACGCGCCGACGGCACGTTCGAGGTGCTGGCGACAGGCACGGCCCGGATGCGGCTGCTCTCCGTGGACGCCTCGGGCCCGTTCCTGACGGCGGAGCTGGAGGAGCTGCCCGAGGAGAAGGGCGACGAGGCAGGCGCGCTGGCGCAGGGCGTGCTACGCGCGTTCCGCCAGTACCAGAAGCGCCTGGCGGGCGCCCGCGAACGCTCGCTCTCGACGGGCGACGCGGAACTCCCCGACGAGCCGGCGGTCGTCTCCTACCTGGTGGCAGCGGCGATGATGCTGGACACGGCGACCAAACAACGCCTGCTCCAGGCCCCCGACACCGCCTCCCGCCTGCGCGACGAACTGAAACTCCTTCGCTCCGAGACGGCCATCATCCGTAACCTGCCGTCCCTGCCCGCGTCGGAGCTGACCCGAGGCCCGACGAGCCTGAACTGAGCCGGAGTCCCTTCGATGGCGAAAAAGCCGAAGCACCAGCACCAGAAGAACCACCAGTCGGGCGGCACCCCCGCGACCGTGGCCCTGACGGCCGCGGGGGTCCCGTACGAGATCCACTCCTACGACCACGACCCCGCCCACCCCTCCTACGGCGAGGAGGCGGCCGAGGCGATGGGCGTCTCCCCCGACCGCGTCTTCAAGACCCTGGTCGCGGACGTGGACGGCACGCTGACAGTGGCGGTGGTCCCGGTGGCGGGCCAACTGAACCTGAAGGCGCTCGCGTCGGCGGTGGGCGGCAAACGCGCGACGATGGCCGACCCGACCCTCGCCGAACGCACCACGGGCTACGTCCGCGGCGGCATCTCCCCCCTCGGCCAACGCAAAAAGCTCCGCACGGTCCTGGACGACTCGGCCACCGCCCACCCCACGATCTGCGTCTCGGCCGGCCGCCGCGGCCTGGAGGTGGAACTCTCCCCCAAGGACCTCACCACCCTCACGGAAGCGGTCCTGGCCCCCATCGGCCGTGCGTGACCCCTCGACGCCGGTCCCGTCCTGGGTTAAGCACAAGAGGCATGTCGAAGAAAACCAGGAAACGAAAGTGGCGCATCAGGAAGCACCGGGCCAACCATGGGCGCCGCCCGGCGTAGGCGATTGCGGGGCTCGGCCGGGGGTGACTTCTCCCCGCGGGCGGCGGACACGCTTGGGCTCCGTCCGGTCGGGCGTTGCCGGGGGGCCGCACTTCCCTTGGGGAGACGGGGAGACGGGGAGACGGGGAGTCGGGGAGGAGGCGTGGCTTCTCAATGCGGGCAAGGACGACCCCGGCCGGATCCGGCCCGGCGTTCTCCGGGGCCACGACTTTCCTCAGGGAAGGGCGGGGCGGGACTCCTCGACGCAGGCCAGCGCGTACAGCCTGTGCGGTGCCTCCCGAACGGGCGCGGCTTCTCAGCACCGGCCCGCACATCCAGCCAGCGCGGTGGCTCGCAAGGGGCGCGGCACCTCAACACCGGCCGGCACACCCAACCCGCCCCGCACCGGAATCTCCCAACGCAGGCCGGCAGACCCAGCCCGTGCGGTACTTCCCGCAAGGGCGCGGCACCTGAGCACCAGCCCACCCCACGTGCCACGAGGTACCGCATCCTCCCAACGCGGGCCCGCACATCCAGCCCGTCCGGCGTTTGAGGACAAGGCCCCTTCAGGGCCGAAGCGGGGTCTGGGGGCGCAGCCCCCAGGGCGGGGCGGAAGGGGCGGCAGCCCCTGGGGATGGGACGGGTAGGGGCGGCGGGGGCGAAAAAACCTAGGGCATCGGAGCCCCGAACCCATCCTCGGGAAGCGCCCCCTGCTGCACATACACCGGCTCAGGATCCCGCGGCCCGAACAACGCCGTCAGCCCCAGATGAACAACCAGCGCGGCCACCGACCACGCCAGCAACGCCCCCTTCGCCCCCAACTTCAACGGCGCGGAGAACGTAACCCCCTTACCCACCGACTTGGCATGCGCGAGCACATCCTTCGTGGGCCCGAGCCACACCCCCAACTTCCAGGCGAGGAAGGAGGCGAGCAGCCCACCCAAGGCCAGCGCAGCGATCAGCGGCACACTCCCCCGCCGCCGCCACAAGAACACAGCGAGCGCGCTCAGCACCCCAAAACCCACCGCGAGCAGAGTGAACGTTCCGTCCACCCCCACCGCCTGCTCCCCTTCGGAGTCCTTGAGGTAGACGACCCAGCTCTTGTCGACCACGTCCCCGACCAGCGGCACATGCGGAGCCAGCCACCACCACAGCACCCCGAGCACCACCCCGCCGAGCGCCACGAGGACCGTGACGATCACGGCCTCGATCAGTTCGGTCCTGATCCCGGGCCCGTCCGCGCCGTAGGACGCGTCCTGCGGCGGTGCGTACACGGGATAGCCGGCGCCCGGGTCACCGGGGGCACCCGAGGTGTCCGGGTCACCCGGCGGCTGCCACGGATCGTGCGGGGACTGGTCACGCGGCGGCGGAGGCGGAGTCAGCGGTGCGGTCACAATGCCATCGTGCCAGGCCCGGCTGTGCGGCGCGTCACCGGACGGCAGCCCGGCGGTAGGCCCAGGCGGCGACGGCCAGCGAGACGACCCCGACTCCGGCGCATACGGCGAGGTCACCGAGGACGAGCGCCCAGTCCGGACGCGCCGCGAAGGTCTGCGCGAAGGCCTCCACGCCGTAGGTGGACGGCAACAGGTCCCGCAGGAAACGCACCGCGTCCGGCATCCGATCGGCCGGCAGCACCCCGAGCAGCAGCGCCGCTGACATACCCAACTGCCCGAGCAGCGTGGCGAGTTCGGGCCGCGGCGCGAGTAGCCCGAGGGCCGCCCCGAGCCCGGCGAGCGCGGCCCCGGCGAGCGGGATCACCGCCACCAGGATCCAGATGTTCCCCATCGGCAGCCCGAAGAGCAGGCACCCGAAGACGGCGGTGAGCGCGGTCCCCGGCACGGTGAAGGAGGCGTACGCCCCCGCCGCGCCCAGCACCACGGAGGCGGGCGGCACCGGCAGGGTGGCGTAGTGGTCGAGCCCTCCGCTGGCGCGCAGCTGCCCGAAGTACTGCGCGAGCAGGTTCAGCCCGACGTAGGCGACGACGAGCACGGACGAGCCGGCGACGACGAACCGGGCGTCGTGGCTCCCGCCGTCGACGACCCCGCGCATCATGATCAGGATGCCGACCGACTGGAAGGTCGCGACGAACAGCAGCGGGATCCGCGCGACCCGCGCCCGGGACAGCTGGGCCCGGTACACGGCGGCCATGGAGGGCCACAGCCTCGCCTTCGGCCCCAGTTCGGCCGCACCCGAGGCAGCGGCCTCCGGCACGGCCAGGGGGCCACTCGGCAGAACATCGGCGGATACGACAGTCACGTCGCGCTGCTCCTCTCGACGCCGGAAGCCGTCCTGTCCCGTACGGGTACGACAACAGTCGCCCTGTCCCCTACGGATTCGACGGCGGTCGCCCTGTCCCATACGGATACGACGGCCCGTGTACTCATGCCTTCACCAGCCCCTGCGCGTGTCCGCCCAGTGCCAGATACACGTCCTCCAGGCTGGGCGTGGCCAGGGTGAAGTCGTCCAGGGCGGCGAACGCGGCCCCGCCGGTCACCGTGGCGACGGCCACCCGGGCCTCCTCGGGGGCCAGCCTGAGCGTCCAGCGGCGGCCGGACTCGACGGCCCGGTCCCGCAGCGCGGCGACCTCCGGGACGTCCAGCGGCGGTTTCTCCCGCCACACCAGCTCGACCCGCACCTCGCCCGCGACCTGTTCCTTGAGCCCGCCGGGGGTGTCGCAGGCGATGACCTTGCCCTGGTCGAGGACGGCGACCCGGTCGAGGACGGTCTCGGCCTCGATGACGTTGTGGGTGACGAGCAGCACGGTGGACCCGCGCTCGGCCCGGCGCCGGTCGACGGCGGACCACACGGCACGGCGCGCCACCGGATCCATCCCGGTGGTCGGCTCGTCGAGCACCAGCAGCGGGCGCTCCCCGACCAGCGCGGCGGCCACACACGCCAGCCGCCGCTGCCCACCGGACAGCTTCTTGAGCGGCCGCCCGGCAAGGGCGGTGAGCCCCAACTCGTCCAGTACGGCGTCCCGTTCGGCCCGTGCGTCGCGCAGGTCCAGGCCGCGCAGCCGGGCGGTGGTCTCGGCGGCCAGCGACACGGTGAGTTCGTCGAGCGCGGAGGACTCCTGGCCGAGGTAGGCGAGGATCCGCGCGGCCCGCTCGGGGTGGCGCACGATGTCGTGGCCGAGGATCTCGACGCTGCCCGCGTCGGGCCGCATGAGCCCGGTGAGCTGGCGTACGAGGGTGGACTTGCCGGCGCCGTTCGGCCCGAGCAGTCCGAAGATCTCGCCCCGGCGGATGTCGAGGGTCACGTCGTCGGTGGCCCGCACCTCGGGGGTTCCCGGCGCACCGCGTCGGCCGCGCACCGCCGGATAGGTCTTGCTGAGCCCGCGCATCGCGCACACGACGTCACCACCGTGTCGAAGTGCCTGTCCCGCGCGCGTACTCACGGGACGAGACTACGGGGTCCGGGAGCACCACCCGCTCGCGGGTCGGTCGAGAACGGCACATTCGTCGGTAAAGCCGTGCCGCAGTCAGGCCGCCCGGCCGCCTCCGCTCACTCCCCGGCGGGGGCGTGCTCCGCGGCCGTCCGTACGTCGATCTCGCGCCAGAAACCGGCCCGGATCGCGTACCGGTCGTGCTCGTCGATCTGGTCGTCCTTGTGCGCGAGGAGCCCGAACCGGGCGGCGTAGCGCAGCAGTTCACCGTCGATGCGGTGCGGGACGCGCGGGTACATCGCGGACAGTTTCTGCAGGTTGCCGCCCTGGTCGCCGAGGCGGCCCATCCAGCGGCGGGCGAAGACCTGCCCCACCTCGAAGGGGTCGCCGCCGACCGTGGTGATGTCCTCCTCGCGGTCGGCCCAGCGCTGCTCGGCGGTGGTCAGCTGCGCCAGCGTCGGCATCGAGGCGACGTCGGGCGACTCGGCGGCCCCGCCCGGCCGGTCGACCCACCCTTTGTCGGAGGACCAGCGCAGGGTCGCGCTCGCGGGCTGCGGCGCGGGGGCGGCGGCGCCCGGGGCCTTCAGGCTCGCCAGGTCCTTCGGGGTGGGCACGCCCTTGGCGGCGGGCACCCGCTCCTGCGTACCGTTCGGCGAACCGGCCTCGGCCGCCGCGTGCTCGCCCTCCTCGACGGGCCGCTCGCGCGCGGCCGGCGCGGACTCGGGCAGCGGCGCGGACAGGATCGCGGCGATCTCCGGCCGCGGCACGGGCGGCGGCGCACACACCCCACCGAGATCCTTCGCGCGTACGGCCTTGGTGATCCAGGTCCGGTCGAGCACCCGCCGCTCGTCGGCCTCGGCGACCAGGTCCTCGGACTGGTTGTAGTCCCCGTCCGCGGCCTGCACGGCCCACAGGTGTACGGCGACGCCGTGCTCCTTGGCGGCCATCATGCCAGGCAGCAGGTCCCCGTCCCCGGTGACGAGCACGACGTCGGAGCAGGCGCGGTTGCGGGCCAGCTCGGTCAGCTCGGCGTGCATGGCGGCGTCGACGCCCTTCTGTGCCCAGCGGCCGTCGCTGCGGGTCAGGGCGCCCAGGCGGACGGTCACGCGGGGCATCACGCGCAGCCTGCGGTGCTCGGGCTGCGGGACGCGGTCGGGGGCGCCGTCGAACCAGTAGATGCGCAGCAGGGGGCGTTCCGTGTCGGACTCGGCGCGCTCGCGCAGGCCCTGGATGAGGGCGGCGTGGTCGACGGTGATCCGGGAACGCGAGGGCTCTCCGGCGAGGAGACTGGCCGCCGCCCCCAGCAGATACCCGGCGTCCACCAGGACGATGCAGCGGTCCACGCGACTCACCCTCTTCCCGGTCGGTTCACTTCGGGCTTGCTTCGAGTCTGCCCGACCGCACAGGGGTTAACGGCCCGAACTCGATCTTCGGCGTGGCGTTTCCGGGCTTCTCTCTCGTATCAACCATGTCACACACGGTAATTATCCGAAATGCGTTCTTCGTCAGCCTATGTGAATCTGGTCGCGTTCCCGGCCCCCAGATCCCCCTCAGGAGGCAGATCACCATGGCCAAGAACAAGCACCGCGACCGTAAGCAGCCGCAGTCCGAGCGCGCCCAGGAGCAGGCCACGTCGTCCTCGATGGAGGCACAGGCCGAACAGCGCATATCCCAGGCGACGCCGAGCGACATGGCCCGCAAGGGCAAGCAGAAACGCTTCGGCCACAACTGACGCCTGTTTCAAGGGTTGTTGAACGGCTGAGGGGCGCATCCGTCGACGGATGCGCCCCTCACCATTTCTCCGTGTGTGTCGGTCAGCCGGCCAGGCAGGCCGGGCCGAGCAGCACCTTCAGGTCGCCGAACAGGGCCGGGTCGGGCTTCACCCGGTGCCGGTCCAGGCGCAGCACGGTGGTCTTGGTCGGGCCCTGGAGCCTGATGCGGACCTCGCTGTCGCCCCGGTGGTGGCTGAGGATCTCGCCGAGCCTGCTGATCATGGGCGGGGTGACCCGGGTCGCCGGGATGGTGAGGATCACGGGCGCGTTGGTGCCCACGTTCGACACGTCCGGGACCTGCATCTCCATCGCGACCAGACGGGGCACGTCCTCGCGCTTGTCGAGGCGGCCCTTGACGAACACGATGGTGTCCTCGACGAGTTGGGTCGAGATGAGCTGGTAGGTCGCCGGGAAGAACATGCACTCGATGGAGCCCGCGAGGTCCTCGACCGTGGCGATCGCCCAGGCGTTGCCCTGCTTGGTCATCTTGCGCTGGAGGCCCGAGATGATGCCGCCGATGGTGACGACCGCGCCGTCCCCGTGCTCGCCTCCGGTGAGCTGGGCGATGCCCGCGTCGGCCTTGTCGGACAGCACGTGCTCCAGGCCGAACAGCGGGTGGTCGGAGACGTAGAGACCGAGCATCTCCCGCTCCTGCGCGAGGAGATACGTCTTCTCCCACTCGTCGGTGGTGAACTCCACGTCGAGTCCGAAGCCGGGCTCGCTGGTGTCCTCCTCACCCATGCCCCCGAAGAGGTCGAACTGCCCCTCGGCCTCCTTGCGCTTGACCGCCACCACGTTGTCGATCATCGGCTCGAAGTGCGCGGTGAGGCCCTTGCGGGTGTGCCCCAGGGTGTCGAACGCACCGGCCTTGATGAGGGATTCGGTGGTGCGCTTGTTGCAGGCGGCGGCCTCGACCTTGTCCAGGTAGTCGGGGAAGGAGCCGTACTTCCCCTTCGCCTTGCGGGACCTGATGATCGAGTCGACGACGTTCGTGCCGACGTTGCGCACGGCCTCCAGGCCGAAGAGGATCACGTCGTCGCCCTGGGCTGCGAAGTTGTGCACCGACTCGTTGACGTTCGGCGGGAGCACCTTGATCTTCATGCGCCGGCACTCGTTCAGATAGATCGCGGACTTGTCCTTGTCGTCCTTGACCGAGGTGAGCAGCGCCGCCATGTACTCGGCCGGATAGTTGGCCTTCAGGTAGGCGGTCCAGTACGAGACCAGGCCGTACGCGGCGGAGTGCGCCTTGTTGAACGCGTAGCCGGCGAAGGGGACCAGGACGTCCCACAGGCCCTGGATCGCCTCGTCGCTGTAGCCGTTCTTCCGGGCGCCCGCCTGGTAGATGGTGAAGTTCTTCGCCAGTTCCTCGGGCTTCTTCTTGCCCATCACGCGGCGCAGGATGTCGGCCTCGCCGAGCGAGTAACCGGCGACGATCTGGGCGGCCTTCTGCACCTGCTCCTGGTACACGATCAGGCCGTAGGTCACCGCGAGAACCTCTTCGAGAGGCTCCTCCAGCTCCTTGTGGATCGGGGTGATCTCCTGGCGCTTGTTCTTGCGCTCGGCGTAGTTGATGTGCGAGTTCATGCCCATCGGGCCCGGCCGGTACAGGGCCGAGACGGCGGAGATGTCCTCGAAGTTGTCGGGCTGCATCTGGCGCAGCAGCGAACGCATCGGGCCGCCGTCGAACTGGAACACGCCCAACGTGTCGCCGCGGCAGAGCAGTTCGTACGTCTTGGGGTCGTCCAGCGGGAGGGCGAGCATCTCCAGGTCGATGCCCTTGTTGGACTTCACCATCTTCACGGCGTCATCCATGATCGTGAGGTTGCGCAGCCCCAGGAAGTCCATCTTGATCAGGCCGAGCGACTCGCACTGCGGGTAGTCCCACTGTGTGATGGTCACGCCGTCCGTGTGCCGCACCCAGATCGGGGCGTGGTCGACGATGGGCTCGCTGGACATGATGACGCCGGCCGCGTGCACGCCCATCTGCCGGACCAGGCCCTCGACGCCCTTGGCGGTGTCGATGACCTTCTTGACGTCCGGCTCGTTCTCGTACATCCCGCGGATCTCGCCCGCCTCGCCGTAGCGCGGGTGCTTGGGGTCGGTGATGCCGGAGAGGTCGATGCCCTTGCCGAGGACGTCGGCGGGCATCGCCTTGGTGAGCCGGTCGCCCATCGCGTACGGATAGCCCAGCACGCGCGCGGAGTCCTTGATCGCGTTCTTGGCCTTGATCTTGCCGTAGGTGCCGATCATGGCGACCTTGTCGGCGCCGTACTTCTCCGTCACGTACCGGATGACCTCGACGCGCCGACGCTCGTCGAAGTCGATGTCGACGTCGGGCATGGAGACGCGCTCGGGGTTGAGGAACCGCTCGAAGATCAGGCCGTGCGGGATGGGGTCGAGGTCGGTGATGCCCATGGCGTACGCGACGATCGAACCGGCCGCGGAACCACGCCCTGGACCGACCGCGATGCCGTTGTTCTTCGCCCACATGATGAAGTCGGCGACTACAAGGAAGTAGCCCGGGAAGCCCATCTGGATGATGACGTCGAGCTCGTAGTCGACCTGCTTCTGGCGGTCGTCGGGGACGCCGCCCGGGAAGCGGCGCTCCATGCCGAGGCGCACCTCCTCCTTGAACCAGGTGACCTCGGTGTAGCCGTCGGGGATGTCGAACTTCGGCATGAGGTTCTTGGCCTCGAACATGCCGGTGGTGTCGATCTGTTCGGCGACCAGGAGGGTGTTGCGGCAGCCCTCCTGCCAGGCGTCCGAGGAGTCCACGGCGTACATCTCGTCGGTGGACTTCAGGTAGTAGCCGGTGCCGTCGAAGCGGAAGCGGTCCGGGTCGGAGAGGTTCTTGCCGGTCTGGATGCAGAGCAGGGCGTCGTGCGCCACGGACTCGTGCGCGTACGTGTAGTGCGAGTCGTTCGTCACCAGGGGCGGGATGCCGAGCTTCCTGCCGATGTCCAACAGGCCGTCACGGACCCGGCGTTCGATCTCGATGCCGTGGTCCATCAGCTCCAGGAAGTAGCGGTCCTTGCCGAAGATGTCCTGGTACTCGGCGGCCGCCTTCAGGGCTTCCTCGGGCTGGCCCAGGCGCAGCCGGGTCTGGAGCTCGCCCGAGGGGCAGCCGGTGGAGGCGATGAGACCCTCGGACCACTGGGAGATGGTCTCCTTGTCCATGCGCGGCCACTTCTGGAGCCAGCCCTCGGCGTACGCGTCCGAGGACAGCTTGAAGAGGTTGTGCAGGCCCGTCTTGTTCGCCGCCCAGATCGTCTTGTGGGTGTAACCACCGGAACCGGACACGTCGTCGCGCTTCTGGTGCGGCTGGCCCCACTGGATCTTGCGCTTGTTGCGCCGCGACTCGGGGGCGACGTACGCCTCGATGCCGATGATCGGCGTGACCCCGGCCTTCGTCGCCGTGTGGAAGAAGTCGTAGGCCCCGTGCAGGTTGCCGTGGTCGGACATCGCGATATGGGTCATGCCCATCTCGTTGCACGCGTTGAACATGTCCTTCAGCCGCGCGGCACCGTCCAGCAGCGAGTACTGGGTGTGGACATGCAGGTGCGTGAACGGCGGCTTTGACACGGCTTGGCCTCCAGGGATAACACGGGAAACGATCGACAAAGAGCAGCGGACGGTCTGGGGGGGACGAGACCGAATCCTATGCCTGACCGCTGACATTAGAGATGAGTACTGTGACGCGAAGCGTCTCGATGGGGGGCGGTGGCCGGGTGACGGGTGGGCGGGCACTCCCACGTACCTTCGAGCGTTGGAAGGTGACGACAGACCCGTCACATGTCACGTACCACCCGTACCAGGAGGCACAGAGCGATGTCGGTTCCGCAGCTCAACGACGAGCACCGCGGCGAGGAGATCCTTGCCGTCTTCGACACCGCCTTCGGCGAGCTCCTGGCCGCCGACCCGGCCGCGTTCCGCGTGAAGTTCCGGAAGATGGCGGCCTCCGCCTTCGCCTTCTACCGGGGCACGGCGGCGCTCTTCTACCACGACCTCACTGCAAACAATTCCTTCGGCTCGAAGCGGGGCGGCCCGTACCTGGACGACCGCACCTCGCGCGTGTGGATCCACGGCGACCTGCACGCCGAGAACTTCGGCACGTACATGGACTCGAACGGCAGGCTGGTCTTCAACGTCAACGACTTCGACGAGGCCTACGTCGGCCCGTTCACCTGGGACCTCAAGCGCTTCGCCGCCTCCGTGGCGCTGATCGGGTACGCGAAGGCGCTCAGTGACGAGCAGATCACCGAGCTGGTGCAGGTGTACGCGGGCGCGTACCGCGAGCGGGTGCACGCGCTGGCGACCGGCGCGAAGAGCGACGAGGTACCGCCGTTCACGCTGGACACGGCCGACGGCCCGCTGCTGGGCGCGCTGCGCACGGCCCGCTCACTGACCCGCTTCGAGCTGCTGGACTCGATGACGGAGATCCGTGACTTCGAGCGCCGCTTCGCGTCGGGCGGCGGCTCCATCGAGCTGGACGCGGCCACCCGCTACAAGGTCCTCGCGGCCTTCGACGGCTACCTGGAGACGCTCCCCGAGTCCTCCCTCGACCGCCCCGACTCCTACCGGGTCAAGGACGTCGTCGGCCGCCGCGGCATCGGCATCGGCTCGGCGGGACTGCCGTCGTACAACATCCTTCTTGAGGGCAACAGCGACGCCCTGGAGAACGACGTCGTGATCTACATCAAGCAGGCCCAGACGCCGGCCGTCTCCCGGCACATCACGGACCCGGCGATCCGGGACTACTTCCAGCACGAGGGCCACCGCACGGTGATCTCCCAGCGCGCTCTCCAGGCGCACGCCGACCCGTGGCTGGGCTGGACCGAGCTGGGCGGCACGGGTCAGCTGGTCGCCGAGGTCTCGCCGTACGCGGTGGACCTGGACTGGAGCGACATCGACGACCCGGAGGAGATCGCCGCCGTCGTCGCCGACCTCGGGCGG
Source organism: Streptomyces sp. NPDC101776 (assembly GCF_044766845.1). Taxonomy (NCBI): domain Bacteria; kingdom Bacillati; phylum Actinomycetota; class Actinomycetes; order Kitasatosporales; family Streptomycetaceae; genus Streptomyces; species Streptomyces sp. NPDC101776. The sequence continues at coordinate 1,099,358 of NZ_JBIWMV010000002.1, read as the reverse complement.
GCCACGGCCACGATGCACGCGGCGGCCGACGACCAGTCCGGCGAGTCCCTGGTGCCGTTCTCCACCGAGCGGGCCATCGACGCGGCGATCGCGGCCGACGAGGACGGCTTCGCGGGCGTGCTCGTCGACTTCGCGCACAGCTACGGCGCACGCGCGCGTGCCGACCACCAGACCTTCGTCGACCTGTTCCGCAACGGCCGGATTCCGGGTCTGTAACCATCCGTACGCTCACAGGAACCCTTTAGCGGTGCCTTACCGGAGCACATGACAGACTCACCTCCGCTATGGACATATCCGGGATCCAGCTCAGGGCCGTACGCGCGGCGCTGTTCACGGCACTGGTCGTGACGCTCAGCACCGCGTCGCACGTGCTGCTGTCCCGGACCCCGCTCCCGCTCGGCACGGTGGCGACGATCGCCGCCACCGTGTTCGTGCTCGCGTACGCGCTGGCGGGCCGCGAGCGCGGCTTCGGGAAGATCGCCGCACTGCTGATCCCGCTGGAGCTGGCCGCCGACACGGTGTTCACCACCGGCCAGCACGCCTGCTACGGCAGGGCGGGCGGCCCGGTCGCCGGACCGCTGCGCGCGGTCGGCCTGGACGTGCTGTGCAGCGGCGGCAGCGTCGGCACCTCGCTGGCCCGGATGACCGACGATCCCCATCAGGCGGCGGCGCTGCTCACGCACACCGACGCCACCGCCGCCTGGCTGCTGCTCGGCGCGCACATCGGCGTCGGGCTGCTGGCCGCCGCCTATCTGCGCCGCGGCGAGCGCGCGCTGTCCGAACTGCTGCGCGCGGCGACGGCGGTGGGCTTCCGCCCGCTGCTCCTGGCCGTCGCCGCGGTGAACGGCCGGCGCACCTCCCCGGTCCGCCGGCTGCCCCGCGCCACGCACCGCACGGCCACCGCCCGTGAGCGGCTGCTGGTGCACTCCCTGGGACGGCGTGGACCGCCGTGCTCGGTCCTTCTCGCGGTCTGAACGACACCGCGCGCACCGAGCACCACGAGCAGTCCCCCATGCACCACGAGCAGTCCCCCATACGTATTCCGCGCACACCCTGTGCGCGTCCCTGATGGAGATCACCACCATGAGCAAGCGGAACAGCGCGGCGGCCAAGACGCAGGCCCGTGAGCGGCTGCGCGCCGAGCGCGAGCGCCAGGCCAAGCGCGCGAAGGTCAGGCGGCAACTCATAGTCGCCGGTTCGGTCGTCGGCGTCCTCGCGATAGCCGGCGGCATCGGCTACGCCGTCGTACAGGGCAACAAGCCCGGCTACTGGGAGGCGGCGAAGGACGACAAGCTCGTCAAGCCGGCCAACACCACCGGGACCAACGGCACGACCGTCGTCCTCGGCAAAAGCACCGCCAAGAAGACCCTCGTCATGTACGAGGACCCGCGCTGCCCGATCTGCGCCCAGTTCGAGCAGACCGTCGGCTCGACCGTGAAGAGCGACTGGGACGCCGGCAAGTTCAAGATCCAGTACGTCGGCGCCACGTTCATCGACAACAAGGACAACGGCGAGGGCTCCAAGAACGCGCTGAGCGCCATGGGCGCCGCGCTGAACGTCAGCCCCGAGGCGTTCCTCGAGTACAAGACCGCGCTCTACTCGACGAAGTACCACCCGGACGAGACGACCGACAAGTTCAAGGACGACAGCTACCTCATCAAGGTCGCCGACACGGTCCCCGCCCTGAAGGGCAACACGAAGTTCCAGACGGCCGTGAAGAACGGCACCTACGACAAGTGGGCGCTGGACATGTCCGCGACGTTCGACAAGAGCGGCGTGACCGGCACCCCGACCCTGAAGATGGACGGCAAGACACTGACCGACTCGGGCGGCACGAACGCGCCCATGACGGTGGCCGACTTCACCACGGCGATCACGGCGGCCCTCAAGGCCTGAGCCGCCTGACCACCTCCTTACGAGACGCGCGGTACAACAGCGGGCGAACTTTCACGAGTTCGCCCGCCGTTGTGCGTACCGGTCAGTAACCTGTTCGCTCGTGACCAGTCGATACAGAGCAACCGAGAGCGTCAACTCGCCCTCCCCGCGCCGCCGTACGGTCGTCAAGGCCGCGGCCGCCACCGCCGTTCTGGCCGGCCCGCTCATCGCCGCGCTGCCCGCCGGTGCCGCCACCGAGACCCCCGCCTTCCTGCACGGGGTCGCCTCCGGGGACCCGCTCCCGGACGGCGTCCTGCTGTGGACCCGGGTGACACCCACCGCCGAGGCGGTCCCGGGTTCGGGACTCGGCCCGGACACCGAGGTGAGCTGGACCGTCGCCACCGACAAGGCGTTCACGAACATCGTCTCCAGGGGCTCGCTGACCGCGACCGCCGCCTCCGACCACACCGTCAAGGCCGACATCCGCGGCCTGGCCCCGGCCACCGACTACTTCTTCCGCTTCGCGGCCGGCGGCACCGACTCCCCGGCGGCGCGCACCCGCACCGCGCCGGCGGCGGACGCCACCGTGACCGGCCTCCGCTTCGGCGTCGTCACCTGCGCCAACTGGGAGGCGGGCTACTTCTCCTCGTACCGCCATCTCGCGGCGCGCGGCGACCTGGACGCCTGGCTGCACCTGGGCGACTACATCTACGAGTACAAGTCCGGCGAGTACGGGACGCGCGGCACGGTCGTACGGCCGCACGCGCCACTGAACGAGATCATCACGCTCGCCGACTACCGCACCCGGCACGGCAGGTACAAGACCGACCCCGACCTCCAGGCGCTGCACAGCAAGGCGCCGGTCATCGCGATCTGGGACGACCACGAGTTCGCGGACAACGCCTGGTCGGGCGGCGCGGTCAACCACACCGAGGGCGCCGAGGGCACCTGGACGGCCCGTCAAGCGGCCGCGAAACAGGCGTACTTCGAGTGGATGCCGGTCCGTCCCGCGATCGCGGGCACCACCTACCGCCGCCTCCGCTTCGGCAAGTTGGCGGACCTCTCCCTCCTCGACCTGCGCTCCTTCCGTTCGCAGCAGGCGAGTTCGGGCAGCGGTGCGGTCGACGACCCGGACCGTACGATCACGGGACGCGCCCAACTCGACTGGCTGAAGGCCGGGTTGAAGGCCTCGGACACCAAGTGGCGGCTGGTCGGCAACTCGGTGATGATCGCGCCGTTCGTCATCGGCTCACTCACCGCCGACCTGCTCGAACCGCTCGCGAAACTGCTGGACCTGCCGCAGGACGGCATCGGCCTCAACACCGACCAATGGGACGGCTACACCGACGACCGGCGCGAACTCCTCGCCCATCTGCGCTCGAACGCGATCGGCAACACGGTCTTCCTCACCGGCGACATCCACATGTCCTGGGCCAACGACGTGCCGGTGGACGCCGGTACGTACCCGCTGTCGGCGTCCGCGGCAACGGAGTTCGTGATCACCTCGGTGACCTCCGACAACCTCGACGACATAGTCAAGGTGCCCGAGGGCACGGTCACGGCGCTCGCCGCCCCGATCATCCAGCTCGCCAACCGGCACGTCCACTGGGTCGACACGGACCGCCACGGCTACGGCGTCCTCGACATCACGGCCGACCGCGCGCAGATGGACTACTACATCCTGTCCGACCGCACCTCGCCCACCGCGACCTCGTCCTGGGAGCGGTCGTACCGCACGCGCAGCGGCACGCAGAAGGTGGAGCGGACGTACGACCCGGTATAGGTCCTCTAGAGGGTCTCCAGGAAGCCGAGTGCCACCCGCCAGGTGGCCTCGGCGGCCTCCTCGTCGTAGTCCGGGAGGCCGGGGTCGGTGTACAGGTGGCCGGCTCCGGCGTACCGGTAGACCTCCACATCCGCACCCGCCCTGCCCATCTGGAGATACCAGGAGCTGAGCCAGTCGTCCGTCTCGAACTGGTCCGGCTCGGCGACATGGAGCTGGACCGGGAGATCGTCGACGGAGGCGTTGGCCGCGATGTCCGAGGTGCCGTGCAGGAGCAGCAGCCCGCGGGCCTTCTCGTCGCCGAGGGCGAGGGTCTGGGCGACGGAGGCACCGAGCGAGAACCCGGCGTAGACGAGCCCGCGCTCGGAGTAGGGGGCGGCGGCCAGCACGGCCCGCTTCAGCAGCTCGTCCTTGCCGATCTTCTCGTTCAGGGCCCGGCCGTCCTCCACCGTGTCGAACGTATGCCCCTCGAAGAGGTCCGGCGTCCACACCTCGTGGCCCGCGGCGCGCAGCCGGTCGGCGGCCTCGCGCACCGCCGGCCGCAGTCCGTACGTCGAGTGGAAGAGCATGATGTTCATGAAGCCATCGTGCCAGTACGGTCGGACACATGGAGAACGTACTGCGCCCGCTGATCGTCATCGGCGGCTCCGTCGTCCTCACGCTGCTCATCGGCTGGGTCACCGACCTGCTGCTGCGCAAGGCGGACGCCCGGCACGACGACACCACCCTGTGGGGCCTGCTGCGCCGAGGCCGCGTCCCCTACCAACTGGTCCTCTGCGCGGCCTTCCTCAGAGGCTCCTACGACCAGGCGCAACTGCTGGAGGAACACCGGATCGGCATCGGCCAGACCCTGACCCTGGTGCTGATCGGCGCGACCGCCTGGCTGATGATCCGGGTCGCGGCGGCGGTCGTGGAGTCGTCGTACACGCGCTACGCCCGCGCCTCCCGTGACGCGGCCCGGGTCCGCCGGGTCCGGACCCAGGTGACGCTGATCACGCGGGTGGTGGCGGCGATCGTCGGTGTGGTGGCGGTCGCGGCGATGCTGCTCACGTTCCCCGCGATGCGGGCGGCCGGCGCCTCGCTGCTGGCCTCGGCGGGTGTCCTCGGCATCGTCGCCGGTGTGGCCGCGCAGTCCACGCTCGCCAACCTCTTCGCCGGCCTTCAGATCGCCTTCGGTGACATGGTCCGCATCGGCGACACCGTGGTCGTGGACGGCGAGTGGGGCACGATCGAGGAGATCACCCTGACCTTTCTGACGGTACGGACCTGGGACGAGCGCCGGATCACCATGCCGGTGTCGTACTTCACGTCCAAGCCGTTCGAGAACTGGTCGCGCGGCACCCCACAGATGACCGGCATCGTCTACTTCCAGGTCGACCACTCGGCCCCGGTCGACGCGATGCGCGAGCACCTCCGCGAGATCCTCCGCGCCTGCCCGGCCTGGGACGGCCGCAGCTACGGCCTCGTCGTCACCGACACCACCCCCAACACCATGGAGGTCCGGGCCCTGGTCACGGCGAAGGACGCGGACGACATCTGGACGGTACGGGTCACCGTCCGCGAACAGATGATCCGCTGGCTGTACGTGGAACACCCCTACGCCCTCCCCCGCGTCAACACGGCCGACGCGGCCCCGATCCCGGGCGAGGACACGTCACCCAACGGGAGCGCGGGGCGGGCGGCTCATGAGCCACCGGGGGCGGATCGCGGGTGACGGATCGGGGACCGGGGCGCGGTCGCCTCAGGCTGGGGCCCTGTGCGTGGTCGCCTAGGGCTGGGGCCCGGTGGGGGCTGGTCGCGCAGTTCCCCGCGCCCCTGGGTAGGTGGGGTTCGGGGCGCTTCAAGGCTTGAGTGGATGGGCTTCGGCAGCGACGCCCTCGCCTTTCAGGGGCGGGGGCCGTATCCATCAACAGCTCCGCTGGCAACGCCCTTGCCTTCAGGGGCACGAGGCCGTATCCATCAGCGACTCCGCTGGCAACGCCCGCCTTCCAGGGGCGCGGGGAACTGCGCGACCAGCCACGACGCCGCCGCACCCGACCGACAACCTCCCCCGCCACCTCAACGAGCCTCCACCAACAACCCCCTCGCCCTCCAGGGGCGCGAGGAACTGCGCGACCAGCCACGACGACGCCGCACCCGACCGACAACCCGCCCTGCCCCCCTCAACGCCCCCGCTCAGCCCCGCCGTTGACCTGAATCACCTGCGAAGTCACATGCCCCGCCGCAGGCGAGGCAAGCCAGTGCAGCGTCCCGGCGACATCCCCGGGCGTACCGGCCCGCCCGGTCGACGTGTCGTTGATGAGCCGCTCCCGCCGAGCCTCCGCGATCTCCGGTCCAAAGAACTCCGTGTCCTCGATGTACCCGGGCGCGACCACGTTCACGGTGATACCGCGCGGCCCGAGATCCCGGGCCAGATCATGCGCGTACGGATGCAACGCGGCCTTGGCCCCGCCGTACGCCCCACTCCCCGACCCCCGGTACACGGCGATGGAACTGACGAACAGCACCCGCCCGCCCGGCTCCGCGAGCCGCACCTTCAGCGCCTCGGTGAGCAGCGCGGCGCTCAGCGTGTTGATCCGGAAGTTGACGGTCCAGTCGTGCGCGACCCGGTCCAGTGGATCGCTGCTCACGCTCTCCGGCTCCAACGCCCCGGTACCGCCCGCACTGTGCACCAGCACATCCACGGTGCCGAACTCCTCGGCGACGAACCGCGCGACCCCGCGCACGGCCTCGGGCTCACTCAGATCCCCGGCATACGTCAGCGCCCCCGGCACCGCGGCCTTCTCCAGCACCTCACGCCGCCGCCCGAGCAGCAGCACCCGATCCCCACCGGCCGCGAAGACATGCGCCGCGGCGAGCCCAATTCCCGTACCACCACCGCTGATTACGATATTCCGTGCCATACGGCGAGCGTACAAAGCGAACCGGGCGTTCCGCTCCCGCGTTTACAGGACTGTCATGCATGGGCGGAAAGCCGCCGACGGCGCACGCCCCCCACGGGAAACGTCCACCCTCCAACCGACAGCAAACGGGCGGTGCGTCGGTGGGAGATCTCACCTCAGGCTACGGACGTCCAGATGCCGAAGGACCCGGTCCACGATCTCCGGATCAGCGCCGGGCTCACTCCGCGCCGCCAGCACCTCGTGCCGAGCCGCGCTCATCATCTCCGACTGGATCCGCCGCATCCGCTTCACCCGCTTCACCCGCTTCTCGTACGCCTCCCGCCGTTCCCCGTCCCCCACCTCGGGAGAGATCCGCACCCCGATGTCGAACGCCCGCCGCAGCAGTTGCTCGGACACCTCCTCCGGCAGCTCCTCCACGTCCTCGATCTCCCGCAGCCTCCGCTTCGCGGCCTTCGCCGCCCGCACCGCGAGCTCCTTCTCGAACGCCTTCTCGCTGTCGGTGTCGGCCCGCACCCCGAGCCGCTTCACGAGCCACGGCAGGGTGAGCCCCTGAAGGACGAGCGTCGCCATGATCACCCCGAACGCGATGAACACGATCTCGTCCCGGTCGGGAAAGGCCGACCCGTCGTCCGTCTTCAGCGGAATCGCCAGCGCCAGCGCCACGGACGCCACCCCGCGCATCCCCGCCCACCACATGATCACGGTCTCCCGCCAGGACGTCGGGATCTCCTCGTCGTAGTCCCGCTTGGCGTGCAGCCGTTTGGTCAGCCAGGTCGCCGGCAACAACCACGCCAGCCGTACGACCACGACGACCCCGACGATCGCGCCGGCCCAGCCGAGCATCTCGCCCCAGCGACCGGACGCCGTACGGATCGCGTTGTGCAGTTCGAGCCCGATGAGCCCGAACGCGACCCCGGTGACCAGCGTGTCCACCACGTCCCACACGGTCGCCCCGGCGAGCCGGGTCAGCACGTCGTCGGCACCGAAGGCGTACTCGGAGAGGAACAGCGCCGTGGTGAGCACGGCGAGCACTCCGGAGCCGTGCAGTTCGTCGGCCAGTACGTACGACGCGAACGGCACCAGGAGCGTCAGCCCGATCTGCAGGGTCGCGTCGTCGAGGATCGACATCAGCTTGTTCGTGGCCCACCCCAGGACCACTCCCACCACGACGGCGACGACGGCGGACAGCACGAAGTCGAGCCCGGCACGCCAGGGGTTGAAGGAGCCGCTGATGGCCGCGGCGATCGCCACGTGGTAGAGCACGATGGCCGTCACGTCGTTGAAGAGGCCCTCGCCCTCCAGGATCGACACCAGCCGCCGCGGCAGCCCGAGTTGACCCGCGACGGCGGTCGCGGCGACCGGGTCGGGCGGCGCCACCAGCGCGCCGAGCGCCACGGCGGCGGCGATCGGCAGCCCCGGCACGATCGCGCTCGCGACGGCGGCCACGGCGAGGGTGGTGACGAAGACGAGCGCCACGGCGAGCAGGAAGATGGGCCGGATGTTGGCCGTGAACTGCCGCCAGGAGGTGCGCCGTACGGCCGCGTACAGCAGCGGTGGCAGCAGCAGGGGCAGGATCAGATCGGGCGGGACGTTCACGTTCGGCACGAAGTCGGCCACCGCGAGGACTATCCCGAGGAGGGTCATGAGCACCGGCGCCGGCAGACCTAGCCGGTCCCCCAGCGGGACGCTCACCACGGCCCCGAGCAACAGGACGAAAAGCAGGGCCAATTGATCCACGGTCAGGGCTCCGGCGGGATCTCGACGTTCACACAGCGGACGCCCCAGCCTGCCACGCCGCCCACCGGACCAGCTCTTTCGACGCCCTACGGTTACTGAAGGGCGCGCCGCATCGCCCGGTGCGGGATGCCGGCGTCGGCGAACTCCGGGCCGTACGCCTCGTAGCCGAGCCGTTCGTAGAACCCCAGCGCGTGCGTCTGCGCGTGCAGGTCCACCGCGGCCAGCCCACGCGCGCGTGCCGCGTCCTCGACGGCCCGCACCAGCGCGATCCCGACCCCGAGCCCCCGCGCTTCCCCGATGACGGCCAGCCGCCCCAGGGAACCCACGGTCGGATCGCCGCCGGTCTTCGCCGCGGCCGCCTCGCCGTACAACAACCGCCCGGCACCGAGCGGCGTCCCGTCCTCCCGCACGGCGACCACATGCGTCGCCACGGCGTCGTACTCGTCGTACTCGATCTCCTGGGGCACGCCCTGCTCGACGACGAAGACCTCCTTGCGCACCGCGAAGCAGGCCTCACGGTCGGCCGGGTCCTCGGCGACGCGCACCGCGTACGGCGTCGGACTCATGCGTACGTCTCCTCGCGCACCAGGTCCAGAGCCTGCTGGAGGTCGTCCGGGTAGCCGCTCTCGAACTCGACCCACTGGCCGTCGGCGGGGTGCTCGAAGCCGAGCCGGACGGCGTGCAGCCACTGGCGGGTCAGGCGCAGCCGCTTGGCGAGCGTCGGGTCGGCGCCGTACGTCAGGTCGCCCACGCACGGGTGCCGGTGGGCGGTCATGTGCACCCGGATCTGGTGGGTGCGGCCGGTCTCCAGCTTCACATCGAGCAGGGAGGCCGCGCGGAACGCCTCGATGAGGTCGTAGTGCGTGATCGACGGCTTGCCCTCGGCGGTGACCGCCCACTTGTAGTCGTGGTTCGGGTGGCGGCCGATGGGGGCGTCGATGGTGCCGCTGGTCGGGTCGGGGTGGCCCTGGACCAGCGTGTGGTAGCGCTTGTCGACCGTGCGCTCCTTGAACTGGCGCTTCAGCGACGTGTACGCGCGCTCCGACTTCGCGACCACCATCAGGCCGGAGGTGCCCACGTCGAGGCGGTGCACGATGCCCTGGCGCTCGGCGGCGCCCGAGGTGGAGATGCGGTACCCGGCGGCGGCCAGGCCGCCGATGACCGTCGTACCGGTCCAGCCGGGGCTGGGGTGGGCGGCGACGCCGACCGGCTTCACGATCACGATCACGTCATCGTCGTCGTAGACGATCTCCATGCCCTCGACCGGCTCGGCGACGATCTGCACGGGCGCGGGCGCCTGCGGCATCTCGACCTCCATCCAGGCCCCGCCGTGCACCCGCTCGGACTTCCCGACCACCGAACCGTCGACCGTGACCTTCCCCGCCGCGGCCAGCTCGGCGGCCTTCGTACGGGAGAAGCCGAACATGCGGGAGATGGCGGCGTCGACACGCTCGCCCTCCAGGCCGTCGGGCACGGGCAGGTTTCGGATCTCGGGAACTGTGCTCACCCGGTCGAGTATGCCGGACGGGTCCGACACCGCCTTACCCGAGCCCGTGCGCGCAGGCCCAGGTGACCTGTGCTCAGTCCTTGTGGACCGTGCCGTCCGGGTCGAGGCCGCGGAAGGACAGCAGCACGATCAGGATGCCGCCGCACACGATCGCCGAGTCGGCGAGGTTGAAGACGGCGAAGCCCTTGGGCGCGATGAAGTCGACGACCTCACCCTGGAAGATGCCGGGCGAGCGGAAGATCCGGTCGGTGAGGTTGCCGAGCGCGCCGCCCAGCAGCAGCCCGAGCGCGATCGCCCACGGCAGGCTGTAGAGCTTGCGGGCCAGCCGGGCGATCACCACGATCACGGCGGCCGCGATCATCGTGAAGATGACCGTGAAGGCCGCGCCGAACCCGAAGGCGGCGCCGGGGTTGCGGATCGCGTGGAACTCCAGCCAGTCCCCGAAGACCTCGATCGGCGCGTGGTGCTCCAGCTTGTCCACCACGAGCAGCTTGCTGACCAGGTCGAGGGTGTACGCGAAGGCGGCCACCACGAACAGCACGGCGATCCGTCGCCTGCCCCTGGGAGGGGACACGGTGTCACCCTGCTCCGGCTCGGCCCCCGCCGCCTCTGGGGTATCCGGCGTACCGATGATGCGCTCCGCCTCTGCCACGTGAGTCCCTCGACCTAGGTGCCTAACTCAGGATGAGGGTACGGCACACCCCTCAGGAGCTTCAGTACCGGCGTCAGTACCGACGCTCCTGCTTCTGCTTGCACTCCATGCACAGGGTGGCCCGGGGGAAGGCCTGCATACGGGCCTTGCCGATCGGGTTGCCGCAGTTCTCGCACAGGCCGTACGTGCCCGCGTCCAGCTTCCCCAGGGCACGCTGCGTCTGGATCAGCATCTCGCGCGCGTTGGCGGCCAGCGCCATCTCGCTCTCGCGCGTGATGTTCTTGGTCCCGGTGTCGGCCTGGTCGTCGCCGGCACCGTCCCCGGAGTCCCGCATCAGACCGGCGAGGGCCTGCTCGGTGGACGTGATCTCCTCGCTCAGCCGCGCGGCCTCGGACAGCAGCTCGGTTCGGGCCTCCTCGACCTCCTCGGGCGTCCAGGGGTCCTCGCCGGGGCGCACCGCGAGCTCACCCGGTCCCGCCGCCGCGGCGAGCCGCGCCTTGGGAACCGCGGTCTTCGCCGCCGTGGCCGTGCCAGGAGTCTTCTTCGCAACCACCGTCGTGGCTCCCGTCTGCTCCGCGGCCTGCGCCGCGCCCGCCTTTGCCTTCTTGGCCGCGCTCTGTGTGCGCTTCGCGCTGTTCGTCGTCTTCGTAGTGGTCGCCGTCGTAGCGGTCGTCTTCGTAGCCGTGGTCTTCGTAGTCCTCGCGGTCGACTTCGCCGCGGACTTCTTGGTGGTCGGCTTCGGGGACGTCTTGGTGGTGGTGGCCGTCCTGGCCGTCGTCTTCGTCGTCGTCTTCGTAGAGGTGGCCTTGGGGGGCTCGCTCAGGGCGACGGCGGCATTCGGAGCCGCCGTCTTCTTCGGGGGTGCCGCTTTCTCGGACGTCGTCGTCTTCTTAGGTGGTGCCGACTTCTCGGGCATTGCCGTCTTCTTCACAGCCGCTTTCTTCACGGTCGTCTGCTTCGAAGAAGCCGTCTTCGTAGCGACCGCCTTCTTCGCCGCGGTCTTCTTCGCTGCGGTCTTCTTCGCCACCATGGCCGCGGCCCCTTCACATTTTGTGATCACGCACGCGAATCGTGCTGGGACGATAAATCGACTTCAGTCCCGCGGCAACGGGGCACGCCGCCCGATTCGTCCACCCCCCTGGCTTCGCGCGGCAAGCCTTCAAGCGTTGTGCCCAGCTCCCCGCCGGGTAATCCGCCGAGTCCGGCACCCCGAAAGCCGAACGCGTGTTCAGCGCCATTCGAGTCGTACGGCAGGTCAGGAAGCCCTCGGCCGGACCCCCGCCGAAACCGCCCCCGGAGGCCCCCGAAAATCCGGTCGGCCGCTGTCCGTGCGGCCCCGTACACTGGGCGGAGCGAGAAGCGTGGATGGGGACGAGTAGCGGCGTACGCAGCCCAGAGCGACCCGGGGACGGTGGAAGCCCGGGGGTGAGCGCGACGTGAAGATCACCCCGGAGCCGCCGGAAGAAAGCCGCAGCCGACCGGCCGTGGCGAGTAGACCCGGTATCGCGACCCCAATGAGGGGGCTCACTGGTGTGCGAGACGCGCCGGGGAGCCAAGGAGGGTGGTACCGCGGGAGCGCGCCGCACACGGCGTACGGAAATTCGTAGCTCTCGTCCCTCCGGACGGAAGGCAGAAAGTCCGCCGGAGGAAGCTCGCTGATGACAACGCCGACGTACCGCCAGGTGCCCGCCCAGGTCGACCTGCCCGCGCTGGAGCACGCCGTGCTCGACTTCTGGCGCGATCAGAAGATCTTCGCCAAGACCCTGGACCAGTCCGAGGGGCGCCCCGAGTGGGTGTTCTACGAGGGCCCGCCCACGGCCAACGGCATGCCGGGCGCCCACCACATCGAGGCGCGCGTCTTCAAGGACGTCTTCCCCCGCTTCCGGACCATGCGCGGCTACCACGTGGGCCGCAAGGCCGGCTGGGACTGCCACGGCCTCCCGGTGGAGCTGGCGGTCGAGAAGGAGCTGGGCTTCACCGACAAGCAAGACATCGAGGCGTACGGCATCGCCGAGTTCAACGCCAGGTGCCGCGAGTCCGTGACCCGGCACACCGACGCCTTCGAGGCCCTCACGACCCGCATGGGGTACTGGACCGACCTCGAGGACCCGTACCGCACGATGGACCCCGAGTACATCGAGTCGGTCTGGTGGTCGCTCAAGGAGATCTTCAACAAGGGCCTGCTGGTCCAGGACTACCGCGTCGCCCCCTGGTGCCCGCGCGACCAGACGGGCCTCTCGGACCACGAGCTGGCGCAGGGCTACGAGACCGTCGTCGACCCCTCCGTGTACGTCCGTTTCCCGCTCACCTCCGGTCCGCTGGCCGGCCGTGCCGCACTCCTGGTCTGGACGACGACGCCCTGGACACTCGTGTCCAACACCGCCGTCGCCGCCCACCCCGAGGTCACCTACGTCGTCGCGACGAAGGGCCCCGACAGCGCAGAGCAGCTCGTCGTGGCCGAGCCGCTCCTCACCAAGGCCCTCGGCGAGGGCTGGGAGACCACCGGTGAGACCTTCACCGGCACCGAGATGGAGTACTGGACGTATCAACGTCCGTTCGAGCTGGTGGAGTTCCCGGAACCGGCGCACTACGTCGTCAACGCCGAGTACGTGACGACCGAGGACGGTACGGGCCTGGTCCACCAGTCCCCCGCCTTCGGCGAGGAGGACCTCAAGGTCTGCCGCGCCTACGGCCTGCCGGTCGTGAACCCGGTCCGCCCGAACGGCACGTTCGCCGAGGACGTCCCGCTCGTAGGCGGTGTCTTCTTCAAGAAGGCCGACGAAAAGCTCACCGAGGACCTCAAGGACCGCGGTCTGCTCTTCAAGCACGTGCCGTACGAGCACAGTTACCCGCACTGCTGGCGCTGCCACACCGCGCTGCTCTACTACGCGCAGCCCTCCTGGTACATCCGCACCACGGCCGTCAAGGACCGCCTCCTCCAGGAGAACGAGAACACCAACTGGTTCCCGGACACCGTCAAGCACGGCCGGTACGGCGACTGGCTGAACAACAACATCGACTGGGCGCTGTCCCGCAGCCGCTACTGGGGCACCCCGCTGCCGATCTGGCGCTGCGAGGACAGCCACCTCACGGTCGTCGGCTCCCGCGCGGAGCTGACCGAGCTGACCGGCACCGACCAGTCGGGGCTCGACCCGCACCGCCCGTTCATCGACGCGGTCACGTTCTCCTGCCCCGAGTGCGGCGAAACGGCCACGCGCGTGCCCGAGGTCATCGACGCCTGGTACGACTCGGGTTCGATGCCGTTCGCGCAGTGGGGCTACCCGCACAAGAACAAGGAACTCTTCGAGTCCCGCTACCCGGCGCAGTTCATCTCCGAGGCCATCGACCAGACCCGCGGCTGGTTCTACACGCTGATGGCCGTCGGCACCCTGGTCTTCGACAAGTCGTCGTACGAGAACGTGGTCTGTCTCGGCCACATCCTCGCCGAGGACGGCCGCAAGATGTCCAAGCACCTGGGCAACACCCTGGACCCGATCCCGCTGATGGACCGTCATGGGGCGGACGCGGTGCGGTGGTTCATGGCGGCGGGCGGTTCCCCCTGGGCGGCCCGCCGGGTGGGCCACGGCACGATCCAGGAGGTCGTCCGCAAGACCCTCCTGACGTACTGGAACACGGTCGCCTTCCAGGCCCTGTACGCGCGCACGTCCGACTGGGCGCCGAGCGCGGCGGACCCGGCCCCGGCCGACCGTCCGGTCCTGGACCGCTGGCTGCTCTCCGAACTCCACGCGCTCACCGACCAGGTGACACAGGCTCTGGAGTCCTACGACACCCAGCGCGCCGGCAAGCTCCTCTCGGCATTCGTCGACGATCTCTCCAACTGGTACGTCCGCCGCTCCCGTCGCCGCTTCTGGCAGGGCGACAAGGCCGCGCTGCGCACCCTGCACGAGGTCGTCGAGACGGTCACCCAACTGATGGCCCCGCTCACCCCGTTCATCACCGAGCGGGTCTGGCAGGACCTGATCGTCCCGGTGACCCCGGGCGCCCCGGAGTCCGTCCACCTCTCCGCGTGGCCGGAGGCGGACCTGTCCGTCATCGACCCGGAGCTGTCCAAGCAGATGGTTCTCGTACGACGTCTGGTGGAGCTGGGCCGGGCCACGCGCGCGGAGTCGGGCGTCAAGACGCGCCAGCCGCTGTCCCGCGCGCTGATCGCGGCGACGGGCTTCGCCGCCCTGGACCGCGAGCTGCACGCGCAGATCACCGAGGAGCTGAACGTCGAGGGCCTCGCCTCGCTGAGCGAGGTCGGCGGTTCGCTGGTCGACACCACGGCGAAGGCCAACTTCCGCGCGCTGGGCAAGCGGTTCGGCAAGCGCGTCCAGGATGTGGCGAAGGCCGTCGCGAACGCCGACGCGGCCGCCCTGTCCCTCGCCCTGCGCGAGGGCACGGCGACCGTCGAGGTGGACGGCGAGACCATCACGCTGGCTCCGGATGAGGTGATCATCACAGAGACCCCGCGCGAGGGCTGGTCCGTGGCCTCCGACTCGGGGGCGACGGTCGCGCTCGACCTGGAGATCACCGAGGAGCTGCGGCAGGCCGGCCTGGCCCGTGACGCGATCCGGCTGATCCAGGAGGCCCGCAAGAACAGCGGCCTGGACGTCGCCGACCGGATCGCACTGCGCTGGACGTCGACGGACCCGGAGGTCATCGCGGCGCTGGCCGAGCACGCGGTGCTGATCGCCGACGAGGTGTTGGCGACGGACTTCGCCCAGGGCGAGGCGGACGACGCGTATGGCGTCCCGTTCACGGATGAAGGTCTGTCGCTGGTGTTCCGCCTCCGTAAGGCGTAGACACCACTGGTGTGAGAAAGGGCCCGGTCTCCATAGAGGAGGCTGGGCCCTTTTCATCGCCTCGGGCCGGACCGGAAGCCGTGCGCGGTTCCCCGCGCCCCTGAAGACCAAAGGGCGGG
Source organism: Streptomyces sp. NPDC101776 (assembly GCF_044766845.1). NCBI lineage: Bacteria > Bacillati > Actinomycetota > Actinomycetes > Kitasatosporales > Streptomycetaceae > Streptomyces > Streptomyces sp. NPDC101776. Next base: position 1,083,980 of record NZ_JBIWMV010000002.1, on the reverse strand, counting down.
GCCCCCGGAAGAAGATCCGGGGGCCCCGCCCTTTGAACGCTGCCGACGCCTGAGGCGTACTACAGGCCGATCAGTTGTCGTCCTCGTCGATCAGGAACCCGCGCATCGGCGAGGGAGCCTGGCCCATCGGGGACGGGCCCTGCGGACGGACCGGCGCCATCGGCTGGGTCATGGCGGGAGACATCTGCTGCTGGCCGCCGTAGGAGGGACCGGCCGGAGCCGGGCCTCCCATGCCACCCATGCCCTGCGGGCTGCCGTACGACGGGGCGCTCGCGCCGGCCGGAGCCATCGAGGGCGCCGGGGACGGCGGAAGCGACGCGGCGGCCGGAGCGCGCGGCGGCGCCAGTGAGTCGTCGGCCTGGGTCTCCAACTGACGCAGCTGGGACTCGAGGTAGGACTTCAGACGCGTGCGGTACTCGCGCTCGAAGCCGCGCAGGTCCTCGACCTTGCGCTCCAGCGTGGCGCGGGCGGACTCCAGGGAGCCCATCGCGACGCGGTGCTTCTCCTGCGCGTCCCGCTCCAGGGCGTCGGCCTTGGCACGGGCGTCACGCTCGAGACCCTCGGCGCGCGAACGGGCCTCGCCGACAATCTTGTTGGCCTCGGAACGGGCCTCGGCGATCGCCTGGTCGGCGGTCTGCTGGGCCAGCGAGAGGACACGGGCGGCACTGTCGCCACCGGGACCCTGCTGCGGCATGCCGCCGCCCATACCGCCACCCATGGGACCGCCCATCGGGCCGCCCATCTGCTGCTGCATGGGGGGCTGGCCGCCCATTTGGCCCTGCATCGGGCCGCCCATCTGCTGCATCTGACCCTGCATCGGGCCCTGGCCCATCTGGCCCTGCATCGGACCCTGACCCATGGGGCCCTGGCCCATGGGGCCCTGACCCATCGGACCCTGGCCCTGCGGACCGCCCTGGCCACCGGGGCCGGGGGGCAACTGCGGGGCACCGCTGGGCAACTGGGGCGGACCGCCCATGGGGCCGCCCATCTGCTGCTGCGGGGGGCCAGATATGCCGGCGGGCACCGGGGCACCCGGACCACGCATGCCTTGCTGGGGCATCCCCTGCGGGGGCATGCCCTGTTGGGGCATCCCTTGCTGCTGCATGCCGCCCTGCTGCTGGTCCTGATCCGGGGGCTTGCGCATGTTCTGTTGGTTCTGCGCGGCGGCGCGCGTGGCCGCGGCCAGCTTGGCGCGCAGGTCCTCGTTCTCGCGCAGCAGGCGCGTCAGTTCGGCTTCGACCTCGTCGAGGAAGGCATCAACCTCGTCCTCGTCATAGCCTTCTCGGAGGCGGACGGTCGTGAACTGCTTGTTCCGCACGTCCTCGGGGGTCAACGGCATCTCTTCACCTCAACGTAGTCATCGGCAGTCGGCAAGACCGTATCGTCCACTGTCACCCCGCGAGATTGCCCACGATAGAGATCAAGATGTAGACGATGATCATCAGGACGAAGAAGGACAGGTCTAGCGCCACGCCTCCGAGACGCAACGGCGGAATGAACCGCCGTAGAAGCTTCAACGGTGGATCGGTGACAGTGTAGGCGGCCTCCAGAACGACCACCATCGCCTTGCCGGGTTGCCATGAGCGGGCGAACTGGAAGACGTAGTCCATGACCAACCGGAAGATGAGCACGATGAGAAACACCATCAGCGCGTAGTAGATCACCAGCGCGAACACGCCCATGGCTTGCCTTTCCTCCCCTGTTCCGTGCTTCCTAGCGGCTGTCTGTCTCAGCTCTGATTGAAGAACCCGCCCTCTGCGATGCGGGCCTTGTCCTCCGCCGTGACATCGACGTTAGCAGGCGACAACAGGAACACCTTCTGCGTCACCCGCTCGATGCTGCCGTGAAGACCAAACACCAAACCGGCCGCAAAGTCGACAAGTCGCTTGGCGTCTGTGTCATCCATCTCAGTCAGATTCATGATCACCGGGGTGCCCTCACGGAAGTGTTCCCCGATGGTACGGGCCTCGTTGTAGGTCCGGGGGTGAAGTGTGGTGATCCGGTAAGGCTCTCGTTCCGACACGACCTTGGGCATGATCACCGGTGCGTTCTTCTCCAGGGACTGGCGTTCTTGTGTGATGGATGCCACGGGCGCGATACGCGCCGGACGCCCTGATTCCGCACCCAGTGCAGCGGAATGGGACACCGGTTCACGAGGGGCCGGAGGCTGCACCACTCGCACCGGTTCGTCCCTTTGAGACTGATGCGGGCTGTGTGACTGGTGTGACGGCTCATGCCGTCGACGGTCCCGCTCGGGCTCCGGGTCCAGTTCGGGTTCGAAGTCGTCATCGGGGTCGAAACCCCGGCCGTCGTACCCATCGTCCTCCACGAGGCCGAGGTAGACCGCCATCTTGCGCATCGCGCCGGCCATGCTCTGAGTCCTCCGCTCTGTGGTGGATCGGCTGACGACTGCCAAGTGCCCGCGATCCACGAGGTCGTTACGCCCGCCTTCGGCGGCATTGACCATATTTTCTGCTGTGGTCCGACTTCCTGGCGACGTTACCCGAGCCTGGGGCGCACGCCGAGTACCGCAGTGCCGACGCGTACATGTGTCGCTCCGGCTGCCACGGCCTGTTCGAGGTCCGCACTCATCCCTGCCGACACCATGTTCGCAGCAGGATGGATTCGGCGCAGGTCAGTCGACAAATCCATCAACCGCCCGAACGCCTCCTGTTGGCGTCCCGCGTACTCACCGGTGAGCGGAGCGACGGTCATCAGCCCGTCGAGCCGCAACCCCGCGGCCCCGGCGACGAGATCGGCCAACTCCCCGATCCCGCCCGGCCCGACGCCACCCCGCTCGCCCCGCCCGCTCACTCCCGCGTCGAGCGCGACCTGGATGAGACAGCCCAGTCGGCGCCCGGACCGCTCGGCCTCCTTCGACAGCGCGGTGACGAGCCGGGCCCGGTCGACCGACTGCACGACATCGGCGTAACCGACCACGGATCGCACCTTGTTGGTCTGCAACTGACCGACAAAGTGCCAACTCAGCGGCAGATCCGCGCATTCGGCGGCTTTCGGGGCCGCGTCCTGGTCCCGGTTCTCGGCGACATGACGCACACCGAGTTCGGCCAACGTTCGTACGTCGCCCGCCGGATAGGTCTTGGTGACCACGATCAGGGTCACCTCTTCGCGCTTCCGCCCGGCCGCGGCACAGGCGGCGGCGATGCGCTCCTCGACTTTCGCCAGATTTACGGCGAGTTCGTCCTTACGGTCCGTCATGCCCGATCAGTCCAGCCAGACATAGCTCGCCAGCCGGCCGGTCGTACGGTCGCGGCGGTACGAGAAGTGGTCGCCCGATTCACGGGTGCACACCGGCGACTGCTCCCGGTCGCGCACCCCCAGCTTGTCGAGCTGCGCGTGCGCCCCGGCGGTCACGTCGACCGCGGGAGTGCCCCAACTCGTCTCGGCGTACGCCGCCGGTTCCACGGCGGCGACGTCGGCGCGCATGTCCGCGGGCACTTCGTAGCACCGGCCGCAGACGGCGGGTCCGGTGCGGGCGACGATCCGGGCGGGATCGGCGCCGAGTTCCACCATGGCCCGTACGGCGGCGGGGACGACCCCGGCGACCATGCCCGGGCGTCCGGCGTGGGCCGCGCCCGCGATCCCGGCGACCGGGTCGGCGAGCAGGACGGGCGTGCAGTCGGCGGTCAGCACGGCGAGGGCGAGGCCACGCCGGGCGGTGACGAGCGCGTCGACCGCGGGGATGTCCGAGGCGCCCCAGGGCTCCTCGACGACCGCCACGTCCGCGCCGTGCACCTGGTTCATCCAGACCACCAGCGCCGGGTCCAACCCGAGCGCTTTGGCGGCCAGTTCACGGTTGGTACGGACCGCGTCGGCATCGTCGCCGACCGCTCCGCCGAGGTTGAGCTCCTCGTACGGAACGGCGCTCACCCCGCCCCACCTGTCGGTGAAGGCGAAGTGCGCGCCGCTCACGGTGTCGAACTGTCCTATCACTTCAGGAAGTCCGGTACGTCCAGCTCCTCGGCGGCGCTGTCCGAGTAGGTCCGCGACGGCGGGACCGGCGGGGCGACCGGAAGGTCGGCGGCCTGTACCGGCGCCGACTCCGGCTCCTCCTTCGGCTTGACGCTGCCGAGCGACCCGAAGGACGGCCGGCTCTCGGCCTGCCGTACCGGAGTCGGCTCCTCGCGGCGGCCCGAGGTCGAGCCGGTCTCCCGGCGGGTCGGCGGCTGGCCGCCGTCGAAGCCGGCCGCGATGACCGTGACCCGGACCTCGTCACCGAGGGCGTCGTCGATGACCGCGCCGAAGATGATGTTGGCCTCGGGGTGGGCGGCCTCGCTGACCAGTTGGGCCGCTTCGTTGATCTCGAACAGGCCGAGGTCGGAGCCGCCGGAGATGGAGAGCAGGACGCCGCGGGCGCCGTCGATGGAGGCTTCGAGGAGCGGCGAGGAGATCGCCATCTCGGCCGCCGCCACCGCGCGGTCGTCGCCGCGGGCCGAGCCGATGCCCATGAGGGCCGAACCGGCCTCGGACATCACGGACTTGACGTCGGCGAAGTCGAGGTTGATCAGGCCGGGCGTGGTGATGAGATCGGTGATGCCCTGCACACCGGAGAGCAGGACCTGGTCCGCCGACTTGAAGGCGTCGAGGACCGAGACCTGGCGGTCCGAGATGGACAGCAGCCGGTCGTTCGGGATGACGATGAGGGTGTCGACCTCTTCGCGGAGTTCGGCGATGCCGTCCTCCGCCTGGTTCGCCCGGCGCCGTCCCTCGAAGGTGAACGGGCGGGTGACCACGCCGATGGTGAGGGCGCCCAGGGAGCGCGCGATGTTGGCCACGACGGGCGCGCCACCGGTGCCGGTGCCGCCACCCTCTCCGGCCGTCACGAAGACCATGTCGGCCCCCTTGAGGACCTCCTCGATCTCCTCGCGGTGATCCTCGGCGGCCTTGCGGCCGACGGCCGGGTTGGCGCCGGCGCCGAGTCCGCGGGTGAGTTCGCGGCCGACGTCGAGTTTGACGTCGGCGTCGCTCATCAACAGCGCCTGCGCGTCGGTGTTGATGGCGATGAACTCGACGCCCTTGAGACCGACCTCGATCATCCGGTTGATGGCATTGACACCACCGCCGCCGACACCGATGACTTTGATGACTGCGAGGTAGTTCTGCGGTGCTGCCACGTCGAAGGCCTCTCGCCTCGAGTTACGTGTCGTCGATCGCGGTGCTCCGCGATCCGACGACGGATGCCGAATGGGACGGTCCGTAGCGCCGACCCGAACCCTAACGTTGAAGTTTAGGGTTACCAGTGTGTCCGTTCCTTGAAGTCTTCTGAACAGGACACTAAGTCGACAAGTGGCGCACGTTCAACGAACACGCCGAACCTCCCGTTTTTCTTTTCACCCTATGTGATCAGCCGTAGCGCTGCCCAACCAGGGTGCTGGCCTGCGCGAATGTGCGTCAACTCCCGGCTGACGCAGGGGCGGTGGGAACACTTACATCGAAGTGCCGGGCCCCGGAAGCTGCTTTCATGAGAGCGGTGAGCGTACGCGCCTTCGCTGTGCCCTTCTCGCCGCTTCCCCATGCGACGGTACGGCCACCGCTCAACTCGAGTGAGATGTCGTCGTAGGAACGGACTTTGACGACCTGGGTGACGTGTGCGACGGCGGCCGGAATGTCACCCGCGACGCGCACCGCCTCGCGGACGAGTCGGGTCTCGCCGAAGCGGCGCAGGCCGACCGCGGACGAACTCGATTGCGAGAGCGTCAATTCGAGGGTGGGAACGGACTTCGGTGGCGTGGAAACGGTGGCGAACCGCACGCCCTCGCCGTCCACTTCGACGAAGTTTCCGCCCTTTTTCTCCACCAGGACCGGACTGCGTTCGGTCACTTTCAGCCCGATTCCATGAGGCCAGGAACGGACCACGTCAACGGTGTCAATTCGGGGCAATTTCCTACGGAGTCGGGCTTCGATCGCATCGGTGTCGACAGAGACGAGCGGTCCGCCGACCGGAACACCGGCGGCCTCGCGCACCTGCTCCGGCGTCAGCACCTTCGTCCCGGACACCGACACCTTCTCCACCCGCAGCCACTGCGAGCCGTAGAGCAGCCAGATCGCGGCAGTGCCCAACAGGGCCCCGGCGAGGGCGAGTACGACAATCAGACGAAGGCGTCGCGGACCCAGGCGCCGGACAAGGGGCGGGCCGGACGACTCCTGTTGGCGTTCACCGCGCTCGGCGGTCGTCGGTCCGGCCACGATCCCCTGCCTCTCTCACATAGGGCTAGCGGTGCCGCGAGGCGATCGCCTCGTACACCATGCCGACGAGCAGGTCGTCGGCGTCCCGGCGGCCGAACTCGCTTGCCGCGCGCGACATTTCGTACAGCCGGTGCGGGTCGGCGAGCACGGGCAGGACGTTGCCCTGGATCCACTCGGGCGTCAGTTCCGCGTCGTCGACCAGGAGTCCGCCGCCGGCCTTGACCACCGGCTGGGCGTTCAGCCGCTGTTCGCCGTTGCCGATGGGCAGCGGGACGTAGGCGGCCGGGAGTCCGACGGCGGAGAGTTCGGCGACGGTCATCGCGCCCGCGCGGCAGAGCATCATGTCGGCCGCGGCGTACGCGAGGTCCATCCGATCCACGTACGGTACCGGGATGTAGGGGGGCATCCCCGGCATCTGGTGCACCTGCGGCAGTTCGTTCTTCGGGCCGACCGCGTGCAGGATCTGGATTCCGGCCTGTTGGAGGTACGGCGCGACCCGCTCGACCACCTCGTTGAGGTGCCGGGCGCCCTGCGAGCCGCCGGAGACCAGCAGCGTCGGCAGGTTCGGGTCGAGGCCGAACGCGGCCCGGGCCTGCGGCCGTACGGCCGCGCGGTCCAGGGTGGCGATCGAGCGGCGCAGCGGGATGCCGATGTAACGGGCGTCGCGCAGCTTGCTGTCGGGGGTCGAGACGGCGACCCTGGCCGCGTAGCGCGAGCCGATCTTGTTGGCCAACCCGGGCCGGGCGTTGGCCTCGTGGATCACGATCGGCACCCCGAGGCGCTTGGCCGCGAGATAGCCGGGCAGCGCCACATAGCCGCCGAAGCCGACGACGCAGTCCGCCTTGGTGCGCTCCAGGATCTGCTCGGCCGCCTTGATGGTGCCGCGCAACCGGCCCGGCACGGTGATCAGTTCCGGGGTGGGCTTGCGCGGCAGGGGTACGGCGGGGATCAGCGCGAGTTCGTAGCCCCGCTCGGGTACGAGACGGGTCTCAAGGCCGCGCTCCGTGCCCAGGGCCGTGATCCCCACGGTGGGGTCCTGCCTGCGCAGGGCGTCCGCGAGGGCGAGCGCCGGCTCGATGTGGCCGGCGGTCCCCCCACCGGCGAGTACGACATGCACCGAAATTCACCGCTCTCCGGACGAACGCGCCGCCGAGGCACGCCGTCTCATCGTGTTCCATCTGCGGGGACTCCGACCGGAACCGGGTCCCCTGGCCCCCCGTTTTCTACCAAAGCGGGGTTGCCGCATCGCAAGCGCCGCCCGCGCAGCGGGGTCGTCGCGCGCGAAGGCGATCAGCAACCCGATGGCGAACATGGTCGGCAGCAGGGCGGAACCCCCGTAGGAGAACAGCGGGAGCGGGACGCCGGCGATCGGCAGCAGGCCGAGCACCGCACCGATGTTGATCACCGCCTGAGCGGTGATCCAGGTGGTCACGCCTCCCGCGGCATACCTCACGAAGGGGTCCTCCGTGCGTCCGGCCACGCGGATACCCGCATAGCCTAGAGCCGCGAAGAGGGCGAGGACCGACAGTGTGCCCGCCAGACCCAGTTCCTCACCGGTGACGGCGAAGATGAAGTCCGTGTGGGCCTCGGGGAGTTGACCCCATTTCTCCACACTCGCACCGAGCCCGGAGCCGAAGATCCCGCCGGATGCGAGCGCGTAGATGCCGTGCACGGCCTGCCAGCAGTCGGCGACCCCGGTCTTGGGCTCGGTGGCGCCGATGCAGGAGAGCCGGGCCATCCGGTTGGGGCTGGTCTTGATGAGGATCACACCGATCACGGCCGCGATCGACAGCACGCCGGCGAAGAGCCGGGTCGGTGCTCCGGCCAGCCAGAGCAGGCCGAACAGGATCGCGGTGAGGATGATCGCCGTACCCATGTCGCCGCCGAGCATGATCAGCCCGAGCAGCATGAACGCGACCGGCACCAACGGCACCAGCATGTGCTTCCACTGGGACAGCATCGCCTTGTCCTGCTTGCGGGCGAGCAGGTCGGCGCCCCACAGGACGAGGGCGAGCTTGCCGAACTCGCTGGGCTGGATCTGGAAGGAGCCGCCGAGCGAGATCCAGTTGCGGTTGCCGTTGACCGACATCCCTATCCCCGGCAACTGCACCAGCGCCATCATGAAGACGGCGCCCGCGAGGATCGGATAGGCCAGCGCCCGGTGCAGCTTGACCGGCATCCGCGAGGCGGCCAGCGCCAGCACCGCGCCGATGGAGGCCGCGAGGAACTGTTTGCGGAAGAAGTACGAGCCGGGCAGCGACAGTTGGAGCGCCGTGATCTGGGAGGCCGAGTAGACCATCACCAGACCCAGCACGGTGATCAGCACGCTGCCGCCGGCGATCAGGTAGTAGGCGGTCAACGGCCGGTCCCAGGCCCGGCGCACGTTCCCGTACAACCGTCGTACGGGGTTGTCGCGGACGGTCCTGGCGGCGGGACGTCTGGGGGGCCGCTGCTGCACGGGCGGCCGGCCGGTACGGCTACTGGGCATCAGCGCCTCCGCTCACATCGGTCAGGCGCCGAGTTCGCGAACCGCCTGGGCGAACGCGTCACCGCGCTTGTTGTAATTGGCGAACATGTCCATGGAGGCGCAGGCCGGGGCGAGCAGCACCGTGTCGCCGGCGGCGGCGAGCCGCTGTGCCTCCTGGACAGCCGCGAGCATCGCCCCAGTGTCGGTCCGGGCGAGGTCGACGACGGGTACTTCCGGCGCGTGTCGCGCCAGGGCTTCGGCGATCAGCGCGCGATCCGCGCCGATCAGGACCACGCCCCGAAGTCGCTTCGCCGACTTGGCGACCAACTCGTCGAAGGTCGCGCCCTTGGCGAGACCGCCCGCGATCCACACGATCGACTCGTAGGCCGCCAACGAGGCTTCCGCCGCATGGGTGTTGGTGGCCTTGGAGTCGTCGATGTACGCGACACCGTCCACATCGGCCACGTGCGCGATCCGGTGCGCGTCGGGCGTGAAGGCCCGCAGCCCGTCCCGTACGGCCTTGGCGGGCACCCCGAAGGCGCGCGCGAGGGCAGCGGCGGCAAGGGCGTTGGCGATGTTGTGCGGGGCGGGCGGACTGACGTCGGAGACCTCCGCCAGCTCCTGCGCGTTGCGCTGCCGGTCCTCGACGAAGGCGCGGTCGACCAGAATGCCGTCCACGACGCCGAGTTGGGACGGCCCGGGGCTGCCCAGCGTGAACCCGATCGCCCGGCAGCCCTCCTCGACGTCGGCCTCGCGGACCAACTCCTCAGTGGCCTTGTCGGCGACGTTGTAGACGCAGGCGACCCGATTGCCTTCGTAGATACGGCCCTTGTCGGCGGCGTACGCCTCCATCGAGCCGTGCCAGTCGAGATGATCGGGCGCCAGGTTCAGGACGGCGGCGGAGTGGGCGCGCACCGAGGGCGCCCAGTGCAGCTGATAGCTCGACAGTTCGACGGCGAGGACGTCGTATTCCTCGTCCCCGAGTACGGCGTCCAGGACCGAGACGCCGATGTTGCCGACGGCCGCCGTGCGCAGGCCCGCCGCCTTCAGGATGGAGGCGAGCATCTGGACGGTGGTGGTCTTGCCGTTGGTGCCGGTGACGGCGAGCCAGGGGGCCGCTTCGGGGCCGCGCAGGCGCCAGGCCAACTCCACGTCCCCCCACACCGGTACACCCGCCTCACGCGCCGCCGTGAACAGCGGCTTGTCGGGCTGCCAGCCGGGGGTGGTGACGATCAGTTCGGTGCCTTCGGGCAGGGATGCACCATCACCGAGGCGCACGGTGATGCCGAGCGCCTCCAGGTCGGCGGCCTGGGCCCGGGAGCGCTCGTCGTCGCCGTCGTTGACGACCGTGACGAGCGCGCCGAGGCCGTGCAGGACCTTGGCCGCCGGGATGCCGGAGACACCGAGCCCGGCGACGGTGACGTGCTTGCCCTCCCAGGAGAGCCCCTGCCCATCGGTCACTTTTCCGCTGCCCATCCCGCGTAGAAGAGGCCAAGGCCGACGATCACGCAGATGCCCTGGATGATCCAGAAACGGACCACCACGAGCACTTCGGACCAGCCCTTGAGTTCGAAGTGGTGCTGGAGCGGGGCCATGCGGAAGACCCGCTTGCCGGTGAGCTTGAAGGAGCCGACCTGGATGACCACCGACATGGTGATGAGGACGAAGAGGCCACCCATGATGGCGACGAGCAGCTCCGTGCGGGAGAGGATCGCCAGACCGGTGAGGACACCGCCGAGGGCCAGCGAACCGGTGTCCCCCATGAAGATCTTGGCCGGCGAGGTGTTCCACCACAGGAAGCCCAGACAGGCCCCCATCAACGCCGAGGCGATGACCGCGAGGTCGAGCGGATCGCGCACTTCGTAGCAGGCGTTCGGGTTGGTCAGGGTCGTCGCGTTGGCGCAGGATTCCTGGAACTGCCAGACACCGATGAAGGTGTAGGCGCCGAAGACCAGGACCGAGGCGCCGGTGGCGAGGCCGTCCAGACCGTCCGTCAGGTTCACGCCGTTCGACATCGCGAGGATCATGAACAGCGCCCAGATCACGAACAGGATCGGGCCGAGCTTCCAGCCGAAGTCCGTGATGAACGACAGCTTCGTGGAGGCCGGGGTGTTGCCGCGGGCGTCCTGGAACTGCAGGGCGAGCACCGCGAAGCTGATGCCGACGATCAGCTGGCCGGCCATCTTCGCCTTGGCCCGCAGGCCCAGCGAACGGCGCTTGACGATCTTGATGTAGTCGTCGAGGAAACCGACCAGACCCATCCCGACCATCAGACCGAGCACCAGCAGACCCGAATAGGTCGGCGTGTAGCCGGTGATGACCTTGGACAGGAAGTACGCGGCGACCGTCGCGAAGATGAAGGCGATACCGCCCATCGTCGGCGTACCGCGCTTGCTGCCGTGCGTGCGCGGGCCGTCGTCCCGGATGTACTGGCCGTAGCCCTTGCGGGCCAGCAGCTTGATCAGCAGCGGGGTGCCCACCAGGGTCAGGAACAGGCCGATGACTCCTGAGAACAGGATCTGCTTCATCATCGGACGGCAACCTCACCCTCGGTACCGGCCGCCTCGACGAGCGCCTGCGCCACGCTCTCGAGCCCGACCGACCGGGACGCCTTCACGAGAACGACGTCTCCCGGGCGCAACTCGCTGCGCAACAGGTCGACCGCCGCCTGTGCGTCGGACACGTGCACCGACTCCTCACCCCACGAACCCTCGTTATATGCGCCCAGTTGCAGCCAGGACGCTTCCCTGCCCCCGACCGCGACGAGCTTGCCGACATTGAGCCGGACGGCCAGCCGTCCGACCGCGTCGTGCTCGGCGAGCGCCTCGTCCCCGAGCTCGGCCATCTTGCCGAGCACCGCCCAGGTCCGCCGCCCCTTGCCCATGGCCGCGAGCGCGCGCAAGGCGGCTCGCATGGACTCGGGGTTCGCGTTGTAGGCGTCGTTGACGATGGTCACGCCGTCCGAACGCTCGGTGACCTCCATCCGCCAGCGGGAGAGGGAGCCCGCCTCGGAGAGCGCGGTGGCGATCTCGTCTGCGGACATGCCCAGCTCATGGGCGACGGCGGCCGCGGCGAGCGCGTTCGACACGTGGTGCTCACCGTACAGGCGCATGGTCACTTCGCTGCACCCGGAGGGTGTGTGAAGGCTGAAGGCGGGCTGTCCGCTGTCCGTGAGTCTGACGTTCTCGGCCCGTACGTCCGCTTCGCCGGACTCTCCGAAAAGGATCACCTTCGCCTTCGTACGGGAGGCCATGGCCCGTACGAGCGGATCGTCCGCGTTGAGGACCGCGACGCCGCCGTCTTCAACTGAAGGGAGCGCTTCTACGAGTTCACCCTTTGCCTGCGCGATCTGCTCCCGGCCGCCGAACTCGCCGATGTGGGCGGTGCCGACGTTGAGGACGAGGCCGATCTGCGGGGGCGTCAGATCCGTGAGGTAGCGGATGTGACCGATTCCGCGGGCGCCCATCTCCAGGACGAGGAACCTCGTCTCGGCGGTGGCGCTCAGCGCGGTCAGCGGCAGCCCGATCTCATTGTTGAACGATCCTGGCGTGAACACTGTGGGCGCCTTGCGGGCGAGCACCTGGGCGATGAGGTCCTTGGTGCTGGTCTTGCCCGCCGAGCCGGTGAGGGCCACGAGGGTCGCGCCGAGCCGTCGTACGACATGGCGGGCGAGGGCGCCCAGGGCGCTCTGGACGTCGTCCACGACGATCGCGGGGACGCCGACCGGGCGGGAGGCCAGGAGGGCCACCGCGCCCGCCTCGACGACCGCGTTCGCGAAGTCGTGGCCGTCGACGTGCTCGCCTACGAAGGCGACGAAGAGGCTGCCTGGTTCCACTTCCCTTGAGTCGCGGACCACCGGGCCGGTGACCTGGACGGACGGATCCGGTATGTCGTGCGTCTGCCCGCCGACGACTTCTGCGATCTCGGCGAGGGAGAGGGCGATCACAAGTTCATCCCTGGGTCTTCTGGATAGCTTCGCGGAGCACCTGGCGGTCGTCGAAGGGACGGACCACTCCGGCGATGTCCTGGCCCTGCTCGTGGCCCTTTCCCGCGACCAGCACGGTGTCCCCCGGCTGTGCGCGGGCGACCGCGGCGGCGATGGCGGCGGCCCGGTCCTCGAAGACCTGGACCTCGCCCCGCTCGTGCGCGGGCACGGACGCGGCGCCCTGGAGCATGGCCGCGAGGATCGCGAGGGGGTCCTCGGAGCGGGGGTTGTCCGATGTCAGTACGGCGGTGTCGGCGAGCCGGGCCACGGCGGCACCCATGGGCTCACGTTTCGTCTTGTCCCGGTCTCCGCCGCAGCCGAGCACGACGTGCACCTTGCCCTCGGTGACCTTGCGCAGCGCGCGCAGAACCGATTCGACGGCGTCCGTCTTGTGGGCGTAGTCGACGACCGCGAGATACGGCTGCCCGGCGTCCACGCGCTCCAGGCGCCCCGGCACGCCCGGCACCGCGGCGATGCCGTCGGCGGCGAGCTGCGGGTCGAGGCCCGCGGTGGCCAACGCGGCGATCGCGGCGAGGGTGTTGGCCACGTTGAAGGAACCGGCCAGCGGCGATCTCGCGGTGATCAGCTCGCCTTTGGGGCCGACCGCGGTGAACGTCGAGTCCATGGGGCCGATCTCGACGTCCTGGGCACGCCAGTCGGCGTCCGGGTGGCCTTCGGCGGAGTAGGTGACCACGGGGATCGTGGCCTCGGCGGCGAGCCTGCGGCCGTACTCGTCGTCGAGGTTGACCACTCCCTGCCGGCTGCGCAGCGGCGTGAACAACTGTGCCTTGGCCTGGAAGTAGTCCTCCATGCCCGAGTGGAACTCCATGTGTTCCGGGCTGAGGTTGGTGAAGACCGCGATGTCGAAGATGCAGGCGTCGACCCGGCCGAGGACCAGCGCGTGGCTGGAGACCTCCATGGCGACCGCGTCGACCCCGCGCTCGAGCATGACCGCGAACAGGGCCTGGAGATCGGTGGCTTCGGGGGTCGTGCGCTCCGACTTCATGCGCTCGTCGCCGATGCGTGTCTCGACCGTGCCGATCAGACCGGTGGACCGGACCGTCCTCAGGCCGCCCTCCACGAGGTACGCGGTGGTGGTCTTGCCGGAGGTGCCGGTGATGCCGATCTGGAGCAGATCGCGGCCGGGATGACCGTAGATCGTGGCCGCCAACTCGCCCATCTGGCCGCGCGGATCGGCTACGACCAGCACCGGCAGGCCCGTTGCCGCCGCGCGGTCGGCACCGGCCGGGTCCGTCAGGACGGCGACGGCACCGAGGCCGGCCGCCTGGCCGACGAAGTCGGCGCCGTGCAGACGGGCGCCGGGCAGCGCGGCGTACAGGTCGCCGGGGCGGACGGCGCGCGAGTCATGGGTGATGCCCGTGACGTCGGCGGCGGTCGTCGGCCCGGCGGCGCCCACTTGGTCGGCGAGTTCCGCGAGGGGTGTGGCGGAGAGCTGCGCCGGCCTGGGCGGCCCCGGATATGTCACGGATGCGCCCTTCTGAGGGGGTTGGGACTGATCGGCGGATGGCACGGCGGTGAGCGTACCGGGCGCACCCTCCGGGGAGCGAAGCGAGGGGCGGGGCCCGCTGTCCTGCTGGGCCTGGTTCCCGGACTGGGAGGTGATCATGGTCACGGATCGGTTCCTGGCTGTTGCGCTGATCAGGGCGTGAAGGTCACGGGCAGATTCGCGGCCTTCGCCCCGGTGGGCGGGACCTGGAGGGTCTTGAGGGCGAACTCCATCACCTGCTTGTAGATCGGTCCGCAGATCTGACCGCCGAAGTAGCTTCCGCTGGTGGCGTTCTGGATCGCGCAGTAGACGGTGATGCGGGGGTTGTCGGCGGGCGCGAACCCGGCGAACGACGAGGTGTAGCCCTTGTACTTGCCGGTGGCGGGATCCACGCGGTTGGCGGTGCCGGTCTTGCCCGCGACCCGGTACCCCGGAATCGCGGCCTTACCGCCCGTGCCCTGCTCGTCGTCCACCACGGACTCCAGCATCTGGGCGAGGGTCTTCGCCGTCTTCGCACTGATGACCCGGGTCTTCTTGGGCGTCGCCGCGGGCGTGAAGCGGCCGTCGGGCCCCTTCGTGCCGCGCACCAGGGTGGGTTCGACGCGGACTCCGCCGTTGGCGACCGTCGAGTAGACGGAGGCCGCCTGGAGCGCGTTGAGGGACATGCCCTGGCCGAAGGGAATCGTGTACTGCTGCGAGGTCGACCACTTGGCGGCGGGCGCGAGGATGCCCTTCGTCTCGCCGGGGAAGTTGAGCCCGCTGTAACTGCCGATGCCGAACTTGCGCAGATACGAGTACAGGACCTGGTTGGCCTCGGGCTGGGTCTTGCCGAGCTGGCCGGCCGCCTCGATGGTCCCGATGTTGCTGGACTTCGCGAGCACACCGTTGAGCGTCAGGTTCCAGGTCGCGTGGTCGACGTCGTCCTGGAAGAGCCGGTCGCCCCGGTGCAGCCGGTTCGGCACGACGACATGCGTCAGCGGGGTGGCCGCGTTCTCCTGGAGTACGGCGGCCATCGTCATGACCTTGGCGGTGGAACCGGGCTCGTAGGCGTCCTGGACGGCCGCGTTGCCCAGGGAGGCCGCGCTGGCCTGCGAGAGGTCGTTCGGGTCGAAGCCGGGCGCGTTGGCCATGGCGAGGATCTCGCCGGTGCGGGTGTCCTGCACTATCACGTACCCGCGGTCCGCCTTGGACTTCTTCACCTGCTCGGCGATGGCGTTCTGCGCGGCCCACTGGATGTCACGGTCGATCGTCAGCTCCACGTCGGCACCGGGCACCGCAGGCGTCTCCGTGGAGCCCGCGGTGGGCACCTGGAGACCGCCGGACTGGGCATAGCGGACCTTGCCGTCCTTGCCGGTCAGGTCCTTGTCGAGCTGCTGCTCGACCCCGCCGCCGCCCTTGCCGTCGGCGTTGACCCAGCCCAGTATCCCGGCGGCGAGATCGCCGTTCGGGTACACGCGCTTGGTGGTGGGGACGGCGAGGACACCGGCCAGGACGTTGACCGTGGCCGGGTCGGTCGAGGCCTTGGTGTTGAGCGCGCTCTTCAGGTCCTTGATCTGCTTCCAGACCTGCGGGGTCTGCCGGTTGGCGAGCACTACGTAGCGCAGGTTCTTGTTCGCCGGCCTGAGCTTCTTGACGAGGGAGGCCTGGTCCACACCGAGGATCGGGGCGAGGAGGGCGGCCGCCTGTTCCGGCCCGTCGTCGATCTTCAGCTGCTTGCGCGTGAACAGCGTCGGGTCGGCGGTGATCGTGTACGCGTCCACGCTGGTCGCGAGGGCCACCCCGGAACGGTCGGTGATCTCACCGCGCTCGGCAGCCAGGACGTAGTCGACGTACCGGTTCTGCGCGGCCTTGGCGGCGTACGCGCTCGCGTCGACGGCCTGCACCTGGAGCAGCCGTACGACGAACGCGATCAGGACGAGGGTCAGCGCGAGGCTGATCATGCGCAGGCGGGGGCGGGGGCTGCCGAGGCGGAGGGAGTTCGGGCCCGCCGGGCGAGCGGCGGGAGGGGCCGGTGCCGGGCGGCGGGCCGGGCGGGCGCCGGGCCCGGGGCGGCGCCGGGCATCGGGCCGTTCGGGCCTGGCCGGTCCGGGCACTCGGCGGCGCGGCGGTTCCCTGTCGGACACTTCCGTCACCTGCCGGGTGTTGTCGGGGTGGAGGACTGGACTGTCGAGGTCTGCGCGGTGGAGGTCCGGGCTGTGGAGGACTGCGCGGGCTGTACGGGCTGAGCGGCTCGGGGCGTGGTCGCGGCGGGCGAGGCCACGGGGGCCGCCGCGCCGGGTGCGGGGGTCGGGCTCGGACTCGCGCTCGGCCTGCTGATGAGCGCCTCGGGGGCGAGCACAGCCGGTGTGCTCAGGGTCTTCTCGGCGGTGGCCTGCTCCGGGACACCCTTCACCGTGCCGTTGGGGTCGAGGAAGGCGGGGTCTCCCCCGGGCACCATGCCCAACTCGTGGGCCCGGCGCTGGAGGGCGTCGGGTGCGGAGTAGGCGTCCACGTCGCGCTGGAGCGCTTGCTCCTCGTCGGTGAGGCTCTTCGTCTGCTTCTGGAGGTCGTCCAGTTTGAACTGCCCTTCGCTGAGCGCGGAGTTCAGCACGAGCAGTCCGATCAGGCCACCGCCGAGGAGGAGCACGACAAGGAGGACGAACGGGGTCCGGGCCGCGTGGATCCCGCCGGTCTGCGCGGGCCCGGTCGGAAAGAGCCGCGCGAGTCGGGCGGCCCTGCCCCTCAGTTCGGGTTTCCTACTCACTCACGCACCCCGCACCCCAACACCCCGCACCGACTTGGTACGTATTCACCCGATGTCCTCCCTGATGCGCTCGGCCCCCCGCAGCCGCGCGGGTGCCGCCCGCCGGTTCTCGGCGACCTCTTCCTCGGTGGGAAGTTCGGCACCGCGCGTCAGGAGCTTGAGCCGGGGCTGGTACTGCTCGGGCACGACCGGCAGCCCAGGAGGCGCGGTGTTGGCGGCGCCGGCCGCGAACACCTGCTTCACCAGGCGGTCTTCGAGCGAGTGGTACGACAGGACGGCGATCCGGCCGCCCACGGCAAGGGACTTCACGGCGGCGGGGATCGCGCTCTCCAGGACGGACAGTTCGCCGTTGACCTCGATGCGCAGCGCCTGGAAGGTGCGCTTGGCCGGGTTGCCGCCGGTGCGCTTGGCGGCCTGGGGCAGCGAGTCGCGGATCAGCTCGACGAGCCGCGCGCTGTTGCCGAACGGCTCCTTGTCGCGCTCGCGGACGACCGCGGACACGATCCGCTTGGCCTGCTTCTCCTCGCCGTACGCCCGCAGGATGCGGACGAGTTCACCGGGCGCGTAGGTGTTGAGGACCTCGGCGGCGCTGATGCCGGTCGTCTGGTCCATGCGCATGTCCAGGGGCGCGTCCTGGGCGTAGGCGAAGCCGCGGTCGGCCTCGTCCAACTGCATGGAGGAGACGCCGAGGTCGAACAGAACGCCCTCCACGCGCGCGAGGCCGAGCCGCTCCAGTACCTCGGGCAGTTCGTCGTAGACGGCGTGCACGAGGGTGGCGCGGTCGCCGAAGGGGGCGAGGCGCTCGCCGGAGAGGCGCAGGGCCTCCTTGTCGCGGTCCAGGGCGACGAGGCGGGCCTCGGGGAACCGGGTCAGCAGGGCCTCGCTGTGCCCGCCGAGCCCGAGGGTGCAGTCGACGACCACCGCTCCCGGGCGCTCCAGCGCGGGGGCCAACAGGTCCAGGCACCGCTGGAGCATCACCGGGACGTGTCGACTCTGGCTCAAGGGGCCCTCTCAGGTCCGGCACGGGCCGTACGCACCGCCGGGTCCCCGCCCTCCCTCAGCTCCGCTGGGGGACCCCAGAGAAGGGGAGGCCTGCCGGCACCGGAAGCGTCAGCCGACCGGGAGCGGGAGGAGGCCGAGCCGTACGTACGCGCCGCGCACGTGGGGAGAATCCGGAAAATCGCCGGATTCTCCGGGAAAAGTCCAGCAGGGAGAGCCTCGCCTCCCGCTTCGCGCAACTTTAGTCCACGCTGTCTCACGGTCAATCAACCGGCCTGCGCGTCGCGGGCCCGGGTGCGTGCGAAGCCTCAAAACGGGAAGAATCACCCACACGGGTGCACCCCCGCCACCCGTGTGGGTTACCTCACAAGAGGACGCGATGACGCTCTTTTTCCCCTCCCGCACCGAGACCGCACCGCCGGTGACCAGTACCGTCATAGATATGACGACCTCCGCATCCGTACCCACAGAGTCCGAAGGCGCCATAGCTCACGGCGGGACCGTGACGGACCGCCTTGTCGACGCCAACGCGCAGTATGCCGCCGCCTTCACCGATCCCGGGATGGACGCCCACCCCGTCCTCCAGGTGGCCGTGGTGGCCTGCATGGACGCCCGCCTCGACCTGCACAAGGCGCTCGGCCTCCAACTCGGCGACTGCCACACCATCCGCAACGCGGGCGGCGTGGTCACCGACGACGTGATCCGCTCCCTCACCATCAGCCAGCGCGCGCTCGGCACCCGCAGCGTCGTGCTCATCCACCACACAGGCTGCGGCCTGGAGTCCCTCACCGAGGAGTTCCGGCACGACCTGGAGATGGAGGTCGGCCAGCGCCCCGCCTGGGCGGTGGAGGCCTTCCGGGACGTCGAGCAGGACGTACGGCAGTCCATGCAGCGTGTGCGCACCTCACCGTTCCTGCTGCACACTGATGACGTGCGCGGCTTCGTCTTCGACGTGAAGTCGGGTCTGCTGCGCGAGATCGACCCCGCCTGACGCGCCCGCCCGCCCCGAAAATTTCGAAAAGCTCAGCACTGGGACCGCCCAAAAGGTCATAAGACCCGACAAAGCGAAGGCAGTTGTCCACAGGCGAGTGACACGAACCGGTAACGGCAACAAGAATGCGGGTGTGGCGTCGCGCGGAACTTTTTCCGCGCGGTGTCCGTGTTTCGGGGTGGGCCGGTCCGCATCACACGCGTCGGCCCATGGAAAGAACGGGCCGAGGAGGGCCGGGTGACGACCTATGACGATCGAGCGAGCCTTACAGATCTGACCGCCACTGTGGAGCGAGTCCGCAGTTCGGTGGAAGGAGTGATCGAGGGCAAGCCCGAGGTCGTACGGCTTTCGCTGACCGTGCTGCTCGCCGAGGGACATCTTCTGATCGAGGACGTTCCGGGTGTGGGCAAGACAATGCTGGCCAAGGCGCTGGCGCGGTCGATCGACTGCTCGGTGCGGCGAATCCAGTTCACGCCCGACCTGCTGCCCTCGGACATCACCGGTGTGTCCATCTGGGACCAGCAGCAGCGGGACTTCGAGTTCAAACCGGGCGCCATCTTCGCGCAGATCGTGATCGGCGACGAGATCAACCGCGCCTCGCCGAAGACCCAGTCCGCGCTCCTGGAGTCCATGGAGGAGCGCCAGGTCACCATCGACGGCCAGACCTACGAGCTGCCCAGCCCCTTCATGGTGGTCGCCACGCAGAACCCGGTCGAGATGGAGGGCACCTATCCGCTGCCCGAGGCCCAGCGCGACCGCTTCATGGCCCGGGTCTCCATGGGCTATCCCAGCGCGGAGGCCGAGCTTCAGATGCTGGACATCCACGGCGGGGCGAGCCCGCTGGACGACCTCCAGCCCGTGGCGCACGCGCACGACATCGTCAAGCTGGTCGAGGCGGTCCGCGGCGTCCATGTCGCCGACCCGGTGCGCCGATACGCGGTGGAGCTGGTCTCCGCCACGCGCAACCACGCCGACCTCAGACTCGGCGCCTCCCCGCGCGCGACGCTGCACCTGCTGCGCGCGGCGAAGGCCTCCGCCGCCCTCAGCGGCCGCGAGTACGCGCTGCCGGACGACATCCAGGCGCTCGCGGTGGCGGTCCTGGCGCACCGCCTGCTGCCCACCGCCCAGGCCCAGCTGAACCGTCGTACGGCGGAGCAGGTCGTCCAGGAGATCCTCCAGCGCACCCCCGTGCCCGCGGCGCCGTCCCCGCAGAGCGGCCTGGGTCTCGGGGGGTACGGCCAGCAGCCTCCCCGGAGGCTGTGATGCCCCCCGGGGAGGCGGAGACCGACCGGGACGAGAAGGGCGGTGTCCGTACGGCCCTGGCCGGGCTGACCACCCGGGGACGCTCGTTCCTGGCCGCCGGTATCGCCGCCGCGGTCTGCGCGTACGTCCTGGGTCAGAGCGATCTGCTCCAGGTCGGACTCCTGCTGGCCGTGCTGCCCCTGCTCTGCGCGACGGTGCTCTACCGCACCCGCTACCGGGTGGCCGGCAGCCGTCGGCTCTCCCCCGCGCGCGTGCCCGCCGGCAGCGAGGCCCGCGTCCATCTGCGGATGGACAACGTCTCGCGGCTGCCCACGGGCCTGCTGATGCTCCAGGACCGGGTGCCGTACGTGCTCGGCCCGCGCCCCCGCTTCGTCCTGGACCGGGTCGAGGCGGGCGGCCGGCGCGAGGTGTCCTACCGGGTCCGCTCCGACCTGCGCGGCCGCTATCCCCTGGGCCCGCTCCAGCTCCGTCTGACGGACCCCTTCGGGATGTGCGAACTGACCCGCTCCTTCTCGACCTTCGACACCCTGACGGTCATCCCGCGCGTGGAGGCCCTCCCCCCGGTCCGCCTCAGCGGCGAGGCCAAGGGCTACGGCGACGGCCGCAACCGCTCGCTGGCCCTGGCGGGCGAGGACGACGTGATCCCGCGCGGGTACCGCTACGGCGACGATCTGCGCCGTGTGCACTGGCGCTCCACCGCGCGCTACGGCGAGCTGATGGTGCGCCGCGAGGAGCAGCCCCAGCGCGCCCGCTGCACGGTGCTCCTCGACACCCGGGGCATCGCCTTCGCGGGCCAGGGCCCGGACTCGGCCTTCGAGTGGGCCGTCTCGGGCGCCGCCTCCGTCCTGGTGCACATGCTGGAACGGGGCTTCTCCGTACGGCTGTTGAGCGACACCGGCAATTCGGTGCCCGGCCAGGACGCCGACGGGTTCGCGGGCGCGAGCCAGGAGTCGGCGGACGCGGCCGGGCTGATGATGGACACCCTCGCGGTGATCGACCACTCGGACGGCGCGGGCCTGTCCCGGGCCTACGACGTCCTGCGCGGCGGGAACGAAGGACTTCTGGTGGCCTTCTTCGGCGACCTCGACGAGGAACAGGCGGCCATCGTCGCCCGGATGCGCCAGCGCAGCGGGGGCGCTCTCGCCTTCGTGCTGGACGCCGACGGCTGGGTGCGTGAGTCGACCGACGTCTCCGGTCCCGGGGACGAGCAGGAGGAGCGGCTGCGGATGCTGCGCGACGCGGGCTGGACCGCCGTGGGCGTGCCGCGCGGCGCGTCCCTGACGGACCTGTGGCAACAGGCGGACCGGGAGCGCAACGGCATCACCGCGACCGGCCTCGGGAAGGGATGGGCATGAGCGGGCGGGCACGACTGGCGATCTGCGCCTGGGTGGCCACACTGCTGGCGTCCTGCGCGCTGCTGCCCCTGGTCTCCCCGGCGACCTGGATCGTCCAGGCCGCCTTCATGCTGGCGATCCAGACCGGGGTGGGTGCGGCGACCCGGCGGGTCCCCCTGGCCCGGCCGCTGACCGTCGCGGCGCAGGCCCTGGTCACGCTGCTGATGCTGACCCTGGTCTTCGCGCACGCGCAGGCCCTCGCCTGGATCGTCCCGGGCCCCGAGGCCTTCCGGCACTTCGGCGATCTGCTGCAACAGGGCTCCGACGACGTCTCCCGGTACGCGATCCCGGCACCGCTGCACGACGGCATCCGGCTGATGCTCATCGGCGGTGTCCTGGTGATCGGCCTCGCGGTGGACACGCTCGCGGTCACCTTCCGCAGCGCGGCCCCGGCCGGACTGCCGCTGCTCGCGCTGTACTCGGTGGCCGCCGGACTGTCGGAGAGCGGTTACGGCTGGCTGTGGTTCCTGCTCGCGTCCTCCGGCTATCTGATGCTGCTGCTGGCCGAGGGCCGGGACCGGCTCGCCCAGTGGGGCCGGGTCTTCGGCGGGGCGCCCCGCACCACCTCGGGCCCGGAGTCCTCGGGACCGCTCGCCCCGGTCCGTACCGGGCGGCGGATCGGCGCGGTCGCGATGGCCATCGCCCTGCTGCCGCTGCCCACCATCTCGGGCGGCCTGCTGGACACCGCCGGGACCGGCGTGGGCGCGGGCACCGGGGGCGGCGGCACGATCTCCGCGGTCAACCCGCTGGTCTCGCTCCGCGACAGCCTGAACGTGGACGAGAACCGCCAGGTCCTGTCCCTGCGGACCAGCACGAACGACAGCTCGGACATGTATCTGCGGATCGTGTCCCTGGACGACTTCGACGGCACCACCTGGAAGCCGTCCCAGCGGCACATCGAGGGTGTGCCGGGCACGTTCCCCACCCCGACCGGCCTCGGCGCCGACATCAAGCGCTCGGTGATCCAGACCCGGATCTCGGCCGCTGACTGGTACGCCCAGGACTGGCTGCCGATGCCGTACCCGCCCAGCGGCGTGAAGATCGACGGCAGTTGGCGCTACGAGCCCGTGGGCATGACCGTCGTGGGCGATCACGGCCAGAACACCCGCGGGGTGACCTACACGGTCAACAGCCTCGATGTGCAGCCGACCGCGGAGCAGTTGGCCACGGCGCCGGAGCCGTCGGCGAACCTGAGGAAGCAGTACACCGAGGTGCCGAAGTCGCTGCCCGCGGTAGTGGCCGACACCGCCCGCACGGTCACCGCGGGCTCGACCAGTCACTACGAGCAGGCGGTCAAGCTCCAGGACTACTTCGCGGTGAGCGGCGGCTTCCAGTACGACACCCAGGTGGACGTCGGCACCGGCCGCGACGCGATCGCCAAGTTCCTGAAGGACAAGCAGGGCTTCTGCGTCCACTTCTCCTTCGCGATGGCGGCGATGGCCCGCACCCTGGGCATTCCGGCCCGGGTCGCGGTGGGCTTCGCGCCGGGCACCCCGGAGGCGAACGGCACGGTGTCGGTGGGCCTGAAGGACGCGCACGCCTGGCCGGAACTGTACTTCGAGGGCGTGGGCTGGACCCGCTTCGAGCCGACCCCCAACCGGGGCTCGGTGCCGTCGTACACCCAGTCGACCACGCCCGGCAGCGACATCCCGGACCCGGCCGGCTCCTCGGCGGCGACGAGCGCGGCGCCCTCCGCGGCCCCTTCGACGAGCGCGAGCTGCACGGCCCAGATGCAGAAGCTGGAGGGCTGCGCGAGCCAGGCCCCGGCGATCGTGGCGGGCGACGACTCGAACGGTCCCTCGTGGCTCGTGGAGGTGGTGCTGATCAGCCTGGGCGTGCTCCTGCTGCTGGCGCTCCTGTTCTCGCCGCTGCTGTGGCGGACCCGGATGCGTTCGGTACGGCTGGGAGCACACGGTCGTGGCGAGGCGGAGGCGGCGATCCACACGCTGGCGGTGTGGGAGGAAGTGACCGATACGGCCTGGGACTTCGGGATCTCGCCCGACGATTCGCTGACCCCGCGCAAGGCGGCCGCCCGGATCGTGCGGCTCGGGCAGCTCGACCCGCCGTCCGCCGCCTCGGTGCATCGGGTGGCGGATGCCGTGGAGCAGGTCCTGTACGCGCCTCGGCCGCAGTTGGCGGCGGGGCTCGCGAAGGACGCCCGGCGGGTGATCGTCGGGTTCCGGGACACGGCCGACCGCTCCGCGGAGCTGCGCGCACTGGTCGCCCCGCGCTCGACCGTCCGGGTGGTGTGGGCGCTGTCGGCCTGGTGGACGTCGGTGACGACGCGGGCGGCGGCGCTGCGGCCGAACCTGCGCAAGCCGTCCGACCAGCAGGGCTGAGGGGCACTGCGAGGGAGAAGCAGGGCACAGGTGAGGGGGTGACCACCGGTTCGGTGGTCACCCCCTCACTCGTGTCTTGAGGAGCGCCGTGTGCGCTGCGGGCCGGGTGCCGCTACTGGCCCTGTTGCTCGTCGCGGCGGCGCTGCCAGCGCTGCTCGATACGATCCATCACCGAGCGCCGCTGCCGTCCCTGACGGCGGGCGTGCGGTGCGCCCGCGGCGGGCTGTTCGCCAGGCTTGGGGGCTTTGCGCCAGCCGGTCACGACGAGCACCGCACAGCCCAGCATGACGAGGAACCCCATCACGCTGACCCAAATCTGCTTGGCGACCATTCCTGTCATGAGGAGCGCAATACCCACGAGGAAGCCGGCCATCGCCTGGTAGACCCGTCTCCGGGTGTACGTGCGCAGCCCGCTTCCCTCAAGCGCTGTCGCGAACTTGGGATCTTCGGCGTACAGCGCTCGCTCCATCTGCTCGAGCATTCGCTGCTCGTGCTCCGAGAGCGGCACGGAGTCCTCCTCATCGTGCAGTCGCCGGGGCGACCCGGGGGGTCCCTTCAGGATAGGCAGGGAATCGCCCCCGTGAAACCCGCCCCTCTACGCCAATTGACCAACCGGAATCCGACAAGGCCGTTCCGGCTCGCTGAAGCTTCCATTCCCCAGCGACCCTCCCGTCATGCCGGGCGGTCTCCCTCGATCATACGGCGCCGGGCCCCCGATCGGGGGGCCTGTGGCGTACTCCATGTGCGGCCGAGCCCCTGATCAGGGGGTCCGGCACGGGAGGCCGCTCACGCCTCACCGGCCCCTCGCGTCTCGCCGAGCACATGAAGCTGCGTGGCCACGGAGTGGAACGCCGGGAGCTCGGCCGCCGCGGCCTCCAGCTTCAGCAGCGCGTCCAGGGCGCCGGGTTCGGTGTCCACGAGCACTCCGGGCACCAGGTCGGCGAAGACCCGCACCCCGTGCACGGCGCCGACGTGGAGCCCCGCGCCCTCGACGAACGCGGCGAGCTGGTCGGCGGTGAAGCGGTGCGGGACGGGATCGGCGGCGCCCCAGCGGCCGTTCGGGTCGTCGAGGGCCTGCCGGGCCTCCGTGAAGTGGCCGGCGAGGGCGCGCGCGATCACGGCACCGCCGAGCCCGGCGGCGAGCAGGCTCAGGACGCCCTCGGGGCGCAGCGCGGCCACCACGGTGCGGACGCCCTCGGCGGGGTCGTCCACGTACTCCAGGACGCCGTGGCACAGCACCGCGTCGTAGCCGCCGCGCCCGACCACGTCGAAGAGGCCGTGGGCGTCGCCCTGGACGCCCTGCACACGGTCGGCGACACCGGCCTCGGCGGCGCGGCGCTCCAGCGCGAACAGCGCGTTCGGACTCGGGTCGACGACGGTGACGCGGTGCCCGAGGCGGGCGACGGGCACCGCGAAGTTGCCGCTGCCGCCTCCGGTGTCCAGGACGTCCAGCGCGTCCCGCCCCGTGGCCTTGACCCGGCGGTCGAGGGCGTCCTGAAGGACGTCCCAGACCACGGCGGTACGGAGGGAGGCGCGGGGGCGGCTCGGGTCCGACACGGCAGTTGACTCCTCGGCGCGGCACCGCCTGTGCACGGCGGAGCGAACGGGCTGCCTCCCCGGCCCGGAGGCGGGCGGAGGGAGGGCTTCAGGCGCCCTCCACCCTATTGCCTCCGGTGCCGTACCTGGTCATGTGTCTCGCGCGGCGACCTCCGTGCGAGCGCTCCGCCGGCCGAGCGGTGATGAAGCTGCGGGTCGGTGGGGGCCGGTCGCGCGCACACGGCGGAGCCGCATATCGACACAGCCCCGCGGCCCTTCGGGTCGCTCCGCCTCACCGGGGTTCATCCCGCGCGGTCCTCCGGCCGCTCCGGGTCCTGGCGCGGCTGGGGCAGGACCGGCTGGAGGACGAGCATCCGCTCGACCAGGCGCAGGAACATCGCCACGTCGCGTATGAGGTCGTCGGCGTCCCGGCGGGTCGCCGCGCCCTGGATGCCCGCCTCGGCCCGGGCCCGGCGCCGGGCTCCGGAGGCGAACAGGGCGCTCCACTCGGTGAGTTCGGGTGCTATCTCGGGGAGCACTTCCCAGGCGCTGCGGATGCGGCCCCGGCGTCGGCCCGTGGGCTCCGGCTGGACCCGCGCGGCGAGTACCGCGGCGGCGGTGCGCAGAGCTGCCAAGTGGGCTGTCGCGTAGCGCTCGTTCGACGTCTCGAGAACGGCTGCCTCGTCCAGTCCCGCGCGGGCCTGGGCCAGGAGGTCGAGGGCGGCGGGCGGGGCCGTGGCCCGGCGGAGCACGGGGTGCACATCGCTCGCCGGGCCGGTCAGTGAGGGGGCAGGGCCGGCGGCGCGGCGCCGGCGGGCGGCGGCTGCGGACGGGTGGGCCATGACGAACCTCCTGTCGTCGTGTGACGGCACGCCCAGTCAGGTAGTGCCGTATGTGCCCATCGTGAGGTATGGCACTGACAATCCGTTCTGACCTGCGCTTTTGCTTCGATCGAAGGTTCGCGTTAGTTTTGCACTGACTGGTCAGTGCAAAATTTCGATGTGCGGGCAGGGATTGGGGAACCGTGGGTGGGGTCGGTGTCACCACCGAGGACTTCGGGCTGAGGGGGCCGCGCGGCTGGGCGTTCCGGGGAATCTCCCTGGACGCCGGGCCCGGCTCGCTGATCGCCGTGGAAGGACCGTCCGGGTCCGGGCGTACGAGCCTGCTGCTCGCGCTCACCGGGCGGATGAAGGCGTCCGAAGGGACCGCCTCCGTGGGCGGGTTCACGCTGCCGAAGCAGTCGGCGGCCGTCCGGCGGGTCAGCGCGCTCGCCCATGTCGCCGGGGTCACCGACCTCGAACCGGCGCTCACCGTCGGCGAGCATCTGCGCGAACGGGCGCTGCTGCAAAGGCGGTTCGGGGACTCCGTACGGGGGCTGCTACGTCCGCGATCGGAGCGGGCGGTCGAGGCGGGGCTGCGGATCGAGCGGGCGCTGACCGCAGCCGGTCTCGACCTCGCGGAGCTGCCCAAGGGCGCCCGGACGGCAGTACGGGATCTGGAACGGCCGCAGGAGGTGCGGCTGTCCATCGCGCTGGCGCTCATCGGGCGCCCGGCGCTGCTCGGTGTGGACGACGTGGATCTCAAGCTCTCGGATGCCGAACGGGCCGAGATCTGGGGCCTGTTGAGGTCCCTCGCGGATTCCGGAACGACCGTCGTGGCGGTGTCCACCGAAGGAACCGAGGGAACGGAGAAGGCCGATGCACGCGCCACGACTGGCCGCGCTTGAGCTACGGCGCTTCGGCAGGGGCAAGCTGCCGCGCGCCGCGCTCGTCGCCCTCCTGCTGCTGCCGCTGCTGTACGGCGCCCTGTACCTGTGGTCCTTCTGGGACCCGTACGGCCGCCTGGGCCGCATCCCTGTGGCGCTCGTCAACGACGACAAGGGGGCGAGTGCCGACGGGAAGAGGGTCACGGCGGGCGACGACATCACCCGGGGGCTGCGCGACAGCGGGACGTTCGCGTGGCACGAGGTGAGTGCGGCCAGCGCGCGGAAGGGCGTCGAGGACGGCACGTACTACTTGTCGTTGACGATGCCGGCCGACTTCAGTGAGCGCGTCACCTCCAGCGCGGGCGACTCCCCGGAGACGGGCGCGCTCCAGGTGCGGACGAACGACGCGAACAACTACATCGTCGGGCAGATCTCCCGGACGGTGTTCAGCGAGGTGCGGTCGGCCGCGTCCACGAAGGCCTCGCGGTCCTTCCTGGACCGGATCTTCGTGTCGTTCTCCGACATCCACGGCGAGACCGTGAAGGCGGCCGACGGCGCCGACCGGCTCAAGGGCGGCATCGGTACGGCCGAGGAGGGCTCCAAGGATCTCGCCGACGGCCTGAAGGACGCCAAGGAGGGCAGCGGCACGCTCTCCAAGGGCCTGAAGAGGCTCGACTCGGGCGCCGGTGACCTGGAGGACGGCTCGCGGCAGGTGGCGGCCGGGACGCAGACCCTCGCCGACACCGTCAACGGGGTCGCGGACAAGGTGGGGCCCTTCCTTGAGGACAACGAGAAGACCATCGGGGACACGGCCCAATTGGTGGCCGACTCGGCGAAGACGATCCGCGCCAACCTGGGCACCCTGGTGAAGACGGCCCCGATCGCCGCCAAGGGCGCGCACGCGGCTTCGGACACCCTGGACGACGTCTACAGGGCGCGCTGCGAAACCGCCGTCCTGGAGGACGCCGCCTGTCCCGACCTGAAGAAGGCCGTGCAGGCCGCCTCCGATGTGGCAAAGGTGGCCGACGACGTGAACAGCCTGGTCGTCGATCAGAACGGCGACCTGAAGAAGCTCGACGCCGGCCTCGGCACGCTCCAGACGCAGGCCCAGGCGCTCGCCGACCGCGCACCGCACCTCTCCGAGGACCTCGACGACGCGGTGGCCGAAATCAACAAGCTGAACGCCGGTGCCGGGAAGGTCGCCGCGGGCGCCAAGACCCTTCACACCGGGCTCGGCACCGCCAAGACGGGCGCTGCCACTCTGGACACGGGTGTCGGCAGGCTGAAGACGGGCGCCGTGGATCTGAGCGGCGGCCTGTACAAGCTCGTCGACGGCTCCGGGAAGCTGGCCGGCGGACTGCACGACGGCGCCGCGCAGATCCCGGACTACGACAAGCAGGACCGCGACCGGCGCACCGGCGTCATGGCCGACCCGGTCCAACTGGCCTCCCAGGACCTGCACAAGGCGCCCAACTACGGCACCGGATTCGCCCCGTACTTCATCCCGCTGTCCCTGTGGGTGGGCGCGATGGTGGCCTACATGCTGATCGCGCCCATGAACCGGCGCGCGCTCGCCGCAGGTGCCTCGGCCTGGCGGATCGCGCTCGCGGGCTGGCTGCCGGTGGTCGCGGTCGGGGTGCTCCAGACGGTGGCCCTGATGGCCGTACTGCACTGGGCGATCGGCCTGGAGATGGCGCGGGCGGCCGGCGCGATCGGCTTCCTGTTCCTGGTGACGGCGTGCTTCGCGGCGATCGTGCAGTGGCTGAACGCACGCTTCGGGGCGGCGGGCCGGATCCTCGTACTCGCCCTGCTGATGCTCCAGTTGACGTCGGCGGGCGGCACCTATCCGGTGCAGACCAGCCCGGGCTTCTTCAACGCGATCCACCCCTTCTTGCCGATGAGTTACATAGTCGAGGCCCTACGGAGGCTCATCACGGGCGGTGGTCTCGAACCGGTGTGGCACGCGTGCGTGGTGCTCACCGCCTTCACCGCGGGCGCCCTCGCGCTGACCGCGCTGTCCGCGCGCCGCCGCCAGGTGTGGACCCTGGACCGGCTGCACCCGGAGCTGACCCTGTGACCCCGCCCAGGACCCCGGCACCCGTGCCCGGCGCCGGAGCCGGGCCTGTGACAATCAGGCCCATGGAAAGCAGCAGCACCCCGTCGGGCGGCAGCACGCGCCGCGAGGCCACCCGGCAGAAGCTCTACGAGGCGGCCGTCACGCTCATCGCCGAACAGGGCTTCTCGGCCACCACGGTGGACGAGATCGCGGAGCGTGCCGGGGTCGCGAAGGGCACCGTCTACTACAACTTCGCCAGCAAGTCCGTCCTCTTCGAGGAGCTGCTGCGGCACGGAGTGGGCCTCCTCACCGCCTCGCTGAGGGAGGCGGCCGAGCAGACCGCGCGGGACGGCGGCAGCAAGGTGGACGCCCTGGACGCGATGATCCGCGCGGGCCTCGGCTTCATCGCCCGCTACCCGTCCTTCACCCAGCTCTACGTGGCCGAGCTGTGGCGCACCAACCGCTCCTGGCAGCCCACGCTCATGGTGGTGCGCCAGCAGGTGAACGCGGCCATCGAGGACGTGCTGCACGCGGGCGTGGCGAACGGCGAGTTCAGCCCTGAGATCGATGTCCGGCTGACCGCGGCCGCGCTGGTCGGGATGGTCCTGGTGGCCGCCCTGGACTGGCAGTCGTTCCAGCCGGAGCGCTCCCTGGACGACGTCCACTCGGCGCTGTCCCGGCTGCTCCAGGGGCGGGTCAGCGGGGGGCACTGAGCGCACGCGCAGAAGCGCCGGTCCGATGTGGCCGCGTCCCCCGCGGGCCACCTCGAACCGGCGCCTCCTTGTGCTTCCCCCGTACGTTCCCCCTGTTGAAACCCCCGTCGGTCGGTCCCCCTGGGTTCCCCCGTGCCTCGCTTCCGCCGACGTTCCGGCGGAAGCAGCGGCCAAGGGCGCGGGCCCCGTTCCGCCGCCCCGTGTCGGCGGTACCGGAGCCGCGCCCCTTTCCGTGTCCCCACTCTCTCGTTCGCGCAGGTCGCACCCCATCCGCGCGCGTACTCATCTCACTCCCTAGGTACGGATACTCAGCCGTACGCACTCAGGCCCAGGCCGCCTCGTTGCCGAGTGGTTACTATCGCCTCCGTGTCCGTACTCCCCCTGGTCTTCACCAGCGGCTGGGCCAGCGGCATCAACGCCTACGCGGTGGTGCTGCTGCTCGGCGTCTTCGGCGCGACCGGGGTGAGCGACGCCGTCCCCGAGACGCTGCAACGCCCTGAGGTCCTCATCGCGGCGGCCGTGCTGTTCCTGTGCGAGGCCGTCGCCGACAAGATCCCCTACGTCGACTCCGTGTGGGACTCCGTGCACACGGTGATCCGGCCGGCCGCCGGAGCCTGGGTCGGCGCGGTCCTCGCGGGCCACAGCGGTTCGCTGAACGACGTGGCGGCGGGACTGATCGGCGGTTCGACGGCGCTGGCCAGCCATACCGTCAAGGCCGGGACGCGGATGGCGATCAACACCTCGCCCGAGCCGTTCAGCAACGTGATCATGAGCTTCGCGGAGGATCTCGGGGTCGGCGGGATCGTCTCGTTCGCGATGTTCCATCCCCAGGCGGCGGCGATCATCGCGGCCGTGCTGCTGGCGGCCGGACTCACCGTCCTGTTCTTCCTGATCTCGCGGATCCGGCGCTTCCTGCGCCGCCGGGCCCAGCGCCGGGAGGAGAAACGGCTGGCCGCGCAGGTGGGCTCCCCACCCGGCCGGCCACCGGACCCACCGCCCTGGTGACAGCCCGTGGCCGGATTGTCGGTGGCGGCCGATAAAGTCGCGGGCATGGCACGGATTGCGGTGATCGGCGCCGGCATGGGCGCGATGGCGGCCGCTGCCCGGCTGGCCGTCGCGGGCCACCGGGTGGTGGTGTACGAGCGTACGGAGACGTACGGCGGTGCGGTGCGCCGCTTCGAGCGGGACGGGTTCGCCTTCGACACCGGCCCCGGACTGCTGCCCGTGCCCGCGGTCTTCCGCGACCTGTTCATCAAGACCGGCAAGGAGCCGCTGGAGGACCTGGTCGAGCTGGTCCAGGTCGACCCGTCCTCCCGGCACGTCTTCGCGGACGGCACGGCGGCGTCGTTGCCGAACGCCTCCCGCGCGGGTGTCGTCACGGCCCTGGACGAGGCACTGGGCGGCGGCGCGGGGCAGCGCTGGGGCGACTTCCTGATCCGGGCCCGCGAGGCCTGGGACCGCACCCGCAGGCCCCTCCTGGAGGAGCCCCTGTGGCCCAACTGGTCGGTGCTGGCCGACCAGGAACCGTATCCGGCGGTCCCGCACAAGAGACTGCTGCGCACCCGCCGGGCGAGCACCCTCGCCGAGATCGGCGCCTGGGAACTGCGCGACGAGCGCCTGACGGCCCTCCTGGAGAGCCACGCGCTCGCGTACGGCCTCGAACCCCGGACGGCTCCGGCGAGCGCGGCCGTGCTGCCGTACATGGAGCATGCCTTCGGCACCTGGTATGTCCGGGGCGGCATGCGGGAGTTGGCGCGCGCGGTGTACGAGCGGTGCGTGGCGAGAAGGGTCGAGTTCGTCTTCGGGGCCGAGGTCGCCCGGGTCCTGGAGAAGGACGGGCGGGCGGCGGGAGTTGAGCTGGCCGACGGCTCGGTGGTCGACGCGGACCATGTCGTCGCCGACGTGGACCCCGCGCGGCTGCGGGCGCTGACGGACCGTCCGCTGGACGAGGACGGCGATGTGCGGGCCGATCCGGCCGCGCCCCGGCCGGTGCGGTTCACGCTCCTGCTGGCGCTGCGCGGCCCGCGCGAGGCCGGAGCCGTCCACCGGACGGTGGTCCACGCGCCGGACCGCGAGGCCGAGTTGGACTTCCTGGCCTCCCCCGGCGGCGACGAGCCCCGCTGTCCCACGGTGACGGTGCTGCGCCCCGACGACCCCGCGCTGCGGCCGGACGACGAGCACGAGTCGGCGGTGGTGTCCGCCGTACTGTCGGGCGAGGCCGACTGGGACGACGAGGGCACGGTCCGGCGGTACACGGACTTCCTCCTCGAAGCCGCCGGACGGGCCGTACCGGCGCTGCGGGAGCGCCTGTTGTGGCACGAGGTGCGCACACCCGGGGACACGGGGAGCGAGACCGGCGCCCGCTCCGGAGCCGTACCCGCTCCCTCGCTCGCCGCCGACCGGGGCCGATTCCTGCACCCGGCGAACACCACCCGCCTGCCCGGGCTCTACCGGGTCGGCGGCTGGTCGCACCCCGGCGGCGGGCTTCCGCACGCCGGAATGTCGGGGGCGCTGGTCGCCGGACTGATCGTGGAGGGACCGCAGTTCAGAGGGTCTCAGTAGGCTTCAGAAACGGTACTGCTCGTCGTAGCCGGTGTTCTGCTGCGGCTGCTGCTGGCCGTTCTGGGCGTTGCCGTCGTACGGGTACTGCTGCTGCTCCGGCGGGACCTCGCCGCCGTAGGTCTCGTCGTTGCGCTGCTGCGGGACCCACACCCCGCCGGCCGGGGTCTCGCCGCCGTAACCGGTGTTGCCGTACTGGTCCTGGGTGTAGCCCTGCTGGGGGTACTGCTGCTGGCCGTCGTAGCCCGTGTCGTAGCCGGTGCCGCCGTAGGTCTGCGTGCCGATGTACGGGTCGGAGTAGGCCGCGTACTGCTGCTGGCCGGTCGTGTCGTAGCCGTACTGCTGCTGGTCGTAGCCCGCGTAGTTGGCGTCGTAGCCGTAGGACTGGTCCTGGGTCTGGCCGGCGGCCGCTGCCGCGTAGGCCTGGTCCGTGCCCGCGTAGTCGGGGTCGGTGGCGTTCGCGAACGCGGCGGCGCTGTAGACGCCGTAGGAACCGGTGTCGTCCGGGAGGGGCTGCGGCTCGTAGACCGAGGTGGACTCGGCGGCCGTGGGGGTGAGGGGGCGGTTCGGGGTGAACACGTCGTCGCGGTCGAAGTCGTCGTCCTGGCCGAAGGCCGACTTGTTCTGGCCGTACTCCTGGAAGCCGCTCTCCGCCCCTTGGAGGCCGGAGGCGTCCAGGCTCGGGTCCTGCTCGTCCGGCTCGCCGCGGCGGCGCTTGGTGCCGCCCGCGCCCGGCCGGCCGGAGACCGCCCAGCCGGCTTCGAAGCCGCGGCGGAACGACAGCGTGACGTAGGTCTGGCCGACGGCGAAGGCCACCGCGCCCAGGGCGATCACGGCGACGTTGGGGATCAGCACCCCGAGCACGACGCCCAGGAAGCCGCCGAAAGCGAGCAGCCGCCAGCGCAGCCTCGCCTTGTACTGCAGCAACACCTCACCGAGCAACCACAGTGCGACGATGCCGAACGCGATGTAGAGGACCGTCCAGCCCATGTACGCCCCTCTCCCAGTGGCCGCTACGCAGTGTGTCGTATGTCCGGGCGGCCGGTCTAGGCCCGCGGTGGGTGGTGCAGGCCCAGGTTCTCGTAGATTTCCAGCGTCGCCGTGGAGTTGTTCAGCGTGATGAAGTGCAGTCCTGGCACTCCCTCGGCCAGCAGCCGGGCGCAGAACTCCGTGGCGAAGTCGATTCCGATCGAGCGTACAGCGGCCGCATCGTCTTTGGCTGTGAGGATTCGCTCTTTCAGAGCGGCCGGGATGTCGGCGTTGCTGAGCTGCGGCAACCGCTCCAGCATCCGGACGCTGGTCACCGGCATGACCTCGGGGATGACCGGGGTCGCGCAGCCAGCGGCCTCGACACGGTCGCGCAACCGCAGGTACGACTCGGGTTCGAAGAACATTTGCGTGATCGCGTAGTCGGCGCCGGCCCGGCACTTGTCGACGAAGTGCGCGACGTCCGTGTCCCAGTCCGGGGAGCGCGGGTGCATCTCCGGGAAGGCGGCGACGCCGACGCAGAAATCGCCCGACTCCTTGATGAGCCGGACCAGTTCGGCCGCGTACGTCAGCCCCTGGGGGTGCGCCACCCAGTCGGCCATGGGGTCGCCGGGCGGGTCGCCGCGCACCGCGAGGATGTTGCGGATCCCGGCGTCGGCGTACTGGCCGATGATGTTGCGCAGTTCGGCGACGGAGTGGTCGACCGCGGTGAGGTGGGCGACCGGGGTGAGCGTGGTGTCGGCGACGATCTGCTCGGTCTCCCTGACGGTGCCCGCGCGGGTCGAGCCGCCGGCGCCGTACGTCACGGAGACGAAGTCGGGGGCGACCGCCTCGACCCGCCGCAACGCGCTCCACAGGTTCCGCTCGCCCTTCGGGGTTTTCGGCGCGGAGAACTCGAACGAGTAGGTCCCCTTGCCGGTCGCGAGCATGTCGCGCACGGTGCGTGCGCGATCAGTCCTGGTGGATGCGGTTCCGAAGGCCATACCCGCAGGTTAGTCAGGGCGTGGCGGTGACCCAACCGGAACGGGGAATTTGCCTGTTTTGTCGCCCTCTTGTCCACCCATCGGACGGCGAAGCTCCAACCGTACGACCGTCAGGCTCCAGCCGTATGACCGTCACGCCCCAGCCGCAGGACCATCGGGCTCCAGCCGTACGCCCCTCAGGCCTGCCGCAGCCGCTTGGCGAACTCCGCCGCCGCCGCGCCCGGGTCGTCGGCCTCCGTGATCGCCCGTACGACGACGACCCGGCGGGCGCCCGCTTCGAGCACCTCGTCGAGGTTGCCGAGGTCGATGCCGCCGATGGCGAACCAGGGGCGGTCGGTGCCCAGGGCGGCCGTGTACCGGACCAGGTCGAGGCCGGGGGCGTGCCGGCCGGGCTTGGTGGGGGTGGGCCAGCACGGGCCCGTGCAGAAATAGTCCACGCCCTCCTGGACGGCGGCCGCGGCGGCCTCGTGCTCGGCGTGCGTGGAGCGGCCGATGAGGATGTCGTCGCCGAGGATCGCGCGGGCGGCGGGGACCGGGAGGTCGCCCTGGCCCAGGTGCAGTACGTCGGCGTCGGCGGCGTGGGCCACGTCCGCGCGGTCGTTGACCGCGAGGAGCCTGCCGTGCCGGGCGCAGGCGTCGGCGAACACCCGGAGGTGCTCCAGTTCCTCGGCGGCCTCCATGCCCTTGTCGCGCAGCTGCACGATGTCGACCCCGCCGGCCAGGACCGCGTCCAGGAACTCCGCGAGGTCGCCCTGGCGTCTGCGGGCATCCGTGCAGAGGTAGACCCGGGCGTCGGCGAGTTCGGCGCGCGCGGCGGCGGCCGCGGTGGTGGTGGTGGTGGTGTCGGGCATGCGTGTGTCCCCCGTTGTCATGGCGTCGTGATGCCGTGTTCGGGCCGCGGACGAACGTCGCCGCGGCCCGAACACCGGTCGGTCGTGCGGGTCAGACGGCGAGCGCCTGGGCGCGGCGCTTCACCTCCGTGCCGCGATTCTCGCTCAGGGCCTGCGCGGGGGTGCCGGGCAGGCTGGGGTCGGGGGTGAAGAGCCATTCGAGCATCTCTTCGTCGGAGAAGCCGTCGTCCCGCAGGAGCGTCAGGGTCCCCGTGAGGCCCTTGACGACCTTCTGCTCGGCCCCGTCGATGAAGGCGGCGGGGACGTGCAGTGCGCGGTTCTCACCACGGCGTACGGCGATGACTTGGCCCTCCTTGACCAGCTGCCGCACGCGTGTCACCTCGATATCGAGCACTTCTGCGATGTCGGGCAGCGTGAGCCAGGCGGGGACGAGAGCATCGATCTTTGCGTCAATCTCGGTCACGTAAACAGCGTGCCATCCCGGACTGACAGTCGGAAGTCGGGCCGGTCCGACCCGGGGGTACGAACTAGGCGATAGCCGCCTTCATCGGCAGAGAAGGGTCCGCAAGCAATACGGGATTCATCCGGGTCGCCGACTCGATCAGGCGGCGGCCCTGGGCCAGGTCACGGGGGCGGCCGACCGCCAGGAGGGCCACCAGACGGTCCTCGCGCAGCCAGCAGACGCTCCACGCCGGGGTGGCCGGGTCACCGCGCCACAGGGTGGTGTCGGCGGACCCGTGATGGCCGGCGTACTGGACGAAACGGCCGAACTGCTCCGACCAGAAGTACGGCACCGGGTCGTAGACCGCCGGGGTCTCCCCCACGATGTTCGCGGCGACCGTGCGCGGGCCCTGGAGGGCGTTGTCCCAGTGGTGGACCAGAAGGCGCTCGCCGTACCTTCCCGAAGGGAAGGAGGCGCAGTCGCCGACCGCGTACACGTCCGGCACCGAGGTGCGCAGCCCGTCGTCGGCGAGGACCTCGCGGTGCGCGCCCAGTTCGATGCCGGAGCCCGCCAGCCAGGCGGTGGCGGGGCGGGCGCCGATGCCGACCACGACGGCGCCCGCGGGCAGCCGGGTGCCGTCGTCGAGGACCACCTCGCCGGGTTCGACGTGCGCCACGCGTGCGTGGGTGCGCAGCGTGGCTCCGGCTGCGGCGTACCAGGCGGCCATCGGGGCGGCCACCTCTGCGGGCAGCGCACCCGCGAGCGGCCGGTCCGCGGCTTCCACGACGGTCACCGCGCAGCCCGCCTCGCGCGCGGCCGAGGTGAACTCGGCGCCGATCCAGCCCGCGCCGACGACCACGATGTCGTGCTGCCTGGTGAGCACCGGCCGCAGCCGCTCGGCGTCGTCCAGGGTGCGCAGCAGATGCACCCCGGGGATGCCGTCGGCGCCCGGCAGCCGGATCGGTTCGGCGCCGGTCGCGAGCACGAGGACGTCGTAGGGCACCGGGCCCTCGGCGGTGTCCAGTTCGTGGTCGGCGGGGCGCACGCCCACCACCTCGCGCCCGAGTTGGACCTCGATGCCGAGCGCCTCGAAGTCGACGTCGAAGGCGGAGCCCTCGGCCTTGCCGAGCAGGACGGCCTTGGACAGCGGGGGCCGGTCGTAGGGCTGATGGGGTTCCGCGCCGATCAGCGTGACGGTGCCGGTGAAGCCCTGTTCGCGCAGGGCGACCGCGGTCTGCACCCCGGCCATGCCCGCGCCCACGACGACCACGCGCCGTCCCGTCCCCGCGCCCTGTCCCCGTGTCTGCTCGCTCATCCGATCACCATAGA
The DNA here is from genome assembly GCF_044766845.1 of Streptomyces sp. NPDC101776. Taxonomy (NCBI): domain Bacteria; kingdom Bacillati; phylum Actinomycetota; class Actinomycetes; order Kitasatosporales; family Streptomycetaceae; genus Streptomyces; species Streptomyces sp. NPDC101776. Next base: position 1,046,924 of record NZ_JBIWMV010000002.1, on the reverse strand, counting down.
CACCTGACAAATCGTCAGTCAGGGGGCGCGGTCAGTGACCTGTTCCACAACACTCGTCCCGCTGCCCGCCTGGGACTCCCACTCCCAGGTCTCCTCCAGGCGCACGCGGCCGTCGGGCAGCTCGACCACGTCGGACACGCAGTGCCCGCCGGACGTCGTCCCGTCGGTCTTCAACTGCACGTACCGGAAGTCGAGTCGGTCCCCCGCGCGCGTGCCGACGAGATGTCCGCGGACGACGTCGCCGCCCGTGTACTCGGCCCAGATCTCGCCGTCCCGCTCGTGGTACGCGAACCGGGTGCGGGTGCCGACCTGCCCCGGCGCCTGATCCTCGACCGGGGCGAGGACGAGACCGTCGAGCGAGCGGGCCATGGACGGAGGCTCCCTTACTGGGACATGGGGTACGGGCTAGGGTGGCCAACGTACAAGCACTCGCGGGAGTCCGGACGCACCGGGCTGAGAGGGAGGCTGGCGGCCTCCGACCGTAGGAACCTGATCCGGGTCATGCCGGCGAAGGGAGGGGCTGGACGCCCATGCCTACACGTACGTCAGACGTCCTCGTCGTCGGGGGCGGGATCATCGGCCTGGTCACGGCCTGGCGCGCGGCCCAGCGCGGGTTCGCGACGGCTCTGGTGGACCCCGAGCCGGGTGGCGGGGCCGCCCAGGTGGCCGCCGGCATGCTGGCCGCCGTCACCGAACTGCACTACGGCGAGCAGACCCTGCTCGCCCTCAACCTCGCCTCGGCGCGCCGCTACCCGGACTTCGCGGCCGAGCTGACCGACCTCACCGGCCTGGACCTCGGCTACCGCCGCTGCGGCACCCTCGCCGTCGCCCTGGACGCCGACGACCGCGCCCACCTCCGTGAACTGCACGCCCTCCAGCACCAGTCGGGGCTGGACTCCGAGTGGCTGTCCGGACGCGAGTGCCGGCGCCTGGAGCCGATGCTCGCGCCGGGGGTGCGTGGCGGGCTCCGGGTCGACGGGGACCACCAGGTCGACCCTCGGCGGCTGGCACGCGCGCTGGTGGCCGCCTGCGAGCGCGCCGGGGTCGTCCTCCACCGGACGTGGGCCGAGCGGCTGACCGTCGTACGGGAGCGGGCCGCCGGGGTCGTCACGCGCGAGGGCGAGACGCTGGGCGCGGACCAGGTGGTGCTCGCGGGCGGCAGCCTCAGCGGGCGGCTGGCAGGGGTCCCTGACGACGCCCTGCCGCCCGTACGGCCCGTCAAGGGGCAGGTGCTGCGGCTGACCGTGCCGGAGCGCCACGCGCCCTTCCTGAGCCGGACCGTGCGGGCCGTGGTGCGCGGCAGCCACGTCTATCTCGTGCCGCGCGAGAACGGCGAGCTGGTCGTCGGCGCCACCAGCGAGGAGCTGGGCTGGGACACCACGGTGACCGCGGGCGGCGTCTACGAACTGCTGCGCGACGCCCACGAGTTGGTGCCCGGGATCACCGAACTGCCGCTCACCGAGACCCGGGCCGGACTGCGCCCCGGGTCCCCCGACAACGCGCCGCTGCTCGGCCCGACCGCCCTGCCGGGGCTGCTGCTGGCGACCGGGCACTACCGCAACGGCGTGCTGCTCACACCGGTCACCGGTGACGCCCTCGCGCAAGCGCTGGCCACCGGTGAACTCCCGGACGAGGCACGCCCGTTCACACCGAAGCGATTCGCTCTCACGGAGTTGTCCGCATGAACGTCTCCGTCAACGGGGAGTCCCGGATGATCGATCCCGGCACGGCGCTCGACGCCCTCGTGCGGACCCTGACCCCGTCGCCCTCAGGCGTGGCCGCCGCCCTCAACGAAACCGTCGTCCCGCGCGCGGAGTGGCCCTCGACCGCCCTCTCCGAGGGAGACCGCGTCGAGGTCCTCACCGCCGTCCAAGGAGGCTGACCCATGGCCGACGATCCGTTCGTCCTCGGTGGCACGCCCTTCACGTCCCGACTGATCATGGGCACCGGGGGTGCGCCCAGCCTCGACGTCCTGGAGCGCGCGCTGGTGGCCTCCGGTACGGAGCTGACGACGGTCGCGATGCGGCGCGTCGACGCCTCCGTGCACGGTTCGGTGCTGTCCGTGCTGGAACGGCTCGGTATCCGCGTGCTGCCGAACACCGCGGGCTGCTTCACGGCGGGCGAGGCCGTGCTGACGGCCCGGCTCGCGCGGGAGGCGCTCGGGACGGCACTGGTCAAACTTGAGGTGATCGCCGACGAGCGCACGTTGCTCCCCGATCCCATCGAGCTGCTCGACGCCGCCGAGACGCTGGTCGACGACGGGTTCACGGTGCTGCCGTACACGAACGACGATCCGGTGCTGGCGCGGAAGCTGGAGGACGTCGGGTGTGCGGCGATCATGCCGCTGGGGTCGCCGATCGGGTCCGGGCTCGGGATCCGCAATCCGCACAACTTCCAGTTGATCGTGGAGCACGCGCGCGTGCCGGTGATTCTGGACGCGGGGGCCGGTACGGCGTCCGACGCGGCGTTCGCGATGGAGTTGGGGTGTGCGGGGGTGATGCTCGCGTCGGCGGTGACGCGGGCGCGGGAGCCGGTGCTGATGGCCTCCGGCATGCGGGCGGCTGTGGAGGCGGGCCGGTTGGCGTTCCGGGCGGGGCGTATCCCCCGTCGGTATTTCGCCGAGGCGTCCTCCCCGACAGCGGGACTGGCACGGCTGGACCCGGAACGCCCGGCCTTCTGAACGCCCTCTCCCCAGCGTGCGATCCGTCACAGGTCGGCTTCAGTACCGGCCCGATTCTGGCCGAAAAGACCGTGCTGTCAGCCTCGGCTCGTACACTCACCTGCGTGGATACGACCCTTCATGACCCTCTCGTCGGGCAAGTGCTCGACGGCCGCTATCGCGTCGACGCGCGGATCGCCGTCGGCGGGATGGCCACGGTCTACCGGGCCGTGGACACCCGCCTGGACCGGGTTCTCGCGCTCAAGGTGATGCACCCGACGCTGGCGGCCGACGCGCACTTCGTGGACCGGTTCATCCGCGAGGCCAAGTCCGTGGCGCGCCTCGCGCATCCGAACGTGGTGCAGGTCTTCGACCAGGGCGCCGACCGGTCGTACGTCTATCTGGCGATGGAGTACGTCGCCGGCTGCACCCTGCGGGACGTGCTGCGCGAGCGCGGGGCGCTGCAGCCGCGGGCCGCGCTGGACATCCTGGAGCCGGTGCTGGCCGCGCTGGGCGCCGCGCACCGGGCCGGGTTCGTGCACCGGGACATGAAGCCGGAGAACGTGCTCATAGGGGACGACGGCCGGGTCAAGGTCGCCGACTTCGGTCTTGTCAGGTCCGTGGACACGCATACCAGCACCACGGGGGCCGTGCTCGGCACGGTGTCGTATCTCGCGCCGGAGCAGATCGAGGGCAGCACCGCCGACCCCCGGGTCGACGTGTACGCGTGCGGTGTCGTCCTCTACGAGATGCTCACCGGCCAGAAGCCGCACGACGGGGACTCCGCCGCGATCGTGCTCTACAAGCACATCCACGAGGACGTCCCGCCGCCCTCGGCGCTCGTGCCGGGGCTGGCGTACGAGCTGGACGAGCTGGTCGCCACGGCCACCGCGCGCACCCCCGATCTGCGGCCCTACGACGCGGTCGCGCTGTTCGGGACGGTCCGCGAGGCACGGGCCCGACTGAGCGACGAGCAGTTGGACGCCGTGCCGCCGCAGGCGCTGACCTCGGAGCATCCCAACGCGGAGAACCGTACGAGTGTGATCCCGCGCTCGCTCACCGTGCCGCGTCCGCTGCCCGTCAACGAGGACGACGGGCCCGGTGACCCGTTCAACCGGACCAGCCGGTTCGAGAGCGGGCCGCCACTGGCGCCGCCCCGGCGACGCGAGGCGCGGCGGCCCCGGCGCGGGCTGCTGGCGGTCGTCGCCGCACTGCTGCTGATCATCGGGGTCGGGACGGGCGTCTGGTACATCAACTCCGGCCAGTTCACCGAGGTCCCGCTGCTGCTGGCGAAGACCGAGGCCCAGGCGAAGGAGCGGCTGGACGACGCCGGTCTCGACGTCAAGAAGGTCGACCACGCCTACAGCGACACCGTGAAGCGCGGCACGGTCATCAGCACGGACCCGGTGTCCGGCGCCCGTATCCGGAACAACGACTCCGTGGCCCTGACCATCTCGGACGGCCCGGAGACCGTGAAGGTCCCCGATGTGACGGGCCTCGCCCTGGGCAAGGCGCAGGCCCTGCTCAAGACGGACGGGCTGGCGGCCGGCATGGTCACCAAGGAGTTCAGCGACGACGTCCCCAAGGGCTCCGTGATCAGCACGGACCCCGAGGCGGGCACCACGCGCCACTCGGGCTCCGCGATAGCCCTGACCGTCAGCAAGGGCAGCGCGGTCGACGTGCCCGACGTCACCGGTGAGGACCTGGACGACGCGAAGGCGGACCTCCAGGAGGCCGGTCTCAAGGTGACGGTGTCCGCCACCCAGGTCACCTCGGAGTACGACGCGGGCCAGGTCGCCGAGCAGACCCCGGCCGGCGACAGCCAGGCCGCCGAGGGCGACACGGTGACGCTCACGGTGTCCAAGGGCCCGGAGCTGGTCGAGGTCCCGAGCGTGGTCGGCGCGACTGTCGACGCGGCGACGAGGCTCCTGGAGGAGTCCGGCTTCAAGGTCAAGGAGGACCGCGGTCTGCTCGGCCTGTTCGGCGACACCGTGAAGAACCAGTCCGTGGACGCGGGCGAGCAGGCCCCCAAGGGGTCGACGATCACGATCGAGATCCGGTGACGGGGGCGGCACGCGCGCGTGACACCCTGGACGGGTGAGCAGCGAGTCCCCCTCCAGCACCCCCGCGTTCCCTTCCGACGCCCCGTCCCGCATGCCGTCCCGCAACCCCGTCGGCGGCCATGTCCCGGTCGCCGGCGGTCTGCACTCCGTGGGCCTGTCCTACGCCCGTGAGCTGGCCGCCGAGACCGTGCAGGTCTTCGTCGCCAACCCGCGCGGCTGGGCCACACCGGTCGGGAACCCGCGCCAGGACGAGGAGTTCCGCGCGGTCTGCGAGGCCGAGTCGATCCCGGCGTACGTGCACGCCCCGTACCTGATCAACTTCGGCTCGCACACCGAAGCCACCGTGGAGAAGTCCGTCGAGTCGCTACGGCACTCGCTGCGGCGGGGACGGGAGATCGGCGCGCTCGGGGTGGTCGTGCACACCGGGAGTGCGACAGGTGGGCGGGAGCGGGCGGTGGCGCTGGCCCAGGTGCGGGAGTATCTGCTGCCGCTGCTGGACGAGTTGACCCACGACGACGATCCGTTCCTGCTGCTGGAGTCGACGGCCGGCCAGGGTTCCTCGCTGTGCTCGCGGACCTGGGACTTCGGGCCGTACTTCGAGGCGCTGGACGCCCATCCGAAGCTGGGCGTGTGCCTGGACACGTGCCACATCTTCGCCGCCGGGCACGATCTGACGGGCCCGAGCGGTATGCACCAGACCCTCGATCTGCTGGTGGACACGGTGGGCGAGGGACGGCTGAAACTGATCCATGCCAACGACTCCAAGGATGTCGTCGGCGCCCACAAGGACCGGCACGAGAACATCGGGTCCGGCCATATCGGCGAGGACCCGTTCCGCGCGCTGATGACCCACCCAGCGACCGCGGGCGTACCCCTGATCATCGAGACGCCCGGCGGCAAGGAAGGGCACGCGGCGGACGTGGAGCGGCTGAAGAAGCTCAGGGACGCGTAGCCCCGAAGGGTCGGCGACACTGCGGGGTCCTACAGCTCGGGCCCCTCACCAGGCCCTTCCTGGTACGAGTACCGCTGCTCCCGCCAGGGATCGCCCACGTTGTGATACCCGCGTTCCTCCCAGAACCCCCGCCGGTCCGCCGTCATGTACTCGACGCCCCGGACCCACTTCGGGCCCTTCCAGGCGTACAGATGGGGGACGACCAGGCGGAGCGGGAAGCCGTGTTCCGCGGTGAGGAGTTCGCCGTCCTTGTGAGTGGCGAACAGGGTGGCGTCGGACGCGAAATCGGCCAGTCGCAGATTGGCGCTGAAGCCGTACTCGGCCCAGACCATGACATGGGTGACGGCCGGTGCGGGCGGGGCGGTGTCCAGGATCGTGCGGGCGGGGATGCCGCCCCATTCGGCGCCGAGCATGCTGAACTTCGTGACGCAGTGCAGATCGGCCACGACCGAGTCGTAGGGCAAAGCCGTGAACTCGTCGTGGTTCCAGCAGTGCTTGCCGCCGTCGGCGGTGGCGCCGAAGACCCTGAACTCCCAGCGCTCGGGGCGGAACTTGGGTACCGGGCCGTAGTGCGTGACCGGCCAGCCGCGCTGAAGTCGCTGGCCGGGCGGCAGCTCGGACTGTTCGACCCCTCTCTGACCCATGGCTCCATCCTGACAGACGGGGGGCGGTGCACATGACCGGCTCTGGGCGGATTCGGGCAACTCCTACTAAGCATGCACTTACTGGACGACGTCTTCGCGCCGGTGCAATCATGCGGCGCACCCCACCAGTTCCCCCCGTTGTGGAAGGAGCCTCTGCGATGCAGGGCGACCCCGAGGTCCTTGAATTCCTGAACGAGCAGCTCACCGGTGAGCTGACCGCGATCAACCAGTACTGGCTGCACTACCGCATCCAGGACAACAACGGCTGGACCAAGCTCGCCAAGTACACGCGTGAAGAGTCCATCGACGAGATGAAGCACGCGGACAAGATCACCGAGCGCATCCTGATGCTCGACGGTCTGCCGAACTACCAGCGGCTGTTCCACGTCCGGGTCGGCCAGACGGTCACCGAGATGTTCCAGGCGGACCGGCAGGTGGAGGTCGAGGCGATCGACCGCCTCAAGCGCGGGATCGAGGTGATGCGCACGAAGGGCGACATCACGTCCGCGAACATCTTCGAGGACATCCTTGAGGACGAGGAACACCACATCGACTACCTGGACACCCAGCTCCAGCTGATCGAGCAGCTCGGCGAGGCGCTCTACATCGCGCAGCAGATCGAGCAGCCCAGCTAGGACCGCTCCACCGGACCGGCTCTAGGCCGCGTCCTCCAGCTCGGCCATTCCGGCTCCGGCCATTCCGGCTCCGGCTAGTTCGGCGAGGATCGGCTCGCCCTGGTCCGCCGCCTCGCGGCGCGGGCAGGCACCCCGGCCCAGCAGTGCCTGGATACGGCGTACGCACGACCCGCAGTCGGTGCCCGCCTTGCAGGCCGAGGCTATCTGCCGGGGGGTGCAGGCACCGCCCTCCGCGTGCTTCGCGACCTGCGCCTCGGTCACACCGAAGCAGTTGCAGACGTACACGCGGGTCACCTCCCGGGCGGGGATCGAAGTAGTCGCGCCATCCCGACAATCGGTGAGGCTAACCTAACCTTACCCGCCGCGCAGGTGCCGCAAAAGTGCCGTGGGGCGGGGATCGTATGTGATCCCCGCCCCACGGCACACTGCTGTAACAGGTGAACCCGATACTGATCTGCTACTGGTCCCTGTACATCTCGGCGACGAGGAAGGCCAGGTCAAGGGACTGGCTGCGGTTGAGGCGCGGGTCGCAGGCCGTCTCGTAGCGCTGGTGGAGGTCGTCGACGAAGATCTCGTCGCCGCCGCCCACGCACTCGGTGACATCGTCACCCGTGAGCTCCACGTGGATGCCGCCCGGGTGGGTGCCGAGGCCCTTGTGGACCTCGAAGAAGCCCTTCACCTCGTCGAGCACGTCGTCGAAGCGGCGGGTCTTGTGACCGGAGGCCGCCTCGTACGTGTTGCCGTGCATCGGGTCGGTGATCCAGGCGACGGTCGCGCCGGACGCGGTGACCTTCTCGACCAGCTCGGGCAGCTTGTCGCGGACCTTGTCCGCGCCCATCCGCACGATGAAGGTCAGCCGGCCGGGCTCACGGTCCGGGTCGAGGCGCTCGATGTACTGGAGCGCGTCCTCGGCGGTCGTCGTCGGGCCGAGCTTGATGCCGATCGGGTTGCGGATCTGGGAGGCGAACTCGATGTGCGCGCCGTCCAGTTGACGGGTGCGCTCGCCGATCCACACCATGTGCGCCGAGACGTCGTAGAGCCTGCCGGTGCGCGAGTCGACGCGGGTGAGGGCCGACTCGTAGTCCAGCAGCAGCGCCTCGTGCGAGGAGTAGAACTCGACGGTCTTGAACTCCTCCGGGTCCGTCCCGCAGGCCCGCATGAAGTTCAGCGCGCTGTCGATCTCGCGCGCGAGCTGCTCGTAGCGCTGGCCGGACGGGGACGACTTCACGAAGTCCTGGTTCCAGGCGTGCACCTGGCGCAGGTCGGCGTAGCCGCCGGTGGTGAAGGCGCGGACCAGGTTGAGCGTGGAGGCGGACGCGTTGTACATCCGCTTCAGGCGCTCGGGGTCCGGGATGCGGGACTTCTCGTCGAAGGCGAAGCCGTTGACCGAGTCACCGCGGTACGTCGGCAGTGTCACGCCGTTACGGGTCTCGGTGCCCTTCGAGCGCGGCTTGGAGTACTGGCCGGCGATACGGCCGACCTTCACGACCGGCACCGAGGCGGCGTACGTGAGCACGGCGCCCATCTGGAGCAGGGTCTTCAGCTTGTTGCGGATGTGGTCGGCGGACACCGCGTCGAAGGCCTCGGCGCAGTCGCCGCCCTGGAGGAGGAACGCCTCTCCCTTGGCGACGGCCGCCAACCGGGCGCGCAGCTGGTCGCACTCGCCCGCGAAGACGAGCGGCGGATACGACTCGAGGTCCGCGATCACTGCGCGCAGAGCCTCGGTGTCGGGGTACTCGGGCTGCTGCGCCGCGGGCAGGTCTCGCCAGGTGTTGCCAGCGCTGGCGCTGGTCTTAGCGTTCACGGTCACGCCCTCAACATTACGGGGTCGTGTCGAGTCGTTTTCCCGCGGCTCGACAGGTGAGACGCCCCAATGCTCACTTGTGCGTGGGGTAGGGTGCCTCGCATGTTCGCGCACTCGACCCAGCACACGATCCAGAACTGGTGGTGGACCGCTCATCCGGCGGCCCACTGACTGCGCGTACTCCCAGTACTCCGCGAAGGCCGCCCGAGGGCGGCCTTCGGCGTTTCCGGGGCCGTTCCTCACCCACCGATGGCAGAGGAACCATGGACCTGACACAACTGCTGACCGACGACCGCCCGTTCGCCCTGCTGCGCCGGCGCACCCCGGGCCACGACCACGACGTGATCGAGGTCATGACCGGCCCGGTCGCCTCCTACGACCGCCTCGCCGACCTCCCCGCCGAGGGCCTGGCCCTGATCCCCTTCCGCCAGATCCGCGAGCGCGGCTTCGACGTCCGCGACGACGGCACCCCGCTGTCCTTCCTCACCCCCGAGGAGTCGTACGGGATCCCGCTCGCCGACGCCCTGGAGCAGCTCCCCGCGCACGACGTCCGGGTCGAGGGCGGTGGCTTCGACGTGGACGACGAGGCGTACGGCGAGATCGTCGGGCGGGTGCTGCGGGAGGAGATCGGGCGCGGCGAGGGCGCCAACTTCGTCATCCGGCGGACGTACGAGGGCGAGATCCCGGGGTACGGCAGGGCGGACGCGCTGGCGTTGTTCCGGCGGCTGCTGGTGGGCGAGCGGGGCGCGTACTGGACATTCGTCGTGCACACGGGTGAGCGCACGCTCGTGGGCGCGAGCCCTGAAGTGCACGTCCGGATGTCCGGCGGGACGGTCGTCATGAACCCGATCAGCGGGACGTACCGCTATCCCGCCGAAGGCCCCACCCCCGAGCACCTGCTCGCCTTCCTCGCCGACGGCAAGGAGATCGAGGAGCTGTCGATGGTCGTCGACGAGGAGCTCAAGATGATGTGCACGGTCGGCGACATGGGCGGGGTCGTGGTCGGGCCCCGGCTGAAGGAGATGGCCCATCTCGCGCACACCGAGTACGAGTTGCGCGGCAGGTCCTCGCTGGATGTGCGCGAGGTCCTGAAGGAGACGATGTTCGCGGCGACCGTCACCGGCTCGCCCGTGCAGAACGCCTGCCGGGTCATCGAGCGGTATGAGCCCCTCGGGCGGGACGGTGTCGGGCGCGGCTACTACGCCGGCGCCCTCGCCCTGCTCGGCCGCGACTCCGGCGGCGCCCAGACCCTCGACTCCCCCATCCTCATCCGCACCGCCGACATCGACCCGGCCGGCCGGCTGCGGGTGCCGGTCGGCGCGACCCTCGTCCGTGGCTCCGACCCGGCGGGCGAGGTCGCGGAGACCCACGCGAAGGCGGCGGGAGTGCTCGCGGCTCTGGGCGTACGGCCGTCCCGGCCGCGGGACGAGAGCACGCGCCCCCGGCTGGCCGACGACCCCCGTGTGCGGGCCGCGCTCGACGGGCGCCGCACCTCGCTGGCGCCCTTCTGGCTGCGGATGCAGGAGCGGTCCGAGGAGCTGACCGGGCACGCGCTGGTCGTCGACGGGGAGGACACCTTCACGGCGATGCTCGCGCACGTGCTGCGGTCGAGCGGCCTCGAGGTGACCGTGCGGCGGTACGACGAGGAAGGGCTGCGGGAGGCGGTGCTCGCGCACGAGGGGCCGGTGGTGCTGGGGCCGGGCCCCGGTGACCCCTCCGACACGGCCGACCCGAAGATGCTGTTCCTGCGGGAGCTGACCGCCGAGGTCCTCCGGGACAACCGGCACGGTGTCCTCGGCGTGTGCCTCGGGCACGAGTTGATCGCGGCGGAGCTGGGCCTGGACATCGTACGGAAGGAGGTTCCGTACCAGGGGGCGCAGACGGTGATCGAGCTGTTCGGGCGGGAGGAGACCGTCGGCTTCTACAACAGCTTCGTGGCGCGCTGCGACGACGAGGCCGCCGCCGAACTGGCCGCCCATGGTGTGGAGTTGAGCCGGAGCGAGCAGGGGGAGCTGCACGCGCTGCGGGGGCCGGGGTTCGCCGGGGTGCAGTTCCACCCCGAGTCCGTGCTGACGCTCGACGGGGCCGCTGTCGTACGGGAGTTGGTGGGTCAGCTGCGCGGGACGAGCACGTTCTCGGAGCGGCGGCCGGCCGTGTAGTCGAGGACGTTCCGCACGGTGGCGTCGATGATCTGGCCGACGGCGTCCTCGGTGTAGTACGCCTGGTGGGACGTGACCAGGACGTTCGGGAAGGTGACCAGGCGGGCCAGGGTGTCGTCGTCGACGGCCTCCAGGGACTTGTCGAGGAAGAACAGGCCCGCCTCCGCCTCGTAGACGTCGAGGCCGACGCCCGTGAAGCGGCCCTCGCGCAGTTCGGCGACGAGGGCCGCGGTGTCGATCAGGCCGCCGCGGCTGGAGTTGATGAGGATCGCGTCGTCCTTCATCACCTTCAGGGCGTCGGCGTCGATGAGCCGCCGCGTCGCCGGCAGCAGCGGGACGTGCAGGGTGACCAGGTCGGACTCGGCGAGGAGCTGGTCCTTGGGGACGTAGGTCATGCCGAGTTCCACGCAGGCCGGGTTCTCGGCGACGTCCCAGCCGAGCAGCCGCATCCCGAAGCCGTGGGCGATCCGGGTGAACGCCTCGCCGATCTTGCCGGTTCCGAGCACTCCGACGGTACGGCCGCGCAGGTCGCGGCCCATCAGGCCGTCGAGGCGGAAGTCGAAGTCGCGGGTGCGGGTCGCCGCGCGGACGATACGGCGGTTGACCGCCATCGCGAGGGTCCAGGCGAACTCGGCGACGGAGTGCGGCGAGTAGGACGAGACGCGGGCGATCGTCATGCCGAGACGCTCGGCGACGTCGAGGTCGATGTTGTTGAAGCCGGTGGAGCGCTGGGCGACGAGCTGGGTGCCGCCGGCCGCGAGGGTCTGCAGGACGCGGGGGTTCAGGTCGGCGTTGACGCTGGTGGAGATGATCTCGTGGCCCGTGGCGATGGGGGCGGTGTCCTCGTCGAGGAAGACGCTCAGACAGCGGACCTCGTGGTGGCCGGCGAACGCGCTCTCGATCAGCGGCTTCTCGTCGGCCTGGACACCGAAGGCGAGGATCTCCACGAGTGCTCCCGTTCTGGTGGGTTATGGGCCGAATATACGGCCGACAACCCACCAGCGCCGGTTCGGCCGGTTCAGCCGAAGAAGACCCCGACCTCCTCGTACAGCTTCGGGTCGACCGTCTTGAGCCGGGCCGTGGCCTCCGCGATCGGCACGCGGACGATGTCCGTGCCGCGCAGGGCGACCATCTTGCCGAAGTCGCCGTCGCGGACGGCCTCGATGGCGTGCAGGCCGAAGCGGGTGGCGAGCCAGCGGTCGAAGGCGCTGGGGGTGCCGCCGCGCTGGATGTGGCCGAGGACGGTGGTGCGGGCCTCCTTGCCGGTCCGCTTCTCGATCTCCTTGGCCAGCCACTCGCCGACCCCGGACAGCCGGACGTGCCCGAAGGAGTCGAGGGTCCCGTCCTTCAGCACGACCTCGCCGTCCTTGGGCATGGCCCCCTCCGCGACGACCACGATCGGGGCGTACGACGCCTTGAAGCGGGACGTGATCCAGCCGCACACCTGGTCCACGTCGAAGCGCTGCTCGGGGATGAGGATGACGTTCGCGCCGCCCGCGAGCCCGGAGTGGATGGCGATCCAGCCGGCGTGGCGGCCCATGACCTCGCAGACCAGGACCCGCATGTGCGACTCGGCGGTGGTGTGCAGCCGGTCGATGGCCTCGGTGGCGATGCCGACGGCGGTGTCGAAGCCGAAGGTGTAGTCGGTGGCGGACAGGTCGTTGTCGATGGTCTTCGGTACGCCGACGCACGGCACGCCGTACTCGTCCGAGAGCCGCGCGGCCACCCCGAGGGTGTCCTCGCCGCCGATCACGATGAGCGCGTCGACCTCCTGCGCGGCGAGGTTGGCCTTGATCCGGCCGATGCCGTTCTCCAGCTTCAGCGGATTGGTGCGGGAGGAGCCGAGGATGGTGCCGCCGCGGGGCAGGATGCCGCGCACGGCGGGGATGTCGAGACGGACGGTGTCGCCTTCGAGCGGGCCTCGCCAGCCGTCCCGGTAGCCGACGAAGCCGTAGCCGAACTCCTGGACGCCCTTGCGGACGATGCCCCGGATGACGGCGTTGAGTCCGGGGCAGTCGCCGCCTCCGGTCAGTACTCCGACGCGCATGGAAATATCCCTTCGCCGCAGTTTCCCGTGACAGCCACGCTAATGGTGATCCAGGTCACAGAGGGATGGGCGGGAAGGTCAATTCAGCTGAATTGTGGGGCAGTTGATCTACCCGGCCGGTCTACGCGTCGTCGAGGCCGCGCTCTATCGCGTACCGGACCAGCTCCACCCGGTTGTGCAACTGGAGCTTGCCCAGGGTGTTCTGGACGTGGTTCTGCACCGTGCGGTGCGAGATGACCAGGCGTTCGGCGATCTGCTTGTAGCTCAGGCCCTTGGCGACCAGGCGCAGTACCTCGGTCTCGCGGTCGGTGAGTTGGGGCGCCTTGGGCTCGTCGCTGCCCGAGGCCGGTGCCGGGTCGGAGGCCAGGCGCCGGTACTCGCCGAGGACCAGTCCGGCGAGGCCCGGAGTGAACACCGGGTCGCCGACCGCCGTCCGGCGCACCGCGTCCAACAGCTCTTCCGTGGAAGCCGACTTGAGCAGATAGCCGGTCGCGCCGGACTTCACCGCCTCCAGCACGTCGGCGTGCTCACCGCTCGCGGAGAGGACCAGGACGCGCAACGCCGGGTTGGCGCCCACCAGTTCCTTGCAGACCTGGACGCCGGGCATCGCCGGCAGGTTCAGGTCGAGGACGAGGACGTCGGGGGCCGCGGCCCGCGCCCGGCGTACCGCCTGCTCGCCGTCCCCGGCGGTGGCGACCACGTCGAGACCGGCCTCGGCCAGGTCGCGGGCGACGGCGTCCCGCCACATCGGGTGGTCGTCGACCACCATGACCCTGATCGGGCTCCGCTGCTCACTCATCGTGTCCCCGCCTTCCCCCGCGCCTTCGGTACCTTCAGCTCAACTTCCGTGCCCTGCCCGGGAATCGACACCAGCTCGGCGCTGCCCCCGAGGTCCCGCAGCCGCCCCCGGATCGACAGCGCGACCCCGAGCCGCCCCTCCCCCTCGGCCTGCGCCAGCCGCCCCTCGGGGATACCGGGCCCGTCGTCCCGTACGGTCACGACGACCTCCCGGGGCTCGTCCTCGACCAGGATCCACGCACGGGCGTCGTCACCGGCATGCCTGCGCACATTGTCCAGGGCGGCCCCGACCGCGGCGGCCAGCTCCTTCGCCGCGTCCGCGGGCAACGGCACCGGAGCCCCCGGCTCGGCGAAACTCACCTTCGCGGCGGCGTACGGCGCGAGCAGCGCCCGAAGATCGACCGGCCCGCCGTCGTCATCGTCGGACTCTTCCTCCACGACTCTCACGACCGCGCCCTCCGCCGCGTCCAGCGAGACCCGGGAGACCGGGACCAGGCCGCCGGAGACCAGGGTGCGCAGCGCGATCTCCTGTTCGCCCGCCATCCGGCCCAGCTCGCCCGCGTCACCGCCGAGCACGGCACCGCGCCGCTGCACCATGGCCAGCACCTGGAGCACGCCGTCGTGGATGTCCCGGGCGAGCCGTTCCCGCTCCCGGGTGGTGGCCTCGATCTCCAGAGCACGGGCGAGGGTGCGCTCGGAGGCACGGGCGACCTCCACGACGTAGCCGATGGCGATGGAGGCGACCCAGACGAGGACCACGTTGTGGACGGTGTCGCGGGCCGGGGAGCCGCGCTCGATCAGGTTGGCGACGGCGACCGGGGTGGAGGCGAACGCGGCCCAGCGCCAGCCGCCCTTGATGGCGTAGGCGAGGACCGAGCCGGCGGTCCATATCGACGGCAGGGTGGGGCCGCCGCTGTCGATGTGGTGGGCGTCGGCCGCGAGCGGGGTGAGGACGATGCCGACCAGCGCGACCGTGAGGTCGGCGGCGAGGAAGCGCTTGGTGCAGGCGACCGCGCTCTGGACCCGGGGCAGGGTGACGATCGTCCAGACGAACAGGACGGCGTAGAAGGCGATCGCGATGCCCGGACGGTCGAACTCGTCGTAGGCGGCGGCGAACAGCCCGATCGCGTACAGCATGGTCAGCACCCGGTAGCCGCTGAGCGCGCGCCACAGCGGCTGCTCGACGGACATTCTGACGACACGTACCTGCTTGGCCAACTCCCCCACCCCCGACACAGACCGCCCCCTCTAGGGGCTGGTCTGTTCCTTCTCCGCCTCTGCGAGTGCGGCCTTGGCCGCCTTCTCGACTGCCTTCTCCACTTCCTTGTCGGCCTTCGCCGCGTCCGCGATCCGCCGCTTGGCGGCGGTCGCGTAGATGTCGACGTACTCCTGGCCGGAGAGCTTCATGATCTCGTACATGACCTCGTCGGTCACCGCGCGCAGGACGAAACGGTCGTGCTCCATGCCGCTGTACCGGCTGAAGTCGAGCGGCTTGCCGATCCGGATGCCCGGGCGCATCAGCTTCGGCATGACCTTGCCGGGCGGCTGGATCTTCTCGGTGTCGATCATCGCGACCGGGATCACCGGGGCGCCGCTGGCGAGCGCCACGCGCGCGAGGCCGCCGGGCTTGCCGCGGTAGAGACGGCCGTCCGGGGAGCGCGTGCCCTCCGGATAGATACCGAACAGCTCACCGCGCTCCAGGACGTCGATCCCGGCCTTGATCGCGGCCTCGCCCGCCCCGCGCGCACCGGAGCGGTCCACCGGGAGCTGGCCGGCGCCCTTGAAGAACGCGGCCGTCAGCTTGCCCTTCACCCCGGGCGTCGTGAAGTACTCGGCCTTCGCGATGAACGTCACCTTGCGGTCCAGGACCGCGGGCAGGAAGAACGAGTCCGAGAACGAGAGGTGGTTGCTCGCCAGGATGGCGGCACCCTCGTCCGGAATGTTCTCCAGGCCCTCCACCCAGGGTCGGAAGGCGACCTTCAGCGGTCCCCCGATGGCGACCTTCATCGTGCCGTACAACAACCGAGTGCCTCCCGTTTCCGTCGATCAGACCTTAACCCGGAGCACTGTCAAAGGACCCGACGACCCTGGTCGGTGTCAGTGCGGTCGCGTACGGTTAACCGCATCTGGACTTGTTCACATCCCTCTCATGAACTCGCGTCCTATGATCACGCCTCTCTCATGAACACGCCTCTCCCATGAACTTGCCCCTCTCATGAACAGGAGACCGAAGGTGCCGGTCCTCCCCGGAGCCGAGCCGTACCGCCACGAGGGCGGGGAGGTCGGAGTGCTCCTCTGCCACGGCTTCACCGGTTCCCCGCAGTCGCTGCGCCCCTGGGCGGAGCATCTGGCCGAGCGCGGCCTCACCGTGTCGCTGCCGCTGCTGCCCGGGCACGGCACGCGCTGGGAGGACATGCAGCTCACCGGCTGGCAGGACTGGTACGCGGAGGTGGACCGCGAGCTGCGCGCCCTGCGCGAGCGCTGCTCGCAGGTCTTCGTCGCGGGCCTGTCCATGGGCGGCGCGCTGGCCCTGCGGCTGGCCGCGAAGCACGGCGACGAGATCAGCGGTGTCGTGGTCGTCAACCCCGGTATCAAGGTGCACGGCCTCGCGGCGTACGCCCTTCCGGTGGCCCGCCACCTGGTGCGTACGGCGCCGGGTATCGCCAGCGACATCGCGAAGGAGGGCAGCGAGGAGGTCGGGTACGACAAGGTGCCGCTGCACTCCGCGCACTCCCTGCGCAATTTCTTCCGGCTGGTCGACCGCGAGCTCCCGCAGGTCACCCAGCCGCTCCTGCTGCTGCACAGCCCCCAGGACCATGTGGTTCCGCCGGCCGACTCGGCTCGTGTCCTCAGCCGGGTTTCCTCGACCGACGTGACGGAGATCCTGCTGGAACAGAGCTACCACGTCGCGACGTTGGACCACGACGCGGACCGGATTTTCGAGGAGAGCTTCGCGTTCATCGGCCGGCTCGCACCCAGTGCCGGCAAGCAGGTGTCCGACACGGGCCGGGTGAGCGAGCAGGAAGGGACGGCCACAGGTGGCTGAGCACGACTCCGACCGCGAGGGCCTCGAACCGGACGAGCAGGGCGTCCCGTTCGACGAGGAGGCCGCGTGGGCCGCGATCGTCGCCGGGTACGGCGACGAGCCCAAGGATCCGCCGGGCGCCAAGCCGTTCAAGTCGATCGAGGACCTGGCGCTGCTGGATCCCGAGAAGAACGACGCCAAGTCCACTGACAAGGCGGAGAGTTCACAGAGCCCGGTGAGCGCCGACACGGAGGAGCCGCCGGCGCCCGCCAAGCCGTTGGGCAGTTCGGTCTCCTTCGCGCCCGGCGTCGGCGGGCCCCGTGACTACAGCTCGCCGGACGCCTCCGAGGAGGACTTCGACGAGGACGACGAGGGCCACTTCGTACCGCCGGAGCCGCCCCCGCTGCCGGAGGCCGACGTCACGGCCAAGTTCGCCTGGCTCGGGGTGATCGGCGGCCCGATCCTGCTGCTGGTGGCGGTGCTGCTCGGCTGGGACATGACGTGGTGGCTGGCGACCGTCGGGATCGGCGGGTTCCTGGGCGGCTTCGCCACGTTGGTGATGCGGATGCGGACGGACGAGGAGGACGGGGACGATCCGGGGCGGGGCGCGGTCGTCTAGCGGCTGGCCCGCGGGGATTCCGAGGGCGGCGTGGACCGGGAAGTGGTCCGTGGCCGCCCTCACGGCAGTGTCTCTCGACGCCCCCCTCGCACTGCTCGGCCCCGGTGGGCCTCACAGGCTTCGGGTGGCTGCGCCGGACTCCGCCCGGCGGCTGTGGTTCAGGTCGCGGGCACGCGCAGTGCGGCCAGCACGGGGAAGTGATCGGTCGCCCCCTTGATGTCGGCCTCCGTCACCCCCGGCAAGCCCAGTGGCACCCCGCACCCGAGGACCTCGATGCCCGGCGTGGCGAAGATCGCGTCGATGCGTTGGAAGGGGTTGCCGGGGGTCCAGGTGTGCTCGGCGCCCCAGGGGGTGGTGGCCCAGCAGTCCTGGAGGTCCTTGGCCAGCCGGGTGAAGGTCCGGCCGTCGGGGCGGTCGTTGAGATCGCCGCCGGCGATCGCGTGGTCCACGCCCATTCCGGCCAGCCGGTCGAGGAGCATGCCTGCCTGGTCGTAGCGCTCGTCCTGGCGAAGGCTGAGGTGGCAGCTGAGGACGCCCAGGCGGGCGGCTCCGAAGTGGACGACCGCGGTCGCGAAGCCTCGGCGGTGTTCGCCGGGGGTCAGGGGGAGGAGTACGTCCTCCGTGCGTTCGACCGTCGCGCGGAGCGAGCAGAGGAGGGCCGGGCCTGCGGCGGTGCCTCCGCCGGAGAGGACGACCAGGTCTGATGCGGAGGCCAGGCGGGCGAGCTTCTTGCGCCAGCGGAAGAAGAGGGGGGCTTCCTGGATCAGGACGAGGTCCGGGGCGCAGGCTCTGATCACCCGGGACAGGGCGGCGGTGTCGTCGCGCATCGAGCGGATGTTGTAGCTCAGGACGCGGATGATCGCGGAACCGTCGGGTTCAGTGCGGGAGTTGGGTAGCAGCGGGGTCGAGGTCGCCATGCCGATCAAGATACGACTAAGCGTGGGAATGTGCGGGTCGTGTGTCGGCTGCGGGTCCGCTGTGGCTGGTCGCGCCGTTCCCCGCGCCCCTGAAAGCAAAAAGCAGGGCGCGAGGTACGTGGGCGACTGCCGGTCGGATGTG
Source organism: Streptomyces sp. NPDC101776 (assembly GCF_044766845.1). Classification (NCBI taxonomy): domain Bacteria; kingdom Bacillati; phylum Actinomycetota; class Actinomycetes; order Kitasatosporales; family Streptomycetaceae; genus Streptomyces; species Streptomyces sp. NPDC101776. Next base: position 1,028,460 of record NZ_JBIWMV010000002.1, on the reverse strand, counting down.
GCCGGTCGCGCCGTTCCTCGCGCCCCTGAAAGCAAAAAGCAGGGCACGAGGTACGTGAGCGACTGCCGGTCCGCTGTGGCTGGTCGCGCCGTTCCCCGCGCCCCTGAAAAGCAAAAAGCAGGGTGACTTACATGATCGGGTCGGGTTCCCTTGCCAGGTCTGCTGCTCCGACCATGCCTGCCTTGTTGCCGAGTTGGGCGGCGATCACGTCGGCGACGGGGCGCCAGTTGCCGCCTACCAGCCAGCGTTTGTAGGACTTGCGGATCGGGTCGAGGACCAGTTCGCCCTCGTCCGAGAGGCCGCCGCCGACGATGAACGCGGAGGGGTCGAAGAGGGAGGCCAGGTCGGCGAGGCCGGCGCCGGCCCAGCGGGCCAGTTCGCGGTAGGAGTCGACGGCCACCGGGTCGCCCTGCCGGGCGGCCATGGAGATGTGCTTGCCCTCGATGCCCTCGGGGGTGCCGTCGCCCAGCGAGAGCAGTACCTCGGCGGACTCGGGGGTCGCGTTGGCACGCTGCTTGGCGTAGCGGACGAGGGCGCGGCCGGAGGCGTACTGCTCCCAGCAGCCCTGCGAACCGCAGCCGCACAGCAGGCCGTCCGGCACCATGCGGATGTGGCCGAACTCGGCGGCCACCCCGAAGTGCCCGCGCCGCAGCTTGTTGCCGATGATGATGCCGCCGCCGAGGCCGGTGCCGAGCGTGATGCAGATGACGTTGCGGTGGCCCTTGCCGGCGCCGAACTTGTACTCGCCCCAGGCCGCGGCGTTCGCGTCGTTCTCCACGACGACGGGGAGGCCCACGCGGGCCTCGACCTTCTCCTTCAGCGGCTCCTGGCGCCAGTCGATGTTCGGCGCGAAGTAGACCGTGGAGCGCTGACGGTTGACGTAGCCCGCGGCACCGATGCCCACGCCGACGATCTCGTGCCCGGCGCGTGCCCCGTCGACCGCGGCGGCGATGGCGTCGACGATGCCCTCGGCCGTGCCCGGGGTCGGCACCTTGTGGGTCGAGAGGATGTTGCCTTCCTCGTCGACCACGCCGGCCGCGATCTTGGTGCCGCCGATATCGACGCCGATGGTGAGTCCCATGAATCCCTCAGTTTCGGTCGAGCCCCGCTACGGCCCACCGTACCCGAGGGGTCGACGTCGGAATCGCGGCGCCGGTCCGCAGAACGGGACCCCTCGGACCTGTCGGGCGGTGCGCGCCACGGACGCGGGGTTCGGCATGCCCGGCCTGCCGCGTCGCCGTAGGTCACCGGCTTCTTCCTCGGCCTCGCGGCCGCACGCGCCACACCCGCTCACCGGCGCCCGTCAGGCACCGCCGATCTCCCGCGGCCTGATCCGCCGGGCCGGCCTAGTCGAGGTCGATGCGCTCCCCCGGGCCCGGGTCCTCGCCCCGGTCGCGGCGGTCCTTCAGTTCGCTGTCGCGTGCCGTCCAGCGCTGTTCCTGGGCCTGGACGGCGGAGCGGTACGCGGCGAGGAGTTCGCCGCCGGCCGCCGCGAGGTGGTCGAAGACGTCCGGGTTGCGTTCGATGACGGGCTCGACGGCGGCCCTGGCCTGCTGGACGACCTGCTTCACCACCTGCTGGGCGGCCGGTCCGGCGACCTGGCCGAGCAGCGGGGACTGGAGGCCGGACAGCTTGTCCGCGACGGTGTCGACGAGCTTGCGCAGTTCCTCGGCGGCCGAGCCCGGGGGCGGGCCGTACTGGGTGCGGCGGCGGGCCTTCTCCGCCGCGAGGTCTTCGGCGGCCGCCGTCGCCCAGGCGTCGGCGTCGGTCGCCCGTACCTCGTCGAGCGCCTCGTCCTTGCCGGCGTCGTACGGGGGGAGCTCTTCGCTCATGACGGACTCCTGACTACGGTTCGTCTCTACGACGTTACCCGAATGGGCGTACGTGCTTCACCGTCTCCGCGCCCACCAATCCTCACCGTCCCTGGGGCCACAGGTCCGGGTCGGGCGCGAAGCGGATGCGCAGTTCGCCCTCGCGCAGCGCGGCACCTGCCACGGTGCAGCGGCGCAGGGCCGACGGCAGCGGCACGATACGGCGGAACCGGCCGACGGTGACGACGAGTTCGTCACCGCGCCGGACCAGGTCGAGGTCGTCCCGTATGGCGCCGGGCAGCGGGATGTGCCAGACCAGCACGCCGTCCTCGGCCAGCCTGTCCGTGACGGGCCACTCGACCGTGGAACCGGCCGGGTTGACACCGGGCACCGCGAGCGCGGCGAGATCGTCGGCGCCGCGCGGGTCGTGGCCGAGGTGGGCCACGTGATGGACGTCGTACGTGCCCTGCCACTCGTCCAGGGTCTTGCGCTGCTGCACGCCCAGGCCGGCGAGCCAGGTGTCCTCGACGGACTCCGGGAGCACCCGGTTGGCCACCAGCACGTCGGGGCGCAGTCCGCGCAGGGCGAGGGCCAGGCCTGCGGCGCGGACGGCGTCGACGCCCGCCGGTCCGGGCTCGGCGATCAGGCGTACGGATGTGTTCCGGTCGGCGAGAACGGCTTCTACGGCGGCCAGTTCCACGTCCCAGCGGCCCGCCGTGTCGTAGAGCCACTCCGAGGGCATCGGGACGCCGGCGAGACGGCCGAGGACCGGGCGCAGGGCGCGGGCGGCCTGCCGTTCGGCGGGGAGGAGGCGGCGGAGGTAGCGGCGGAGTTCCTCGGGGAGGGCGAGGAGGGCGAGGGCCTGGGGGGTGGGCGGTAGGTCCACGACGAGGAGGTCGTAGGCCTCCGACAGGGCCGCGTCCCGCAGTGCGCGCAGGAGGGTCAGTTCCTCGGCGCCGGGGAGGGGGGTGAGTTCCTCGGCGTCCAGGCGTGCCGCGCCCAGGAGTTCGAGGGCGGTGGTGGCGCGGTCCTGGAAGGCGGTGAGGTCCGCGCGGAACGACTCCGTCGCGTCCGGGCGCCAGGCGGTGAGGTGTTCGGCGACCCGTGCCGGCGCCGGTCCCGTCGCCACGCCCAGGGCGGCGCCGAGGGTGTCGGCACGGTCGGCACCGAGGAGCAGCGTGCGGGTGCCGGTGCCTGCGGCGGCTTGTGCGGTGGCTGCGGCGAGGGTGCTTCGGCCGCTGCCGCCTGGGCCGGTGATCAGGAGGGTACGCATATGAGTGAACGGTAGTCGCTCGGTGGGGGCTGGGCGCCGCTGCCGAGGGCTCCGCCCCCGGACCCCCGTCGGCCCTGAAGGGGCCTCGTCCTCGAACGCCGGACGGGCTGATTGTGCGGGCCTGTGCTGGAAAGGCCCCGGACGAGCCAGCAGATGACCGGCGCTGAGAGGTGACCGGCTCTGAAGAATGGCCGGCGCTGAAAGGGCCCCTACTTCTCCCCCGACTCCACCCGCTTCTTCAGCCCCGCCAGCGCCCGGTCGATGATGACCTTCTCCGCCTTGCGCTTGATCATGCCCAGCATGGGGATCTTGACGTCCACCGTGAGGAGGTACGTGACCTCCGTCGCCCCCGCGCCCGTGGACTTGAGGAGGTAGGAGCCGTCCAGGGAGCGCAGCATCTGGGACTTGACGAGGGTCCAGGAGACCTCGTTGTCGCCGGTCCAGGTGTACGCGAGGGTCTGGTCGTCCTTGATCGCGCCGGCGTCCATGACGAGGCGTACCTGTTCGGCGCGGCCCCGTTCGTCGGTCTTGAGGACGTCCGCCTCCTTCACCTCGCCGGTCCAGTCCGGGTAGCGGGCGAAGTCGGCGATCACCTCCATGACGTCGGCCGCTGCCGCCTCGATCGTGATGCTCGAACTGGTGTGTTCCGCCATCGCTGTGGCTCCTCCAGATGCGGACCGGCAGGGCGTCGTCGTGCGCGTGTGCGTGCAGCGTGAAGGCTACCTCTCCGCCGACCGCCCCCACGCACCCCCTACCTGCGGACATCGGGGGCGGGCACAACGGATGCCACCAACACGAGTCACCATTCGAGCACCCACGGCTTGCCGCTCCCCGCGAAGTGACCCACGTTCACGCACTCCGTCGCCCCGATCCGCATCCTGCGCACCAGCGGCTGGTGGACGTGGCCGAAGAGTGAATAGCGGGGCCTGGTGCGGCGGATGGCGTCCAGGAGGGCACGGCTGCCCCGTTCGAAGCGGCGCGCGACCGTGTCGTAGACCAGCTCGGGGACCTCGGGCGGGATGTGCGTGCACAGGACGTCGACCTCGCCGACCGCCTCGATCTTCGCGGCGTACTCCTCGTCGCTGATCTCGTACGGCGTGCGCATGGGGGTGCGCAGGCCGCCGCCGACGAAGCCGAAGGTGCGGCCGCCGATCTCGACCCGTTCGCCGTCGAGGACCGTCGTGCCGGGGCCGGCGTACTCGGGCCACAGGGTCGGCATGTCGACGTTGCCGTAGGTGGCGTACGTCGGGGTGGGGAAGGCGGCGAACATCTCGGCGTACTGCTTGCGGACCGCCTTCTCGATCAGGGCCGCGCGGTCCCCGCCGACCGCGCCCCAGAGGCGGGCGCCGAGTTCGCGGGCCTCCTCGAAGCGGCGGGCGGTGCGCAGCTCGACGAGGCGGTCGGCGTTCTCCTCGCCGAACAGCTCGGGGAAGATGCCGCGCGAGTGATCGGCGTAGTCGAGGAAGAGGACGAGGTCGCCCAGGCAGATCAGGGCGTCGGCACCCTCACCGGATCTGGCCAGGTCACGGGCGTTGCCGTGCACGTCACTGACCACATGGATGCGCGTCCCGGAGCTGCCGGCTGGTGTGGGTGCCATGACGATCAAGCGTAGGCGTGTGCGGCAAACGTGAACAGTGGCGGCGGACCTTGCGGTTACTGGCCAGTCAAGAAAGGCGTGGACTACTGTGCGCGAGGAAACACCAATCTGTGTGACGCAGCGAACATCTCGCCGGACCCCCCTGTCGTAGGACCCATACCGACGGGTAACGTCCGGGCAGTCCAGTCGTGCTCAGGATTTCAACCACCCGGTCCTGACGCACCTGCCCGAGCCTTGGACCGGACCGTCGCATCACACAACGTCGTGGCGCCGGCGCCCTATGAGGAGCAGCAGTCTTGCGCGAGTTCAGCCTTCCGGCTTTGTACGAGGTCCCTGCGGACGGCAATCTGACCGACATCGTCCGCAGAAACGCCGCGCAGCACCCAGATGTCGCCGTCATCGCCCGTAAGGCGAACGGCGGCTGGCAGGACGTGACCGCGACGGTCTTCCTCGCCGAGGTGCACGCCGCCGCCAAGGGGCTGATCGCCTCCGGCATCCAGCCCGGCGACCGGGTCGGGCTGATGTCCCGTACGCGGTACGAGTGGACGCTGCTCGACTTCGCGATCTGGTGTGCGGGCGCGATCACCGTGCCGGTGTACGAGACCAGCTCGCCGGAGCAGGTGCAGTGGATCCTGAGCGACTCGGGTGCCACCGCCGTGATCGTGGAGCAGGACGTGCACGCCGCCGCCGTCGAGTCGGTGCGCGCGCAGTTGCCCGCCCTCAAGCACGTCTGGCAGATCGACACCGGCGCGATCGAGGAGCTGGACCGCGCGGGCAAGGACGTCAGCGACGCGACCGTCGAGGAGCGCAGCTCGCGGGCGAAGGCCGACGACCCGGCGACCATCGTGTACACGAGTGGCACCACCGGCCGCCCCAAGGGCTGTGTGCTCACGCACCGCAGTTTCTTCGCGGAGTGCGGCAACATCGTGGAGCGGCTGCGGCCGCTGTTCCGTACCGGCGAGTGCTCGGTGCTGCTGTTCCTGCCGCTCGCGCACGTCTTCGGGCGGCTCGTGCAGATCGCGCCGATGATGGCGCCGATCAAGCTGGGCCTGGTCCCGGACATCAAGAACCTCACCGACGAACTCGCCTCGTTCCGGCCGACGTTGATCCTCGGTGTGCCGCGCGTCTTCGAGAAGGTCTACAACTCGGCGCGCGCCAAGGCGCAGGCGGACGGCAAGGGCAAGATCTTCGACAAGGCGGCCGACACCGCGATCGCGTACAGCCGCGCGCTGGACACACCGGCGGGCCCTTCGCTGGGGCTGAAGATCAAGTACAAGACCTTCGACAAGCTGGTCTACAGCAAGCTGCGCGCGGTGCTCGGCGGCAAGGGCGAGTACGCGATCTCCGGCGGCGCCCCGCTGGGCGAGCGGCTCGGCCACTTCTTCCGGGGGATCGGGTTCACCGTCCTTGAGGGGTACGGGCTGACCGAGTCCTGTGCGGCTACGGCCTTCAACCCCTGGGACCGGACGAAGATCGGCACCGTCGGACAGCCGCTGCCCGGCTCGGTCGTACGCATCGCGGACGACGGCGAGGTGCTGCTGCACGGCGAGCACCTGTTCAAGGGCTACTGGAACAACGAGGCCGCCACGGCCGAGGCGCTGGCCGACGGCTGGTTCCACACCGGGGACATCGGCACCCTCGACGAGGACGGCTACCTCAGCATCACCGGGCGCAAGAAGGAGATCATCGTCACCGCGGGCGGCAAGAACGTCGCCCCGGCCGTGATCGAGGACCGCATCCGCGCGCACGCGCTGGTCGCGGAGTGCATGGTCGTCGGTGACGGGCGGCCCTTCGTGGGCGCGCTGATCACCGTGGACGACGAGTTCCTGGGCCGTTGGTCGGCCGAGCACGGCAAGCCGGTGGGTTCCACCGCGGCGTCGCTTCGCGCGGACCCGGATCTGGTGCAGGCGATCCAGGACGCTGTCGACGACGGCAACGCCGCGGTGTCGAAGGCGGAATCGGTGCGGAAGTTCCGCATTCTGTCCTCCCAGTTCACGGAGGAGTCGGGCCACTTGACGCCGTCCCTGAAGCTCAAGCGCAATGTGGTGGCCAAGGACTACGCGGACGAGATCGAGGCCATCTACCAGAAGTAGACGGGTAGTTGGGGCGTTCGGAGTTTAGAAGTCCTCGGCGAGGACCCGTTCCAGCGTGCGTTCGGCGAGCGCGGTGATGGTGACGAACGGGTTTACGCCGATGTTGCCGGGCACCAGCGAGCCGTCCGTGATGTACAGCTTCGAATACCCCTTCACCCGGCCGTAGTTGTCGGTCGCGTTGCCCAGCACACAGCCGCCCAGCGGGTGGTAGCAGAAGTCGTCCGCGAACACCTTGCTGGGCGTGCCGAACAGGTCGGAGCGGTAGACCGTCGCGTTGGCCGAGTTGATCCGGTCGAACAGCTTCTTGGCCATCGCGACCGAGACCGCGCTCTGTGCCGCGGTCCAGCCCAGCTTCACCGTGCCGCTCGCCGAGTCGTAGGTGAAGGAGGCCCGTTGGGGGTTCTTGGTGATCGCCAGATAGAGGCTCACCCAGGTCTCGAAGCCGATGGGCAGCGGGGCGATCTCCGCGAAGACCGGGTTGGCGGTGTTGGCCCAGTCGTCGATGCCCATGACCGGCATCGTCGCCTGGTTGGCGCCGGTGGTGTCCCAGATGTGGTTGGCGCGGCCCACCATGGTGTTGCCGTTCGGTCCCCAGCCCGCCCCGACCGTGGAGTTGAGCGCGGGCAGGGTGCCCGTGTCCCTTGCCCGGACGAGGAGTTCGGTGGTGCCGAGGCTGCCGCCGCCGAGGAACAGATAGGTGCAGCTGTACTGCTTGGTCTCGACGACGGCGCCGGTGTCGTCGATCCGGTTCACGCTCAGGACGTACGACCCGTCGCTCGCGCGGCTGACCCCGGTCACCTTCTCCATGGTGTGGATGGTGACCTTGCCGGTGCCGAGCGCGGAGGCGAGGTAGGTCTTGTCGAGGCTCTTCTTGCCGTAGTTGTTGCCGTAGATGACCTCCTGGGCGAGCGCGGACTTGGTGGCGGTGCCGGCCGCCTCCTGCTGCATGTAGCCGAAGTCGTAGACGTTGGGCACGAAGGTGGTCGTCAGACCGGTGTTCGTGGCGGCCTTCCGCGAGGTGCGGGTGAACTGGTACCACTCGGTCGACTCGAACCAGGTCGGGTCGACGGTGTTGACGCCGAGCATGGTGCGGGCGCGCGGGAAGTACGTGTTGTACATCGCGGTCGCGTCCACGGCGGGGAACTGCTCGGTGAAGTACGACTGGCGCGGGGTGACCGCCATGCCGCCGTTGACCAGCGAGCCGCCGCCGACCCCGCGTCCCACGTACACGGACATGGCGTCGTAGTGCACGCGGTCCAGGACGCCGGGATACAGGCCGATGTCCTTGTTGACGACGTCCAGCCACAGGAAGCTGGCGAGCGGGGCCTCGGTGCGGGTCTTGAACCACATCGAGCGCTGGTCCGGGGCGGCGGTGGAGCAGAAGATCTTGCCGTCCGCCCCTGCCGTGTTCCAGAGCTTGCCCATCTCCAGGACGAGGGTGGTGACGCCGGCCTGGCCCAGGCGGAGGGCGGCGACCGCGCCGCCGTAGCCGGAGCCGACGACGATCGCGGGTGCGGTCTGGACGGCGGCGGGTTCGACGGCCTGCGCGGACTGGAGGCCGATACGGGTGAGACCGGCGGTGGCGGCGGTCTGGAGGGCGATCATGCCCAGGATTTGACGTCTCGTCAGCTGATGCTGCGTCAGTTTTGCTGTCATGCGCGCAGCATCTGCGGATTATCCGGTTCCGCCTAGCCCCCCGTGTGCAACAAGGTCTTCAACTTCTCCGCGAGTAGATCCCAGCGCCACTTCTCCTCGACCCAACTGCGGCCCCGCTCCCCCATGTTGCGGCGCAGTTCCGGGTCCGCGAGCAGCGCGACGATCCGGTCGGCGGCCTCCTCCGGGGACCCGCCACGCACGACCCACCCGGTCTCGCCGTCGAGCACGGCGTCGGGCGCGCCGCCGGAGTCACCGGCGACGACGGGCAGCCCGGTGGCGGACGCCTCCAGGTAGACGATGCCGAGCCCCTCGACGTCGAGCCCGCCGCGCCGGGTGCGGCACGGCATCGCGAAGACGTCACCGGCGCCGTAGTGCGCGGGCAGTTCGGACCAGGGCACGGCGCCGGTGAACCGCACGGAGTCGCTCACACCGGTCTCCCGCACCAGCCTGCGCAGGTCCTTCTCGTACGGTCCGCCGCCCACGATCAGCAGGACGGCGTCGGGCTGCCGGGCGAGGATGCGCGGCATGGCGAGGATCAGCGTGTCCTGCCCCTTGCGCGGCACGAGCCGCGAGACGCACACGACGACGGGCCGCTCGGTCAGCCCGAGCCGCGACCGCACCTCGTCGCCGCCGGACCCGGGATGGAAGACCTTCTCGTCGACGCCGGGCGGCAGTTGGACCATCCGCGCCGCGGCCTCCGGGCTCAGCGCACCGGCGATCCGCGACCGCGTGTACTCCCCGAGGTAGGTGATGGTGTCCGTCGACTCCCCGATGCGGTGCAGGAGTTGACGCGAGGCGGGCAGTTGCGCCCACCCGGCCTCGTGCCCGTGAGTCGTGGCCACGAGCCGCTCGGCACCGGCCTTCCGCAGCGCCGGCGCCATCAGCCCGAGCGGCGCCGCGGCCCCGAACCACACCGCCGTACACCCGTGTTCACGCAGCAGCCCCACAGCCCTGCGGGTCGCGGCGGGCGTCGGCAGCAGCATCGTCGTGGCGTCCCGTACGACGGTGAAGGGCTGCTCCGCGTCGAAGGCGGCCGTCGCCTCCACGCCCTCCCGACCGCGCTTCCAGGTCGAGGCGTAGACGACGAGCCGCTCGGGCTCCAGCCGTAGCGCCATGTTGTGCAGGAAGGCCTGGATGCCCCCGGGCCGGGGCGGAAAGTCATTGGTCACGATCAGGGTCTTGCGCACGCGGCAGACCCTACCGGGCGAGGGTCTGTCCGGCGGAGCGGGCCACGGCGGAGCGCCGGCTGCCGGACCGGTGCCGGTGAGCGGGGTGTGGTGCGTGCGGCTGCGAGGCGGAGGAGGCGTGGACCCGAGCGGCCGCGGCCGGCCACGCGATGGAGGTCCTCCCGGTGGGGCGAAGCCGAGGCCGGGGAACCGGCGAGTGACGACAACGCGGCCGGGGAGCCGCACTCCATCAGGACAGTGGGGAAGCGCGTGCCACACCCCGCGTCCGCGGCGGGACCCACCGGACCGGCCCCAGGGTTCACAGCTCCGCACGGCCGCGCTTCATGGCCCTCGCACAGGCCTTCGGGAGATCATGTGCCCCTCAAAAGCGGCACGCGGCACGGAACAGGGGCTCACGTGGAGATTGCGGGCGCGAGACGGCGGCTGGCGCTGCTGCTGGGGACCTGGGGACTGACCAGGCTGGTGCTGCTGCTGTTCGTCTTCAAGGTGCTCGTGTTCCCGGGTCCCGACGTCACCAGCGATGTGTCGGTGATCTACCAGGGCTGGTACGACACGCTCCGCCACGGCTCCTTCCCGCTGGACGACGTCACCTGGCAGTACCCGCCCGCCGCCGCCCTCCCGATCCTCTCCCCCGCCCTGCTGGGCTTCCTGGACTACGCGTCGGCGTTCTTCGTCCTCGCCTTCCTGGCCGACCTGACGGTCCTGGCCCTCCTGCTCTACACGGGCCTGCGCCCCGGCCGGACGCTCCGCGGCGCCTGGGTGTGGGTCGCGGGCGTCCCGCTCCTCGGCCCGACCGTGTACGCGCGCTACGACGTGATGGTGACCGCCGTCGCCGTGGCCGCGCTGCTCGCCGGTGCCCGGCACCCGCGTGTGATGGGCGCGCTGGCCGGCTTCGGGGCGCTGTTGAAGGTGTGGCCGGCGCTGCTCCTGCTGGGCGCGGTCAAGCGCCGTGCGTGGGGCGCGGCGGCGGTGACGGTCGCGGTGGTCGCCGGTGTCTTCGCGGTGTCGATGCCGGGCGCGTTCGCCTTCCTGACCTTCCAGCGCGAACGGGGCACGGAGGTGGAGTCGCTGGGCTCGCTGGTCTTCCATGTGGCCCGGCACTTCGGCTGGCGGGGCGAGGTGCTCCTGAACTACGGCTCGGTCGAGTTCGTCGGCCCGTACGTCGACCAGGTCAGCACCGCGGCCCTGGGTCTCACCGCGCTGGTCTTCGGCTGGCTCATGCTCTGGCGTCTGATGGCGGCCCGCTTCCTGCCCCACACCCTCGCGGACGCGGCCTTCGTGGCGGTCCTGATGTTCACCGTCACCAGCCGGGTGATCAGCCCCCAGTACGTCGTCTGGCTGATCGGCCTGGCCGCCGTCTGCTCCTGCTTCCGCGCCAGCCGCATGCGCCTCCCGGTCGGCCTCGTCCTGGCGGCGGCCTTCGTCACGGTCCTCGAATTCCCGCTCTGGTTCGCCCACGTGGTCGCCAGCGACGGCCTGGGCATCGCCCTCCTGCTCCTCCGCAACGGCCTCCTGGTCGCCGCGGCGATCACCGGCGCACGCGAGCTGTGGCGGGCGTCGGTCACCTGGGCGGACGTACCGCCGCTGCCGACTCAGGCGACGCGGTCGAAGGCGACTTCGGCGTCGCCCTGAGGTTCGAGGCAAACCCCGCTGAAATCAGCCGAGTTGAGCCTTGAGAAAGTCCCGCCACTGCTTTGTGAAGTCGGCCAGGGTCGTACCCAGGACGTTCTTCAGCGCGTCCTCCACCGCCCCCGCCCGCTTCTTGTGGGCGCCGACCGCCCGGTAGAACCTGCCCAGTTGGGCGACCCCCCACCGGTCCTCGATCATCCGGCAGGCCAGCCAGCCGCCCTCGTACGCCTGGGCCAGCTTCGTGGGGTCGCTGCTGAAGCCGAAGTCCTTGTCGGTGGGGAGGGCGGTCGGGACGTCGCCGTCCAGGACGGCGCGGTACAGCTCCGGGGCGGCCTGGGTGGGGGTGCGGCCGGTGCCTCGGTAGCCGATCCAGTCGGCGTAGCCCTCCGAGAGCCAGAGGGGGGTGGCGGCGGTGGTGTGGGCGCGGGTGGCGACGTGGGTGGTCTCGTGAGTGAGGACGACCTGTTTGCCCACCGGGCCCAGCAACGCGTACGCGTCCGGGTTGACGATGATCCGGTCCGCAGGCGCGCTGCCCGAGCCGCCCGCCTCGCCCGTCGTCACCGCGGCGATGCCCCGGTAGGAGGCCGCCGGTGCGCCCAGGAGCCCCGCCATGCCGTCCAGGGAGCCAGGAACGAGCACGACGACGTGCCGGGTCCAGTCCGTGCCCCAGGCGTCCGACACGGCCGGTACGGCGTGATCCGCGAGGGAACGGAAGGTCCGGAGACTGTCGGCGCCCTGCCCGACGCCCATCACGAGGCTGTGCGCGCCCTTGACGACGCTCACCTTCCCCTGGTCCCACAGCTGTTGGCCGGACTTCTTTCCGGGCTTGTCGGTGCCGACGTACCACTGCCCGTCCGCGGTGAGACGCAGGCCGAGCGTGCGGCCGACCGTGACGGGTGAGGTGTCGTAGCCCTTGACCCGGTAGCTCAGTTCGGCGTCGGCGGTCGCGGTGGCGCCGGTGCGGTGCAGCGAGGTGAGGCGGTAGGACCAGGAGGCGAAGGGGACGGCGCTCAGGTTCTCGTACGCCGTGCGGGCACCGGTCCTCGTGTACGCCGTCTCGTCGTGGTGCAGGACGGCCGTGGACTGACGGTCGAGAAGGCTCTGGACCGCAGCCTTCGCGCTGTCCGCCGCCGGCGGGCCACCGCACCCCACCAGCGAGCCGAGCAGCAGACACAGCGCGAGCACTCCGGAGCGCGACGCCCGCCTACGACCAGTCACTTCCCGATCGTACGACCCTTTCGCGACGGTTCAGACCCGCGTGACCGACGAGATCGGCATCATGCCGACGGGGTCGTAGCGCACCGGCGCACCGGGGTAGGGGGCGTGGATGACCTGGCCGTTGCCCACGTACATGCCGACATGGCTGGCGTCGGAGCGGTAGACGACCAGGTCTCCGGGCTGGGCCTGGGAGAGCGGGATCCGTCGGCCGGCGTAGCGCTGCTCCTGCGAGGTGCGCGGGAGGTGGACGCCCGCCTGGGAGTACGACCACTGCATCAGGCCGGAGCAGTCGAAGCCGCCGGGGCCGTTGGCGCCCCAGATGTACGGCTTGCCCAGGGCCATGCGGGCGGCGGCCACCGCGGCGGCGGCGCGGCCCGAGGACGGGACACCGGCGCCGAGGTCGGGGATGTCCTCGCGGGCGGAGCGGGAGGCCCGGTCGAAGGAGGCGCGCTCGGCGAGGGGCATCTGGTTGAGCAACTGCCGGGCCTTGGCGAGTTTCCGTTCGACGGTCTTCTTGTGGGTGGCGACGGCCTTGCGGCTGCGCTCCAGTTCGGCGAGGTGCCCGGCGGCCTCGGTGCGTTCCTGCGCGAGCTCGCGCATGGCCTCCTGGAGGTCCTTGAGCTGGCCCGCCTGCTGGTTGGTGATCCGGTCGAGGACGGAGGCCTTGTCGAGGTAGTCGGCCGGGTCGTCGGAGAACAGCAGCGCGACGGTGGGGTCGATGCCGCCGGAGCGGTACTGGGCACCGGCGAGCGAACCCAGCGCGTCCCGCATGGTGTTGATGCGCTGCTGCTGCCGGGCGATCCGGTCCTGGGCGTCGCTCACCTGCCGGTGCAGCGCCCCGGCGCTCTCGTCGGCCTTGTCGTAGGCCTCGGTCGCCCGCTCGGCCTCCTGGTAGAGCCGGTCCACCTCGGCCCGGGAGTCGTCGTGCGGCGCGGCCACGGCGGAGCCGGCCGGCAGGGCGCCGAGGGCGGCTGCGGCGGCGGACAGGACACAGACCGCGGCACTGGCGCCTCGGTCGAACCCGGACGGTGCAAGGCGACGACGGGATCCCACGGGAAGCCGCACTTCCTTCCGCTGGCGGACACGGACCGCTCCCCCTGTGCGGGGAAACGCGCCAGACAGTAGCTCTGTGAAGGGGTGCGGGCCAAAGACCTCCGCGGACACATAACGTGACGCCCCGCCCAAGACGCAGGTCATGGGCGGGGCGTGGAGTCAGCGTGGTGTGTCGCGATTCGCCCGTTCGGGCGGTCCGGAAGGACCGAACCGGGCCGGAGCGAACCGGAGGAGACCGGGTCGGATCAGATCCGGACGCCGAACTCGAAGGTCATGTTGCCGATCGCCTCGTAGCGGACCACGGCACCGGTGTGCGGGGCGTGCAGCACCTGGCCGTTGCCCGCGTAGAGACCGACGTGGTGGTAGTCGCCGTAGAAGATGACCAGGTCGCCGACCTTGAGGTCGCTCTGGCTGTAGATCCGGGTGCCGGCGTTGGCCTGCGCCTCGGACGTGCGGGGTATGGAGACGCCGGCCTGCGCGTAGGCCCAGGAGGTGAGGCCCGAGCAGTCGAAGGAGGACGGTCCGGAGGCGCCGTAGACGTACGGCGAGCCGATCACGGACTGGGCGGCGGCGAAGGCGGAGGCGGCGCGGCCGGAGGCGGAACCGGTGGTGCCGAGGTTCACCCGCGAGGTGGAGCGGCTGGCGGCCTGCGCCTGCTGCGCGTCCAGGGCCGCCTTCTCCTTGGCGGTCAGGGTGTTGAGCAGTTTGTTGGCCGCGGCCAGCTTGGCCTTGACCTCGTCCTTCTTCTTCTTGAGCTCGGTGCGGGTGGCGGAGAGGTCCTTGAGCTTGGTGCTCGCCTCGGCGCGCTCCTGCGCGAGTTCACGCTGCTTGCCCTGGATCTTCGTGAGCGCCTCGACCTGCTGGGCGCTCAACTGGTCCATCGTGGACGCCTTGTCGAGATAGTCGTCCGGGTCCGAGGACAGGAACAGCTGGATCGAGGGGTCGATGCCCCCCGTGCGGTACTGGGCGCTCGCCATCGTGCCGAGGCCGTCCCGGAGCTTGTTGAGCTCCTCCTGGCCGCGGGCGACGTTGTCCTGGATGGTGGAGATCTCCTTCTGGAGCTTCTCCTGCTTCTCCTGGGCGCCGTCGAGCTTCTCGGTGGCCTGCTCGGCCTGCTCGTAGAGGGCGTCGACCTTCGCCTTGACCTCGTCCTTGGTGGGCTTCTCGCTGGGCGCGGCGTTCGCGGCCTGGGAGCTGAGAACAACGGCGGCAGCGGCTGCGGTGGTCAGCACGGTCACACGCGCGCGGCTCGGCTGCTTCGGTCGACGGTGGGACGCCACGGAGTCGGGCTCCTTCTATTGAGTGATCACCCGTTCGGAGGTTCGAGGCCTGACCCTAGTGATGTTTCTGTGATCAGTTCAAATCCTCACACGAAAAAATGCTGTCACTCAAAGCATTCTTTGCACATAACCAACAAGCAGTGATGGTCGATTGACGCTACGTTGCGTGACGGTTCGGTCAATTCCGGCATTAAACCTGTACGTTGACGTTCACGACAGTCGCTTGAGGAGTACCGCAGAAGCGACGGGCCGGGCGCCCGCCTTCGCGATGCCGTCGGCCACCTCGCGGTCGGTCGACGCGACGATGACGGGCCGGCCCGGCGGCTCCGCGCGCACCAGCTGGCGGATCAACTCGTCGGCGGTGACGCCCGGTTTGGAGAACAGCACCCGCACTCCGCGCGGCGGCGCGAGCAGCACGGGCGCGGCCAGCTCGGCCCCGTCGAAGACACAGGTGACCTCGGCGCCGGTCTGCGCGGCGAGCTGCGAGAGCTGCCCCAGCAGCCTCAACCGCTGCTTCTCCAGGGGCATTTGGGGATAACCGGTCTTGGTGACGTTGTAGCCGTCGACGACCAGGTGGGCCTGCGGCAGCGCGAGCAACTGGTCGAGGATCGCGGGGTCGTTCTCCGACAGCGCCCGCGCGGCGATGTCCTTCGGGGTCATTCGTCCCGGTTCGACCGCGTCGACGGTCTCGGCGGGCCGTACGGAGACGGGCGGCAACGCCAGTTCCCTGCGCAGCCCCTGGGTCGCCTCCAGCACGGTGTCGAGCAGCAGCCGCACCCGCATGTCCTCGACGCTGCGCCCCTCACGGGCGGCCTTGCGGGTGGCCTCCAGGGCCGCCTCCGACTCGCTGAGGCGCGCCTTGAGCCGCCGGGTCTCGATCTCGCCCGCGGACACCTGTGCCTGGCCCTCGGCGCGCGACGCGTCCGTCTCGGACCGCAGCTTGCGCAGGGCGGCCTCGCCGCGCTTGATGTCACTGTGCGCGGAACGCAGCTTGCGGTGCAGCGACTCCGCTTCCTTCTTCGCCGCGTCCAGTTCGGTGCGCAGCCGCTCGGTCTCGGTCCGGGTCGCCTCCCGCGCCTGGTCCAACTCCTCGCGCAGCCGCTCCAGTTCGGCCCGGCTCTCCTCGTCGGCGCGCTCGGCGTCGGCGCGCAGCGCCTCCTCGCCCGCGGCGGTGACGAGCTTCACCCAGCCGGTGGGGCGCAGAACATAGGCCGCGGCCGCCACGTCGAGCGGGTCCGCGGCCGGGGGCGGTGAGCCGGAGTCGAGCGCGCCGGCGAGCTCCGACTGGGCCTCTCTCAGCTTCTCCCCGATCCGCTGCCGGAACAGCGGATCGGTCTCCAGGGCGGCGGCCATCGCGTTCCCGGCGAACTTGGCGCGGCGGTTGGGGGCGAAGCGGGCGTACTGTCGTAGCTGCGCGGGCAGTTCGGAGACGGTGAGGCCGCCGAAGCCGTCGGAGACGATCTGTACGACCCTTCTCCGCACGCCGTCGGGCAGCGGGCGGTCGAGCACCTCGGCGGCGCCGTCGCCCGGCCCTCCGCCTGAGTTCTCCACCATCCCTCACACCCCAACCGTCTGTGCGGGGCCACTCCCTCTCAGGAGCCGGCGCCCGGCCTGTCCACGAGTTCCACCTGATCCACGGCGTTGCACCAGCGGCAGCGCACCGACTCGATGGTCTCACTGACCACCTCGCGCTCCTCCACCTTCGGCTCACCCGCCAGGTCCAGGTGGAGGTACTCCACGACCTTCGACGAACGCGTCACGTCGAAGCGCGTGAGGTTGCCGCAGAGGGTGCAGCGCCACCGCGTCGAGGCGGTCGGCAGGGGTACCGTCATCGTGGCTGTCCGCTTCCTTCTCGTTCGAGTTTCCGTGATCGCCGGTTTCCCCGGCGAGTGTGGCTCGTAACCCTACGGCCTGGCGGGTACTCGCCGCTCGGCCGTCCACAGCGGCGAGGCACTCCGCCCGACTGCGTCCCGTTACGTCATGCTCTGTGGTCATGATCAGCAACTGGGGCCCGGCGCTCGTCAGGACGTTCCGCGGCACCTCGACGCCCATGACGTACACCCTGATCGGCCTGTGCTGCCTGATCTTCGTCCTCGGCCCGGCCTCGGGTTTCGTCCCGTCCTACGGCACGGGGGACGCGCTGCTGGTGGCGCAGCGGGCGTACTTCCGCCGCTGGGGTGTGGTCCCGGCCGACCTGTTCGCGAGCCCGGCCCGAGAGGCCCTCACCCCGGTCACGGCCCTGTTCATCCACGGCAGCTGGATCCATCTCCTCGGCAACATGCTCTTCCTCTACGTCTTCGGAGCGATGACCGAGGAACGGCTGGGCCGGGTCGAGTTCACCCTGTTCTACGTGGGCTGCGGCTACCTGGCGCTGCTGGGGTACGCGGTGGCCAACGCCGGCTCCGCGCAGTCCCTCGTCGGCGCGTCCGGGGCGATCTCGGCGGTCCTCGGGGCGTTCCTGTACTTGTTCCCCCGGGCCCGCGTGACGAGTCTCCTCCCCTTCCTCTTCTTCCTGCCGCTGCGCTTCCCCGCGTGGGTGGTCCTGCCCTTCTGGGCGGCCCTGCAGTGGCTGGCGGCGGGGCAGGCGGCGCAGGGGCCCGGGGTGGCGTACCTCGCCCACCTGGTGGGCTTCACGCTGGGGTTCGGCTACGCGTGGGTGAGATTCGGTCGTACGACTAGAGTTGGGCCCGCCCCAGTAACGGTCCCCGAGGGAGAGAACCAGCCGTGATCACCGCGATCGTCCTCATCAAGACCAGCGTGGACCGGATTCCGGAGATCGCCGAGTCGATCGCCGCGCTCGAATCTGTGAGCGAGGTCTTCTCTGTCACCGGTACGTATGACTTGATCGCGATGGTGCGGGTGCGGGAGCACGAGGATCTGGCCGAGATCATCCCCGGGCGGATCAGCAAGATTCCCGGGGTGGAGGGGACGGATACGCACGTGGCGTTCCGGACGTACTCGCAGCATGACCTTGAGGCGGCGTTCGCGATCGGGTTGGACTCGTGAGGTTGAGCGCCTAGTGGGGTGGGGGCGCGGATCGTTTGCGGCTGACCGTCCGTTGTGGCTGGTCGCGCAGTTCCCCGCGCCCCTAGGGGGTTGCCCTTGGCGTGCGTCGAGACGGCGCCGTCGGGACAGTCGGAATCACACCGCCGGGACGCAGCGGCCGTTCTCCGTGTGGTAGTTCCACTTCGCGCCGTTCGTCACCAGTTCTCGTACCGCCGTCACGAAGCGCTCGACGTGCTCGTCCGGGGTGCCCGCGCCGAAGCTGACTCGGATCGCGTTGAGGGACTTCTCGCCGGGGGCCGCTTCGGGGGCGCCGCACTCGCCCTGGGTCTGGGGGTCGCTGCCCAGGAGGGTGCGGACGAGGGGGTGGGCGCAGAAGAGGCCGTCGCGGACGCCGATGCCGTACTCGGCGGAGAGGGCCGCGGCGAAGTGGGAGCTGTTCCAGCCGTCGACGACGAAGGAGATCACGCCGACGCGCGGGGCGTCGTCGCCGAACAGGGACAGGACCTTCACCTGCGGGACCTCGGCCAGGCCCGCGCGGACCTCGGCGATCAGGTGCTGCTCGCGGGCCACCAACGTGTCGAAGCCCGCCTCCGTCAGCGCCTTGCAGGCCGACGCGATGGAGTAGGCGCCGATGACGTTCGGGGAACCGGCCTCGTGGCGGGCGGCGCTGTCGTGCCACTCCACGTCCACTCCCCCGTCCTCGCGCCGGGTGACCTTGCGGCTGGCGCCGCCGCCCGCGAGGTAGGGGTCGGCCGCCTGGAGCCAGTCCGCGCGGCCGGCCAGGACGCCGGAGCCGAAGGGGGCGTAGAGCTTGTGGCCGGAGAAGGCGATCCAGTCGACGTCGAGGTCCTGGACGGACACCGGGTGGTGCGGGGCGAGTTGGGCGGCGTCCAGGACGATCCGGGCGCCGTGGGCGTGAGCCGCCGCCGCCAGCTCCCGTACCGGCCACAGCTCGCCGGTGACGTTCGAGGCGCCCGTCACGCAGACCAGGGCCGGGCCCTGACCCTCTTCATTGGACACAGTGCGGGCGGCGAGGGCCTGCTCCAGGGTCTCGACGGCCTGGGCCGGGGTGCGCGGGGCGTTGAGGTAGGTGACCTCGGCGTCCTTCCAGGGGAGGAGGGACGCGTGGTGCTCGGTCTCGAAGACGAAGACCTGGCAGTCGGCGGGAAGGGCCGCGGCGAGGAGGTTGAGGGAGTCCGTGGTCGAGCGGGTGAAGATCAGCTGGTCGTCGGGGCGGCAGTCCAGGAACTCCTCGACCGTCCTGCGGGCGTTCTCGAACAGGTCGGTGGAGAGCTGCGAGAGATAGCCGGCGCCGCGGTGGACGCTGCCGTAGTACGGGGCGTAGGCCGCCACGTCGTCCCAGACGCGCTGGAGGGCGGGGGCGCTTGCCGCGTAGTCGAGGGCCGCGTAGGTGACCTCGCCACCCGTCACGAGCGGGACGGTGACATCCCGGCCCAGAACGGGCAGCGGGGGACAAACGGTCTGGGCGACGGCAGCGGTGGAGACAGACATGGCGAACTCCCGTGAGAGGCAAGGCGGTTCCGCCGTGCGAGCGCGGACGACTCAAGCACGGTGAAGGGTGAAAGGGGGTATGCGGAGGCGGGGCTCGACGCCCTATCGCATTCGCTTGCTCACAGAGGGCTCCCTCGATGACCAGGACCCCTGGTGTCTTTCGAGGGGCCCGCGCTTGCCGCAGACCTCGCTGCCTACGGCCTGGTCTTCACCCGGGGCACCCCGCCACGGACGGAGGGTTGCCGGACAGTCGGCCGGGGCCTCATGACTGTCACTCATGACCTGATCAGAAAACTTACGTGAGGTGATCGCCGTCCCGCAACCCGTGTCCGGATCGCGGGACGACAACCCCCGTGGCGCTACGCGTTGCTGGCCGCGGCCCAGCGCTCCAGGGTCCGCTTGGCCGCTCCCGAGTCGATCGACTCCGCCGCCTTCTCCATCCCGGCCCGGAGCTGATCCGCCAGCGGCCCGTCCCCCGGCTCCAGGGCCACCAGGGCCGCCGCGGAGTTCAGGAGTACGGCGTCCCGTACGGGGCCCGTCTCGCCGTCCAGGAGGCGGCGGGCGACGCCGGCGTTGAACTCGGGGTCTGCGCCGCGCAGGGCCTCCACCGGGACCAGTTCGAGGCCGACGTCCCTCGGGTCGAAGGACTCCTCGGTGACCTTGCCGTCGCGGACGATCCACACCCGGGAGGTGGACGTGGTCGTCAGCTCGTCGAGGCCGTCGTCGCCGCGGAACACCAGGGAGGAGTTGCCCCGCTCGGCGAAGACGCCCGCGATGATGGGCGCCATCCGCGGGTCCGCGACCCCGACCGCCTGGGCCCGCACCTTGGCGGGGTTGGTCAGCGGGCCCAGCGCGTTGAACACCGTGCGGATGCCCAACTGGCCGCGCGCGGCGCCCGCGTGACGCAGCGCCGGGTGGAACTTGACCGCGAAGCAGAACGTGATCCCGGCCTCCTCGGCGACCTCGGCCACCCGCCGCGGGGTCAGCTCCAGGTTGACGCCGAGCCGCTCCAGGACGTCGGAGGCACCGGACGCGGAGGACGCGGCCCGGTTGCCGTGCTTGACGACCTTCGCGCCCGTGCCGGCGATCACGATCGAGGACATCGTGGAGATGTTCACCGTCTTCGCGCCGTCGCCGCCGGTGCCGACGATGTCCACCGTCCGCCCCGACACCTCGATCACGTTCGCGTGCTCGTACATCGCGCGCACGAGCCCGGTGATCTCCTCGACGGTCTCGCCCTTGGCCCGCAACGCCACCACGAACCCGGCGATCTGCGCGTCCGTCGCCTCGCCGCGCATGATCTGGTCCATCGCCCAGAACGTCGCGTCGGCGTCCTGGTCCTGGCCGTACAGCAGGGCGTTCAGTACCTCGGGCCAGGAACGGGCCGCCGCGGTGTCGCCTCCAGCGGGGGTCACAGCGCTCATACGGCCGCTCCTGGGTGTCGTAGAGAAATGGTTCAGCGATGTGCCCCCACCCTATCCAGCGCGGGACACGGCGAAGGGCCCCGTCCGGTGTTCGGACGGGGCCCTTCGACTGTGGCGTGGCGACGCCTCAGCGATCAGTGGTGGCCGTGGCCGCTCGTGATCTCCTTGTACTCCTCGACGGTGGGCTTGGGGATCTGGGACTCCTCGCCGTAGTACGCCTCGCTCAGCTTGGCGCGCAGCTTCTGGGAGCCCTTCACCTTGCGCTCGACGCCGTTGTCGTCGACCGTCGCGCCGATCGCGGCCGGCACGTACTGCTCGTGCGCGGTGAGCGTGTGCAGCGCGTCCTGGCTGAGCGGCTCGTGGATCTCAACGAACTCACCGTGCGGCAGGCGCTTGATGACGCCGGACTCGCGGCCGTGCAGCACCTTGTCCTTGTCGCGGCGCTGGAGGCCGAGGCAGACCCGCTTGGTGGCGAGGAACACGAGGACCGGCACGACGAAGAAGCCGACGCGCACGAACCAGGTGATCGAGTTGATCGACAGGTGGAAGTGCGTGGCCCAGATGTCGTTGCCGCCACCGACGAGCAGGACGAAGTACCAGGAGATCCACGCGACACCGAAGGCCGTACGGGTCGGGGCGTTGCGCGGGCGGTCCAGGATGTGGTGCTCGCGCTTGTCGCCGGTGACCCAGGACTCGATGAACGGGTAGACCGCGATCGAGACCAGGACCAGCGGGAAGATCACCAGCGGGATGAACACGCCCAGGACGAGCGTGTGACCCCAGAAGTTGATCTCCCAGCCCGGCATGACACGGATCAGACCCTCGGAGAAGCCCATGTACCAGTCGGGCTGGGCGCCCGTGGACACCATGTCCGGACGGTAGGGACCCATGGTCCAGATCGGGTTGATCGAGGCGAGCGCCGAGACGGCCGCGATGACACCGAAGACCAGGAAGAAGAAGCCTCCGGCCTTGGCCATGTAGACCGGCAGCAGCGGCATGCCGACGACGTTCTTGTTGGTCTTTCCGGGGCCCGCGAACTGCGTGTGCTTGTGGTAGAAGACCAGGATCAGGTGGCCGACCACCAGGCCGAGCATGATGCCCGGCAGCAGCAGGATGTGGATCGAGTAGAAGCGGGACACGAAGTCGCCGCCCGGGAACTCGCCGCCGAAGAGGAAGAACGACAGGTACGTGCCGACGATCGGCACGGACAGGACCGCACCCTCCATGAAGCGGACACCGGTGCCGGAGAGCAGGTCGTCCGGGAGCGAGTAACCGGTGAACCCGGTGAACATGCCCAGGACGAACAGCAGGAAGCCGAACAGCCAGTTGACCTCACGCGGCTTGCGGAACGCGCCCGTGAAGAACACCCGCATCATGTGCACGAACATGCCGGCGAGGAAGATCAGCGCCGCCCAGTGGTGGATCTGCCGGATCAGCAGACCACCGCGCACCTCGAAGGAGATGTGCATGGTCGAGTTGAACGCCTCCGACATCAGCTGTCCCTGGAGCGGGACATAGCTGCCGTGGTACGTCACCTCGTTCATCGACGGGTGGAAGAACAGCGTCAGATACACACCCGTGAGGATGATGATGATGAAGCTGTAGAGGCAGATCTCGCCCAGCATGAACGACCAGTGGTCGGGGAAGATCTTGCGCATGTTGGACTTGGCCAGGGAGTAGATCCCGAGCCGGCCGTCCGCCCAGTCGGCGATCTTCTCGCCGGCCGGTGCTTTCTCGCGCCGCTCGCCCGCCGCGGCAGCCGATGTCTGCGTCTCGTTGGTACTCATCCGCGCTCCCAGAATGCAGGACCGACGGGCTCATCGAAGTCGCCGAGCGCCTCGAGGTAGCCCTCGTCGCTCACGCCGATGCGCAACTGCGGCAGGGCGTGACCGGCCGGGCCGAAGATCACTCGGGCACCGTCGGAGAGGTCGAAGGTGGACTGGTGGCACGGGCACAGCACGTGGTGCGTCTGCTGCTCGTACAGGGAGATCGGGCAGCCCACGTGGGTGCAGATCTTCGAGAAGGCGACGATGCCCTCGTGCGCCCACTCCAGCTCGCGCTTGTCCTTGATGTTCTCCGGCTGGAGCCGGACGATCATCAGCGCCGACTTGGCGATCTCCGTCTGGAACTCCTCGTCGGTCTCCTCCAGGCCCTCGGGCTTGGCGAAGGTGAGCGAGCCGACGGCCACGTCCGAGGGACGCAGCGGCAGGTTCGTGTTCATGTTGACGAGCAGCTTGCCCTTGGACCACAGCGTGTGGCGGAGCTTCGTCCCCGGCAGCGGGCCCAGGTCGCGCAGCAGCATGACGCCGGAGAGCGGGAACAGGGCCAGCGCGCCGAACATCGTGTTGCGAATCAGCTTGCGACGGCCGAGCGCCGACTCCTTGGCACCGTCCTTGAAGTCGGCCATGACCTTGGCCTTGACCTCGGGGGGCGCCTCGATCGCGTGCCGCTCGTCGGCGATCTCCACGTCGGACATCAGGGTGCGGGCCCAGTGGACCGCGCCCGCGCCGATGGTGAACAGCGCCGTACCGAGGGTCAGACCCAGCGCGAAGTTGAGCGCGTTGATGTGACCGATCGGGAAGACGAAGATCGCCTTGTCGTGCGGGATCCCCACGTACGAGGCGATGAAGCCGACGGTGGCGAGCATCGACAGCGTGAACAGGAAGGCGACGACGCGCTCGGACCGCTTGGCGGCCTGCTCGTCGATGTCCTGGACACGGTGCTCGTGCGGCGGCAGTCCCGGGTCGGCGAACGGGTCGTTCTCGTCCGCGACCGACACCGCGCCGTGCGCGTCCTGCTCAGCGGGCAGGTTCTCTTCTGGAATGTCTTGGCTACTCATGACTTCTTGGCCTTTGCGGTCCGAGCGGCGACCCAGACGGCTACCGCGATCAGCGCGCCCAGACCGAAGATCCAGGCGAAGAGACCCTCACTGACCGGACCGAGACCACCCAGCTCAAGACCGCCGGGGCTCTCGGTGTTGTCGCTGTTGACCGCGTCGAGGTACGCGATGATGTCCTTCTTGTTCTTCGACGACAGCGTGGTGTCGGGGAAGGAAGGCATGTTCTGCGGGCCGGTCTGCATGGCCTCGTAGATGTGCTTCGGGGCAACGCCTTCGAGGCTCGGCGCGAACTTGCCGTGCGTCAGCGCGCCGCCCTTGCCGGTGAAGTTGTGGCACTGGGCGCAGTTGGTGCGGAACAGCTCGCCACCCTTGGCGATGTCCGAACCCTCCGGCCCGTACTCGTTCTTCGTCGGGATGACCGGACCGGCGCCCAGCGAGGCGATGTACGCCGCGAGCTGGTCGATCTCGGCCTGGGAGTAGATGACCTTCTTGGCCGGGATCTGAGCGCCCGGCTGCTGGGCCGGCATCCGGCCGGTGCCGACCTGGAAGTCGACCGCCGCGGCGCCGACACCCACCAGGCTCGGACCGTCGGAGGAGCCCTGACCGCCGGTGCCGTGGCAGCTTGCGCAGCCGACGGCGAACAGCTTCTTGCCCTCGTCGATGGCGAGGGACTGGGCGGACTCGTCGGCCTGCGCCTTGCTCGCGGGCGCGAGCAGGCTGAACACCCCCCCGGCTGCCGCCAGCGCGAAGAGTAGTACGACGACCGCCGCCAGCGGATGGCGTCGTCGTGTGGAGAGCTTTTTCACGGATTACCCCGGTGTCAGGATCTTCTGCGTCGATGCTTCTGGAATGTGCGCTTCTTGGCTGCGCGCGGGATCGGGCCCGACTACTTGATCAAGTAGATCGTGGCGAAGAGGCCGATCCAGACGACATCGACGAAGTGCCAGTAGTAGGACACGACGATGGCCGCGGTCGCCTGTTCGTGAGTGAACCTCTTCGCCGCGTAGGTACGTCCGAGGACGAACAGGAAGGCGATGAGGCCGCCCGTCACGTGCATGCCGTGGAAACCGGTGGTCAGGTAGAACACCGAGCCGTACGGGTCGGAGGACAGCGACAGGCCGTCCTTCTTCACCAGCTCCGTGTACTCGAAGATCTGACCGCCGATGAAGATCGCACCCATCACGAACGTGATGATGAACCAGCCCCGGAGCTTCTTCACGTCCCCGCGCTCGGCGGCGAAGACGCCGAGCTGGCAGGTCAGCGAGGAGAGCACCAAGATCGTGGTGTTGGTCGCGGAGAACGGAAGGTTGAGATGGCTCGCCATCTCCTTCCAGTGATCCGGACCGGTCACCGATCGCAGGGTGAAGTACATCGCGAAGAGGGCCGCGAAGAACATCAGCTCGGAACTCAGCCAGATGATGGTTCCGACGCTGGTGAGGTTCGGCCGGTTGACCGACGGGTGCGCGTGCCCGGTTTCTACTGTCGTTGCTGTCGCCACGACCGACATTATGTCGGTCGCTTATCCCGCCCTCACTCCGGGGGGTGCCGTTCGGAGTGTCCGCAGCGTGTGTACTGCCCGTATGGCCCATCGCAGGGGTGTTCCAACAGGTGTTGACGGGGTGTTCAAGGGAGTAGCATCCGCGCAACGGACCTTGGGAGGAAGAATGCAGGCGACCGCCACGGTGCTGGTCTACAGCGATGACTCCAACACCCGCGAGCAAGTCCGGCTGGCTACCGGGCGCCGGCCGGCTCCGGACGCGCCGTTGGTCGAGTTCCTGGAGTGCGCGACGCAGGCGGCGGTCGTCAAGGAGCTGGACCGGGGTGGGATCGACGTCTGTGTCTTCGACGGGGAGTCCGCGCCGATGGGTGGCATGGGGTTGTGCCGCCAGGTGAAGGACGAGGTGTTCAACTGCCCGCCGGTGCTGGTGCTCATCGGGCGGCCGCAGGATGCGTGGCTGGCCACGTGGAGCCGGGCGGATGCCGCGGTGACCCTGCCGGTGGATCCTGTCGAGTTCGCTGCCTCGCTCGCCTCTCTGCTGCGTCACAAGCGGGCCTTGAGCGCCTAGTGGGGTGGGGCGCGAGGCAGTTGGCGACTGCGGGCTCTCCGTGGGTGGTCGCGCCCGCGCGGCGGAGCCGCACATGTCACAGCCCCGCGCCCCTGGGTAGGTCGCCCCTAGGTGGGTCACACTGACTCGGGGCGGAGTCTCGCCGCGTCTTCAGGCCTTGGTCCATCCGGTGTTCCGCCCACCAACGCGCTGCCGCCCCGCCATTTCTTCCAGCCGAGGTTCCAGTCGCCGTAGCCGTTGCCGAAGGGTTCCATGTCGTCGCCTTCGGAGTTGACGACCTTGACGACGTCGCCCTCGTGGATGGTGTCGAAGAACCACTCGGCGTTGCTGGTGCTCATGCCGGTGCAGCCGTGGCTGACGTTCGCGGAGCCCTGGGAGCCGACGGACCAGGGGGCCGCGTGGACGTACTCGCCGCTCCAGGTGACGCGGGTCGCGTAGTACACGGGGAGGTCGTACGAGTCCGAGGAGCCCTCGGAGATGCCGACGGTGGTACCGCGCATCCGTACGAAGTACTCCTTGCCCAGTACGACCTTGACGCCGTTTCTGGTCTCGAAGCCGGGCTTGCCGGTGGTGACGGGGATCTCGTTGATCTCCTCGCCGTTCCGGTAGACCGTCATCTCGTGGGACGAGGCGTCCGTCACGGCGACGATCTTGTCGCCCGTGGTGAGCTTGAGCCCCTTCGAGGCGCCGCCCCGGAGGCGGTCGCTGATCTTCACGCCGTCGAGGTCGCTGCGTACCTGGACGGTGGCGTGGGCGGGCCAGTACTCCTTGGGGCGGTAGTGGAGTTCCTTGTCGTCCACCCAGTGCCAGGCGCCCTCCACCGCGGGCACGGAGTCCACCCTGAGGGCGCGTTCCACGATGGCCCGCTGCGCCTTGTCCTTGACGGGCATGTTCAGTTCGGCGGTGACCGGCTGGCCTACGCCGTACGTGCCCGCGTCCGGACCGAACTTGACGGTCAGGCTCTTCTTGGCGGTCGGCCTGGTGGTGTCGAAGGTGAGGACCTTGCGGCCGGGGGCGCCGTCCTCGTCCTCCGTGCTCACCCGGACCGTGTAGCGGGCGTTGGCGGCCAGCGGGGAGGTGCTGTGCCAGCGGGTGCCGTCGGCGGTGAGTTCGCCCGTGACGTAGCGTCCCGTGGCGTCCATGGCCGTGACGTCCGTGATCCGCCCGTCGTCGCCGTCGACGGTGACGACCAGAGGCTTGTCGGGGTCGGCCTTCTTGCCGTTGCCGGACGGGCCGTTGAAGGAGATCTGCCCGGCCGCGTCGTACGGCTCGGCCGACAGCGGGTTGCCGCCGCCGGACCCGCAGGCGGTGAAGCCCGCGCCGAGCGAGATCACCAGCAGGGTGCAGCCGACGACGGTGCGGGTGCGCGGTGTGTGGCTCATGAGCCGAGGCTATGAAGCTTCGTCAACGACGGCGCGGTGGGTGACTCGGACGAGGGACCCGCGTTACGGCAAAAGCACGAGCCCGGACCCTCCTGACGGAGTGTCCGGGCTCGTGAGGGCTCAGCGCGTGCTACTGGGTGCGGTCTTCACCGCGGTAGTACTCGAAGACCCAGCCGTACAGGCCGACCATGATGATCGGCGCGGAGAAGTAGAGCAGCCACCAGCCGATCGCGATCGACAGGAAGGCCAGTGCGCCACCGACACCGAGGGCGAGGGGCTGCCAGCTGTGCGGGCTGAAGAAGCCCACCTCGCCGGCCTCGTCCGCGACGTCGGCCTCCTTGTTGTCCTGTGCGAGGGTGTCGATCCGCCGGGCCGTGAAGCCCAGGTAGAAGCCGATCATGATGCACAGGCCGAAGGCCATGAAGAGGGCCGTGGTACCGGCCGCCTCCTTGGACCAGTAGCCGTAGACCACCGCCATGACCAGCACGAAGACGGCCAGCCACATGAACATCCTGCCCTGGACCTTCACTTGCCCGCCTCCTTGCCGCCGACGAGGGCCTTGTCAGCGTGATGCGCGTTCTCGAGCTGGTCGAGCGCGGCGATCTCCGGGTGGTGCAGGTCGAACGCCGGGGATTCGCTGCGGATGCGGGGGAGGGTGAGGAAGTTGTGCCGCGGGGGCGGGCACGAGGTCGCCCACTCCAGCGAACGGCCGTAGCCCCACGGGTCGTCGACCTCGACCTTCTTGCCGTACTTGGCCGTCTTCCACACGTTGTAGAGGAACGGCAGGATCGACAGGCCGAGCAGGAAGGAGCTGATCGTCGAGATCGTGTTCAGGGCGGTGAAGCCGTCCTGCGCCAGATAGTCGGCGTAGCGACGCGGCATGCCCTCGGCGCCCAGCCAGTGCTGGACCAGGAAGGTGCCGTGGAAGCCGATGAACAGCGTCCAGAAGGTGATCTTGCCGAGGCGCTCGTCGAGCATCTTGCCGGTCATCTTCGGCCACCAGAAGTGGAAGCCGGAGAACATCGCGAAGACGACCGTACCGAAGACCACGTAGTGGAAGTGGGCGACGACGAAGTACGAGTCCGAGACGTGGAAGTCCATCGGCGGCGAGGCCAGGATGACACCGGTCAGACCACCGAAGGTGAAGGTGATCAGGAAGCCGGTGGCCCAGAGCATCGGGGTCTCGAACGATAGGGACCCCTTCCACATCGTTCCGATCCAGTTGAAGAACTTCACGCCTGTCGGCACGGCGATGAGGAACGTCATGAAGGAGAAGAACGGCAGCAGCACTCCGCCGGTGACGTACATGTGGTGGGCCCACACCGTCACGGACAGGCCGGCGATGGAGATCGTCGCGGCGACCAGGCCCATGTAACCGAACATCGGCTTGCGCGAGAAGACCGGGATGACCTCGGAGATGATGCCGAAGAACGGCAGGGCGATGATGTACACCTCTGGATGGCCGAAGAACCAGAAGAGGTGTTGCCACAGCAACGCACCGCCGTTGGCAGCGTCGAAGACATGTGCCCCGAATTTTCGATCCGCCTCCAGCGCGAACAGCGCGGCGGCGAGGACGGGGAAGGCCAGCAGGACCAGGACGGCGGTCAGCAGCACGTTCCACACGAAGATCGGCATGCGGAACATCGTCATGCCCGGTGCGCGCATGCAGATGATCGTGGTGATGAAGTTGACCGCGCCGAGGATCGTGCCGAAGCCGGAGAAGGCCAGACCCATGATCCACATGTCGGCGCCGATGCCCGGCGAACGGACCGCGTCCGACAGCGGCGAGTACGCGAACCAGCCGAAGTCGGCCGCGCCCTGCGGGGTGAGGAAGCCGCCGACCGCGATCGTCGAGCCGAACAGGTAGAGCCAGTAGGCGAACATGTTCAGCCGCGGGAACGCCACGTCGGGCGCGCCGATCTGCAGCGGCATGATCCAGTTCGTGAAACCGGCGAACAGCGGCGTCGCGAACATCAGCAGCATGATCGTGCCGTGCATCGTGAACGCCTGGTTGAACTGCTCGTTCGACATGATCTGCAGACCCGGCCGGGCGAGCTCGGCACGCATCAGCAGCGCCATGACGCCGCCGATCAGGAAGAACGCGAACGACGTGACCAGATACAGCGTGCCGATCGTCTTGTGGTCGGTGGTGGTGAGCCACTTGATCACGACGTTACCGGGTTGCTTGCGCCTCACCGGCAGCTCGTCCGCGTAATGGGACTCTGCCGCGGCGGCACCCTGAGGTTCGTTGAGGATGCTCACAGGTTGTTCGTCTCCCGGTTCTTCTCGTGGCTCGTCTGCGCGATGCCAGCGGGGATGTAACCGGTCTGCCCCTTCTTGGCAAGGTCCTTGAGGTGCTGCTGGTAGCGCTCCGGCGAGACGACCTTCACGTTGAACAGCATCCGGGAGTGGTCGACGCCGCAGAGCTCGGCGCACTTGCCGAGGTAGGTGCCCTCCTTGTTGGGAGTCACCTGGAAGGCGTTGGTGTGGCCCGGGACGACGTCCATCTTCATCAGGAACGGCACCACCCAGAAGTCGTGGATGACGTCACGTGAGGTGAGGACGAAGCGGACCGTCTCGCCCTTGGGGAGCCAGAGGGTCGGACCCGGGTTGCCGGTCTGCGGGTTCTTCGAGGCGGGCGTACCCACGTCGTAGACACCGCCGGCGTTCGCCGGGAACTCCTTCTTGAACCGGTCCGGAATCGCGGCCAGGTTCTTGTCCGTCGTCGCGTCACCACTGACACCGTCGACGTTCTCGATGTAGTTGAAGCCCCAGCTCCACTGGAAGCCCACGACGTTGACCGTCACATCGGGCTTCTTGTCGAGGCTCAGGAGCTTCGTCTCGTCTCGGGCCGTGAAGTAGAACAGCACGGAGACGATGATGAGCGGGACCACCGTGTACAGCGCCTCGATGGGCATGTTGTACCGGGTCTGCGGGGGGATCTCGACCTTGGTGCGGCTGCGCCTGTGGAACATGACGCTCCACATGATCAGGGCCCACACCAGGACACCGACGGCGAGCGCGGCAGCCCAGGATCCCTGCCACAGGGAGAGGATCCGCGGACCCTCCTCCGTGGTCGGGGTGGGGAAACCAAGGCGAGGAAAGTCCTTGGATGTGCAACCGGTCGCGGTAGCCAGGACCAGGCCCGCAGTCATCGCCTGCAGCAGCCTCCGCCGCATCGGGCGCCGCGACGTGGGGGTACCACCCGCGCCCTTCAGGCAGCGGGGGAGGTCGGAGCCGTTGGGACTCACGTAGCGCCTTCCCGAGAGTCTCGCCCGCGCGGATTGGCTGCGGCCTGCCTTCACGCGGGTCGGTCGCCGCCCTGCGTCGGGCAGGGGTTTGGATGTTTATGCGGACCAAACCCTAGCCGACGCCCTCCGGGGGTTCGCGGGGAGGGTGGCATACGCGCCGCCCGTTACTCCTTGCGCCTAATAGCTCGCGGGTTCAGGTGATTTGGGCGGGTGCGGCGTGCGTTGTGGTTGCTCGCGCCCCGCGGCGGAGCCGCTGTGTCACAGTCTCGCGCCCCTTTGTAGCCCGCCCTCGTTTTAACGTTGGCGTGTGTCCTACTTTGATGCCGCCTCCGGCCATCCCCTTCATCCCGTAGCGCGGCAGGCGCTGTTGGCGTCATTGGACGAGGGGTGGGCGGACCCTGCCCGGCTGTACCGGGAGGGGCGTAAGGCACGACTGCTGCTGGATGCCGCGCGCGAAGCGGCTGCCGAGGCCGTCGGGTGCCGTCCCGACGAATTGGTGTTCACCGCCTCCGGTACTCGGGCCGTACACACGGGAATTGCGGGGGCTCTGGCAGGGCGGCGGCGCGTCGGGCGTCACCTGATCGTGTCAGCGGTTGAACACTCTTCCGTGCTCCATTCGGCCGAGGCGCTGGTCGCGGAGGGCGGTTCGTCCACCGAGGTGCCCGTGGACCGTACGGGGGCGGTGAGCGTGGCGGCCTACGCGGACTCCCTCCGGTCGGACACCGCGCTGGCGTGTCTTCAGTCGGCCAACCACGAGGTGGGGACCGTGCAGCCGGTCGCCGAGGTGGCCGAGGCGTGCCGGGCGGTGGGAGTGCCCCTGCTGGTCGACGCGGCGCAGTCGCTGGGGTGGGGACCGGTCGAGGGCGCCTGGTCGCTGCTCACGGCGAGCGCGCACAAGTGGGGCGGGCCGGCCGGGGTCGGGCTGCTGGCGGTGCGCAAGGGAGTACGGTTCGCGCCCCAAGGGCCCGTCGACGAACGGGAGTCGGGCCGCGCCCCCGGCTTCGAGAACATCCCCGCCGTCGTGGCCGCGGCGGCCTCCCTGCGCGCGGTCCGCACGGAGGCGGCCCAGGAGGCGCTACGGCTACGGGAGTTGACGGAGCGGATCCGGGCGCGGGTGCCGCGGCTGGTGCCGGGGGTGGACGTGGTCGGCGATCCGGTGCGCCGGCTGCCCGGGATCGTCACCTTCTCCTGTCTCTACGTCGACGGGGAGAGCCTCCTCCACGAACTGGACCGCGCCGGCTTCTCCGTCTCCTCCGGCTCGTCCTGTACGAGCAGCACGCTGACGCCCAGCCATGTACTGAAGGCGATGGGGGTGCTGAGTGAGGGGAATGTGCGGGTGTCGTTGCCGCTGGGGGCGACGGAGGAGGACGTCGAGCGTTTCCTCGCGGTGTTGCCGGGGGCGGTGGCGGGGGTGCGGGAGAAGTTGGGAGCGCAGCCGCCGATGACTGTCGTAGAAGAAGGAGAGGACTCCCTCGTCGTGGACGCCCTCGGCAAGCTCTGCCCGATCCCCGTGATCGAGCTGGCGAAGGTCATCGGCGATGTACCGATCGGCGGCACGGTCAAGGTCCTGTCCGACGACGAGGCGGCACGGCTGGACATCCCGGCGTGGTGCGAGATGCGGGGCCAGGAGTACGTGGGGGAAGAGGAGGGCCCGGCGTACGTGATCCGCCGGACCAGCTGACGCGCCTTCTCTTCTTTTAGGGGCGCGGGGCTGTGTCGATATGCGGCTGTCGCCGCGTGTGCACGACCAGCCCCCACGCACCCGCACCCGACCAATCAGCCCAGGTACTTACGAACCTCCACCGCCGCGTCGTCTCCGTACGCCTTGGTGAACCGGTCCAGGAAGTGCACCCTCCGCAACTGGTACTCCTGCGTACCGACAGTCTCGATGACCAGCGTGGCGAGCATGCACCCGACCTGCGCCGCCCGCTCCAGCGAGACCCCCCACGCCAGCCCCGAGAGGAACCCCGCGCGGAACGCGTCGCCGACACCCGTGGGATCGGCCTTGCGCTCCTCCTCCGCGCAGCCGACCTCGATCGGGTCCGCGCCGACGCTCTCGATGCGGACGCCGCGCGCGCCGAGGGTGGTGACGCGGTAGCCGACCCTCGTCAGGATCTCCTCGTCGCTCCAGCCGGTCTTCGACTCGATGAGGCCCTTCTCGTACTCGTTCGAGAAGAGGTACGCCGAACCGTCCAGCAGGATGCGGATGTCGTCGCCCTCCATGCGCGCGATCTGCTGGGAGAAGTCCGCGGCGAAGGGGATGGAACGGGTCCGGCACTCCTCCGTGTGGCGGAGCATCGCCTCGGGGTCGTCGGCGCCGATCAGGACCAGGTCGAGGCCGCCCACGCGGTCGGCGACGGTCTTCAGCTCGATCTGGCGGGCCTCGCTCATGGCGCCGGTGTAGAAGGAGCCGATCTGGTTGTGGTCGGCGTCGGTGGTGCACACGAAACGGGCGGTGTGCAGCGTCTCCGAGATACGGACCGAGTCGGTGTCGACGCCGTGGCGGTCGAGCCAGTCGCGGTACTCGGCGAAGTCGGAGCCGGCGGCGCCGACCAGGATCGGCGCGGTGCCGAGCTGGCCCATGCCGAAGGCGATGTTGGCCCCGACGCCGCCCCGGCGTACGTCGAGGTTGTCGACCAGGAAGGAGAGCGACACCGTGTGCAGCTGGTCCGCGACCAGCTGGTCGGCGAAGCGGCCGGGGAAGGTCATGAGGTGGTCGGTGGCGATGGAGCCGGTGACTGCGATGCGCACGGCGAGGACTCTCCTGAGGGAGGCTGCGTTGACAGTTCACGCTACCCGGTCGGCGCGGCGGCTCTGAAGCGGCCAAAACTACCCGATAGTAGATCTTTCTTCGCGAGGCCGAGCATGCCTACGGTGCCGCTATGACGAACCTCGAAGTCGATGGCTCCGTTCCGGTCGATGTTCCGGTCGGTGTTTCGGTCAACGTTCCGGTCACCGTTTCGGCCCATCTCGAAGGCGAAGGTGCGGCGGACCTCGCGGCGCTGCGCGGCGACTGCGCCCGGATGGCTCCCCACTGGACGGTGCCCGACCGGATCGTCTCCCTTCCGGTGTCCCCGTCGCTCATCCACGGCGTGTCGGTGCCGTCGAAGTCCGCTCGGCTGCTGGACGGCATGTCGGAGTACGGCGACTGAGTTCCGGGCCCGTCGGCTCGATCGGCGCGTTCAGGGGAACCGCGCGCTCCCCCGCTGCGTCCCATCGCTGTCCCCCGTAAAGGGGATGCGGGATACGACCCTTCTGCCTGCCCCTTTGACAGGGCCGGGTCAGGGTCAAGGGACAGTTGCGCAGCCGAAGGAGCGATGCGGTGAACACCGAGCGACCCGACAACGACGACACGACCGGCACGGCCGGTGACGTGCGGGGCGTGGGGGACGCCGCGAAGGGCTCCGCCGAGGGGCCGGCGGATGGGAGTACCGGCGTAGCGGCCGGGGCGGGGAGTGGTTCCACGGCGGCTGGTACGGGGGGCGGTTCTACGGCGGCTGGTGCGGAGGCCGGTCACAGTCGGCCGGACGAGACCGGGCACTCGGTGTCCGACGTAGAGGCGGACCTCGCGAAAACCGGCGCCGCAGCGCCCGAGGCTGACGCGGACGAGCCGGAAGCAACCAGCGCCACGACAACCGCCGCCACCCCCGCAGCACCCGCCCCGGAAGCCGATCCAGCGTTGCCCGGCGCCGAAGCCACCCACCCAGAACAGTCACATCCGGCAACCCCCGACACGGACCTCCCCCTCCACACCCACTCCCCCGAACCCGAACCTGACCCCGCAGAGAGTCACCCCACCCGATCCCGCTCCCCCCTCGTCATCGCCTCCGTAGCCGCCGCCGTGCTGCTCGTCGGAGGGGGTGGGGCGTATCTCGCGTCCTCCTCGTCGTCCTCGTCGTCCTCGTCGTCCTCGTCGTCCTCGGGAGGTTCAGGGGACGGGACGGGGTCCGCGGCCTCCGGTGCGGACGGGACTCCGCCGCCGCTCGCGCTCGACGGGTACTCGGCGGGCGGCACCGGTGGGATCGCGGTCGGGGAGCCGAATCCGTACGGCCAGACGTACCGCGCGGCGGGCACGCTGCCCGGTGGGCCGAAGTCCGCCGCTGTCTACTCCGCCGAGGGCACGGTCACCAAGGACGATGTCGCCCGGCTCGCGAGGGCGCTCGGTGTCGTGGGGACACCGGTCACCGAGGGGCTGTACTGGAAGGTGGGCGGGCAGGACGCGAGCGGTCCGAGTCTGCAGGTGAACAAGGCGGCGCCGGGCATGTGGACGTTCAGCCGCTACGCACCCGGCACCGACGACTGCACCGGCTCCACCCTCAAGTGCACGCACGATCCCGGCGCTTCGACCACCACCCCGGTGAGCGCGGCCGTGGCGAAGAAGGCCGCCGCCCCGATCCTCAAGGCCGTCGGCCAGGACGACGCGAAGGTAGACGCGAGCCAACTCATGGGCGCGCAGCGGGTGGTGAACGCCGAGCCGGTGATCGACGGACTGCCCACACAGGGGTGGACCACCGGGCTCACCGTCAGCGCTCAGGGTGAAGTGGTCGGCGGAAGCGGGCAGTTGGCGGAGCCGGTGAAGGGCGACGTCTATCCCGTGCTGAGCGCGGACAAGACGCTGGGCCTGATGAACGCGGCGCCGAAGTCCGATCACCGTATGGGCATCGGCGGTTGCGCCAGTCCCGTACCGCTGAAGGACCGGCTGGAGGCGCCCTGCGGACAGTCCACCGACGCCGCCTCCGCCTCCGCCACGCCCACACAGGCCGCGGCCACCGTCGAGCACGCGGTGTTCGGGCTCGCCGCGCACTCCGTGAACGGGCAGCAGACGCTGGTGCCGTCGTGGTTGTTCGAGGTGCGGGGGTCGAGCGGGCAGGACGACTACACCGTGACGTACCCGGCGATCGACCCGACGTATCTGGCCTCGGCCGACACGCCCACTCCTACGGCGAGTTCGACGTCCACCGCGGCGCCGCACGACGTCAAGGCGGATGGTTACAAGGCCGACGGGAAGAGTCTCACCGTGGCCTTCACCGGCGGGGTGTGCGACGACTACAAGGTGTCGGCCGTCGAGAGTTCGGACAAGGTGACGGTCACGGTGACCGCCACGCCCTGGCCGAACAAGGTCTGCATCCTGATCGCCAAGATGTACCACCAGACCGTGCAGTTGAAGGCGCCGGTCGGTGACCGCGCGGTCGTGGGACCGGACGGCACGAAGATCCCCGTGGAGCAGAGGGTGGACGTGGGGGCAGGACCCTCGCTGGCCCGCTGAGAGCCGTACGGACACCGGAAAGGCGCGCACGGACTCCGGAAAAGGGGCCCGTACGCGCACCCGAAAAGCCCGAAGGCGGCGGCCCTGTCGGAGGGGGCCGCCGCCTTCGCCTTGCTGCTCAACCGCCTCGCGGGGTTTAGCTGAACGAGTCGCCGCAGGCGCAGGAGCCCGTCGCGTTCGGGTTGTCGATCGTGAAGCCCTGCTTCTCGATGGTGTCGACGAAGTCGATGGAGGCGCCGCCCAGGTACGGGGCGCTCATCCGGTCGGTGACGACCTTGACACCGCCGAAGTCCTTGACGACATCGCCGTCGAGGGAGCGCTCGTCGAAGAAGAGCTGGTAACGCAGGCCGGAGCAGCCGCCGGGCTGGACAGCGACACGCAGGGCCAGATCCTCACGGCCTTCCTGGTCGAGCAGGGCCTTGACCTTCGCCGCGGCGGCGTCGGACAGAAGGATGCCGTCGGTGACGGTGCTGGTCTCGTCCGATACGGACATCTACATCTCTCCCGGGTTGTACGGAGACTGCTTGCCGACATGTCAACCGGCGTGGCCGCGGATTCATTCCGGGCCGGGTGGCGTTCTTTTCGCCTGTATCTCTTCTGCTCTCCCATCCATGCTCGCACACCCCCGCAAGGTCCCTCGCCGGGCGCATGTCGAGCGACCGCCGGGATTGATGTCACATCGACGCTATCGGCATCGTCAAACTGACATGAAGCAGTTATGATAGATAACGTCAATTCGACGAAAAGGCTTGTCCGTCAGAACAGAAAGGGTGCGTGTCGTGACCACCGCCCAGACCCAGGAGCTCGACGTTCAGCCGACGCCCCTCGCCCTGCTGCTGCTCGGCCGTGAGGCCGACCCGAGGAGCGAGCGCGGTGTCGAGTGCCCCGGCGACCTGCCCTCGCCGTCCGACCCGGACCTGGTCGAGCGCGCCCGTGCGGCCAAGGAGAAGCTCGGCGACAAGGTCTTCGTGCTCGGCCACCACTACCAGCGCGACGAGGTCATCCAGTTCGCGGACGTCACGGGCGACTCCTTCAAGCTGGCCCGGGACGCGGCCGCGCGCCCGGAGGCCGAGTACATCGTGTTCTGCGGTGTGCACTTCATGGCGGAGTCCGCGGACATCCTGACCGGCGACGAGCAGAAGGTCGTCCTGCCGGACCTCGCGGCCGGCTGCTCGATGGCCGACATGGCCACCGCCGAGCAGGTCGCCGAGTGCTGGGACGTGCTGACCGAGGCCGGCATAGCCGAGCGGGTCGTGCCCGTGTCGTACATGAACTCGTCCGCCGACATCAAGGCGTTCACGGGCAGGCACGGCGGCACGATCTGCACCTCCTCGAACGCCGAGCGGGCCCTTGAGTGGGCCTTCGAGCAGGGCGAGCAGGTGCTGTTCCTGCCCGACCAGCACCTCGGGCGCAACACGGCCGTCCGCGACCTGGGCATGAGCCTGGAGGACTGCGTCCTCTACAACCCGCACAAGCCCAACGGCGGCCTCACGAACGACCAGTTGAGGGCCGCGAAGATGATCCTGTGGCGCGGCCACTGCTCGGTGCACGGCCGCTTCTCGCTGGAGTCGGTGGAGGACGTACGGGCCCGGATCCCGGGTGTCAACGTCCTCGTCCACCCCGAGTGCAAGAACGAGGTCGTGAACGC
The DNA here is from genome assembly GCF_044766845.1 of Streptomyces sp. NPDC101776. Classification (NCBI taxonomy): domain Bacteria; kingdom Bacillati; phylum Actinomycetota; class Actinomycetes; order Kitasatosporales; family Streptomycetaceae; genus Streptomyces; species Streptomyces sp. NPDC101776. The sequence continues at coordinate 991,269 of NZ_JBIWMV010000002.1, read as the reverse complement.
GGCGGACTACGTCGGCTCGACGGAGTACATCATCAAGGCGCTTGAGGCGGCCCCGGCCGGTTCGAAGTGGGCCATCGGCACCGAGCTGAATCTCGTACGACGCCTCGCGAACCGTTTCGCGCCCGAGGGCAAGGAGATCGTCTTCCTCGACAAGACGGTCTGCTTCTGCTCGACGATGAACCGCATCGACCTCCCCCACCTGGTCTGGACTCTGGAGTCCCTCGCCGAGGGCAACCTGGTCAACCGCATCGAGGTGGACAAGGAGACGGAGGCGTTCGCCAAGCTCGCGCTGGAGCGGATGCTGGCGTTGCCGTAAGCCCGTGGTACGTCTGCGGTGCTACTCCACCCGCGGCCGGACCAGGCCCGACTCGTAGGCGATGACGACGAGTTGGGCCCGGTCGCGGGCGCCCAGTTTGGACATGGCGCGGTTGACGTGGGTCTTCACCGTCAGCGGGCTGACCTCCAGGCGTTCGGCGATCTCGTCGTTCGAGAGGCCGCCGGCGACGTGGACGAGGACCTCGCGTTCACGCACGGTGAGGGCTTCGAGGCGTTCGGCGCGGGCCGGGTCGCGGTCGTCGTCCAGGTCGCCCTGGGCGAGGAAGCGGGCGATCAGGCCCTTGGTCGCCACGGGGGACAGCAGCGCCTCGCCGGCCGCGGCGACCCTGATCGCGCTCAGCAGTTCCTCGGGCTCGGAGCCCTTGCCGAGGAAGCCGGACGCGCCCGCGCGCAACGACTGCACCACGTAGTCGTCGACCTCGAAGGTCGTCAGTATGACGACCCGGACATGGGCCAGCGACGGGTCGGCGCTGATCATGCGGGTGGCGGCGAGGCCGTCCGTGCCGGGCATCCGGATGTCCATCAGCACGACGTCGGCCCGCTGTTGCTTCGCCAGCCGTACGGCCTCCGCGCCGTCCGCGGCCTCTCCTACGACCTCCATGTCGGGCTCCGAGTCGACGAGTACGCGGAAGGCGCTGCGCAGCAGGGCCTGGTCGTCGGCGAGCAGGACACGGATCGTCGTCATACGGGGTCCCCCGAAGCGCGTGGGCGGGTCTTGACCGGCAGGATCGCATGGACGCGGAAGCCGCCTCCGTAGCGGGGACCGGTGGTGAGGGTGCCGCGCAGGGCGGTGACGCGCTCGCGCATGCCGAGCAGGCCGTGGCCGCCGCCGGAGTCGGCGGCCTCCTCCTCACCGGACTCGCCGGAGCCGTTGTCGAGGACGGTGACCTCGACGTTCGGGCCCACGCGGACGACGCTGACCTCGGCCTTCGCCTCGATGCCGGCGTGCTTCTGCACGTTGGTGAGGGCTTCCTGGATGACGCGGTAGGCGGCCAGGTCCACGGCCGCGGGGAGCGTGGTGCCGTTGTCGGCGCGGGCGACCAGGACCTGGAGGCCCGCGCTGCGGAAGGTGCCGGCGAGTTCTTCGAGGCGGTCGAGGCCCGGGGCCGGTTCGGTGGGTGCCTCGGGGTCGCCGGACTGGCGCAACAGGCCGACGGTGGCCCGGAGTTCGTTGAGCGCGGAGCGGCTGGCCTCGCGTACGTGCGCGAGGGCCTCCTTCGCCTGGTCGGGGCGCTTGTCCATGACGTGCGCGGCGACTCCGGCCTGCACGTTGACCAGGGCGATGTGGTGCGCGACCACGTCGTGCAGGTCACGGGCGATGCGGAGGCGCTCCTCTGCGACCCTGCGGCGGGCCTCCTCCTCGCGGGTGCGTTCGGCCCGTTCGGCGCGCTCGCGGATGGCGTGCACGAATTCCTTACGGCTGCGTACGGCGTCGCCGGCGGCGGCCGCCATGCCGGTCCAGGCGAAGATGCCGAGGTTCTCCTGGGCGTACCACGGGAGAGGGCCGCCGAGCATCGCGGCGCCGGTCAGCACGGTCATCGTGAGCAGGGCGACGCGCCAGGTGGTGGAGCGGTCGGTGGTGACGGCGACGGTGAACAGGGCGACCACCGCACACATCGCGACCGGGGCGCGGGGGTCGCTGGTGACGCTCTCGATGAGGGACGCGGTGGCGGTGACGGCCAGCACCAGCATGGGGGCGCGGCGCCGGTGGACCAGCGCGGCGGCGCCGACCGCCATGAGGATCAGGCTGAGGGGGTCGGGGGTGCGGATGCCCCAGCTGACGCCGTGCCCTCCGTGCGGGTCCACGAACGAACCGGCGACCATGCACACGAGCACCGCGGCGGCGAGGACCGCGTCCAGCGCGCAGGGGTGCGCCGTCGCTTGGCAGCGGGCTCGGTCGAGGACGCTCATTCCGGCAACGGTACGGGGTCCCTGCCGGGGGTGGAACGGGGGTTGGGTGTACGTTCCCTGTGCTTGTGCCGGGTGTTGGTGTGGGCGTCCCTGGGGGCTGCGCCCCCAGACCCCCGCTTCGGCCCCGAAAGGGCCTCGTCCTCAAACGCCGGACGGGCTGATGTACGCCAGCCCTCTGAAGATGGTCACCCCGGGATCAAGCCGTCGTCGCTCAGCAGGTCCCGGACCTCCTCCAGGGTCGCGTCCTCGGCCGGGAGGATGAGTTCGGAGGGCTCCAGGGAGTCGTCCGGGAGGGGGTCGCCCAGTTCCCGGACCTTTGCCAGGAGGGCCTGGAGGGTCTGTCGGAAGGCTGGGACGTCGCCGTTCTGTACTTCTGTCAGGAGTACGTCGTCCAGCTTGTTCAGCTCGGTGAGGTGGCTGTCGGCCAGCCTCGCCTGCCCCTCCCCCATGATCCGTACGATCATGTCGCCCTCCTCAGGCGTGGGCCGTCACATCACGTCACTGCTTGTCGAAGCGCGGAGCGTCCTTCGGCTGCTGGGACTGCGCCTTGTCGGTGCCGCCCTCGATCGCCTGCTGCTGAGCGGACGAACCTCCGGCCAGCTCCGCCTTCATGCGCTGGAGTTCCAGCTCTACATCCGTACCACCCGACAGCCGTTCCAGCTCGGCCTGGATGTCGTCCTTGGCCATGCCGGTCGGGTCGTCCAGGGCGCCGGAGGCGAGGAGCTCGTCGATCGCGCCGGCGCGCGCCTGGAGCTGCTGGGTCTTGTCCTCGGCACGCTGGATGGCAAGCCCGACATCGCCCATCTCTTCGGAGATGCCGCTGAAGGCCTCGCCGATCCGGGTCTGTGCCTGGGCCGCCGTGTACGTGGCCTTGATGGTCTCCTTCTTCGTACGGAAGGCGTCCACCTTGGCCTGGAGGCGCTGGGCCGCGAGGGTGAGCTTCTCCTCCTCGCCCTGGAGCGTGGTGTGCTGTGTCTCCAGGTCCGTCACCTGCTGCTGGAGCGCGGCGCGGCGCGAGAGCGCCTCGCGGGCCAGGTCCTCACGGCCCAGCGCGAGCGCCTTGCGGCCCTGGTCCTCCAGCTTCGAGGACTGCGACTGCAACTGGTTGAGCTGGAGCTCCAGACGCTTGCGTGACGTGGCGACGTCGGCCACACCCCGGCGCACCTTCTGAAGCAGCTCCAGCTGCTTCTGGTACGAGTAATCGAGGGTTTCGCGCGGGTCCTCGGCCCGGTCAAGGGCCTTGTTCGCCTTCGCGCGGAAGATCATCCCCATACGCTTCATGACACCGCTCATGGGCTTCGCGCGCCCCCTTCTGACGGACTCCAGCTCCAGCGACTGCAACAGAACCCACAGTACGGGCCCTGCATCCATTACCGCACTGTTCGGGGACGGATGCGCTCATCCCCAAGGACGACTGCCTACGGTCCCGCTCCGGCGTAAGGAGTAGGTGTTCCCCGGGTAACACCCCGGAGTCGACCCTGAACTCGACCGTCTGCGACGTCCCCCTTGTCCCGTACAGACGTCTGGTGTTGCCGGATCGTTCCCACCCGGACTGGGGTCCAACCCCATTCACCCCTTACCCTTGGGTTTTGTGTTCCGTAGCCGTGCCAAGGAAGAGAAGGCAGCGCCCACCGACAAGGTGTCGCTGACCGACTCCAAGCAGCCCCGAGACCCGCAGGCCCCGAAGGGTCGGCCCACGCCCAAGCGCAGTGAGTCACAGACTCAGCGCCGCAGCGTCGCCAACACTTCGACGACGCGGAAGGACGCCTCCAAGCGTCAGCGCGACGAGCGCCGTGCGCAGATGGAGCGCCAGCGCACCGCGCTGGCCACCGGTGACGAGCGGTATCTGCCCGCCCGTGACAAGGGCGCGGTCCGCAAGTTCGCGCGTGACTACGTGGACTCGCGCATCAACATCGCCGAGTTCTTCCTGCCGCTGGCCGTGGTGATCCTCGTGCTCAGCGTGGTGCAAATGCCCGCGTTGCAGAACATCGCGCTGCTGCTGTGGCTCGTGGTGATCATCCTGATCGTGGTGGACTCCTTCTGGAGCGCGTTCCGGCTGCGCAAGCTGCTCTCTGAGCGCTTCCCGGGCCAGAACACCAAGGGCTCGGTCCGCTACGCCCTGATGCGCTCCCTCCAGATGCGTCGACTCCGGCTGCCGAAGCCGCAGGTCAAGCGCGGAGAGCGGCCCTGAGCGCGGATTCCTTCTCCGGGGGCGCGGCGGATGCCTGGCTGAGCAGGCTGGGCGGGCTGCGGGATGTCGTACGACAGGAGCTGGTGGCCCGGCAGCTCGACGAGCAGATAGCCGGCCGGTATCCGGTCGGACAGCGGCTGCGGGTGCTCGACGTCGGGATGGGGCAGGGCACGCAGGCGCTGCGGCTGGCCCGGGCCGGGCATCAGGTGACCGGGCTGGAGCAGGAACCGAAGATGGTCGCCGCGGCCCGAGCGGCGCTGTCCGGCGAGCCCGAGGGCATCCGGGAGCGGGTGCGGATCATCGAGGGCGACGGCCGGGACACGGGCGTGCACTTCCTGCCGGGCAGTTTCGACGTCGTGCTCTGTCATGGCGTACTCATGTACGTATCGGAGCCCGACCCGCTGCTCGCGGGGCTTGCGCGGATGCTGGCGCCGGGCGGGCTGCTGTCGCTGCTCGTGCGGAACGCCGACGCGCTGGCGATGCGGCCGGGACTGTCCTGGGACTGGGCGGGCGCGCTCGGCGCGTTCGACTCGACGGCCTACCGCAACCGGCTGGGCCTCGATGTCCGGGCCGACCGGCTGGACACGCTCACCGCGACGCTGGCGGGGATCGGGGCGCCGTTGCAGTGTTGGTACGGCGTGCGGGTCTTCACCGACACCGCTCCCGAAGGGGTCGAGATCCCGGCGGACGTCGAGTCGCTGCTGGCCGCCGAGGAGCGGGCCGGGCGGACGGATCCGTATCGGGCGGTGGCGGCGCTGCTGCATCTGTGCGGGGTGCGGGGCTGAGCGCAGCCCCGTGAGGACGGGCGGGGCCCGTTCGGGTCAGCAGTACAAGCCGGATATTCACCCCAAAGAGACACTCGGCGTATGGACTCTCCCCGTACCCGTGCCCTCCGGCCCGTGGCTCTCCTCGCCTCTCTCGTCTGTTCGCTCGCGTTGGTCGCCGGATGCGCCGACTCCGGGTCGTCGTCCTCATCGTCCTCGTCGTCCTCTTCGAAGAAGGACGCCACGACCGCGCAGGCCGCCGTGCCCATGGCGAGTGACGATCTCCAGAACGACTACCTGAAGGTGATCAAGGAGGTCCTGCCGTCGGTCGTGCAGATCCAGGCCAGCAGTGATCTGGGGTCGGGGGTCGTGTACGACGACCAGGGGCACATCGTCACCAACGCGCATGTCGTCGGGGACGAGAAGACCTTCAAGGTGACCACCGCGAACAGCGAGGACGTGCTCACCGCCAAGCTCGTGTACTCGTATCCCGCGCAGGACCTGGCCGTCGTCAAGCTCGACAAGGTGCCGGACGGGCTGAAGGCGGCGACCTTCGCCGACTCCTCCAAGGTCGAGGTGGGGCAGATCGTCCTCGCCATGGGGTCGCCGCTGGGGCTGTCGTCCAGCGTGACGCAGGGCATCGTGTCGGCGACCGGACGGACCGTCAGCGAGGGCAGTACCGGGGGCGGTACGGGCGCGACCATCGCCAACATGGTGCAGACCTCGGCCGCGATCAACCCCGGCAACAGCGGGGGGGCGCTCGTCAATCTGAACGGGCAGGTCATCGGCATCCCGACCCTCGCCGCGACCGACCCGAGCTTCGGGGGCGGTGCCGCGCCCGGTATCGGGTTCGCGATCCCGTCCTCGATGGTGAAGACGGTCGCCGACCAGATCGTCAAGGACGGCAAGGTCACCGACTCTGGGCGGGCCGCGCTCGGGATCACCGCCCGTACGGTCGTCGACGACAGTTACCAGGCAGCCGGGGTCGCCGTGGTCGAGGTGAAGAGCGACGGGGCCGCCGACAAGGCCGGCATCCTGGCCGGCGACATCATCACGCGGCTCGGGGACACGGACATCACCACGATCACCTCGCTGTCGGAGGCGCTGGCGTCCGACAAGCCGGGGCAGCGGACGACGGTGACGTACTCGCGGAACGGGGCGTCGAAGAAGGTCGATGTGACGCTGGGCGAGCAGTAGCCCTCCGGGGAACGGGGTGGGGGCGGCCGGTGCCTTCTCCGGCCGCCCCCACCCGCGCTGTTCTGTCCTACGGCGGGTTACGCGTCCTCGGCGTGCAGGCTCATCGGACCGTAGATCTGTGTGTCGTCCTCGGAGAGGAACACCTGGTCCGCGCCGCCCGCGACGAGGTCCTTCCACACCTCGCCGAGCCAGGACTCCGCGTCTCCCTGTGTGGTGAACTCCTCCGGCGTGACCGCGGGTTCGACCTCGGTCCCGTCGGACTTCTCGAACCGCCAGATCCATGCCGCCATCTACGCCTCCAAAGTCTGACGCGTGCAGAGCAGAAGCCTATGCGCTCTGCTGGGTTAGTCGTGATCAAGTTACGGGAGATTCTTCGTCTGCGGGCCGGTGGGGGCTTGTCGCGCAGTTCCCCGCGCCCCTTAGGGGGTCTCGGCCTCGCGCGCCAACAAGTGACCGGTGAAAATCGAACCTGTGGAACTGACTCTGCTCGGCACCGGTGCCCCCGCTGGACTCCCCCGCCCCGAATGTCCCTGTGCTGCCTGTGCCGTGTCGCTCGGGGTGGATGCCCGGGCGGCCACCGCCGTGCTGGTGGACGGGACGTTGCTGCTCGATCTGACGCCCGGTGCGGCCTTCGCCGCGGCTCGGGCGGGGCATTCCCTGAGTGGCGTACGGCAGGTGTTTTTGTCGCATCCGCACGACGGGCCCGCCGTGGAGGTGCCGGCGGGGCTGCCGCAGCCGGGGCGGGTGCCGGACGGGCGGGAGTTGGCGTTGTTGACGGGGCATCGGGTGCGGGCGGTGGCGATGGACGCGCCCGGTACCGGGTACGCCGTCACCGGGCCGGACGGGCAGCGGGTGCTGTATCTGCCGCCGGGGGGCGCGCCGGCCGGGCTTGAGGAGGGGGCCGTCGCGTCGTACGACATGGTGCTCGCCGATGTCGTGGGGCGGCCGGACGCGCTGGCCAAGCTGCGGGCGGTGGGGGCGATGGGGCCCGCGACGGATGTCGTCGCCGTGCATCTCGATCATGATGTGGCGCCGGGGGCCGAGTTGACGCGGCGGCTGGCCGCCGTGGGGGCGCGGGCCGTGCCGGACGGGACGACGTTGACCGTGGGGGTGTACGAGGACGTGCCCGATGTGCCGCGGCGGACGCTGGTGCTGGGCGGGGCGCGGTCCGGGAAGTCGGTCGAGGCGGAGCGACGGCTGGAGGCCTTTCCCGATGTGCTGTACGTCGCGACCGGCGGCTCGCGCAACGGGGACACCGAGTGGACCTCCCGGGTCTCCGCGCACCGGGAGCGGCGGCCGGGGTCGTGGCGTACGGCGGAGACGTGCGATCTGGTGCCGTTGCTGGCGGCGGACGGGCCGCCGTTGCTCATCGACTGTCTGTCGCTGTGGCTGACGGACGCCATGGACTCCGTGGGGGCGTGGGACGACACGGAGTGGGGGGACGGCGGGGAGAAGCAACTCCGGGAGCGCGTACGGGAGTTGACCGCGGCGGTGCGGGCCACTCGGCGGACCCTGGTCGCCGTGTCCAACGAGGTGGGTTCGGGGATCGTGCCGGCGACCGCGTCCGGGCGCCGGTACCGGGACGAGCTGGGGCGGTTGAACGCCGCGGTCGCCGGTGAGTGCGAGCACGTGCTGCTGGTGGTGGCGGGGCAGGCGCTGGCGCTACGGGGCTGACGGCTTCCGGCGCGCGATGATCCGTTGCGGAGGCGGGAGCCGGTCCTGGAAGCCGCGATGCTCGGTGACGATCTCGCAGTCCTGGAGCGGCAGTTGGGCGCGGAGGGCGTCCGGGCGGCCCTCCAGCAGCAGGAGGCCGCCGGGGCGCAGGACGGTGAGGGCGGCGCGGAGTTCGGCGGCGCGGTCGGGGGCGGGTGAGCGGTCGCGGAGGAGGGTGACGACGTCGTAGCGGGCGCGCAGGGCCGAGGTGATGTGCGGGTCGGTGAGGTGGCCGGCGTGGGCCTCCTCGATGCGTTCGGCGGCGCGGGCCCTGACGACTCGGGGGGTGGGGTCGAGGCCGTCGAAGGACGTGTACGGGAAGAGTTCCTTCGCCGTCCCGGGGAAGTGGGCGTCGCCGGTGCCGACGTCGAGCCAGCTCTCCGGTTCGGGGAGGAGCCGCAGGATCGCGCGGGCCAGCGCGCGGTGGCGGCGGCGCGCGTCGAGGGTGCTGACACGCGTGCTGACGCGGGTGCGCAGGCTGTTCATGGGCGGCTCCCGGAGACGTACGACAATACGGTGCAAAACGATACGTACGGGATCCCGATCTTGAGGGCAAGGACGCCCGGGGCGCGCGGTGGCCATGTGGCGCTGTCGCGTTCGATCGCTGCCGGTACTGTTCGGCGAATGAGCTCGCTTAATCTCGACGACTTCACCGATCTGATCGAGCGCCCCGACGGCGGTGTACGCCGTGACGCGGAGGCGCGCCGCGAACGTCAGATCGTGCCGCCCGGGTCGCTGGGGCGACTCGACGACCTGGGTGAGTGGCTGGCGGCGGCGCAGGGCGCCGTGCCGGTGCGGCCGGTCGAACGGCCGCGGGTGGTGTTGTTCGCGGGTGACCACGGGGTCGCCGCTCTCGGTGTGTCGGCCCGACCGGCGGGCAGCGCCGGGGAGTTGGTGCGGTCGGTGCTGGAGGGCGGCAGCCCGGCGGCGGTGCTCGCGCGGCGGCTCGGGGTGCCGGTACGGATCGTGGACATGGCCCTGGACTGCGAGCGGGGCTCACTGCCGGACGAGGTCGTGAAGCACCGGGTGCGGCGGGGCAGCGGGCGGATCGACATCGAGGACGCGCTGACGCTGGAGGAGGCGACGGCCGCGTTCGAGGCGGGTGTCGCCGTAGCGAACGACGAGGCCGACTCCGGTACGGATCTGGTGGTCCTCGGCGATGTGAGCGTCGGCGGTACGACCCCGGCCTCCGTGCTGATCGCCGCGCTGTGCGGCACCGACGCGTCCGTCGTCACCGGGCGGGGCGGCCTCGCGATCGACGACCTGGCGTGGATGCGCAAGTGCGCGGCGATCCGGGACGCGCTGCGGCGGGCCCGGCCGGTGCTGGGCGACCAGTTGCAGCTCCTCGCGACGGTGGGCGGGGCCGACCTCGCCGCGATGACCGGGTTCCTGCTGCAGAGCGCCGTACGGAAGCTGCCGGTGATCCTCGACGGCGTCGTGGCCGCCGCGTGCGCGCTGGTGGGCCAGCGGGTCGCCTTCCGCGCACCGGACTGGTGGCTGGCCGGCCAGAACAGCGGCGAGCCGGGCCAGGCGAAGGCCCTGGACCGGATGGCCCTGGAGCCGCTGCTCGACCACGGTGTGACCGTCGGGGAGGGCGCGGGCGCACTGCTCGCGCTGCCTCTGGTGCAGGCCGCGGCGGCGCTCGCGGCCGAACTCCCGCTCAAGCCGGAGGAGTTGGCGGAGCCGGAGAAGGCGGAGGAGTCCTCCCCTGCCGTGGAGCCCGTTGCGGCGGCGGAGCCTGTGGCCGCCGCGGAGCCGCCCGCACCCGTCACGGAGCCGGAGAGTGCCGCGAGGTCGGACCAGGCCGCGCGGCCCGAAGCGGCCGTGGGCTCGGAGAAGGCCGAGGACTCCGCCGAGGTCGAGAAGCCCGAGGCGTGACCCGGGTGTGATCGTTGCGGCGACGGAAAAGAACTGTTCGCCGCAACAACACCCATATGATCCTCCTTCATGGGAGATGTCCGGGTCGGGCCCGTTCAGGAACGTCACAGCTCAGGCGCCTCGCGGCGGGCCGCGGCCTTCGCCGTCTGGTATCTGCGGGCCGTCGCGTTCATCAACTTCCTCAGCGCGGCGTGGGTTTCGCTGGGGCAGGACGTACGACGGCACAACCAGGAGAACTTCTTCACGCCGTATCTGCTGACCGCCGGCTTCGCCTCCGGTGTGTTCACCGCGTTCCTCGCCATCACCATGCGGCGCCGCAAACGCGCCGCCTGGATCCTGAACCTGGTGGTCAGCGGGCTGTTCCTCGCGTTGTTCGGGTTCGCCATGTCGTTCCAGGAGATCCGCCAGTACCCGCAGAACTGGATCTCCCTGGGGCTGACCGCCGCGTTCGTCGCCGCGCTGGTGGTGGGGCGGCGGGAGTTCTACGCGAAGGGCGACCGGTCCAACCCCCGGCTCGCCGCCGTCGTCGCCGTCGGCGGGACCCTGGCCGCCTCGCTGCTGGCCGCGCTCCTGGTGACGGTCACCAACCAGGCGCACGACGCGTCCCGTTCGACCTTCGTGGAGCGCTGGCGCTACGGCGCGTTCCGGCTGGTGTCCATCGCCGCCCCGGAGAATCGCTTCCCCGGCATCTGGACCCCGAACTGGGCCAACGTCGCCATCAACGTCCTCAGCACGGTCCTGGTCCTCGCCGTGTTCTACGCCGCGTTCCGCTCCCGGCGCGCCGTCGACCCGCTCACCGAGGACGACGAGAAGAAGCTGCGGGTGCTGCTGGAGCGACAGGGCGAGCGGGACTCGCTCGGGTACTTCGCGCTGCGCCGGGAGAAGAGCGTGGTGTGGTCGCCGACCGGCAAGGCGGCCGTCGCGTACCGGGTCGTCGGCGGGGTGTCCCTGGCGTCCGGTGACCCGATCGGCGACCCGGAGGCATGGCCCGGCGCGATCGAGCCCTGGCTCGCGGAAGCCCGGGTTCACGGATGGATTCCGGCCGTGATGGGCGCGAGCGAGGAGGCGGGCACCGTCTACGCGCGGCACGGGCTCGACGCCCTCGAACTCGGGGACGAGGCCCTCGTCGAGGTCGCCGAGTTCACGCTGGAGGGCCGTGCCATGCGGACCGTACGGCAGGCCTTCAACCGGGTGAAGCGGGCCGGCTACACGGTCCGGATCCGCCGCCACGAGGACATTCCGGCCGACGAGATGGCGTATCTGCTGAAGCGCGCCGACGACTGGCGGGACGGGGCCACCGAGCGCGGGTTCAGCATGGCGCTGGGGCGGCTCGGGGATCCCGACGACGGACAGTGCGTGATGCTCGAATGCACCGACGGGGACGGTGAGTTGAGGGCAGTGCTCTCCTTCGTGCCGTGGGGTCCCCATGGCCTGTCCCTCGACCTGATGCGCCGGGACCGCGACTCCGACAACGGGCTCATGGAGTTCATGGTGATCGAACTCCTCCGCCGCGCCCAGGAAATCGGAATCACCCAGGTTTCGCTCAACTTCGCCATGTTTCGTTCGGTCTTTGAACGTGGGGCGCGGATCGGCGCCGGGCCGGTGCTGCGGCTGTGGAGGTCACTTCTCAGCTTCTTCTCCCGGTGGTGGCAGATCGAGTCGCTGTACCGCGCCAACGCCAAGTACCGGCCCATCTGGGAACCCCGGTTCCTGCTCTTCGAGAAGAGCGCGGACCTGCTGCGCATCGGCCTCGCGGCGGCGCGCGCGGAGGGGTTCCTGGAGGCACCGGGACTGCCGAAGTGGCTGCACCGCAAGCACCTGGAGACGCACAGATGAACCGCCTCGCCCGCTGGGCCCGCGCCGAATGGGGACTGCTCTACGTCACCGTGCGCGAGCCGCTCCTGAAACGGCGCCGGCGGGCGATCCCGATGACGATCGGCGCGGTGCTGCTGACGGCGGCCCTGCAATTCGTCCAGAACCAGTCGTGGGGCTACCGGTTCGTGCAGGACACGGGCGCGGTCCGGGCCGTGGACCCGCTGTGGCTGGCACTCCTCCGCACCCCGCTCTCCCTCTTCGTACCGGCCCTCGACCTCCCCGTGTGGGGCGCCCTGGTCCAGATCCTCTTCGTCTTCGGCATCGCGGAGATCTGCCTCGGCCGCTGGCGCACCCTGGTCATCGCCTACGCCGCGACCCTCGCCGGCACGCTGTACGCCCGCCTCGGCATCTGGCTCGGCTTCGACAACCCGTTCGGGCTGCCCTCCTCGGACCGGCTGGTCGTGGACACGGGCCCCTCGGCCGCGGTGGTCGGCCTCGCGGTGTTCGTCGCGTGGCGCTACGGCGCGTACGCGACGGCGCTCGCGGTCACCGGCGCGATGGCGATCGAGGTCATGCTGAAGGGCAACCTCGCGGGCAAGGAGCACCTGGCGGCGATCATCGCGGTGGGGCTGCTGTGCCTGGTCTCGGCGCTACGGCATCGGCGGCTGCGCGTGCGGTAGGCGCGGCGAGGGCTCACTCACCGCCGGCCGGGGATCCGCGCCGGCATCGGGTCCGGCTTCCCCCCGATCCAGTCCTGGAAGGCGCGGCGCGGGCCCGCCCAGCGGCGGTCGTGGTGGTAGGCGCGGAGAGTGGAGCGGGCTCGGGCCCGGTGGCGGCGGGTGCGGTAGAAGCGCTTGGCCCAGGGGGAACCCGGGCGGGCCAGCCGGACCGCGCCGACGAAGGCGACCAGCGGGACCAGGACGCCGAAGACCGCCATGCGGGCCTTGCCCTTGCTCAGGGCGATGAGGGAGAAGAAGAAGTTCACGGCGACGCTCACGATCACGCTTGCGCGGTCGTGGAGTTCGGAGTCGGTGAGGTCGTTGACGCCGAAGGGCGAGAAGCCGGCGAGGACGAAGCCGACCAGGGCCGCCGTGAGCACCACCGCCTCGACGCTCTTGCGGCCGGCCTCGGTCCAGTACACGTCGTCGAGGTAGAGGATCAGCGCGAACTCGTCCAGCACCAGGCCCGCGCCGATCCCGAAGACGATCGCGAACAGGGCCGATCCGACGCCGTAGCGTGTGCTGGCCACCGCGCCGAAGCCGCCGAGGACGGTGAGGACGACCCCCGGGACGACGTGGTGGATGTGTACGTCACCGGCCTTGATGTTGCCGAAGGGGCCCTTGCCCGCGCGGATCAGCCGGGTGATGACCCGGGTGACGAGGAAGGTCAGGACGAAGGCGGTGAGCGCGAGGAGCAGCGGGAGTTTGCCCGGCTCGACGATGTTGCGGTGCAGCCAATGTCCCATATGGGCACTTTAGCGAGGGCCGCCGGGACCGCCCTCCGGACCGCCGGGTAACCTGCGCCGGTGTCCAAGACCCCGCCCCTCGACAGCCTCCGCTTCGCGTTCGGCACGCTGACCGTTCTCCCGGTCAGGGTGACCCGCTGGGACCGGGAGAGCGCGCGCGCCGGAATGATGGCCGCCCCGATCGTCGGGATGGTCGTCGGCACGTGCTCGGCGGGGCTCGGGCTGTCGCTGCTGTTCCTGGGCGCGGGCCCGCTGCTCGCCGCGGTCGCCACGGTCGCCGCTCCCGCGGTCCTCACCCGGGGCTTGCACCTGGACGGGCTCGCCGACACCGCCGACGGGCTCGGCAGCGGGAAGCCGGCGGAGGACGCGCTGCGCATCATGAAGCAGTCGGACATCGGACCGTTCGGGGTCCTCGCCCTCGTCTTCGTCCTCCTCGCTCAGGTGGCCGCGCTGACGCAGCTCTACGGCGACTCGTGGGGCCGGGGGGCGGCTGCGGCGATCGTGTCCGCGGTCGCCGCGCGGCTCGCGTTGACCTGGGCTGCCCGTGCGGGGGTGCCTGCGGCTCGGCCCGAGGGGCTGGGGGCCGCGGTCGCGGGGGTCGTGCCGGTGGGAGGTGCGGTGGCCATGACCGTGTCCTACTTGGTGATCTCCGCGGCGCTCGGGCCGTTCTTCGGGGGGCAGGGCAGGGTGCGGGCGGTTGTTGCCGTTGTCGTGGCGCTGGTCGTCGCCGAGGTTCTTCTGCGGCACTGTCGGCGGCGGTTCGGCGGGGTCACGGGGGACGTGTTCGGGGGGCTTGCGGAGACTGCCGCGACGACTGCGCTCGTGGTGCTCTCACTGGGTGGGTGAGTGCTGAGGCGGGTCGGCCTCAAGGAGGAGCGCCGACAACAGGGCGGGGCGTCTCACGGGACCGGATCCAAGGTGTGGGGCAAGGCGCCCCACGGATGATCTCCCGTACCCAGTACCGCGCAGTGCACCGAGGCACCCCGGGCCCGGGCCTCGGCCTCCGGGTCGACCTCGGGTGGGACGCCGTGGACGAGGTGGCCCAGGCGGGTTCCCTCGGTGGCGCGCCAGGGTTGCTGGGCGTGGCCACGAAGCCGTAACCCTCCTGCACGGACGCGGAGTTGTCCTCGAACGTGAGCGGCCCGTCGAGACAGCCGAAGGAGCCCGCCCCGCCGTCCGCCGTGACATCTGCCTCATGCCCGTCGAGTGCCCCGGCGTAGGCCGCGTAGTCGAGACCGACCTCCGGGTGCGCCCAGGTGCAGGCGTCGACCTGCGGGATGCCGTACGTCGTCTCGTAGGCCTCCAGCGCGGTCTGTTCCGGCGAACCCGCCCCGAACGGCGCCTCGTTCGGCAGGACGACGCCCTGGTACCTCGCGCGGGGCGTGCCGTCGACCGTGTCGCTCAGGAAGGCCGCGTCGCTCGTGGCACGGCCCGGGTCGCCGAGATTCACGGTCGTGTACGGAATGCCCTCGCTCCTCAACTCGGCGGCGACCATGTCGCCCCTCCCCCAGGCGATCCGCCCTGTGGTCGTCCGGCGGAGGATCCCTGGAAATCATGCAAATCGATGAGCATGGGCCCGCATGAACCTCACGAGGGTGGCGCAGGGCATCCGGGGCCGGGATCGAGAAGTGGCCACTCCGCTTCCGGCACGTGAACCCCCGCGCGAACGCCCTACCGCGCACACGCGCGTAGGCTCCGTCTTGGGCCGCCACCAGCCCCCTGTGTCCACCGCCGCCGCAGGTCGGAAATAGGGTCGGTTGTCGGGCCCGGTCGACCCACCCCGTTCGACCACAGCAACTTCACACCGGAAGCGAGAATTCACCACTGTGACTGCTCTCACTCTCAGCACCGCCGCGGCGCCCGGCCTGCGGGCCGACGCGATCGTGATCGGTGTCGGCAAGGGCGGCAAGGGCCCGGTCGTCGCACCGGGCGCCGACGCCGTGGACAAGGCGTACAACGGCAAGCTCGCCGGCGTCCTGGAGACCCTGGGCGCCTCCGGTGCCGAAGGCGAGATCACGAAGCTGCCCGCACCGGCCGGCTTCAAGGCACCGCTCGTGCTCGCGGTGGGGCTCGGCAAGGAGCCCGAGGAGGGCGAGGCGTACGACGCCGAGGCGCTGCGCCGGGCCGCCGGTGTCGCCGCCCGCGCCCTCGCCGGCGCCAAGAAGGCCGCGTTCGCGCTGCCCCTCACGGACGCCGCCGACGCCGGCGCGATCGCCGAGGGCGCGCTGCTCGGCGCGTACTCCTTCGACGCGTACAAGGGCGGTGCCAAGGACGCGAAGGCGGGCGGCAAAGCCCCGCTCGGCGAGGCCGCCCTGCTCGGCGGCAAGCCGCGCGACAAGGAGTACAAGGCGGCCGTAGAGCGTGCTCTGGCGGTGACCGAGGAGCTCAACCGCGCCCGCGACCTCATCAACACCCCGCCGAACGACCTCGACCCGGAGGCCTTCGCGGCCGTCGCGCAGACCGCGGCGAAGGAACACGGCATCAAGGTCGAGGTACTCGACGAGAAGGCCCTGGAGAAGGGCGGCTACGGCGGCATCCTCGGCGTCGGCATCGGTTCCGCGGCCGGTCCGCGGCTGGTGAAGCTGTCGTACACGCACGCCGCGGCGACCAAGCACCTCGCGTTCGTCGGCAAGGGCATCACGTACGACTCGGGCGGCATCTCGCTCAAGCCGGCCGGGCACAACGAGACGATGAAGTGCGACATGAGCGGTGCGGCGGCGGTCTTCGCCGCCGTGGTCGCCGCCGCGCGGCTGGGACTTGAGGTCAATGTCACCGGCTGGCTGGCGCTCGCCGAGAACATGCCGTCCGGCTCCGCGACCCGTCCCGGTGACGTGCTGCGCATGTACAGCGGCAAGACCGTCGAGGTCCTCAACACGGACGCGGAGGGCCGGCTGGTCCTCGCGGACGCGCTGTGGGCGGCGTCGGCGGAGAAGCCGGACGCGATCGTGGACGTGGCGACGCTGACCGGGGCGATGGTTCTGGCTCTCGGGAGCCGGACGTTCGGGGTCATGGCCAACGACGATGCCTTCCGCGCGGCGATCGTCGACGCGGCGGAGGAGGTCGGGGAGCCGTCCTGGCCCATGCCGTTGCCTGAGCACCTGCGCAAGGGGATGGACTCTCCCACCGCCGACATCGCCAACATGGGTGAGCGGATGGGTGGCGGGCTGGTCGCGGGGTTGTTCCTGCGCGAGTTCGTGGGCGAGGGGATCGCCTGGGCGCACCTCGACATCGCTGGGCCGGCGTTCAACGAGGGCGGGCCCTTCGGGTACACGCCCAAGGGTGGGACCGGGTCTGCCGTGCGTACGTTGGTGCGGCTTGCGGAGTTGACTGCTGCGGGGGATCTGGGCTGACGTTTTTCGCCCAGTAGTTCGGCTCCTTGGGTGCGTGGGCGGCTGCGGGCCGGTTGTGGCTGGTCGCGCAGTTCCCCGCGCCCCTCGGGGGTCGCACCTAGGTGTCTCAACAATTCAGCGTCTCTCATGTGAGCGTGTGGTGTCTCACACCCGGGCCCGGCGTCTCGAACGGCCCCGACAAGTGCGAAGATGGGCTCGGCAGGACAGGGCCCCCACCACAGGGCCGATGAAAGAGCGGCCGGACACCAGCCGCCGCGCGGTCACTGAAGACCGGCGTACGGCGCACATGCATGGAGGACGTGACGTGGCGAACGACGCCAGCACCGTTTTCGACCTAGTGATCCTCGGCGGTGGCAGTGGCGGTTACGCCGCGGCCCTGCGCGGGGCCCAGCTGGGTCTGGACGTCGCTCTGATCGAGAAGGACAAGGTCGGCGGCACCTGCCTGCACCGAGGTTGCATCCCCACCAAGGCCCTGCTCCACGCGGGCGAGATCGCCGACCAGGCCCGCGAGAGCGAGCAGTTCGGCGTCAAGGCCACCTTCGAGGGCATCGACGTACCGGCCGTCCACAAGTACAAGGACGGCGTGATCTCGGGTCTCTACAAGGGCCTGCAGGGTCTGATCGCATCCCGCAAGGTGCACTACATCGAGGGTGAGGGCAGGCTCTCCTCCCCCACCTCCGTCGACGTCAACGGCCAGCGCATCCAGGGCCGTCACGTCCTGCTGGCGACCGGCTCCGTGCCGAAGTCGCTGCCGGGCCTGGAGATCGACGGCAACCGGATCATCTCCTCGGACCACGCCCTCGTCCTGGACCGTGTGCCGCAGTCCGCGATCATCCTGGGCGGCGGTGTCATCGGCGTGGAGTTCGCCTCCGCGTGGAAGTCCTTCGGCGCCGACGTGACGATCATCGAGGGCCTCAAGCACCTCGCCCCCCTTGAGGACGAGAACTCCTCCAAGCTTCTTGAGCGCGCGTTCCGCAAGCGCGGCATCAAGTTCAACCTGGGCACCTTCTTCTCGAAGGCCGAGTACACCGAGAACGGTGTGAAGGTCACCCTCGCCGACGGCAAGGAGTTCGAGGCCGAGCTGCTGCTCGTCGCCGTCGGCCGCGGGCCCGTCTCCGCCGGTCTCGGCTACGAGGAGCAGGGTGTCGCGATCGACCGCGGCTATGTCACGGTCGACGAGTACATGCGGACGAACGTCCCGACCATCTCCGCCGTCGGCGACCTGGTCCCCACGCTCCAGCTCGCGCACGTCGGCTTCGCCGAGGGCATCCTGGTGGCGGAGCGTCTGGCCGGTCTGAAGACCGTTCCGATCGACTACGACGGTGTCCCCCGGGTGACGTACTGCCACCCGGAGGTCGCCTCCGTGGGCATCACCGAGGCCAAGGCCAAGGAGATCTACGGCGCGGACAAGGTCGTCGCTCTGAAGTACAACCTCGCGGGCAACGGCAAGAGCAAGATCCTCAACACCTCGGGCGAGATCAAGCTCGTCCAGGTGAAGGACGGTGCCGTGGTCGGCGTCCACATGGTCGGCGACCGCATGGGCGAGCAGGTCGGCGAAGCCCAGTTGATCTACAACTGGGAGGCGCTGCCCGCCGAGGTCGCCCAGCTGATCCACGCCCACCCGACGCAGAACGAGGCGCTCGGCGAGGCCCACCTGGCACTGGCCGGGAAGCCTCTCCACTCCCACGACTGACCCCCTCGGTCGGACGACGACACAGACTTCCGCAATTCGTAAGGAGCAACCGAAACCATGGCGGTTTCCGTAACCCTTCCGGCGCTCGGTGAAAGCGTCACCGAGGGCACAGTCACCCGCTGGCTGAAGGCCGAGGGCGAGCGAGTCGAGGCCGACGAGCCGCTGCTCGAGGTGTCGACCGACAAAGTCGACACCGAGATCCCCTCCCCCGTCGCCGGCGTACTGGCCTCCATCAAGGTGGCCGAGGACGAGACCGTCGAGGTCGGCGCCGAGCTGGCCGTGATCGACGACGGCAGCGGCGCCCCTGCCGCGGCCCCCGCCCCCGCTGCCGAGCCGGCCCCCGTGGCCGCTCCGGCTCCGGTCGCCGAGGCCCCCGCGGCTCCGGCGCCCGCCCCGGCCGCGCCCGCCCCCGCTGCCGCCGCTCCGGCGGCCGGCGCCTCCGGTACCGACGTCGTGCTGCCCGCACTGGGCGAGTCGGTCACCGAGGGCACCGTCACCCGCTGGCTGAAGCAGGTCGGCGACGAGGTCGCGGAGGACGAGCCCCTCCTCGAGGTCTCCACCGACAAGGTCGACACCGAGATCCCCTCGCCGGTCGCCGGCGTCCTGCTGGAGATCCTGGTCGGCGAGGACGAGACCGCCGAGGTCGGCGCCAAGCTCGCCGTCGTCGGCGCCCCGGGTGCCGCTCCGGCGGCCGCCCCGGCTCCGGCCGCACCGGCGCCCGCTCCGGCGGCTGCCGCTCCGGCTCCCGCCCCCGTCGCACCCCCGGCTCCGGCGCCCGCTCCGGTCGCCGCCGCTCCGGTCGCGGCTCCGGCTCCGGTCGCCCCCGCCGCCCCGGCCCCCGCGCCGGTCGCCGCTCCGGCTCCGGTGGCCCCGGCCGCTCCGGCACCCGCCGCCGCCCAGGCGACGGACGACGGCGCCTACGTCACTCCCCTGGTGCGCAAGCTCGCGTCCGAGAACGGCGTGGACCTGTCCACCGTCAAGGGCACCGGCGTCGGCGGCCGTATCCGCAAGCAGGACGTCCTCGCCGCCGCCGAGGCCGCGAAGGCCGCCGCCGCTGCTCCGGCTCCCGCAGCCGCCGCCGCTCCGGCCGCCGTCGCCGCGAAGAAGACGCCGACCCTGGAGGCCTCTCCCCTCCGTGGCCAGACCGTCAAGATGCCCCGCATCCGCAAGGTCATCGGCGACAACATGGTCAAGGCGCTGCACGAGCAGGCGCAGCTGTCCTCGGTCGTCGAGGTCGACGTCACGCGCCTGATGCGCCTGCGCGGTCAGGCGAAGGACTCCTTCGCGGCCCGCGAGGGCGTCAAGCTCTCCCCGATGCCGTTCTACGTCAAGGCGGCGGCCCAGGCGCTGAAGGCCCACCCGGCCATCAACGCCCGGATCAACGTCGACGAGGGCACGATCACCTACTTCGACACCGAGAACGTCGGTATCGCGGTGGACTCCGAGAAGGGCCTGATGACCCCGGTCATCAAGCACGCGGGCGACCTGAACATCGCCGGTATCGCCAAGGCCACCGCCGAGCTCGCGGGCAAGGTCCGGGCGAACAAGATCACCCCGGACGAGCTGTCCGGCGCGACCTTCACCATCTCCAACACCGGTTCGCGCGGCGCGCTCTTCGACACGATCATCGTGCCCCCGAACCAGGTCGCGATCCTCGGCATCGGCGCCACGGTCAAGCGCCCGGCCGTCATCGAGACCGAGGACGGCACGGTCATCGGCGTCCGCGACATGACGTACCTGACCCTCTCCTACGACCACCGCCTGGTGGACGGCGCGGACGCCGCCCGTTACCTGACGGCGGTCAAGGCGATCCTGGAGGCGGGCGAGTTCGAGGTCGAGCTCGGCCTGTAGTCAGCAGCCGCCCGGCCAGTTGTTCGTACGGTGCCCCCATCCTGGAGCTCTCCGGGCGGGGGCACCGTGCGTTTCCCGCTGTTCCTACCGCGGCCGCAGCGCCCTGTCGCTCCACAGCACCAGCGTCTCCACCCACACGTTCGGGATGTCCAGCTTCGGCGCGGGCGTCAGATGCCGGGCGCGGTACGCGCGCAGTACGTCGTACGTGGCGTCCAGGCAGTCCCGTGAGGTGAGTTTCCCGGTCCTCGGGTCGATGCCGACGAGGAAGCCTCGGGCCTCCACCTTCCCGACCATGGCCCGGGCCGCGCCCACGTCACCGGTCGACGAACCGGTGCAGCGGTAGCGGCTGTACGGGTGGGTCGAGTGCCCGGGATAGTGGGCGTCCCGGGACATGTCGCTCAGCATCCGGGCGTACGATCCCGTCGTGTGCCAGGCGCCGATGTCGCCGCCCGGCGGGGTGTAGAGCTTGTTGGTGGGGTTCTCGACGGCGCCGTACTCCCATGTGTTCGTGCCGGTGATCCGGAAGCCCCAGCCGACATGACCCAACTTCTGGGCGCCGTCCGGTTTCACGAAGACACAGGCGGCGCCGGAGCCGCCGGCGGCGGTCATGTTCCGTACGGGCGTGGTGGTCACCCCCACCGCGTGCGAGGGCGTCGGCCGACACCCGGTCATCCCGGTGGCCAGCGCCGCCATCATCACCAACCCCAGCCCCACGTTCCGAAAACCACTGTTCATGTCGTCCCCCGACGTGCCGAGGGGTGCCTCTCACGGGACCCCCTGCCGACCGCCACACCACAAGGGGCCGGGTCGGTTCTGCCGGTGACACGGTGGTGACGGCTCCGCGCCGGACCCGGTACGGGTCTTTACACAGGACACCGCCCCGACAGCGTGTAAGTCTCGTCTCACCTGCATGAAAGCGCCCCCGTGCGCCCCTCCCGAGCGGGCGTGCGGCCTTATTGTCTAAACGTCAAACGCCCTTAAGGAGCTCTCATGACCGCGCCCGTCGTCCACTCGCTGCGCGAACAGATCCGCGAGCACATCGTGGAGGGGATCGTCAGCGGGCGCTGGAAGCCGGGCGAGCGGATCGTGGAGCGACGGATCGCGACGGAGCTGGAAGTCAGCCAGACGCCGGTGCGGGAGGCGTTGCGCGAGCTGGAGTCACTGCGGCTGATCGAGTCCGCGCCGAACAAGGGCGTACGCGTCCGGAATCTGACCGCGGCCGACCTGGAGGAGAGCTACCCGGTGCGGGCCGGCCTGGAGGCGATCGCGGCGGAGCTGGCGGCGGAGAAGCTGGCCGAGGACTGCTCGGCACTCGAACCGCATGTCGCCGCCCTCTACGAGGCGGACCGCGACGCGGACGGTACCGGCCAGGTACGGCACACCGTCGGCTTCCACCGCGAGCTGGTCCGAGCGGCCGGCAACTCGGTGCTGCTGCACACCTGGGAGGGCCTGGGCATCGAGGTGTTCACCGCCCTGTCGATCCGCTGGCTGGGCACCGTGCAGCAGTCCTACGCCGAGGAGCACGAGGAACTGGTGGCCGCATTCCGCCGCCGGGACCCGCGCATCGCGGAACTGGTCAAGGCCCACGTCCTCGGATGCGCACCCCGCCCCTGAGATCCCACCACCACGCCACCACCCGGCCGTCCGCACACTCGCCCCGCACGACCCCCAGCCCGCACGCCACCCGACGAAGTCGGCACCAGGCCCAAACCACGCCCAGCCCGGACGACACTCAGCCCGGACGACACTCAGCCGGAACGGCGCACAGCCGGCACAGCGGCTAACCCGAACCACGCCCAGCCGGGACGACACTCAGCCCGGACGACACTCAGCCGGAACGGCGCTCAGCCGGGACAGCGGCTAACCCGAACCGCGCACAGCCGGGACGGCGCTCGGTCACGACGGCATACAGCCGAGACGGCGGCCAGCCGGGACGACACCCGTGCCAGGACAGCGGTCAGCCGGGACGACACTCCCCGGACCCCGGACAGCCAAGACGGCGGCGCTCGGCGAAGGCAGTCAGCCAGGACGGCGACCAGCCCAAACCGCGCTCAGCCACAACGCCGCTCAGCCACGACGGCGGCGAGCCCGAACGACACTCGGCCCAAACCGCCCACAGCCACAACGGGCACTCGGCCACGACGGCGCACAGCCACAACGGCGCTCAGCCGGGACGACGCTCGGTCACGACGGTGCACAGCTGAGACGGCGGTGAGCCGGGACGGCACCCGTGCCAGGACGGCCGTCAGCCGGGGCGACACACACCCCGGACCCCGGACAGCCAAGACGACGTTCGGCGAAGAAGGCGGTCAGCCAGAACGGCGACCAGCCCGAACCGCCCACAGCCAAGACGGAGCACAGCCGGGACGACACCCGGCCGGGACGGCACGCGGCCCGGTCAGCGGTCAGCGGTCAGCCAGGACGGCAGTCTCCACCGGCCGCACCCACCACAGCCCGCCCAACTCCACCCCACCCCACCCCGCCCCACCACAGCCCACTCCGCCCCACCACAGCCCACCCCGCCCCGACCCCCCAACACCGGAGCACTCCCCCGCTCAAAAGCCCCCTCCCACCTGCGAAAACCCCGCCAAACCAAGACACCCGGTGCCGCCGCCGGAGGCACCCCGTGCCGACTTTCCGGTATTCAAGATATTTTGCCCGGGAACCTTTGATCGATCATCGATCAGGGAGTTACAGTCACCGACGGGCTCCCACCACAGGGCCCGCCGCCCTGTCCTGCCAAAGACCAAGGGCACCCCCGAAATCCCCTTGCCGATGAGGGAACCCCCCTTCGACCGAGGAAGGCGGCGTTATGACCGACCCCTACGCCATCCAGCCGAGCGAGCTCGACCAGCTCCCGGACCGCGACCCCGAGGAGACCGCCGAATGGCAGGCCTCCCTGGACGCCGTCACGCAGGCTGCGGGTCCGCACCGTGCCGCGTATCTGATGCGCCGCACACTGGAGCGCGCGGAGGGCAACGGACTCGCGCTGCCCAAGCTGCTTGAGACGGACTATCTCAACACCATCCCGACCGCCGCCGAGCCGTCCGCGCCCGGCGACGAGGCGCTGGAGCGCCGGATCACCGCGTGGAACCGCTGGAACGCGGCGGCGATGGTGACCCGCGGCGCGAAACACGGCGTCGGCGGCCACATCGCGACCTTCGCGTCCGCGGCCTGGCTGTACGAGACCGGCTTCAACCACTTCTTCAAAGGCAAGGAATCCGCGGAATCACCGGGTTCCGGCGACCAGCTCTACATCCAGGGCCACGCCTCCCCCGGCATCTACGCCCGCGCCTTCCTCGACGGCCGCCTCACCGAGGCGCACCTCGACAACTTCCGCCAGGAGGCCGGCGGCAACGGCCTCCCGTCGTACCCGCACCCCCGCCGCCTCCCCTGGCTGTGGGAGTTCCCGACGGTGTCGATGGGCCTCGGCCCGCTGTCCGCGATCTACCAGGCGCGCTTCAACCGCTACCTCACCGCGCGCGGCATCAAGGACGTCTCCGAGTCCCACGTCTGGGCCTTCCTCGGCGACGGCGAGATGGACGAGCCCGAGTCGACGGCGGCCCTCGCACTGGCGAGCCGTGAGGGTCTGGACAACCTGACCTTCGTCATCAACTGCAACCTCCAGCGCCTCGACGGCCCGGTCCGCGCGAACTTCAAGATCGTGCAGGAACTGGAGGCCCAGTTCCGCGGCGCCGGCTGGAACGTCATCAAGTCCCTGTGGGGCAACGCCTGGGACGAGCTGTTCCGCCTCGACACCACGGGCGCGCTCGTACGACGGCTGCGCGAGGTACCCGACGCCCAGGTGCAGACGTACCAGACGCGTGGCGCCGCCTACATCCGCGAGGACTTCTTCGGCAAGGACCCGGCGCTCGTCGAGCTGGCGAAGCTGCTCAGCGACGACAAGATCCTCGAGTGTTTCCACCTCTCGCGCGGTGGTCACGAGGCGCGCAAGGTGTACGCCGCGTACAAGGCGGCCGTAGAGCACAAGGGCGGCCCGACGGTCATCCTCGCGCAGACGGTCAAGGGCCACACGCTCGGCGAGGGCTTCGCGTCGAAGAACGCCAACCACCAGATGAAGAAGCTGTCGACGGACGAGTTCAAGCAGATGCGTGATCTGCTCGAACTCCCCATCAAGGACAGCGACTTCGTCGACGGGGTCGTTCCCTACGGCCACCCCGGCGTCGACTCCCCCGAGGTCCGTTACCTCCAGGAGCGCCGCGCCGCGCTCGGCGGTCCGGCCCCCGCCCGTCGTACGCACGCGCTGCCCGCGCTGCCCGCCCCCGCCGAGAAGACGTTCGCGTCCTTCGACAAGGGCTCGGGCTCGCAGAACGTGGCCACCACCATGGCCTTCGTCCGTCTCGTCAAGGACCTGGTCCGCGACAAGGAGACCGGCAAGCGCTGGGTGCCGATCGTGCCGGACGAGGCACGGACGTTCGGCATGGAGTCGCTGTTCCCCTCCCTCGGGATCTACTCCCCCAAGGGCCAGACGTACGAGCCCGTCGACCGCGACCAGCTCATGTACTACAAGGAAGCCAAGAACGGTCAGATCCTCAACGAGGGGATCACCGAGGCGGGCTCCATGGCGGACTTCATCGCCGCGTCGACGTCGTACGCGACGCACGGCGAAGCGATGATCCCCTTCTACATCTTCTACTCGATGTTCGGCTGGCAGCGCACGGCCGACCAGATGTGGCAGCTCGGCGACCAGCTCGGCCGCGGCTTCCTCGTCGGTGCGACGGCGGGCCGTACGACGCTGACGGGCGAGGGGCTCCAGCACGCGGACGGGCACTCGCCGGTGATCGCGGCGACGAACCCGGCGGCGATGTCGTACGACCCGGCCTTCGCGTACGAGGTCGCGGCGATCGTGCGCGACGGCATCCGCCGGATGTACGGCGAGGCGGCGCCGGGTGAGGACCCGAACGTCTTCTACTACCTCACCGTCTACAACGAGCCGATCCCGCAGCCCGCCAAGCCGGCCGGCCTCGGTATCGACGAAGGCATCGTCAAGGGCCTCTACCGCTTCAACACGGCGGAATCGGCGGGACTTTCGCCCGCTGCCAACGCGGCGCGCATCCAGCTCCTCGGTTCCGGTACGGCGATCCACTGGGCGCTGAAGGCGCAGCGGTTGCTCGCCGAGGACTGGGGTGTCGCGGCCGACGTCTGGTCGGCGACGTCCTGGACCGAACTGCGGCGGGACGCGCTCGACGCGGACGCGGCGTTGCTGCGCGGCGAGGAGCGGGTGCCGTACGTCCGGCAGGCGCTGCACGGCGCCGAGGGTCCGGTGCTCGCCGTCTCCGACTACATGCGGCAGGTTCCCGACCAGATCGCGCAGTGGGTCGAGCAGGACTGGTCGTCGCTGGGCGCGGACGGCTTCGGCCTGTCGGACACGCGGGACGCGGCTCGCCGGTACTTCGGTGTCGACGCGGAGTCGATCGTGGTCGCCGCGCTCGCCCAGCTGGCGCGGCGCGGGGAAGTGAAGGCGACGGCGGTGAAGGAAGCGCGGGAGCGGTACGGGTTGTAGGGGTTGTTTCTTCGCCCCCGCCGCCTCTACCCGTCCCGTCCCTGGGGGCTGCCGCCCCCAGACCCCCGCTTCGGCCTGAACGGCCTCGTCCTCAAACGCCGGACGGGCTGAAAGTCCAGCCCCTCCGGCGTTTGAGGAGCGGGGGTCCAGGGGGCAGAGCCCCCTGGCGGGGTCTGGGGCGGAGCCCCAGGAGGATGGGACGGGTAGAGGCGGCGGGGGCGAAATCCCTCATCATGAGACCCATGCGCGCTGCCCGCCTCATCAAAATGGTGCTGCTCCTCCAGTCCCGCCCCTCGATGACCGCCGCCGAGCTGGCCCGCGAGCTGGAGGTCTCCGAACGCACCGTCACCCGGGACGCCCAGGCGCTGTCGGAGGCGGGCGTCCCCGTGTACGCGGACCGGGGCCGGGCCGGCGGATACCGGCTCGTCGGCGGATACCGGACCCGGCTCACCGGCCTGGCCCGCAACGAGGCCGAGGCGCTCTTCCTGAGCGGAGTACCGGGAGCGTTGCGCGAGATGGGCCTGGAGGACGCCGCGTCGGCCGCCCGCCTGAAGGTGTCGGCGGCCCTGCTCCCGTCCCTGCGGGACGCCTCCCGCGCGGCGGCACAACGCTTCCACCTGGACGCCCCGAGCTGGTTCACTGAACCGAAGACCCCCGAACTGCTCCCGGTCGTGGCGGACGCCGTGTGGGACGACCGCAGGGTGCTCGCGCGCTACCGCCGCGGCGACTCCGCCGTCGAACGCGAGCTGGACCCGTACGGCCTCGTCCTCAAGGCGGGCATCTGGTACCTGTGCGCACGGGTGACCGGCCGCGATTCCTACCGGGTGTACCGGATCGACCGCTTCACGGCGGTGGATCTCGTCGACGGCGACCGCTTCACACGGGAGAAGGACTTCGACCTGCCGGCGTTCTGGGAGGAGCAGGCGGAACAGTTCGCGCGCTCGATCCTGCACACCGAAGTGGTGGTACGACTCTCCCCCGACGGCGCGCGAAGACTCCCGTACACCGTCGATCCGGTCACGGCGAGGGAGGCGCTGGAAGCGGCGGGCCGTCCCCGGAGCCACGACGGGTGGGTGACGGTGACCCTGCCGGTGGAGTCCGAGGAGGTGGCACACGGCCAGCTCACGGGGCTGGGCCCGGAGGTGGAGGTGCTGGCGCCGGAGGTACTACGGGTACGGTTCGCGCGGGACGCGGCACGGCTGGCCGCGCTGTACGGGTCATGACGGCCCCGCACCCCCCGCCAACGATCCGCCCCGCACCGCCCGACACCGATCCGCCCCGCGCCACCCGCCAATGATCTGCCCCGCACCGCCCGATAACGATCTGCCCAGCGCCAGGTGACAATCCGCCCCACTCCACATGCGCACCACCCCTCCAGGCCCGATGCTTGACCCGTGATGGACGAGACGGAGTTCTGGGAGCTGGTGGACGCCACCCGCGAGGCCGCCGAGGGCGACCCCGAGGAGCAGGCCGACCTGCTGGTGGACCGGCTTCTGCTGCTGGACCCGGAGCTGGTCCTGGACTTCGCCCGGCACTTCGAGGCCCGCTACAACCGCGCCTACACCTGGGATCTGTGGGGTGCGGCGTGGGTGCTGCTCGACGGGGCGAGCGACGACGCGTTCGACTTCTTCCGGTGCTGGCTGATCGGCCAGGGCCGCGAGGTGTACGAGGGTGCGGTCCACGATCCCGACTCGCTGGCCGAGGCCCTGGACGACTTCGACGACGAGATCGACGGCGACGGGGAGGAACTGGGGTACGCGGCGGACGAGGCGTACGAGCAGCTCACCGGCGTCGTCGCCCCCGACCTGGGGATCCCGCCGCCGCCCGCCGAGCCGCTCGGGGCGGCGCTCGACCTGGAGAACGACGAGGTGCTGGCGGAACGCTTCCCGAAGCTGCGGGAGAGGTTCCGGCAGGAGTGAGCACGAGGGAACGGGGTACGGCGATGGATGCCCCGTCCGCCGTCAGTCCCTGATCCCAGTGAGGTCGCCGTGGCCCGAATACCGTACCCGGAGCGTTCCGCCGAGGCCGTCGACAGACTCCCCACCCCGTTGAACGCGTTCCGCATGCTCTCCCACGCTCCCGAACTGCCGGGCCCCGCCATCGAGTTGGGGCTGGCCGTGCTCGGTTCGTCGTTGCCGGTGCGGTTGCGCGAGCTGGTGGTGATGGCGGTGGCGGCACACACGGACTGCGCCTACGAGATCGTCCAGCACCGCCCGATCGCGGTGCACGCGGGGCTCACGGTCGACCAGTTGGCGGCGGTCGTCGAACTCCGCCCCGAGGAAGGCGAGTTCGACCCGGTCGAGTCGGCCCTGCTGACGGCGACGGACGAACTCCTGACCCGACACACCCTCACGGACGCCACGTTGGGCACCCTGCGCAAACACCTGACGGACCGCCAGGTGGTCGAACTGATCACGACGGTCGGCTACTACACGATGCTGGCCGGCCTCATGAACGGCCTGGGCGTGGACATCGACCCGGCGGGCGAACAGTACTTGGAGATGGGCAGGCACTGAGCGTGCCGGAGCGGATGCGCTCCCGCCTGTTACCAGTTGGTGCGGATACCAGGATCACCACGCTCTGGCACCCCCATGAGCCGGTCCGCAGAGTGGTGGTGTCACGGAGGCGCACATCACTGTTCCGGAGGTCACCGCCATGCCCACCACCACGTCCACCACCATGACCCTGAAGTCGACAGTCGCCCTGGTCACGGGTGCCAGCAGCGGTATCGGGCAGGCCACCGCGCGCCGGCTGGCGGCCGAGGGGGCCGCCGTCGTGCTGGTCGCTCGGCGGCAGGACCGGATCGACGTGCTGGCCAAGGAGATCGCCGAACTGGACGGCAGGGCGGTCGCGTTGGCCGCCGATCTCACGGATGCCGACGCGGCCGCCGGCCTCGTCGCCACTACCGTCGAACGGCTCGGCCGACTGGACATCCTGGTCAACGCGGCCGGTGTCATGTTCACCGGGGACTCGGCGCAGGCCTCGCTGGGTGACTGGGAGCAGATGGTCGACATCAACGTGAAGGGGCTGCTGTACGTCACCAAGGCCGCGCTGCCGCACCTGATCGAGGCCGCCGTCTCCAGTCCGCGGCGGGTCGCCGACGTGGTCAACATCAGTTCGATCGCCGGCCGCTACGCCATCCCGTCCGGCGCGGTGTACAACGCGACGAAGTTCGGCGTCACCGCCGCGACCGAGGCCTGGCGGCAGGAGTACGCGCGGCGCAACGTCCGCTTCTCCGTGGTCGAACCGGGCCTCACCGAGACCGAGTTGTTCGCCCACCAGGAGCAGGCCGTGCGGGACCGTATGGCGGCCAGGTTCGCCGACGTGGAGCAACTGCACGCCGACGACGTCGCCGAGGCCGTCGAGTACGTCGTCACCAGCCCGCGCCGCCGAGCCGTGGCCGAGATCGTCATCCGCCCCACCGACCAGGTCTGAGCGAGCGGCCCCGCCGTATCCGGTTCCCCTCCGTAACGGCGGGTCGACCCATGTGTCACAGAGCCGTCCTGATGCCCCGCCGGTCACAACGCCCACCGATCCCCGGATGTCCTACGGAGCGACAACGCCCGCTCGGCACAACCGAGTTGGGCGACGAGATCGCCGCTTCCCGGTCCCCGGAGGACACATGTTCCCGATCGTCCGCCCGCGCTCGATGATCCTGCTCGGTGCCGCCGTCGTCGTCGTGGGAGCCGCCGTACTGGGCGGAACCCTCCTGCTGGTCGGACAGGACGCGGAGGGCAAGGACCTCAACGACCCGGACCCACAGGCGGTGAGCACGGTCTCCGTCTGCTCGGACGTGAAGGTCCACGCATGGGTCACGATGAACGTCGGGACGGTCGCCGAGCCCGACAACAAGAACGTCGACTACGACATCGACGCCACCCGGCACGACCACGACCCCTTCGGCCTCACCCTCGCGAAAGGGTGCAACAGCGCGGCCGGAGCGTTCAGTTCGCGCGTGAAGCTCAGGGCACCCGGCCTCGACAAGGGCCGACCGCTCTACGTCACCGCACCGGCCGACCGCCGCCACGTCCTGGTCGTCCGCCTCACCCGGCACACCGACGGCACGGTCACCAGCACCCAGGAACTGGTCGCCGCGCGCTGATGACGCAGCTCAGGGGAACCCCAGGCCGTTGTGCCGTCCGACCAGCGTGATTGGATCCTGGTACCGCGGCCCGACAAGAACGCTTGCGGCATGAACGGGATCCGCGGCGGGAAATGAGAACGAGTCAGTCAGCAGTGGCCGTGGCCATGACGCTGTCCCTGGCAGCCGTGGTTCTCACCGCGTGCGCCAACTCCCGTACCGGCGACGGCGAGTCCCAGGGCAAAGCCCTGGACGGAGGAACGCAGTCGCAGGCGGAACTCGGCTTCGAGCATGCCCAGGTCGGCCAGGAGTACTGGGTGAGTCTGCCCGGGACGAGCAACGTGCCGTCGACTCCGGTGACCCTTCTGAACGCCGAGATCGTCCATGTGCCGAAGGGGCTCAGAGTCCTGGAATACAAGGCGGTCAGCGAGAAGGACACCGACGGCCATGCGATGGGCGTGTCCCTCGTCGGCGATCGGGCCACAGCGGAAATGGACCACGCCCGTAACCACGCGGGCCGTTCGATCACCGTGAAACCGACCTGAGGTGCGTCACACAGATCCGGCTCGGCGAAGCGCTGAGGAGCGGCCACTGAAGGGCATGTCGCCGCTCGGCTCCCGCCGGTGGCTGTCTCAGGCGGCGGTCCGGCGCCGTGACGTGTCCGTCGAGATGTAGGCCTGGTTCTGGTCGGCCCGTACCGAGTGGTGCATCGGCGCCGCGTTGGCCTGGTCGAGCGCGGAGGCCGTGACGGCGGCCGGGCCGAGGATGACGGTAGCGACGGCGCAGACAACGGCCCACGGCCCACGGGCGGACTTGGCCCAACCTGCCGACTTCTCCGTGGTGTTGGAGTGACTGCTGTTCATGTTCCCCACCTCCGTGTCAGTGCGTGTGCATGACGATAGGGAGCTTGTTTCGGTGGACCCGGTGAGTTGCCTGCGAGAAACCTGTGAGCGCGTGACCGCTGTCAGGCGCGCAGCGGCGACGGATACCGGTGTCGACACCTCGCGGCAACAGGTCCCCACACTGCTGTCGCCGGGCGACGAGGAAAGCCGAGCGGACATCCGCGTTACTAACATCAATGTTAGTAACTTTGATGTTAAGTTCGCCGGTATGGGCAACTTCGTAGGACGGGTACGCGAGCTCGACACCCTGGACCGTGAGCTGGGCAAGGTGGCGGCCGGGGTCGGCGGCGAGCGGCCGGGGCGGTGCGTGATGCTGCGGGGGCGTCGCCGTGTGGGCAAGTCGCGGCTCGTCGAACGCTTCGCCGAGCGGTCCGGTGTGCCGTTTCTCTTCTACGCCGCCACGGGAGCGTCGCCGCACGCCGATCTGGAGCGGTTCGCCCAGGACGCGCAGTCCTCGAATCTGCCCCTCGCCGGCCTGCTCGCCTCGGCCCGCCCCGCGAACTGGGACGCCGCCCTCGACGTACTGGCGGCGGCTCTGCCGCACGACCGGCCCAGCGTGGTGGTCATGGACGAAGTGCCGTATCTGATGGACGCGGAGGGCGCGTTCGAGGGCACGCTGCAACGGGCCTGGGACAGGCTGCTGGAGACGAAGCCGGTACTGCTGGTCCTCATCGGCTCCGACCTGTCGATGATGGAGGCGCTGAACAGCTACGGCCGTCCGTTCCACCAGCGAGGCCGGGAGATGGTGCTGGGGCCGCTCAATCCGGCGGAAGTGGGCGCGATGCTGGGCCTGGACGCGGCCGGAGCGTTCGACGCGGCCCTGGTCACCGGCGGGCTGCCCCTGATCTGTGCGGAATGGCCGCACGGCGCCGGGCTGTGGGACTTCCTGTCGGCTGCCCTCAGCGATCCCGTCTCGGCGCTGCTGGTCTCGGCGGAACGCTCGCTGGCCGCCGAATTCCCTCAGCAGGTGCAGGCACGCGCGGTGCTCGCGGCGATCGGAAGCGGCGAGCGGACCTTCACCAACATCGCCCGTGCGGCCGGCGGAATCAGTGCGACCCCCCTCAACAGGTCACTGGGGATCCTCGCGGACAAGCGGGTGATCGCGACCGACCTCCCCCTGTCCACGCGGCCCTCGAAGGACCGTCGCTACCGGGTCGCCGACCCCTATCTCCGCTTCTGGCTGAAGCTGCTCGGCCCCGCGATGGAGGAGATCGAGCGGGGCAGGGGTGATCTGACCTTGCGACGCGTCCGGGACAACTGGACCAGTTGGCGGGGCCGGGCCGTCGAACCCCTGGTACGCGAGGCACTGGCCCGTCTGCTGCCCGACGGGGGCCTTCCGGCGGCGCCCGCCATCGGCGCGTACTGGACCCGTACAAACACCGTGGAGATCGACCTCGTCGGAGCCGACCGGGCTCCCATCGCCAAGGAGCTGCTCTTCGTCGGCTCTGTGAAGTGGCTGGAGAACGCGCCGTTCGACCGCCACGACCTCGCTGCGCTGCATCACCATCGAGCCGCCCTCACGCACGACCCGGTCCCGGTGGTCGCGGTCTCGCGCAGCGGAACCGACTGCACGGGGCTCGACGCGGCGTACGGCCCGGCGGACCTGCTCGCGGCATGGCCCGCCTGAGTCACTTCCCGGCGGCGAAACCCACGAACGCCGCCCATGAGCAGCTCACCGCCTGGGGGTATCCCGAACTCGCCGACGGCGCGACGCTCTGCGTGACCGGGATGCCGGCCAACGTCCAGCGCCACGTGAAGTCCCCGGAGTGCGAACTACGCCTCCGCACCCTCCCGGAAGGCGGGGTTCGCGTGGCCGTCGCCGACCGTTCGCCCGAACTGCCCGTCTGGTACACCGAACCCGACTGGGATACGGAGAGCGGACGGGGCGTCTACCGGATCGCGTCCGTGGCCGGCCAGTGGGGTGTCACGCCCCGGCAGGGCCGACGCGGCAAGCAGGTGTGGGCGGAGTTCACAGCCGTGAAGTCTTGACCCCTCCGGTACGCCCCGGCTTACGGTGGCCGCCGCCGAACAGGAGCGTCGTGCCCATGACCAGCCCGTACGTGAAGGGGATCACCCGCGAGGAGCACCTCGACCATCTCCGGCTGCACCCCGACGCGAGCCATCTCCAGATCCCCGAGTGGGCCGACGTGAAGCCCGACTGGACCGCGGAGAGCGTGGGTTGGTTCGAGGGGGATGTGATGGTCGCCGTCGCGCTCGTGCTGTACCGGGCGTTTCCCGGCACCGGACGCTTCCTCGCCTACCTTCCGGACGGCCCCGCGATCGACTGGCACAGCCAGCGCCTGGAACGCTGGCTCGACCCACTGCTCGCGCACCTGGAGAAGGAGGGCGCGTTCTCGGTCCGGATCGGCCCGCCGCTCGCCGTCCGGCACTGGGACGCGGCCACCGTCGCGGCGGGCGTCGCCGACCCCGCCGTACGGCATCTGCGGGATCTGCCGACGGACGGCCTCGACGGGTACGCGCTGGACGCGGCGGAGCGGCTCAAGCGGTTGGGGTGGCGGCGGTGCAAGGAGAACGAGGGCAGCGGATTCGGACTCGGGCAACCACGGTACGGGTGCCGAATTCCCTTGACCGGGCGGTCCGTTGACGAGTTGCGCCGGAGTCTCGCACCGCACTGGTTGCAGGCCCTCCAGACCGCCGAGGGTGGCGGTGTCGGTGTCTTCTGGGGCTCGGCGGACGACCTCCCCGCGTTCCATCGCCTGTACCGGGCCACGGCCGAGCGGGACGGTTTCAAGGCCCGCCCCCTGGACTACTTCCGGCGCATGTGGCAGGCCCTCAACGCCGAGGAGTCCGACCGGCTGCGGATCTATCTCGCCGAGTACGACGACGAGGTGCTGTCCGCCGCCCTCATGATCAGCGTCGGCCCCCGCGTCTGGCACTCCTACCCCGCGTCCGGCCGCCGGGGCCGCGAACTCCGCCCCAGCAGCCTCCTGTTGTGGCGCATGCTGTGCGAGGCCCTGGACTCCGGCGCCGACACCTACGACCTCCGCTCCATCACCCCGTCCCTCGACCCCACCAACCACCTCCTCGGCCGCCTCCTCTTCAAGACCGGCACGGGCGCCCAGGCAGTGGAGTACTTCGGGGAATGGGAACGCCCGGTGGGCACCCAAGGGAAGGTCCTGCAACGGGCGTTGGGGGTCTATCTCGGGCGCAGGTAACGGCCTTTGGGGGCGCGGGGAACTGCGCGCCCAGCCCCCACCGACCCGCACCCGGCATCCGACCGAGCGGGGCCCGGGGGCGCAGCCCCCGCGGATGGGACGGGTAGGGGCGGCGGGGGCGATCAACTCCGCCCCTGCAACCGCGCCGCCACCCCCCGAACCTCCGGCAACCGCCCCAACAACGCCGCCCCCGGACAACTCGTCATGTACCCGTCCTTGTGCCCCGCCAGCGCAGGCAGCACGGCAGTCGTCCCAGACGCGTACCGACTGAGGTTGTTACTGGACACCAGCCGCGCCTTGGACCGCGGATCCACATCCGCCAGCCCCAACTTCCACGCCGCCAGCGCGGCGATCGCATCCGTCATGGCCCGAGGCACAGCCATCCCCGCAGTGAACGTCCCGATCGCCGCGATCCCGGCAGTCCGGTGGTTGAACCCCTGCGTGTGCGCGCCGGTGACCGCCCGGTCGACACCCCCCGCCCGCCCCTCGTAGATCGTCCCGCAGTGGTCGACGAGGAAGTTGTAGCCAATGTCGTCCCAGTCCCGGACGCCGGTCTGCCCGGCGTAGAGGTAGCGGATGACGCGGGGCACGTCCGCGCAGTCGTAGCCGTTGGGCGAGTCGGTGTGGTGGACGAACACGGCGACGACCTTGTCGTCGTAGCGCGGCGGCGGCTGCGCGTGCCGCGAGAGGGCGTCGAGCCAGGCCGAACGCGGGACGATGCGCGGTCGGGGCGCGGTGTGCTGGAGCGCGACCGGGTGGGCCGCGAGCGGGGGGTGCGCGGCGGCGGAGGCCTTGTGTCCGATGCCGTTCGCGCACAGGGCGAGCACCAGGACGGCGGCGAGACCGGGGAGGCAGGCCAGCAGCACGAACGCGGAACGGGGTACCCGGGGTATTCGTACCCGCTGCCGCCATCCTCGTGCACCCGGCGTTCTTCTCTGGACACGCATGGTCACACTCTCGGCCGGATTCGCTCCGCCCGCGATGTGTGCTGTGCCACCCGGTGGAACCATCGTCCTGGTCCGGCACGTTTCTGGGGGTACACGCACGCGTGGAGGTTCCTGGGGGGCCACGCGCGCGTGACTGATCAGTGCGCCCGTTCCTCGCGTACTAAGGGTTCCGAGAGAAAGGCGGCTCCGTGGACCTGCTCGACCTGCTGTTGTTGCTGGTGATCCTCGCCTACGCGGCGTCGGGGTACCGGCGCGGCCTCGTCGCCGGATGTGTGTCGCTCGCCGGGTTCGTGGGCGGTGCGGTCGTCGGCGTGTGGGTGCTCCCGTGGGTGATGGACCTGGTGACCCCGGGGACGACGACGGCGACGGTGACGGCCGTGCTCACCGTGCTGACCCCGGCGGTGGTCGGGCACGAACTGGCGGGGCGGCTCGCGCTGAAGCTGCGCAGGGAGCTGGACCAGGGGCCGCTGCGGGTGGCCGACGGGATCGGCGGGGCCGCGGCGAACTCGGTGGCGGTGATGATCGTGGCGTGGGTCGCCGCGAGTGTGCTCGGCGCCTCCTCGTCCGCGACGGTCACGACGGCGATCCAGGACTCGACGCTGCTCGGCAGCGTGCAGAAGCTCATGCCGGAGGCGACCCCGACCTGGTTCTCGCGGGCCACCTCCGCGCTCACCGAGGCGGGCTTCCCGCAGGTCTTCAACCCGTTCGAGAACGAGTCGACGGCCGAGGTCGCCAAGCCCACCGGCGACAGCGTCACGGCCGCCGCGACGAACGCGTCCAAGCGGAGCACGGTCAAGATCGAGGGCTCCTCGGGCACCCAGGGCCGCGAGGGCAGCGGCTTCGTGTACGCGTCGCAGCACGTGATGACCAACGCCCACGTGGTGGCCGGCATCGACAACCCGACCGTGCGTATCGGCGGGGTCGGGCGGTCGTACGAGGCACGGGTCGTCCTCTTCGACCCGAACAAGGACGTCGCCGTGCTGTACGTGCCGGGGCTGAAGGCACCTGTCCTGAGCTTCGACGACAGCGCCTCGCGCGGCGACTCGGCGGTGGTCGCGGGCTATCCGCAGGACGGCGACCTGAACCTCCAGGCGGCGACCGTCGCCAACCGCGTGAACGCGACCGGGCAGAACATCTACAACAACGGGACGGTCACCCGCGAGATCTACTCGATCCGCTCCACCGTCCGCCCCGGGAACTCCGGCGGCCCGCTCCTGACCACCGGCGGCAAGGTCTACGGCGTCGTCTTCGCCCGCTCCACCTCGGACGACGAGACGGGGTACGTGCTGACGGCCGACGAGGTCTCCGGGGACGCGCGGAAGGCGGCGACCGCGACGGCCGAGGTGGACACGGGCGACCTGGTCACGTCGTAGGCCAGCAGATCACCAGGTCACCGGTTCACAGGGATCGGCCCATCAGCACGTCGTCCACGTACTGCCCGTCGAGCAGGAACTCCTCGGGCAGTACGCCCTCGACGACGAAGCCCTCGGCCTCGTAGAGCTTTCGCGCCGGCGCGTTGTACCCGAGCACGCGCAGGGTGAGCCGGCGCGCGCCCCGGCGCCGGGACTCCTCGACGGCGGCCCGGACCAGCGCCCGGCCGACCCCCTTTCCGCGCGCCTCGTCGGCGACGGCGAGCCCCTGGATCTGCCGGACGTGCGCGTTGCACGCGAGCTCGGTGGCGGGGACCAGCCGGATGTAGCCGACGATCCGCCGGTCGAGTTCGGCGACCAGGTGCTCGCCGGGCAGATGCCGCTCGTCGAAGAAGGGGCGGTACGGCGGCTGCGGCCGGGACTGGACCGAGTGCAGGGGCGACCAGGCGGCGCGGTCCAGCGCGGCGAGTTCCTCTTCGTCGTCGGGCAGGGCGGTGCGTATGTACGGCTCGGACATGCGGGCCACCCTACGACGGCGAACGGCGGAGTCCTCATGGGGTTTTTACCGATCGGCGGGGCAGGATGGGCGCCATGGAACGCTCGCGAATCGCGGTGACCGGCGCCTCCGGTCTGATCGGCAGCGCACTGGTGCGGTCCCTGACCGCGGACGGGCACGAGGTGGTGCGCCTGGTGCGGCACGGCGCCCGGGGCGCGGACGAGGTGTGCTGGGACCCCGAGGGGCAGTACGTGGACGCGGCCGGGCTCGACGGCTGCGACGCCGTGGTCAACCTCGCCGGCGCCGGGGTCGGCGACCACCGCTGGACGGACGCCTACAAGAAGACGGTCCGCGACAGCCGCGTCCTCGGCACGGCCGCCCTCGCGGAGGCCGTGGCCGCACTGGACCGGCCGCCGCGGGTGTGGGTGAACGGCAGCGCGATCGGCTTCTACGGCGAGACGGGCGACCGCGCCGTGGACGAGGACGCGCCTCCGGGTGACGGTTTCCTGCCCTCGCTGTGCGTGGAGTGGGAGGAGGCGACGGCACCCGTTCAGGAGGCGGGCGTACGGACGGTGTTCGCGCGGACCGGTCTGGTCGTGGCGCGCGAGGGCGGCGCGTGGGCCAAGCTGTTCCCCCTCTACAAGGCGGGCCTCGGCGGCCGGTTCGGCGACGGGAAGCAGTACTGGTCGTTCGTCGCGCTGCACGACGAGGTCGCCGCGATCCGCCACCTCATCGACACCGAGGGCCTGTCCGGCCCGTTCAACCTCACCGCCCCGAACCCGCTGACGAACCGTGAGATCTCGGCGGCGATGGGCCGGGTGCTGCACCGGCCGTCCCTCTTCACCGTTCCGGCACCCGCGCTGAAGGCGGTGCTCGGCGAGATGTCGGGGGATGTGCTGGGGAGTCAACGGGTGCTGCCGAAGCGGCTGTTGGAGTCGGGCTTCACGTTCGCGTTCCCGGAGATCGAGGGGGCGATCCGGGCGGCGTTGTGAGCGCCGGGCGGTGAGGACGGGGCGGTGACGGCGGGCACGGGGATACCGGTCGCCTGGCACAGAAGAGCGCGGCGGAACAAAGAACTCGGCCTGGATCAACGGGACTTGAAGAATGACGGCCATGCGGACCGGTCGCCGACGAGCCGTACTCGGCGGAACTCCGCCCGATGGTGCACTGCCACCACCTCGGGCGGGTCTTCACGGCGGCCGTCCCCTTGAGCGCCGCTCAGCTGATCGAGACCGCGGCGGAAGCGGACCGGCTGAGCGTGTGCGAGGACCACGGCGTCTGGCAGCCCGTCTCGCAGGGCTTCGCCGAGGAGTGCCCGGACTTCCTCTGACAGCGAGGGACGCGTTCGCACCCGTTGATGACGCTCGGCGACCGTATGCGACCGCCGTGCGACCGTGCCCTGCGTATGCGCGACTCCCCTTGACCGATCACGGCCCTAACCTCGACCCGAACTCGGGTATCCCTGGAGGCTGTTGGGGGCATGACGTCTCCACCGGCCGCGCAACCTCGAGGAGGGGCACGTGCTTGAGCCCGCGTACCAGGCGGACGTCGTCGTCGTGGGAGCCGGGGTCGCCGGACTCGCCGCGGCGCATCGGCTGATCAGCGCAGGAGTAACGACCGCAGTCCTGGAGGCCGCCCCTTACGTGGGGGGCCGTATGTCGACCGAGAAGGTCGACGGGTTCCGGCTCGACCGGATCGGACAGTTCCTGTCCACCTCGTACCCCGAACTACGCCTGACCCCGGGCCTGGACGCCCTGGTGCTGCGCCCCTTCGCACCGGGGGTCCTCCTCCACAGCGACGGCCGCCACCACCACGCGGGCACCCCGGCGCCCGGAGGGAGCGCGTGGGGCGCACTCCATGCCGTACGCGCCCTGGCGAGCGCCCCTCGGGTGGGGGCGGTACCGAGGGTGCGGACGGGGTCCACGTGGGGTGGAGCGGCACGGAGGGGCTCCTTCTGGGGCGCGCCGGTGACGAAGGGACGAGCGGGCTCCCCCTGGGGCGGCCCGACGGCGAGGGGCCTCGGAGGCGCCGCCCGGGCCGCGGCCGCACCGGGGGACGGGACGGGCGCTTCGAGGAGTGGGCCGACACCCGGGGACCGGGCAGACACCTCCGGGGACGGGACGACCCTCACCGACCGGGCCGGAACCCCTGCGACAGGGCCCGCGCCCAAGTCCCGGACCGCGTCCCGGGGCGGGCTGACGGGCGCTTCCTGGGAGGCGCTCAGGGACCGGGCCGGCGCCCCCTGGGGCGGGGCGCCTGCCCGTGACCGGGCCGGTGCCCCTCCCGGCGGCCGTACGGACCCCTCCTGGGGTGGCCCCACGCTCAAGGACCGGCCCGTGGACGCCCGAGGGGCCGCCGCCGTCCCCAGGTCCCGGGCCGGTGCCCCGCTCGGTGGCCCCGTGGACCAGGCCCGGCTCGGAACCGCGCTGTCGCGCCTCGCGGGCACCCCGGTCGAACGGCTGCTGGCGCGGCCCGAGTTGGCGGCAGGGCAGGCGCTCGCGGCGCGCGGGGTACCCGCGCGCACCATCGACGGTTTCCTGCGCCCCCTGCTCGCCGCGCTGCTCTGCGACCCGGAGTTGACGACCTCCAGCCGGTGCGCGGACCTCGCGCTGCGCGCCTTCGCGGGCGGACGGCTGTGTCTGCCGGAGGGCGGCGCGGAGATGCTGCCCGAGGTGCTCGCCGCGGCGCTGCCGCCGGGGACCGTGCACACCGGCGTGCGCGTGACGGCCGTATCGACGACGTCGGTGACCACCGCCGAGCACGGCGAGATCCGCTGCCGGGCCGTGCTGGTCGCGACGGACGCGCGCGCGGCGGCCGAACTCCTGCCCGGCCTGCGCGTACCCGACTTCCACCAGGTCACGGTCGTCCACCACACGACCGACGATCCGCCCGCGACCGGAGCCGCCCTGCTCCTCGACTCCGACCGCGGCGGCCCGGTCGCGCACACGGCGATCGTCAGCGAGGTCGACCCGAGCCGCGCGCCCGCCGGCCGCGCCCTCGTCTCCTCGACGGTCCTGGGCCCTCCCCCACCGGACGTCGAGACCGCCGTACGCACACATCTCGCACGTCTCTACGGCACCTCGACCACCCGCTGGGAAACCCTCGCCGTGCACCACACCGCCACGGCGGTCCCCGTCATGCGCCCCCCGCACGATCTACGGCGTCCCGTACGGCTGTTGGCCGGCCTCTACGTCTGCGGCGATCACCGGGACACGAGCACGGTGCAGGGCGCCCTGCACTCGGGACACCGGGTGTCGGCGGCGATCCTGGCGGACCTGGGCGCGGCGGGCTCGATGCACAGGGCGGAGCAGATGCAGACAACGACACAGGCCGCCTGAAGGTCTTTCAGGGGCGCGGGACTGTATCGACATGCGGCTCCGCCGCGTGGGCGCGACCAGCCGCAACGGAGCCGCACAGTCCCGCCCCCTCGTCACTCACCTCACCCGAACGCGGCGACCTTGTCGCGATACCCCCGAACCGGCGCAGCGTCCTTGTACGGCTCAAGCCGCCGCTCGAAGTCCCGCACATACTCGACCGCCCGCACCGACCGCATCTCCGCGGCCTGCCCCGCCGCCTCCGCCCCCAGCACACACGCCTGGTCCAACTCCCCCAGCCCGAGCCGGGCGGAGGCGAGCACGACCCGGCAGAACAGCCGACTGCGGGCGAACGCGGGCGCCCGCAGTTGCAGCGACCGCTCCGCGTGCTGCGCGGCGGCCCGGAACTGCTGAAGGTCCCGGTGCGCGTGCCCGAACTCGTCGGCGAGCTGTGCCTCGTCGAAGAACCGTGCCCAGTACGGCACTTCGTCCCCGGCGCGCGCCGTCTCCAGCGCGCGCTCGGCCCGGACGAGCGCGGACGTGCACGCCCGCACCTCCCCGAGCACCCCGTGCGCCCGCGCCTCCACGGAGTGCAGCAGCGCCTGCACGACGGGCGGCGCGCTGGTCCCGACCCCCTGCTGCGCCACCCGCGCGAGCTGCACGGCCTCCCGCCCGTGCCCGAGGTAGACGGCCTGCCTGCTCATGGTCATGAGCACGTACGAGCCGTAGGCCCGGTCCCCGGCCGCCTGCGAGAGCCGCAGCGCCTGCACGAAGTACCGCTGCGCGAGCCCGTGCGCGGCGATGTCGTACGACGTCCAGCCCGCGAGCCGAGTGAGGTCGGCCGCAGCGGCGAACAGGCGGCGGCCGGTCTGTTCGCCGTAGGTGCCGCGCAGCATCGGCTCGGTCTCGTGCTCCAGGTAGCGCACGAGGGCCTGCCGGGCGTGGCCGCCGCCGTAGGCGTTGTCGAGGGTGCGGAAGAGTTCGCCGACCGAGCGGAGCGCGGAGATGTCGCCGCCGGTGACCTTCTGGCCGGGGCCGCGCTCGGCCGCACCGCGCTGCCGGGGTACGGCGGGGCGGCCCTGCGGGGGCACCCGGTTCGCGGCCTCGGCGCGGCCGACCCGGTCGTCGGCGCGGCCGATCAGCCAGTCCCGGCTGGGCACCACCAACCCGGCCGGCGTGAAGGCGATCTTGCGCAGTTCGGCGTGGCTGCCGGAGTCCTTGCGCCACAGCCCGCTGACGATGTCGACGGCCTCCTCGGGGGTCGCGGCGAATTCGAGCCCGGCGTACACCGGCGCGCAGGCGTCGAGCCCGAGATCCTGCGCGGTGAGCCGGCGGCCGAGCCGACGGGTGAAGACCTCGGCGATGAGCGCGGGCGTGGTGCCTCTGGGCTGCTGGCCGCGCAGCCACCGGGTGACGGATGTCTTGTCGTATCTGAGATCGAGTCCGTGCTCCAGACCGAGCTGGTCCACGCGACGGGCGAGACCTGCGTTGGAGAACCCCGCTTCTGCGATGAGCGCGGCGAGCTGACGGTTGGGAGTGCGCTGCGCGGGTCGTTCCGTCATCTGCGGTGCGGTCTCCTGCCTTTCGGGCCTCAACAGAGGCCTGTGCGGCCACTGCCTGCCCGGATTGCCTGTGAGCAGCCCTTTTGGCCTCGTGAACGGCGCGAATGTAGCGGAGCGTAAGCATCCCGTCGCACATTCCGACGTGCATTCATCCGATCGTGTGAGGATTGGTCGTAGGGCTGACGGCCCCGGCCGCCCGGAGCGCTGTCAGCGGTCGGTCGTACAGTGGCGTAGGCATGTTTCGTGCCTTACGACTCATAGGTGCTGCTGAGGAGGCGCTTGCCGTGGGTGAGTTGCGGTTCGTCCGGATGGGGTTCGGCGCGGACGCCGTCGAATACCGGGAGGCGTGGGACGAGCAGCGCCGGGTGCACGCGGCCCGCTTCGAGGACGCGGTCGCCGACACCGTGCTGCTCCTGGAGCACCCGCCGGTCTACACGGCGGGCCGCCGCACGCAGGACAACGAGCGCCCCCTCGACGGCACCCCGGTCGTCGACGTCGACCGCGGCGGCAAGATCACCTGGCACGGCCCCGGCCAGCTCGTCGGCTACCCGATCCAGAAGCTGCCCCGCCCGGTGGACGTCGTCGCGCATGTACGACGCCTGGAGGAGGCGCTGATCGGCGTGTGCGCGGAGTTCGGCGTCGAGACCAGCCGGGTCGAGGGCCGCAGCGGGGTGTGGGTGCTGGGCGATCCGGTCGAGCAGCGCCCCAAGGTCGGTGGACTGTCGCTGGACTTCGATCCGCGGCTGCACGACGAGGAGTTCGAC
Organism: Streptomyces sp. NPDC101776; assembly: GCF_044766845.1. Classification (NCBI taxonomy): domain Bacteria; kingdom Bacillati; phylum Actinomycetota; class Actinomycetes; order Kitasatosporales; family Streptomycetaceae; genus Streptomyces; species Streptomyces sp. NPDC101776. Next base: position 948,969 of record NZ_JBIWMV010000002.1, on the reverse strand, counting down.
CCCCGGATGAACGGCCCGGAGTACGCGCCGTCGAACGCCGGCCAGCGCCGCGAGGACCGCAAGATCGCCGCGATCGGCATCCGCGTGGCCAAGGGCGTCACGATGCACGGCTTCGCGCTGAACGTGAACCCGGACAACCGCTGGTTCGACCGCATCATCCCGTGCGGCATCCGCGACGCCGGCGTCGCCTCACTCGCGGCCGAGCTGGGCCGGGACGTCACGATCGACGAGGTGCTGCCAGTGGTCGAGCGTCACCTGAAGGACGTACTGGAGCACGCGGATCCGAAGCCGCGGGAGATCGAGAAGGCCACCGCCTGACCCGGGAATGTGACTTTCCGCTCTGCGGTTGGCCTCAAGGCGGGGGCCTGAAATCACGGGCGTACCCTGGTGTACGCCGAAGAATCGAAGCTACAGGGAGCCGATGTGTCCGCAGTCACCCCAGACGGACGCAAGATGCTGCGCCTGGAGGTCCGGAACGCCCAGACCCCCATCGAGCGCAAGCCCGAGTGGATCAAGACCCGGGCGAAAATGGGTCCCGAGTACACGAAAATGCAGGCCCTCGTGAAGAGCGAAGGTCTGCACACGGTCTGCCAGGAAGCCGGCTGCCCCAACATCTACGAGTGCTGGGAGGACCGCGAGGCGACCTTCCTCATCGGCGGCGACCAGTGCACGCGGCGCTGCGACTTCTGCCAGATCGACACCGGCAAGCCCGAGGCCCTGGACCGCGACGAACCGCGCCGGGTCGGCGAGTCCGTCGTCACCATGGACCTCAACTACGCCACGATCACCGGCGTCGCCCGCGACGACCTGGAGGACGGCGGAGCCTGGCTGTACGCCGAGACGGTCCGCCAGATCCACCAGCAGACGGAGTCCCGCGAGGCCGGCCGCACCAAGGTCGAACTGCTGGCCCCGGACTTCAACGCGGTGCCGGAGCAGCTCGCCGAGGTCTTCTCCTCGCGCCCCGAGGTCTTCGCGCACAACGTCGAGACGGTCCCGCGCATCTTCAAGCGCATCCGCCCCGGCTTCCGCTACGACCGCTCGCTCAAGGTCATCACCGAGGCCCGCGACTACGGTCTGGTCACGAAGTCGAACCTGATCCTCGGGATGGGCGAGACCCGCGAGGAGGTCAGCGAGGCGCTGCGCCAACTGCACGAGGCGGGCTGCGAGTTGGTCACGATCACGCAGTACCTGCGGCCTTCGGTGCGGCACCACCCCGTGGAGCGCTGGGTGAAGCCGCACGAGTTCGTCGAACTCAAGGAGGAGGCCGAGCAGATCGGCTTCTCCGGGGTCATGTCCGGCCCGCTGGTGCGGTCTTCGTACCGTGCGGGGCGGCTGTACCAGATGGCGGTCGAGAAGCGAGGCGCGTACGTGGCCTCGCAGGCGGTCTGAGACCACGTCCGCTTTACCGTCCTGTGAACTCGCGCACAAGCAGCTACTCGCGAGTAGCACCCGCCGTTGACGCGGTCCTGACCATCCTCCCAGTTGAGGGCGTCCATCAGGGCCGCGTCAGCGTTTCGGCCCACCGCATCAAGGTTTCATTGGCGTTTGACCGGTCGGTCACGCCCTGGTAACACCAAACAGTGACACTGGATTTACAGCACGTAGCCCCATACCCAGAGCCGTTCCGAGGGGGGACCTCCACGATGCAGGCCGCGCCCGTTCGTGCCACCGCCATCCCGTCCGTCACCGACGCCCTGCGCGCGGTCGAGTCGCTGCTGCTGAGCAGCGGCCAGCGCACCGCCCGTCGCAACGCGTGGACCTCCGTCCTGGAGGACCGCCGCCGCGCCAAGGACCGGGTCGAGGCACAGCTCGTCCTGGAGCAGTCCCTCACCTCGCACTCCTGAATCCCCGTCCTGCGGGCACCGCCGTCGTCGGCGCTCCCGCGGGCACGTAGACTTCCCCGCATGGCGAGGAAGGACACGACAGCGGACAACGCTGCGAACCCCGGGCGACTCAAGCAGATCGCTCTGACGTACAAGATGACGCGCAAGGCCGACAAGACGATCGGTCTTGTACTCGCGGCTGTCGGAATTGCCACCTTCGGTGTCTTCCTCGCGATCGGCTTCTTGCTCGGTCACCCCATCTATCTGGGCATTCTCGGCCTCCTGCTCGCCTTCCTCGCGGCGGCGATCGTCTTCGGACGACGCGCCGAGCGCGCCGCCTTCGGGCAGATGGAGGGCCAGCCGGGCGCGGCCGCGGCGGTACTGGACAACATCGGCCGGGGCTGGACGACGACTCCGGCGGTGGCGATGAACCGCAGCCAGGACGTGGTGCACCGCGCGGTCGGCAAGGCCGGCATCGTGCTGGTCGCCGAGGGCAACCCGAACCGGGTGAAGTCCCTGCTGGCCGCCGAGAAGAAGAAGATGAACCGCATCGTCGCGGACGTCCCGGTGCACGACGTGATGGTCGGCACCGGCGAGGGCCAGATCCCCCTCAAGAAGGTCCGCACGACGATGCTGAAGCTGCCCCGCGTCCTGACGGGTCCGCAGGTGACGGCCACGAACGACCGCCTGCGCGCGATGGGCGACCTGATGAGCAACATGCCCCTCCCGAAGGGCCCGATGCCGAAGGGCATGAAGCTCCCCAAGGGCGGCGGCAAGACCCGCTGACACCCCCGCATTTCGACTCCTACGACGTTGGGGGCGCCCGGATCACTCGGGGCGCCCCCAACGTCGTAGTGCTGTCGTGGGTCGTGGGAGTGCCGACTACCTGCTGGTGAGCTGGGCCTTGGCAGGGGCTCGCGGCACGTGTTCGAGGGCGCGGGAGGTCTGCCCCGTGGACCCCGCGCACCGGTTCCAGCCTGCGATTCAGAAGCTCTCCCACGCAATGGGCCGGGCGCCCCAGACGGACGCCCGGCCCGCCCACTCGATCCCGCCCTAGCCGAGCCGCCCCACGGGCACGGCCGTGTCCCCCTGCCACTTCTTGTGGACCCACAGCCGCTCCCCGGCCAACTCGGTCTGCGCCCAGGTGCCGGACAGGGCACCGATGGCTGTCTCCTTCGGCAGCCGTGCGATGACCTTGCTCGGCTGCACTCCGCCGAACCGTCCGTACTCCAGCACCACGAGCCCCCGATCGGTCGCGAGCACCACCCTCCGCGTCGTCAACACCGCGGCGATCATCGCCCCGGCCAGTGCGCCGAGTACACCCCCGAGCGCCCCGACCCCACCTGACGCCCCCGCTGCAACGGCCACGGCCCGGACCCCGATCAGACCCACCGGAGGAAACCCGACCTGCGCCCAGGGATTGATCCCGCCCTGCGCCAGCAGAACCCGCTCCACCCGCTCACCGGGTTCCAGGAAACCCTGCGAACGCGCCGTGATCTGAATTCGGGTGCCGGCACCGGTCTGGAGCCATTCGCCGGCGTTCAGGTCGGTGGCGTCGAGCCATTCGCCCAGGGCCGGGACCCAGAAGGGATGGTTGTCGGTGGCTGTGACGGTGGCTGTCTCGTCGCCCTCGTCGCCCTCGTCGCCGTCCGTGTCGACGGTGATCTTGACGAGGTGCTTGATTCCCTGGCCGAGGATCGTCGTGGTGACGGTCTCGGTCGTGGTCTCGCCGGTCTCGGGGTCGGTGGCGGTGGCGGTGGCGGTGACCTTGTCACCCAGTTCGAGTTCCTCGATCGGCAGTGCCGCGGAGGTCATCAGCGCGAACACCACCTGGTTCGCGAAGCTGGCCCTCGGCTGATCCCCGTGCGAGGCAGCGTCAGGCCAGGGTCCTGAACGCCCGGTCGTAGTAGACCATCGGGGATCCCTCCCCCAGTCGCACCCCCGTCACCCGGCCGATCAGGACCGTGTGGTCCCCGGCCGGGTGACGTGCGTGTGCGGTGCAGTCGAGTTCGGAGAGGGCGCGTTCGACCGTCGGCAGGCCGGCCGGGCTGAGGCACAGGCCGCCGGAGGCGAACTTGTCGGTGCCCTTGGTGGCGAAGCGCAGGGCGAGGGGGCGGTGGTCGGGGGCCAGCACGCTCACGGCGAAGCGGTCGCAGTGGCCGAACGACTGTGCCGAGTCCGCCGAGTTCGCCAGGCAGACCAGGACCATCGGCGGCTCCAGCGAGACCGAGCAGAACGAACTGGCCGTGAAACCGCGGGGAGTTCCGTCCTCGCAGCATGTGGTCACGACCACGACACCCGAGGGGAAGCGGGCCATCGCCGCCCGGAAATCCTCGGGCTGCACCGCGGCTTCGGCTTCCAGTACTTCCTGACGCTCCGTCATGACGGTGCACCACCTGTTGGCCTTTGCGGGCCTTCGTGGAGGCCGCCGCGAGTTCAGCGGCCTCGATACGGCCTCGGACACGGCTCACCGATAGTGATCGAGATCGTCACCCGGCTCCAGATCGACTATGCGGTCACCGTCCCGGACCGGCAACCGGGAAGCGGAACACCCCCGGGCGGGCGGCACCTGGAGCGGGATCGAGTCAGTGCACCGCCCCGGCCCGTTCCCCGCCGGACAGCGCCCAGGCGCCGTAGGCCGCGCCCGTGGTCTCGAAGGAGAGGGCGACGTGCGAGGCGGCGCTGTTCACATCGCGCCAGAAGCGCTGCACGGGGTCGGACGAGGACTGTCCGGACGTGCCGCCGGCGCGGAAGACCCGGTCGACGGCCGAGACCAGCAGCTCCACGGCGAGCGCGAGGTCCCGGGCGCCGCGGACCGCCGCCTCGCCCTCGGGCGGGCACTCGGTGCCGTCGGCGACCGCCGCCGTACGCAGGATGAGGAGCTCGGCGGCGTCCACCTCGGCCGCCGAGCGGGCCAGGGCGACCTGGGTCGAGGGCTTCTCGCCGACGGACTGGCCCCGGCGGTCGACACGCGTCCCGGTCCGCGCGATCCAGGCCCGCAGCGCGCCCCGGGCCGCGCCGACCAGCGGGGCGGCGAACGGCAGCGCGTTCACGGCGTGCATCGGGACGAGGTGACAGCGGGCGTCGGAGGCGGGCGCCCGGCCGGCGTGGACGGCGGACCGGGACAGGGTCCGGTGCTCGGGCACGAAGACGTCGGACAGGACCAGGGTGTCGCTGCCGGTCCCGCGCATCCCCACGGTGAACCAGCTGTCCTCGATGGCGAAATCGGCCCGCGGCACCGCGAAGAACCGCACCTCGGGGCGTACGTCGGGATCCACCGGGCCTTCGGCGGGTACGGCCGCGCAGGCCAGCGCCCAGTCGGCGAAGTGCACCCCGCTGATGTACTTCCACTCACCGCTCAGCCGCCAGCCACCGGCCATCGGTTCCGCCTTGCCGGACGGCATGAGCGCGCCGGCGAGCAGGACGTCGGGGCCGTCCGCCCAGATGTCGGCCTGTCCCTCCTCGGACAGGAACGCCCCGTACCGCCCGGCGTAGGCGGCCAGCGAGGCGGCCCAGGCCGCCGAGGTGCAGCCCTCCCCCACCAGGCCGACCGCGGAGGTCACCTCGGCGAAACCACCGGCTTCGCCACCGTGGGCCCGCGGTACGAAGTGCCGGGCGAAGCCCGCGTCCCGCACCGCCTCGACCACCTGCGGCGAGAGCCGCCGGGCGCTCTCCGCCTCGTCCGCGTACCGGGCCGCGATCTCCGCGACCATCGGTGCCCCGGCCACGACCGTCGCCTTGTCGCCTGCTGCCATCCTGCCCACCACTTCCGTCGGGAACGGCGACAGTGTCCCGGTCACGGCCCGTCACGGAGCGCACCCCGGGCCGAGACCGGCCGACGGTCACCCGCCCGGCACGAAAACCGGCACGGAAACCCACATGGAGACCCGCATGGAGACCCACACGGAAAAGGGGGCGGCCCTGGTCCTTCCGGGCGCCCCCTTCGCCGTACGACCGCTGCTAGATCCGGATCTCCACCGTGCGGGCCAGCCGGTCGTGCAGGCCGCGGCCGTCGCGGTCCCAGATCAGGGCCGGGATCGCGACGCACAGGAGGGCGGTGCGGAGCAGGGTGCGCAGGAAGTCGGGGCGGCCGGTGGCGAGGGCGGCCACGCGCAGGCCGAAGAGACGCTTGCCCGGGGTGAAGCCGACCGTACCGACCGTGAGGGCGCTGAGGACGAAGAAGACGAGGAGGGCCCAGTTACCGGTCGCCCCCTGCTTGTAGCCGTGGGTGAGCAGGCCGTATGCGATCAACAGGCACAGGGCCCAGTCGACGGCGAGGGCGCCGAGGCGGCGGCCGGGGCGGGCGATCGAGCCGGGGCCGTCCTCGGGCAGGCCCAGCTGCTCGCCGCGGTAGCCGAAGTCGACACCTGCTCGTTCCGCGGCCTCGCGGGGACCGGAGAGCCATGAGCCGATTGCATCCCTGTTGTCCACCCGTCCACGGTACTGCCCCCGTTCTGCCATGCGGACAGGAGGGGCCAGGCGGCTCAAGACCGGTTAACTTGGGCGAAACAAATGGGTCACGCCAGAGAAATCCCCCGTCCCTAAGGTCGGGTCCGGCGTGTGCCACCGCACTGGCCGCACGAACGAACTACCACCCCGGCACGGACGGTCGGGAGTAGGAGGAGCTGGATGTTCCAGAACGCCGACGAGGCCAAGAAGTTCATCGCGGACGAGGACGTCAAGTTCGTCGACGTCCGATTCTGCGATCTGCCGGGTGTGATGCAGCACTTCACACTGCCGGCGACGGCCTTCGACCCGGACGAGGAACTCGCCTTCGACGGCTCCTCGATCCGCGGCTTCCAGGCCATCCACGAGTCCGACATGGCGCTCCGCGCCGACCTGTCGACCGCGCGCGTGGACCCCTTCCGCCGCGACAAGACGGTCAACATCAACTTCTTCATCCACGACCCGATCACGGGCGAGCAGTACTCCCGTGACCCGCGCAACGTGGCGAAGAAGGCCGAGGCGTACCTCGCCTCCACCGGTATCGCGGACACCGCGTACTTCGGTCCCGAGGCCGAGTTCTACGTCTTCGACAGCGTGCGCTTCGAGACCAAGGCGAACGAGTCCTTCTACCACATCGACTCCGAGGCGGGCGCCTGGAACACCGGTGCGGTCGAGGACAACCGCGGTTACAAGGTCCGCTACAAGGGCGGCTACTTCCCGACCCCGCCGGTCGACCACTTCGCCGACCTGCGTGCGGAGATCTCCCTGGAGCTGGCCGCGTCCGGCCTCCAGGTCGAGCGCCAGCACCACGAGGTGGGCACCGCCGGCCAGGCCGAGATCAACTACAAGTTCAACACGCTGCTCGCCGCGGCCGACGACCTCCAGCTCTTCAAGTACATCGTGAAGAACGTGGCCTGGCGCAACGGCAAGACCGCGACCTTCATGCCGAAGCCGATCTTCGGTGACAACGGCTCGGGCATGCACGTCCACTCGTCGCTGTGGGCGGGCGGCACCCCGCTCTTCTACGACGAGGCCGGCTACGCGGGTCTGTCGGACCTGGCCCGCTACTACATCGGCGGCATCCTCAAGCACGCCCCGTCGCTGCTCGCGTTCACCAACCCGACGGTGAACTCGTACCACCGTCTGGTGCCGGGCTTCGAGGCGCCGGTCAACCTGGTGTACTCGCAGCGCAACCGCTCCGCCGCGATGCGTATCCCGATCACGGGCTCCAACCCGAAGGCCAAGCGCGTCGAGTTCCGCGCGCCCGACTCCTCCGGCAACCCGTACCTCGCCTTCTCGGCGCTGCTCCTGGCGGGCCTGGACGGCATCAAGAACAAGATCGAGCCGGCCGAGCCGATCGACAAGGACCTCTACGAGCTGGCTCCCGAGGAGCACGCGGGCGTCGCCCAGGTCCCGACCTCCCTCCCGGCCGTCCTCGACCGCCTCGAGGCCGACCACGAGTTCCTGCTCGCGGGCGACGTCTTCACTCCCGACCTGATCGAGACGTGGATCGACTTCAAGCGCACGAACGAGATCGCGCCGCTGCAGCTGCGTCCGCACCCGCACGAGTTCGAGCTGTACTTCGACGTGTGACATCGCCCCAGGTCAGAGCGGGTAGCCGCTCCCCTGGGCCGTCTCTGGGCCGTCGGCCGGCTCTCCGCCTTCAGGAGAGCCGGCCGACGGCTTTTGGTTTGTAGGGCCTCGGGCGTGCAATTGGCGATCGGCAATGTAGTGGGCTGTTGAAAAGCAATTGAGGTTCACGTTAGAGTCGTGAGGCTGGGTAGGGTATAGTTTTAGGTGTCGAAATGGACCTAAAGACAGGCGGACATGGAAGTCAGGTCAGCAGCCGATCCAGCAGCGTGGGACATCGCCGTTGGCGAGGTAGTGAAGCGCGTCGACCTGCATGAGCGTTACGGGGGACGGCGACAAGGTGGCATTGGTCCCTCGCGCGTCTCGCACAACGTGTTCGTCTTCACCGACCCAGCCAAGGGCCACAAGCACGGTTACTTCGACGGCTGGGGCGAGGACGGGTTCTACCACTACGCCGGCGAGGGACAGATCGGCGATCAGAAGATGACCCAGGGCAACCTGGCCATCCTGAACCACGCGCAGGAAGGCCGCGCCCTGCGCGTCTTCAGGGGTGTCGCCTCCGGCATGTGCGAATACCTCGGCGAGTTCACTCTTCCTGAAGAGCGTCCCTGGTACCGCACGCAGGCGCCGGAGACTAATGGCGGCCCCATTCGCAGCGTCATCATGTTCCGGCTCCAACCACTCTCGGCAGAGGTGCCCGTCGGAACCCAGCTCCCCCATACGCCAAGCGACAAGCTGGTGGTGGAATCCATAGATGTCGAGGCGCAGCACACCGAGCGTATGCAGGTGGATCCGTCGCGCGAGCCATACGAGGCTGAGCGCGCAGAAGCCAAGCTGGTTCGTGCCTACGCCGATCATCTGCGACTACAGGGGCATGCCGTTAGCCGTCACCGGATTTCCCCGGCCGGTGTCGCGAAGCAGCTACTGACGGACCTCTACGACGTCACAGCCAACCGCTTGTACGAAGCCAAGGGTTCGGTCGCACGCGAGGCGATTCGTATGGCGATCGGCCAGCTCCTCGACTACGCGCGTTTTTTGCCGCAGCCGGAGCTGGCTCTTCTCGTGCCATCGCAACCCGAACCCGACCTGCTCGATCTGTGCTCTCGGCTACAGATCGTCGTCGTGTGGCCGAAGGGAGACGGTTACCTGTCCACCGACGCGGCTTGACCGCACGCCACAGATGTGGCGCCCGAAAGGGAGCAGGCCACCCGCCGCGCCTACGAAACGATGCGGGTGGCCCCTGCTCACAGCCCCTCTTAAGAGACAGGAGCAAGTCAAGTATGTCCGATGAACCGGAGGGGCGCGCAGCCCTGCTCGCGCGAGCAGCAATGTACGGCGGTGCGCTCGCATCCGGCGTAGCGCTCGTACTGTCCGGCAAAACGACGCCGCTGGAGGCTTCGGCCTTCACATCGCCGTTTTTGATGTACCTCCAGAAGGCAGCCACTGTGCCGGCCTTCCGTGCTGCCGATCGCCAGCAGCCGGCCCGGAAGTAGCGGCCGCCCTTGCCGCGTGAGGGAGCGTCCTACCCGGACACCCCCTCACGCGGCCTCGCGACCGATGCCCTGAAACATCCGGTCGATAGCTTTACGGGCCCGATCTTGGCTATTCGGCATCAAGTGCGTGTACGTGCGGAGCGTGAAGCCAGGGTCAGAGTGCCCCAGGTACTCGGCAAGCGCCTTGATGTTTTCCCCTGCGTCCAGCAGTACGGACGCGTAGTAGTGGCGCAGGGCGTGCATGCCGTGCTCGCGTGACTGTCGAAAGTGTTCGCCTGGTGACCGCTCCGGGATGACATCGGCAGAGACCAAGGCCGGCTTCCACAGGTACATGTTGAAGTAGTTGCGGTTCAGAGCCTTACGCTCGCGCGAGTAGAAAAGCAGCTTCGCGGTGACAAGGGGCCCGTCCGGGGTCTTCCACGGCAGCGTGACGTCGATAGGGGGACGGCGTGTGATGTGGGTGGCGAGCGCATACGACACGACGTCGGCCATCGGCACGTCACGCAACTTGCCGCCCTTCGGAGGGGCAAAGACCATATCTGAGCCGAGCAACTTGACCTGCTTCACGACGTGAATCACTCCCCCATCGAAGTCCACTTCATCAACGGCAAGCCCGAAGATCTCGCCTTGTCGTAGCCCGCATCCGGCGCCAACGTCGACCGTGGTTGCGTAGTGCGCGGGGAGGCCTTCCCGCACTGAGAAAACTCGCTCACGCGTCCATGGCTTGATCCTCCGAGCATCCAGCTTGGGGGCCTTTACGGAGCCGGCGCGGCAAGGGTTTCGACCGATAATGCCGTCATCCACAGCAGCACCGAACACGGCCGATACGTTCGCGAACACAGTCCGCTGGTATGACGCCGCCATCCCTGAGTCCTTGAGAGCTCGCGCCCACACGCGGATGTGGCCAGGTTGGAACGTGTTCATTGCTCGGGAGCCGATGTACGGAAAGGCATGCAGTCGAAACCGCAGCTCCATGTTCACGATGGTCGAGGGGTCCGTGGTCTGGGAGGCCAGCCACTGAGTAGCAAAGCTCTTGAAGGTCACCTTGCCCTCTGACGGATCGACGTACAGCCCTCGCGTCATGTCCGCCTCGATCCCGGACAACCACTTCTCTGCGATGCGCTTCTGACCGTCGCGGAAGCTCTTCGACTTCTCGGTGCCGTCGGGGCCGATGTAGCGGGCGCGGTAGCGGAGGCCGGTTCCGTAGCGGTCGGAGCGGATGCGGGTGGTCTTGCCGTTGGCGTCGGTTTCGGTCTTGTACCAGCGGTCTTGGATGTGGCCTGCCATGTGGCGGCGGTCCCTTCGGGGCATGGGAAGGGAGGGCCACGGTGTGGCCCTCCCTGGGGTGTTGAGGTGTGGGGTTGTGGCTGGGTCAGGCGGCGGTGCGGTCGACGTTCTTGAGCTGGGTGACGTAGGTGCGGACGTCGGTGGGGTCGTAGCGGAGGTGTTTGCCGATGCGGAATCCGGGCGGGCCGACGTGCTTCTTGCGCCACTGGTAGACGGTCTCTTTGGGGACCTCGAAGATCTCGGCGATGTCGTCGGGGGTGAGGTACCGGTCCGGGATGCCTTCCCGGAGGATCGCGCGGGGGTCCGGGCGGTCAGGGGGTTCGGGGAGTTCGAGCATCTTGGGGCGGGCCACGGTGCGACTCCTTCGGGGCTTCAGTCTCGGGGGCAGGGGGCGCGTCTGTCCGAGGTGTGGATTTCTGCGTCATTGCGTCATCAGCGTCATACGGGGCGCTGACCTGCGGCTTTCGATGACTCAGAGGTGTCCGTGTGCGTCATGGGTGCGTCATGGGCTGTGTCATCGGTGACGTGGTCCATGACGCAGATGACGCAGGATGACGCAGAGGCCGCCGTCTGCGTCATGGGTCTATTCGCAGGTCGGGTGCTGTTTTCCGGCGGGCATGACGCAGATGACGCAGCGTCTTCCCTCTTAGGACAAAAGAGGGGGTGTCTGTTGGTAGTGCGGTGTGCCTGAAAGCGTGAAGAAGGGGCCGCTGCGCGGCGCGTTCTTGGGGCGGCGCGCGCGCCGAACAGCAAGAGGAGCACGCCTCGCGCGGCGCGGGGTGCTCCTCTTGTTTGTCCGCGTGAGCGTGCCGGAGCGGGGGTCAGTGCATCCGCTGTTGCTGGTGTGGGGGTGGTGCGGTGGGGCGGGTCATTTCGAGGTAGCGGCCGTCCATGGTGCGGCCGGAGTCGATGAGGACGCCGCGGGCGGCGAGGGTGGGCTGTAGGCGCTTGAGGCGGTCGGAGAGGACTTTGCCGGTGGTGGGCCAGCCTTTGGGCACGGACCGGAGTTCGTCGCCGCTGTAGAGGAGGCTGAGGCAGTACAGCCACTCCGTGGAGGTCATCCGCTGCGCGCTGCCCGGCTCGATGGTGTCCGCGTGCCGCAGGACGGTCTGTGCCAGCAGGTCGCCCTCGATCACGTCGTCGTTGAGGTCGTCCAGCCGGGCCCGGTACGCGGCCAGAGCCCCGAGCCCGGTGGCCGCGTCGAACTGCGCGCACAGGTGGGCGAAGTCGGCCATGCGCAGGTCGGTGGGGGTCTCTGCCTGCGCCGCGCGGACCTTGACTGTGAGGTCGAGCAGGGACCCGAGGACGACGGGCAGCACTTCCTTGTACTCCGCCCACAGTTCCGCCTCGGTGCGCCGCACGCGGGGCCGCTCCAACCGGAGCGGGAGCAGGCGGTCGGCGAGGTCGGGCCGGATGACGCCCACGTCGATGCCGGTGAGGAGCAGGGGCCGGCGGTAGCCGACGCGGAACACGTCGCCGTCCGTGAACAGGGCGCGCTTGACGCTCTCGGCTCCGGTGACGATGCAGCACATCGCGTCGGACAGGTCCGGTGACATGTGCGAGAGGTTGTCCAGCGCGGTGACCCATCCCGCTGCGACGGCGGCGATCAGGTTGTCTTCGTCTTTCGGTGCCCGGCGCAGGTCGCCGCTCATTCCCTCGATGATCCGCACCAGCATCCGCCCGCCGGTCGACTTCCCGGCGCCCTGCGGTCCGGTGAGGAACGGGGCGGGGACGGGCACGGACGGTCCGAGGCAGCCGATCAGCCACGCGATGGCTAGGCACTCGGTTTCCGCGTCGGAGAAGTTGCACAGCCGCATTAGCCGGTCGATGCCCTTGCCGTTGGTGTCCTTGGCGGGCAGGGGGAGTTCGCCGGTGAGCTGGGTGCGTCGCCAGCACACTTCCTGCGGGTCGGGGACGGTGATGTCCCATCCGGTGGGGTGGATGCGCACGGACTGTCCGTCGTCGCGGCCCAGGTCCAGCCAGGTTGCCCCGTCGAATCCGGGGGCGACGCGGATGTGTACGGCGTGTGTGTCCTCGTAGAGGGCGAGTGCTTCGATCAGGTCCAGCGCCTCTTTGAGCGCGGTCCCGTTGAAGACTCCGACCCCGTCGCGGTACATGCCGACGATGAGTTCCTGGCGGTGGCTTCCGGTGGTGCCCTGGGAGCGCATCGGGCGGGCGATGGGGTGGCCGTTGCGCTGCGCGTACACGGTCCCGTCCGGCGTGCGGAAGTAGCGGAAGTGGGATTGCGCGTAGTCCGCGATGATCTCGCGGGCGGGGTTCTTCTCGTCGTCGGACATGGTCACAGTCCCAACGTGGTCAGGGCGTTGGTCCACGCGTCCGTGCAGTGCCGGACCGATTCGCCCTTGGCCTGTGCGGCGGTGAACAGCCGCGCGGTGTGAGCGTCGGTGAGGCAGCCGCACCGCCCGTGGGTGGAGAGCACGGCGAGGAACGTCCGGTAGACGGTCGCGTGCACCGCCTCGCGGGCCCCGGTGATGCGCTGCTCCGCCATGGCGATCCCACGGTCCAGGAACACGGGCGTGCGGTGGCGGCACTCCCCGCTTTGGCCTCCCAGGGGTGCCGAGAGGGTCTGTGGTGCCCTGCGGGCGGCTGGGGGATCCGTTAGAGCCAGAGCGCGCACAGCGTCCGGGAGAGCGGCCATAGGACTGCTGCCCCGTCCGAGCCAACGGGCGTATGCCATAAGGGACTTGATGTCCACACCGGGCAGTACGGCGTTGGCGGACGGCATGGCGCCCTGGTAGATCCAGTGCTGCCCGCGTGTGGTCGGCACGGTCCGGGTGGCGGGCAGCGTGTCACGGGCCCACGTGATGGCCGTCGGGTTGTCGAGGTCGACTACAGTCAGCCCTACGCCTCCGGGGTGGTAGCCGACGCATCCGGCCTGGCGCCATGCCGCCACCCACGCAGGCGAGTTGAGGATGTTCGGGTCGGTGGTGGCGGCGGCCCACGCGTGGCAGACGCCGGGGCAGTGGCAGGGGCCCGCGCTCTTCATGTTCGGCCGGCCGCCGCACGCGTTCTTCGCGCACCTCCGACAGTTCCCGAACGGGCCCTTCCCTTCCCGCAGCGGCAGCACCGGAACACCGGCCCTGGCCAACTCCAGCGCGGTGCGCAGGTGGTCATAGCCCAGGTTGTGTGTGGTGCGTGAGCGGGGGGTCTTGCGGTCAGGTGTCATGCTGGGGGTCTCCTGTTTCTGTCGAAGGGACGGAGAACCGGGGCGGTCGCGGTCTTTGGCGAGAGGCGACCGCCCCAGCCACAGCTACTGGTGCCTGGCCCAAGCGGCGTACTGCTCGCGGACGTAGTCGCGGGGGTGGTCCGTCACATCCGCGCCGTCCAGGGTGATCAGGGCGCGGGCGATGTAGAGGGCCTGTTCGTCGGGGTGGCACCGGTCGGCGAGGGCGGCACGGCGCAGCCACCATTCCCGGTCGCACCGGCCCTCGTTGGCCTGGGAGATCAGCCAGTCCATTTCCTCGCGCTGGCCGGGTGCGCCGACGTAGGCCGGGTGGGTGCGGGCCCGCTCGTGCTCGATGAGGTCCAGGGTGGGGGCGAGGTGGTCGGCGGTGACGTACAGCCGCCTGCTCTGCCCGTCCCGGCTGGGGGCGGAGCGGAACAGGCCGGTCTGGAACGCGTTGCCCAGCGCGGTGGAGATGCGGACCATGTCGGCCGGTGTGCAGACGACGCGGATCTCGAAGCTCATACGAACTTCCTTTCAGTGGCGGGGAGTTGGGGCAGTCCGGCGGTTTCCAGGGCGGTGGGGTCGAAGCCGGGCAGGGTGGCGCGGGTGACGAGCGCGGCGGCGAGTTGTTCGGCGTAGGCGGCGCCGGTGCGGGCCACTTCGATCTGTGTGGTGGCGTGGAGGGTTTCGACGCGTTCGATGTGGGCGTACTCCTCGCGCCGGTCACTCACATGCCGCTGGTACGCGACGGTGTCGCGGCGGTCGGTGCGCCAGTAGCGGGCGGCGAGCGCGTAGGCGCCGGCGGTGGCCAGCGACCACAGCAGCAGGGGCAGCGGGAGGCCGTCGGCGTATCCGGCCACGCCTGCGAAGGCGAGCGCTCCGGAGGCGGCGAACGCGGTTCCGGCGAGCACGGAGTCTCCGGTGCTGTTGCCCGCGGCCACCCCCGCGGCGGCGGCCCCGGCGGACAGCACGGTCATCAACGCGGCGTTGCCCACGGAGTGTTCGGCGCCGTTGGCGTTCCAGATCCGGGCGAGTGCGAGCACGGTGGTGGTGGCGATGGCGGGCGCGGCCTTGGGCGCCACGATGACGAGCCAGTGCCGGGCGACGATGGGTTCGTTCATGACGGTTCTCCCGTTCAGTTGCCGAGTGCGGACAGGGCGTCGGCGGACGCCTGCACGAGGTTGTGGATGGGCTCGTACGCGCCGGTCCCGGCGACGAAGAACCCGAACAGGAACAGCACCAGGGCGGCACCGCCCCCGGCGGACCGGGTCTTGACGGCGAAGAACGAACCGGCGCCGAACAGCAGCACGGCGGAGATGTTCAGGATCATCAGGAGCCCTCCGGGCGGGTGGAGTTGGCGAACCGGGCGCGCATGTCGGCGAGTGCGCGGCGCAGGTCGGCGGCGCTGACCGGATCGGCGCGGAAGCGGTCCTGGACTTCGGCGAAGGGCAGGAAGTCGCTCGTCTCGTCGTGGCAGACGATGACGGGCGGCCGACGGGACTCGTGGTTGTGGGTCATGGGTGCTCTCCCGGGGTTCAGTCGGCGGTGCCGGCGCGGTAGATGCGGGCCCACCGGTTGTAGAGCCAGCGG
Organism: Streptomyces sp. NPDC101776; assembly: GCF_044766845.1. Taxonomy (NCBI): domain Bacteria; kingdom Bacillati; phylum Actinomycetota; class Actinomycetes; order Kitasatosporales; family Streptomycetaceae; genus Streptomyces; species Streptomyces sp. NPDC101776. Next base: position 933,553 of record NZ_JBIWMV010000002.1, on the reverse strand, counting down.
CCGGCGCGTATGCGTTTGCCGGTGGCGTGGCAGCGGCGGCAGTCTTTGCCGCGCTTGAGCTGTCCCTTGCGGTTGGTCTTGAGCTGGTGGCCCATGCCGCGGCACTTGCGGCAGTTGCCGAACGGCGAGGAAGCACACACAGCGACGTAACAGAGCGTTACGCCGAGTAGGAGTGTGATAGCGAGCAGAGCAAGGGTCATGAGGGGCCCTCCGGGCGGGTTTCAGGGGTTTCCGCAGGTGGGCCGCTATGCGCTAGCGACCTGATCAGGCTGGGTTTGGGGCGCTAAGCGAGCCGCTAACGCTAGCGGGGCACCCCGCTAGCGCTAGCGGCCCTCGAAGCTCAGCCCGCGTCCCGCTTCCCGTCACGCTCCGCAATTGCGGCTGTGATGTGGGAGCGGTCGACGCCGCGCCGGTTGACGACCTTGCCGTCGATGCGGCGGCCCACCTGGATCGTGGACAGGCCGCGCGGCTTGAGCGCTGCGGCGAGGGTCTCGGGCTCCCAGCCGTCGTAGACCTCGGGGCGCAGGTCGGCGAGCCGCATGACGACGGTCTCCGACCACACCTTGGTCTCCTTGACCGGGATCACGGCGAGCAGGTCGGCGAGCAAGTCGTACGCGCTCGCCACGGTCTCCGGCTCCTCCCCCAGCGCATGCCCGGACAGGAGTCCGGCCGTCTCGCGCACCTTGCGGGCGCGGGCGGCGATGCTGTCGGCGCCGGGTCCGTCGACGTAGACCGAGCCGACGATGCGGGCGTCGGAGCCTTCACCGATGAAGTAGTGAATGCCCTTGTCACCCCAGCTGAACATGGTCGCCCGCACGCCGCGCTTGTAAGCGGACGTGCCCAGCACCATGTCGTTCTCCAACTGGCCCATGACCTTCAGGCACCAGCGCGCCGACGCGTTCGCGCTGATGCCGGTGGGCAGGGCCTTCGCGTCCGGGCGCTGGGTGGCGAGCAGCAGCACGATGCCGGTGGCGGGACCGCGCTTGACCAGGTCGGTGGCGATTTCCTCGAACTCGTCCTTGTGCTTGGGGTGTTCGAACAGGACCTGGCACTCGTCGACCCCGATCACGATGGGGTGCAGACCGAGCGAGCGCTTGTCGGCGAGTTCGCTGGTCACCTTCGACTCCGGGCAGATGTCCCGCGGAAGCGAGCGGATCACCTTGGTACGCCGGCGCAGTTCCTCCCGCAGCGCCCGGAAGTCGTTGAGGCAGTACTCGATGGCCTCGTCGTCGTCGCCCGCGGCGTGGCGGTGGGAGACGGCGTTGCCGACCGGGTCCAGGTCACCAGTGCCCTTCATGTCGTAGGTGTGCAGCTCAGCGCGCGGGTCCAACGCCGCGATCAGGAGCAGGAGGCGGAGCAGGAAGGTCTTGCCCATGCGCGGGATGGCGCCGATGATGCCCGCGATGTACATCAGCGTGACGTCGACCCAACGTCCACGCTGGTCGGTGCCGTAGGCGACCGGCTTGAACAGGTTGACCGAACCGCTCGTGTGTAGTGGCCACTTGGGCTTCTTCGAGGTCGACATGTCCTGATCTCCGACCCACAGCACGAGATGCCCAGTGTGCTCGTTCGGCACCGCCTCCGGCCACACGCACCCGAGCGGGCGGCGCAGACCAGACGCGAGCCGGTCGCGGCGCTCGATCACGTCGGTCACCGTGACGCCGTAGGGGAGGTTGCCCTCCGCACGCCACCCCGGACCGTCACGCGTGATGGGGGCGGTGAACTCGAAGCCGTCACGGCCCTTGCCCTGGGCCTGGTTGATGGCGGGGATGCCGAGCGCTCCGAGCGCACGCAGCACGATGTCACTGGTGAGCTTGACCGCGGTGGGCAGTTCCACCGCGCGGTGGATGACCGGGTCGTCCGCGCGGCGGCCGGCGAAGCCGAGCGCCATCACGACCGCGCTCACCGACACGGCCTGAAGCCACTCCGGGGCCAGGACGTACATGGCGAGTGCGGAGGCGAGTCCGATGAACATGGCGAGGACGGCGGCGAGGGTGCGCAGTCGGACCCGTCCGTCGCGCTGCCGTGAGAGCTTCAGGTACTCGGCAGCGTCCTCGCGGCGCACGGCGGCGAGCCGGACCGGTTCGCCCTCGCGGTCGGCCATCCACCGCACCGTGCCGCCCACGAACTTCGCAGCCCCGGACGGGGCTTGGAGTGTGAGGCGCAGGGCGTAGACCGGGGAGCGCAGCGCGTGATAGCCGACCGAGTGCGCGTAGTGGCGGGCCACCCATCCGGTGGCGGTCTTCAGTTCCGCCACGGACTGAAGCCACGGCGGCACGACCGGACGGCGCTGCGCGGCGAGCAGCCGACCCAGGTAGCCCGGACCGGCCGCCTTGACGGTCGGAACGTCGACCAACCGGCGGGTGGTCGGGTCGCCCGACTCGGCACCCGACCGGTCCGCGCCGGAGTCGGCCGACCGGTCGGTGTCGGGTCGGGTGGTCGGGTCGGCCGACTCGGTACGGGCCGAGCGTGCCTTGTCGAGGTCGACCACCTCGCCGCCGGAGTCGGGTGCGGGGTCGGTGTTCAGTTCTGCTTCGAGTCGGTTGAAGAGTTCGTTCTCATCGTCGGGGTGATTCACTGACAGTCCTTCCAAGGGGAGGAAAGGCGGGGTCGGTCCGTCGCTGTAGGAGGTGGGCGGACGGACCCCGCCGGATGGTGGTGCGGGGATGTTCAGGCAGTGGTGCGGGCGCGCGTCGATGACGCGGTCACCACCAGCCCGAGGACTTCTTGGCGGCCTTCGCGGCGGCGGCTTCGGTCACGATCCGCTGCCGCTCGTTCTGCAACGTGGTGATCTCGGAGTTGAGCCGGGTCTGGACGGACACCCAGAGGGACTCCAGCCTGCGTTCGGCGCGCGTCGTGCTCTTACCGCGCACGACCCGGAAGGAGCCGCCGGCCAGAGCGCCGATGACCGCGCGGCGCTCGGAGCCGGTCAGCGGCCACATCTCCTGCTTGCGGACGGCTTCGAGCTTGCGGGTGGTGAGCCGGATCTCGCGGTCCACACGGCCCGTGTTGGGCTTGGCCATGGTCAATCCCCCTTCAGGGAGAGGCAGTTGGGGCGGTGGGGGTGTCGGGGTAGGCGCAGGGCACGCACATGCCGAGCGAGCTGGGGATGACGTATCCCGCGTCCGTGCGGCAGGCCGGGCAGGTGCGGCGCGCTTGCATCGCCTTGGCGAGCGCGGCCCGTTTGCCGGGCGTCATCGGCCGGACCGGCTTGGCCTGGTCGAGGCGGTAGAGGTAGGCGACCAGCGGGCCGCGCCGGTAGCGCGGGCGCATGATCTGCGCCGCTATCGACTGCCCGCCCGGACGTAAGCCACGGGCCCGCAGTTGACGGCGCGTCGCGTAGCCGTCGGGGGCGTAGCGCCACGGGTAGGTGGGCACTCCGTACGTTGCGCCGGTCGGGTCGAAGCACTTGCCGAACATCAGGCGGCCTCAGCCGTCGCGTTGTCGGCCTCCGCAGCGTCCACGGAGTACAGCGGGTAGTCGGCGGCGCGCTCCGACTTCAACGCGTCGCGCAGCGTGCGGGCGTTGACTGCCGAGCAGTGCACCGCGGTACGGATACGGTCCGCGGTCAATTCCGCATCCGGCCACAGTGCGGTGGCCGTGCGCGCCTCGCTCAGCAGTTCCTCGAAGGTGCGCTGTGCCTTCGCCTTGCCCTTGGCGGGGGTCCGGCGCGGGCGCGGTGTGGCGTCGGCCGGGGGCGCCGGCGCGGTCCCTGCCGGGTCCGGGGCGGGGGTGGTGTCTTCGGTGGCGGGGGCGAGGTCGCCCATGCGGAGCATCACGCGCTCGCGCCGCGGGGTCTTGGTCCGCCACTGTCGGCCGTGGGTCTCGCGCAGGTCCGCGCGGGCCAACTGCCGTTCCTTCTCCCGCGCCAGCGCCTCGCTGTAGGAGGTGATCTCCCACAGCGTCATCCGGCGCCACAGCGCGAACGTGGACGGGAACGCCAACAGCCAGCGCGAGAACCGGATCTTCTCCATGCGGCGGCCGGTGGCCGCGCCGATCCGCACGGCGTAGACGTGCGCGCCGATCTCGGAAAACACCACCCACAGCAGCGGCATCGTCCCGTGCGCCACCTTCGCCGACAGGCTGTGTCCGGCCGCCACGTTCAGCCCGCACGTGATCAACGTCAGCACCCAGGGCACGAACCGCACCCACGCGAGCGCCATGTCCATCCTGATCAGGAGCAGGTTGGCGACGGTGAACACCGGGATGGATACGTCGATACCGACCGGCAGCATCCACGGTGCGGAGAATCCCCAGCTTGTCGCGGCAGCGGACACCGCGTCGAAGGAGGAGATCAGACCGAGCGCGCCGACACCGGCCGCGCCGAACGCGCCGACACCGGCGAGGCCCATTTCCGGGCGGGTCAGGGGCGGCACCCCGGACGGCAGGGCTTCGGGGGCGGGGGTTGTGGTGGTCATGCCGCCGTCTCCTCGGGGTGCGGGGTGTGGGTTCCGGGCCGTCCGGTGCGCCGTCCGGCGGTCGTGGTGCAGACCGGTGCGGAGGCGGCGGGGTCGCACCAGCCGCCACCGGCGCGTTTGGCCGTGTACATGGCTTCGTCCGCAAGCCGCATCAGCAGCGACAACGCCACCAATCCGCCCTGCGGGGCATCGGGACGGAGGTCGCTGGAGAGCGAGGCACCGATAGAGACACCGACGCTCAGGTCCGTGCCCTCGAAGCGGAACGGAGCGGTGATCACGTCGTGCAGCGCGCCCAGCAGCCACGCCAGGCGGTGCGCGGCGGGCAGCGGGACGGCCGCGATGAACTCGTCACCCCCGAGCCGTCCCACGACCGCGCCGGGGTACGTGGACAGGGCGTCGGTCAGGCTCGCGGCGGTGTTGCGGATCGCCGCGTCCCCCGCCGCGTGGCCGGCCGTGTCGTTCAACGCCTTGAAGCCGTCGAGGTCGATGAGGATGACCGCCGTGTGCATCTGGCGGCCCAGAATCCGCAGGGACCCCCGCTCGAACGCGGCACGGGTGAGCAGACCCGACAGCGGGTCACGGCGGGCAGCCGTCAGACGGCGGCCCATCCACAGCCCGTGGACGCCCCATCCGCAGGCCAGGGGACCCGCCACCGAAAGCGCCGTCAGCAGAGCGTTCATGCCGCACCCCCGACCGGCACCGGGGCGACGATGTCCGCGTAGGCGGTCAACTGCACCGTGGCGCCCGCATGGTCGACGCTCGCCCGCAGGACTCGGGTACGACCGTTGCTCTGCTCGCGGTAGGTCACCGCATCCGGGGTGATCCCCAGGGCTTCGCGCCACATCTCGAAACCGGGCAGGTCGTCGTAGAACGTCAGGTCCAACTGCTCCGGGTAGATGGTGGACACGTGCACGACCGGCGCGGGCAGGTGCCCGAAGTCCACGGCCAGCAGGCGCAGCACGCGCAGCGGCACCGCCAGATCATCCAGCGTCAGCGCGTCACTCATGCCGCAACCCCCCTGCGCACGGTGCGACGGCGGGCGGAGCGGACCAGGGGGACCACGTCGAACAGGTCCGGGTTGTCCTCGATCACCTGCGCGGCGATGCGGACCAGGTCGTCGGGGAAGGTGGGGTTGTCGGCGAGGATGTCGCGCGCCGCATCCTCACGGGCCGCGCGCTCCTCCCCGCTCTCGCCCTCGACCCCGAGCCACAGCTCAACCGGGGTGCCCAGGGCCAGTTCGATGAAGTCCTCGGCAGAGACGGCCTGTTGACGGCCGATGTACGTACGCATGAGTAGATCTCCTGGCATCGAAGGGATGGATGCCGGGGCGGTCGCGGTCTTCTGGCGAGAGGCGACCGACCCGGGTCCCGCGCCGTGAGCACGGCGGGGATGGCGCCCCGGCAGGGAGTCGGACCCTGCCTGCGACCATCGGGGCGGTTGAATCAGCGGCCGGTCACTCCCACAGGTAGGGGTGCGGGCCGCGGGGGCGCGGCGGTAGCGGGTCCTTCGTCTTCTCGTGCTCGGTGCCGGCCATCAACAGCCGCCCCGTGCACGCGAGTTGTCCTCGCTGCGCTTGTTCGCCTCAGACGCCTTACGGGCCAGTTCCGCCCGCTCCGTATCTGTCAGACTGGTGATCACAGGTGCCTCCCAATCAGGTGCCTGGCCGCGGTCCTTCGGGGTGCCACCCGGAGGGCCGCTCTGCTTCCTCATCAAACGGGCAGGGCACCGACGTGACGCCGGCGCCCTGCCCGCATGACGAGTGACGGGAAAGCCCGTCACTGTCGTCTCGCGGCTCCCGTATGCGCCTTGCTCCGCCTCCTTGGACGGCGCGCGGTCACCGCGTCACTCAGTCGTCACTCGCTGAGTCGATCTCCCTGGAATGGCTACCTGTCATGGACCGGGTGCAGCCCAACCACCGGGATTCCCGCCGATCCGGTCCCTGGGTCTACGCCCGGGGGTCAGACCAGCGGCTTAGCCGATGACACCGATCGATCCGTGAAGACGACGGACTTCTACGTCTCCCCTACCGCTCGGACCGCGTGTAAGCGGGTCCGGCGGGTTCACGCTGCTTGCAGTACCTGTTTTACAGGTACTGCATAGTGGTCCGTCAAGTACTGGCACGGAACTCGTTGGTGTTCGCGCCGGGATTTCTTGGCGCACAATCAGAATCGCCCCAGGTCAGGGGAGTTGGTCACCCCACTCGTGGACAGCTTCGATTGATCTCGCTACCGTCAAGAGCTCCCTAGATGTCCAACGGAGGGGACGGATGTCCAACGAGCGCTTGCGATCAGCCCTGTTGGCGCGAGGCATGACCATTCAGGGCCTCGCTGAGGAGATCAAGGTCAACCCGAAGACGGTTGAGCGCTGGATCACGCAGGGCAACCCGCCCTACAGACGGCATCAGTACGCAACGGCGGCAGCGCTCAAGGTCGACGTGACGATGTTGTGGGACGACAACCGCAATGCCGAGAGCGCAACGGACCTGTCGCAGGCCGAGATCGTCACTGTCTACCCGCATCGCCACATGGTGCCGTCAGACCTCTGGCGTGAGATGTGTGAGCGCGCGACGGAGCGCATCGACATCCTCGTGTACGCCGGCATCTACCTGGCCGAGGATCCTCGCTTCTTTTCGACGCTCAAGAAGAAAGCAGAGTGTGGCGTCCGCATCCAAGTCCTCATGGGCGATCCAGCGTGCGAAGCCGTCATACGACGCGGTGTCGACGAAGGGCATCGCATCATGGACGGCAAGATCCGCAATGCGCTCGTCAACTACCGCCCGCTGTTCACCAGCCACCCCGCGATCGCTTTCCGCCTGCACGACACTGTGCTCTACAACTCGATCTACTGCGCTGATGACGAGATGTTGGCCAACACGCACGTGTACGGCATCGGCGCCTACATGGCGCCCGTGTTTCACCTGCGGAGGCTCCCCGGAGGCGGTCTGTTCGACACTTTCGCCAATAGCGTTCAGCAGACCTGGGAAGGTGCCAGGCCAGTAACCGAACACGACATCGCGGGAGCTTGAGCATGGGACGCATCGACTACTTGCACGACCCGGACGCCCCGTCGGCCAACTCGGTTGTGCCCTCGGTCGTGGCGTTCGTCCAGAACGACGCGGGCCAGGTTCTCATGATTCAGCGCTCCGACAACGGACGTTGGGCGCTACCTGGCGGGGGCCACGACGTCGGCGAGTCGATTAGTGACACGGTGATCCGTGAGGTCTGGGAAGAGACGGGGATCAAGGCCGAAGTCGTCGACCTGTCCGGCATCTACACAGACCCTGGGCACGTCATGCAGTACGACGATGGAGAGATCCGACAGCAGTTCAGCATCTGCTTCCGAGCGCGACCTGTCGGCGGCGAGCTGCGTACGAGCAACGAGACGACGCAGGTCCGTTGGGCTGACCCAACGGACCTGCGGGAGCTGGACGTCCACCCCACGATGCGGCTCCGTATCGAGCACGCCATGGACCAAGCGCGTACCGCTCCCTACATCGGCTGACGCTTGGCGGCGGCGACGCGTTCGAGGACGCGAGACGTGCAGCCGAGAATCTCGGGTTCGGCCCGCCGGATGAACTTACCGATCAGACTGTCCGGCCCGTACCGTCCGGTGATCTCGTTGATTCGCTCGATCGGGTTCGTGGGGGTCCCGTCCGGTGTGGTGTTCATGTCGCAGTAGCAGAGCGCGTCGTTCAGGTGCGCACTCTCGCGGGGGAACTCGCTCTCCAACTCCTCACGCAGGTCGCGCGCTTCCGCCTCCAGCCAGGAACAGGAGTGATGGGCGACAAGGTTGATGACCCGCTCGTCGGCGTTGGCCGTATCCCGCAGGTAGCGAGCCCCGTCCAGAGGATGGAAGCCCGTCTTGGCCAGGTCCGGTGCATAGCCAATGTCGTGCAGTACCGCCGCGGCCTCCAACAGATCCGCGTCCTGGCCAAGAACGAGAGCGATCGTGCGTGCCCTCTCAGCGACCCCTTGGCAGTGTTTCCACCGCCGCGGTAGCGACTCGGCGAGCAGGGACTCAGCCAGGGGATAGGCCCACTCCGTCAACGTCGGCAAGCTACGAACGCTCCTCTCGCGTCGGCACGGCGCGGACTGTCCGCACCCTGCCCTGTCCTCCCCCCGCCAGCACGCCGGCGGTTTCCAACTTATCCAGAGCTTTGGTCACCGTGGGACGGGAGACCCCGAACCGTTCGGCGAGCACGGAAGCACTTGGGAACGCTTCCCCTACCGCAAGTCCGTCAGCCGTGATGATGTCTGCGATCCGCTGATCGAGGGGACGCCGGTCGACTCGATCACCCGAGCGCACGACGCGCCACCGCTCACCTGGCGCAGGTTCGGCCAAGCCTTCCTGCCGCAGTACCCCGTACGCGCGAATGGCAACGCCGCGCGAGACACCGTGTTCGCGCATGACCTCCGTCAGGGACGGCAGCTCTATCAACTCCGGGTCGCCCTCGATCAGTACCTTCACTGAGTCGGCAATCTTCAGGAAGGTTCCCCGAGGGCTGGCCTGCTGCGACACTCCCTCTCCCTTTCCGCTCGCCGTCGTTACCCCGCAAGAATCCCACGACTCGTGACCACTGCGAAGGGGCTGACGGTAACCCGAGATCACTACGCCGGTGGTGAGGTGGCACCGCATCACAGCTTGGCCGTGCCGCTCGCAGGCCAGGAAGCCAAGGCATGGGCGCGGCTCAGGGTCCGCCGTCAAGTAGAGGTCGCCCTTGACAAGGGGCGGCGCCTACTCGCAGGGATGCCGCACTCCGAAAACCTGGACAGCCACCTCGTTGTTGACCCCGCCAAGTTCGACTGTTACTTGATGGACTGTGACCGTCAATCGGTGCCGTCGCTCGTCATGACCGGCCGCGAACTCGCTGCCGAAACGAAGCGCCTTGCGCATCGGAACCTGTCGCACAGGACTCCCTTGCGCGGTTCCATTCATTCGACCACTAGAAACCTGGGATTTGCCGCAGCGGGAAAGTTTAGTCCTATGCCGGATCAGTTTCCTGCAAAATCGACTCTGCGGGATACCATTTAGACTTCGAACTCACTGTAAGCGGCACTCCATGCACCGCCACTGTTACCGGCTTACCGTCAAGATCTGTCTTGAAGTAGTCGGGGATGTTTACTCCCAGATGCTTTCTCGCTCCGTCTTCAAAAACTCTCGCATCTTGAGGCGGAGGGGCCTGCGTGACGACCGAGAATGCCGGTTCCCAAAGGAACCACCTCGCTCCGCCACCTGGATAAAGAGCCAAAATGGAGGTTGGTCGCGGTGGGGGCGAATTCGGCCAAAGCTGCTTATCGAGCCATTCGCAGGCGCCTTTATATATGGGCCACGCTTGAATTAGAAGATTGATGGCGTCAACCAATTCGCACGCATCTACTCCATCGATAATCTCAATCCTGCGGCATAGGTCACGAAAAAATGACAGCCCTTCAGGATATGCGAGCACGGCCAATTCGAGGGAGGGGCCCACGCGGTGAATAGGTAATCCCTGCCCCTCCCTCCGGGTGCCCAGGGTTCCACCGAAGCTTCCATGTGTCACCTGCGACAGCAGTTTGTACGTGTCGTATGAGGAGCCGAATCCGCAAAGCTCTGCACGCTCACGAAGGCTAACTGCGGCCCAATCTCGCGCGAATGATTTCCCATACTGCTTGTAAGTGGCCGCCAATTTTGACCTATTGCTACGTTCAATCTTATTGAGGCGATGCAATTCCCGCTTCCTCTGAACGCTACTCAGAAGCATCGCGCCGCGCCGCATCTTCGCAAGTAGTTCGAGTGTCACAGATGCGTGTGCAATATACCGCTCCTTGGCTTCTTCGTGAGCGGTCACCCAACAGTAATTCACTAGGTGCTCATACAGGGAGCGGGAAGTTCTGGCACAGTTCCTGCCATCTCCCTCTTGCAATTGATCAATCAGCGAACTGAAGTCGTTGATGGCGTGGTTGAAGATTGATGTTCGTGCTTGATCATCGATTCTCGGCCAATAGCTACGGGAGACGTACAGCAGGGATCCCTGTACCTCCTCAATTATCGGATTCAAGGAGCCTAGCGCTTTTCTGAGGTTTCTACCCAATTCATCGTCCATACCCAATCCTGCGCGCTGTGCAGGAGGGACAGAGAAATCAACCCGACTAAACATTTCCATGCTTCCGCCCCATCTCGTGAAGGGTCCGAACATGCTACCTGCTGATCGCTAGAACGAGATGTTTCCGAGTACGCCTGGTGCACTGCCTCGCAAACACCCTCGCTAGGGCGCGTGTGTAGGTCGCGGAAGAGTGTCCCATGACCCGCGAGCGACGCCCACTCGCGCACCGATCAGTGCAGGCGGAAGTCCGGTTTCAGGTGGCGGCAGCTCTCGCGCGTTGCTGCCCGCCGAAGTTGCGCACTCACTCCCTCAATGATTTCCGAGGGACGGTAGCATGCTCGCGCAGATTTACACCCGGAATTCATTGGAATGCCCTCCAGTCACAGATTTACTGACCGGAGAAATTCCTCTTCATCTTTCATGATCCTCGAATCAATTTCCAAGAACATTTCCGATGTCCGCGTACACATTTCATCCAAAGCCTTCATGGTTACGACCTCGGCTATATCCACACTATCGGGAAGTCCCTCGGTTAGAAGCATGACTGTAACTTGGTAGAGTGAAGTCAGCGCCATTGAGGCAGGGTCGGTAAGGCCTACATTCGTCTTTCCTGCACGCAGTATGTCTTCTCCTCGAAATTCTGTAACGTTCAAGATGAGACTTCTTGACCCTGCGTGGACTTCATTACTTGCCCATTTGTAGTAACCGCGCATGTGGTTCATCTGGACCTTAGTTTCAAGGCCTTCGAATTTGGCATTTGGGCAGTATCTTTTGGCCCAACCGTAGGCACCTTTAAAGTCTGTTCCGTATTTTGCGATTACGGCATTGAATCGATTCTCCACCTTGTCTAGAAATTCCTGTTCGAGTGGCTCCATGCCTAGAGTCTGGTAGGCATCTTGGTACTGTTGGGCACTACGCCATTGGTCGACTACTGCGTGATCGAGATATCTAATCGCCAAGTCTTCGTTGTCGGGATCTCCGACACAGTCGGCGATTGCAGCGGCTACTACTGCCATTTCGTGTAGTGTCCGGCACCGCGCTAGGGCCCCCTCAGGAAAGCCGTTAGTGAGTAGCGCGTAAACCTCTCCTGCAACCCTGCATGCTTTGGCGTGCAGCCAGACCAGGGCTGTAAAAGTCGCACTCTGATGGTCATTAAGGCTCGTACGCTCCTTGGCGGCTACAGCTTCTCCGGCTTCTCGCGCACAGGAGGAAGTGACGATGTATGCTTTGAATGCGGGACGGTATCGACGATGTAGGCGCTTGTTGAATCCTCTTTCTACTCTTTGATTTGCGCGGAAAGTTCTACCATTTTGCAGCGCATGTCCTGCCACGCTTTTCCCCATTTGGTCGACGAATTTATCGACCGATTCTGTAGCGAGATCCGTGATGTTCTGTTCGTTGGCCACCTCGATTCCTGAATCCTCTATGACCTTCATGACATAGTCTCTGAACTTTTCGTCCACGCTAGAAGGCTTAGTGCGTCTGAACATGAGAATTGCTCCTACTGGGGGGCCGGAGGATGTAAGGATAGGGTTTCAGTGTCCGCTCCTACTCACGTTTTTCCAGGTGTGACTATCTGATGATTTGTGATCTCTATTGATTGATTGGCCGATACCGTCCGGCTTCGAGCAACGGACGCCGTTCCTTCCGAAGTTCCCGGCACCGGCACCTTTGAAGAAAGCTACAGGTCGTCATAGTGAGGGATCGGAGCTCGCTGGCACTTGCGGAGCTCGTGGATGGGGCCGTCTGTGGGCCGTCGGAGGGCGGCCCAGGGTGACCAACGACGACCAACGACGACTGCTTGAACGCGTGTTTGTGCTGCGTGGACATCGATCGCCCGAGGTCGCTTCGGGGCCATGTCACTTCTTCGACGTGTGATCGAACCGATCGGACTGTGATCCAGCCGATCGAACCGATCGTCACGTGCCCCCGTCTCTCTTGCAGAGGCGGGGGCACCGTCGTACGCGGAATGTCTTCCGGGAGGGGCAACGGGGATGGGACACCAACAGGACGACGCGGAGCGGGAGTTCGACATCAAGTGGGCCGACAATGCCGAGCACAAGGAGCCCTCCGCACGGGCCCGGATGCTCGCGGCCCGCTGGAAGGAGAACCCTCCTGGGCCGGTGCCGTTCCGGGGTGAGGCCGAGGGGGTGGGGCCGCGGCGGTCGTCCTGGATATCGACGGTGATCGTGCTGGGGAGTGTCGTCGCGGTCATCGTGCTGCTGGGGTACGTCAACTCCCGGGCGCCGTACTAGAGGTGCGTGCGGACATCAGACGTGGAGCGGCGGCCGCGGTGCGGCTCGCGCAGGGGGAACCGGTACGGGACGTGCTCGACGTCAGCGATCCGCGCGCGTGGCTCGGGCTGGACACGGGTGCGCGGGTGGACGAGTTCCGCTGCCCGCCGGGCGTCGTGCCGTGGGACCGGATCGCCGGCGCCCGCGAACTCACCGCCGTCCTGCGCGGTCCCGGCCCGCTCACCGAGTCCCGGCTCGCCCTGGCCCTGTGCCACCGGGACGGCCGGATCCGGCAGGCGGCGCTGGACCGGGTCGGCGGGCACCCCGTGCTGCTGCCCTTGGTCGTGCTGCGCTGCGCCGAGTGGGCCCCGCCGGTGCGTGACCGGGCCCGGCAGCGGCTGGCCGAGGGCCTCCACGCCGTGACCGCCGCCTCGCTCGCGCCGATGATCCTGCTCGTCGGCTGCCGCGACCGGGCCGATTTCGCCGTACGCCTGCTCGACGAGACCCTGCGCCGAGCCCCGCGCGAGCGGATCGTCGCGCTCTGCTCCGGCGCCGACCCCGCCGTACGCCGCTACGCCTACCGCCTCGCCGTCGAGGACGGTCTCCTCTCCCCCGCCGAACTCGCCCGTGCCGCCGCCCAGGACTCCGACGCCGTCGTCCAGACCGTGTGCGCGGACGCCGCCCTGGCCGCCGCGGCGAAGGGCGGGGCGTACGACGAGGTCTTCGAACCGCTGCTCGGGGCGCGCAGTCCGCGCGTCCGTTCCGCCGGCGTCACCGTGCTGCGGCCGGCCGGGCGGACCGAGCTCGCGGTGGGGTTCCTGGCCGACCGGGCCCCGGTCGTGCGGGCCTGTGCGCGGTATGTCGTACGGCGGGACGGGGTGGATCCGCTGCCGTTGTACCGGGCCTGGTGCGCGACGCCGGAGCCGGTACCCGGGGCCGTGATCGGGCTGGCGGAGTGCGGTGGGCGGGCGGACGCCGAGCTGCTGTGGACACTCGTCGGCCATCCGACGGGTGGGGTACGGGCACGGGCCGTGGCCGGGCTGCGGGTGCTGGACGCGGCGGACGTATGACGGTTGCGGCCGCTGCTGGACGATCCGGCGGCCGGGGTCGTGCGCGAGGTGACCGCCGCGCTGTTGCCGTCCGCGGAGCTGGTGCCCGAGGAGTGGCTGGCGGAAAGGCTGGGGGCAGGGTGGCCCCGGCCGGTGCGGGTCGCCGCGTTCCGGCTGCTCGACGCGCGGGGCGGGATCGTACGGCGGCGGGCGGCCGAGGCGTTGTTGGACGATTCGGATGTGAAGCTGCGCGGGTGGGCCGGGCACGCCGTAAAGCGGGGGTGAGGACAGGACCCGGATTCACAGGCACCTTTTGCTCCGCCTAGGGCCGATCAGGACCGCTTCATGGGAAGGCGCGGGTGCACACTGGGCGGTGGGACGAGTGCCTGACTGCGGGGTGATGGCAGATGCAGAGCCGCTTCCGGAGCGACCGGCGGTTGACCATACGTATGGGTCTGACGCTGTTCCTGCTCGGGCTGTTGTACGTGGCGTTCGTGGCCGCGCTGATCGTGTTGCTGAAGTCCTGGGTGCTGGTCGTGGTGCTGGCCGGCGGGCTGCTCGTGGCGCAGTACTGGTTCTCCGACCGGATCGCGCTGTACGCGATGAAGGGCCGGATCGTGGAGCGGGAGGAGTATCCCGAACTGCACGGTGTGATCGACCGGTTGTGTGCCGTGGCCGACATGCCCAAGCCCGTCGTCGCCGTGTCGGACATCGACATGCCGAACGCCTTCGCCACCGGGCGCAACGCCGACCACGCCGTCATCTGCGTGACCACCGGGTTGCTACGGCGGCTGGAGCCGGCCGAGTTGGAGGGTGTGCTCGCGCACGAGTTGTCGCATGTCGCGCACAAGGACGTGGCCGTGATCACGGTGGCCTCGTTCCTCGGGGTGCTCGCCGGGCTCATGGTCCGGTTCGCCTTCTACTCGCAGATCTTCCGGGGGCGCAAGGACCAGAACACCCTCGCGATCTTCGCGGGGATCATGGGGATCTCGGCGGCCGTGTACGCGATCAGCTTCCTGCTGATCCGGGCGCTGTCCCGGTACCGGGAACTCGCGGCGGACCGGGCAGCGGCCCTGCTCACCGGGAAGCCCTCGGCGCTGGCCTCCGCGCTCACCAAGGTCGACGGTGACATCGCCCGCATCCCGACGAAGGACCTGCGGACGGCCCAAGCCTTCAACGCCTTCTACTTCACCCCGGCGAACGGCGCCGAGCCCGGTATCGCGCGGTTCTTCTCGACCCACCCGAGCCTGGAGCAGCGGCTCGACCAACTGGGGCGGATCTCCGCCGAGTTGGGTGAGGCGGCGGTGCCCGGCATCGGGAAGGCGGACTGAGGATGGGGTTGCTGGACATCCTGCTCGGCCGTACGAAACCGGTCGCACCCGATCTCGACCAGCTCTTCGCGCTGCCCTCGGCGGCGGTGACGTTGGAGGCGGCGGCCGGGTTCCGGGCGACCGGGCGCGGGGCGGTGTGCTTCGCCACGGTGGAGGGCGGGGCCTTCGAGCAGACGCACCGGGAGGTCCAGGCGCTGCTGGACGCGGACGCGGAACGCACCGGGCCGCCGGTGGAGTTGACCCAGGATGCCTACGGCTACTCGTGGCTGGTCTCGCGCCGCTCGCCGGACCAGTTGTCGGCGCTGGTCAATGATCTGCACGCGGTGAACAGCGCGATGGAGGTCAATGGCTTCGGGCCCCAACTGCTGTGCTCGCTGGCCGGGTTCGAAGACGGCGGGGCGGACGGGGGGCGGCGGCTCGCGCTCGTCTATCTCTACAAGCGCGGGACGTTCTTCCCGTTCGCGCCGCTGGCCGGTGACGGTCAGCGGCGCGACAGCTCGCTGGAACTCCAGGTCAAGTCGATGCTCGGAGACGACCTGCGGATCGAGCGGGACCTGAGCCGGTGGTTCCCGGTGTGGGGTGCCCCCGGGTTGTAGTCCTACTTGCTCTTCTCCCGTGCCTGCCGACGCGACTCCAGGGGGCGTTCGCGCTGGTAGCGGCGCTCCCACTTGGCCTGCTTGTCCCGGCGGTCGCGGTACGCGCGGTAGCTCGACGGGGTGGCTCCGCCGCCTGAGGAGGGGGCCGCGGCCGACGAGGACGACGTGGAGGATCTGGCGGACCTGGCGGACCTGGCGGACGACGAGTCGCGGCCGTACTGCACGTACAGGAAGAGAACGGCGACCGCGGCCAGCCACCAGACGTGGTTGCCGAAGCCGAAGAGGACCAGAACGACGGTTCCGGATATGACGATGGTGCCCATGACGGGCCTCCGTGGGCGTGGGTGTGTACGAGCGGTGATCTGTTGTGGGCACGACGGGGCGCTGGGGAGGGCGTCCGGCCGTCGGTGCGTAGAGAGTAGCCCCGAGTCCGCGGGGTGGTGCCTGTCCTGCCGAAAGCGGTGGTGGGCAGCTCCGCAACGTGTGTCCAGCGTAGGGGCGCGATCACTCGGCGTGCATCTCCTTTTCGCGCGGCCTGGAGTCGACCCCATCTGTTCGAATCGATACATAAGGGGTTAACCCCGATGAGCGATCTCCAGCTGCACCAGCGGTGGGGGCGGCCGGGGGTTCGTTCACCGACACGGGTATCAACGACCAACTCATGAAGGACCTCAGCCAGAGCAGGCCGCGCAGGACAAGGTGATCCCTCAACTCACGCCGATCGGCGGCCAGTTGGTGCAGAGCTCACGGAGCAAGGCCGACGAGGACCATCCGCGGGAGGCGATCGCGGCGGCGCGGGAGGCGGAGCCGGCCACCTAGGGCTCGACCACCTGGGCGCCGCCAACCGGCCGACCAGCGGGGGGTGTTGTCAGATCCCCGGCGACGCCGTCACCACGCCCGCCGCCACGGCCGCGACCAGACCGGCGTGGTCGGCGGCGGTCTGGGTGGCGTAGGCCGAGGCGAAGTCGGCCACTGCGTGTTCGAAGGTGTCGGTACCGCCCAGGTAGGCGGCGATGGCGACCCGGTCGCCGGAACGGGCGTGGGCGCGGGCCAGCGCGGTGCCGCACAGCCGGGCGTAGGCGAGGAGGTCGGCCGGGCTCATGCCGGCGACGTCCGCGGAGCCCTTCATGTCGCGCAACTGGCGCCAGTAGAAGGCGCGGCCCTGCGGTCCGGTCATCCAGCCGAGGAAGATGTCGCTGGCGGCCTGGAGCAGCCGTTGGCCCGCGACGACACGATGACCGGGGTGGACGTACGGCCCGCTCGGCAGATGCTCCTCCAGTACGGACTTCCGCGCCTCCTTGATCTGGAGGAACAGCGGGTCGTCCTGGTCGCGGCCGGCGAGCAGCACGATGAAGCAGCGGGTGCCGACGCTGCCGACGCCGACGACCTTGCGGGCGGCGTCGACGAAGCGGTAGCGGTCGAGCAGCAGACGGCGCTCCTCGGAGAGGGTGGAGCGGTAGTCGCTGAAGATCTTGCGCAGGGAGGCCATGTCGGGGGCGCCGGCCGGTTCAAGGAGGGGCGGGTCGTGGACGATACGGCGGCGGCCGTCGACGGTCTCGGTGAGTTTGCCGACGGCGTGCAGGCTGGTGCGGCGGCGGGCGCGGGTGAGGCTGGACTCGACTCGGCGGCGGTTGCGGGCGGAGCGGACCAGGGGCAGCAGGCTGTCGGCGTCGATCCGGTCGTACCAGACCGCGAGTTCGCCCTTGCGGGCCAGGGCGCGCAGCGCCGTACGGTACGTGGCGGTCGCCTCCAGCGCGGCGCGGTGGGCCTTGGTGTCGCCGTGGCCGTTCTCGCGGGCGGCGACGGCGACGCTGGCGGCGAGGCGTTTGACGTCCCACTCGAAGGGGCCCGGGAACGTCTCGTCGAAGTCGTTGAGGTCGAACAGCAGGGCACGTTCCGGGGACGCGTACAGGCCGAAGTTGAGGAGATGCGCGTCACCGCACAGCTGCACGGTGAGGCCGGTGTGCGGCTGGGACGCGAGGTCGGCTGTCATCACGGCGGCCGAGCCGCGGAAGAAGGCGAAGGGGGACGCGGCCATGCGGCCGTACCGGATGGGGAGGAGTTCCGGGAGTCTGTCCCGGCCCTGGCGTTCCAGTACGGCGACGGGGTCGGAGCGGTCCACGGAGGGGATCCAGTCGGCGTGCGCGGAACGGGCGACGCGTTTGCGCGCGGCGCGGCCACGGTCGGCCCGGTCGGCCGGTGCGGTCATGTGCCGTGCCTCTGCATGCCGCCGCCTCCCGGGGTATCACCTCGTGCTGTTGCTACGCAGTGAAAGCGGGCGTCGGGGTGAGCGCATGCCGAGCGCGGCGACCGGGTGAAGCCGAGGCTGCGTCTGCCCACCCGTCCACCCGTTTACTGTGGGCCGAGCAGTGGAGCACTCGAAGTGGAGGCCGGATGACCGTCACCCCGCGTCACATCGCGCCCGCCGAGCGCCGCACCCGTCTCGCCCTCCGCCACCGCCTCACCGCGAGCACCCGCGCCGGCAGCCCCGAGGAGATCGCCGACTCCCTCGTCGCCCTGCACGGCACCGACCCCGCGACGGTGTACCTGGCCGTGGGCGCCCGTCTCGCCGACCCGTCCGGCACCGTGCCGGAGACCGCCCGCGCCCTGTACGAGGACCGCACCCTGGTCCGTATGCACGGCATGCGGCACACGGTGTTCGTGTTCCCCGCCGAGCTGACCGCCGTCGTGCACGCCTCGACCGGACTCGCCGTCGCCGCGCGTGAACGGGCCGCCCTGCTCAAGGACATGGCGAAGGCGGGGGCGCCGGACGCGGTCTGGCTGAAGGAGGTCGAGGACGCGACGCTCGCCGCGCTGGCCCGGCGCGGGCAGGCGACGGCGGCCGAACTCGCCGAGGACGAGCCGAGGTTGAGGGAACAGTGGGTGTACGCGCCTGGCAAGAACTACGAGGGTGTGCACACCGTCTCGACCCGGCTGCTGAGGGTGCTGGGCGTCGAGGGGAAGATCGTCAGGGGCCGTCCGCTCGGCGGCTGGACCTCGAACCAGTTGCGCTGGGCGGTGGCGTCGGCACATCCCGAACTGGACGTCGCCGAGGCCCAGTCGGCCCTGCTGCGGCGCTGGCTCACGGCCTGCGGTCCGGCCACCGAGGCCGATCTGAAGTGGTGGACTGGGTGGCGGGTGACGGAGGTCCGCCGGGCACTGGCGTCGATCGGCGCGGAGCGGGTGGCCTTGGACGAGGGGGTGGGATACGTCGCCGCCGGGGACCTCGCGCCACCGTCGGGCCCCGCCGAACCGTGGGCGGCCCTGCTGCCCGGCCTCGATCCGACGGCGATGGGCTGGCAGCAACGGGACTGGTACCTGCCCCCGGAGCTACGCCCCGCACTGTTCGACGGCAGCGGCAACGTGGGCCCGACGGTGTGGTGGAACGGGCGCGTGGTGGGGAGTTGGGCGCAGCGGCCGGACGGGGAGATCGCCTGGCGCGTCCTCGACCGGACGGCCGTCGGCCGAGAGGCGGAGGCGGCGATCGGGGTGGCGGCGGAGCGGGTGCGGGAGTGGGTGGGGGCGACACGGGTGACACCGCGGTTCCGAACGCCGGTGGAACGGGAGTTGTCGGCGTAGGGGGTGTTGCTCAGGGAGGCCGCCCGACGTTTCCAAGGCGGACCACTGTCGACACGTCCCGCACCTTCAACACCGGCTGGCACCTTCAACACCGGCCGGCACCTCTCAGCCCGTCCGGCGTTTGAGGACGAGGCCCTTTCGGGGCCGAAGCGGGGGTCTGGGGGCGGCAGCCCCCAGGGACGCCCGCACCAACGCCGGCAACCTCCAGAGGCCCCCGCACCAACGCCGGGCGCCGAAAAGACACACGGCACCCGGCGCCACGGTTAGCGCGAGTACCGCATCAGCGCCCGCACCATATGACACGTCGTGTCCGACGGCGCATGGACCCCGATCAGTTCCGCCGCACTGCGGATCGTCTCGTTGCGGGCCTGGTTCGGGACGTACACGCCCGAGTCGAGCAGGGCGATGGCCAGCCGCATCGCCTTGAGGCGGCGGTTGTGCGTGACATACCACTCCCGCGGGCGGCCGGGCGGCAGCGGGCGCTTCTCCACGGGCACGTAGGGCAGGTCGAGTTGGACGGGACGCTTCGCGGTGGACTGGGTCGGCAGCGGCTTCGGCTTCAGTGCGGCAGCGGGCACGGACATCCTCCTGTCGCGGTCAGGGCACCGTCCGGACCCCCCGGCGACACCCTCGAACACTGCTTCTATTCTACCGCCCGCCACTGACAAACGCCCTGGCCACAAAGGCTGTTGAGGGTGCTGTGACGTGGGTGGAAGACGGGTTTCGCGTACCGTGAATCCCATGGAGATCTGGATCAACCCGGCCTGTTCCAAGTGCCGCAGCGCCGTGAGCCTGCTCGATGCCGAGGGCGCCGAGTACACCGTCCGCCGCTATCTGGAGGACGTGCCGAGCGAGGCCGAGATCAGGGACGTACTGGAGCGCCTCGGGCTCGAACCGTGGGACATCACCCGCACCCAGGAGGCCGTGGCGAAGGAGCTGGGGCTCAAGGAGTGGGCGCGGGACGGCAGTTCGCGGGAACAGTGGGTGTCGGCGCTGGCCGAGCACCCGAAGCTGATCCAGCGGCCCATCATCACCGCGGCCGACGGCACGGCGGTGGTCGCCCGCACCGACGAAGCCGTACGGGACGCGCTGTCCCGCTGACGGCCGCGCGAGGTGACCGCCGCCGTGTCGGCCGGCACCTCGTCGAGTGCCCCTCAATTCGTCGCGGGCACATGGCAGTTGGGCACCCTCCTGCCCGCCGACGTACAGCGGCGACGGCGACCGGGTGTACGCCACGATGAACGGACCGGGCGCACTGACCCCAACCCCCTTGTGACGCACGTCACTTATGTGACCTCTGTGTCCGCTGAGTTACATCGTTCGGTATCCCGTACATAGCGGCGTACGGTCCCCTACCCCACAGGAGCCGCGCATGTCGCGCAGGAGAACTGCCAGTACGAAGAAGAAGCTGGCATTGCTGGTCACCGCAGCCGCGGTCGCCGGAGGCGGGGCCTTCGCTCTGGCCACCACGTCGAACGCGTCGCAGTCGACGGCGCAGAACGCCAAGACCCTGTCCGCGCCGAACTCGACGGTCTGCCAGGGGCTCGCCACCGCGCTCGGCAACAACCAGAGCTTCATCGCCGGCCAGAAGGCCAGCCCCGACGCCCAGTCGGCGGCGCGGATCGCCAACCGCGAGGCGGTCATCGCGCAGATCAAGGTGCAGCAGAAGGCGTCCGGTTGTGCGGTTGGGGAGTCGGCTCAGGGCTCCCAGACCACGCAGCCGGCGCAGTCGGCACCCGCGGCCCCGGCCACCTCCAAGGCGACCCCTCCGGCGGGCAACACCGGTAACACGGGTGCCGGCGCCGCCGCGGGCAGCCAGGTGTGCAACGGCTCGACCGTCACGCTCTCCGGCGAGGCCGGTGCGCCCGCCGCCTCCAGCAACCAGTTCCCGGCGGGGACGACGCTGAAGGTCACCAACCTGGACAACAACAAGTCCACGACGGTGAAGGTGACTTCGGTCTCCGGCAGTTGTGTCCTGCTGAACAACGCCGCTTTCGAGCAGGTCCGCGAGCCCGGCAAGTTCCTCATCCGCCGTGCTCTGATCCAGAAGGTGGGGTGACGCTCAGGATCCGAGAAAACCGGTGAGGTGACGGCCCAGTCGCTCCGGCGCGGCCTGCGGAAGCATGTGATGGGAGACGTTCGCGAGGATGTCGGTCTCCACGTGCGGCAGCGGTCCCGCCGCCCGGGTCGCCACCAGGTGCGTGTCATAGGTCCTGCTGCTTCCGGCCAGAAGCAGCAGGACCGACGCGTTCAGCCCACGCAGCGCGTCCGGCGCCGCTCCCCCGGTCTCCCACTCCAGGAACGCGCGGACCCGGCGCCGAGTGGGCCGTAGCAGCATCGGCAGCGCGTGCAGCAGGTACGCCGGCTCGAACCCGGCGAAGCACTGGGTCGGGTCGAGGAGGAACAGACGGCGTACGCGGCCGGGCGCGTGCAGGGCGTCGGGACGGTCACCGCCTCGCGCTCCCCGGGCCACTTCGCCATGACCCTGTCGTAGGCGGACCCGAAGCGGTCGGGGTCGTATGTGCCGCGGATGCTCATGCCCATTCGCCTCTCCCTCCCCTTGACACCCCTGTTGTTACCCCCGCGTCGTGGCCAACCCCATCGCATACGAGCTGTCCGGCCACCCCCGTCTGCGACTGCGAACAGTGCGCCCGGCGAAGGTCACGTGAATCGCGCCACAGCACCACCAGGTAACACGGGGTTCACACTTGAGCAATGATCGGGAAATCGCATGTTGACAGGCTGCCCGGCATGAATCGCGGCGCTCCAGTGCCGCTGCGCCGCAGCACCCGCGAGTGCGACGAACGACCCACCCCGAAGGATGTGGCCCGTGACCTTCAAGGCTGAGTACATCTGGATCGACGGCACCCAGCCGACGGCCAAGCTCCGTTCGAAGACGAAGATCCTGGCGGACGACGCCAAGGGTGCCGAGCTGCCGATCTGGGGCTTCGACGGGTCGTCCACGAACCAGGCCGAGGGGCACTCCTCGGACCGCGTGCTCAAGCCGGTCGCCAGCTTCCCGGACCCGATCCGCGGCGGCGACGACATCCTCGTCATGTGCGAGGTCCTCGAGATCGACATGACGCCGCACGAGTCCAACACGCGTGCCGCGCTCGCCGAGGTCTCGGCCAAGTTCGCCGCTCAGGAGCCGATCTTCGGCATCGAGCAGGAGTACACCTTCTTCGACGGCGCCCGCCCGCTGGGCTTCCCCGAGGGCGGCTTCCCGGCCCCCCAGGGCGGCTACTACTGCGGTGTCGGCGCCGACGAGATCTTCGGCCGCGAGATCGTCGAGGCCCACCTGGACAACTGCCTCAAGGCAGGTCTCGCGATCTCCGGCATCAACGCCGAGGTCATGCCCGGCCAGTGGGAGTTCCAGGTCGGCCCGGTCTCCCCGCTGGAGGTCTCCGACCACCTGTGGATCGCCCGCTGGCTGCTCTACCGCACCGCCGAGGACTTCGGCATCTCCGCGACCCTCGACCCCAAGCCGGTCAAGGGCGACTGGAACGGCGCGGGCGCGCACACCAACTTCTCGACCAAGGCGATGCGCGAGGGCTACGACGCGATCATCACCGCGTGCGAGTCCCTCGGCGAGGGCTCCAAGCCCCTCGACCACGTCAAGCACTACGGCGCCGGCATCGACGACCGCCTCACCGGCCTGCACGAGACCGCCCCGTGGAACGAGTACTCCTACGGCGTCTCCAACCGCGGCGCCTCGGTCCGTATCCCGTGGCAGGTCGAGAAGGACGGCAAGGGCTACATCGAGGACCGCCGTCCGAACGCCAACGTCGACCCGTACCTCGTGACGCGCCTCATCGTCGACACGTGCTGCTCCGCGCTGGAGAAGGCCGGCCAGGTCTGATCGACCCCGCCGCACGTGCGAACCGCTCGTGAGAGGGGCGCCCACCGTCGTGGTGGGTGCCCCTCTCGCGTTGTCACACCGCCCCGGGCCGTCAATTTCCCGCCAAGGCGGCGTCCAAGCTGTGAGAGGAGGGTCCTGTTGCGGGCGTGTGTCTGCTTGAATGGCCTCATGGGCAACTACCAGAAGTGCGGAGCGACGGGTCGCCGTGACCTCGAACCCTTCTGGCCTTCCCGTCAGCACCATGACTTCGACCGGGTGTGTTGTCGCGCGATGAACGCGCCGGCCCTCTAAAGCCGTACCACCTCCGGCCTCCGGCCTGCGCGACTCGACGTACGTCCCTCGACGAACCTCTCGCGCGAAAGAGCTGACCTCTCATGGCGATCATCCGTTCTCTCCCCGCTCTTCCCTCCACCCCCCTCGACACCCCCGCCCCGAACGCCCCACGGCATCATCTGCGCGCCGTGGACCGGGACGAGGTGATCGACGTGGCGGAGTTCCTGCCGCCGGGTGCCACCTGGCTGCCCGCACCCCCGCACACGCTGCCCACCCTGCCGGGGCAGCCGCCGATGGTCGGGTACCTCGTCCTCATCCCGGCCGACAGCCCGCACCTCACCAGGACCAACCCGGTCACCCCCCTCCCCGACGCGGCCGAACCGCTCGTCCGCATCGACACCGTGCAGCGCACCGCCCAGCTCAACGGCGCGGAACTCGACCTGACATACCTGGAGTTCGAGCTGCTCGCCCATCTCGTCGCGCACCCGGGCCGGGTGCACACCCGCGACCAGCTGGTCACCACGGTGTGGGGCTACGGCCATGTGGGCGACGGCCGTACCGTCGACGTCCACATCGCCCGACTGCGCCGCAAGCTGGGCGTAGAGCACCGTAAGGCGATCCAGACGGTTCGGCGGGTCGGGTACAAGTACACGCCGCCGACCGCGCGTTGATCGTCTGCTGACGGCAGATCGACGTTCCGTTCCGCGGGCCGTGCGGGCACAGTCGTCGTATGAGACTTCTGGTGCTGGGCGGTACGGAGTTCGTGGGACGGGCCGTCGTGGAGGCGGCCCTCGGGCGTGGCTGGGACGTGACCGTCCTCAACCGGGGCCGGCACGCTGCGCCTTTCCGGGGGACACCCCCCGGACCCCCGGGCCCGGCCGGGGTACGGGCGTTGCGTGGTGACCGCACCGCGCCCGACGGACTCGCCGCGCTCGCCGAGGGCGAGTGGGACGCCGTGATCGACACCTGGTCGGCGGCGCCGCGCGCGGTCCACGACGCGGCGCGGCTGCTCGCCGACCGGGTGGGGCGGTATGTGTACGTGTCGAGCTGCTCGGTGTACGCGTGGGCGCCGCCGGCCGGGTACGCGGAGGACGCGGCCCTCGTCGAGGGGGCCGCGGCCGACGCCGAGAAGACGGAGTACGCGCGGGACAAGCTGGGCGGGGAGCTGGCCGCGCTCGGGGCGTTCGGGGCGGAGCGGTCCGTGTTCGCCCGGGCCGGGATGATTCTCGGGCCGTACGAGAACGTCGGGCGGTTGCCGTGGTGGCTGGGGCGGGTCGCTCGTGGTGGTCCTGTGTTGGCGCCGGGGCCGCGGGAGCTCGCTCTTCAGTACGTGGATGTGCGGGACCTCGCTGAGTGGCTTCTCGGTTCCGTGGAGCGGGAGTTGAGCGGGGCGTTCAATCTGATGTCCGCGCAGGGGCACGCGACGATGGGGGCGTTTCTGGACGCGTGTGTGGGGGTTACCGGTGGGACGGCGGAGTTGCGGTGGACCTCGCCGGAGGTCGTGCTCGGGGCGGGGATCGAGCCGTGGACTCAGTTGCCGGTGTGGGTGCCGCCGGGTAGTGAGGGGTTCGACGCGTTGTATCAGGCGGATGTGTCTCGGGCGTTGGCTACGGGGTTGAGCTGTCGTTCTGTCGAGGAGACGGTGGGTGATACCTGGCAGTGGTTGCTGAGCGTCGGGGGGTCTGTGCCGCAGCGTGACGGCATGCCGGCGATAGGGCTTGACCCTGCGGTGGAGGCGAAGGTGCTTGGGGTGCCGTTGGAGTGGTGATTTGTTTGCTGCGGGTGCGTGGGGGCTGGTCGCGCCCGCGCGGCGGCGCCGCATATCGACACAGCCTCGCGCCCCCAAAAGCAAAAGAGACAGGGAACCGGTGTTGGTAGCGACACCCCCGTCATGGTGTCCCGGCCCCGTGACCTCCTCGCCCCGCTCCGTGAGACTGGGGGTATGGACACGAACAGGGCCCGCACCGTTGTCACGGCCGGGCTGCGCGGCCTCGCTCTCGCCCTCATCTCCCTCTACGGGTCGCTCGTCCTCCTCATCCTCACCGTCGTGTCCCTCGTGTTCATCCCCCTTGGCCTCGGCTTGATCACCACCCCCTGGGTCCTCGCCGGTGTGCGAGCGCATGCGGACCGGCGGCGGTTGCTTGCCGCGGAGTGGTGCGGGGTGCGGATTCCGCCCGCGTATCGGGTCGTGCCCAGTGGTGCGCGGCCCTGGACGCGGACCTTTCGGATGCTCGGGGATCCCGCGACCTGGCGGGATCTTCGGTGGCTGCCCGTCGACATGACCGCCGGGTTCGTGACCGCGTTGGTGCCCGGCGCCCTGGTGTTCTATCCGCTGGAGGGGTTCGCCCTGGCCTTCGGGCTGTGGCGGGTGTTCACGGACGGGACGTATGTGGGGTGGTGGTACGGGTTCGTGCCGGTGGGTGGGCAGGGCAGTGCGCTGCTCGCCGGGCTGCTGGGCGTCGCCATCCTCGTCGCCTCGTACTTCCTCACCCCTTCTCTCCTGCGCGTCCACTTTCTGCTGACGCGGTCCCTGCTCGCCCCGGGACAGGGTGAACTCGCCGAGCGGGTAAGGGTGTTGACCGAGACGCGGCGGGACGCCGTGGACGGGTCGGCCGCCGAGCTGCGGCGGATCGAGCGCGACCTGCACGACGGTGCGCAGGCGCGGCTGGTGGCGATGGGGATGGATCTCGGGACGATCGAGGCGCTCGTCGAGAAGAACCCGGCCAAGGCGAAGGAACTGCTGGCGCGGGCCCGGCAGTCCTCCGCCGAGGCGCTGGGCGAGCTGCGGGATCTCGTGCGCGGTATTCATCCTCCGGTGCTCGCGGAGCGTGGACTCGCGGACGCGGTGCGGGCGTTGGCGTTGCGGATGCCGGTGGCCACCGAGGTGAGCGCGGATCTCGGGGGCGGGCGCGCGGACGCGCCGGTCGAGTCGGCCGCGTACTTCGCGGTCAGCGAGGTGCTCACCAATGCCGTCAAGCACTCCGGTGGTGATCGGATCTGGGTCGATCTCCACCATGCGGAGGGGGCGCTGCGGATCTCCGTCACCGACAACGGCGGGGGTGGTGCCGTGGTCGGCGCGGGGTCGGGGCTCGCCGGGATCGAGCGGCGACTGGGTACATTCGACGGCGTCCTGGCCGTCAGCAGTCCCGCGGGCGGTCCCACCATGGTCACCATGGAGATTCCGTGCGCGTTGTCCTAGCCGAAGACCTGTTCCTGCTGCGCGACGGGCTGGTGCGGCTGTTGGAGGCCTACGACTTCGAGATCGCCGCCGCCGTGGAGAGCGGTCCCGAACTCACCAAGGCGCTGGCCGAGTTGGCGCCCGACGTGGCGATCGTCGACGTACGGCTGCCGCCCACGCACACCGACGAGGGGCTGCAGTGCGCGTTGCGGGCGCGGCGGGAGCGGCCGGGGCTGCCGGTGCTGGTGCTGTCGCAGCACGTGGAGCAGTTGTACGCGCGGGAGTTGCTCGCCGACGGGACCGGCGCAGTGGGCTATCTGCTGAAGGACCGGGTGTTCGACGCGGAGCAGTTCGTGGACGCCGTGAGGAGGGTGGCGGGGGGTGGGACGGTGATGGATCCGCAGGTGATCCAGCAGTTGCTGGCGCGGCGGGCGGCCGACGACCGGCCGTTGGGGCGGCTCACGCCCCGGGAGGTCGAGGTCCTCGAACTGATGGCACAGGGGCGGTCGAACGCGGCGATCGCGGGGCAACTCGTCGTCACGGAACGGGCGATCGGGAAGCACACGTCCAATATTTTCGCCAAACTGGGACTGGAAGTCTCCGACGACGACAATCGCCGCGTGCTGGCGGTATTGGCCTATTTGGACCAGGGACGCTGAGCACTAGCTGTGAGTCGATCACAACTGCTGGTGTTTAAGGGCCAGTTGTCAGGGGACTTACCCAGGAACCTCTCATAAATTTATGAGACGGCTGAACACTCCTGGGACCCCCTGCGTATCTGAGGGAGCCGCTTCACTCCTGTCGGGCGCCCTCGCTGCCCCGCAAGGAAGTCAGAGGAGTTCCATGGGACGCAATGATCGTAAACGCCGTACGCCGATGGCCACCAAGGCCATTGCTGCCTCGGCTGCCCTAGCCATCGGGGGGGCCGGGCTGATCTGGGCGCAGATGAACGCTTCGGCGCATGAGTCCAGCTCATCGGGCCAGAACGCCACGAAGGCCGCCGCGGCCAGTGCTGTCGCGACGATCGCCTGCCCGGACGTCGGCCAGCAGCTGACGAACGTGCCGCAGAAGGCTCGTCAGGGTGTCGCCGTCGAACTGGCGAACCTGGACAAGCAGATCACCGAGGCCTACGCCCGGCTCGCCTCGACGCGTCAGGCGCAGGCGAACGACGCGAGCTTCGTGCAGAACGCGATCGTCGGCCCCCTCAAGGAGAAGCGGGCCGCGACGATCGACCGCATCCGCATCGACATCCAGCGAGTGGGCGGCACCGTCAACGCGACCGCGCTGGCCCAGCTCGCCGCCTGCACCACGCAGAACGCCACCAACACGACCACCGCGGGGGGTCAGAACAACGGCGGCGGTAAGAACAACGGTGGCCAGAACAACAATGGCGGCCAGAACAACGGCGGTCAGAACAACGGCAACACCGCCGCTCCGAGCGCCAGCGCCTCCGCGCCGGCGGCCAACAATGGTGGTCAGGCCGGCAACGGCCCGACAGCCGCGGACTTCGTGGACATCACGAAGGCCGCGGCGAACGTCCAGGCGAAGCCGCAGAACAGCGGCCAGGCTTCGACCGGTTCGTTCACCACCAAGTGCGGTGTCAACGCGAACAAGAACCACAACACCGACAACGTCATCGTGGCGCCCGGCGTGACCAACGGCGCGCACCACGAGCACGACTACGTCGGCAACCAGAAGGTCAACGCGTTCTCCACGAACGACTCGCTGCTGGCCGCCCCCTCCAGCTGCCAGAACCAGAGTGACCTCTCTTCGTACTACTGGCCGGTCGTTCGTGTGCAGGACGGCACGAAGGAGTTCGACCAGAACGCGCTCGGCGGTGGCCAGGAAGGCAACGTCGGCAAGATCCTGACCGCGCAGTCCGCGCAGATCAAGTACGTCGGTTCGCCGGCCAGCAAGGTCGTCGCGATGCCGCAGTTCCTGCGCATCATCACCGGTGACGCCAAGACCCTCACCAACGGTCTGGCCAACGCCAACGCGCACTGGAGCTGCACCGGCTTCGAGAACAAGGTCCAGCTGACGGAGCAGTACCCGATCTGCCCGCAGGGCAGCAACGTGGTCCGCACCTTCGCGTTCCAGAGCTGCTGGGACGGCGTGAACATCGACAGCGCCAACCACCGTACGCACGTGGCCTTCGCGGACCCGGCGAGCGGTGTCTGTGGGAACGGCTTCAAGGCCATCCCCCAGCTGACGATGCGCCTGGTCTACAAGATCACGCCCCCCACCATCCAGGCGGACGGCACCGTGAAGAACGCCTACGCGGTGGACGGATTCCCGGAGCAGCTGCACAAGCCGTCGACCGACCACGACGACTTCATCAGCGTCACCAAGAACAACCTGGCGGCGAAGATCGCCAACTGCGTGAACTCCGGCAAGAAGTGCCAGTGAGCGCAGCTAGCCGGTAGGACCCGGTAGCACGAGAGCGGGCGGTGGGAGAACCCACCGCCCGCTTTTGTGTGTGTCCTGGACTAACCGGTCTCGGCCCTCTGAGAGGTGTGAACCGGTGACAGCCTTTTCAGCTGGTGTGCTTGGAGTGGTCGGTGCCGATCTCCTCGGAGCCGCCGAGCGTGGTCTGCAGCTTCTTGACGATCTTGTCGGTGCCCACGACGACCCACTTGCGGCCGACGAGGTAGAAACCGCCGTAGTCCTTGGCGTCGTTGATCCACTCGCGCTGGCCGCGGTCGGTGGCGAAGGTCGCGAGGACGAACTTGCCGTAGCTCATCTTGCAGATGGCCTGGCGGAGTTCGTCGGCGTCGGTCTGGATGTCGGGCGTGCACTTCACCTGGGCCGCGAGGCTCTCCAGGCTGCCACTGGCCTCCGTCGGAACGGTCGCGGCCTTGGTGTCGGCACCGCAGCCCGCCAGCGCCAGCGCCGCCGTGGCGCCGGCCACCGCGAGCATCGGTCGGGTCAACCTCATCTGTCGTTCCTCCGGTCGTCCGGTCAGCAGCATGCCGCAGTCGGCCCCGGCGAGGGGCCTTCTCCTTCGATACGGCCACAACCTGCCCCGCGCTCAATTCGATCGTCGTCGGCTGTACGCGTGTGCGAAGGTGGCGCCCGTGAACCAAGACTGGGAAGACCGTACGACCGCCGCCTGGGCGACCTTCGACGATTACCCGGAGGAGCGTGCGGCCGACTTCCGGGCCGTGATCGACGCGCTCGTCGCCGAACTCCCGGACGGCAGCCCACAGGGCCCCTTCGAGCGGGCCTGCGCCTGGGACTCGACCGGGCACTCGGACCGGGCCGTTCCGCTGTACCGCGAGGCGCTGGCGCTCGGGTTGCACGGCTACAAGGGGCGGCGCGCGAAGATCCAACTCGCCAGCTCGCTGCGGAACATCGGGCAGGCGGAGGAGGGCGTCAAGCTGCTCACGCCCGAACTCGACGGCCCCTCGGACGAGTTGGACGACCCGGTCCGCGGGTGCCTCGCCCTGTGTCTGTCCAGCCTCGGCCGCGACCGCGAGGGCCTGTCCCTCGTGCTGGGCGCCCTCGCACCCCATCTGCCGCGCTACCAACGGTCGATGGCGAACTACGCGCGGGCCCTGGTCGAGCCCGAGGCCTGAGGCGCCCGGGTCGCCCGGGCGGCGGTGACCAACTCACCATTCGCTCGTTTTGCTGAACGTGCAGTCACAGGATGTCGCCAAGCGCCCCGCAGCTTCACCCACCGACCCGGTCGTCGATGTCGAACAGGCCGAGGCCGCGCTCGTCGAGCACTATCCACGGCTCGTCCGGCTCGCCTATCTGGTGCTCCCCCCGAGCCTCGGCCGCAACCGGCGCGTCCTGACCGCGCACGCCCTCACCCAGCGCGCCCTGCCCAGGCGCCGCGCGTCGGCGTCGGCGATCCCGGCCCAGTCGACCGGCCGCGACGGCGACCCCGGCTATGCCTTCGTCCGCCTCCAGGTCGTGCGTACGGCGCTGGAGGCCGGCCTGCCGCTGTCGTTCCGGGCATTGCCGAAGCGCTCCCAACTCCCGCCGCTGCTCCCCCAGGTGCGGGGCCTGCGGCTCTTCCCCCGCTCGGGCGGTGCCGACGAACTCGCCCTGGACCAGCGGCTGTCGGCGCTGTCCGGCCCGGCGCGCGCGGTGTACGTGCTGCGCGGCCTGGAGAAGCTGCCCGACGGCGACGTACGCAGGGTGCTCGCGGCGGCCGGAGTCGACGAGGTGGACGAGGCGCTGCGCGAGGCCGACGAGACGCCCGCGCAGTACGAGTTGCTCAACTCCCCCGAGTTCGACCCCTGTTCGCTGCACGCCCGGCCCACCGACCTGATGCGCCGCCGCCAGCACGGCAAGGCCGCGTTCGCCGCCGCCGCGGCCGTCGCCGTGTGCGGCGCGCTGCTCGCGCTGCCCGGCGGCGGCTGGGGCCCGGACGGCGCCGCCGCTCCCGCGTACGCGCAGAACCCGGCTTCCCAAGCCGCCCTGGATCCAGGCAAGTTGACGAGGATCGCGCCCACCGCGTGGAAGTCCGCCACACGCGAGGACTTCTCCGTCTGGCCCGCCCGCGGCGACCTCGCGGACGACACCGCGCTGCTGCGCCGCGCCCTCGCCGTCTGGGCCCGCCCCGGCGAGTCCGTCCAGGTCTCGGCGACCCCCGGCACCCCCTCCGGCGGCCCGGCCGGACCGCCCCAACTCCTGTACGCGGGCACGGTCGACAACGCGCGCGTGGTGATCCTCTACGACGGTCTGCGCATCGCCCGTTACGCCGAACCGAAGGACGGCACCAAGGGCGCCGCGCTGGACTTCGCCCGGGTCGACGGCGCGACCGGGGCCGAGGCGGACGCGGTGGTCCTGGACCGCGCCGACGGCAACGTCCGCTATCTGACGGCACCTTGGGTGAAGAAGGCGGCCGAGCGCGATCTGCAGAAGCCGAACGCCGGCGCGCTGCCCATGACCCTCACCGACGGGATCACCTCGCCGCTGGCCAGCCCCGCCCAGGCGACCGGCGCGTGCACGTCGTGGAACGTGCTCCAGCTGACCGACGGCACCGGCACCCGGCTGCTGAGCGACCTCGGCGAACTGGTCCCGGCGCACCTCACCGCCGGCCGCCCCGGCGCGGCCCGCGAGGTGTCCGGCACGGGGACGCAGCACGCGTGGGCACCCTTCGCCTGCTCCCTCGGCGCGATGCGCTCCCTGGGCGTACGGTCCGTGAACGCCTGGCAGTACGCCGAGCAGCCGCTGCCCGACGCGAGCGGCACGGCGGAGTGGGTGTGCACGCGGGCCGAGACCTGGCAGGGCGGCGGCGAGCGCGTGCTGGCACAGTTCCGCACGCCGGGCGGGACGTACGGCGCGGTCGCCGCGAAGGCGCAGGACGTGGCGGCCTGCGGGGCGCGTGACCCGCACGTCCTGGCCGGTGTGCTGTGGAAGTCGGCGGCGGGCTCCTGGTATCTGCTGGCCGCGGGCAGCAAGGGCACGGAGGCGGTCACGGCGACGGGCGGGGTGACCGGCTCGGCGCGCGGCGGCCTGCTGACCGTGAAGACGAAGCAGGGCGTCCAGGCCGAGCTGAAGGGCACGCTGGACGACGGCAGGACGATCACCGGCCTGCGCTAGTTGACGTTCACGTCAACAAGTACCCGCACAAGGGTTCCCCACGGACTTACCCGTCAGTACATTGACGCCATGTCCAATAGCCCGCTCAAGGCCCGCAAGGTGTCCTTCTCCTGGGAGGGCACCCCGCTGCACTGGGTGCCCGGTGATCCGTTCACCACGCACACGATCAACGTGCTGCATCTGCTGCTGCCCGCCGGTGAGCGGTGGTTCGTGCACGTCTACAAGCAGGTGCTGCCCCTCATCCGGGACGACCGCCTGCGCGAGGACGTGATCGGGTTCATCGGCCAGGAGGCGATGCACTCCCAGGCCCACGACGAAGTCCTCCCGCACCTCAAGGAGTTGGGCCTCGACCCGACCCCGTACACCGCGCAGGTCGACTGGTTCTTCGAGAAGCTGCTCGGCGACCGCACACTGCCTCCGGGCCGGGCCCGGAAGTGGTGGCTGCTGGAGCGGGTCGCGATCATCGCGGCCATCGAGCACTACACCGCGTTCCTCGGCAACTGGGTACTGAACGCGGAGGAGTTGGACCGGCGCGGCGCCGATCCGACCATGCTGGACCTGCTGCGCTGGCACGGCGCCGAGGAGGTCGAGCACCGCTCCGTCGCCTTCGACCTCTTCCTGCACGTCGACGGCGGCTACCGGCGGCGCGCCCGGACCTGGGCGACCGCGTTCACCGCGCTGATGTTCCTGTGGCAGCGCGGAGCCCGCTTCTTCATGGCGAACGACCCGACCCTCGTCGACGGCAGAGCGAGCTTCAAGGACTTCTACGTCGCCGGCCGGCGCGGCACCCTGCCCGCCACCGGGGACATACTCAGGTCCATACCCCGCTATCTGAGCCGCGCCTACCACCCCTCGCAGGAGGGCTCGACCGAACAGGCCGTCGCCTATCTGGCCACGTCGCCGGCGGCGGTTGCCGCCGAGAAGGCTCAGCGCCCCGAAGGGGCTCGGGGCTGTGCCGAATCTGCGGCCACCGCCGCGTGGGCGCGCCCAGCCACGAAGGCGCCGTACCCGACAGACGGCCTGGAAAAGGGGACGGTGTGATGCCGAAGCCCTGGACCGTCGCGGTCGTCGCGGGCGCCGCCCTGATCACACTCCGGGCCCTACGCCGCCGCGTCCGGGCCTCGCCGCTGTGGCCGCTGCCCGCGCTGGACCCGCCGATCTCCGGCCGGCCGCGCACCCGGGCACTGAGACTCCGGGTCGCCACGCGGGAGACGGTCGCCGACGGCGTCGTACAACTACGCCTGGAAGGACGGGACTTGCCGGGCTGGGAACCCGGGGCGCACATCGATCTGGTGCTGCCCTCGGGGCTGGTGCGGCAGTACTCGCTGTGCGGGGACCCGGCGGACACCTCGGCGTACACGGTCGCCACGCGGCTGGTCGAGGACGGGCGGGGCGGGTCGCGCGAGGTGCACGAACAGGTGCGGGTGGGCGCGGAGTTGGAGGTGCGCGGGCCGCGGAACCGGTTCCCGCTCGTCGAGGCACCCGCGTACGTCTTCGTGGCCGGCGGGATCGGGATCACGCCGGTGCTGCCGATGCTGCGGGCACTGCCCGAGGGCGCCGACTGGCGGCTGCTGTACGCCGGTCGGACGCGGGAATCGATGCCGTTCCTGGCGGAGATCGAGGAACTCGGCGCGGGCCGGGTGACCGTCGTGGCCGGACTGCCCGATCTGGACGGGGAGTTGGCGGACGTACCCGAGGGAGCCGTCGTCTACTGCTGCGGACCCGAGGGGCTCATGGCGGCCGTCGCGGAGCGCTTCCCGGACGTACTCCTGGAACGCTTCGCGCCCCGGTCGGCATCGGGAGGCGAGGCCTTCGAACTCGAACTCCGGCGCAGCGGACGGACGTTGACCGTGCCCGCCGACTCCACCGTGCTCGCCGCCGTCCGCGCGGAGCTGCCGAACACCCTCTACTCCTGCGAACAGGGATTCTGCGGAACCTGCCAACAGCGGGTGCTGGAAGGGGAGGTGGAGCATCGGGACGAGTTGCTGACCGACGCGGAGCGGGCCGGCTCGATGCTGATCTGCGTGTCCCGGGCCCGAAGTGGGCGTCTGGTGTTGGATCTGTGATGGGGTGATGTGAACAACCCTGGTCGGTCCGGTCCGTTCGGGGCCCGAACAGATCGGTAAGGTGTTCGCATGAGTACCGGGGTTCGCCGCAGGATGGGAGTCGAGGAACGGCGACAGCAGTTGATCGGCGTCGCTCTCGACCTGTTCAGCCATCGCTCGCCCGACGAGGTCTCCATCGACGAGATAGCCGCGGCCGCGGGCATCTCCCGGCCGCTGGTCTACCACTACTTTCCCGGCAAACTCAGCCTGTACGAGGCCGCGTTGCAGCGCGCCTCGGACGATCTCGCCGGGCGGTTCGTGGTCGCCCGGGAGGGCTCGCTCGGGGGACGGCTGCTGCGTGTGATGGGCCGGTTCTTCGACTTCGTGGACGACCACGGACCCGGTTTCGCGGCGCTGATGCGCGGCGGTCCGGCGGTCGGCTCGTCCACCACCAACGCGCTCGTGGACGGGGTGCGGCACGCCGCGTACCTTCAGATCCTCTCCCACATGAAGGTCGAACACCCGCCCGCCCGACTGGAGTTGATGATCCGCTCCTGGATCTCGCTGGTCGAGTCGACGGCCCTGATCTGGCTGGACGGCCGACGTATCCCGCGCGCCGAACTGGAACGCCAACTCGTGCACGACTTCGGGGCGTTGGCGGCGGTGAGCGCCGCGTACGACGACGAACTGGCCGCGCTGCTGCGCGAGTCCCTGCGGAACGAGCCGGGCGACGGGCCGTTCACCGACCTCGTCGTCCGACTCGTCGCCCTGGCCTCGTAGAACAGACTCTGGGGGAACAGGCCTCAGCGCTGGAACTTCCGGTAGGACGCGTTGAGTTCACGTACCTCGGCGGAGGCGTGCAGAACGGAGCCGTCCTCGTCGATGTACTCGCGGAGGAGGTCCAGCACCCTCTCGGTCAGCTTGGCCTTGGTCTCCTCGGTGCGGCCGGCGAGCAGGCCGAGGGTGACATGGATGACGGTGTGGCCCAGCTCGTCGAGACCCTCGTACCCGAAGGCCGTGTACTCGCTGGGGCGGAACTGGGTCTTGCACGCCTCCGGCTTCGCCGCGGCGATCTCGACGACGGCCTCGTGCAGCGCGCGGGCGAAGCCGTCCTGGTCGAAGGAGATCGTGTGGGAGTGGTCGACGGTGATCTGCGGCATGGGAAGACTCCTGTTCTAAGCCAACAACTCGCTGCTCACCCTAGGACCTATCCGCAACGCCAGCATCGCGATGTCGTCGTCCCGGTCGACGCCGAAGCAGTCGAGCAGGGTGTCGCACAGGGCGTCCAGGCCCGGCAGGGCGCCCGAGGAGGCCGCGCGGAGTTGTTCCATCGACACGGAGATGTCCGTACCGCGGGTCTCGATGAGGCCGTCGGTGATCATGAGGAGCCGGTCACTGGGTTCGAGAAACAGTTCGGTGGGCGGCGGATGCGACAGGCCCACACCGAGCAGCGGGCCGGCCGCCTTGGCGTAGTCCGCGCTGCCGTTGTCCCGGATGATCAGCGGCGGGATGTGCCCCGCGTTGGAGATGAGGGTGCGTCCGGTGTCCGGGTCGACCAGGGCCAGACAGACGGTGGCCGTGGTCTCCGGGTGGTAGTGCTGGAGCATCCGGTCCAGCCGCTCGGCGAGGACGCTCGGGTCGCTCTCCTCGACGCAGTAGGCGCGCAGCGCGTGCCGTATCTCCACCATGACGGTGGCCGCCTCCAGTGAGTGCCCGACGACGTCGCCGACGGCGAACAGCACTCCCTCGGCGGTCTTCAGGACGGCGTAGAAGTCGCCGCCGATCTCGGTGTCCTGGGACGCGGGCACGTACCGCACCACGACGTCGACGGCCGGGAGGTCGGGCAGTTTGTCCGGCTTGGGCAGGAAGCTGCGCTGGAGGGTGAGGGCGACATGCCGCTCGACCTGGTACATGAGGAGGGGTTCTGCGGCGAGCGCGGTGGCCTGGGCGAGTTGCGCGAGCAGCGCCCCGGCCTCGGGACCCACCCGGCGCAGCCCGCGCGTGGGGGCGGCGAGGCAGACCGGGGCCCGGCCCTCCTGGGTGAGGACCAGCGCGAGGCGGGCGTCGTGCTCTACGCCGGGCCGGAAGTAGCCGGTGGGCCACAGCGGCGCGGGCACCGTGGTGATCTGCACCCCGGACTGCCCCTGCGAGAGCCGCCGCAGCAGCCGGGACACGGCCCGGTCGGCGCCCGGGTCCGGCAGCGCGACCGAGGTGCGGTCCCGGGGCAGACCGCGGTACAGCTCGTCGTCCCGGTCGAGGACGAACACGGCGGCGGGGGTGTTGGTGAGCCGCGCGGTACCGTCGGCGGCGACCTCGACGAGTTCCTGGAGGGAGCGCGCGGCCTGGATGGTGACGATCATCTCCGACAGCAGGGTCAGCCGCCGCACCAGCGCCCGGTCGTCGGCCCGCAGCCGGGCGGCGCGGACGGCCGCCCGGACCGCGGCCTCGATCTCCTCGGGCTCCGCGGGCACCGTCAGATAGGCCTCGTCGCCCGCGTCGAGCGCCGGGCAGCGGTCGCTCGGGGGGACGGCGAGCGCCGAGACGTGCACGACCGGCAGGCCCGCCATGCGCGGCCGCTCCTTGAGCAGCCGGCACAGTTCGAACCCGCTCATGTCCGGCAGGTTCACATCGATCAGGGCCACGTCGGGCAGGTTCCCCTTGCGCAGCCGTACGTCGAGTTCGGTGAGCGCCTCTTCGCCGCTGCCGACCGCGAGGACCCGATGACCGGCGCGGCTCAGCACGCTCTCGAACGCGAACCGGCTCGCGGGCTCGTCGTCCACGACCAGCACGGTCGCATGCGTCAGTTTGCCGTTGGCGTCCATTTGTCAGACCTGGCCCTTTGACACACCGGTGGGGCAGGCCGGTGTCCGCAGCCTGCCCCCCTACGGTAATGCGCTTTCAGGGTGTCCGGGTGAATACGGCGACAGTACGTGCGGGAACGGCGAAGGTACCGGTCCCCTTCGCGTACGAGGCCGCCTTGACGGTGGCGTCGGCACCAGCCGCCTGCACCGGGTGCAGCCGGTAACCGGTACCGGCCAGCGAGCCCACCCGCTGCTCCTGGGTGCTCGGCGTCGCGTTGAACACGACCACGAGATCACCGAGCTCCATGGTGATCACCCCCGGCGTCTCGTCCGCCCCGGACAGCGGGAACGACAGCTTCGCCTGCACCTGCCCGGCCGTGTCGAGCGAGAACACACTGTCCGTCGTACGGATCCTCAAGAGATCCTGGTACGCCGCAGAGGCCCCCTCGATCTGCCCGCACCCGACCCCGACCGACGTCAACAGCCCTTTCGCGTACGGCCACTTGGACGCGTTGTCGGCCGCCGACGGCAGCCCCCGCCCGAAGCCGTTGCCGTCCGCGCAGTTCCAGTGGACGGCGTTGAACCAGTCGCCGCTGTCGAAGGAGTTGCGGTCCAGGGACTTGGAGCGCAGCAGGTCGGTACCGGCCTGGGAGAGCGACGGCCCCTGCGACAGAGTGGCCGTGGCCATGGCGAGGACCTGCATCCGGGCCCGGTCGGCGGCGCTCGTCCCGGCGGGCAACTTGTACGTCAGCGCGTCGAACAGCGACTCGTTGTCGTGCGCGTCGACGTAGGCGAGGGCGTCGCCCGGCGCGTCCGCGTATCCGGCGGGAGCGCCGTTGTAGTCGATCTCGGCGCCGGTGACGTCCTTCCCGTCGGAGTCGGTGAAGCGGTACGCGGCGAGGTTGCCGCTCAGGCCGACCTTGATGAGGTCCTGGTAGTGCAGGAGGCGGGCCTTCTGCTCGGCCGAAGTGCCGTTCGCCGTGGACGAGTTGGGGTCGGTGTACAGCCCGGACGCGAAGCCCTGGACACCTGGGTCCGCGTCGAAGGGGCTGCCGCCGCGCACCGCGTCACGGGCCCGGTCCGAGAAGGTCGCGATGCCCGTGCCGGCCATGTTCTTCTGCGTGGCCTGCACGAAACGGGCGTCGTCGGCGACCTCTCCGAAGTTCCAGCCCTCGCCGTACATGATGATCTTCTTGCCGTCGACCCCGTCCTTCGCGAGTGTCAGCGCGTCCAACGCCTTGCGTACGGCGAGGATGTTGGCCTTCGGCTGGTGCCCCATGAGGTCGAAGCGGAAGCCGTCGACCTTGTACTCCTTGGCCCAGGTGACCACGGAGTCGACGACGAGCTTGCCCATCATGGCGTTCTCGGTCGCCGTGTTGGCACAGCAGGTGGAGTTGGCCACACTGCCGTCGGCCAGCAGCCGCTGGTAGTAACCGGGCACGATCTTGTCCAGGACCGAGTAGTCCGCCTGCCCGCTGGCCGCCGTGTGGTTGTAGACCACGTCCATGACGACCCGAAGCCCGTCCTCGTTCAGCGACTTGACCATCTTCCGGAACTCGACGGTACGGCCGGTGCCGTCCGGATCGGTCGCGTACGAACCCTCGGGAACCGTGAAGTGGTAAGGGTCGTAACCCCAGTTGTAGGCGTCCTTCGCGGCGACGGCCGCCACGCACGCCTGCTGCTGCTCCGAGTCGGCGGCGTAGGAGGCGAGATCGCAGTCGGTGCTCGACTGCTCGGACTTCTTCTCGGGGATGGTGGCGATGTCGAAGGCGGGCAGCAGATGCACATACGACGTCCCGGACTCGGCCAACTCCCGCAGGTGCCTGGACCCGTCGCTGTTCTTGTCGGTGAAGGCGAGGTAGGTCCCCTGGTCCTTCGCGGGAACCGTCTTGTCCGCGACGGAGAAGTCCCGGATGTGCAGCTCCTGGATCTCGGCGTCCTTCAGCGGCACCGCCCTGGGCTTCTTCAGGCTCGACCAGCCGCTCGGGGCGAGGGACTTGGCGTCGAGGTCGACGACGAGGCTGCGCTTCGAGTCGGTGGTGAGGGCGACCGAGTAGGGGTCGGTGACCTCGTTGGTGACCAGCTTCTGGACGGTCGGCGCCCACACCTTCACGACGTACCGGTACGGCTTGTTCGTCCAGGAGGCCGGACCGCTGACGGACCAGACGCCGGTGGTGGCGTCACGGCTCATCTTCTTCAGCGAGCCGTCGAGATCGAGGGACACGTTCTGCGCGGTCGGCGCCCAAACGGCCAGCGCGGGACGGCCGTTGTGGAAGACCGGGCCCAGATCGGCCTTGGCGGCGGCGCCGTACACATCGTCGAGCACACCGGCGACCTGCACGCCGGTCGCGGCCAACACGGCGCCGTTGACGGCCCGTTGGGAGGCGACGAGCTGACCGGTCAGCGCATCCCGTACGCGCCCTCGGTCACGCGGGTCGACGGACCAGGCCGTGTAGTCCTTCAGATAGGGGAACTTGGCCTTCTGGGCGTCGGTGAGCGTGGTCCTGCTCAGCCGCAGCCAGCGCTCGTCGTCGCTCGTCAGCGTGCCGTCCTTCACGGCGATCGAACCGTCGTGGGAGTACAGGAGCTGGCTGGAAGCAGCCGCGTCGGACCCGTTCCAGGCAACGGTGTTCCGGTCGATCCAGACCGCCTTGGAGGTGCTCAGGTCGAGCGCCGCCGTGCTCCCGGCGGGCTGCGGCAGGAGGTACTTCTCCTGACCGTTCAGCAGCCACACTTCATAGCCGTTGGACTTGAGGTCGAGCGACTGGTCGGCGGAGAGGTCCTTCTCGTCGCCCTTGTGGAGGATGTAACTGAGGCTGGTGGCACCGGAGTTGAGCGGTACCTCGTAGACGGCGCCATAGGCGTCGGTCCTCACCGGCTGCAACGGGCTCGACCAGTCCGTGGGGCTCGCGGCACCCGTCCAGACGTGCAGCCCCCAGCCGGTGTAGTCGCCGTCGGCGCGGTGGTAGTGGACGACGGCCTTGGTGGTGTCCTGCGCCGGGTAGTCGGGCCTGTCCGTCTGTACGGCGTCCTTGCCCTGCTCGATCCAGACCTCGCCGGTCTTGGTGACATCGATCGAACGGTCGGCGGCGACATCCTTGTCGCCGTCCTTGTCGATCACCAGGAAGCTGACGTTCGAGGCCCCGGGCTTCAACTTGACGTAGGCGAAGGCACCGTAGGCATCCCGCCCGATGAACGGGTGACTGGCCGGCCAGGTCGTCGACTCACCGTCCGCGAGGTCACCCCAGGCGTACAGGCCCCAGTTGTCGTAGTCGCCGTCGGTGCGCTTGTAGTGGACGACCGCGTAGTCGCGGGAGGAGGCGGTGGGGACCTCTGCGGCGGGCGGGGTGCCGGTGATGGAGGCGGCGGTAGCGCTCGCCGTGCGCCCGGTGGAATCGACCACAACCGCCTTGTAGCGCAGGGCGGTTCCGGGCGCCACACCCTTCCCGATGGTCTGGGTGACCTTGTACGGGGCGTGGTCGGCGGAACCCAGCGTCCGCCACGTGCCGTCGCCGGTCTGGGCGGCGAAGACGACCCGGTTGAGCTGACCGCCGGTGACGTCGGCACTCAGCTCGACGGTGCCGGTGGCGCCCGCGTCCGGGGCCTTGAGGGTGATCGTGGGCTTGGTGACGGGCTTGGCGAGGGTACCGGCCGCCTTGAGGACGATGGCGGCACCGGCCGGGACGGTGACGGTGACCTTGTGGTCGGCGCCGCTCGTCGCTGCGACCGAAGTCCCGTAGATCCCCCGGTACTTCATGCCTGCCGACCCGGTCGCGAAGGTCACCGTCCTGTCCGTGTCGGCGTTGTTGAGGGCGACGACGTACTCGGCGCTGCCGCTGGTCCGGGTGAAGGCATAGACACCGGCGCCGTCGGCCGCGTACCGCTCGGTCTGCACACCGTCGGTCAGTGCCGGGTTGTCCTTGCGCAGCTTGGAGAGGGCGGCAATGTCCTTGTACAGCGGGGCAGTTGGGGCGTAGGCGTCGCTGGCGGCGGTGCGATCGGTGCCGATCTCGTCGTCGTCGAGATAGTCGGCGACCTTCGAGGCGAACATCGTCTGGCGGGCGTCCTTGTCGCCGCCGGAGCCGGTGAAGCCCTGTTCGTCGCCGTAGTAGACGACGGGGTTGCCACGGCTGAGGAACATCAGCTCATTGGCGAGCCTGTCCTTGGCGAGGAGTTGGGCGTCGGTGGCCTTCGGATTGTCCTGGTCGAGGAAGTAGCCGATGCGGCCCATGTCGTGGTTGCCGAGGAAGGTGACCTGCTCGTACGCGTTCGCCTTGTCGGTCGTGTACTTGTAGTCGTCGCCGAAGACACTCGCGAGCTTCTGCGCGCTGCCGCCCTGGGAGGCGTAGGCGCGCGCCGCGTCCTGGAAGGGGAAGTCGAGCGTGGCATCCAGGCGGCCCTGGGTGACGTACGGCGACGTGACGGACGTGTCGGCGGAGTAGACCTCCCCGAACATGAAGAAGTTCTTCCGGCCGTGCTGGGCCGCGTACTTGTCGAGCGCGGTGGCCCACTGGGTCCAGAAGTCCATGTCGACGTGTTTGACGGTATCGATGCGGAAGCCGTCGACGTCGAAGTCGCGCACCCACTTCTCGTAGATCTTCTCCATGCCGCTGACGACCTCGGGACGTTCGGTCCACAGGTCGTCGAGGCCGGAGAAGTCGCCGTAGGTGGCGTTCTCGCCGACGTAGGTCGAGTCGCCCCGATTGTGGTACATCGTCGGGTCGTTGAGCCAGGCCGGGACCTTCACGTTCGCCTTGTCGGCGGGGACGGTCGGGGTCTTCGGGAAGGAGGAGGTGGAGACGGCGGGGAAGGTCTTCGTGCCGTCCGCGTAGTCGGCGTCGTCGAAGGGCTGCCCGTCCTTGGTGAGGTAGGGGAAGGCGCCCTTGGAGAGGTAGTCGTAGGACTTGCTCTCGTAGTCGACGACGTCGGCGGTGTGGTTGGTGATGACGTCGAAGAAGACCTTCATGCCCTTGGCGTGCGCCTTGGAGATGAGGGTCGCGAGGTCCTTGTTGGTGCCGAAGTGCGGGTCGACCTGGGTGAAGTCCGTTATCCAGTAAC
The DNA here is from genome assembly GCF_044766845.1 of Streptomyces sp. NPDC101776. Taxonomy (NCBI): domain Bacteria; kingdom Bacillati; phylum Actinomycetota; class Actinomycetes; order Kitasatosporales; family Streptomycetaceae; genus Streptomyces; species Streptomyces sp. NPDC101776. The sequence goes on along the minus strand of NZ_JBIWMV010000002.1, from coordinate 891,497 downwards.
CGTGGTAGCCGGCGGAGGCTCCCCCAGAGCCAATAGCCTGGGAGGTGCCCCCACTCCCCGTCCCCTGCACGGGCTGGTTCTTGAAGATCGGGGCCATCCAGATGGCGGTGGTGCCGAGGCCCTTGATGTAGTCGAGCTTCTTCGCCAGGCCCTTCAGGTCGCCGCCCTGGTAGAAGCCCTTGTCGGTGGGGTCGTAGCCGGTGCTGAGTCGTGAACCGGTCAGCCCGCCCTGGTCGTTGGCGGTGTCGCCGTTGGCGAACCGGTCCGGCATCACGAAGTAGAACTGCTCGCGGGTGTCGTCGTGCCGCGCGGGCGTGGCGGCCAGCCTCGCGTCGGACGGGGGTGCGGGCGGGGTCGCGGCGTGGGCGGCGAGGGGTTGGACGAACGCGGCGAGGAGTGCGGCGACGATGACGCCCGTGGCCCTTCTCCGTCGCTCGGTGCGGCGCGTGCGGGGCGCCGGCCATCTCGGTATCACAGGCGTGAACTCCTTGCGATTACGGCTCAGTTCGGGTCCGACCCCGGCGAGACCGTATCGCTGACGCAAGGGTTGCAGCAAGACTTCTGAAAGTCACAGAAAGAACTTTCAACCGCAACCTTGACGTGCCCTTCTCAACTGGCCCACGCTCACGAGTTGTTGAAACCCGAATCCCCCCTTTCGGAGCCGCTCATGAGCAGATACCGAACACCGGGAACCATCAGGCGCGCGGCCAGTACCGTGGCCGCCGGGGCCCTCGCCCTGGCGGGCGTGGTCGCCCTCCCCGCCGCCACCGCCCACGCGGACACCTCCGCCAAGGGCGATGTCATCGCCAACCTCTGGGAATGGAACTGGAACTCCATCTCCTCGGAGTGCACGAACGTCCTGGGCCCGGCCGGCTACGGCGCGGTCCAGGTGGCGCCGCCCGCCGAGTCGCTCAAGCAGACCAACTACTACTGGTGGGACGTCTACCAGCCGTACTCGTACAACCTGAACAGCCGTTTCGGTACGGCGGCCCAGTTCGCGAGCATGGTGAGCGCGTGCCACACGGCGGGCGTCAAGGTCTACACGGACGCGGTGATCAACCACACCGCCGCGCAGACCGGCACCGGCTACAACGGCACCACCATCACCAGCAAGTACGACACCCCCGACTGGGACCCCGGCGACTACCACACCTCCGCGGACTGCCCCACCTCCGACCTGACCATCCAGGACTACTCGAACCTCACCCAGGTCCAGAACTGCGAACTCCTGGGCCTGCCCGACCTGAAGACCGGCTCGGACTCGGTCCGCGTGGGCATCGCGAACTTCCTCAACAAGCAACTCGCCCTCGGTGTCGACGGGTTCAGGGTCGACGCGGCCAAGCACATCCCCGAGACCGACCTGGCGGCGATCGAGGGCAAGCTGACGAGCACGACGGCGGGTGCGGCACCGTACGTCTTCCAGGAGATCTACCCCGGCTCGACACCACAGCCGAGCGACTACTACGCCTCGGGCGACGTCCTCGACTTCACGTACGCGAGCAGGATGAAGTCGGCCTTCCAGGGCAACGTGAGCGACCTGTCCTCCCTGGAGAGCAGCGGCATCCTCCCCGCCGCCAACTCGGTGTCCTTCGTGACCAACCACGACACCGAACGCAACGGCCTGCACATGAGCTACAAGGACGGCGACACCTACAAACTCGCCAACCTCTTCCAGCTCGCCTACAAGTGGTCCACGCCGACGGTGTACGCCAGTTGGGAGTGGACGCAGAGCGATCAGGCCCCGCCGAACTCCTCCGGCTTCGTCAGCAACACCGACTGCTCCAGCGGCAGTTGGTACTGCCTGGACCGGGACACCGGGGTCGTGGGCATGCTGGCCTGGCACAACGCGGTGGACACTGCGGCCGTCTCCAACTGGCAGACCAAGTCGTCGAGCGTGATCGGCTTCGGCCGCAGCGGAGCGGGCTTCTTCGCGCTCAACAACGGTTCCTCGGCGGCGACTTACTCCTTCACGACGGGGATGGCCGACGGCACGTACAAGAACGTGGTGGACGGCGGCGCCTCGACCGTGACGGTCTCGGGCGGCAGCGCGTCCCTCACCATCCCGGCGAAGAGCGCGATCGCCTTCTACAACTCGTCCTACACCTGCACGGTCGGCTGTGACGACACCGGCGGGGGCGGTTCGTCCGGCTCCACGGTGACCGCCACCTTCAACGAGTACGCGTCCACCACGTCCGGCACGAGCGTCTACGTCGTCGGCTCCATCGACGCGCTGGGCGGCTGGGACACCTCGAAGGCGGTCACGCTGTCGTCGTCCGGCTACCCGGTCTGGTCCGGGGCGGTGAGCGTGCCGACCAACACGTCCTTCGCCTTCAAGTACGTCAAGAAGGACTCGTCCGGAAACGTCACCTGGGAGTCGAACGCCAACAGGGCCGCCACGACGACCACTTCGGCGGTCTCGGTCAACAACTCCTGGAACGTGGCCGACGCGGATGCCACCGACGTGACCTTCAACGAGTACGCGACGACCACCCTCGGCACCAACGTCTACGTCGTCGGCTCGATCGCCTCGCTCGGCTCCTGGAACACGAGCGACGCGATCCCGCTGTCCTCGGCGTCGTACCCGACCTGGAGCAAGCTGGTCATCGTCCCCAAGAGCACGACCTTCGCGTACAAGTACATCAAGAAGGACAGCTCAGGGACAGTGAGCTGGGAGTCCGGGACGAACCGCTCGTACACGACGGGCACCTCGTCCGGCTACACGGCGAGCGACACCTGGAAATAGGTCTCCTCGCGAACTCCCGGGATCTCCTTCGAACTCCTGCGAACAAATCCGCCGTACCGCGCATCGAACTTTGTGTACGGCACCAGTAGGACGGTGCGGGCCGCCGAGCACGGCCCGCGCCGCGGAGCAGGAGTGGGGAACACGACCGTGAACGAAGTCCGGAACATCACCGACCAGACCGCCACCGCCAAGCACCGGCACCGCGCCGACCGCAACCTCGGGCGCACGATGATCGGCCTGGGCGCCGTCGTCGGCCTGGGGCTCGCGGCCTGGGCGGGTACCGCGAACGCCGCGACCTCCACGGCCACCGCGAAGGCGACGCCGACCTGCTCGGCCGCCGCGCTGAAGGCGACCTACGGTCAGCAGCTCGGCGGTGGCATGAACCACGCGGGTGTCGTCATCCGGCTGCGCAACCTCAGCGGCAAGACCTGCTTGCTGCGCGGCTACCCCGGCCTGGGCCTGGAGAACTCCGCCCACAAGAAGCTCGCGACCCACACCACCTGGGGCAACACCTGGTACGCGCACAACCCCGGCAAGAAGACCCTCACCCTCAAGGACGGCGAGAGCGCCGAGGCCGTCGTCGCCTGGACCCACGCCAACACCGGCACCTCGGGCGCGGTCCACGCCGCCTACCTGGAGATCACTCCGCCCGCCTCCACCCAGCACAAGACCCTGGCCCTCCCCCAGTGGGTCGACCACGGCGACCTCGCCGTGACGGCCCTCGCGAAGCACATCACCGTCACCCCCTGACCTCCCACGGTCCGGACGGCGGCGACGTGCCCCCTCGCGCCGCCGCCGTCCAACACCGGGGATCAGCAGGCCGACTCAGTGGCGCCCAGGGATACCTGGGTCGTCCGAGTCGGCACCCTTGTGCAGCCCTTCACGTGCAGGTAGATCGTCGTACCCGCCGCCGAGGGTGACAGTTTGTCGTGCTCCGTGAACTCCTCGTCGCGCCTGATCGGCTCGTCGCAACGGCCGCAGAAATTCACCGTCGGCACTCCCTCACCAAGCGGTACAGACCTCTCCCGACCGGGCACGCAGCGGCATCGTCCGCGCAGTCCCTGCACGTCGAACCATGAGCGAACAGCCCCTGGTGCGCACGCCCGGCGACGCACTGGCGACACGCTTTGGGAAACCAGCGCCGGGGTTCCGGCTGCTCGCCCAGGTCGACGGCCGTCTCGGTCGTCAATCGCTCACCGCCCCAGACGCAGGTCACACCGCGCACCTGCTCATCGGTGAGATCGTCGAGCGACGGCAGCACCAAGACCTCCAGGACACCAGGGACCAGGCCCGAAGCTGGGTTGCTCATGCCGACCGCTCCCATCCGCTCTCGGAGCGTAAGCAGCCCTCAAGGGCAGCCCGGAGGCCCGCGCATCGGTGAGCCAGTCGCCCTCCCCGGGACAGATCCGCCAGTGCGGGCCCGGTGGCTGCGTCCATCGTGTGGGCGGGACAGCGAGGGTGCCGCCCTTGCCGATCGGATGGGTCCCCTCGACTGCCCACCCGGCAGCGGTACCGCTAGCGACGAAGTAGTAGACGACGTCTTTGGGCGGGTACTCCAGTACGGCTCCGCAGCCGGCACCCAGAACAGCCAGGGCGGCGATACCGAGTTGGCGCGGTACCCGGATCACATCCCAGTCCAGGCCGGCATCCTGCAAGGTGCACCCCGCGGCGGTCGGCAATCGTGTGGGCGGCATTGCGGCTCCTCGAATCACGGACGATCAGGTGCGCTTCAGAATGGCCCTCTTGGAAACGGATATCGAGGACTTCAAGAGGTCTTTCAACTGCCGCCAATAGGACTTCTGTTGGCCTTATGGGGGTGATGGGTAGCCAGATCGAGGACTCCGGGTGAAACTGTCCGCAGTACTCGACATGGAGGTACTGCACAGTGCCACGGCCCGCAGGCAACACCCGACTCAAGGCAGCCCGGTTGGCGGCCGGGTTCCGATCGCAGCAGGCCCTCGCCGACGCCCTTGGAGTTGGCGTGCGCCAGGTGCGGCGCTGGGAGTCCGAGAATCCGCCGTCACCCCAGCCGGACCAGGCGCAGGCTCTCACGCGTGAACTCGGCCAGGATCTGGAGTCGTTGGGCTTCAACTCGCCGAACACCGCCCAGTCCGAGCGCGGTCGTCGCTCCGTTCTCGGGGCCACGGCCGCCGTCGTAGGGCTGGCAGCAGTCCCTACGACGGCCATCACCAGGCAACCCCCCACCGTCGCAGCGGACTTCGAGGCCGTCACTCGATCCCATCGGCGCCTGTACTGGTCGGTGGCCCCCGCCACGCTGCACCCCGCCGCGCAGGCCCACGGCTCCCTCGGCTGTGCCCTGCTCACCGAAACCGCAGGCCAGACCCGGCGGGCCGTAGCCGCAGCCCTCGCGGAGTCCTACTTGCTCGCCGGACGCATCGAGTTCTTCGACATGCGTGACGCCGATCGCGCCGGGAACACCCTGCTGCTCGCACTCCAGGCCGCAGGCGAGGCCGACGACCCGCTGCTCGGCGCGGCGATCCTGGCCCACACCGCCTTCATCCCCGCGTGGGAAGGCGAGCGGGACAAGGCAGTTGAACGGATGGTCGCCGCGCGCACCTACGCCCGGCGGGGCGTCCCCTCGGCCGAGTTGGTCGCTTGGCTGGACGCGGTCGAGGCGGAGTGTGAGACCCGGTGCGGCGACACCCGTACGGCACTGCACCTCATCGGACACGCCGAAGACACGCTCGCCACCGGCTCCGAACAGCGAAGCCCGGACTGGCTGGACTGGTTCAGCCCTGTCCGCCTCGCGGCCTTCAAGGGCAACACGCAGTTGAAGGTCGGGCATCTGCCCCAGGCCAGGGAGACCCTCCTCGGGGTGCTCGATTCGCTCGACCCGAGTGAGGAGAAGCAGGCGACCGTCGTTCTCGGAGACCTTGCCGCCGTGGAGGCAGCGGCCGGGCAGCCGGACGAGGCGTGCCGCTACGCGCTGCGGGCGCTCGATCAGCTCGAACGGACCTGGTACGCGATGGGCATGGACCGGGTGCGCGAGGTGCGGCGCGCTCTGGCGCCGCACCAGCACGAGCGGTGTGTGCGCGAACTCGACGACCGGCTGTACGGCTGGTCGACGACGGTCAGTGCGCTGAGCGGTTGAAGTCCGCGATCAGTGCGGGCAGTTGCGAGAGGTCCTCGACTCTGAACGTCGGGAGTTTCTCGGCTTCTTCGGTCCTCCACTGGATCGTCGCCCACGGTCCCCGGTGCACCAGGGCCGTGTGCATGCCCGCCGCCACGGCCGGCCGCAGATCGTTGTCGACGCGGTCGCCGACGTAGAGGATCTCGTCGGCAGCGAAAGGGACGACCTCGGCCACGCGTCGGAAGAACTCAGGGTCCGGCTTGCTGGCGCCCCAGTCGTCCGACGTTCCAATCAAGTCGACGTCGTCGCTGAACAGGTCCCGAAGGATCTTCCCGGCGCGGATCGTCTGGTTGCCCGCGATGCCCAGCCACAGGCCGTCGGCACGTAGCCGCGCCAGCGCGGGGCGCACGTCCTCGTACAGGTCCTCCTCGCCGAAGGACTCCGGCTTGCCTGCGGCGGCCCGCTTCTCGCGCTCCTCGTACAGGTCGAAGCCGGGCCGGAACTCCTGGAACACCTCACGGTAGTCCCGGCCCTGCGCGACGACCGCGCCGAACATCGCGTGGAAGGTGTGCCGGGGTACGCCGAGCCAATCGGCCCAAGTGCCGTACTCCCGGCTCTCGTCCACCAGGCACTCACCGACGTCGAACACCACCGCACGCATCATGGCGGCAGCGTAGCCGGGCACGAGAAGGCTTCCCCGACTCGGCTTAGCAGGTCGATTTCCCGACGTAGATCGCCAGAGCCGCGTTCGACCCCAGCCGCCCCAGATTCAGGCCAGAGGTGCATGCGAGCCTCTGCGGAGCACGGCGGGAGGAGTCGTTACGCCCTTGGAGTGGAGTGGCGTTCGTTGTCCTCGACCGTGCGTCGCACGAGGGAAACCAGCCATGAGTTGAGGGAACGGTCGTTTGCGGCGGCAAGCACCTTGGCTTTGTCGTACAGGTCGTCAGGGAGTCGGAGATTCAGCTTGATCATGTGTCAAGTGTGGCCCTAAAGTGGGGCCATGTCACGTTTCCGGATGTATCCGACGAGTGAGCAGGCGGGCATCATGCTCAGCCACTGCGCGCACGCCCGGTACGTGTGGAACCTGGCCGTCGAGCAGCACTCCCACTGGCGCAGGGGCAGGAAGGCGGCGCCCGGTTTCGCCGAGCAGTGCCGCCAGCTCACCGAGGCCCGGCGGGAGAACGAGTGGCTGCGTGAGGGCAATGCCGATGTGATGCAGCAGGCCCTCAAGGACTTCGCACGGGCCAAGAACGCCCGCTTCACATGCGGGTTCGGTGAACCGACCTGGCGCAAGCGGTTCCAGCACGAGGGCTTCCGCGTCATCGGCACCGACCGCGTTCCCGAGTCCGGGCCGGACGGCAGTCCGAAGCTGAACACGAAGACGGGCAAACAGGTCATGGGCCGCTCGGTGGCGGTGCAGAAGCTCAATCGCCGCTGGGCGCAGGTGAAGGTGCCCGGCTGCGGCTGGGTCCGCTTCCGGCTCACCCGTACCGGCCTGCCGGACGCGAAGACATTCAGGGTCACCTTCCGCAATGGCCAGTGGCACATCGCCTTCGCCGTCATCCCGGTACCGCTCCCCGCACCCGGCACGGGCGAGATCATCGGCATCGACCGGGGTGTGACCGTCACCGCCGCTCTCTCGGACGGGCGCAAGCTCAACTGCCCGCAGCGCACCGTGAAAGAGCGGGCGCAGATCCGCAAGCACCAGCGCCGTGCCGCCCGCGCCCCCAAAGGCAGCGAGCGGAAGAGTGCCGAGTACGCGAAGGCCGCCAGGCTCAAGGCCCGCGAAGCCGACCGGCGCAAGGACTGGTGCGAGAAGACCTCCACCATGCTCGCCCGGACCTATGGCCTGATCCGGTTCGAGAAACTGAACATCAAGAACATGACCACCAAGGTCAAACCGAAGCCCGACCCGGAGCAGCCCGGCACGTTCCTGAAGAACGGTCGGGCCACCAAGGCCGGACTGAACCGGGCCATCCTCGCCCAGGGCTGGGGAAGGCTGCGCCGGCGCACGGAGGACAAGGCTCCAGGTCGGGTCGAGGACGTTCCCGCTCCCTACACCAGTCTGCGGTGCAGTGCCTGCGGATGGGTCGACAAGAACTCGCGCAAGAGCCAAGCCGAGTTCGTCTGCTCCTCCTGTGGTTTCACCTGTAACGCGGACAGCAACGCAGCAGTCAATGTCGCGGCAGGACAGGGCGGGATGCCCCGCCCCCGGCGTACCGCCGGTGCCGGAGGGGTGACAGCGGCCACCAGCCGTTCGAACGCCCGTGAACCTCAACCCACCTGGGTTGGAATCCCCCTCTTTTAGGAGCGGGAGGATGTCAATGCGAGCCCTGTATGTGTTGCTCGGCGGGCATGTGCGGTGCCGGGCACCAGTGCGGCGGTGAGCGCGACGGCTCCTGCAAGTGATCTGCTGCTGGCCATGTGGGGGTTCCTTCTTCATTGAAGGTTCTTGCTGAAACCAGTTGGAAGGCGGTGGTCAGATGTTAAAGGCCCGCCGCCCAAAAGGGCAGCGGGCCGTGTGAAGTTGCTGCAAGGACTTACGGGGTGGTGGTCCACCAGACCGTCGTGTCGGCGGGCAGCTTCGCCTCGCCGGCCGTCTCGGTCACCTCACCGCTGGCGAGCAGCAGACGGCCGTACGCCTTCGTCGTCACCGACTCCCCGCTCGTGTTGGCCACGCACACGAACTCCCCACGCCGGAAGGCGAGTACGCCCTCGGGCGCCCGCAGCCACTCCACCGAGTCGCCTGCTCCCAGGTCGAGTTGGGCGCGGCGGGCGGCCAGCGCGGCCCGGTACAGCTCCAGCGTGGAGCCGGCCGCCCCGGTCTGCGCCTCGATGCTCAACTCGCCCCAGCCCTCCGGCTGCGGCAGCCAACTGCCCCCGCTTCCGAAGCCGTACGACGATCCCTCGCGCGTCCACGGGATCGGCACCCGGCACCCGTCCCGGAAGCCGTCCTGGCCCGCACCCCGGAAGTAGGCGGGGTCCTGGCGGACGGAGTCGGGGAGGTCCACGACGTCGGGCAGGCCGAGTTCCTCGCCCTGGTAGATGTACGCCGAGCCGGGCAGCGCCAGCATCAGCAGGGTCGCGGCGCGGGCCCGGCGCAGGCCCAGGTCCCGGTCGCCCGCCAGGCGGATCTGGGTGCCGAGGCCCGGTGCGTTGGCGAAGCGGGTGGCGTGCCGGGTGACGTCGTGGTTGGAGAGGACCCAGGTGGCGGGGGCGCCGACCGGGCGCATGGCCTCCAGGGTGCGGTCGATGACCGTACGGAGTTCCGCCGCGTCCCAATCCGTCGCCAGGTACTGGAAGTTGAAGGCCTGGTGGAGTTCGTCCGGGCGGACGTAGTTCGCGGTGCGCTCGACGGTCGGGGTCCACGCCTCCGCCACGAAGATGCGCCCGCCCGTCTCCCGCCCCCACCCTTCCGAGGAAGGCCCTTCGGGCCCCAACTTATTGCCCGCGTACTCGTCGAGGACCGTGCGCCACTGGCGGTACACGTCGTGCACGCCGTCCTGGTCGAAGAACGGCATGACATCGTTGCCCAGCAGCTTGAGCTGGTCGTGCGAGCCGAGGTCGGGCAGGCCCGCCGCCTTCACCAGGCCGTGGGCCACGTCGATGCGGAAACCGTCGACCCCGATGTCGAGCCAGAAGCGCAGGATCGAGCGGAACTCGTCGCCCACGGCCGGGTGTTCCCAGTTGAAGTCGGGCTGCTCGGGCGCGAAGAGGTGCAGGTACCACTCCCCCGCCGAGCCGTCCGGTTCGGTGATCCGCGTCCAGGCCGGGCCGCCGAAGATGGACTCCCAGTCGTTGGGCGGGAGTTCGCCGTGCTCGCCCTTGCCGGGGCGGAAGTGGTAGCGCTCGCGCAGCGGTGAGCCGGGGCCTTCCCGCAACGCCCGCTTGAACCACTCGTGTTGGTCCGAGGAGTGGTTGGGGACCAGGTCGACGATGATGCGCAGGCCGAGTCCGTGGGCGTCGCGGATCAGCGCGTCGGCGTCGAGCAGGTTGCCGAACATGGGGTCCACGGCCCGGTAGTCGGCGACGTCGTAGCCGGCGTCCGCCTGCGGGGAGGCGTAGAACGGGCTGAGCCAGACGGCGTCGATGCCGAGGTCGCGCAGGTACGGGAGCCTGGCGCGTACGCCTTCCAGGTCGCCCATGCCGTCGGCGTTGCTGTCGGCGAAGCTACGTGGATAGACCTGGTAGATGACGGCGTGCCGCCACCAGTCGTTGCGCTTGGCCTGGGTGGGGTTCTGCGGTGTGGGGGCGATGGCCGAGTCTTGCTGGGTCATGGCGTCCTTGGTGCGTAACTTGGTTCTGGTCAGGGGGAGTCGGTGACGAGGCGGCCGTGAGGTCAGCGGGGTCGGATGGACGTCACGGCCGCCTCGAGTTGTGGGTGCGGCTGGGTGGGGGCTGGTCGCGCCGTTCCCCGCGCCCCTTGCGGGGGCGCTGTTCGAACCGGCGTTTCTAGCCCTTGGTTCCGCCTGCCGTCAGGCCGGTCACCAGGTTCTTCTGTACCAGGTAGAAGAACGCTGCCACCGGTATCGCGATCAACACCGCCGTCGCGGCCATCAGGTTGCGTTGTGCGTCGTGTTCGCTGACGAAGGTCTGGAGGCCGACCGCGAACGTGTACTTCGTGTCGGACAGCATGAACGTGGACGCGAACGCGACCTCGCCGAAAGCCGTGAGGAAGCTGTAGAACGCGGCGACCGCCAGGCCCGGCTTGGCGAGCGGCAGGATCAGTCGCAGGAACGTGCCGAAGGGGTTCAGCCCGTCGACGCGTCCCGCCTCGTCGATCTCGAACGGGATCGTGTCGAAGTAGCCCTTCAGCAGCCATGCGCAGTAGGGCACCGCGGTCGAGCAGTAGACGAGGATGAGACCAAGGTAGCTGTCGATGAGCTGGAGGTCGGCCAGAATCTGGTACATCGGCACGATGAGTACCGCTATCGGGAACATCTGGGTGACCAGCAGCACCCACATGAACTTCCGGTAGCCGGGGAAGCGCATGCGCGAGACGGCGTAGCCGGTGCTGGCCGCGATCGTCACGCCGATGACCGTGGTGCCGAACGAGACGATCAGCGAACTCTTCAACCAGTCGAAGAACCCGGTGTGTTGGAGCACGAACGAGTAGTTGTCGAACGTCATCTTCCGCCAGATGCCGGCCGGGTGGAGATAGTCGTCCGAGTCCGGGCCCAGCGAGAGGAAGACCAGCCAGGCGATCGGGAAGAGCGCGATCAGGCTCGCGACGATCAGGAAGCCGTGCGAGGCGAGGGCGCCGGAGCGGCTCAACTCACCCCGGCGGCGCGTCCGTCGGGGCGTGGTGTCGGTCGTGCTGCTCATGGGGGCTCCTGTCTCAGATCGCGAGCTGTTGGTCATTGCGGTTCAGCCAGCGGCGGTAGAAGGAGGTGAAGACGATCAGGATGGCCAGCAGCAGGATGCCGTAGGCGGCCGACTGGGCGAATTCGCGCGGCTGTTGGCCGAAGCCGAGGTAGTACGACCAGGTGACGAGGATCGAGGCGTCGGGGGCCGTGTTGCCGAACAGCAGGAAGATCACGGCGAACTGGTTGAAGGTCCAGATGACGCCGAGGAGCACGACGGTGGAGCTGACCGACCTCAGGCCCGGGACGGTCACGTAGCGGAAGCGCTGCCAGGGGCTCGCGCCGTCCATCTCGGCGGCCTCGTAGAGCGAGGCGTCGATGGACTGCAGTCCGCCGAGCATCGAGACCATCATGAACGGCACACCGCACCAGGTGTTGACCATGATCGCGGCGGTCCGCTGCCAGAACGTGCTCTCCAGCCAGTCGGGTTGGGGCAGGTGCAGGGTGTGCAGCGCGGTGTTGATGATGCCGCCGTCGGCGAGCATGAACCGCCAGCCGAAGACGGTGACGAAGGTGGGGACGGCCCACGGCAGGATCAGGATCAGCCGGTACAGCGTGCGACCGCGCAGCTTCTGGTTGAGCAGCAGGGCGAGCGCCAGGCCGATCGTGTAGTGCAGGGCGACGCAGACCGCGGTCCACACGATCGTCCAGATGAAGTGCGACCAGAAGCGGTCGTAGGACGTCGGGCCGAACAGGATGTCCTGGTAGTTGTCGAGCCCGATGAACTTGTAGGTGGCGTCGATGTGGTTGACGCCGATCGTGCGCGCGGTGTTGAGGCTGTTGGCGTCGGTGAGCGTCAAGTACAGCCCGTACACCAGGGGGTAGAGCACGAGGACGCCGAGCACGACGACCACGGGGATGATCATCGCGTACGCGTACCAGTGCTTCTGGTAGCCGTTCTTGAGGCGCCTGCCGGGCCCGGGGCGGGGTGCGCGGTCACCGTGGCGCTTGCCGGTCGCGCGGTCGATGGCGACTGTCATGGTTCGTTCGACACCTTCTGGAAGTTCAGGAGTTGGTCCTGTCGGGCCTGTGCACAGGCCGATGGCCGTCGGATCCGTCCCCCGGGTTCCCACATGGGGGTCCCCCCGCTCGAGCGAAGCCGAGAGTGGGGGAGGATCCGACGGCCACTCGGGGCTACTTGCTGAAGTCCGGGACCAGCTTGGCGATCGCCAACTCGGCGTTGCTCAGGCCCTTGTCGAGGGACTCCTTGCCACCGGCGACCTTGGGCAGCTCGGTGTCCAGCGGACCCCACAGCGAGCTGTACTCGGCGAGCGCCGGGCGCGGCTGGGCGGCACCGAGGACGCCCTGGTAGCCGGCGATGCCCGGGTCGGCCTTGACGGCGGTGGTGTAGGCGTCGTCGCGGGTCGGCAGCGTCGAGTTCTTCAGCGCGATCGTCGACTGGGAGGCCGCGGAGGTCATGAAGTTGAGGAACTTCAGGGACGCCTTCTGGTGCGCGGCGTCCGAGCCGGCGTAGACCGAGAGGTTGTGACCGCCGGTCGGGGCACCGGACTTGCCGGTGGAGCCGGCCGGGATCTGCGCGATGCCGAGGTTGGACTTGTCCGTGAAGGCCGAGCCCTTGTAGAAGTTCGTGATCTCCCAGGGGCCCTGGATGATCGCGGCGACCTTGCCGGTGACGAACGCGTCCTGGATGTGGGCGTAGGCGTCGGCGGTGGTGTCGGCCTTGTGCAGGCCGGTGCCGGAGAAGAGGCTCAGCCAGGTGCCGTAGGCCTTCTTGGCGGCGGTGGAGTCCACGGTGATCTTCTTGGCGGAGGCGTCGACGGTGTCGGTGCCCTCGCCGTAGAGGAAGGTCTGCGCGTAGTAGGCCTGGGTGGAACCCCAGTAGCCGTCGACCTTGGACTTGGCCTTGATCTTCGCCGCGTCGGTCTTCAACTCGTCCCAGGTGGTGGGCGCCTGGGTGATCCCGGCCTGCGCGAAGAGCGCCTTGTTGTAGACGAGGGCGAGGGTGTCGGTGACCAGCGGCACGCCGTACGTCTTGCCGTCGTACTGGGCCTGCGTGATCAGGTTCGACTTGAACTTGGCCTGGTCCGCGAGGGCTTCGGTGCCGTCGAGCGGCAGGAAGTAGCCCTTCTTCGCGAAGGCGGGGGTCCAGCCGACCTCCGAACGCAGCACGTCCGGGGCGCCCTTGGAGCCGGCGGCGGTGTCGAACTTGTTCTGCGCCTGGTCGAAGGGCACGTTGACGTACTTGACCTTGACGTCCTTGTTGGCCGCCTCGAACTTGGCGACCAGGGCCTTGTACGTGGGCGCCTCATTGGTGGCGTTGGAGGTGTCCCACCAGGTGATGGTGACCGGCCCGTCCGACTTGCCGCTGTCACTGTCACTGCCGCCGCAGGCCGTCGCCGCGAGGGCGAGGGACGCCACCAGAGCGGTGGCCGCTATGCCACGCCGCATGAGTTCTCCTTGAGGGTGAAAGCCCGTGTGGTCGCAGGGGGCGGGCCCGTCCGCCGCCCCTGTGACCCGCCGACCGCTCCTTCGCCGCCGCCGGGCGTCGCCGAACGTAACAGCGATGTAAGCGTTGCGAAAGTCCTTGCTGCAAAAAACTGCAAGAAGGACCGAGAGTTACCCGCCCGTGACCTCTCCTCGACCCCCGCGAAACCCTTGACTGGTCAGGCCGAGCGGGCAAGGGGACACTTGTGCAAGACTCTGCAAGCTCTTGCCGCATGCCGTACGCCGACCTGAAGCCGGCCAGACCACAAGGGATCGCGATGACGCAGCAACCCGCAGCGCGCCGACGGCCGGTACAGTCCACTCCCGTGACCACACGGCTTGCCGACATCGCCGCCCAGGCGGGGGTGAGCGAAGCGACCGTCAGCCGCGTCCTCAACGGCAAGCCGGGCGTCGCCGCCACCACCCGTCAGTCCGTCCTCGCCGCGCTCGACGTGCTCGGCTACGAACGTCCGGTACGGCTGCGGCAGCGCAGCGAGGGCCTGGTGGGCCTGATAACACCGGAGTTGGAGAACCCGATATTCCCCGCCCTGGCGCAGGTCATCGGCCAGGCGCTGACCCGGCAGGGGTACACCCCGGTGCTCGCCACCCAGACCCCGGGCGGGTCCACGGAGGACGAGCTGACCGAGATGCTGGTCGACCGCGGGGTGGCCGGCATCATCTTCGTCTCCGGACTGCACGCGGACACCTCCGCCGACATGCAGCGCTACGAGCAACTCCGGGCGCAGGGCGTGCCGTTCGTACTCGTGGACGGCTTCTCGCCGAAGGTGCAGGCGCCGTTCATCTCCCCCGACGACCGCGCGGCGATGACCCTGGCCGTCACCCACCTCGTCTCGCTCGGCCACACCCGCATCGGTCTGGCGCTGGGGCCGAAGCGCTTCGTCCCCGTACAACGCAAGATCGAGGGCTTCGTCCGCGCGATGCAGGACCAACTGGCCCTGAGCGCCGACGATGTGGAGACCCGGCTCGTCCAGCACTCGCTGTACACGCTGGAGGGCGGGCAGGCCGCCGCCGCCGCGTTGATCGAGCGCGAGTGCACCGCGGTGGTGTGCGCGAGCGACATGATGGCGCTCGGCGCGATACGGGCGGCCCGGCAGCGGGGTCTGGAGGTCCCCCGGGACGTCTCGGTGGTCGGCTTCGACGACTCCCCCCTGATCGCCTTCACCGACCCGCCCCTCACGACGATCCGCAAGCCGGTGCCGGCGATGGGACAGGCCGCGGTGCGGACGTTGCTGGAGGAGATCGGCGGGACGCCCGCGCCGCACAGCGAGTTCGTGTTCATGCCGGAGCTGGTGGTGCGCGGTTCGACGGCTTCGGCGCCCGGGGACCGGAAGCGGCCCTGACGTACCCCGGCTCGCCCTGACTCATCCCCGAATCGTCCCCAAGGGGGAGGAAACGCGGACGGATCCCGTGCGCTGGTAGGAGGACGGGGACTCTTCTCGTCGTAGAACATGCGAGCCGGACCCGACCAAGGGATGATCGGTCGCGGAAGCCTTTTCTGGCAGACTTTGTGTCTATGGGTGAGACCACCGTGACGACATTGGAAGGCCGTGAAGAAGCCGTTCCGAGCCCCGTCGCGGACGCCGCGGGGCAGCGTTTTCTGCGCCGGTTGCGGACTCCGCGTCGGCCCCGGCTGTGGTTCGAGATCCTGCTGATCGCGGTGAGTTACTGGACGTACTCACAGATCCGCAACGCGGTGCCGGAGCAGAAGAGCGCGGCACTGCGCAACGCCGACTGGATCTGGCGCGTCGAGAACCATCTCGGCATCGCCGTCGAGCAGTCGGTCAACCACGCCGTGAACTCGGTGACTTGGCTGATCGTCGGCATGAACTACTACTACGCGACACTGCACTTCGTGGTGACGCTGGGTGTCCTGGTGTGGCTGTTCCGCAGTCATCCGGGCAGATACGCGGCGACGCGCACGGTCCTCTTCGCGACGACGGCCGTGGCCCTGGTCGGCTACTACTTCTTCCCGCTGGCCCCGCCGCGCCTGATGACCGGCGGCCACTTCGTCGACACGGTCATGGTCCACCAGACCTGGGGTTCGATGGCGTCGGGCGACCTGAAGCACGTGTCGAACCAGTACGCCGCGATGCCGTCCATGCACATCGGCTGGTCCCTGTGGTGCGGCCTGACGATCTTCGCCCTGGCGAAACTCCCCTGGGTCCGGATCCTGGGCCTCCTCTACCCGGCGGTGACCCTCATGGTCATCGTCTCCACGGCCAACCACTTCTGGCTCGACGCGGTCGGCGGCATGCTCTGCCTGACCTTCGGCTTCGCGGTCTCCCGCCTCTGGTACGGCGCGTTCCCGTACGCCCTGCCGCGTGCGGTGGCGGTACGGGAAGCGGGCGGGTCCCTGCTCCCCACCAAGGCCTGAGGGGCTAGTCGGCGGTCGCCGCGTCCCGCAGCGCCCGCAGGAACGCCCGCAGGGCCGGCTGGGGCGGTGCCGTCTCGCGGACGGCCACGTGGATGGTCCGCACCGGCTCCGGATCCCGTACGACCCGTACGACCACGTCCGGGTGACGGCTGCCGAGCCCCAGCCGGGGAATCAGGGTCACCCCGAGGCCGGCCGCGACGAACCCCTGAGCCGTCACGTAGTCCTCGCTCTGGACCGCGAACCTCGGCCGGAACCCCGCCGCCTCGCACGCGCCGAGCTGGGCGTCGAGGCAAGGTCCCGGCCACTCACTGCCGACCCACGACTCCCCCGCCAGCTCCCCCAGCTTCACACTCCGCCGCGCGGCCAGCGGGTGCCCCTTGGGCAGTACGGCGAGATACGGATCGTCGAGCAGCTTCACCAGCCGTACGCCCTCGATGCCCCCGGCTGCCCCGACCACCAGCGCGACATCCGCCCGCCCCTCCTTCACCTCGGGCAGTGGATCCTCGGGGTCGATCAGCTTCAAGTCGATCTGGACTCCGGGGTGTTCGGCGCGGAGCCGGGCCACGGCCGGGGCGACCAGGGCAGCACCGGCCGTGGCGAAGTAGCGGACCGCGAGCCGTCCCGTGCGGCCGGCCACCAGGTCCGCCAGCGCCGTCTCCGCCTCGGCGACCTGCCCCGCGATCGCGTCCGCGTACCCGGTGAGCAGCAGCCCGGCCGCCGTGGGCCGCACCCCGCGCCCGACCCGCTCCAGGAGCGCGGTGCCGGCCTCCTTCTCCAGCGCCCCGACCTGCTGGCTGACGGCGGACGGGGTGTACCCGAGCCGGGCCGCCGCCGCGGTCACCGACCCGCTGCCCACCACGGCCCGCAGGACCTGCATGCGTCGCACATCAAGCATGTAGCTGAGATTAACAGTGACTGTAGAATCTTTCGCTTGTCCTGAAAGGTCCGGCTGTCCGACCGTGGACCCATGCAGCCCGCCTCGACACTCCGCATGGCCGTGCTCGCCCTTCTGTGGGGTTCGGGCTTCCTCTGGATCAAACTCGCCCTGAACCACGGCCTCTCCCCCGCGCAGATCACGATCACCCGCTGCGCCCTGGGCACGCTGGTGCTGCTGGCCCTGGCCCGCGCGGCCGGCCAGCGCCTGCCGCGCGACCCTGCGACCTGGGGCCGACTCGCGGTGGCCGCCCTGTTCTGCAACGCCATCCCGTTCGCCCTGTTCAGCGTGGGCGAGCAGACCGTCGACTCCGGCGTCGCGGGCGTCCTGAACGCCACAACTCCCTTG
The DNA here is from genome assembly GCF_044766845.1 of Streptomyces sp. NPDC101776. Classification (NCBI taxonomy): domain Bacteria; kingdom Bacillati; phylum Actinomycetota; class Actinomycetes; order Kitasatosporales; family Streptomycetaceae; genus Streptomyces; species Streptomyces sp. NPDC101776. The sequence goes on along the minus strand of NZ_JBIWMV010000002.1, from coordinate 874,178 downwards.
TGGTCCCTGCTGATCGGCATCGCGCTCGGCACCGACCGCGGCCTCGGCCGAGCCCGCCTGACCGGACTCCTCCTGGGCTTCGCGGGCACGGTCCTGATCTTCGCCCCCTGGCACCGCTCGGGCCTGCTCAGTTGGGGCGCCCTGGCCCTCCTGGGCGCCGCCGCGAGCTATGCCGTGGCCTTCGCGTACATGGCCCGCAAACTCACCACCGGGCAGGCCCCGTTGGCCGTCTCGGCAGCCCAACTGATGGCAGCCACAGCCTGGACCACCCTCGCCCTACCGGCCTCCGGCCCGGTCCACCCCGACCTCACGGCCCTGCTGGCGGTCACCGCCCTGGGCATCCTCGGCACGGGCGTGACCTTCTACCTCAACTACCGCCTGATCAAGGACGAGGGCGCGACAAGCGCGGCAACGGTCGGATATCTGCTACCCGTTGTCTCGGTGTCGCTGGGCGCGGTGCTACTGGACGAGAGGGTGGGGCTGCGGGTGATGGCAGGCATGGCGGTAGTCCTGGTGAGCGTCGCCCTTACAAGGCGCCGCTCAGCGGAGTCTTTTAGGGGCGCGGGGCCGTCACATTTGCGGCTCCGCCGCGCGGGCACGCCCAGCCCCCACCGGCCGTCAGCCGAAAAGCAACCCACTCAGGCCCCGTAGAACAACACGTCCACCACACCCCGAGCCCGCCGAGTAGTCCGCCGATAGTCGTCGAGCATGTCCCCCACATGCCCCGGCCCGTACCCCAAGTACCGCCCCACGGCCGCCAGTTCCCGCGGCTCAGAGGGAAACGTGTCCCCCGCCCGCCCCCGCACCAGCATCACCGCGTTACGGACCCGAGTGGCCAGCACCCACGCCTCGTCCAGCGTCGCCGCGTCCTCGACAGAGATCAGCTCGGCAGCACAGGTCGCCGCAAGCCCCTCCCGCGTACGGGTGGTCCGCAACCCCGGCTCCGTCCAGCCGTGCCTCAGCTGCATCAACTGCACGGTCCACTCGACGTCGGAGAGCCCCCCACGCCCCAACTTGGTGTGCAAGGTCGGATCCGCCCCACGGGGCAAGCGCTCGGACTCCATACGGGCCTTGAGCCGCCGAATCTCCCGTACGGCATCATCCCCGAGCCCCTCGGCCGGATACCGCAGCGGATCGATCAGCTCGATGAACCGACGGCCCAACTCCGCGTCCCCGGCGACGGGTTCGGCCCGCAGCAGCGCCTGGGACTCCCAGACGAGGGACCACCGGCGGTAGTACGCCTCGTAGGAGTTCAACGACCGTACGAGCGGGCCCGACTTGCCCTCGGGACGCAGGTCCGCGTCGATCAGCAGGGGCGGGTCCGAGCTGGCGACCTGGAGCAGCCTGCGCATCTCGGAGACGACCCGGTTGGCCGCGTCGGAGGCCTCGCGCTCGGGTACGCCCTCGCGGGGTTCGTGCACGAACAGGACGTCCGCGTCGGAGCCGTAGCCCAGTTCGTGGCCGCCGAAGCGGCCCATGCCGATGACGGCGAAGCGGGTGGGGAGGGTGTCGCCCCAGCCCGCGCGGACCACCGCGCGCAGCGTGCCGGCGAGGGTCGCCGCCGTGAGGTCGGAGACGGCGCCGCCGACCCGGTCGACGAGGGCTCCCTGGTCGGCCGCGGCGGGCTGGGTCTCGGTGCCGTAGGAGCCGACGATGTCGAAGGCGGCCGTACGGAAGAGCTCTCGGCGGCGGACGCCGCGGGCGAAGGTGACGGCCTGGACGGCGTCGTCGGCGCGGCCGACCGCGGCCAGTATCTCCTGGTCCAGGTGGGCGCGTTCGCGGGGTTCGAGGCCGCTGCCGCCGTCGCCGTCGCCGAGCAGGGCGACCGCTTCGGGGGCGCGCATGAGGAGGTCGGGGGCGAGGCGGCCGGCGGACAGGACACGGGCGAGGTTCTCGGCGGCGGCGCCCTCGTCCCTCAACAGCCGTAGGTACCAGGGGGTCTTGCCGAGCGCGTCGGACACCTTGCGGAAGTTGAGGAGGCCCGCGTCCGGGTCGGCGGAGTCCGCGAACCAGCCCAACAGGACGGGCAGCAGGGTGCGTTGGATGGCGGCCTTGCGGGTGACGCCGGAGGCGAGGGCCTCGATGTGGCGGAGGGCCGCCGCCGGGTCGTTGTAGCCGAGCGCGACCAGGCGTTCGCGGGCCGCCTGGGGGCTCAACCTGGTCTCGCCGGATGGGGGTCCCCCCGCCCGAGTGAATTCGAGGGTGGGGGAGAGTTGGGCGACCGCGTCGAGCAGTGGACGGTAGAAGAGCTTCTCGTGCAGACGGCGTACGACGGTCGCGTGCCGCTTCCACTCGCGGTTCAACTCGGCCACGGGGTCGGTGCGCAGGCCCATCGAGCGGCCGAGGCGGCGCTGGTCGGCCTCCTCGACGGGGACCAGGTGGGTGCGGCGCAGGCGGTAGAGCTGGATGCGGTGTTCCATCGTGCGCAGGAAGCGGTAGGCGTCGTCGAGGCGGGCGGCGTCCTCGCGGCCGACGTAGCCGCCGGCGGCGAGGGCCTCAAGGGCGACGAGCGTGGTGCCGCTGCGCAGCGAGGTGTCGGCGCGGCCGTGCACCAACTGGAGGAGCTGGACGGCGAATTCGACGTCCCGCAGACCGCCGGGGGCGAGCTTGAGTTCGCGGTCGATCTCGGCGGCGGGGATGTTCTCGACGACCCGGCGGCGCATCTTCTGCACGTCGGTGACGAAGTTCTCGCGCTCGGCGGCCTTCCACACGAGGGGTTCGAGGGCGGCGACGTACTCCGCGCCGAGCGCGAGGTCGCCGGCCACCGGGCGGGCCTTGAGCAGGGCCTGGAACTCCCATGTCTTCGCCCAGCGTTGGTAGTAGGCGAGGTGGCTGGCGAGGGTGCGGACCAGGGGGCCGTTGCGGCCCTCGGGGCGGAGGTTGGCGTCGACGGGCCAGATGGAGCCCTCGACGGTGGTCTCGGAGCAGATCCGCATCATGTGCGCGGCGAGCTTGGTGGCGGCGCGCAGGGCCTTGCCCTCGTCGGCTCCGTCGACGGCCTCGCCGACGTAGATGACGTCGACGTCGGAGATGTAGTTCAGCTCGTGGCCGCCGCACTTGCCCATCGCGATCACCGCGAGCCGGCACAGCGCGGCGTCGTCGGGCGCGGCGGCGCTCGCGATGGCGAGGGCGGCGCGCAGGGTGGCGGTGGCGAGGTCGGCGAGTTCGGCGGCGGTCTGCGCCAGGTCGGTGGTGCCGCACACGTCACGGGCCGCGATGGACAGCAGACAGCGGCGGTAGGCGACGCGGAGAGCGACGGGGTCGGTGGCCTCCGCCAGCCCGCGCTCGAACTCCTCCACCCCGGGGTGGAGGTCGCGGGGCTCGTACATGACGAGGGCGTGCCAGTCGTGCGGGTGCCGCGCGAGGTGGTCCCCCAGGGCGGCGGAGGCACCGAGCACGCCGAGCAGCCGGTCCCGTAGGGGTTTCGCCGCGATCAGCGTGTCCGTCAGCTCGCGCCGGGCGGTCGGCTCGGGCTGCGCCTCCAGGAGTCGTACGAGACCCTGAAGGGCGAGGTCGGGGTCGGCGGTTGCGCCGAGGGCCTCCAGCAGGACCGGGTCGTTCCTTATCGGCGCCAGCTCCGCGCTCTCCAGGAGCCGCTCGGCGGCCGAGGGATCGGTGAAGCCGTGCCGCAGCAGTCGCGTGAAGGTGCTGCTCCTGCGCCCCGGCGCCGTCATCCTCGGCCTCCCTCGCATCAACGTCGTGCGGATCCAGTCATTCGGATCCAGTCGTTCGGATCTACGTCGTTCCGATCTAGGTCGTACCGTCCCGAGCCTAACCGCAGGTGCGGGCGGGGGCGCCGGGGCGTACGGCGATGAGTTCCGGCGGGGTACGGGGTCTCCAGTAGGGGACGACCGACGACTCAGGGAGAAGCCGATGACCGACAGGGAACCGCAGACCCGTCTCGACCCCCGCTACAGCGACCCGGCGGCCACCGCGACCGACTGGGCCGCGGCCGAGGCGCGGCTCACGGCGGCCGAGTTGTTCTGGATCTCGACGGTACGGCCGGACGGGCGGCCGCATGTGACGCCCCTGCCGGCGGTGTGGGCGGACGGCGCGCTGCATTTCTGCACCGGGCCCGAGGAGCGCAAGGCCCGCAACCTCGCCGACAACCCGCACGTCGTCCTGACGACCGGCACGAACACCTGGGACGAGGGGTACGACCTGGTCGTCGAGGGTGCGGCGGTGCGGGTCGTGGACGAGGACCGGCTGCGGGAGCTGGCCGCCGCGTGGGAGGCGAAGTACGGCAGTGTCTGGCACTTCGACGTGCGGGACGGGGCCTTTCAGCACGGTTCCGGGCACGCCTTTGTGTTCGCTGTGGCGCCGCGCACGGTTTTCGGCTTCGGTAAGGGAGAGCCGTTCAGCCAGACGCGGTGGCGGTTCGGGTGACGCGCCTGACAGACGTGCCCGACAGACGTGCCTGACAGACCTGCCTGACAAAGGAGTCAAGCCATGGACATGACCCTCGAAGTGATCCTTCTTCCCGTCTCCGATGTGGACCGGGCCAAGGCGTTCTACCAGGACAAGGTCGGTTTCCACGTCGATCTCGACGGTGAGGTGATGGAGGGCGTGCGGATCGTGCAGCTCACGCCGCCGGGTTCGGGCTGTTCGATCGCGCTGGTCGACGGCTTGCAGATCCCGACCGGAACCCCGCAGCCGGGGACGTACCACGGCATGCAGTTGTGCGTGACGGACGCGAAGGCGGCCTACGACGAGCTGACCGCGCGCGGGCTCGAGGTGAGCGAGCCGGTGCAGTTCGCGCCGCAGGACGGGGCGACGTTCATGTACTTCAAGGACCCGGACGGCAACGGCTGGGCGATCCAGGAGTACCGGAAGCGGGCCACCGAGCCGCTGCATCAGGTGCTGGCTCAACTGGCGGGACCGCAGCAGTAGTTCACCACTTCTTCATCCGCCGGGTTGGGAGCGGTGGGATGCGGGCATTTTGGCGTGTGCATGCTCGGTTCGCACCGTCACCCCCGTCCTCCCCCCACCCCCCACCCGGAGGTAGAAGTGTCCGGCAGCTCCGTGTACCGCCGCAGCCGCGCCGTCGCGGCGTCCGCGCTCGCCTTCTCGGCAGCCGCCGTCGGGGTCTGGACCGGCTTCGGCACCGTCTCGGCCGCGCACGCCGCGACCGTGGTGCCGACCCCGGACCACGTCGTCGTGGTGGTGATGGAGAACCACGCGTACAGCCAGGTCATCGGCTCCTCCAGCGCCCCCTACATCAACTCGCTGGCGAGCGGCGGGGCCGCCCTCACCCAGTCGTACGGGATCACCCACCCGAGCCAGCCGAACTACTTCGCCCTGTTCTCCGGCTCCACCCAGGGCATCACCGGCGACAGCTGCTACACGGCCGGCTTCTCCTCGGCAGCGAACCTCGCCTCCGAGGTGACGTCGGCGGGCGGCAGTTGGGCGAGCTACAACGAGACGCTGCCGAGCCAGGGTTCGACGACGTGCAGCAGCGGCACCTACGCGCGCAAGCACAACCCGTGGTTCGGTTTCTCCAACGTCGCGACGTCCACGGCGAAGACCTTCGCGCAGTTCCCGACGGACTACACGACCCTCCCCGACCTCTCCTTCGTCACCCCCAACCTGTGCAGCGACATGCACGACTGCTCGGTGGCGACGGGTGACACCTGGCTGAAGAACAACCTCGGCGCGTACGCCACTTGGGCCAAAACGCACAACAGCCTGCTCGTCGTCACCTTCGACGAGGACAACCTGCTCAGCGGCAACCGCATCCCGACGGTCTTCTACGGCCAGCCGGTGAAGGCCGGTTCGACGTCCTCGACCACGTACAACCACTACAACCTGCTGCGGACCCTGGAGGACTCCCAGGGCCTGACCACCCACGCGGGCAACGCGGCGTCGGCCGCCGACATCACCGGCATCTGGGCGTCCTGAGATGTACGTGGCGGACAGCCGCGCCAACGCCGACCCAAGTGCCGGGAGTACTACGGGTATTGCGGCCGACCCGAGTGCCAGGGGTGCGGGTACCGCGGGTACTCCGGCGCGGGTGTCCGCCGCCGTCGCCCCCACGGTCTTCGCCCTCGGCGCGGTCAGCCTGATCACCGATGTGTCGTCCGAGATGGTGACCGCGGTCCTCCCGCTGTACCTGGTGACGGGGCTCGGCCTCTCCCCGCTGGGCTTCGGTCTCCTGGACGGCATCTACAACGGCTTCTCGGCCCTCGTCCGCCTGACCGGCGGCCACCTCGCCGACCGGGGCGGCGGTCGCCACAAATGGGTGGCGGGCGTGGGCTACGCCGTCTCGGCGGCCTGCAAGCCTCTGCTCCTCCTGGCCCACACCCTCACCCCCATCGGTCTGATCCTCGCCGCCGACCGCACGGGCAAGGGCCTGCGCACGGCACCGCGCGACGCGCTGATCTCCCTCTCCTCCACCCCGGAGAACCGGGGTCGGGCCTTCGGGGTACACCGCGCGATGGACACGGCGGGCGCGCTGCTCGGTCCGCTGGTCGCGTTCCTGATCCTCCGGGCGACGGTGGACGGGTACGACGCGGTGTTCACGGTGAGTTTCTGCGTGGCGGTGGTCGGGGTCCTGGTGCTGGTGCTGTTCGTGCCGGGCGGCCGGGTGGCGCCGGGTGGCCGAGGGGCGCCGGGTGGCCAGGTGGCGCCGGGTGGCCGGGTGGCGCCGGGTGGCCGGGTGGCGCCGGGTGGCCGGGTGGCGCCGGGAAACCCGGGGGTGCCGGGAAGCCGGGTCGTGCCAGGCGACCAGGCATCGGCGCCGGTGACCACGAGCGGCCCGACCCCGGGCGAACGCCCCACCCTGGGCGCGGCGTTCGCGCTCCTCGCCCGCCGCGACCTGCGCCGTATCGCCGTCTGCGCCCTGCTCCTGGGCCTGGCGACGGTCAGCGACTCCTTCGTGTATCTCCTGCTGCAACGGCGACTCGGCGTCCCTGACCGCTGGTTTGCGCTGCTGCCGCTGGGCACGGCTGCGGCGTTCCTGCTGCTGGCCGTCCCCTTGGGCCGGCTCGCCGACCGCGTCGGCCGCTGGCAGGTGTTCCTCGGCGGCCACGCAACCCTCCTCACGGCGTACGCCCTCCTCCTCACCTCCTGGCACGGCACGGCCCTCCCCTATGCCGTCCTCCTCCTGCACGGCGCCTTCTACGCGGCGACCGACGGCGTGCTGATGGCGGCGGCCTCGGACAGCGTGCCGGAGCAACTGCGGTCGTCCGGGCTGGCGTTGGTGCAGACGGGCCAGGCGGCGGCGCGGTTCGTGTGCTCGCTGGGCTTCGGCGCGGCGTGGACGCTGTGGGGCGACCGTACGGCGCTGATGGCGTCGGCGGTGGCGCTGGCGGGCTGCGCGGCGTTCGCCCTGACACTCCGCCCAGGCCGACCCGTTCCGGAGCCCGTCTCATGACCCTGCGCAACCGCATCCTGGTCCTCCTCGCCGCCGTGGCCGCACTCGCCGTAGTGGCCACGGCCTCCGTCCTGCACGCGTCCGCGCGGGCCGAGCGGCGCAACGAGGCCCGGCCCGGTGGCCCGAAGATCACGGCGGGACGGATCACCCTGACCGACCCCGGCCGCATGGTGTTCCGCAACATGGCATGGGGCCCACACCGCGACGAACTCACGACGGTCCCGGCGTCGAACCCCGCCGGCCCCCGCATCGCCTCGGGCCTCAAGTGCCTGCGCTTCTACGCCGGTTCGGGCACCGGCGTCTGTCTCCAGGCGGTGCACGGCACGGTCACGGACACGTACCGCGCGCTGATCCTCGACGCCCACCTCAAGGAGACGGCGCGCTACGACGTCCCCGGCATCCCCTCCCGCGCCCGGGTCTCCCCCACGGGTCACTTCGCGGCCTGGACGGCGTTCGTCGGCGGCGACTCGTACGCGGGCACGAACTTCTCCACCCGAGCGGCGATCGTCGACGCCAGGACGGGCCGGCTGATCCCGTCCCTGGAGTCGTTCCGCGTCCTCAAGGACGGACACGTCTACCACGCGGCCGACGTCAACTTCTGGGGCGTGACCTTCGCGGCGGACGACCGCACGTTCTACGCGACGCTGGCGACGAAGGGCAGCACATATCTGGTGCGGGGCGACCTGCGCACCCGCACGGTCACCACCGTGCACGCCAACGTCGAGTGCCCGTCGCTGTCCCCCGACGGCACGAGAATCGCGTACAAGAAGCGCGTGAAGGGCCTCCCTAAGGACGCCCCGTGGCATCTGTACGTGCTCAACCTCCGCACGATGCGCGAGACTTCACTGGCAGAGCCCCGCAGCGTGGACGACCAGGCGGTCTGGCGCGACGACCACACGATCGTCTACGCCATGCCCGGGGACTACGGGGCGGATCTGTACAGCGTCCCCGCGGACGGCACGGGAAAGCCGCGGCGCATCAGCACCGCGGCCGTGTCTCCCGCGTACGTCAACTAGGCGGAGCGCTACAGCACCGGCAAGTTCTTCCGCAGCTCGAACGCCGTCACCTCGGAGCGGTACTCCTCCCACTCCTGCCGCTTGTTGCGCAGGAAGAAGTCGAAGACGTGCTCGCCCAGCGTCTCGGCGACCAGGTCGCTGCGTTCCATCAGGGTCAGCGCCTCGCCCAGGTTCTGGGGCAGCGGCTCGATGCCCATCGCGCGGCGCTCCGCGTCGGAGAGGGCCCAGACGTCGTCCTCGGCGCCCGGGGGGAGTTCGTAGCCCTCTTCGATGCCCTTCAGGCCCGAGGCGAGGAGGAGGGCGTAGGCCAGATACGGGTTCGCGCCCGAGTCCAGGGAGCGGACCTCGACCCGTGCCGAGCCCGTCTTGCCGGGCTTGTACATCGGGACGCGGACCAGGGCGCTGCGGTTGTTGTGGCCCCAGCAGATGTACGAGGGGGCCTCGCCGCCGGCGCCCGCGGTGCGCTCGGAGCCGCCCCAGATGCGCTTGTAGGAGTTGACCCACTGGTTGGTGATCGCGGAGATCTCCCCCGCGTGCTTCAGCAGGCCCGCGATGAAGGAGCGGCCGACCTTGGAGAGCTGGTACTCCGAGCCGGACTCGTAGAACGCGTTCCGGTCGCCCTCGAAGAGCGAGAGGTGGGTGTGCATGCCGGAACCGGGGTGCTCCGAGAACGGCTTCGGCATGAACGTCGCCTGTACGCCCTGCTCCAGCGCGACCTGCTTCATGACCAGGCGGAAGGTCATGATGTTGTCCGCCGTGGAGAGCGCGTCGGCGTAGCGGAGGTCGATCTCCTGCTGGCCGGGGGCGCCCTCGTGGTGGGAGAACTCGACCGAGATGCCCATCGACTCCAGCATGGTGATCGCCTGGCGGCGGAAGTCCATGCCCACGTTCTGCGGGGTGTGGTCGAAGTAGCCGGAGTTGTCGGCGGGGGTCGGGCGGGAGCCGTCGAGGGGGCGGTCCTTCAGGAGGAAGAACTCGATCTCCGGGTGGGTGTAGAAGGTGAAGCCCAGGTCGGAGGTCTTGGCGAGGGCTCGCTTCAGCACGTAGCGCGGGTCCGCGAAGGACGGGGAGCCGTCCGGCATGAGGATGTCGCAGAACATCCGGGCCGTGCCGGGGGCCTCCGCGCGCCACGGCAGGACCTGGAAGGTGGAGGGGTCCGGCTTGGCGATCATGTCGGACTCGTAGACCCGGGCGAAGCCCTCGATCGCGGAGCCGTCGAAGCCGATGCCCTCGTCGAAGGCCTGTTCCAGCTCGGCGGGGGCCACGGCGACGGACTTGAGGAAGCCCAGCACGTCCGTGAACCACAGCCGTACGAACCGGATGTCGCGCTCCTCCAGTGTCCGGAGCACGAACTCCTGCTGCTTGTCCATCTTCCGCTTCCCCATCCTTGCTGGTCAGGCCGCCTGTCCTCGTACCGCAGGAGGCGGTCGGGCACCTGAGCATCCCACCACAACACCATTTCGTGCGCGTTGCCGACCATGATCGGCAGGCCGACCTCGGGCTGAACGCCTCGCGTACGGCAGGTGTCCTGCGCTGTTGCCCGGCTTCTGACCATCTTGCCTGCTCGAACCGACATTCGTCATACCTGGTCGGGGGGTGAATCCGGCGGTCCCCCGTCTTTGCTGTGGGCGCCCTACGAGAACCCGTTCCTCCCCACTACGATCAGCAGGGCCCGACCTTCCTGTCCCTTCCCCCAAAAGGACACATACCTCATGGGTTCCGCCAAGAACACCGGTTCCGCGGCGCGCAAGGCACGCATCGAGGAGATGCGGCGCGCCGAGCAGTCCCGCGAGCGCCGCGGCCGGATCGTGAAGATCGCGGCGAGCGCGGTGGTCGTCGCCGGTCTCGTCGTCGGCGGTGTCGCCGTCGTGCACGCGCAGTCCGGCAAGGACGACAAGGGCAGCTCCGCGAGCGACTCCAAGAGCGGCGGTTCGGGCCACTTCGTCGCGGGCGCGGACGGTGTGAACACGTGGAAGGGGACGCTGGGCCGCACCCACGTCACCGGCACGGTGAACTACCCGATGCACCCGCCGGTGGGCGGCAACCACAACCCGGTCTGGCTGAACTGCAACGGCAACGTCTACGACAAGGCCGTCAAGGACGAGAACGCGGTGCACGCGCTGGAGCACGGCGCGGTCTGGGTGACGTACAACAAGAAGGCCTCGGCGGCCGACGTCAAGGCGCTCGCGACCAAGGTGAAGGCGACGCCGTACTCGCTGATGAGTCCGTACGACAGCCAGAAGGACCCGATCATGCTGTCGGCGTGGGGGCACCAGCGGACGGTGAAGAGCGCGAGCGACCCGGATGTGAACGCGTTCTTCGAGAAGTTCGTGCAGGGCAGCCAGACGCCCGAGCCGGGTGCCTCGTGCACCGGCGGGACGATGTGACGTGAGGGCGTACGTCGGGTGGGTCGCGGGTGCCGCGGCCGCCGTACTGGTCGCGGGCGGCGCGATCACCTACGCGGTCGCGGAGGACGGCAGCGGCGGCGGATCGAACAACTCCTCAGTCCCTGCGGCGAATTCGGCGGACGCCGGGTTCGCGCGGGACATGGCGGTCCATCATCAGCAGGCCGTCGAGATGGCGTACATCGTGCGGGACCGTACGAAGAACGTGGAAGTACGGCGCCTTGCATACGACATCGCGCAGACGCAGGCCAACCAACGGGGCATGCTGCTGGGCTGGTTGGACCTGTGGGGGCTGCCGAAGGTGTCCGCGGACCCGCCGATGACCTGGATGGGCATGGGTGACATGGCGTCCGGCAAGGACGGTTCGCTGATGCCCGGGATGGCGACCAACTCCGAGCTGACGAAGCTGAATTCACTGAGCGGAAAGCCCGCCGAGGTGTTCTTCCTGCAACTCATGACGGACCATCACAAGGGCGGCATCCACATGGCCGAGGGGTGTGTGGACAAGTGCCGGGTGGGGGTGGAGAAACGGCTGGCGCAGGGGATGGTCGACGCGCAGCGGTCGGAGATCCAGTTGATGGCCGACATGCTCAAGGAGCGTGGCGCAAAAGCGCGTTCGTAAAGCATCCCCGGTCGTTCGTTACACGCCCGTAAGGAAAAAAGCTCCCAAATCGCCCTGAGTGACGGTTCCTTGGGTTTCTCTTGACTTTTGCGTTCCCCTGGCATGAACGGTTCATCGAAAGAGTGGCCCCCACGTGTGATCCATCCACGGGCCTTCCCGCCGCGGGTTCCGTACGGATCGACGACGACCAACCACTCCATGCGTCGAACCGCATAGCAGGGGGTTTTATGAGATCCAATCGCGCCACCATGCGCGCCGGCGTGAGCATGGCAGCGACACTGCCCATGATCGCCGGTGCCCTGGCGCTCGGCATACCCGCGGCGCACGCCGCGGACAGCCCGGGCCGGGACACGCTCGCGGGCACCAAGCCCGCGTGGGCGACGGCCAAGGCGGACAAGGGAGCGACCTCCGACAGCTCCCAGGTCTCCGCCCGGGTCTACCTCGCCGGCCGGAACGCGTCCGGCCTCGCGGCGTACGCCAAGTCCGTCTCGGACCCGAGTTCGGCCCTGTACGGCAAGTACCTGAGCGCCGCTCAGGTACAGCAGCGCTTCGGCGCCACGACGGCCCAGGTGACCGCCGTCAAGTCCTGGCTGAAGTCCGCCGGGCTGAAGGTCACCGGCACCACGCAGCACTACGTCACGGTCTCCGGTGACGTGGCGGCGGTCGAGAAGGCGTTCAGCACCTCGCTGCACAACTACTCGAAGGGCACGAAGACCTACCGCGCCCCGTCGAAGACGGCCTCCGCGCCGGACAGCCTGGGCGGTGCCGTCCTGACCGTCACCGGTCTGGACAACGCCCCGCACAAGGCGAACCACGACGACGCGCTGCCGGGTCCGACCGCCGTGTTCAAGAACTCGGGGCCGTTCTCCTCGTACTACGGCTCCAACACCGCGAGCACGCTGCCGTCGGCGTACGGCAAGAAGATCCCGTACGCCGTCCAGGGTTACACCGGCAAGCAGTTGCGGGCGGCCTACGGCGCCGGCAAGTACACGGGCAAGGGCGTGCGCGTCGCCATCACCGACGCCTACGCCTCCCCGACGATCGCCTTCGACGCGGCCACCTACGCGAAGAACCACGGCGACCAGAAGTACTCCACCAGCCAGTTGAAGCAGGTGCTGCCCAGCACCTACACACAGACCGAGGCCTGTGACGCGTCCGGCTGGTACGGCGAGGAGACCCTCGACGTCGAGGCCGTGCACGCGGTGGCGCCGGACGCGAACATCACGTACGTGGGTGCCGCGTCCTGCTTCGACGACGATCTGCTCGATTCGCTCAGCAAGGTCGTCGACAACCACCTGGCCGACATCGTCTCCAACTCGTGGGGCGACATCGAGGCCAACCAGACCCCGGACCTCGCGGCCGCCTACGACCAGGTGTTCCAGCTGGGCGCGGTCGAGGGCATCGGCTTCTACTTCTCCTCCGGTGACAACGGCGACGAGGTCGCCAACACCGGTACGAAGCAGGTCGACACCCCGGCCAACTCGGCGTGGGTGACGGCGGTCGGCGGAACCTCGCTGGCGGTCGGCAAGGGCGACAAGTACCTGTGGGAGACCGGCTGGGGCACCGAGAAGGCCGCGCTGTCGGCCGACGGCAAGAGCTGGACCAGCTTCCCCGGCGCCTTCACCTCGGGCGCGGGCGGCGGCACCAGCAAGACGGTGGCCGAGCCCTTCTACCAGAAGGGTGTCGTCCCGAAGGCGCTCGCCACGGCCAACAGCGCCACCGGCAACCGCGTCGTCCCGGACATCTCGGCGATCGCCGACCCGAACACCGGTTTCAAGGTCGGCCAGACGCAGACCTTCCCCGACGGGTCGGAGCAGTACAGCGAGTACCGGATCGGCGGCACCTCGCTCGCCTCGCCGGTGATCGCGGCGGTCCAGGCCCTGGCCCAGGAGGCGCGCGGCGGCAAGGCGATCGGTTTCGCCAACCCGTCGATCTACGCCAAGTACGGCACGAAGGCCTACCACGACGTGACCGACAACCCGACGGGCTCCGGCCTGGCGGTGGCGCGCGTGGACTTCGCCAACGCCTTCGACGCCTCCGACGGCCTGCTGACCTCGGTCCGCAGCCTCGGCAAGGACAGCTCGCTGTCCGCGGTCAAGGGCTACGACGACGTGACCGGCGTGGGCACGCCCGCGGGCGGCTACGTCCAGTCGTTCGTCCCCTCGAAGGGTCACCACTGACCTCGTAGCGGCAACTAGCAGCCACCGTGGGGTGGCGTGGGGTGCACCACACCTCGCGCCACCCCATTGTGTCGCTCTGACGATTACGGGCGATTACAGTGGACCCGTGCCTCCACTGAACTTCTGGTCGATCTATCAGCACGGCTTCGCCCGCGTCGCCGCCTGCACGGGCCACACCGTGATCGCGGACCCGCACGCCAACGCCGAAGCGGTCCTGCGTCACGCCCGCCGCTGCGCCGAGGAGGGCGTCGCCGTCGCCGTCTTCGCGGAGCTGGGCCTGTGCGGCTACTCCATCGAGGACCTGCTGCTCCAGGACGTCCTCCTCGACCAGGTCGAAGAGGCGCTACGAGAGGTGGTCGCCGGGTCGGCCGAGCTGCTGCCGGTGCTGGTCGTCGGCGCCCCGCTGCGACACCGCAACCGGATCTACAACTGCGCGGTGCTGGTGCACCGGGGCCGCGTCCTGGGCGTCGTACCGAAGTCGTACCCCCCGAACTACCGCGAGTTCTACGAACGCCGGCAGATCGCCGACGGCGCGGACGAGCGCGGCGGTTCGATCCGCGTCGGCGGGGAGGAAGTCCCCTTCGGCGTGGACCTGTTGTTCGCGGCGCGGGACGTACCGTCCCTCGTGCTGCACGCGGAGATCTGCGAGGACATGTGGGTGCCGGTGCCGCCGAGCGCCGAGGCCGCGCTGGCGGGGGCGACGGTCCTCGTCAACCTCTCCGGCAGCCCGATCACGGTCGGCCGCGCCGAGGACCGCAAACTGCTGTGCCGCTCGGCGTCCGCGCGCTGCCTCGCCGCGTACGTCTACGCGGCGGCCGGCCTCGGCGAGTCGACGACGGACCTGTCCTGGGACGGCCAGGCGATGGTCTACGAGAACGGTGTGCTGTTGGCGGAGACGGAACGCTTCCCGCTGGGCGACGAGTACGCGGTGGCCGACGTCGACCTCGACCTGCTGCGGCAGGAACGGCAGCGGATGGGCACGTTCGACGACAACCGCCGCACGCACCGGGCGAGGACCGCGGACTTCCGGACGGTGTCCTTCGAACTCGCCCCGCCGCTCGCCGACTTGGGACTCCGCCGCCGTCTGGAGCGCTTCCCGTTCGTGCCGGCCGACGCGGAGCGGCTCGCGCAGGACTGCTACGAGGCGTACAACATCCAGGTCGAGGGCCTTCAGCAGCGGCTCGCGGCGATCGGCGGCCCGAAGGTCGTCATCGGGGTCTCCGGCGGCCTCGACTCCACGCACGCGCTGATCGTCGCCGCGCGCGCGATGGACCGCGCGGGGCGTCCGCGCAGCGACATCCTGGCCTGGACGCTGCCCGGTTTCGCGACCAGCGACCACACGAAGGACAACGCGCACGCGCTGATGCGGGCGATCGGTGTCACGGCCGCCGAGTTGGACATCACGCCGACCGCCCGCCTGATGCTGAAGGAGATGGACCACCCCTTCGCCTCCGGCGAGCCCGTCTACGACATCACCTTCGAGAACGTCCAGGCCGGCCTGCGCACCGACTACCTGTTCCGCCTCGCCAACCAGCGCAACGGCATCGTGCTCGGCACGGGTGACCTGTCGGAGCTGGCGCTGGGCTGGTCCACGTACGGCGTCGGCGACCAGATGAGCCACTACAACGTCAACTCCGGCGTACCGAAGACCCTGATCCAGCATCTGATCAGGTGGGTGGTGAGCAGCGACCAGTTCGACGAGGAGACCGGCAAGATCCTCACCGCGATCCTCGACACGGAGATCAGCCCGGAACTGGTACCGGGCGAGGAGATGCAGTCCACGGAGTCGAAGATCGGCCCCTACGCCCTCCACGACTTCACCCTCTTCCACGTCCTGCGCTACGGCTTCCGCCCGTCGAAGATCGCGTTCCTGGCGTGGCACGCGTGGCACGAGGCGGGGGCGGGCGCCTGGCCTCCCGGCTTCCCCGAGGAGAAGCGGGTGGCGTACGACCTGCCGGAGATCCGGCGGTGGCTGGAGGTGTTCTGCCGGCGCTTCTTCGGCTTCGCGCAGTTCAAGCGGTCGGCGATGCCGAATGGGCCGAAGGTTTCGGCGGGGGGGTCGTTGTCGCCTCGGGGGGACTGGCGGGCGCCGTCCGATGGGTCGGCTACGGCTTGGTTGCGGGATCTGGAGCGGTTCGACTGATTCGGTGCGGGTCGGTGGGGGTCCGGGGACGCGGCCCTGGACCCCCACCGGCCCGAAGAGCCTCGTCCTCGAACGCCCGACAGGCTAGTGGTGCAGCGCGGCCGACCGCTCGGGCACATGAGCCGCGACCAGCAGTTCACGCCCGGGCACGGCCCGCCGACGGTCCACCATCGCCGCTGTACCGGCAACTCCCAGTCCCAGCACAGCCAAAACCGCCCCGGCCAGCGCAGGCGACGTCGCTCCGAAGCCTGCCGCCAAGGCGAGGCCGCCGATCCAGGCGCCGCCCGCGTTGGCCAGGTTGAAGGCTGCCTGGTTCGCGGAAGAGGCCAGGGACGGGCCCGCTGACGCCTTCTCCATCACCATCAGCTGGAGCGGGGAGCCCGTCACGAACGCCGCTGTGCCGAGCAGGACGACCGACAGGGCCGCGCTCCACTCCGTGGTCATCAGGAGCGGGAACAGGGCCAGGACCGCGGCCAGGGACACCAGGCCGCCGAACAGGGTGCCCCGGAGGGAGTGGTCCGCCAGGCGGCCGCCCAGCAAGTTGCCTGCCGTCGCTCCTACGCCGAACAGCGCCAGCAGCAGCGTCACGCTGCCGTCGGCGAAGCCCGCCGCGTCCGTGAGCATCGGGGTGATGTAGCTGTAGGCGGAGAAGAGCGCGCCGAAGCCCGCCACCGTCGTACCCAGAGCCAGCCAGACCGGAAGTGACCTCAGCGCCGCCATCTCGCGGCGCAGGCCCACCGCAGGCGCGTGCGCGTGGTCGTGCGGGATCAGCAGCGCCAGCGACGCTATCGCCGCCAGGCCGATCGCGCTCACGCCGAGGAACGTGGCCCGCCAGCCCAGGTGTTGGCCCATCATCGTGGCCGCCGGTACGCCCACGATGTTGGCGACGGTGAGGCCCAGGAACATCAACGAGACGCTGCGCGCCTTGCGTTCGGGCGCCACCATCGTCGTAGCGACGACGGCTCCTACGCCGAAGAAGGCGCCGTGCGGCAGGCCGCTCAGGAAGCGGGCGACGAGGAGGTAGTCGTAGTTCGCGGCGAAGGCCGAGAGCGCGTTGCCCGCCACGAACAGGACCATCAGCCCGATCAGGACGGTACGGCGGGACAGCCGGGCCGTGACCGCCGCGAGCAGCGGGGCACCGATGACCACCCCCAGCGCGTACGCCGAGACCAGGTGGCCCGCCGTGGGGATCGAGACGTGGAGGTCGTCCGCGACCTCGGGCAGCAGGCCCATGATCACGAATTCGGTGGTGCCGATACCAAAAGCGCCGACGGCCAGAGCGAGCAGGGCCAGGGGCATGGAAGTGCCTGTGCCTTTCGAGGGAGAGCGGAGTTCCGTACTGAGCGAGCTTAAGTTCAGTTACGGAACAAAGACTCCCAGGCGCTCTATTCCACGAGGTTAAGAGCTCGTGTCGAGGTTCACACGGGCCGCGATCGGGAGGTGGTCGCTGCCGGTCTTCGGGAGGGTCCACGAGGTGACCGGTTCCACGCCCTGGACCATGATCTGGTCGATCCGCGCCATCGGGAACGAGGCCGGCCAGCTGAACCCGAAGCCGCTGCCCGCCGCACCCTGCGTGGAGCGCATCTGGGAGGTGACGGCGTTCAGCGAGCGGTCGTTCATCGTGCCGTTCAGGTCGCCGAGGAGGATCTTCCGCTTGAGCGGCTCGGCCGCGATCGCCTCACCCAGCGCGTCGGCGCTCTTGTCGCGCTGCCGTGCCGTGAACCCGGCCTCCAGCTTCACGCGCACCGAGGGGAGGTGGGCGACGTAGACCGCGATCTGTCCCTCGGGGGTCGCGACGGTGGCGCGCATCGCACGCGTCCAGCCCAGCTTTATGTCCACGGCCCTGATGCCGCTCATCGGGTACTTGCTCCACAGGCCGACCGTGCCCTGCACCGAGTGGTACTTGTACGTCGACGCGAGTGCTTCCTCGTACGTCGGGACCGCCGCCGCCGTCAGCTCCTCCAGGGCGACGACGTCCGCGCCGGACGCGGCCACGTCACGGGCCGTACCGGCCGGGTCGGGGTTGTCGGCGTTGACGTTGTGCGTGGCCACCGTCAGATCGCCGCCGGTGCCGGTCTTGTCGCTGAGCAGCAGCCCGCCGAAGAGGTTCAGCCAGACGACCGTCGGCAGGACGACGGCGATGAGCGCGGTAGCCGACCGGCGGACCAGGCCGAGGACGAGGAGGACCGGGACCAGCAGCCCGAACCAGGGCAGGAACGTCTCCGTGAGGCTGCCGAGGTTCCCGATCCGGTTCGGGATGCGCGAGTGCAGCAGCATGACGAGGGCGAGCAGGATCGCGGTCGCGGCGAGGATCAGACCCCGGCGCCAGATCCGCGGGTCGCCGCGCCAGCCGCCGGTCAGTCTGTTCCACAGGCGCCGAAGCCGGGATCCGCGCGGCTCGTCCCCCGAGCCGCCGTCGTCCGTCTCCGCCACATACGCCTGCTGTGCCATTCCGTCGCCTCACTACCTGCCGTGCACACCATCGTCCCCGCGCCTACGACCCTAGGGGATGATCGGTTCCGATCCGCCGTCCCATGACGGCCGTACTGGGACGAGGACGAACAAGTCGGCGTCCGGAGTTCCGAACACGCGCGACGGCGGCGGTCTCTGTGACGGAACGCGCACATTCGGACGGGTTCTCAGCCGGCCGGGCCGACGGGTCGCAGGGCCAACAGGACCGTGTCGACGAGCAGTTCCGACAGGCCCTCGGGGAGGTCCGCGTCGACGCGCATGACGGTGCGCAGGAGCATCGGGCCCACCAGCATGTCGTTCATCAGATCGGGGTCGAGGTCGGTGCGGAGTTCGCCGTTCTCCTGGCCGCGGCGCAGGATGTCCACCTGCTTGCGGCGCCGGGGTTCCACGACCGTCGCGTGGTAGGCGGCCCAGACCTTCGGGCTGCTCTTCATCTGCGCGAACACGTTGTGCAGGAGCGCCGAGGACCGGGTCAGCAGGCCGCGCTGGCGCAGTTGTTCCATCATCGCCACGAGGTCGTCGCGCAGCGAGATGCCGGGCAGTTCGGGGTCCTGCGGCTCGGCCTCGCGGACGACGTCGACGAACAACTCCTCCTTGCCCGGCCAGCGGCGGTAGATGGTGGCCTTGCCGACTCCGGCGGTACGGGCGATGCGCTCGATGGAGAGTTCGGCCAGCGGCACGCCCTCCTCCAGGAGCTTCATCACGCCCTCCGTGATGGCGCGTTCGACGGCCTCGCTCCGCGGGCGTCCCCGGGTGGGCGCGCCCGGCCGGGTCCCGTTGTCGGTCCCGTTGTCGGTGCCGTTGTCAGTGCCGGTGGCGGTGCCGTTGTCGGCAAGGCTCACTTCACTCCGTCCCTTCGCTGTCCCCCCGTTCCCGTCCTGTGGTGATTGTCGTCGCTATTCGCCTACGACGACCAACTCCGGCTCCTGCTTGCCCTCCTGAGGAACCGACGGCTTGCCGGGCAGGAAGAGGAACGCGACCACCGCGCCGACGACCGCGACGCCCGCGCCGCACAGGGCGGTGACGTGCATGGCGTGCAGGAAGGCGTCGTTGGCCGGGGTGATCAGGGCCCTGCCCTGCGGGCCGAGCTTCGCGGCGACACCGAGGGTGGCCTCGATGGACTCGCCGGCCGTGTCCTTGAGGGCGGCCGGCACCGAGCCGAGCTTGCCCTCGATGCCGTTGCGGTACGCCGTGGACAGCACCGAGCCGAGGACGGCGATGCCGAGGGCGCCGCCGACCTGCCGGAAGGTGTTGCTCAGCGCGGACGCGGAGCCCGCCTTCTCGCGCGGCAGCGCCTGCATGATGACGACGCTGGTCGGGGTCATGACGTGGGCCATACCGGCGCCCATGAGGAAGAAGATGACCTCAAGGATCCAGATCGGCGTGTCCGCCTTGAGCGTCGCGAAGGCACCGAGCATCCCGGCGAGCAGCACGAGGCCGACGCCGGTCGTGATCTTGTTGCCGAAGCGGTTGACGACCAGCCGGGCCCGCGGCGCGAAGATCATCTGCGCGGCGGCCAGCGGCAGCATCAGCAGACCGGTCTGCAGCGGCGAGTAGCCGCGCACGCTCTGGGTGTAGAAGACCGAGAAGAAGGTCACGCCCATCAGCGCGAAGAAGACCAGCGCGATGGCGGCGATCGCGGCCGAGAACTCCTTGTTCTTGAAGTACGTGACATCGATGGACGGGTGGTCGCTGCGCTTCTCGAACCAGACGAACCCGGCGAGGACCACGACACCGGCGAGGATCGTCGACAGCACCTTGGGCGCCGTGAAGTCGGCCAGCTCGCCGCCCTCGATGATGCCGTAGACCAGCAGGACGAGGCCTACGACGGACAGGACCACGCCGACCGGGTCGAGGCGGCCGGGCTTCGGGTCGCGGGAGTCGGGGACCAGCCAGATCATCAGGGCGAGCGCGATCAGCACGATCGGCACGTTGATCAGGAAGACCGAGCCCCACCAGAAGTGGTCGAGGAGGACACCGCCGGTGATCGGGCCGATCGCGATGGCGAGGCCGACGCCGCCGGCCCAGATGCCGATGGCCTTGGGCTGCTCCTCGCGCTCGAAGACGTTCATGAGGACGGCGAGGGTGGCGGGCATCACGAAGGCGGCACCGAGGGCCATCAGGGCGCGGTAGCCGATGAGTTGGTCCGGCGAGCCGGACTCGGCGGCCAGCGCGGAGCCGATGCCGAACACGACGAGCCCGCCGAGCAGGACCCGCTTGCGGCCGATCCGGTCACCCAGGAGGCCCGCGGTGAACAGCAGGCCGGCGAAGACGAGGGTGTAGGCGTTGATCGCCCACTCCAGCTCGCTCTGTGTCGCGCCCAGGCCGGTCGGGGCCGGGGTGGAGATGGTCTTGATGGCGACGTTGAGGATCGAGTTGTCGAGCACCACGATCAGCAGGCTCAGCATCAGCACGCCGAGGATGGCCCAGCGGCGGCGGTGCACCGCTTCGGGTATCCGGGTGCCAGGGACGGGTGGAGTGGTCATGCGGTCCAGACTAGGGAACCGCCGGGCAATTCCGATACGAGACCGTGCCGTATCGTAAATCTTTTACTCAGACCTTACGTATCGCCACGTGATGCGCGTGACCGGGGGCCCCTCTGGCCCTCCGTGGCACGAGGTGCCACCATGGAGGGGATCCGGGGACGCCGTGAGGGTGCCTCGAGATGACTGAAGGAGCCGTTGCAATGACGCAGCTTTCGGCTGCCCAGACTGGGAAGACCAGCTCCTCCGACGGCAGCAAGGCGCTGTACGGAGGCAAGGGCACACGCCGTATCACCGTCCGCGACATCGCCCTCGCCAAGGAACGCGGCGAGAAGTGGCCCATGCTCACCGCCTACGACGCGATGACCGCGTCCGTCTTCGACGAGGCCGGTATCCCGGTCATGCTCGTCGGCGACTCGGCGGGCAACTGCCATCTCGGGTACGAGTCGACCGTGCCCGTCACCCTCGACGAGATGACCATGCTGTCCGCCGCGGTCGTGCGCGGCACGCAGCGGGCGCTGATCGTGGGCGACCTGCCCTTCGGGTCCTACCAGGAGGGTCCGGTGCAGGCGCTGCGCTCGGCGACCCGGCTGGTGAAGGAGGCCGGGGTGGGCGCGGTGAAGCTGGAGGGCGGCGAGCGCTCGCACGCCCAGATCCGGCTGCTGGTCGAGTCCGGGATCCCGGTGATGGCGCACATCGGTCTCACTCCGCAGTCCGTGAACTCGATGGGGTACCGGGTGCAGGGCCGGGGCGAGGAGGCGGCCCAGCAGTTGCTGCGGGACGCGAAGTCCGTGCAGGACGCGGGGGCGTTCGCGGTCGTCCTCGAACTGGTGCCGGCGGAACTCGCCGCCGAGGTGACCCGGGTGCTGCACATTCCCACGGTCGGGATCGGGGCCGGGGCCGAGACCGATGCCCAAGTCCTGGTGTGGACCGACATGTTGGGGCTCACGGGTGGGAAGATGCCGAAGTTCGTGAAGCAGTACGCCGATCTGCGTGCGGTCATGGGCGACGCGGCGAAGGCGTTCGCGGAGGATGTCGTCGGCGGGACGTTCCCGCTGGAGGAGCACTCGGTCCACTGACCGGTTGAGAGCCACTGCGGCACCATGGCAGCCCGCCGAACTTCCCCCGTCGGCGGGCTGCCTCTTTACTGTCCGACCTGGCCAGGGTTCTCGAAGGGAGCCACACGTGCGGGACATTGGTGTCGACCCCGTTGCCCACAACCGGGCGGCCTGGGACAAGTACGTCCAGGAGGGCAACGAGTGGTCGACGCCGGTGAGTTCTGAGACCGTCGAGCGCGCCCGCACGGGCGACTGGTCGATCGTTCTCATCGGGCGTGAGCCGGTCGACCGCTCCTGGCTGCCGACGGACCTGACCGGCAAGGACGTGTTGTGCCTGGCCTCCGGCGGTGGCCAGCAGGGTCCGGTCCTCGCCGCCGCGGGGGCGCGGGTCACCGTCTTCGACAACTCGCCCCGCCAGCTCGGCCAGGACCGGCTGGTGGCGGAGCGCGACGGGCTCGAACTGCGCACCGTGCAGGGCGACATGAGCGACCTCGGCGTCTTCGGCGACGGGGCATTCGACGTCGTGTTCCATCCGGTCTCCAACCTGTTCGTACCGGACCTGGCACCGGTGTGGCGCGAGTGCTTCCGCGTCCTGCGACCGGGCGGAACCCTGCTCGCGGGCTTCCTCAACCCCGACGCGTACCTGTTCGACCACGAGGCGCTCGACGAACGCGGCGAGCTGATCGTCGCGCACAAGCTGCCCTACAGCGATGTCACGCACTACTCCGCCGAGGAACGCGCCACGAAGTTCGGCGCGGACGCCGCTCTCGAATACGGCCACACCCTCACCGCCCAGATCGGCGGGCAACTCGCCGCGGGGTTCGTCCTCACCGGCTTCGCGGAAGGGCCGCACCAGTCCGACGCGTCCGCCGAATACATGTCGCACTACTTCGCGACACAGGCGGTCAAACCGGGCTGACCCGGTGTGCGCATCCCGGCCGGCCGTGGCAGGTGGTGGACGGGCAGAGGCCGGCGTCGGCGGGCTGTAGGCGGCTGTCGGTGGGATGTAGGCGTTCTGTCGGTCGGCCCTGGCACTGTCATCGGCATGACGCGAATCGACAACACACCCAGCGGCACGGCAGTGTCCGTGCGGGGGCTGGTCAAGCACTACGGCGAGACCAAGGCGCTGGACGGCGTCGACCTGGACGTCCGGGAGGGCACCGTGATGGGTGTGCTCGGGCCGAACGGTGCCGGTAAGACCACCCTCGTACGCATCCTGTCCACACTGCTCGCCCCGACCTCCGGCGAGGCCACCGTCGCCGGCTACGACGTCCTGCGCCAGCCCCGCCAACTGCGCCGGGTGATAGGCCTCACCGGCCAGTACGCCTCGGTGGACGAGAAGCTCCCGGGCTGGGAGAACCTGTACATGATCGGGCGGCTGCTCGACCTGTCCCGCAAGGACGCCCGGGCCCGCGCCGACGAACTGCTGGAGCGGTTCTCGCTGACGGACGCCGCCAAGCGGCCCGCCAGCACCTACTCCGGCGGTATGCGGCGCCGGCTCGACCTGGCCGCCTCGATGATCGGGCACCCGCAGGTGCTGTTCCTGGACGAGCCGACCACCGGCCTGGACCCGCGCACCCGCATGGAGGTGTGGGACGAGGTGAAGTCCATGGTCGGCGGCGGCGTGACCGTGCTGCTCACCACCCAGTACATGGAGGAGGCCGAGGCACTCGCCTCCGAGCTGACCGTCGTGGACCACGGCAAGGTCATCGCCAGTGGCAAGGTCGACGAGCTGAAGGCGAAGGTCGGCGGTCGCTCGCTGCGCATCCGGCCGGCCGACCCGCTGCAACTGCGGCCGCTGGCCCACGCGTTGGACGAGCTGGGCATCACCGGACTCGCCACCGTCACCGTCGACGTGGAGAGCGGCACGGTCCTGGTGCCGATCCTCAGCGACGAGCAACTGACCGCCGTGGTCGGCGCGGTGAGCGCCCGCGGCCTCACCATCGCCTCCATCACCACCGAACTGCCCAGCCTGGACGAGGTGTTCCTGTCCCTCACCGGCCACCGCGCCAGCGCCCCGCAGGACACCGTGCCCACCCACGACCGCGAGGAGGTCGCCGTATGAGCGCCATCACCGTGAAGCCCGGCGCCGTCGCGTCGGACCCCCGTATCCCGCTGCGCAACCATCTGCGCCACACCGGCGCGCTGATCCGCCGCAATCTGCTGTGGATCCGGCAGGACCCGGAGTCGATGTTCGACGCCATCCTGTTCCCGGTGATCTTCACGCTGCTGTTCGTGTACGTCTTCGGCGGCTCGATCGGGCAGTCGCTGGGCGGCGGGCAGCACGCGTACGTGCAGTACGTCGTGCCCGGTCTGCTCGCCATGATGGGCATGAACATGGCCCAGGGGGTGGGCACCGGCTTCAACACCGACTTCCACAGCGGGGTCATGGACCGGTTCCGGTCGCTGCCCATCGGACGCGGCTCGGTACTGATCGCCAAGATCCTGGTCGAGATCATGCGCATGCTGGTCGCGTGCGCCGTTCTGATGGTCGTCGGTGTCCTCGTCGGCTTCGACATCCACCGCTGGGGCGGCATGTTCGCCGCGATCGGGCTGTCCGCGGTGTTCGGCTCGGCGCTGATGTGGGTGTTCATCACCCTCGGCGTGACCATGAAGAGCGCGCAGTCCGTGCAGGCCATGGGCTTCCTGGTGCTGATGCCGCTGCAGTTCGGCTCGTCGATCTTCGCGCCGACCGGGTCGATGCCGGGCTGGCTGCAGAACTTCACCGACTACAACCCGCTGTCCTCCCTGGCCGACGCGGCCCGCGGGCTGATGGTGGGCGGCCCGGTCGCCCACGGTGTGCTGCTGACGCTGGCCTGGTCGGTGGGGCTCACCGCGGTGATGGCCCCGATCGCGATCCACAAGTTCCGCACCAAGACCTGACCCGGCCGTGCGCCTCTTCGGGCGGTACGGCCCACGGGCCGCCCGTCCCACCGGGTACGCGTCGGCTCACACCAGGGCGGCAGCCTCCTTCGCGGAGAGGCTGCCGCCCTCGGCGCATTCGGCCGCGTACGCCTCGTAGGCCGCGTCGCCGAGCACGGCGCGCGCCCGCAGCTCGGCCTGACGGTACACCTCGCTCTCCACGGACGCCCTGACGTGCCCGGGCGGCAGCAGCCCCAACGCCGCGACGAGGCAGCGGACACCGTCGCGGACCCGGCTGCCGCCGTCCAGTTCGGCGAGGACGACCGCGGCGATCCCCAGGTACAGCGAGGACATGCTCGGGGCGATGGCCTCCGACAGCGGGTCGCCGGCCCGCTCCAGCGCCTTGCGGACCTTGTCCAGGGACAACTGGTAGTTGCCGTCGACCGCCTCCACCCACGCCTCCGAGCCGAGGATGAACGCGTCGAAGACGACGAAGTGCGAGATCTGGAACTCCTCGCGCAGCAGCCGCATCTCCTCGCGTGCCTCCTCGACGCGGCCGGACATGGTGAGCCGGCTGGCGAGGAACATCCGGGCGGCGGGCATCGCCTCGCTGCCCAGATGGTGCTGCTGCTCGATCACCTCGCGCAGCAGGCGTTCGCCCCGCTCGAACTCGCCGGCCTCGATGAGCGCGCTGCCCAACCGGGCACCGAGTACGGCCGTCTGCCCGTGGGCACCGAGCAGTTCGGCCTGTTCGATCGCGGCCTCGTAGTCGAGGGCGGCCCGTCGGTAGTCACCGGTGCGTTCCCGGGCCTCGGCGCGGGCGGAGAGCGCCTCGGCGGTGCCCCAGCCGTCGCCGAGGCGGCGGAAGATCTCCAGCGACTCGTCGGCGTCCCGGGCCGCGTCGCCCGCCCAGTCGGTGCGGTTGGCGAGCATGTTGGCGCGCATCTGGAGCGTGGTGGCCAGCTCCCACTCCATGCCGGGGGCGGTACGGCAGGTGTGGACATCGGCGTCGAAGATCGCGGGCAGCCGTTCCACGCTGCCGGTCAGCAGCACGGCGAAGAACCAGAACATGCCGGGCATACGGCAGGTCTGCGGCTGGCCCGGTTCGTAGACCTCGGTGATGAGGCGCAGCTTCTCCTTCGCGGCCGGTGCCTCCCAGGCGTCCAACTCCGTGTCCATACAGGCCAGATGCGCGAGATGGAGGCCGCGCCGGGCCTCGGCGAGGAGTTCTCCGGTGAGCGGGGGCGGGACGTCGGTGCACCGCTGCCAGACCGGGGCGGCGCGCTGGACGGGGGCGGCGAAGGGGTCCGGGCCCAGGGCCATCACCTCGACGCACCAGTTGCGGGCCTCCATGCGGACGTCGCGCATGTGCCAGTACCAGGTCAGCGACAGGACGAGGCAGATCCCCTCCTGCTCGTCGCGCTCGGCGACGGCGTGCCGCAGGGCGGTGCGGAGGTTCTCGTACTCCAGCTCCAGCCGTCCCACGGCGGCGAGTTGGCCGGGGCCGCGCAGCAACGGGTCGGTGGTGCGGGCGAGTTCGCGGTAGTACGTCAGATGGGCGCGGGCGGCGCGGGGGCGGCGGCCGGCCTCGTCGAGGCGTTCGCCCGCGTACTCGGCGACGGTCTCCAGGAGCCGGTAGCGCATCTCCCCGTCGCCCGAAGGGGCGGCCACCACAAGGGACTTGTCGACCAGCGAGCCCAGCGTCTCGAACGCGACGGGCCCGCACACAGCCTCGGCGGCGGCGAGGTCGCAGCCGCCGGCGAAGACGGACAGGGTGGTCAGCACGTCCCGTTCGTCCGCGTCGAGCAGGTCCCAGGACCAGTCGACGACGGCCCGCAGGGTCTGCTGGCGGGGCAGCAGCGTACGACTGCCCGAAGTGAGCAGCCGGAAGCGGTCGTCGAGCCGGTCGGCGATCTGACGCGGCGTCAACATCCTCAGCCTGGCGGCCGCCAGCTCGATGGCCAGCGGCATCCCGTCGAGCCGCCGGCAGATCTCGGCGCAGGCCTCGGGGTCGTCCGCGACCGTGAACCCCGGCCGGGCGGCGGCACCCCGGTCGGCGAGCAGCCGTAGCGCGACGGGGTCGGGGAGTGGCTCCACCGGGCGCAGCAACTCGCCCGGTACGCCCAGGGGTTCGCGGCTGGTGGCGAGCACGGTCAGTTCGGGGCAGCGCTCCAGCAGGGCCTCGACGAGGCGGGCGGCGGCGTCCACGACGTGCTCGCAGTTGTCGAGGACGATCAGCATCCGGCGCCGGCCGCAGTGCTCCGCGAGCCGATCGAGCGGGTCGTCGTGGCGCTCGCCGCCGGCGGCCCGGATCGCCTCGGCGCCGGCGCCGTACATCACCGTCTCGCGCGCCCCGACCGCGGTGAGCACGGCCGTCGCCACGGCCTCGGGGGCGTCGACGGGGGCGAGTTCGGCCAGCCACACCCCGTCCCGCGCCGCGTCCCGCACCCCTTCCGCCACCTCCTGCGACAGCCGCGTCTTCCCGGCACCGCCGGGCCCGAGCAGCGTCACCAGGCGGGCGGCGGCGAGATCGCCCCGGATGACGTCGATGTCGGCTTCCCGGCCGACGAAGGAGGTCAGGCGGGCACGGAGGTTGCCAAGGAGAGGGGTGGTGGATGGGAGGGAGGGTGTGGGGTCGCGGTGACCGGCGTCGCCCTGCGCACCGTCATCCGGACTGAGCAACTCCCCGTGCAGCGCCCGCAGTTCAGGGCCGGGGTCGGAGCCGAGGCGGTCCGCCAGGAGTTGGCGTACGTCCTCGTAGGCGGCCAGGGCCTCCGCTGTGCGGCCGGTGGCGCGGAGGGCGCGGAGGCGGAGGCACTGGAGAGGTTCGTCGAGGGGGTGGGTGTCGCACAGGGCGGTCAGTTCGGGGAGGGCGGTGTCCGCGTCGTCGAGGGCCAGGGCCGCTGTCAGACGGGCACGGCGGGCGTCGAGGTGGCGGGTCGCCCAGCGGGCCGCCTCCGCCGTGCGGTCGGGGAGGTCGGTGAGGGGCGGGCCGGTCCACAGGGCCAGGGCGTCGTCCAGCACCTCCGCCGCCTTCGTCGCGTTGCCGTCGGTCAGCGCCCGCAGCCCCTCCCCCGTCAGCCGCTCGAAACGGTGCAGGTCGATGTCGTCGGGGGCGGCGGCGAGCCGGTAGCCGGTGTCCGCCGAGGTGATCGCGTCGGCGCCGAGCGCCCGGCGCAGCCTGCCCACCAGCGCCTGGAGCGCGCCGAGCGCGTCGGCGGGCGGGTCGGCGCCCCACACCTCGTCCACCAGCACGCCCGCGGGCACCGGCCGGCCGGGCCGCAGGGCGAGCACCGTGAGCAGGGCGCGCAGCCGTGCCCCGCCGACCGGGACGGGCGTGCCGTCGGAGCGGAGTGCCTGGGTGGTGCCGAGAATGCGATAGCGCACGGGGTCCATTGTCTCTGGTGGCGACGGAAGCGGTCACGGGGTTGTGGCGGCGCGGCGCCGGGCACGGGGCCGTCCCGGAGGGGTGACGGGGTCGTAGATCGCGTGCCAGAGTCCCATGTCCCCACCTTCCCCGGAACCGACCACCGCTCGCGAGACGTTTTCCCCTCGGGCCCGGTACCGTCGGGCTTCGCGTCCACCGAACCCAGCAGGGAGCCCGCCCCCATGACCGCCACCACCACCCGCCCGAGCGACCGGCGGATCAGTCCCGTCTTCCTCGGGATCCTGGCCGTCACGGCGGTGACCGGCTGGGCCACCTGGACCGGGTTCGCCGAGCAGCCGGGCGTCGCCGTCTTCCTGCTCGTGACGGCGGCCTGGATCGTCTCCCTGTGTCTGCACGAGTACGCGCACGCGCGCACCGCCCTGCACAGCGGTGACATCTCGGTCGGCTCGAAGGGCTATCTCACCCTCAACCCGCTGAAGTACACGCACGCGCTGCTCAGCATCGTGCTCCCGGTGATCTTCGTCATCATGGGCGGCATCGGTCTGCCCGGTGGCGCGGTGTTCATCGAGCGGGGCCGCATCCAGGGCCGCTGGAAGCACAGCCTGATCTCGGCGGCGGGCCCGCTGACGAACGTGCTGTTCGCGGCCGTCTGCACCGCGCCGTTCTGGCTGCACTCGCTCGACGGGGTGCCGCGGGACTTCCGGTTCGCGCTGGCGTTCCTCGCGCTGCTCCAGGTCACGGCCGCGCTGCTGAACTTCCTGCCGGTGCCGGGCCTGGACGGCTACGGCGTGATCGAGCCCTGGCTGTCGTACAACGTGAAGCGGCAGGTGGAGCCGTTCGCGCCGTTCGGCCTGCTGTTCGTGTTCGCGCTGCTGTGGGTGCCGTCGATCAACACGTACTTCTTCGATGTCATCGACGCGATCCTGCGCGGGCTCGGCATCAGCGACTTCGAGACCTACTGCGGGCAGAACCTGTACCGCTTCTGGCAGGGCACCAACGAGTTCTGCTCGGTCAGCCAGTGACGGACCTGCCCCGCTTGAGGTAGTACCAGCACATGTTGGACGAGAGGCCCGCGAGCAGTACCCACACGATCCCGAGCAGGCTGCCCTCCACGAAGGAGACGACCGCCGCGGCCACGGCGAGCAGACAGACGACGAGGGCGTAGAGGGCGAGTCGCCGGGTTGGGTCGGGTGGGAGCAAGAGGTGCATGGGATCGGCTCCTGTCGGAAGACGGCTGAACAGATGGGGACACTGGCGGGTCGGCCGCCACCAGTGTCCCCCACCCGCTCAGACGTCCGTGACGCGCAGTCCCGCGTGGGCCTTGTAGCGGCGGTTGACGGAGATCAGGTTCGCGACCAGGGACTCCACCTGGTGGGCGTTGCGCAGCCGGCCGGCGAAGACACCGCGCATGCCGGGGATACGGCCGGCCAGCGCCTGCACGATCTCGACGTCGGCGCGCTCCTCGCCCAGCACCATGACGTCCGTGTCGATCTCGGCGATCTCGGTGTCCATGAGCAGCACCGCCGACAGGTGGTGGAAGGCGGCGGCGACCCGCGAGTCCGGCAGCAGGGCGGCGGCCTGTTCGGCGGCGCTGCCCTCCTCCGGCTTCAGCGCGTAGGCGCCCTTCTTGTCGAAGCCGAGCGGGTTGACGCAGTCGACGACGAGCTTCCCGGCCAGTTCCTCGCGCAGCGACTCCAGCGTCTTGCCGTGGCCGTCCCAGGGCACGGCGACGATCACGACGTCGCTGCGGCGCGCGGTCTCCGCGTTGTCGGCGCCCTCGACCCCGTGGCCGAGTTCCTCGGCGGCGGCCTGTGCGCGGTCGGCGGCGCGGGAACCGATGATCACCTTCTGGCCGGCCTTGGCGAGCCGGTAGGCGAGGCCCTTGCCCTGCGGCCCGGTCCCGCCGAGCACGCCGACGACCAGTCCGGAGACGTCGGGGAGGTCCCACGGGTCCTTGGCGGGGGCCTTCGCGGGGGCGGTCCCGGAGGCCGTCGCGGGGGTCTGTGCAGCACTGTCGGTAGAGGTCATGGGCCGACTTTACGTCCGCCTCCGCACCCGTATCGGCTCAGGTGAGGTCCGTCACGGGCACCCGGCGGAACGTGATCGTCTCGTACGGCCCGAAGTCGCCGGTCTCGTAGAGGAGTCCGACCGTGTCGTCGTCGACACGGACGAGGTCGGAGTAGGCGGCGGGCAGACCGTCGACCGTGAACACCGGGCGCCAGGTGGTGCCGTCGTCGGTGGAGGCGCGCAGGGTCAGCAGGGCGCGGGCGGCCGGGTCGCCGGGGCCGGAGTACACCAGCACGTCGGGGTCGCGGAGTTGGAGGACGCTGGCCTCGCACACGGGGGCGGTGATGCCCGCCTGCGGGCGGAAGGGTTTGACGAGGGTCCTCCCGCCGTCCGCCGAGTACGCGTCGGCGCGGTTGCCGGGGGACGTCGAGTCGTTGCGGGTGTTGAAGTAGACGCGTCCGTCCGGGAGTTCGGCGGCGGTGGTCTCGTTGCAGTTGATGTAGCCGTCCGCGTTCTCGTCGAGGTAGCCGAGGTACCAGGTCCCGCCCTTGTCGTCGCTGAGCAGGCAGTGGCCGCTGTTGTACTTGGCCTCGTTGCCCACGTCCTTGCCGGTCGGCGGGATCGTGTGGTTGGCGGCGACGACCACGCGGCCGGTGCTCAGCTGGATCGCGTGTCCGGGCGTGGTGGCGTACCAGCGCCACTCGGGCTTCTTCACCTGCGCGGTGATCTCCGTCGAACTCGACCAGGTGACCCCGTCGTCGTCGCTGTAGCGCACCCAGATCCGCCGTCCGTCGGCCGGTGTCACCTGGCCGCGCAGGATGGCGTCCTCGGTGGCGGTCGCGGTCGCGCGGACGTAGACGAGCAGGACGCGGCCGGTGTCGAGGACGACGGGGGCCGGATTGCCCGCGAGGTGGGGGCCGTTGGTGGCGGCGGCGGTGAGCGGGCCCCAGGTGCGGCCGCCGTCCGTGGAGCGCCGCAGGACGATCTCGATGTGGCCGTGGTCGCTCGCGGAGTCGACGCGGCCCTCGCAGAACGCCAGGAGGGTGCCGGCGCGGGAGACCACGACCGCCGGGATCCGGTAGCTCGCGTAGCCCCCTTCACCCGCGCGGAAGGGAACGGTGACTTCTGTCATGAGTTGACTCCTTGTGTGGCCTATGAGCCCGCACCATCCCCAAGTTGGGCGAATTCGTGGTGAACTCCGCGTCACGAACGGCCGGTTGCGGCAGGATGCTCGGCCATGGACGCCGTACGGGTCGCGCTGTTGCGTGAAGTGCTCGCCGGGACCGAGTGGTTGGGGGCGACGCGGAGGTTCGCGGGGGTGTTGCGCGGGTCCGTCGTGTCGCACGGGGGTGGGCTGTTGCTGGTGGGCACGTCCGCGTACGAGCCGTGGCATCTCGCGGCGCATCTCGTCGACGAGGCGGCCTGGTCGGGTACGCCGGAGCTGGCGCCGACTCTCGTACGGCATGACGCGTGTCCCTCCGATCCGGCGCATCTGTCGGTCGGGCTGGGGCGGATCGAGGCGGCCCGGCGGGGTGAGACGTTGCTCGTGGTGTCGCCGGAGGGGCCGGGGGGTCCGCTTCTGGAGCGGGTGTCCGATGCGCGGCGGGCCGGGGCGACCGTCCTGGCGCTGGGCTCCTCGGACCGTGAACTGGCGTCCCTGGCCCACGAGTCGCTCGCCGTACCGGAGGGCACGGATCTGGACCTGGACACCGTGCAGCACCTGGTGAGCGCGGCGGCCGGGGAGAATGTGGTGCCGGTGACTCGGGGGCGACGGCGATTCCGGGACCAGGTGTCGCGGCTGACGGAGCATTTGACGGCACCGCCGCCTGCCCGCTGGTAGTTCTTTCCCCACCCACCCGTCTCGGTCGGTCGAGAGGTGGACGTGAAAAGCGGGTGATTTCCCACCCGGCCGTCCGGCTCGCCCAGCTGACAGGTGGACAGGAAAAAGCGGTTGCCCGGCCGCCACCCCCCAGGTGATCGTGGCGGATTGTGACCGCCGACTCCCCCGCACCCCCCACCCGCCTCCGCGCCCTCCTCCCCGATCTCGCCCCCTGGCACGCCTCCGTCGACTTCCGCAGGCTCTGGCTCGCCGGGCTGGTCTCGAACTTCGGGAGTTTTCTGACGTTCGTCGCGGTCCCGGTGCAGCTCAAGGAACTCACGGGTTCCGCGGCGGCGGTGGGCGCCGTCGGGGCCGTAGAACTCGTGCCGTTGATCGTGTTCGGGCTCTACGGCGGTGCGCTCGCCGACGCGTGGGACAAGCGGAAGCTGATCGTGTGGACCGAGGTCGGGCTCGGTGTGCTGTGCGGGGCGCTGCTGTTCAACTCGCTGCTGCCGGAGCCCGCCGTCTGGCCGCTGTACGTGATCGCCGCCCTGACCTCCGTCCTCGGTTCGATCCAGCGGCCCGCGCTGGACTCGCTGTGGCCGCGGATCGTGGCGCATGAGCACATGACGGCCGCGTCCGCGCTCAACTCGCTGCGCTGGACGGTCGGCGGGGTCACGGGCCCGGCGGTGGCGGGCGTGGTCGTGGCGTTCGCGGGGCTGCCCTACGCGTTCGCGGCGGACACGCTGACGTACGCGATATCCGTGGTCCTGATCTTCCGTATCGCCGCCTCCCCCGGCGCCCACGAGGCGCGGAAGCCCTCGCTGCGGTCGATCGCGGAGGGCGCCCGGTACGCGTGGAGCCGCAAGGAGCTGCTCGGTACGTACGCGATCGACCTCGCGGCGATGTTCTTCGCGATGCCGCTGGCGGTGCTGCCGTTCCTCGCGGACGATCTGCACGCCGAGTGGGCGCTGGGGCTGATGTACTCGACCGTTCCGGCCGGGGCGCTGCTGGTGAGCGTGACCAGTGGCTGGACCTCGCGGATCCACCGGCACGGGCGGATGGTGGTGCTGGCCGCCGCGCTGTGGGGCGCGGCGATCGCCTGCGCGGGCGCGGTCGGCAACGTCTGGCTGGTGCTGCTGTTCCTCACCCTCGCGGGCGGCTGCGACATGGTCAGCGGCATCTTCCGCGGGGTGATGTGGAACCAGACGATCCCGGACGAGCTGCGCGGCCGGCTCGCCGGGATCGAGCTGCTGTCCTACTCGGTGGGCCCGCAACTGGGGCAGGTCAGGTCCGGTGGGATGGCCGCGCTGTCCGGGGTGCGGACGTCGGTGTGGGCGGGCGGGCTGATGTGCGTGGGCGCGGTGGGACTGCTGGCCGCGGGACTGCCGAAGCTGATGTCGTACGACGCCAGGACGGACGAGCACGCGCTACGGCTGAAGAGGCAGCGCGCCGCCGACGCCACCGCCCCCGCCTGATTCAGTCCTCGTCGGCGCTGCCCTTGGCCGCGTCGTGCCACTTGGGGTCGGTCTCCCACTCCAGGTTGCGCTCGCGGGCCGTCTCCATCGCGTGCTCGGCCTCCGCGCGGGTGGCGTACGGCCCGAAGCGGTCCTTGGCGGGGCACTCCGGCCCCTCCTCGACCTTCTTGTGTTCGAGGCAGTAGTACCACTCGCCGGGCTTCCCGACCGTGCGCTTCTTGAACAGGGCCATCAAGGGCTCCTTTCCCTACGGCCATGTTCCCCCATGTCCGCTGGTTAGACTCGCTGGTATGTCTGGCCAGTCGCTGCTCGTACCAGGGGAGCTCTCCCCCACCCGTCCCGTGCCCGGAAACATCCGTCGCCCCGAGTACGTCGGCAAGCCCGCGCCGACCCCGTACACCGGGCCGGAGGTGCAGACCCCCGAGACGATCGAGGCGATGCGGACCGCCGGGCGGATCGCCGCGCGGGCGATGGCGGAGGCCGCGAAGATCATCTCGCCGGGGGTGACCACGGACGAGATCGACAAGGTCGCGCACGAGTACATGTGCGACCACGGCGCCTATCCGTCGACGCTCGGCTACCGCGGCTTCCCCAAGTCCCTGTGCACCTCGCTCAACGAGGTGATCTGCCACGGCATTCCGGACTCCACGGTGCTGCGCGACGGCGACATCATCAACCTCGACGTGACGGCGTACATCGGCGGGGTGCACGGCGACAACAACGCGACGTACCTGGTGGGGGACGTCGACGAGGAGAGCCGGCTGCTGGTCGAGCGCACGCGTGAGTCCCTGGACCGGGCGATCAAGGCGGTCCGGCCGGGCCGGCAGATCAACATCATCGGCCGGGTCATCGAGTCGTACGCCAAGCGCTTCGGGTACGGCGTGGTCCGGGACTTCACCGGCCACGGCATCAACTCGTCGTTCCACTCCGGGCTGATCGTCCCGCACTACGACAGCCCGCACGCGACGACGGTCATCCAGCCCGGGATGACGTTCACGATCGAGCCGATGCTGACGCTGGGGTCGTACGAGTACGACATGTGGGACGACGGGTGGACGGTCGTCACGAAGGACCGGAAGCGGACGGCGCAGTTCGAGCACACGCTGGTGGTGACGGAGTCGGGGGCGGAGGTCCTCACCCTGCCGTAGCGCCTGAGCATCGCCTCGGGACCCGTCCCCTGCTGGGGGCGGGTCTTTTCTTGTACGCTTTTACCGACAGGGCGTCGGTAACCTGTTGACTTAGGTAAGCCTTGCCTTAGAGGATAGGGCTCATGGACTCCTTCTCGACAGTCATCCGCACCGCCTCCCACGAACAGCATGTGGAGGCCGAGACCTCCACCTTCATGAGCGATCTGCTCGGCGGCCGGCTCAGCGTGGACGCGTACGCCCGGTACACCGAGCAACTGTGGTTCGTCTACGAGGCGTTGGAGACCGGGGCCGGGCGGCTGGCGGCGGATCCGGTGGCCGGGCCGTTCATCCGGGCCGAGTTGTTCCGACTGCCCGCGCTGGAGCGGGACCTGGCGCATCTGCGGGGTGCGGACTGGCGTTCCGGGCTGACCGCGCTGCCGGCCACCCAGGCCTACGCGGACCGGGTGCGCGCGTGTGCCGAGGAGTGGCCGGCCGGGTACATCGCCCACCACTACACGCGTTACCTCGGGGATCTCTCCGGAGGCCAGATCATCCGGGACAAGGCGGAGCGGACGTGGGGGTTCGCGCGGCGGGGTGACGGGGTCCGGTTCTACGTGTTCGAGGGCATCGGCAACCCGGCGTCGTTCAAGCGGGGCTACCGGGAACTGCTGGACGGCATACAGGCCGACGATCTGGAGAAGCAGCGGATCGTGACCGAGTGCAAGCGGGCGTTCGCGTTGAACACGGGGGTGTTCCGGGCGTTGGGTGAGGAGTTTCCGCTGTCGGCGTGACGTCGGGCCGAGCCTGCGAGGCCACTGTCACAGGAAGCGGAGTCGTTCCATCGCCGTCCGCAACTCACCGACCCAGCAGGCATAGGCGGGAATCCGCTGAAGCACCGTCAAGGACACGCGCTGGCCCAGCCGATCGAAGTCGTACTCGGGCCGGTGCCGTGGGCCGAACGCCTCGGCCAGGGCCTTCTTCGGATCCGGCACCTTCTCGACGTCGCGAGGTGACCGGATCAGGGTCCGTACCGATGCCTCCGCCGTCGCCGTGGGCAGCGCGGCGGCGTCGGCCAGCATCCAGGCCTCCGTCTCCCGCACCGGGACGATCCCGACGAGCCGGTGCGCTTCGCGGCCGAGCCTGGCCCGGACGGACTCGACCTTGCCCCGTTCGTTGTGGTCGTGATGGATCAGCACGATGTCCATGTGTTCCAGGAGCAAGGCGACCTCTTCGACCACCTGGTCGCGCGGCGCGACCGTGAAGCGGCTTCCGGGCGCAGTGCCTCCGAAGTCGAATCCGGGAGCGGACTCCGGCTCCAGCGCCGCCACTTGGCGGTCGATGAGCGGCAACAGGAACCACTGGTCGCTGAGCCCCTCGGTGAGCAGCGCGATGCTCAAGTACCTAAGCCCCATGCGCGTATCCCACCGGGTCCAGGTACTGGCGTACTTCCATGGGCGTGACGTAAGTACCACGCTCACCGGTCACGCCGACCTTCCGGGCCCGCGTCAATCTGGTCGGCGATTGCCCTCTCTCCAGCCGGGTGACCGTGTCCATGAACACCACGTCCTGAGAAGCCTCGTCCAGCAGCGAGGCCAGCACGACCGGGGAGTGGGAGGTGACGATGATCTGACGGAGCGCGTCACGATCGTCTTCGGTGGGTTCCTCGTATGCGGCGGGATCCGTGACGCTTGCCTTCAGCCGCTCCAGCAGACGGGGGACGCGATTCGGGTGCAGGCCGTTCTCGGGTTCTTCGACCATCAGCACACCTGGATGAGCCGGATCATGTGCGGCGGCGAGCAGGGCGAGCACCCGCAGCGTCCCGCCGGAGACGACTCGCGGGGCCATCCTCGGCTCATGCTTGTGCTGGATCCAGATGTCCCACAGGGCTTGGGTCTTGTCCTGTACGACGTCGATCTCGCGTACATCGGGAAGGACGGCCGCCACGTCTGCCAGGAAGGCGGACCTCCGCTCCGGTGTCCTCCACAACCGGCCGAGTACGGCACCGAGGTTGCGACCGTCTTCGGTCAGCACCTCGTTGTCGTACGCGTCGGCGGGTTGGCGCATGGCGTTGGGCAGGGGATCCAGCAGTCGCCAGCCGTTGGTTGCTTGCTTCAGAGCGTCGTACACCGCACTGTCAAGGTCAGGGCCATCGACCACCACCGAAACGGCCAACGGCTCCGGCGCCTCGCGGTAGCGAATGTACGCGGTGACCTCGTGCGGAACCAGCCCGAACTCCGGAGTCTCCAGCAGAACGGTCACTCCGATGCGAATCTCCTCCACCAGGCTCCCGTCCGGACGTCGCCGGAACAGCTCACGGGGCCCGCCCCGCCTGGCGCGACGGACCAGCGTCCGACTGGTGGGGCTCCAGACAAGATGACCCAGCAGGTCGATGGCCTCCAGCAGGTTGGACTTGCCGGAGCCG
Source organism: Streptomyces sp. NPDC101776 (assembly GCF_044766845.1). Taxonomy (NCBI): domain Bacteria; kingdom Bacillati; phylum Actinomycetota; class Actinomycetes; order Kitasatosporales; family Streptomycetaceae; genus Streptomyces; species Streptomyces sp. NPDC101776. Next base: position 837,324 of record NZ_JBIWMV010000002.1, on the reverse strand, counting down.
TTCGCTCCCAGCAGGACCAGGAACGGCGGCACGTCGAGTGAGAAGTTGTCGAAGGTCTTGAAGCCGTCGATCTCGATCCGGGTGATCACCGCTGCTCCTCACTCACCGCGTCTGCGCGAACCGGCTGCGGTCCAACACTATCCGCCCTGCCTCCGCCGTACGGCCAGCGGCTCGGCCGCGTGTACGCGCAGCTCCGGGCCCTCGTCCAGCCTCAGTACGACCGTGGATTCGTGCGATTCGCTCTGCTCGGTGTGAACGTCGAGGACCGCACGCCAGGCACCCCACACCCGCACATGCTGCCCGGGGCGGACCATGACCGCCGCGACCTCCGTCTCGACAGGCTCGGCCACGATGTCCGGTGCCTTCAGCTCCGCGAACACGGTTTTGCCGACCCCGCCCGCACGTTTCTCAACTCCCCAGCGGTGGGCGAGTGCCTCGACCAGGAGCAGCCCGCGCCCACCCGTCTCCTCGTCCCCGGGCTCCCGTAACTCGGGCGTCCCCGCTCCGGCGTCGCTGACCTCCAGCCGCAGCATCCCCTCGTCCACCATGCGTGCGATCCGTACGCCTACCTGGCGATCGCTCGGCACGGGTACGCGCAGCGCGTTGGTCACGAGTTCCGAGAGCACCAACTCGGCGTTGCTCAGGACCTCTTGATCAACACCCCAGCCACCGAGCACCGCGAGCAGCGTGACCCTCGCTCTCGGCACGCTGCGATGACTGCGGGGCAGCCGGAAGGTGACTTCGTTCGGTGCGGCCATGCGGTGGCCTCCTTGGGACTCGGCGACTGTGGCGAACTCCCCGCAGCGCGGCTCCGGTTGGAGTCGCGGACATCAGCAGAATGCCCAAGGATGATGCGAGTCTGCAACGTTGCTGACTCGGATGATGCCTATTTTCACTCCTTCGAGTTAAGTCACCACCATCCCATCTGCCGTCCTGCTAGAAGGTGTTGTCATGCTTGCGAAAAGCACCACCCCGAACCCTTCAACCGTCCTCGGCCGCCAACTCGGCGACGAATTGCGCAGGTTGCGGGAAGCGGCGGAGCTGACCACCGCCCAGGCGGCCGAAGCACTGGACTGCACCAAGGGCAAGATCAGCAGGATCGAGAACGGCCGGGTCGCTGTCCGGCTCCCGGATCTGACGGCGATGTTGCTTGCCTACGGAGCGACGAACGCCGAGCTTCGCGATCGGCTCTCGGAGCTGGCCCGGAAGGCCAACCGCCGTCGCAGGCAAGGGTGGTGGAACGAGTACGGATCAGTGCTCGCGGACACCTACCGCGATTACATCGCCCTGGAGACCATGGCCGGGACGATCCATACGTTTCAGGCGCAACTGGTCCCCGGCCTGCTCCAGACTCCGGAGTACACCCGTGCCGTCACCGTCGCCTCGCGGCAATGGCAGACGGCGGACGAGATCGAGAAGTTCGTCCAGGTGCGTCTCGCCCGTCAGGAACGCCTCGCCGGAGACTCCCCGCTGCACCTCTGGGCAGTCCTGTCGGAGGCCGTGCTCCTCCAGCAGGTCGGCGGACCGGACGTGATGAAAGGGCAGTTGGCACAACTGCTGGCCGCCTCGGAGCAGTCGAATGTGACCATCCAGGTGCTGCCGTTCTCCCACGGCGCCCATGCGAGTATGTTCGGGCCGTACGTAGTCTTGGGTTTCCCCGAGGAGGCAGCACTCGACGTAGTGCTGGCGGACAACCCGACCGGCTCCACGTGGTTCGAACGGGAGACTGAAGTCGCCCGGTACCAGGAGCTGTTCGACGCCGCGCGCACGTCCGCGCTCTCTCCCGTGGAATCCCTCGCCGTCATCCGACACAGGGCCAAGGAGCACAGGGCATGAACACCGCACGCCACAACACGCCGGACCTGTCGGGCGCGAGGTGGCGGTGCAGTAGCTACAGCGGTGGTAACAACGAGTGCCTCGAACTCGCCCCTGACATCCCCGCCTTCGCCCCCGTCCGCGACAGCAAAACCCCCACCGGCCCGGTCATACCCTTTGGCCGCACCGCCTGGAGTTCCTTCGTCGCGCAGGTCAAGTAACCCTGTTCCCAAGGGCGTTCAGCGCTCCAGAACCACCCGCCCCCCGACCTCCACCCATCCCCCCGGCTGCGGAGCCGTAAGTATCTGCGACCCCGCGCCCTGCGTGATGTTGAGGGCGCGGCCCAACTGGTCGGTCAGGAGCAACGCCGCCGCGCCGGTCGCCTCGTCCTCGTGGATGCCGTCGTCCCGGCCGGGGAAGGCGCGGGCGCGGACGCGGCCCGCCGCTTCGTCCTCCCAGGCCCAGGCGTAGATCCACTCGCCGGGCGGGGGGACGGGCAGGGCGTCCACCTCGGCGGCGGTGGCGTACTGGCGCAGGGTGCGGGGCGGGGCCCACTCCGGGAGGGCCTCGATCCAGCTGAACTCGCCGTCGAGGCGGGTGCCGACTATGCCCGCGGGAGTGACCAGTTCGGGTATGTCCAGGAGCCAGGCCGTGCCGACGCAGGGGTGGCCGGCGAAGGGCAGGCGGGTGGTCGGGGTGTAGATGTCGATGATTCCGCGCTCGGGGTCGTCGACGAACACCGTCTCGCTGAAGCCGAGTTTCCCGGCGAACACCTGCCGCTCGTCCGGGTCCGGCATGACGGAACCCTCGCGGACGACGCCGAGTTCGTTGCCGTATCCGCCGCTGGGACCGCAGAAGACACGCAGTACGTCGTAGTCAGTCACGGGGGAATTGAAGCATCGCCGGGGCTGTCCCGTACATCGAGCACGGGACCGCCCCGACCAAGCCCTACGCCTGAGTACGGCGCCTGCGCATCGCGAACACCACGCCCGCGCCCGCCGCCACGGTGACCGCCGCCGCCGTGCCGAGTGCCGCCGCCGGTATGCCGGAGCCCGTCGAGGCGAGGGAGCCGGTCGCGCCGCCCGTCGTCGAACCGGTGACGCCGCCCGAAGTCGAGCCCGTCGTACCGGAGTTGCCGGAGGAGCTGCCCGTGCCGCCCGACGACGAGGAGCCGTCGGAGGGGAGGGTGGCGTCCGCGGTGAGGGCCACCGACAGGTCGAGCGGGTCGAGTTCCGCGCCGGTCTGGTAGAAGCCGCCGAAGGCCTTCGCGCCGGCCGCGGTGAGGGTGGTGGTGACGTCGTCGAGGGTGATGACGTCGTCCTTCGCGGTGAGGTCGGTCGAGCCCGCCTTCAGGTCGGCCAGGACGACGTCCTCGGACTTCTCGCCGAGGCTCGTCACGTCCGCCGTCAGCTTGCCGGAGCCGCCGTCGAGGGTCGCCTTGAGGTCGGTGAAGGTGAGGTCGAGGCCGTAAGTGCCGTTGTCCTCATGACCCTTGAAGTTCACCGCGCCCTCGAAGGCGGCGGAGAGGGTGTCGGCGTCCGTGTCGTAGCTGCCGGTCGCGCCGGTGAAGGTGAAGACACCGTTGCCGGTGGCCTGGGCCGCCCCGCCCGAGGTGGTGATCTCGCCGTTGGCGACGCTGCCGACGACGTAGGAGCGGAAGGACTCCTTGACGCCCCAGGCGAGGGTGCCGTCCGCGATCTCGCCCTTGGTGGCGGCCGGTTCGGAGGCGGTGTCCGAGGGGCTCGCGGTCTCGGAGGGCGGGGTGGACGGGGTGGCCGTATCCGTGGACGTGGGGCTGGGCGTGGTGGACGCGGGCGTCGACGGCGGCGGCGAACTGGGCGCGCTCGGGGTCGGGGACGTCGTCGACACGGGCTTGACCGCCGACAGCGGGTCGCCGGCCGCGTTCGCGTACGTATCGCTGCCGAGGAACGTGCCCGCGGCGGCGGTGAGCGTGGTGGCGAGGTTCGCCAGGTCCTGGCCGGTGGGCGCGGCGACCGTGGCGAGCGTCACGTCCTGCTGCTTGGCGCCGCCGTCCGCGACGAGGTCCGCGGTGAGGGTGCCCGCCGCGCTGTCGTACTGGAAGTCCGACATCTCGCGCACGAAGCCGTGCAGCGTCGACTTGGCGGTGATCGCGCCCTTGAACGTGAGGTGCACGGCGTGGCTGGTCGTGTCGTAGGTGCCTGCGCCGGCGGTGAAGGTGAAGGTGCCGTTGTCGACGCCCTGCGAGGCGCCGTCCGTGGTGGTGAAGGAGCCCTGCGCGTAGGTCTTCACATAGGTGCGGTACGACTGCTTGATGCCCCAGGTCAACTCGTAGCCGCTGAGCGGGACTTCGGCCGCCGACGTGGTGGTCGTGGCGAGCGCGGTGGCGCCGAGCGCGGCGGCGGTCGCGACGGCCGCGGCGAGGGCGAAGGAACGACGAGGTCTGACGGGCATGGCCGTGGTTCTCCTTGGGGTGAGTGGATGGTCCGTCAACAGGCGGACCGAGTAGGGGGGTTACTCCGCTTCCGGCGACGCGCTGTCGGTCGCCGGGCGGGTGCGGCGCCTGCGGACGACGACGAGCGCGGACACCGCGGCCACCACGAGCAGGGCGCCGGCCGCGAGGCCGATCGGCAGGGCGGCCGAAGTGCCGTCGCCGGCAGCGGAGTTGTCGGCGACCGGCTCGGCGGAGACCGAGGGCTCGGCCGACTGCTCCTCCGGGGTCCCGCTCGCCGTGGGTGCACTGCCCAGGTCGGGCAGCGCGGGCAGTTTCGCGTCGTCGGTGAGGGCGACGGCCAGGGACACCGGGTCCATGTCGGTGCCCGCCTGGTACATCCCGGCGAAGGCCTTGGCGCCCTGCGCGGTGAGTGTCGCGGGTGCCTCGGTGAGCTTCGCGAGCCCCTTGACCGCCTTGAGGTTCTTGGCGGTGAAGGTGACCAGCGGCACCTTCTTGCCGGTGAAGTCGGCGCTGGTGACGTCGGCGTAGAGGGTGCCCTTGCCGTCGTCCTCGACGGTCGTCCGGACCCCGCTCAGCTTCAGATCCAGGCCCTCGGTGCCGGTGAAGCGGACCGCGCCCTTGAACGAGGCCGTCAACTGCCCGCTCTTGTAGGTCCCTTCACCGCTCGGGAAGCGGAAGAGGGCGCCGCCGTCCTCCGCTCCCGCCGACAAGGTCCACTTGCCCTTCGCGATGTCACCGGTGACGTACTCCCGGAAGGTGCGGCGCACCCCCCAGTCGACGGCGCCGTCCACGATCGCGCCGCTCGAACTCTCCTTCTTCGCGGCGGACTTGGTCGGTGTCGGGGTGGGCGTGGCCTTCTTCGTGGCCGCCGCCCTCACGTCCGCCGAGAGGCTGACCGGGTCCAGGACCGTGCCGGCCGTGTAGTAGCCGGCGAAGGACCTGGCGCCCTGCGAAGTGAGCGTGGCGGGCAGGTTGTCGAGGACGACGGAGGTGCCGGCGCCCTTCATGTTGATGCCGCCCAGGGAGAGGTTGGCGAAGGGCACCTGGGAGGACGTCGTGACCGTCCCCGTTCCCTTCGCCTTGCTGGTGACGTCCAGATAGAGCGTGCCGCCGGAGCCCGTGATGCGGACCGTGGGGCGGCTCAGGGTGAGGTCCAGCTCGTAGGTGCCGTCGGTCTTCTTGTGGCCGACGAAGTGCACCCCGCCCGCGAAGGACGAGCGGAACGTGCCCGTCGAGCCGTCGTACGAACCCGTCGCCGAGGGGAAGCGGAACTGGCTGCTGCCCACCGTCGCCGCGCCGCCCGTGAGGGAGTAACTCCCGTTCGCGATGGGCCCGGTGACATAGCTCTGGAACGAGGACTTGATGCCCCAGTCGAGCCGGCCGCCCTGCACGGTACGGCTCTCGGCGTGGGCGAGGGCCGTGGGGAGGAGGGCGCCGAGGACAGCCGTGAGCAACACGGTGACCAGGGCTTTGAGGCGCGCGGGCATGGATGGGTCCTCCGGTGACGACAGCCGGTAGCGAACGAAGGTAAGGCTAACCTAAGCTTTCTTCACCAGAAACGACAGAGTCCGAAGCAACAGAGAGAGACGGGCGGGACCGTGCCACGCTTGCGCACACGACTGGCGGGAGCACTGTTGACCGTGCTCGCGCTCACGCTCACCGGATGCGGGGGCACCGGGACGTCCGCGACCACGGCGTCCTCCGCGTCCTCGAAGGCCGCCGTCGCGGCCAACCGCGTGGAGCCGCTGACCGACACACCGGAGCCCCGGCTCCCGGTCACCGTCGGCTCGGCGGACGGCAAGAAGGTCACCGTCAGGAACGCGCGGCGGATCGTGCCGCTCTCCGGCAGCCTCAGCGAGATCGTGTTCACGCTCGGGCTCGGCGACCGGGTCGTGGCCCGGGACATCACCGCCACCTTCCAACAGGCCGCGAAACTCCCCCTGGTGACCCGCAACCACGACGTGTCCGCCGAGAGCCTGCTGTCCCTCAAGCCCGATCTCGTGCTCGCCGAGAAGACCACCGGACCGGCCGAGGCCATGGGCCAGATCCGCGCGGCCGGCATCCCCGTCCTGGTCGTCGACCCGGCCCAGGGTCTGGCGGACGTCGGCCCGCGCATCCAGGCGGTGGCCGACGCGCTGGGCGTACCGGCCGCGGGCAAGGAGCTGACCCAGCGCTCGGAGGACCGGATCGCCGCCGTGCGCAAGGCGATTCCGCAGCACAAGGAGAAGCCGCGGGTCGCGTTCCTGTATCTGCGCGGGTCCGCCTCCGTGTATCTCATCGGCGGCAAGGGCTCCGGCGCGACCTCGCTGCTGGAGGCGGCCGGGGCGGTCGACGCGGGCGCGGAGTCGGGGCTGAAGCAGGACTTCACCGCCATCACCACCGAGGCGCTCGCGCAGGCCGCACCCGACGCGATTCTCGTCATGACCAAGGGACTTGAGTCGGTCGGCGGGATCGACGGGCTGGTGAAGATCCCCGGTGTCGCGCAGACCCCGGCCGGGATGAACCGGCGGGTCGTGTCGATCGAGGACGGGGTGCTCCTCAACTACGGGCCGCGTACCGACCAGGTGCTCACGTCGATCGTGGCGCAGCTGTACGGGGGCGGGGCCAAGTGACCGTACTGGACAAGGGGGTTGAGGCAGCTGTTACGCCAACTCCCGCGCGTCGCAAGCGCAGTGCGGCCTGGCTGCTCACCGTCGGGCTGGTCGTGGCGCTGCTCGTGCTCGTTCCGGTGGCGGCGGGTCTTGGCGCGTATCCGATTCCGACGGGGGATGTCCTGTCGTCGGTGCAGCACCGACTGGGGCTCGGCGGGGGCGCGTTGGACCGCGTGCCGGAGTCGGTGCTGTGGAACGTGCGGTTCCCGCGGATCGTGCTCGCGCTGCTCGTCGGGGCGTCGCTGGGGTGCGCGGGGGCGTTGATGCAGGGCGTGTTCGGGAATCCGCTCGCCGAGCCGGGGGTCATCGGGGTGTCCTCGGGGGCGGCGGTGGGCGCGGTCGCGGTGATCGCGTTCGGGCTGGACTTCCTCGGGACGTGGACGGTGTCGGCGGTGGCGTTCGTCTCCGGGCTCGCCACGGTTCTGCTGGTGTACGCGATGTCACGCTCGGGCGGGCGTACGGAAGTGGTCACGCTGATCCTCACCGGGATCGCGCTGAACGCGTTCGCGGGAGCGTTGATCGGTCTGTTCCTGTTCTTCGCGGACACGGCGGCGGTCAACCAGATCACCTTCTGGCAGCTCGGTTCGCTCTCGCAGGCGACCTGGCCGAAGGTGCTCGCGATCCTGCCGTGCGCGGTGATCGGGCTGACGCTCGCGCCGCTCCACGCCGGCCGCCTCGATCTGCTCGCGCTCGGTGAACGCCCCGCGCGGCATCTGGGAGTTGACGTCGAACGGCTTCGGATCGTCCTGGTGCTGGTCATCGCGCTGCTGACGGCGGCGGCGGTCAGTGTCTCCGGGATCATCAGCTTCGTCGGGCTGGTCGTGCCGCATCTGCTCCGCATGGCGGCGGGGCCCGGTCATCGTTTTCTGATTCCGGCCAGTGCGCTGCTCGGTGCGTTGGCGTTGTTGGGGGCGGATTTGACGGCTCGTACGGTTGCGGCGCCGGCGGAGTTGCCGCTCGGTGTGTTGACGGCGTTGCTCGGTAGTCCGTTCTTTTTCTGGCTGTTGCGGAGGACGCGGCGCAGGCAAGGGGGGTGGGCGTGATGCGGGTTGTGTGGGACGCGGTGTTTGTTGCCCGGTCGAGAATGCCACGGGATGTGCGTTGGGGGGGTGCGGGCCGGTGGGGGCTGGTCGCGCAGTTCCCCGCGCCCCTTCTGCTCCGGCCGTCAGTTGTCCGCCGACCACCGGCTCCTCTCCGGCCACCCCTTCCGCTCCGGCCGCCAGTCGTCCGCCGACCACCGGTTCTCCTCCGGCCACCCCTTCCGCTCCGGCCGCCAGTCGTCCGCCGACCACCGGTTCTCCTCCGGCCACCCCTTCTGCTCCGGCCGTCAGTCGTCCGCCGACCACCGGCTCCTCTCCGCCCGTCCCATCTCCTCCGGCCGCCAGTCGTCGGCCGACCACCGGCTCTTCTCCGGCCACCCCTTCCGCTCCGGCCGTCAGTCGTCCGCCAACCGTCGGTTCTCCTCCGGCCGTCGGTTCTCCGCCCGCTGGCGGTTCTCCGCCGCTCGCCGACTCTTCTCCGCTCGCCGACTCTTCTCCGTCGCGACGGTGCCCAGCGCCCGTGAACCATCCCGGCGGTGCCGAACAGCCCCCATCCCCCACCCCCAAGGAACCCCCGCATGAGACTCCTCCGCGGTCGACCCGTGCCTCCCGTCCCCGCCGAACCGGGTGACGTACTCGCCGAGGCCGAGGATCTCCACGTTCGGCTCGGGCAACGGGAAGTCCTCCACGGGGTGTCCGTGCCTGTCCGGGCCGGTGAGGTGTTGGCGTTGGTCGGGCCCAACGGGGCGGGGAAATCTACCCTGTTGGGTGCGCTGGCGGCCGATCTTCCGGTCGCGGCAGGGGTCGTACGGATTCACGGGCGGCCCGCGACGGGGTGGTCCGCTCCCGAACTCGCGCTGCGGCGGGCCGTGTTGCCCCAGTCGGCCACGCTGTCCTTTCCGTTCACCGTCGAGGACGTCGTACGGATGGGGCGGGCGCCGCACGCCACGACGCCCGCCGAGGACGATCTCGCCGTGGCGGAGGCGATGGCGCGGACGGAGGTCACGGGCTTCGCGCTGCGGCCGTTCTCGGCGCTCAGTGGTGGTGAGCGGGCCCGGGTCGCGCTCGCCCGGGTGCTGGCTCAACGTGCGCCGCTGTTGCTGCTGGACGAACCGACGGCCGCGCTCGATCTACGGCATCAGGAACTGGTGCTGCGGCTGTGCCGGGAAAGGGCGCACGCGGGGGACGCGGTGGTCGTGGTGCTGCACGATCTCGCGCTGGCCGCCGCCTACGCGCACCGGGTCGCGATCCTGCGCGCCGGTCGTGTCGCCGCCGACGGTCCGCCCGGGGACGTATTCACCGAGAAGTTGCTTTCGGACGTCTACGACCAGCCGGTTGAGGTGTTTCCGCATCCGCGCACGGGGGCGGTCGTGGTGACACCGAAACGCCCCGCTTGACTCTCCCTTGACCGTTCGTTGACGTTTGTTTTTGGCCGTTGAGATCAAGCCGTGTCTGTGATTTTTCTGTGGGCAGTGAATGCCCACCCGGACGGGTATGACTGAGGTAAGCCTCAGGTAAGTTAGGGCAGCCTCACCACACTCTCCCGCTTGGAGCCTGCATGCGTGCCGTCCGACTTCCCGTCGCCACCGCCGTCGCCGCCGCGGCCGCACTGACCGCCGTGACGGCGTGCACCGCGAAGAGCGATGCCAAGGACGGCGACGCGATCCAGGTGACCGCCGCCGACTCCAAGTGCACGACCTCCACCAAGTCGATCCCGGCCGGCCAGGTCACGCTGAAGATCGAGAACACCGGCTCGAAGGCGACCGAGGTCGAGATCCTCTTCCCGGACGACCGGATCGTCTCCGAGAAGGAGAACATCGGGCCGGGCACCAAGTACACGCTCACCGCCGAGGTGAAGGCCGGGTCGTACGAGATCGCCTGCCGGCCGGGGATGAAGGGGCACGGCGTCCGGCAGAAGCTCACCGTCACCGGTGGCTCGGTCGCCAAGCGCGACCCCAAGCTGGACGCGGCCGTCGCCGCCTACCGCGAGTACGCGCAGGAGCAGGCCGACGCGACGATCCCGAAGGTGGAGACGTTCGTCAACGCCATCAAGGCGGGCGACCTCACCGCCGCCAAGAACGCCTACGCCCCCTCCCGCGTCGGCTGGGAGAGCACCGAGCCGATCGCCGAGTCGTTCGGGGACATCGACCCGAAGACCGACACCCGCGCCGACGGCCTGGAGAAGGGCCAGAAGTGGACCGGCTGGCACGCGCTGGAGAAGGCGCTGTGGCAGGACAAGAAGATCGGCGCCGAGCAGAAGACGCTCGCCGACGAACTGCTCACCGATCTGAAGGACTGGCAGAAGCGGGTCGGCAAGGCCGAGATCACCCCGACCTCGATGGCCAACGGCGCCAAGGAACTCCTCGACGAGGTCGCCACCGGGAAGGTCACCGGCGAGGAGGACCGCTACTCGCACACCGACCTGAGCGACTTCAAGGCCAACGTCGACGGTGCGAAGAAGGCGTACGAGCTGCTCAAGCCGGTCGCGCAGAAGAACGACGCGGCGCTGACCACCGAGCTGGACAAGCAGTTCGCCGCGATCGACACGCTGCTCGACAAGTACCGGTCGGACAAGACCTCCGACGGCTTCGTGTCGTACGACACGGTCACCAAGGACCAGCAGAAGGAGCTGTCGGACGGGGTCAACGCGCTTGCGGAGCCGCTGTCCAAGCTCGCCGCCGCCGTCGTGAAGTAGGGGATCACCATGGCCGAGACCCCGAAATCCGAGACCCCGAAATCCGAGAGCCCGTCCCGGCGTTCGCTCATCGGCTGGGGCGGTGCCGGGCTCGCGCTCGGTGCCGTCGCGGCCGGTGGCGCGGTCGCGATGAGCCGGGTCGGTGAGGACGTCGATCCGGCGGGCGCCGAGACGGGTGCGGCCGTCGCCTTCCACGGCACGAACCAGGCGGGCATCGCCACGCCCGTGCAGGACCGGCTGCACTTCGCCGCGTTCGACGTGAAGACCGACGACCGGGCCGAGTTCGTGCAGATGCTGAAGGACTGGACGGCCGCCGCCCGCCGGATGACCGGCGGGCACGCGGTCGGCGACGGGGCCTACGGCGGGCTCGCCGAGGCGCCGCCGGACGACACCGGTGAGGCGCTCGGCCTGAAACCCTCGCGGCTGACCCTCACCATCGGCTTCGGGCCGTCGTTCTTCGAGAGGTTCGGTCTCCAGGACGCCCGTCCCGAAGCCCTCGTCGACCTGCCGCAGTTCCCCGGCGAGAACTTCGACAAGTCCCGTACGGGTGGCGACCTCTGTGTGCAGGCCTGTGCGGACGATCCGCAGGTCGCCGTGCACGCGATCCGCAACCTGGCCCGGATCGGCTTCGGCAAGGTCGCCATCCGCTGGTCCCAACTGGGCTTCGGGAAGACCTCGTCGACGACACCGGGGGCTCAAACCCCGCGCAATCTCATGGGGTTCAAGGACGGCACCCGCAATATCGCGGGCACGGAGACGGACCGGCTGAAGAAGTTCGTATGGGTGGCCGAGGGCGACACCACCAAGAACTCGGCCTGGATGACCGGGGGTTCGTATCTCGTCGCCCGGCGCATCCGGATGAACGTCGAGACCTGGGACCGGACCTCGCTCCAGGAGCAGGAGGACGTCTTCGGCCGGGACAAGGGCGAGGGCGCGGCCGTCGGCAAGGCGAAGGAGCACGACCCGCCGTTCCTGAAGGCGATGAAGCCCGACGCGCACGTCCGGCTCGCGCACCCCGACACCAACGGCGGGGTCACGATCCTGCGCCGGGGCTACTCCTTCACCGACGGCACCGACGGCCTCGGCCGGCTCGACGCGGGCCTGTTCTTCCTGGCCTACCAGCGCGACGTACGCAAGGGATTCATTCCGCTGCAACGCCGGCTGTCGGCGACCGACGCGCTCAACGAGTACATCCAGCACGTGGGTTCGGCGGTCTTCGCCGTCCCGCCGGGCGTCCGTGACCAGGACGACTGGTGGGGCAGCACGCTGTTCTCCAAGAACGCGAAGGAGTCGTAGACCGTGTTCTCGAACTATCTGATCGGTCTGCGCGAGGGGCTGGAGGCCAGTCTCGTCGTCTGCATCCTGATCGCCTATCTCGTCAAGACGGACCGGCGGGACGCGCTGAAGCCGATCTGGATCGGCATCGTCGTCGCGGTGCTCATCGCGATGGGCTTCGGCTGCGCGCTCGAATTCGGTTCGCAGGAGATGACGTTCCAGGCGCAGGAGGCGCTCGGCGGCTCGCTGTCGATCCTCGCGGTCGGTCTGGTGACGTGGATGGTGTTCTGGATGCGGCGCACCGCCCGGCATCTGAAGGCCGAACTGCACGGCAAGCTGGACGCCGCCCTAGCGATGGGCACCGGCGCGCTGGTCGCCACCGCGTTCCTGGCGGTGGGCCGCGAGGGCCTGGAGACCGCGCTGTTCGTGTGGGCGTCGGTGCACGCGGCGAGCGACGGCACCCCGCGCCCGCTGGTCGGTGTGGGACTGGGTCTGGCCACGGCGGTGTTCCTGGGCTGGCTGTTCTACCGGGGCGCGCTGAAGATCAACCTCGCCAAGTTCTTCACCTGGACCGGCGCGATGCTCGTCGTCGTGGCGGCGGGGGTGCTGGCGTACGGCTTCCACGACCTCCAGGAGGCGGACTGGGTCCCGGGGTTGACGAAGCTGGCCTTCGACATCAGCGACACGATCCCGCCGGACAGCTGGTACGGCACCCTCCTCAAGGGCGTCTTCAACTTCCAGCCGGACCCGACCGTCCTCCAGGTCACGGTGTGGCTGCTGTACCTGATCCCCACGATCACCCTCTTCTTCGCCCCGGTAGGGTTCGCCTCCGGGAAGGGGAAGGTGAAGACACCTGATGAGCAGGGATCGCAGCCCTCGAAGGCTCCGCAGGCTTGACCGGCGCGTACTCATAGCGGCCTCGATGACCGCTTTGTCGCTGACGGCGAGCGGTTGTGTGGTGGTCCACGGCGAGCGGGAGGTGCTGCCCGCCACCACCCGCGCCGAAGCGGCCACGGCGCTCCAGCAGTTCACGACCGCGTACAACGCGGCGGACAAGGCGTACGACAGTTCCCTGGACGCCGCTCATGTCACCGGCGCGCTCGGTGACATCGACGCGGCGCGGCTGAAGGCGGGGCACACCAACTCCCCGGCCGGGAACGCGAATTACTCGCCGCTGGAGCTGACGGACGCCAAGTTCACCATCCCGAAGAAGGCCGGCTGGCCGCGCTGGTTCGTCGCCGACACCGCCGCCAACAAGGGTGGCAGCGCCCGCTGGTTGCTGGTGTTCACCCGCAACGACCTGTCCGAGCCGTGGCAGGTGGCGTATCTGACGCTGCTCGCGGCCGGCGCCGTACCGAAGTTCGCGACCGACAAGGACGGCTGGGCCGAGGCCGTACCGGCGAACTCGACCGAACTGACCGTCGCCCCGGGCGAGTTGAGCCAGAGCTACGCGACGTATCTGAAGAGCGGCGGGACCGCCTTCGCGGACGGCACGCACACCAGCGCGTGGCGCGCGGACCGGGCGAAGAACGCCTCGAAGCCCGGCCTCGCCACCCAGTACCTCGACGAACCGCTGACCAGCGGTGACTACGCCCCGCTGGCGCTGCGGACGGCGGACGGCGGGGCGCTGGTGTTCTTCACCACGCGGTACTTCCAGAAGGAGACCGCGGCGGAGGGCACATCGGTGCCGACCCAGAACAAGGACGTCCAGGCGCTGACGACGGGCGAGGTCGAGCAGTCCCTCACCCTCCAACTCATCTCCAACGAGGTGGCGTTGGACCCGAAGCGGGGCGGCAAGGTGTCGGTGCTGGGGCGGATCGAGGGGTTGACCTCCGCGCAGGGCGGCTGACCCCGGAGGCCCGCGACAAGCCCCTGTCGACCTAACGGCCCAGTGGCCAGGCGGCGTTGGCGTGGTGGTCCGGTTCCTGGCCCGCGTACCGGGCGCACGCGTCCGTGAGGGTCTCCAGGAGGGTCAGCGGGTCGGGCAGGGGGTGCTCGGGGCCGCGGACCCAGTACACGGACTGGTTGTCGCCGGGGAGTTGGGCCGGGGGGACGAGGACGTAGGAGCCGCGGCAGTGCCAGCGCAGGCCGGGGTGTTCGTCCATCGTCTCGGGGTGGCAGTCCAGTTCACACGGCCACCACTCGTCCTCGTCCTCGGGGGTGCCGCGGGTGAGGGTGAAGAAGAGCAGCCGTCCGTCGTCGCTCGCGGCGACCGGGCCGACCTCGATGCCGGCGGCGAGCAGCCGCTCCAGGGCCTCCTGGCCCGCTTCGAGGGGGACGTCCAGGACGTCGTTGACCATGCCGGTCGCGGTGATGAAGTTGGCCTGCGGCTGGTGACGGGCCCAGCGCTCGATCTGGGCGCGGTCGGTCGTGGACTGCGTCTGCCAGGCGAAGGACACCGGGTGCCGGGCCGGTGTGGGGCAGCCCACACGGTCGCACGAACATCGGTAGCCCGGGGCGGGGTGCGCGGCGGGCGCGAGCGGCAGTCCCGACTCGGCGGCGGCCAGCAGCAGGGCTTCACGCCCGCTGCCGTCGGGGGCCTCCTGCGGGCGGCGTCCGCGCAGCCACGAGGAGAGTCTGCCCTGCCGACCGGTCCGGCCACCGAACGTCGCGCTCATCTATCTCCTCGCCTTGCTGCTTGCCCTGTCGTTGTGCGGAGAACTTCCCCTATGGTCCCACCATCCTGCGCCCCGAGAGGCCGGACCTCACATCCGGGGTGGGTGGGACGAGACACACGAGTCAGATGTGTGTCGCTTTCGGCGAAAGTGTCACGCTTTTTCCGGCCAGGGGTCTCCCCAGCTCACGTCCCGTGCCGCCTTGTACAGGTCGCCGTGGCGTTTGGTGACCGTCGTCCGACGCAGCTGCTCGTCGGCCTCGCAGAGGTCGAGGAGTACCTGGCCCTTGCGGATCTGCGGGCGTCTTACGACGCGGGCGGGGGCGGGGTCGACCTCGACGGGGAGGCGGGCGGCGGCGACGTAGCTGAACTTCTCGTCCTCGTACGGCAGGGAGCCGCCCTTGACCTGGCGGTGCAGGGAGGAGCGGCTGACCCGTGCCGAGAAGTGGCACCAGTCCTCGCCGGGGGTGATCGGGCAGGCGGCGCTGTGCGGACAGGGGGCGGCGATGTGGAAACCGGCGGCGATCAGGCGGTCGCGGGCCTCGATGACGCGGGTGTAGCCGGCGGGGGTGCCGGCCTCGACGATCACGACCGCCTGTGCGGCGGACGCGGCGGCGTCGACGAGGGCGGTCCGGTCGGGGGCGGTGAGTTCGTTGAGGACGTAGGAGACGGTGATCAGGTCGGTGGCGTCGAGGGTGAGGGCCGGGCCGATGCGGGCGCGGCGCCAACTGGTGTCGCGCAGGGCCGAGTTGGTGGCGGCGAGTTCCTTGCCCAGGGCGAGGGCGGGCTCCGCCCAGTCGAGGACGGTCACCGGGCGGTCGCCGGGCCAGGTGGCGCTGACCGCCCAGGTCGCGGCGCCGGTGCCGCCGCCGATGTCCGTGTGGGCGGTGGGGGTCCAGTCGGGTACAGCGTCCGCGAACGCGTCCAGCGCGGAGCGTACGGCTTCGAAGGTCGCCGGCATCCGATAGGCCGCGTAGGCCGCGACGTCCGCACGGTCGCGCAGGATCGGGGCGTCGGTGGGGGTGGCTCCGCGGTAATTGGCGATCAGCCGTTCCACGGCACCGGTGGCCTGCCTGGGCGGAAGCCCGTCGAGCAGGGACGCGAGTGCGGTACGGAGGGTTTCAGCTGGGGCCACGGGGTCGTTCACCCGCCGATTCTAAGTTGCCCGGGGTGGGTGCGGGCCCCGCTCCAGGTTGCCGGGGTGGGTGCGGTCAGCCCCGCACCGCCCGCGCCACCCGCGTCCCCGCCGCCGCCCTCGGCCCGCTGTCCGACCCCCGTCTCCGCGGGTGGACGGTGTTCGCGAGGAGGACCAGGAACGTGTCCGTGGACGGGTCCAGTACCAGTGACGTGCCCGTGAACCCGGTGTGGCCCACCGCCCCCCGTCCCGCCAACTCCCCCATGAACCACGCCTGATCGACCCCGAAGCCCAGCCCCGGCGGGGTCAGCAGGAGTTCCACGAAGTCCGTGCCGAGGATACGGGCGGGGCCGTAGGAACCGCCTGCCAGCAGGGTGCGGCAGAAGACCGCCAGGTCGCGGGCCGTCGAGAAGAGGCCCGCGTGGCCGGCCACGCCGCCCAGTGCCCACGCGTTCTCGTCGTGGACGACGCCCCGCAGCATGCCCCGGTCCGCCTTGGCCCAGGGGCGGCGCTGGTCCTCCGTCGCCGCCGCGCCCGGGCAGGGGCCGAAGTCCGTCGAGGTCATGCCCAGGGGGCGGGTGATGCCGTCGTGGACGAGGACGTCGAGGGTGCGGCCGCTGATGCGTTCCAGGACGAACTGGAGGAGGAGCAGGTTCAGGTCCGAGTACACGTACTCGCCCGGCTCCGCCACCGGCGCCTCCGCCCGCAGCATCGCCAGACGTTCCGCGTCGTCCGCGCAGTCGTAGAGCGGGAGTTCGGGGCGCAGTCCCGAGGTGTGGGTGAGGAGTTGGCGGACCGTGATGCCGTGGCGGGCCGCCGCGCGGAAGTCCGGGAGGTAGGCGCCCACGCGGGCGTCGATACCCAGCGTGCCCCGCTCGATCTGCTGCATCGCGGCCACCGCCGTGAAGAGCTTGGCGAGGGAGGCCAGGTCGAAGGAGGTGTCCACGGTGGCCGGGACGCGGGCGGCCGGCGGCAGTTCCACCCCCCGGTCGGTCTCGGGGTCGTAGGCGGAATACCGTACGGCCCAGCCCGCCGCCTCCTCCACGGCGATCACCGGGCCGCGGCCCGCGACCACGACGGTGGCCGCCGCCCAGGGGCGGTCGCCGGTGGTGAGGTCGTGGACCTCCCGGACCAGATGACGGAGTTCCTCGGGGTCGAGGCCCGCCCGTTCCGGGGTGTCGTGGCGCAGTCTCGGGGCGCTCAGCTCCCCACTCCCTCCGCGGTCGTACGTGTGTTCCAAGGACGGCACATTCCCACGAAACATGCCACCGCGACCAATGCGGCCACCAGTTGGACGACCGCCATCGGGACGGCGGTGTGCTCGCCCGCGATGCCGACGAGCGGGGAGGCCACCGCGCCGATCAGGAAGGAGGAGGTGCCCAGCAGCGCGGAGGCGGACCCCGCGGAGTGGCGGGTGCGCATGAGCGCGAGGGTCTGGGCGTTGGGGAGGGTCACTCCCATCGCCGACATGAGGACGAACAGGGCCGTGGCTATCGGGACCAGGCCCACCTCCCCGAACACCCCCGTCGCCATCAGCAGCAGCGCGGTCGCCGCCAGCACCACCACCGCCAGGCCCGCGGCCAGGGCCTTGTCCATGGAGACCCGGCCCACCAGCAGCTTTCCATTGATCTGGCCCACCGCGACCAGGCCGACCGAGTTGACGCCGAACAGCACGCTGAAGGTCTGCGGGGAGGCGCCGTAGATCTCCTGGACGACGAAGGGGGAGGCCGAGATGTAGGCGAAGAGGGCCGCGAAGGTGAAGCCGCCCGTGAGCATGTAGCCCGTGAAGGGGAGGTCGGCGAGGAGGGCGCGCATGCCGCGCAGGGCCTCGACGGTGCCGCCCGCGTGGCGGTCGGCCGGGGCGAGGGTCTCGGGGAGGCGGGTCCAGACGAGGACCGCCAGCGCCGTCCCGACGAAGGTCAGGATCACGAACACGCCCCGCCAGTCCGTCACCCGGAGGATCTGGCCGCCGACCAGCGGCGCGACGATCGGGGCGACCCCGGAGACCAGCATCAGGGTGGAGAAGAAGCGGGCCATCGCGACACCGTCGTAGAGGTCGCGTACGACCGCTCGGGCGATCACTATGCCGGCCGCGCCCGCGAGGCCCTGGAGGAGGCGGAAGGCGACCAGGGATTCGACGTTCGGCGCGAACGCGCACAGCGCCGTCGCCAGGACGTAGACCGCGAGGCCCGTCAGGAGCGGGCGTCTGCGGCCCCACTTGTCGCTCATCGGGCCCACCACCAACTGGCCCAGCGCCATGCCCGCCAGGCAGGCGGTGAGCGTGAGCTGGACGGTCGCGGCCGGTGCGTGCAGGGAGCGGGTGACCTCGGGGAGCGCGGGGAGGTACATGTCCATCGCCAACGGGGGCGTCGCGGTGAGGCCGCCGAGGATGAGGATGACGAGGAGGCCCGCTCGGCGGGTCGCCTTGAGCGACGACGGTACGGCGGACTGCGGCACGGCCTGCGCCTGCGCCCTCTGCTCGGGCATGTGCCCCTCCCTCCCTGGCTGATCCGCCACCTATGCTCTCAGCTCGTACAGGGTGCCGAGGTACTGGTGAGCGAGGGTGGGACCACGATGACGGAAGAGAACGTGCGCTGGGGAGTCCTGGCGACCGGCGGGATCGCCGCCGCGTTCACGGCGGCGCTGGTCGATCTGCCGGACGCCGAGGTGGTCGCGGTGGCCTCGCGGACGGAGCCCTCGGCGAAGGCCTTCGCGGAACGGTTCGGGATCGAGCGGGCCTACGGCGACTGGGACGCGCTGGCGGCGGACGGGGACATCGATGTCGTCTACGTCGCCACCCCGCACTCGGCGCACCGCGCGGCGGCCGGTCTCTGTCTGGAGGCCGGGCGGAACGTGCTCGTCGAGAAGGCCTTCACCCTCAACTCCCGTGAGGCCACGGAACTTGTGGAACTGGCGAGGGCGCGTGGCAGCTTCCTGATGGAGGCCATGTGGATGTACTGCAATCCGCTGGTACGGCGGCTGAAGGCGCTCGTCGACGACGGCGCGATCGGTGAAGTGCGCACGATCCAGGCCGACTTCGGGCTTGCCGGACCGTTCCCGCCCGCGCACCGGCTGCGCGATCCGGCGCAGGGCGGCGGCGCGTTGCTGGACCTCGGGGTGTACCCGGTGTCGTTCGCGCATCTGCTGCTCGGTGAGCCCGCCGACATCAAGGCGTCGGCCGTGCTCTCCCCCGAGGGCGCCGATCTCCAGACCGCGGCCCTGTTCTCCTGGGACAGCGGCGCGCTGGCGGCGCTGCACTGCTCGATCGTCGGCGGTACGGGGACCTCGGCGTCGGTGACCGGTTCGCTGGGCCGGATCGACATCCCGGACGGCTTCTTCCACCCGGAGCGGTTCGCGCTGCACCGGGACGGCCGTGACCCCGAGGAGTTCGTCCTCGACCCGGCGGACGGACCGCGCAACACGCTGCGGCACGAGGCGTCCGAGGTGATGCGGGCACTGCGGGCCGGCGAGACCGAGTCACCGCTGGTGCCGCTGGAGGGCACGCTCGCGGTGATGCGCACGCTGGACGCGGTGCGGGAGCGGATCCGGGTGCGGTACCCGCAGGAGGGGTGACGCGAGGTGTGACGCCGGGTTCCTATGTGCAGGGTGTCGGTACCGGCGGATGAAGGAGCGGGTGCCGCAGGGCGGGCGGATCATCAACAACGGGTCGATCTCCGCGCACGCGCCCAGGCCGCACTCCGTGGCCTACACCGCGACCAAGCACGCGCTGACGGGGCTCACCAAGTCCCTTTCGCTGGACGGGCGGCCGTACTCGATCGCGGTCGGGCAGATCGGCATCGGGAACGCGGCGACCGACATGACGCGGCGGATGGAGACCGGGGCGTTGCAGGCGAACGGGGTGGTGGCCCCGGAACCGGTGATGGATGTCGCGGATGTGGCGCGCACCGTGCGGCACATGGCGGAGCTGCCGTTGGCGGCGAATGTGCAGTTCGCGACGGTGTTGGCGACCTCGATGCCGTATGTGGGCCGTGGCTGAGGCAAGTTGCACAAACGGAATTTGACCGTCCGCACCATTGCGCCCGGTTACTGACTTATGCTCAACTCTTCTCCACCAAAGCTTCACAGTTGGGCACTGAGCTTCCGCGGCCACACCGAGGGGGGAGGCGACAGTCGTTCCATCGCCCGGGTGGGGGTGGGCCTCGCGTCGGACCGCGAGGTTTCACACCGGGCGGTGGAACGGCTGTCGCACAGTTCAACTCCCTTGCTTCTCTTCGGTCTTGGGCTCCGGCTCGGGCTCGGACCCTTCGGTCCCGGCCTTCGCCGCCGCCACGGCCGCCCGGCGCCTGCGCAGCGCGAACGCGCCGCCCGCGAGCACCACGACCGCCCCCGCCGCGCCTTCCAGCAGCCGCCAGGGCGAGGAACCGTCCGCCGACGAGGCCCCCGAAGCACCGGCGCCCGGCGCGCCCTTGGCGCCCTTCCCCGACGGTGTCGGGCTCGCGGTCGCGCCGCCCTCGCTCAGCGGATCGACCAGTGTGCCCACGGCGCGGGCCGAACTCCCTTTGCCGAAGCCCCAGTCGAGGAGCGCGGCGGTCTCCTTGTAGACCTCGTTGCCGCCGTTCGCGGGGTGCATCACGGTCACCAGGAGGGTGCGGCCGCCACGGGTGGCGGCGCCGGTGAAGGTGTTGCCGGCGTGGCTGGTGTAGCCGTTCTTCACGCCGATGATGCCCGGGTACGTGCCCAGACCGTAGGCGCCGGTGAGCAGGCGGTCGGTGTTCTGGATCTGGAAGGTCTTCTTGCCGCCGGCCGGGAAGTTCGCGGTCCTGGTGGAGCAGTACGCGCTGAAGTCGGCGTCGTGCAGCCCGTGCCGGGCGAAGAGCGTGAGGTCGTACGCCGAGGAGAGCTGCCCGGGGTGGTCGAAGCCGTCCGGGCTCACCACATGCGTGTCCAGGGCCTGGAGGTCCTTCGCCTTGGCCTGCATCTCGGCCACCGTCGCCGCGATGCCGCCGTTCATGTGGGACAGCACATGCACGGCGTCGTTGCCGGAGCGGAGGAAGACGCCCTGCCACAACTGGTGGACGGTGTACAGGATTCCGGGCTTGACGCCGACCATGCTGGAGCCGGAGGGGACGTCGGCGAGGTCCGCGTCGGTGGCCCGGTAGGTGCGGGTCCGCTCGAACTTGCCGAGCACGGTGTCGGCGAACAGCATCTTCAGCGTGGACGCGGGCGCGAGCCGCTGATGCGCGCGGTACGAGGCGAGCACCTCGCCCGTCCTGTGGTCGGCGACGATCCAGGAGCGGGCGGTGAGCTTCTTGGGCAGACCGGTGGCGTCGCCCACCTGGATCCCGTCGCGGGCCAGCCGCTCACCGCCTATCACCGTCGCCGCGGACGCGGGTGCGGCCGCCGCCAGGGGAAGAGCGGCGGCGGTCAGGCCGAGAGCGGCACGCCGGGTGAGCCGAGAGGAATCGCGCATCCCGGGACCGTACAAAATCAGGGTGGGGCGGTGCACGGCGGGGGTGGCGAAAAAGTGTCGGAGTGAAGGCGCGGGACCCCACACCAACAGGCCATTGAACAGGGGTTTCCTGGCAGGAGGCCCTCGACGGCTTAGGAATGAGCTGTCTGACACAATTCTGATTTCGGGCGTCTTTTTCTCAGCTCACACACATCCCTTACTCAGGACGACTCAAAGCTTTCTCCATAGCTTGTGGCCGCGCCCACAGCGGGCGCCAAGAACCTTTGGGGAATGGGATGTTTGGCATCTATCTCAAGCGCGAGCTGAGCCGGCGCAAGAAGGCGGCCCTGGTCATCGCCATGGGTCTGGCGCTCGGTATCGCGCTGGTCATCACCGTCAACTCGGTGTCGGCCGGCATGAGTCAGGCTCAGGACAAGGTCCTCAAGTCTCTTTACGGTCTCGGAACCGACATGACCGTGACCAAGGCGCAGTCGGCCCCCAAGGCCGGCAGCTCGCAGGGTCCCAGCTTCAAGTTCGGCGGCACCTCCACCAGCAGTTCGCAGAGCTCGGACCGGGTGAACACGCAGGGCGGTCAGGTCCTCGCGTCCTCCCTGGTCACCAAGGTCGGCTCGCAGAAGGGCGTGTCCGCCGCGGTCGGCTCGCTCACACTGAACGTCACCAAGGTCGACGGCTCCTTCACCCAGGGCAAGGCCAAGTCCTCCACCACGTCCGGCAGTTCGGGTTCCTCGCAGCAGGGCGGCCCCGGCGGCGGTGGCGGAACCAGCAGCACCGGCGCGCCGCAGGTCCAGGGCGGCGGCGCCAACTTCAACGTGAACTCGTACTCGGTCGCCGGCATCGACGTCACCGACCAGACGCTCGGCCCGCTGTCCACGTCGAAGATCACCTCCGGCAAGACGTTCACGACCGCGCAGACCAACGCGAAGGTCGCCGTCGTCAGCGCGTCGTACGCCAAGTCGAAGAAGTACAAGGTCGGTTCGACCTTCTCGATCTCCGGCACCAAGTTCACGGTCATCGGCATCGCGACGCCCAACAGCAGCGAGTCCACGGTCGACGTGTACCTGCCGCTGAAGCAGGCGCAGACGCTGGGCGACTCGAAGGACAAGGTCACCACGATCTACGTCAAGGCGACCGACTCCAAGCAGATCTCGGCCGTCAAGACGACGATCCAGAAGAACATCTCGGGTACGACGGTCACCACCTCCGCCGATCTCGCGTCCACCGTGTCCGGTTCGCTGTCCACCGCCTCCAACCTGGCGACCAGCGTGGGCAAGTGGCTGTCGATCGCGGTGCTGATCGCCGCGTTCCTGGTGGCCGCGCTGCTGACCTCCTCGGCGGTGTCCCGCCGGGTGCGTGAGTTCGGCACGCTGAAGGCGCTCGGCTGGCCGAGCCGCAAGGTGACCCGGCAGGTCGTCGGCGAGTCCATGGTCAACGGTCTGATCGGCGGCGGTCTCGGTATCGCGCTCGGTCTCGCGGCGGCCTACGCGGTCACCGCGATCAGCCCCAAGCTGACCGCGCAGCTCGGCTCCACCGGCGGTGGCGGCCAGGGCGGCGGTCCCGGTGGTGGCGGCCAGGGCGGTCCCGGCCAGCAGGCCACCTCCAACACCCTGGAGATCGCGCTCAACGCGCCGGTCTCGCTGACCACGATCGCCCTCGCGGTGGGCCTGGCCGTCACCGGCGGTCTGATCGCCGGTGCGATGGGCGGCTGGCGTGCCTCCCGGATGCGGCCGGCGGACGCCCTGCGCAGCGTGTCGTAGACGGCGGCTGTCACCGTGCGGCCTCCGTCGTGGAGCGCCGCACCCCCGAACCGGGGCGCCGCCACCGTTCCCCCCGGGCGGCGGCGCCCCGCCTCTCCTCTTCACAGACGTTCTTCACGACGGAGATCCCATGTACAAGCTCACCGGCGTCACCAAGCGCTACTCGCGGGGCAAGGAGACGGTCGAGGCGCTGCGCGGCGTCGACCTCACGATCGAGGACGGCGACCAGCTCGTCATCCAGGGCCCCACCGGCGGCGGCAAGTCGACGCTGCTGCAGATGATCGGCGGCCTGGACCGCCCCTCCGAGGGCAGTGTCGAGCTGGACGGCGTCAACCTCGCCACCATCAGCGAGGCCAAGCTGACCCGGCTGCGGGCCGAGAAGATCGGCATCATCTTCCAGTCCTTCAACCTCATCCCGACGCTCACCGCGCAGGAGAACGTGGAGACGGCCCTGGTCCCGCTCGGCGTCAAGCCGGCCGAGCGCCGCGAGCGGGCGGCCGAGGCGCTGACCTCGGTCGGCCTCGGCGACCGCCTCAAGCACGCCCCGTCCGAGCTCTCCGGCGGCCAGCAGCAGCGCGTCGCGATCGCCCGCGCGCTGGTCAAGAAGCCGAAGGTGCTCCTCGCCGACGAGCCCACCGGCAACCTCGACGAGGGCACCCGCGACGACATCATGGGCCTGCTCGAAGGCCTGTGGCACGAGTACGGGCTGACCTTCATCATGGTCACCCACGACTCGTCGATCGCCCGCCGCGCCCCGCGCCTCGCGACCATCAAGGCCGGCCAGATCACCCTCACCGAACAGGGCCGCGGCACCGGCCAGTTCGCCCCCCAGCGGAACGAGGCCGACCAGCAGTACGCGCAGTACGGCAACCAGGGCTACTGAGCCCCACGCCTCAACCGGGCCCGCGTGCCCACCTGTCCGGTCCCGCAAGGGCCGCTCACCCACCCGAGCACCTGGTCGACGCCGACCGACTGCGCGGCGGTGAGCGGCCCTTGGGCGTGCACGCCCACGTTCGCACGAGGCCTGGACCGCCCGCCCGGCGGCGAGCCGCTCTTCCGCCGCCGCGCCCGCACTCCCCTACGACCGAACCCAAGCCGCCCGCTGCCGCCGCCCCGTTGCGCCGCCCGCCGCCCCGGCATCCCGTCCGCCCCCAACTGCCCGGCAGTGAGCGGTCTTTGTGCGTCCAGACCCGCGTCCCCGTCCGGCCGAGGCCGACCGCCTGCCCGCCTGCCCGCCTGCCCGCCACTGAGCCGCTCCCCCGCCGCCAAGCCCCCGATCCCTTACGACATGACCAACCGCCCGCTGTCGTCACCCCGTTGAGATGCTCAGCGCCCCAGCACCCGGTCCACCTCCGCCAACTGGCTCGCTGTGAGCGGCCCCTTCGCGATGGCGCCCGCGTTCTGCTCCGCCTGCGCGACCGAGCGGAAGCCCGGGATCGGTACGGTGCGGGGGCTGCGGGCCCACAGCCAGGCGAGGGCGCCCTGGGAGGGGGTGCGGCCGTCGGAGGTGAGGATCTCGCGCAGGGCGTCGACGCGGGCGACCCAGTCGCCGTCGGCGCCGTCGCCCTGCTTGAAGCCCTGCATCCAGGCCGGGGGCGTGTTGCGGATGTCCCCGGGCTCCAACTCCCGCCCCACCGCCTGCTTTCCGGTGAGCAGACCCATCGCGAGCGGGCTGCGGTTGATGCTGGCGAGCCCCAACTCCTCGCACAGGGTGAACATGTCGGGCGCGTCCTGCAACACGTTCGCCGCGTGCTGTACGGCCGCGCAGTGCTCCCCCTCCGCGAACACGGCGGCGCGGGCCGGGTCGTCGGTGCTCCAGGCGTAGGCCCGGATCAGTCCCTCGCGCACGAACTCCTCGCACTGGTCGCGGAGTTGGGCGGCGCGCTCGGGATCGGCGTCGGAGAGGTGGAGCTGGTACAGGTCGACGTGGTCGGTGTCGAGGCGGCTCAGGGAGGCCCGCAGGGCTCGGCGGGCGTACTCCGGGGAGTCGTCGGCGCCGGTGAGGGTGCGGGTCTCCTCGTCGAAGACGTTGCCCCACTTGGTGGCGAGGACCACGTCGTCCCGGCGCTTGCCGAGCGCGCGGCCGAGGACGCGTTCGCTGTGCCCCGCGCCGTAGGTGTCGGCGGTGTCGAAGAAGGTCACCCCCAGGTCGAGGGCGCGCCGGATCGCCCGTACGGACTCCTCGTCGTCGACCTTGCCCCAGCCGAGCGGCTGCCCGCTCGTGTCCTGCCACTCGCCGCCGATCGCCCAGCAGCCGAAGCCGAGAGCGCTCACGTCGATGCCACTGCGTCCCAGGGTCCTGCTGTTCGTCTCCATGCCTGCGGACACTAGGAGTTGGAGCGCACTTCAGGGCAAGGGTTTTCACATCGGCGCGACGCCTTTTACGGCGGTCAGGCCTGCCCGGTCTCGAAGCGGGCGATCCTGCCGTCCTCGCCGACCGTGAAACGCCACGCGGTGCGCATCTCGCCCCAGGTGTCGTTGGCGTAGTTGGCGACGAGGGAACGGCCGTCGTTCGACTCGCGCTCGACCTCCATGTGACCGTGGGAGGAGAAGATCTCCCGGTCGATCCAGTCGCCGAGGTCACGGTCGGAACCGTCGTCCGCCATCGTCGCGTCCGGCGTGAGAAGCGCCAGGAACGCCTCGCGGTCATGGGCGTTGACGGCGCCGACGAAGGCCCGGACGGCCGGGTCGCTGAGTTTGGCCGGTTGAATCGTCATGCCGGTCAGACTCACACCGTTCCCGGGGGCCCGCCACCCGAACGGCGGTCTGCGGGGGCCCGCCGCAGGTCGGAGGTGCGACCGTGGAGGGACGTCGGGGGGGGCACCGCCGGGGGCCCGTCCCCGCCGTCCGTCCAGGGAGTCACCGTGACCTGTTACGACCGACAAGATCTGGGCCTGCTGCTGCTCCGGCTGGGTACCGGCGGCGTGCTGGCCGCGCACGGCTCGCAGAAGCTGTTCGGCTGGTTCGGCGGCGGCGGGATCGAGGGGACCGGCGCGGCCATGGAGATGATGGGCTACTCCCCCGGCAGGCAGAGCGCCACGATGGCGGGCCTCGCGGAGACGGGCGGCGGCGCCCTCCTCGCACTGGGTCTGGCGACCCCGGCGGCGGGTGCGGCGGCGGCCGGCGCGATGGTGGGCGCGACCGCCGTGCACGCGCCCAACGGCTTCTTCGCGGCGGGCGGCGGCTACGAGTACGCGGCCTCCCTCGCCCTGACCGCGGCCGGTCTCGCGGTCACAGGCCCGGGCCGGCTCTCCCTGGACCACGCGCTCGGGCACGCGGTGAACCGGGGCTGGATGGTGCCGGCGGCGCTCGCGGTGACGGGGGCGGCGACGGCCGTGGTGGTGGGGCTGCGGAACCGGCGGGTGCGGGAGGCGGCGGCGGAGTCCGGGCAGGAGACGTTGTTCGACGAGGCGGACGCGGTCTTCGGCAAGTAGGAGGCGGTCCGACGAGCAGGGCCGTGCTGGCAGGCTGGGTCCATGAGTGATCAGAAGGACCAGCCCGTCGACCTCTGGGCCGGCATCGAGGACCTGTGGACCTGGGTGGACACGAACCGTCCCCTCGACGGCCGGGAGGGACTCCTCCTACGCATCCTGAAGCTGTCCGAGGAGGTCGGTGAGGTCGCCCAGGCGGTGATCGGCGCGACCGGCCAGAACCCGCGCAAGGGCGTCTCCCACACCTGGGACGACGTCCAGGGCGAACTGTGCGACGTCGTCATCACCGCGCTGGTGGCGCTGCGCACGCTGACCCCCGACACGCAGGAGGTCTTCAGCCGCCATCTGGCCCGGGTCATGGAACGCTCCCTCGGCCCGTCCGCCGTTGTTCACCCTCAGGACCCGCCCGGGCCGCGCGGAGTTGGTGAGATCCGCTGAGCCTTCTCGTCGACACCGAGCCGACGAAGGGGTCCCAGTGCAGGACTACGTTTTCCCCAACGGAGTTTTCTCCGGTGGGCGCAGGACGGTCGCCGTGGCGGGCACCTGCCTCGCCCTCGCCGCCCTCGGCCTGGGCATCGACACCCAGGCGCACGCGGCGAGTTACGGCACGCCGACCATCTCCCTCTCGGCCACGTACCTGTCGGGCGCGGTGGGCGCGGTCGGTGATCCGACGGTCCAGGTGACGGTCGCTCAGAGCGGCGCGGACGTCGGCGCGTTGACGGTCGCGGCCGGCAAGAGCAGCAAGACGTCCGTGGCGCCGACGAGCGCGGTGACCGTCAGCGGCACCGGCGCGACCCGTCGACTCGCCGTCGCGGCAGCCGCGCAGGGCTACACCGACCTGACGGTGAAGGTCACGGGCCTCGGCGGCAAGACCGCGACGAAGACCCTCCACTACGCGGCCTCGGCCTCCGTCCAACAGCCCGCCGACACCCGCTACTTCACCGGCTCCAGCGACGCGTCCGCCGCGGTCGACGTGGGCGGCGGCTATGTCGTCGTGGCGGACGACGAGTCCAACGTCCTTCGCCTGTACGACCGTTCGGCCTCCGGGGCGCCGGTCAGGACCTGGGACTTCAGCGACGACATCGACGTCTCCAAGGAGATCGACATCGAGGGCGCGGCCCGCGTCGGCGACACGATCTACTGGACCGGCTCGCTGGGCAACAACAAGGACGGCGAGTACAAGGCGGCCCGCAACACGGTCTTCACCACGAAGGTGACCGGCAGCGGGGCCAACACGGCGCTCTCCTACGGCAGTTCGTACGGCAAGCTGCGCGACAACCTGGTGGCGTGGGACAAGGCGAACGGCAACCGGTACGGCTTCGCGGCGGGCACGGCGGACGGCCAGGTCCCCAAGGAGATCAACGGATTCAATGTGGAGGGACTGGAGTTCGCGCCGGGTTCGACGACGACGGCGTACCTCGGCTTCCGCGCGCCGCTCGCCCCGGCGGTGACAGGCGGCAAGGCGCTCCTGGTCCCCGTCACGAACATCGACAAGGTGGTGGCGAACGGGACGGCGGCGACCTTCGGCACACCGATCGAACTGGACCTCGGCGGCCTGTCGGTGCGGGACATCCGCAAGAACGCGGCGAACCAGTACCTGATCGTCGCCGGTTCCTGGGCCGCCGACGACAACTCCGACCCGTACGCCCTCTACTCCTGGACCGGCAGCCCCACCGACAAGCCGCTCAAGCTGCGCGACCTGCCGACCACGGACCCGGGCGCGTGGGAGGCGGTGGTGGACGTCCCCGACCTGACGACCTCGGGCGCCCGCGCCCAACTGATCACCGACGACGGCGCGGCCGACCTGTACGGCGACGACACCGAGGCGAAGGATCTCTCCCACCCCGAGTGGCAGAAGTCGCGCTCGACGTGGTTCACGGTCACCGGCTGACGGGCGAAGCCTTTGAATGGCGCGCCCGGCCGGGAGGCCGGGCGCGCGTCACCCTGGCACCCTGGTCCTCGACAACACCGTCGAGGACGAAAGCCGAGTCATGACCTCCGAAAAGCTGACCGTAGGCGTTCTGGGCACCGGCATCATGGGCGCCGCGATGGCCCGCAATCTCGTCCGCGCCGGGCACACCGTCCATGTCTGGAACCGGACCCGCGCCAAGGCGGACCCGCTGTCCGGCGACGGCGCGCACGTCACCGACACGGTGGCGGAGGCGGTGCGGGACGCGGACGTGATCCTCACGATGCTCTACGACGGTGACACCGTCCTGGAGGTGATGCGCGAGGCCGCGCCCGCTCTGCGTCCCGGCGCCGCGTGGATCCAGTCGACGACCTCGGGCCTCGAATCGGTGGGCGAACTGGCCGAGTTCGCGAACCGGCACGACCTCGTCTTCTACGACGCCCCCGTCCTCGGCACCCGACAGCCCGCCGAGGCAGGGCAGTTGACGGTGCTGGCGGCGGGCCCGGAAAGTGGCCGCGCGACGGTGACCCCGGTCTTCGACGCGGTCGGCGCCCGCACGATGTGGGTGGGCGAGGAGGGCGCGGCGGCGACGGCGACCCGGCTGAAGCTGGTCGCCAACAGTTGGGTGCTGGCCGTGACGAACGCGGCGGGCGAGGCGCTGGCCCTCTCCAAGGCCCTGGACGTGAACCCGCAGAGCTTCCTCGACCTCATCGCGGGCGGCCCCCTCGACATGGGCTATCTGCACGCCAAGTCGGCCGCGATCCTGGGCGGCCAGCTCACTCCGGCGAGTTTCGCGGTCACGACGGCCGAGAAGGACGCCCGGCTGATCGTGCAGGCCGGCGCGGCCAACGGCGTACGGCTGGATGTGGCGGCGGCCGGCGCGGAGCGGTTCGCGCGGGCGGCGGCGCAGGGGCACGGCGACGAGGACATGGCGGCGGCCTACTTCGCCAGCTTCGACTGAGCGTCACTATTGCGTCACAGCCCGTGCGTTGGCGAAACCCCGGGTGCGGCGGACCTGTCTCTCTCCGCGAGTACCGGTGAGAGCCGGTCCGTACGCGGCGAGTTCGGGGGACGTCATGCAGAAGAGCAGCATCCGTGGGGGCGTGGTGGCGCTGGCCGTGGTGTCGGCGGCGGTGTTCGTGGTGACGGGATGTCAGCCGACCGACACCGGCACCGACACTGGCACTGGCACTGGCACTGGCACTGGCACCGGATCTCCTGCTTCCTCCGGGGCCACGGGCGCATCCGGGTCCACGGGCGCGTCTGTGCCCGCGGGCTCCGCGGTGAAGGCCTGCGCGGCCAACTCCCTTGCGGTGAGCGCCTATCAGGCCGCCGACCGACCGCAGGGCACCGGCACCGGCGCGGCGATCGTGCGGTTCACCAACACCGCAGCCAGGCCCTGCACTCTCCAGGGTCACCCCACCGTCGCCGGCGCGGCGAACGGCTCCCCGGAGCTCAACGTCCCCCTCCAGGTCACCCCCGTCGGCTCCGCCTCCCCCGTGCGACTCGCCCCGGGCGGCCGGGCCTGGCTGAAGCTGACCTTCGTACAGGTGCAGGGCGAGGGGGACGGCTACTGCGCGTCCGGTTCGGCACCGGTCGTCTACCCGACCATGGTGATCGGACTGCCCGGCGCCGGCGCACACCAAGTCGCGCTGGACGACGGGCAGTTCGCGGAGTGCGACGGCACGCTGACCGCGACGGCCGTGACGGCGACGAAGCCCTCATGACCGTACGGTCGTAGTGGCGTGCGGCGGTGCGGCTACACCGACTGGCGGTCGCCCGACGCCTCGAACGCCAGCCCCCGCATGACGTGTTCGAGCAGGGCTAGCAGCACCGTCTTCACCGACTCCCGGTCGCGGGCGTCGCAGAGGACGAGCGGTATGTCGGGGGCGAGGTCCAGTGCCGCGCGGATCTCCTCGGGGTCCTCTTCGCAGATGCCGTTGAAGCAGTTGACGCCCACGGCGAAGGGGATGCCGCGGTGCTCGAAGAAGTCGACGGACGGGAAGCAGTTCTCCAGCCGCCGGGTGTCCGCGAGGACGACCGCACCGAGCGCGCCGCGGGACAGGTCGTCCCACATGAACCAGAACCGGTCCTGCCCGGGGGCCCCGAAGAGATAGACCACGAGGGCCGAACTGAGCGTGATCCGGCCGAAGTCCATGGCGACCGTGGTCGTGGTCTTCTGCTCCACCCCGGCGAGGTTGTCGACACCGACGCTGGCCTCGGTGATGAGTTCCTCGGTACGCAGGGGTGTGGTCTCGCTGATGGCGCCGACGAGCGTGGTCTTGCCGACGCCGAAGCCGCCCGCGACGAGGATCTTGGCCGTGGCGGCGTTGGGCGCGACCGTGGTGGAGCGGCGGTCAGATTCTACGAATGCCATCGATCACTGCCTGGAGGAAACGGGCGTCGGGGGTACCGGCCGCGGCGGGCGGGGAGACGGAGACGAGTTCGTTGTCCAGGAGGTCATCGAGCAACACCCGTATGACCGCGACGGGTTGATCGAGCCGGGCGGCGACCTCCACCAACGCGGTGGGTGCACGGCAGAGCGCGAGCAGCCGGTTCTGTTCGGGCTGGAGGCGCTGGTCGCGGGTCGGCGGCCGGACGGTGCTGATCAGGGTGATCAGTTCGATACCGGAGTGGAAGGTCGGGGTGCGGCCGCCGGTGACCGTGTACGGGCGGACGAGCAGGGCGGGTTCCTCGTCCTCCCACGGGTCTTCCTCGGACCAATGTCTCATTCATGCTCACCCGCGAAGGGAGCGCCGCTGTACTCCGGGAACCGCGGGGGCGCGCTGAGGAACTGCCCCACCTGCCGTACGACCATGGTCATCTCGTAGCCGACGTTGCCGACGTCCACCTGGGAGGTGGCGAGTACGGCGAGGCGGGCGCCGCCGCCGGCGGTGGTGACGAAGAGGAAAAGGTCGTCCATCTCGATGACGGTCTGCTGCACCCGGCCACCGCCGAAGTGGCGGCTGGTGCCGAGCGCGAGCGAGTGAACTCCCGAGGAAATGGCGGCGAGTTGCTCGGCGTCGTCCTGCGCGAGCCGTTCGGAGGAGCCGACGAGCAGGCCGTCCTCCGAGAGGACGATGGCGTGCAGGGTCTCGGGGATCCGCTCGATCAGGTTGTCCAGCAGCCAGGCCAGTCCGCCGCCGTGCGTGGTGTTGGGCGCAGTCATGGGTTGTTCCTTGTCGGACGGGGACGGGTGGGCAACTGACGCCGCTCGGGCGGGGCCGTGTTCCAGGTCGGCGCGGGGGCCTCCGGTCGCGGTGCCGGGGGCCGGGGGACGTCGCCGCGCAGTGACGCGGGCCAGGCGGGCGCGGGCACTTCCTCCGCGCGGGCCCGACGGGTGCCGTCCCGCAACGCGGCCAGCATCGACCGCGCCTGCTCCGGCCGCCGTTCGGCCTCCCGCCCCGCCCCGTACTCCCCGTCCGCCTCCGACGGCCGCGCCCGCAACTGCGGAGCGAGGTGTGCCTGCCGCACCCGCCGAGGAAGCCGGCTGGAACCGCCGCCGGCGCCGATGCGGGGGCTGGAGGAAGGGGCGGCCGGGGTGTGAGGGTGAGGGTCTGAGGGGGATCCGGAGGTGCCAGAGGTGGCAGAGGCGCCAGAGACACGGGAGTGCGGGAAGGAAACGAGACCCCGGGTGCCTGCGGGTGCTCCATCTGCACGGCGGCTTGCGGGGGACCCGTCGGCACCAGGGCCTGCGGCGGGTCCATCGGCACCGCGGCCTGCGCCGGCGCCAGGATCACGGGCGCCTGCGTAGGGGCTACCCGCACCGGGGCCTGCGCCGGCGCCAGCATCACGGGCGCCTGCGTAGGGGCTGCCCGCACGGGGGCCGGCTGAGGAGCCGGCCTCGCGGGAGTCCGCGAACGGTCCAGACTCACGCGAGTCCCCGAACGCCCCGGCCTCACGCGAGTCCGCCGGGAATCCGGCAGCACGGCGCTCTGCCGACGGCTCGGTGTCGCGAGTGCCCTCGAAGGGGCCGCCTGCACGAGGGCCTGCCGAGGAGCCGGTCTCGCGCGAGTCCGCGAAGGACCCCGCCTCACGGGAATCCGCGAACGGTCCCGCCTCGCCCGGGTCCCCGAAGGGGTCGGCCGTGTGGGCGTCCCCGGCGGGTCCGGCCGTACGGAAGTCCGGGGAGGACCCTGGCGTACGGAAGTCCGAAGACAGACCGGAGTCGCGGAAGTCCGCCGCCGGCCCGGACTCGGGGAAGGCCGCGGAGGCCCCGGTCTCACGGGTGCCCCCGGAGCTTCCTGACGTCCTCGCCGAGCCTCCCGAGCCGGACGTCGGCTGGGCCTGCGATCCAGGGCGGGTGCGGACGCGCATCGGCATGCCGCCGGCCGTCACGCCACCGCGTCCCGAACCGGTGACCGGACCGGTCACGGAACCGGTGCCGGGCCCTGTGGCCAGCCCGGCGGCCGAACCCCTGCCCGAACCGTTGCCCGAGCCTGACCCTGATCCCTGCCCCTGCCCTGGACCCATCGTCAGACCGGTCACCGAGCCCGACCCTGCACCCGTTCCCGAACCGGCGCCCGGCCCCGACCCCGTCGCCGATCCCGCGACCGAAGCCAGATGCCGTTCCGCCCTCGCGTCCAGCGTGGGCGGGAGCGTGTCCGCCGCCGACTCCGTGAGGGCGTGCGGGAGGACCACGACGGCGAGGGAGCCGCCGTAGGAGGAGGCCTGGAGGCTGACGGTGACGCCGTGGCGTTGGGCGAGGTGGCCGACCGTGAAGAGGCCCAGGCGCGGGTCCTCGCCGAGTGTGGTGAAGCTGAAGTCCTTGGGGTGGTGCAGGAGTTCGTTCGCCGCCGCGTACTCGTCGACCGAGAGGCCGAGCCCGCGGTCCTCGACCTCGACGGCGTACCCCTGCGCCACCGGCAGTGCCCGTACCCGGACTTCGGTGTGCGGAGGGGAGAACGTCACGCCGTTCTCGATGAGTTCGGCCATGAGGTGGATCGTGTCGCCGACCGCGGGTCCCAACACCGCGATCGGCGGCAGGGGTTCGACCACGACCCGGGCGTAGCCCTCGATCTCGGACACCGCGCTGCGCAGCAGATCCGCGAGCGGCACCGCGTGCTTCCAACGGCGCCGGGGTGCCGCACCCGACAGCACGGTCAGGCTCTCCGCGTTGCGGCGCATCCGGGTGGCGAGGTGGTCAACTCGGTAGAGATCGGAGAGGAGTTCGGGGTCCTGCTCCTTGCGCTCCATGGAGTCGATCACCGTGAGCTGCCGGTGCACGAGGAGCTGGATACGGCGCGACATGTTGTGGAACACCAGCCGCGCCCCCTCGCGCAGCGAGGCCTGCTCCAGCGCGACGCTCACGGCGGTCCGCTGGGCGCTGTTGAACGCCTCCGCGACCTTGCCCAACTCGTCGGTGCCGAAGTCGAGTTCGGGCAGGTCGTCGAGTTCGGCACGCTTGCCCTGGGTACGCAGCCGGGTGATCAGTTCGGGCAGCCGTTCGTCGGCGAGTTCGAGGGTCGCCGTACGCAGCCCGGACATGCGGCCGAGGAGGGAGCGGGTGATGCGCCAGGACAGCAGGGCCACGGCCAGTACGGCGGCCAACGCGACGACGCTGCCCGACATCGCCTTGACGAGCACCATGTGGGTCCGGTGCGCGGAGTCCTTGGTGACCTTGCCCAGGTACTGGCCCTCCACGGCCTGTACCGCGCCGGACACGCGCCCCGGGGCGGCGGCGCGGGCGGCCGGGACGGAGGGCACGGCGATCGTGCCGTCGTGCGCGGCGGACGCCGTACCGACGGTCTTCTCAAAGGCCGCCATGGCGGTCCAGTCCGAGCCGCTCATTGCCTTGCCCAACTGCGCGCCCAGGTCGGTGGGCAGGTAGGGCTCCACCTCGTTGGACAGCACGGAGTCCCGGACGGCCTCGGCATCCGCCAGCTCCGACCGTTCCTGAACGCTCAGCTTCCCGGACCCGGCGACTCCGCCGAGGATCGACTCCTCCTGCGTGAGCGCCTCCGCCCCGCGCAGGAACGCCAGGGCGTGGCCGGCGCCGGCCGCGGTGGCCGCGTCGCCCGCGTCGACGCTCAGCATGCCGAAGAGGTTCAACACCGACGCCACGGCGTCGGAGTAGACGGTGTAGGCGTCCTGCCGGGTGGCCTTCCCGCCGTCGACCGCGGTCCGTTCGGTGGCCAGCCGGGTGAGCCGCTCCCGTACGATGGTCAACTGGGCCCGGTACTGCGCCGATCCCACACCGTCGGAAGCGGAATCCGCCTTGCGGAACCCGGCGAGTACGGCGTCCGTCCGGCGCCGCTGCGCCTCAAGGGCGGTGGAGCTGCCGTGCGAGGCCAACAGGCTGATCGTCAGCTGCCGTTCCTTCTGGAACTCGCCGACCGCCGGCACCAGGGCATACGTGGTCTTCGCCGCCTGCCCGACGCTGTTGGCGTTGTTCCACTGGTCGAAGAGCGCGTACGAACCACTGACCCACAGCAGGACCATCGCCGCCGCCGGCACCACCGCGAGGGTGATGAGCGAAGCGCGGATACTGCGCCCCCGGCCTGTCTTTACTCCCACCTCCGTCTGCGCGGGTGTACCCCGATGTCGGCTCACCTCGCCCACCGGCACCCGATGGCACGGCAGAGAGGAGGAGCTGCGGTGAAGAACTGCGACACCGGCGTATTTCCTTTCCGGGGTGGCGCGCGACATATCCAGACGGGCAGCCGGACACGTCAACACGCCTGCACACACTGGGGAGTTGACGGCACAGCACGCCAGGAACGCCAAAGACACCCTGCGGATTCACGACGGGCGCCCGAGCCCCCCGCGCAGTTGGTGAGTTATGAAACCGAGCCATCCGATCCGGGTCAAGGGAACCCACAAATCCCGTTAGGCACAGAGGTTTAGGCCACCCGGAACACTATGCGCGTAGACAGCTCGACTCCGCCCACTCCAACTCCTCGGCCACGAAGACGTTTTGGCTGACTACCCACGGTGAGGCGAGGGGGAGAGGGTGATTCGGGGGACGTCAGGGGTGCCGGGAGGACGCCGGGGCCGGCACCCCGACACGGGAACAGATGTGACCAAGTTCACAGCATAAACACGGCTCATGCACATCAACTCCATCAAGTTCAGGGGTCGTTCCATGCTGCGCCGCACCACCGTGAGACCGAGCAACACTCAGGCAGACCTGGCCCGCCGTCGCAGGTGGCCCTGAGTGCATGCCCAGCCGGCCTGTCGGGACGGCAGTCGGTAGCGCGCCTCGGACGTCTCGGCCTCGACGATCCCGGAGCGGAGTCGATAGCCGCAGGTCGCGTCAGCCCCGCAACAAATATCCGGACCCCACCTGTGCGCACAGAGGTGGCTCGGTGTCGCCCTCATACGCCAAGTGGAGTTCATGTCGCGCACGAGTGGCCAGGACGTAGTACGTCATGCGCAGGGCAGCCGAGGTGGGATCGACCGCGGCATCCCTATGTGTGTCGGGGATGACGACGATCGTCTGCCGAACCCACCACGTGGCATACGTCGAGAACTTGTACCCCCTGGCCGGATCGAACTTCCGAGCAGCCTTCATCAGGCCCAGCACCGCGTGCTGGAACAAGTCGTCGTACTCCAGCCCCTGCTCCAGGTAGCCGCGCAGGATCGAGTGCGCGAGTCGCTGGTTGTGGACGACCAGACAGTCGCGCGCGGACTCTGATGTGGCCGGGAGGCAGACCGCACAGCTCGGCCTGCCGCAGTCGGGCCTCGGCGTGCAGTTCCGCCGTTTCCCTGGCATCGAGCCCGGCCAGCCGGGCCACTCCGTCCACGGCCCGTGCCGTCACATACCCCTCGGCGTCGGCATAGCGCGCCAGCAGCACTCGCACCGCATGAACACCAGGGAACACATTTTCTTCACGAAATCGTGCAACCTTTTCGGCGCTCGCACTGTCCGCGTCTGTGTGCAGGTGGACCCCTTGCACGAGCAGGCCCAATCGAGCCGGCTCGTCCCGCAACCGCTCCCGCTCGGCGTCGCCGAGTTCCAGCGCGCGCACGCTCTCCGCGAAGACGCGTTCCGGTACGACACCGTTCACTGCAGCATGCCGAAGCCGCGCCAGCAGCTCGACCAGGGCGGCCTTCACGCCGAACACGCCCGCCCCGCCGATGGATTGAGCTCTCATGGTGCCCCCAGGCTCATTTCACCGATGGCGATAGAGCTAGAGCGTTGACGATGTCAACAGATGCACACAAGGCATTTCCTGCCGGACTTCGTGTACAGTCACGGAAGTTGCACTCTCCGTTCTGACACGATGGACCGTGCGTCAGCAGGTCAGGGGGCGAGTTCCGTCATGGAGCCGGGCAAAGAGGAAGAAGGAGCGGCAGTGAGCCACGAGCTGGTCGACGGCAGATTCCGTATCGGGCGCGTCATCGGCAGAGGCAACATGGGGGAGGTCCACCAGGCCGAGGATCTTCAGGCCACCCAGGGATCCCCCGACCGCGCGGTCGCCGTCAAGACCATCCTGCGCCGCCGCACCGGCATCCAGATCGACACCGGCGGAGATCCCAAGGCTGTTCAGCGTTTCGATCGCGAAGTGCGGATCATGCGCCGACTGCGCCACCGGAACCTCACGCGGCTGATCGCCGGCGGTATCGCCGCGGACAGCGGCGGTCTCCCCTATCTCGCGATGGAGCTCCTGGACGGGGAGACGCTTCGCGATCTGATCGAGGAGGAGCCGCAGCTTCCGCTCGCCTGGGCCGCCGCGATCGGCGCCCAGATCGCCGACGGCCTCTCCGCCGCCCACACCGCCGGCATCGTGCACCGCGACCTGAAGCCCGCCAACGTCATGCTCACCCACGGCGGCACGGTCAAGGTCCTCGACTTCGGTATGGGCCGCATCGTCGACGACCCGGACGAGGCCCGGCTGACCAGCACGGGGGTCAGTGTCGGGACGGCTCGTTACATGGCCCCCGAGCAGTTCGAGGCCAAGCAGGTGACACAGGCCGCCGATCTCTACGCACTGGGCTGTGTGCTGTACGAAATGCTCGTGGGGGTACCGCCGTTCACCAGCGAGTCCCCGTACGAGCTCGCACGCAAGCACACCGGCGAGGACCCGACCCCCGTGGCCGCGATCCGCAGTGCGATCCCCGTCGAGTTCGCCCGCCTCGTGCACCGCCTGCTCGCCAAGGATCCGGCAGATCGGCCGGCGGACGCAGTGGCGGTCCGTGACGCTCTGCTGCCACTGGCGCTCGCCGGTGAGGAAGCCTCGCAACTGCCGCACTGGGCCGCCATGGACCCGGTCCTCCCCCTCCGCCCCTCCGCCGCCCCACAGGTGCCCGAGCGTCCGGCGCCCGCTCCCCAGGCCGCGCCCGGCACCGCTTCCGCCACCGGTATGGATGTCTTCCGCGTCCACGAGAAGCTCATCGAGGACTACCACTCCTTCACCAAGGGCGGCACGGTGATCCGCGACGAACGGATCGCCGCATTCGTCGAGGAGGACCTGGAGAACAAGTCGCAGTGGCCGAACCCCTGGCTGTCACTCAACCCCTTTTTCCGGGGTGGCGGCACGGTGGCGGAGCTGGCCGGGCAGAAGGTGCTCCACGACGAATGCGCCCGCATCTTCCAGGCCAAGAAGACCGAGGGCGGCACCGTCCCCGACGGGCGTCCGCTGACGCTCCACCAGCACCAGCGTGAGGCCCTAGACGCCGCAGCGTCCGGTGCGTCGTACGTACTGACAACCGGCACGGGCTCCGGAAAGTCGCTCGCCTACATCGTGCCCATCGTGAACAAGGTGCTGTACGAACGGGACGCCGAAGGACCCAACGCCCGCATGGGGGCACCCCCGGCCGGAGGCTGGGGGAGGGTGCGGGCGATCATCGTGTATCCGATGAACGCGCTTGCCAACAGCCAGCTCAAGGAGCTGGAGAAGTATCTGCGCGACGGGTACGGCGCGGGTCGCGAGCCGGTCACCTTCGCCCGCTACACGGGTCAGGAGGACGACGAGAAGCGCAAGGAGATCCGCGACAACCCGCCGGACATCCTGCTCACCAACTACGTGATGCTCGAACTGATGCTGACCCGCCCCGCCGACCGGGCGAGCCTGATCAACATGGCGCGGGGCCTGGAGTTCCTGGTCTTCGATGAACTCCACACCTACCGCGGCCGCCAGGGCGCCGACGTGGCGCTGCTGATCCGCCGGGTCCGCGAAGCGTGCCAGGCGCAGGATCTGCAGTGCATCGGGACGTCCGCGACCATGTCGACCGAGGGCACGGTGGAGGACCAGAAGAAGGTCGTCGCCGACGTGGCGAGCACCTTGTTCGGTACGTCGGTCCGGCCCGAGCACGTCATCGGCGAAACCCTCGTCCGGGCGACCCACGACACGCCCGACACCGTACCCGCCGAGCGTCTCAACTCCCCTGCCGCTCCGCGCGCGTACGACGATCTGGTACGCGATCCGCTGGCCCGCTGGATCGAGACCCGCTTCGGCCTGGCCACGGACAAGACGACAGGACAGCTCGTACGTCGCAAGCCCGCGCGGATCGAGGACGCGGCGGCGGAGCTGCACGAGCAGTCCGGGGTCGACGAGGAGGTGTGTGCCAAGGCGATCCGGGCCACTCTGGAGGCCGGTTCACAGGCCCGCCACCCGGTGACCGAAAGGCCGTTGTTCGCGTTCCGGTTGCACCAGTTCCTCTCCAAAGGCGACACCGTCTACGTCACCTTGGAGGACAAACTCTCCCGCTACCTCACCCGCGCCTACCAGCTCGAAAAGCCGGACAAGAGCGGCAAGTTGCTGATGCCGCTCGCGTTCTGCCGGGAGTGCGGCCAGGAGTATCTGACGGTGTGGCGGACCGAGAAGGACGGCGAATTCCGGTACGAGGCACGCCGGGACACCTCCGCGACGGGCGGACGGCAGGGCGACGGCTATCTGTACGTCGACCATGAACGGGAGTGGCCGGCCGCGCTCCAGTACGCGGTGGACGATCGCCGACTGCCCGAGTCCTGGCTGGAGTTGGACGAGAAGGGCCAGGAGGTCGTGAAGAAGTCGTACCGCGACCGAGTGCCCCGTGCCGTCTCCGTCGACCCTCTCGGCCACGAGGGCCGGGGTGAGCTCAAGGCCGCGTTCATCCCGTCCCCCTTCCTCTTCTGTCTGCACTGCGGGGTCGCCTACGAGCAGACGCGCGGCCGGGACTTCGCGAAGCTGGCGACGCTGGACCAGGAGGGCCGTTCCTCCGCGACCTCGCTGATCTCGGCGTCGGTCGTACGGTCGCTGAAGTCGGTGCCCGAGGAGGCGCTGGAGAAGGAGGCGCGCAAGCTCCTGACGTTCGTCGACAACCGTCAGGACGCCTCTCTCCAGGCCGGTCACTTCAACGACTTCGTGCAGATCACGCAGTTGCGCGGGGCTCTGTACCGGGCGGCGCTGGACTCGGGTGACGCCGGCCTGCACCACGAGGAGCTGGCGTCGACGGTGACGAACGCGCTCGCCATCGACCCCGCGGACTACACGGGCGAGGCGGATCTGCCGCCGTCACTGGCCGGCAACGCGGCCCGGACGCTCCGCGATGTGATCGCCTTCCGGCTGTATCTGGATCTTGAACGCGGCTGGCGTATCACGATGCCGAACCTGGAGCAGACGGGCCTGCTGGAGATCGACTACGAGGACCTGGAATGGGTGGCGGCCAAGCAGGATCGGTGGGCCACCACCCATGCGGCGCTGCGGGACGCCGACCCCGCCCTGCGGGCCGAGATCATGAAGGCGCTGCTGAACGAGATGCGCCGGTCGCTGGCCATCGACGTGTCGTACTTCCGCGACGACGTCTTCGACTCCTTGCAGCGAGCGAGCGAGGAACGGCTCGTCGACCCGTGGTTGTTGTCGGCCGCCGACAAGCCACGGATCGGTACCGCGTATCCGCACCCCTCCCGTCCGGGCATGGACCGATCGGGACTGTTCCTGTCGGCGCGCGGCAAGTTCGGCAAGTACCTGGGGCGCTCGGACCGTTCCTTCAAGGACCTCGACCAGGCCGATCTCCAGCTGGTGATCGTGGAGTTGCTGAAGGTGCTGACCAAGGCCGGCCTGGTGAAGGAGGTGGAGGTCGCCCCGCAGCGCGCGGGCCGCTACCGCAGGTCCACGACTCCCGCCGCGACGGGCTACCGGGTGGCCGCGCAGTCGCTCGTGTGGCGCGCGGGCAGGGGCGAAACGGGGACACACGACCCGTTGACGCGCACGTACCAGAGCGGCGACGGCCCCCGCGTGAACACGTTCTTCCGGGACCTGTACAAGGACGCGGCGGGCGCGCTGTCCGGTCTGTTCGCCCGCGAGCACACCGCCCAGGTGTCCCCCCAGGACCGGCAGGAGCGCGAAGAGGCCTTCCGCAAGGCGGAGTTGAAGCTCCTGTACTGCTCCCCCACGATGGAGCTGGGCGTCGACATCTCCTCGCTGAACGCGGTGATGATGCGCAACGTCCCGCCCACACCCGCGAACTACGCGCAGCGCTCGGGCCGGGCCGGCCGTAGCGGTCAGCCCGCGCTGGTCACCACGTACTGCGCGACCGGCAACAGCCACGACCAGTACTACTTCCGCCGCTCGGATCGTATGGTGGCGGGTGCGGTCGCCCCGCCCCGCCTGGATCTGGCCAACGAGGATCTGGTCCTCTCCCACCTCCAGGGCATCTGGATCGCCGAGGCGGGTCTCAAGCTGGGCCGGGCCATGTCCGACGTCCTTGAGGTGCCTGCTCCGGACAGCGGTGCGCACACGACACCGACCCTGGAGCTCCTCCCCGACATCTTCGCCGCCTCTCTCGACGAGAGTGCCCGGCGCCGCACCATCGACGCCTCACGGCAGGTGTTCGGGCCCCTGCTCTCCAAGTTCGCCGAGACAACCTGGTGGCACGACGACTGGATCGAGGACAAGGTCCGCTCGGTGCAGGGACGCTTCGACCATGCCTTCGAGCGCTGGCGCAGTCTGTTCCGTGCCGCGCTGAAGGACTACTACACCCAGAGTGAGCGCCGTATCGACTACGGCCTCGCGGACGGGGACCGCAAGCGGGCCAACACCCGCCAGCGCGAGGCATGGACACAGCTGAACCTGCTGATGAACGAGAGCGTCGACAACAAGTCCGTGCTCTCCGACTTCAATCCGTACCGCTACCTGGCCTCCGAGGGCTTCCTCCCTGGTTACAGCTTCCCGCGCCTCCCACTCGCCGCGTACATCCCGACAATCGGCCGCCGCCGCGGTGACGGCGACTACCTCCAACGGCCCCGCTTCCTCGCGATCCGCGAGTTCGGCCCGGGTGCCCTGATCTACCACGAGGGCGCCCGCTATCAGGTGACGCGTATCCAGCTGCCGCCAGACTCCAGCGGCGAGCTGACCACCGGCGAGGCCCGCCGTTGCGCGCACTGCGGCTACCACCATCCTCCGGAGGACCGCGAGGACCGCTGCGGCTTCTGCAACGAGCCGCTGGGCTCGGCGACTTACGGCCTGCTGCAACTGCACACGGTGTACACCACCCGCCGCGAGCGGATCTCCTCCGACGAGGAGGAGCGCCGTCGCGCCGGCTTCAAGCTGGAGACGTCGTACCGCTTCCCCAAGCGCGACGCCGCCGACAAGGGCCGCCTGGAGGCGTCGGTCACCGACACCTCCGGCGGCCGGATCGCCCAGCTCGCGTACGGCGACTCGGCGACGATCCGGATCACCAACACCGGCCGGGTGCGCGCCAAGAGCGACGAACCGGCGGGCTACTGGCTGGACTTGGCGGACGGCCGCTGGATGAACGACAAGGACGCATCCGAGGCGTCCGGCGACTCCAGCGAACTGCCGGTGATCGACACGGAAGGCAACGAGCGGCGGCGCAAGAAGCGCGTCATCCCGTACGTGGAGGACCGCCGCAACATCCTCGTGCTCACCCTCGACGAGCCGTTGCCCGAGCCGATCGCGCTGACCCTGATGTACGCGCTGGAGCGGGGCATCGAGGCCGCGTTCGAGCTGGAGGACGCCGAACTGTCCAGCGAGCTGCTGCCGCCGGACGACGGACCGCGTGGCCGCATCCTGTTCACCGAGGCGGCCGAGGGCGGTGCGGGCGTACTGCGCCGTCTCCAGGCGGAGGACGACGCCTTGGCGAAGGCGGCCCAACGAGCCCTGGAAATCTGCCACTTCGGCGCGCAGGGCGAGGACGAGGGCGGCGAGAAGCACCGCCCCGGCCGAGCCTGCGCGCTGGGCTGCTACGACTGCCTGCTGACGTACGGCAACCAGCTCAACCACGCGCTCGTCAACCGGCACACGGTGGCCCACCTGCTGGTGCGGCTGGCGTCGGCCACGGCGCGGCGGGAGGCCCGCGGCGAGTCGCGCTCGGAGCAGTACCGCCGCCTGCTCGCCGTGTCTCCCGCCGCGCCCACGACCGTGGAGTCGTCGGCCTCCGAACTCGCCGCCAAGGGAGACTTCCTGGGCTGGGCCAAGGCACGCGGGCTACGGCCGCCGGACGAGACCGGCACTTTTCTCACCGAGGCCAACGCGATGCCCGACTATGTGTACCGGCTGCCCGGTGTGAGCGTCGCCGTCTTCGTGGACTCGCCGGCGCGGGAGCAGGACGCCCTGCGCGACGAGGATGCCGAGGAACGCCTGTTCAACGCCAGTTGGGACGTCATCCGCTTTCCGCACGGCGGTGACTGGGACGCCATCGCCACCGCCCATGCCCAGTACTTCGGCTCCCCCGCCGCCGGCTGACCCGCCCTCCCA
Organism: Streptomyces sp. NPDC101776; assembly: GCF_044766845.1. Lineage (NCBI taxonomy): Bacteria > Bacillati > Actinomycetota > Actinomycetes > Kitasatosporales > Streptomycetaceae > Streptomyces > Streptomyces sp. NPDC101776. The sequence continues at coordinate 794,498 of NZ_JBIWMV010000002.1, read as the reverse complement.
GAGGATTTGACCGACATGCCCCACGAATACTCCACCGGTTCCCTGGTGAAGGCCCGCGGCCGCGAATGGGTGGTGCTCCCGGAGAGCAAGCCCGACCTGCTGGTGCTACGGCCGCTGGGCGGCTCGGACGACGACATCGCCGCCGTGTTCCCGGCATTCGAGACCGTGGACGAGGCGAAGTTCGCGCCGCCGGAGCCCGGCGACCTCGGCAACCAGCTCGCGGCAGGCCTGCTCCGCACCGCGCTGCGCGTCGGCTTCCGCTCCGGCGCGGGCCCGTTCCGCTCGCTGGCGGGCATCGCGGTGGACCCACGCGCCTACCAGCTCGTCCCGCTCCTGATGGCCCTGCGGCAGAAGACCGTCCGCATGCTGATCTCGGACGACGTCGGCATCGGCAAGACGATCGAAGCGGGCCTGGTGGCGAGCGAACTCCTGGCGCAGGGCGAGGCGACGGGCCTGGCGGTGCTCTGCTCGCCCGCGCTCGCCGAGCAGTGGCAGCAGGAGCTGCGTACCAAGTTCGGCATCGACGCGGAGCTGGTGCTCTCCTCGACGGTGTCGCGCCTCGAACGGGGCCTGGACCTGGGCCAGTCCCTCTTCGACAAGTATCCGCACGTGATCGTGTCGACGGACTTCATCAAGTCCCCGCGCCACCGCGACGACTTCGTACGCCACTGCCCCGACCTGGTGATCGTCGACGAGGCGCACACCTGCGTGGCCGCCGACGACACGTCCTCGCACTCCCAGAACCAGCTCCGGTACGAGCTGCTGCGCCGCGTCGCCGAGGACACCACCCGGCATCTGGTGCTGGTGACGGCGACCCCGCACAGCGGCAAGGAGTCCGCCTTCCGCAATCTGCTGGGCCTGGTCAAGCCCGAACTCGCCTCGGTGAGCCTGGAGTCGGAGTCCGGGAGGCGGCTGCTGGCCCAGCACTTCGTGGCACGCAAGCGGGCGGACGTACGGCAGTACCTCACCAAGGAGGACGGCCTCAGCGACGACTCGCTCGCCGAGCGCACCGCGTTCCCCTCGGACCGGTACTTCAAGGACGAGACGTACAAACTGTCGCCCGAGTACCGGGCGTTGCTCGACGACGCGATCGCGTACGCGAGCGAGCGCGTGGAGGAGGCGGGCGGTCAGGGCAGGCGCGAGGCGCGGATCGCCTGGTGGTCGGCGATCGCCCTGCTCCGGTCGCTGGTGTCGTCGCCGCGGGCAGCCGCGAAGACCCTGCGGACACGTTCGGCGGCGGCGGTCGCCGCGTCGGCGGAGGAGGCCGACAAGCTGGGCGCACCACTCACCAGCGACGCGGCCGACAGCGACACCATGGAGGGGATGGACGTCGCCCCCGGCGCGGAGATCACCGAGGACGACGACCCGCGCTCGCGCCTGGGTGAACTCGCCGTCCGTGCGCAGGAGTTGGAGGGTCCGGCCAAGGATCTCAAGCTCAAGGCGCTCATCAAGCATCTCAAGGCGCTACTGGCGGACGGCCACAACCCGATCGTGTTCTGCCGCTACATCCCGACCGCCGAGTACCTCGCCGACCAGCTGGAGAACGACAAGGAAAGCGGCAAGCGCGGCCCGCTCGGCGCGAAGACCGTCGTCAAGGCGGTCACCGGCACGATCTCCCCGCAGCAGCGCATCGAGCGCATCGAGGCGCTCGCCGCCGAGGCGGGCGAGGACGCCGCCGCCCGCCGCGTCCTCATCGCCACGGACTGCCTGTCCGAGGGCGTCAACCTCCAGCACCACTTCGACGCCGTCGTCCACTACGACCTGGCCTGGAACCCGACCCGCCACGACCAGCGCGAGGGCCGTGTCGACCGGTACGGCCAGCGCCGCGACCAGGTCCGCGTCATCACGATCTACGGCGACGACAACGGTATCGACGGCAAGGTCCTCGAAGTCCTGATCAAGAAGCACCGCCAGATCAAGAAGGACCTCGGCATCTCCGTCTCCATCCCTGACGAACTGTCAACAGGCGTCACGGACGCGATCGTTGAATGGCTGCTGATGCGCGGGCGGGAGGGCCAGCAGGACACCCTGTTCGGCTCCGAGGCCCTGGACACGGCGACGGGCAAGGTGGAGAGCGACTGGAACTCGGCGGCCGAACGCGAGAAGAAGTCGCGTTCGCTGTTCGCACAGCGCTCGATCCACCCGGAGGAGGTGGCCCGCGAGGTCACCTCGATCCGGGAGGCGCTGGGCGGTGCGGGCGAGATCACGACGTTCGTACGGGAGTCGCTGGAAGCCCTGGGGGCGGTGCTGCGCGGCACCGGCGAGGAGTTCACGGCGCAGGTGGGCGGCACGCCCATCGGCCTCCAGGACGCGCTCGCGCCGGCCATAGGCGCCGAGGTGATCGAGAAGGACCGCCCGATCCCGTTCCGCACGGATCCGGCGGTGACCCGCGGCGAGGCGGCACTGGTCCGCACCGACCCGGTGGTCGGCGCACTCGCCGCCCACGTACTGAACGCGGCCCTGGACAAGGACGCCCCAGGGGCCCGCCCGGCCCGCCGCTGCGGTGTGGTCACCACGGACATGGTCGGCACGATGACGACTCTGCTCCTGGTCCGCTACCGCTTCCACCTGACGCTCCCCTCCCGAAACGGCGACCGGCAGGTCGTCGCGGAGGACGCCCGGCTGTTGGCCTTCGAGGGCTCCACGAAGAACGCCGTGTGGCTGCCCTCCGAGCGGGCGGCGGAGCTTCTGGACGCGAAGGCGTCCATCAGCACGGACCCGTACTTCGGCGAACGCACCATGACCCGGGTCCTCGGTCAACTCCCGAGTGTCAATGACCACTTGGCGGCGTACGGCGAGGAGCTGGCCGTCGAGCTGGACGCGTCGCACCGCCGGGTGCGGGCCGCGTCCGGTGAGATCGTGCGCGGTCTGTCCGTCACGGCCCAGAAGCCCGCCGACGTGCTCGGCGTGTACGTCTACCTGCCCAACACCGCCGCCCCTGCCGTCGCGATCGCTCCGGGAGTGTCCGCCTGATGTCCGCCACCACCCGCCACCAGGTGTTCACCGCTGTCCACACGGTCGGGGGGCTGCTGCCGGCCGACATGCTGGTGCGGATCTCCGAGGGCAAGGTCACCAAAGACCTCAAGGGCCTCGCGCCGGCTGACTACCGCATCCCGGGCTCCCGTTCGGTACGCGATCAAGCCGAGCGGCAGTGGGACGACCTCAAGTCGCTCTGGCGCGAACTGCGCGAGAAGCTGCCCGCTGAGCCGGAGGCATCCGTCCGCCCTGACAGCACCGGCTACGCCGACGCCAACTGGGTGAAGCCGCTGTTCGAGGCACTCGGATTCGGTCACCTCACGGAGGTGACCGAGGAGGGCATCGCGGCGGACGACGGCACGAAGACGTTCCCAGTGAGCCACCGTCGCGACAACACCCTTGTCCACGTGGTGACTTGGAACGCTTCCCTGGACAAGCGTCAGGGTGTCGGCTCCCCCGCTCCGCAGTCGCTGTTGCAGGAGGCGCTGAACCGCACGGACGCCCACCTGTGGGCCCTGCTCACCAACGGCCGCCAACTGCGCCTGCTGCGCGACTCCAACGCGCTGGCCACCACGTCGTACGTCGAGTTCGACCTGGAGGCGATCTTCGACGGCGAACTGTTCAGCGAGTTCGTCATCCTGTTCCGACTGCTGCACGCGTCCCGTTTCGAGAGCCCGCAGGGCGGCTCCCAGGTGACCTGCTGGCTGGAGGTCTGGCGGGATGCCGCGATCCGCCTCGGCGCGCGCTTCCTCGACGACATAAGCGAAGGCGTGCGGCAGGCCATCCGGGAGCTCGGCACGGGGTTCCTGAAGCACCCGGACAACGGCGCGTTGCGCGAGAATTTCGACCGGGACGAGTACCACGCCGCGTTGCTGCGACTCGTGTACCGCCTGCTGTTCGTCTTCGTGGCCGAGGACCGCGACGCGCTCCACCCGCCGGAGGCGGCTGCGGGGGCGCGCAAGCGGTACGCCGACTACTTCGCCACATCGCGGCTGCGTGAGCAGTCCCGGCGCCGTCGGGGTACGTCGCACTCGGACCGGTGGCAGGCGCTGCGCCTGGTGCTGGCGGCGCTGGGCGACGAGGCGGGCCGTCCGGAGCTGGGCCTCCCGGGACTGGGCGGCCTGTTCGACCCGACCTCAGCGGACGCGCCGCTGGAAGGTCTTTCCCTTTCCAACCAGCACTTGCTCGCAGCCGTGAAGCACCTCGCCATCGTCCGAGACACGGAGGCCCAGCGCTGGCGGACGGTGGACTACCGCACGCTCGACGCGGAGGAACTGGGCGCGATCTACGAGTCGTTGTTGGACCTGGTCCCCCAGGCCGGCGCGGACCGCACCTTCGAGTTGGTGCCCCGCGCGGGCAACGAGCGCAAGAAGACCGGCTCGTACTACACACCGAGTTCGCTGGTGGAGGTGCTGCTCGACTCCACCCTCGACCCGGTCATCCAGGCTGCGCAGGAACGTGGCGAGAAGACGGCGGCCGAGGCCAAGCAGTCGGACGCGGACGCGCGGGAGACCATCGTCGGCGAGCTGCTGTCGCTGACTGTCTGCGACCCGGCGTGTGGCTCCGGGCACTTCTTGGTTGCCGCTGCTCGTCGTATCGCGAAGCGGGTGGCGGCGGTACGCGACCGGACACCGGAGCCGACACCGGACAGTGTCCGGCACGCGTTGCACGAGGTCATCGCGCGGTGTGTCTACGGCGTCGATCTCAACCCCATGGCTGTTGAGCTGGCCAAGGTGTCCTTGTGGATGGAGGCGTTGGAGCCGGGGAAGGCGTTGGGGTTCCTCGACGCGCATGTGAAGCTCGGGAACGGGCTGATCGGGGCGACGCCGGCGCTGTTGCGGGATGGGATTCCGGAGGCGGCGTTCAAGGCCGTGGAGGGGGACGACAAGTCGGTCGCCACGGACTGGCTCAAGCGGAACAAGGAAGAACACCAGGGGATCTTCCGACTCGACGCGGAGGTCGACGAGTCGGTGAGCGTCACCAACACCGTGTTCGCCACCGAACTGCGTGACCTGGTCACGAACGCGGAGACCGAGAAACTCGGCCAGGTTCGCAAGCTAGCGAAGCGGTATCACGAGTGGGAGAACTCCCAGGCGTACAAGGACGCGTTGAAGATCGCCGATGCCTGGTGCGCTGCCTTTGTCTGGGAGAAGACGGTGGACGCACCGTCGCCGGTGACCCAGCGGGTGTTCCTGTCGCTCCAGGCTGACGAGGGCGCGGGCGCGCTGGAGGAAACGCACCGGGAGATCGAGCGGCTGCGGGACGAGTACCGGTTCTTCCACTGGCATCTGGAGTTTCCGGATGTCTTCAATGTGCCTGACGCGGCCTCGGTGGATGGGGTTGATCCGGTTACCGGGTGGGCTGGTGGGTTCGACTGTGTGTTGGGGAATCCTCCGTGGGGCCGAGTCGACTTTATGGACCAGGAGTACTTCAGCGTGGTCGAGCCGTCCATCGCGGCGCTCGCAGGTGCGGCAAGGCGCACGGCAATCACCGACTGGGTTGCCGAACACCCCGAGGAAGGTGCCCGGTATCACACGGCTCGGAGGCGAGTGAAATCATCGTTCCTATTCCTGGGGTCCTCGAACACGTATCCTCAACTCCAGAGGGGGCTGTCCATTAAAGGTGTCAACTCCCTACAGACGGATCAGCTGTTCACCGAGCGCTTCATCTCAATTACCGCCCTTGAAGGGCGATTGGGAACAATCGTCCCCACTAAAATCGCCACAGGCTCTGGAGCACAATTCCTCTTTCAGGATCTGGCTCAGCGGGGAGTAGTAAAGCACCTATATGACTTCGAGAACGGAAAGCGACAGAAGCTCTTTCCCGCAGTTCATCCCCAAACATGGTTCTCACTGATCTCCGCCACAGGTCGGGGACTACGCGAGCCAGCGTCCCGCTTCGCCTTTTTCCTTGGCCACCCTGACGAACTCTCAGACGGCGCCGCCGTGTTCACGCTTTCACCTCATGAAATCTCCATCATCAATCCAAATACGGGAACTCTGCCCGTATTTCGCACACGGAGGGAGGCAGATCTCGTAACTGCCATCCATCGCCGTTTCCCAGCCCTTCTCACGGAAATCGGAAAGCATGGCAACCCGTGGCACATCACCTTCAAGCATCTCTTCAATCTTACTGACGACTCCGATGTATTCCGCGATCGGGCGAGGCTGGAGCAAGAGGGTTGGGAATTGATAGGGAATGTGTTCATCCGAGAAGGGGAACGGATGCTGCCACTCTACGAAGCGAAGATGGCCCACCTCTTCGATCATCGCTGGAATCGCTACTACGGCCTGGGCAACGAGGACTACGAACACGTTCCGCTTGAGGAAAAAAAGGAAGCCTTTGGCGTTACACAACCCCGGAAATGGATCCAGGAGAGCGGACGGATCCCAACCGTGCGCAAGGATAAAGAAGTCGATATTTCCGGCGTAGACGTCCGACTTGGGGAATTGAAATGGGAACACGGCTGGCTACTCGGTTGGCGAGACATTACCAATACAGCCAACGAGCGCACTGCAATTCCTGCGTTTCTACCAAGGACAGCGGTTGGAAATACATTCCCCCTAATGTTTCCCGAGACCTCTGTCGAACTAACGGCCGCAATGGTAGCGGCGCAAAGTTCTCTAGTATTTGACTTTGTGGCCCGCCAGAAGATCGGCGGCACTCACCTCGGCCTCATGACGTGGAAGCAACTCCCCGTGCCTCGACCGAGTGATCTGACCCCGCACCTCGCCTTCCTCACACCCCGCACGCTAGAACTCGTCTATACCGCTTGGGAAATGGAATCCCTAGCAGCGGACCTCGGTGACACCAGAGCCCCATTCGTCTGGAATGAAGACCGTCGCGCTCAACTCCGCGCCGAACTAGACGCGTACTTCTTCCACCTCTATGGAATTTCCGCTCAGGAAACCGACTACATCCTGGAGTCCTTCCAGACGGAGAACGGCGGACTCAAGCACAGTGATATTTCCAAGTACGGCGAATACCGCACCAAGCGCCTGGTACTCACCGAATACGACCGCATGGCCAAGGCCGGGCTCAGCCTGGAAACTCCGCTAACCGACGGTGCGAACTACACCTCCACCCTCACCCCGCCCCCGGGCCACGGCCCCCGCCACTCCGCCTGACAGCTCGCCCAGAGACAGGAGCGCCACGGACCATGAGTGATCCGGAGTACCCGCAGCAGCCCGACCGGCTCCCCTCGGACTACGAGCTCGCGAAATGGCAGGCCGTCCAGCAGTTCAAGAGCCGACCGCTATCGCAAGCGATGAGCAACGCCGGTGAGCAAGTGGCCAGCGGGGTCGCGAACTTGGGCAAGCGTGCCGCGAAGCAACTGGAGAACCATCCGCGAGCCGCATCGGCGGTTTCTCGTGGACAGGAGTTCGTCGCCAAGGGCGCTCAGAAAGTCGGCGCCGGAACGCGCAAAGCAGCCGACGCCCTGCCGGACTGGAGCGGTACTGCCGTTCAGGCGATACAGAAGACACTGGGACGAGCTTCACGAGCGGGCCTGTCCCCCAAGCGCGTGGTGGCGCTCCACAAGAAGCGCGGGCATGATGTCACATCACTCTCCGACGTGCGCCGCCTCGACCTCGAACAGGTCGACGCGGTCCGCGGACGGGCGGCGAGCTGGTACTTTCCGGCCATCGCCGCGCTCTCGGGAGCGGGTGCGGGACTTGTGATCTCCGGAGGAGAACTCGTCATCGCCGCCTCCGCAGGCGCCGCGGCGGCCCCCTCGGGAGGCGCGATTACCGGTGCCTTCGTCACCGATGCCGCAGTCGTCCTCGGACTCGCGTCCCGCGCTGTAGGTCAGGTCTCGCTGTTCTACGGCTACGACCCCGAGGAACCCGCCGAGAAGCTCTTCGTGCTGTCTGTTGTGAACGTCGGGACGGCAAGCTCGGTCGCCGCCAAGAACCGTGCGATGTCAGACATCTCGCGGCTCACCCAGGCACTCTTCCGCGGCAAGACGTGGGAGGTCCTGAACGACGCGCTTGTCACCAAGGTCTCCCAGCAGTTCGCGAAGGCATTCGGCTTCCGTCTCACCCAGAAGGGACTCGGCAAGGCCGTACCGGCAGTCGGAATAGTCGTCGGAAGCACCCTCAACTGGGCAACTCTGGAAGGAGTCGTCGACGCCGCCGAGATGGCGTACCAGCGGCGGTTCCTCCTGGAGAAGTACCCGCATCTCGCTACCGAGGAGGCATTCGGATCGTTTCCCGACACCGGCCCGGACGTCGCGGACGACGCCGACGAGGAGATCAGTCTGCTCGATGAGATCGTCGAGGCAGGCGGACCCGACCTCCAGTGACTCGGTGTCCCGGCGGTGAACGTAACCACGCGACCGCCGGGACAACGCGGCTCAGGCTCCCGCTGCGAACCCCACGAACCGCGACCACTCCTCACGCCCGACGGCGAAGTGAGGCCGCGCCACGTCCTTGGAGTCCCGTACACAGATGGCCAGTTCGGTGACGGCGACCTCAACGCAGTCGTCGCCCTGGCTGCCGCTGTAGCTGGACTTGAACCAGGCGAGTTCCGTCGTGCTCATAGCTCTCCTCGCAGTCGCTCCAACAGGGCCCGTGAGTCTTGGGGGTTCAGGGCCTGCGAGCGCAGTGTGTCATAGCGTTGTTGGAGGAGACTCACCTCTTTCACGTCGATGATCAGTCGCCCGTTCTGCTGACCCTCGGAGTAGGCGAACCGTCGCCCGTCTCGCGTCTCCAGGAGCCGCACGGGTCCATCCAGACACGCATGCAAGCCGCCCTCCAGCGGCGCAATTTGAAGCGTTACGTTGCGCGGCGCGCTCTGCTCCAGCACATGGTCGTACATCTCCCGCATCTGCTCCGCATCCCCGAAACGGCGCCGGAACACGTGCTCCTCGACGATGAAGCTGAACGGAACCTTCTGCCGCTCAACCAACATCCGCTGCCGCTTCTGCCGCATCGCGAGCAGGTCCTCCAACTCCTTGTCCGTGGCTACCGGAATGGTGCCCTCGAACACCGCCCGCGCGTACCCCTCCGACTGCAACAACCCCGGCACCAAACGGCATTCATACGTACACAGACTCACCGCGATCTTCTCCAGCCGAGCCCACCGCCGGAACCAGACGGCCAGCCCCGCCTCTCCCCGTGTCAGGAACTTCGCCGACCGCCGCAGCGCCCCCGTGTTTCCCGTCGCCCCCTCCCCCAGTTCCACGAAGGAGTCGTCCGGCATCCGCCGCCCCAACTCCACTGACTCCACGGTGTGTTTGGAGTAACGGACCTTCTCCCCGAACTCGACCCTGCTGAGCCCCGCGTGCTCGCGCAGCGCCTGGACGACGGCCCCGAAGGTTCGCAGGCTGTCAGAGGGGTCGGGCTCCCGCTCCTCCTCGTAGTCCGTCAACTCGTCGCTGCTGTCCGTCATGCGCGGCCTCCTCCGGGTGCGTGCGCTGGTCCCCGCGATCGACTCACCCAGAGTGACCACAAGATCGGCGTACCGTCTACACACTGCCCCCGTACGCTGACGCACCGTACGGGGCGCGCTCCTGGAGCGTGCCTCCGTACGCCCGCCACAGTTGCCCCAGGAACGCCCCCACGCCCCAAATCCCTGTTACCGTACAAACTTTCGCCCAGCGGGAGGCTTGCACTCGCAGCGAGGGCCACCTCTCCCCACTGTTCGCTGCCGAGCGGCTTGGGGCCCGGCAGGCGTCACACGCCGTAGCCGAGGGAACCGACCAGGCCGTCACCGAATGCGTCCCAGAGGCCTGCGGCGTGCCAGACCCCCGAAGCGGATCCCCTCTGCGAGGTACTGGCAAAGCACTGCCGGACGACGCGGACGAACGTCAGCTCCCCGCCTGTCGGACCGGCCCTCCCCGCCACCTCCTGGGACGGTACGTCGGGCCACCTCGCGGCCCTCAACTCACGCGTGGCAAAACGCCGTTGCCGACACCAACCCGTCCCGAGCAAGACCTGAATCCTTGGTAGAGCCAGGGACCTGGAGCCTTGGTAGCCACTACGCGCCCCTCTCAACGCAACAGGTCCTCCGGTCTGCGCGGAACGTCTCGCAGGTGACGGTCGACGTGTTCCATCTCCATGAGGAGACGATGGCCCGCGTCGGCCAGGACCAGGCCGTCCACGACCGCCTCTCGCATGATGTCGACGGTGTCCTTGACGCTGATGCCCTTGCGGCGTGCGTAGCGGCCCGCTTCGCCGTCGTCGGTGATCCACACCGAGTCGGCGAATCCGTTGCGATGCTCGATGAGCACGAGCGTCTCGGCTTCACCGAGGTGTTGCAGGGGATGCGACGGGGCGCCCCCGAAGACGACGCGGCGGACCCGGTCCACCAGGGCGGTCTCGGCGGGGTCGTCGATCTCGATGGGCTCGCCGAGCCATCCGCCGGCCGTCACCTGACTCAGGGTCGGCAAGTAGCGCATCGACTGCCCGGCCTCGGCCGCGACAGCCTCCGTCCAACGGCCGCGACCGTCAAGGACCTTCTCCAGCAGGCCCAGCCGATCGACGGCGGCGAAATTGCACAGCACAGTGTTGTCGGGGAACCAACAGTGACGCGTCATGGCTGGTAGACCAGATCCCCTTCGTCCGCGTCAGTGGCGGCCAACACGCCTTCCTGCGGAGCCGGTTCGGGTTCGAGCGCCTCGCGGAGCGTGCCGACGTCCGTGCCTGTGTACGCGGCCAGCGGGCGCAGGGTGGTGTCGCCCGCGAGGTAGGCCTCGTACAGCAACTGAGCCGGGCGGAAGGGCAGTCGATTGGCTCGCGACCACGTGACGCGGGCCTCGAAGAGGTCGTTCTGCCCGATCAGCCAGTGACAGCCCCGTGTCGTGAGCCCGCGTAGTCTGTCCGCCGTCTCCCGGGCGATGACGCCCAACTGCCCGAGTCGTGCCGCGAGAGCGCTGGGCGACACCTGGAAGTGCACGACCAGTGCGGTGAGTTGCTCGTCCGTGACACCGTTCTCGCGTCCCGCCGCGCTGATTTCGCTCCGGGGCATGAGGAAGTTGGCGGCGAACACATTGGCGCGTACCTCCGTCAGGTCTTTCTGATGCCCCGGGGACAAGTGGGTCTCTGTCAGCAGGTCTTGAGCATCTCTGGCGAGAATGTGTCCGAGTTCGTGGGCGAGCGTGAATCGTTGACGGGTCGGCACCTCGGTTCGCGCGATCATGATGAGCCGGAATCCGTCCGCCTGCCATGCGGCACCGTCGATTCCTTCGGGCAGCCGGATCTTCGCCACGTCGACGCCGAAAGCGCGCTCCACGGCCTGGAGCAGATCGGCGGTGTCCAGGCCGCCGATCGCCGGCATGCCCGCGGCGGCGAGTCGGGCGAGCGCGTCGTCCGCGAGGGCGACGCCCTGGTCGACGTAGCGCCTGAGGTCCGGACGGACGGAGGGCAGCTCCGGCAGTTCGGGCGCCAAGTCCAGGAGATCCAGGACCTCGTGCGCCGTGGTGAACCTTTCCACGAGGTCCTGAAGCCTGCCATGGCCGTGCTCGCCGACCGCCGACGCGCTGGTGCGGGCCGCGATGGCGGGACGCAATGGCTCACGGCCGGTCAGCAGCCAATCGACCGTGGTGTTGCCGAGCTCCGCGATCCGGGCGAGATCGAGAGACGTGAACCTGCGGACACCACTCAGGGACTTCGACAGTTTGTCGGGAGCCAGCCCGATGGCCTCGGCGAACGCCCCTTGGTTGGCCGAGGCCTCACTCATTACCTTCCGTACACGCTCCGTCACATTTTCGCCCATGAATTCACCATACGAGCGAGATGCGAAAATCGCAACACGGCTACCCTGCGCGCGGCGGTACAGCCGCGACGATCAGGCGATGAGCTCGTCCAGCTCCCCGCTCTCGTCGTCCAGCGCGAGGCCACCGATGTCGGCCTGCTGCCCGTCCACGTGCCCCTGTCGGTATCCGCTGCCGGTGAAGCGCGTACGGCGCACCTTCCCGACCTTCGGGTAGCGGGCGGCGACCTCGGCCTGGATCTGGGTGCTTCGATCGGCGAGGACGAGTGCCACACTGCGCCCCTGCGCGGAGGGGGCGCTCGTGGCGGTCTCGGTGCGATCGCGCTCTGTGTCCTCCCGGGCCGTGCGCTCGGCCTCCGCGATCCGCAAGGCCACGGCCCGGATGAAGCCGAGCATCCAGGAGCGCTTGTAGGCACGCGGGAATTCCCCCGGCGGCCGGTACCGTACGTCCGCCCGTTCGGCACCCTGCAGCATCTGTAGGCGCAAGCTCGCGTACAAGACCTCGACGGAGTGCAGGTCCGAGGCGAAGCCGAAGATGTGGACCCGGTGAGTGTTGGCCTTGCCGCCGGGATAGATGGGGTGACAGCGCATCGCGTAGGCGATGGAGGACAGGAGCCGCTTGCACTCGCGCATCCACGGCGAGACGACTTCGACCACACGGTCCGCCGGCTGTTCGCGGGTGGGGTCGTCGCCCCGGAGCATGGCCTGCTCGATGCCGTACTTGGTCATCAGGGCCGCCGCCTTCTGTAGGAAGGCCTGCGCCTCGGGCCGCGTCGCCGCCGGGTCCTCGGCCTGCCGCAGGATGGCCCTCACCTTGGCCAGTACGTCGGCAGGAAGTTGGCCCGGCTTGGGCGGCGCAGGCGCCTCAGGGGTGTCCGAGCCGCTCGCCGTGGTGGTGGCCTCCGGCTGTTCCTGCTCGTCTTCCCCGTCGTCGTCTTCGTCGTCTTCGTCGTCCCACCACTCTTCGTCTTCATCCTTCTGCTCGTCCACGGGCCCTTCGGACGCGATCGCGTCCGCCAGGTCGTCGGCGTTCGGCACCAGTTTCCGCAGGCCGTGCAGTGCGCCCTGGCGCCAGTCCTCGGCGTCGGCCTCCGGGATCTCGGCGCGCAACGACCGGAGCGGTACGAACCTGCCGTCCGCGCCCCGGATCACGAACTCCAGCCGGGCGTGGCCGAGTTCGGCCAGAGTCAGGAGTTCGCACAGATCAGTGGCGCTGTGCCTGGAGTAGCGCAGTTCGACACCGGGTTCGGGGTACCAGTCCTCCGGGCCGTCGGCAGCCTCGTCGGATGCGAGCTCTTCGAACAGAACACCCTGACGCGCTACGACGACATCGGCGTGCACACGGATCGCGGACGCCGAAGCCGCTCCGGAGAAGGCCAGTGCGGCTGCCCGTTCCTGCGGGGAAGTGACGATGTGGTACCAGACCGGCACGGAGCCGCGCATGACATGCCAGGTCAGCTCTCCGCGCGCTTGGTGTTCTGCGGCCTGGTGGGCGACGTCGATATCGAGTGCCCCGTCCGTCCACGCGCCTGCCGAAGGGTTCGCCACGCAGTCGAGGAATTCGGTCAGGTACTCGTTCCGTGCGCGCCGCTCGGGAACCGTGACGGTGTGAAGCAGGTTCCGCTCACAGGCCGAGAGCGAGCCGATCAGCGGATCGAGGGACTCAATGACGTAGGTCTCGGCGCACTCGTACAGCTCCGTCAGGAACTCGTCCGTCGCTTGGGACGCACCCCGCGCGTGCGTGTCACACCATCTCCCCAACTCCCTTTCAAGGAGCTGCTGTTCGGCGATGTATGCAAGGTGTCCGGCGTTCTGGAGGCCTTCCTCGTACCCGGCCAGTGAGTTCTCGATCGCCTCGGCGGCACGGGGCTGCGACAGGACCGCCTGAGCGAGCAGTCTCTGGGGTTCCTCGGCCTCGGCCTCCAGGTGGTCGGCCAGGGACGTGAGCGACAACCCCTTCTCGTCGTGCCGTGTCCACTCGGGGTGCGGAACGCCGGCCGTGCCCGCCGCCCGGACACCCCAACGGGAGACCAGCTCATCATCGGCCCGGACCTGCCCGACAGCCCCGGCCCGTTCACGCCTCCAGAGCGCGAGGACGAGTTCCTCCCACGCCCCCGCATTCCAGGACCACAGTGCGGGGTCCTCGGCCGTGACGAGGTCTGAGCGCAGTCCGCGCACGGCGTCGGCCAGGTCGTGGCGGTGGCCGTGCGGGATCAACAGCTCCAGCCACGCGACTGTCTCCGGCACGGGTTGGACGCGCGCCTCGTCGGCCGCGACGCGGCACAGGACCAAGGCACCCACCAGCCGCCGGTCACCCAGATCCGTGGGTATCAGCGCGTGCAACCGCGGCCCGAAATCGCTCAGTACCTCACTCAACTCGGTGACTCGGTCCCGTAGCCAGAGTTTTCGGGCCAGGCCGAAGCCCGAAGCCGAGGCTGGTGAATGGGCTGCGCTCTGCTCCGTCATGACGTTCATGCCCTCCCCGTGGGCCAACCGCACCAGGCGGCTGTCCGCGCCCCGCGATCGAAAACGAGTTCACATCCTAGGGGCCTCGACCGCGGACGGATCGCAGCCCCTGCCAGTGGCTCGCCAGAGGCTGCGTGTGAGACCACACCAGGCTCGACAGCCGACAGGACCGGCCTTTTCGGCCCAGGCGCCAACGAGTCGGCATCGCCGGCGACCTGACCTGGCAGACGGCACGGAGCGACGGCCCGCGTCACGGCCGGCAGGGGCAGCCGCTCGCCGCCATGTAGAACGAGTAGTACGGTAGAGACATGGGTGACAGCGCGGAGGTCCCGCTGAGGGAGCTCAACCAGCAGACATCGCGGGTCCTGGCCCGTGTGGCAGCCGGGGAGACGGTGACCATCACCAAGGACGGGGTACCCATCGGAGACATCGTGCCCCGCGGCGCGCTGACGGGCCGGCCCGCCTATCCGTTCCGGACCGACGCCATGGGTGAGCTGGACCTTCCGGACCTGGGCGGCCCCGTGCTGGACGACCACGAGATCGAGGCGGCGCTGCGAGGCATGGGCACAGCCGTGGACGCCACGGGAACCGATGACTGACATTCAGGTAGCCATCGCCGACACCAACGCCCTGTACCGGCTGTTCACCCCCAAGGATCCCCGCCACGCGGCACACCGGGAAGCCCTCGCCCAGACCGGCCACCTCGTGGTCTCCTCGATGGTGCTCACCGAACTCGACTGTCTGCTGACCTCGCGGGTCGGCCCCGCGGCGGCCATGAACGCGCTCGACTTCATCGCCGGACAGGCGGAGGCGCTCAGGTTCGAGATCCCCGACACCGCACCACATCTTCGGAGCGCCATGGCCGTGATGCGGGGGTACGCGGACGCGGACGGCGGGGCGGGGGTCGGGCTCGTCGACGCGATGAATGTCGCCCTGGCGTCGGCGTTCCAGACGGCGGACATGTTCACCACCGACGGCCACTTCCGCATGATGCGACCACTCACCGGCCAGCCTGCCTTCCGGCTGCTCCCCGACGACCTGTGACGCCTCCTGGGGCGTAGCCGGCGACGGCCCGTACGGTTCGGGGCCGTTGTCAGTACGGGCCCCTACTGTTAAGGGATCTTCTGTCGAGGGGGAGCAGGACCAATGGTCGACGAGCACACGGAGTACCCGGAATTCCGGCTGCGGTTGCCGAACGGCGGGCCGGTGGCTCACGGGCGGCATACCGACGCGAAGGGGACCAACGGCAGCCGGAAGTTCGTCGTCGGTCCGGGAGAGCCCGTGCGGCCCGAGGTGGTGCCGTCGTTCGCCACGCGCGTGGCGTCCGCCCACCGGCTGCGCGAGGAGCTGATCCGGCAGGGACGGATCATGCCGTCGAAGAACTGGCCGACCTGGCTGGAGACCACCGACACCATCACGTTCAACTCCTCCTCCGAGGCCGCGGCGGTGCTGACCGGCCGCAGTGCCAACGGCTGGGTCGACTGGAAGACCGAGGACAATCGCCCCCTGGGCGACTTCATGCCCGGTATGTGGATGGGCCCCAACCGCCCCTGGCTGATCCGCGGTTCGAACGTCACCGGGCTTGACCTGGTCCAGCGCCTCTGGCTTCCGGAGGGCCGGGTCTCGCTCGCTGCCTCCCGACTCCGGCAGGGCGTTCAGCAAGGAACCAGCAAGGACGACCTGCGCACCTTCGTCCAGGAGGACTACGAGTCGACGGCCACCTACGGCCAGAAGCAGCAGCTCGTCGAGGAACTGCACGCCTTCCTCTCCCGCGTGAAGCCCGGCGACACGGTGTGCACGATCTCTGGCGGGGAGTTGTACGTCGGTGAGATCACGGGCGAGGCGGAGCAGACGGAGTCCGAGGACCGGCGGTCCAATCTGCGCCGGCCGGTGGAATGGCAGCCGACCGGATATCCGTACGACGACCTGCCGGAGGAGCTCCAGCAGAAGCTGTCGATCCAGCACGACGTCGTCGACCTCTCCTCGGTCCAGGCCCTCGTCGAAGGGCTCGGCCTGAGCGACGAGGAGTTGGTGGAGGAGGCCGAGGCCATAGAGCGGGATCCGAGCGGGGAGATCCCCGCCCTGGTCGCCCGCCGTGAGCTGGAACTGCCGGACCCGACGGACGAGTTGGCGGCCGAGCTGCTGGTGCACGACACAGAGTGGCTGCGCGAGGTGCGCGATCTGCTCGCGGACGAGCGGCAGTTGGTGCTGTACGGCCCGCCGGGTACCGGCAAGACGTATCTGGCACTCAAACTCGCCGAGTTCCTGGGCGGCGGGCCCGAGCAGGTGAAACTGATCCAGTTCCATCCCTCTTACGCGTACGAGGACTTCGTCGAGGGGTTCCGGCCGAAGGAGGACCCGAAGACCAAGGAGGTCGCCTTCCGGATCACCGCGGGTCCCTTGCGTGAGCTGGCCGCCCTCGCGGGCCGTGAGGGCAATCGGCACATCCCGCACTTCTTGATCATCGACGAGATCAACCGCGCCAATCTGGCGAAGGTCTTCGGTGAGCTGTACTTCCTCCTTGAGTACCGGAACAAGTCCGTTCAACTTCCTTACTCCGGCGACGACTTCGCGCTCCCGAAGAACCTGTTCGTGATCGGCACCATGAACACCGCCGACCGTTCGATCGCGCTCGTGGACACGGCGATGCGTCGCCGCTTCGCCTTCGTCGAGCTGTCCCCGCGCACGGAGCCGACGAGTGGGCTGCTGCGCCGCTGGCTGGCCGACGAGGGCAAGGACAGCGAGCCCGCCGATCTGCTCGACGCACTCAACTCCCGCATCGACGACGCCGACTTCCGCATCGGGCCCTCGTACCTGATGAAGAAGGGCGTCTACCGGGAGGGCGGTTTGGAGCGGACCTGGCGGACGAAGATCCTGCCCCTGCTTGAGGAGCACCACTACGGGGAGGGCGTGGACATCGAGAAGCGGTACGGTCTCGCGGCGTTGCGGGAGTCACTGGCGTGAACGCCGGCACCGAGTCCGTATCGGCCGATGAGTCCGTGCATCTCGTCGAGCACGCACCGGCCGTCTCCGTTCCTCTGTCGGACGCCGTCGGCCGGGCCCTCGCCGCCGCGCGCATCGTGGACGCCGCCCCGGACCCGTACACACCGGGCCGCTGGTCACTGCGGGCCGGCAGCAAGGTCGGCGCCGTGGCCGTCGCGGTCCCGGGTGGCGGAGAGCCGGTCACCGTCCGCATCACGCCGAAGGTGCCCGTCGCCCGGCTCTTCTTCCTGCTCGGTCACAGCCTTGACCCGAAGGGTGCCTGGCGGGACGGACAGGTGTCGGTGGCCGAGCACCGCGAGGTGCTGCCCGCCCTCGCCCACGCTGTGGAACGGCAGGTGGACCGCGCCCTGCGGCAGGGGCTGTTGCAGGGCTACCGGGCGACAGAGGAGGCCGCGCTCGTCGTACGCGGACGTATCCGGGAAGCCGAGCAGATACGGCGACGCTTCGGCATGACGCTGCCGGTGGAAGTGGCGTACGACGAGTTCACCACCGATATCGCGGAGAACCGGATCCTGCGGGCCGCCGTCGAACGTCTGCTGCGTCTGCCGGGTGTCCCGCGTGAGGTACGGCGCAGGCTGTTGCACCAGCGCGCCCGGCTGGCCGATGTCACCACGATCGTGCGTGGACAGTCACTTCCCGGCTGGCAGCCCACCCGTCTCAACTCCCGTTACCACCAGGCTCTGCACCTCGCCCGCACGGTCCTCGACGGCGCCTCCGCCGAACACACGCCCGGCGGACTGCACGTCGACGGATTCCTCTTCGACATGAACAAGCTCTTCGAGGACTTCGTGACCGTGGCCCTGCGGGAGGCGTTCCGGGGCACCGGGCACACGGCCCGTCTCCAGGATCCGCACCACCTCGACTCCGCCGCGGCGATCCGTATGAAGCCCGACTTCGTGCTGTACGGCGTGGACGGAGTGCCGTGCGCGGTGGCGGACGCCAAGTACAAGGCCGAGAAACGGGACGGATATCCGGATGCGGATCTGTACCAGATGCTCGCGTACTGCACCGCTCTCGGTCTGCGCGAGGGGCACCTGGTGTACGCGAAAGGCAACGCCTCGCACGCAGCC
Organism: Streptomyces sp. NPDC101776; assembly: GCF_044766845.1. Lineage (NCBI taxonomy): Bacteria > Bacillati > Actinomycetota > Actinomycetes > Kitasatosporales > Streptomycetaceae > Streptomyces > Streptomyces sp. NPDC101776. The sequence continues at coordinate 776,271 of NZ_JBIWMV010000002.1, read as the reverse complement.
CACCAGGTGCGTCACGCGGGCATCGTCCTCCACCAGCACGCCCTGGACCTCGACCAGGAGCCGGCCGCGCTGCTCACGGACATCGAGGCGGTCGCCCGGCGGATGGCCGATACGGACATACGGACGGTGAACACCCCGCGCGTATGATCGACTGCGGAGTGTCCGTCCAGGGTGGGGAGTTCACCTCGTGCCGCAGCTCGCGTTCGCCAACAGCTTCTGGGAGAGCTACGACGTCCTGGAGAAGCCGGTCAAGGCGGGCGTGCGGAAGGCGATGAAGAAGTTCCAGCTGCTCACCGTGCCCGAACTACAGGCAGACAAGGGCCTCCACCTGGAGTCCGTGCAGAACTCACAGGACACACGGATGCGCACCATCCGGATCAACGACTTCTGGCGCGGTGTCGTTCTCGCCCCGAACGACGGCAGCGACGTGTTCCTGCTCGTCAACGTCGTACGGCACGACGACGCGTACAGCTGGGCGGCCAAGCGGCTGTACACGACGAACTCCGCGACGAGGGCACTCGAAGTCCGCAACGTGGTCGCCATCGAGCAGTTGACCCCGGCTCTGGAGAAAGCCGCCGCGGCCGCCACCTCCCTGCTCTTCGCGAAGTACTCGGACACCGTGCTGCGTGAACTCGGCGTCGACGACCAGGTGTTGCGTGCTGTTCGAACCATCGTGGACAAGGCGCAGTTGCAGGCGTTCGAGACACTGTTGCCGGAGGACCAGTGCGAGGTGCTCCAATACCTCGCCGAGGGGTTCGGTCCCGAAGAGGTCTACCGAGACGTGGTCGGCGTGCGCCGACCGGTCGACGCGAGCCCCGACCCGGACGAGAGCCTCGCCGTCGCCATCGCCAACACCACCAGCCGTATCACTCTGGTCACCGGTCCCGAAGAGCTCGCGGACATCCTGGAGAAGCCGTTCGCGGCCTGGCGTGTCTTCCTGCACCCTTCTCAACGCCGGGTCGCCTACCGAATGTCGTACGGCGGCCCTGTCCAGATCACCGGCGGCCCCGGCACCGGCAAGACGGTTGCAGCCCTGCACCGGGTCAGGCATCTGCTCACGCGCTCACCCGACACCCGAGTCCTCCTCACCACTTACACGAACGCTCTGGCAGCCTCGCTGCGCGAGAACCTGTCCCTGCTCCTGGACGGCGACGAGGTGCTCCTCGGCCGCGTCGATGTGACCACGGTCAACGCCTATGCGCACGGAGTCGTGACCCGCCTCGACGGCAAGTCCCCCTCCCTCGTCAACGACCGTGCGGAACGACAGCTGTGGCAGCGTGTCGTCAAGCAGTTGGGGCTGCCGTGGTCGGAACAGTTCCTGGCTCAGGAGTACCGGAACGTCGTCCTCGCTCAGGATCTGCGTTCCCCCGACGCCTATCGCACCGCCGTGCGGCGCGGTCGCGGCAGTGCGCTGCCGTCGGCACGACGCGACGAACTGTGGTCCTCCGTCGAGCTGTTCGAGTCGATACTGCGCAACCAGAAAGCCACCACGCACCTGAAGGTGTGCGCACGCGCGGCCGACCTCCTGGCCGGTTCGGCGCCCACGCACGACCATGTCGTGGTCGACGAGGCTCAGGACCTGCACCCCGCCCAGTGGCGTGTCCTGCGCGGTGCGGTGGCTCCCGGCAGCGACGACCTGTTCATCACGGGTGACCCGCACCAGCGAATCTACGACTCGAAGGTCTCCCTCAGGTCTCTGGGGATCTCGGTGGCCGGACGCACCTACCGTCTGCGCATCAACTACCGCTCCACGGAGGAGATCCTCGTCTGGTCGACCGGCATCCTCAGCCCGGTTTCGGTCGACGATCTGGGCGGTGAGGGCGGCGACAGCCTGGCGGGCTATCGCTCTCTGCTGCACGGTCGAAGGCCCCACACGGACGGATATGGTTCCGAGCAGGCAGAGGTCGCGGCCCTCGTCGAGCGCATCGAGGGCTGGTTGGCACAGGGCATCCGCCCTTCGGAGATCGGCGTGTGCGCCCGTTTCAACGTGTTGCTGGACAAGGCGTACGACAGATTGGCCAGTGCCAAGGTGCCGGTGGTCAGGGTCAGAGACCACCCGGGACCAGCCGTGAACGGGGTGCGGCTGGCCACCATGCACGCCATGAAGGGGCTGGAGTTCCGCTGCGTCGCCGTCCTGGGGGTGACGGCGGGCGCGATGCCGTTCGCCCGTGAGGTCACGCCTGTCGCCGTGGACGCGTTGCAGCACGACTCGGACCTGCTGCGGGAGCGGTGCCTGCTGTTCGTCGCATGCACCCGGGCTCGGGAGGCACTGGCGGTTTCGTGGAACGGGGCCGTCAGCTCGTTCGTGCCGCAGTTGAACTGACCTACCCCGTAAAGGACATGACGCTCCGTCAACTCTCGGGTTCCAGGGCCCCGTTGGCGAGGCCGTCCCTCGCCAAGCTCGCCACGTCCCGGCTCAACTCCGCGACCCGCCGCGTTCGTTCCTCGAATTCCTGGAGAGCGCGGAAGGCTGCTCCGTATCGCCGTTGTCCTGCGATGTCCATCTGCGGGATACGCGCGCCCTTGCCGTCGAAGCGGAAGGTACCGCTGGTGCTCGTGGAGCGCCGTGTGTTGGTCACGCTGCGCAGGAAGCCCTGGAGATAGTCGGTGTTGAGCTGGTCACTGACCGAGACCGGCTCCGGGTCTCCGTACTCGACGAGCCCGGCGCGGGCGAGGTCGGCGACACTGACGGTCGGTCCGTCCAGGGAACTGGGCCCGCCTCCCGCGGCCAATGCCGGCAACAACTCCGCCAGCATCCGCACCTGCTCGGTCAACTCCCGCTGCAGGGACTGGTATGCCACCGCGTAGTCGCGATGTGACTCCTCGACATGACGTCCGGGAGTGAGGTCCACGGCATCGTCGAGCAGATCGATCAGAGGAACCTCCGCCAACTGGCCGGGGCCCGGTTCCAGGGAGCCGTCCGGATCGCCGGCCGTCAGATCGACCATGCGCACGACGGTGACGGCATCGCCCAAGGCCCGTGGGCGGCGCAGGTGCCACAGGTGGACCGGGAGTGCGTGCGAGGCCGCGGTACCGGGCGGCAGGGCGGTGACCTGGGTGAGGATGCCCCGTCGTACGAGCTCGGCCCGGATGCGGCGGCCCGCCTTGCGGTAGGCCACCGAGGCGGGCATGACCACGACTACGCGACCGCCGGGCGCGGTGTGCGCGTAGGCGTGCTGTAGCCAGGCGAGTTCGCTTTCGGCACGCGACGGGATGCCGAACTCCCAGCGCGAGTCGAGCAGCAGGTTCTCGCGTCCCCAGTCGGGCTCGCTGACCGGTGGATCGCAGACGACCAGATCGGCCCCCAGCTCCGCCCACCGGTCATCGCGCAGCGAGTCTCCCGTGGCGACGACCACACCGGTACGTCCGCTGAGGTCGGCCCGCAGTTGCGCGAAGCGGGCACTGCGGGCGTCCAACTCCTGTCCCCGGCGCACGAGGCCCTGCTCGGGACCGACGGCCAACAGCAGAGTGCCGATGCCGCAGGCGGGGTCGAACAAGGTCGCGCCGGAGGCCACCTCGCCGGCGAAGTGGCGTACGGCCCGGACAATACGGGGCGAGGTGACCTGGTCCGATCCGGCCCGGCGTACAGAGTCGGTGAAGCGCTCCGCAAGGGCACTCACCACCTCGGCCGCACCACTGCTCCCGGTGAACTCGCGGGCGAGCCCGACGACATCGGACGGAAGCCCGGCGGGCGTCTCGCCCTCCGCGAGAAGTCGGGCGACATCCGCGAGTCCGCCGACCATGTCGTCGCCGTATGCTCCGCGCAGCGCCTGCCACAGTTGCACGTCGACCGAGACGTCCTGCCCCTTGCGCTGCCTGTCCAGCCAGACCTGCACTTCGGTCAGGTCGAACAGAGGACTGTTGACACCGCCAGCGGCCGGAGCTGGAAAGTCGTCGTAGCGTCGCCGCCAGTTCGAGACAGCGGCGCGGGTGACGCCCGCCAGCCTGGCGATCTCGGAGCCGGTGACCAGCGGACCGGTCGGCGGGGTGGGGGTGTCCGTCATACCGGCAACCGTACACAAGGTCCATCTCGTCATCAATGAATGGATTCGTTGACGACGTTAACGACGTATTCAGGAATCTACTTGTGTACTAAATCTTCCGGTATCCCCTTCATCCCCGGAACGCCTCCTCGAAGAGAAGCAGCTGCTCGTCCTCGGCACTGCGGTCCCGGGCTTCGGGTTCCTCCTCCAGCCCGGGTGCAGGGTACTTCGCCGGATCGGGATCCGCCGCCGGCGCCTCCTCCTGCCCACGTGTCGGCAGCACATACTGCTGGCCGAGGCCCGCCAGGTGGAGGGGCAGAGGAAGAGCGAGCGCCTCGGGGTAGTCCGGTGGCTGGCGCAGGAGGTGGGCGGTGAGGGCCAGCGCCTGGGGGTCGTCGCCGTCCTCCTCGTGACAGCCGAGGACAGCGAGTTCGACCAGGGTGGGCATCCAGCCCATCTCACCCGTGTCGATGGTCGGCTGCCCCTTGCGCTTGCCCATGCGGATCGGACGCGGGGCCAGCTTGTCGGCCTCGACGGCCGAACTCTTGAACTGCACCGGCTTGGGAGTGGTGGAGTAGAAGACCCGGCCGGAGCCATCTCCCTCGGGCAACCACAGGTGGGAGGGCATCCCATTGGGGCCTTCCTTCGGGTTGACGCCCCACCACTGGGGGGTCTCGCGGCCGGCCGACGAGCGCACCCGCAGCAGCCGCAGATCAGCGTCCAGGCGGCGCGCTTCGGCGTGCCCGTCGCGGATCCGGTCCGGCACCGTACGGCCGTCCTGGAGCCAGGTCCAGTGCGAGCGGGCGTTCTGCGCGTCCACGAACAGCAGCGTCGGCTCCCGGCGCAGCGAGGCTCGTACCTTCTGCAGCCACTCCTCGGCCAGTCGTCGCTGCTCCGCACGGTCCGCGCGCCAACTGCGCCGCTTCCCACCTGCCTGCTGCGCGTCCTCGGCGCCACGCGGTGCCGGAACGAGGGGCCGGACCTCGGCCAGCCGGGTCAGCTTCAACAGCATCGCCGGGTACGGCACCCAGGCACCGGCGCCGTCGTCCGCGTCCGGGTCCCAGCCCTGCACCTTGGCCAGGCCACTGCCCTGGGCATGCGGGGTGACCAGCACCGCCACCGGGACGTCGGCCGCCCAACGGGTGCGCGTGGTGCGGTTCTTGCGCACCATCCAGACGGCCGCGTACCGCATCCCCTTGGGCAGTCCCTCCTCCAGACCGTGCTCGGGGTGCACGCGAGCACCGAGCTGGCGCAGGCCGTCGTCCCAGGCCATCAGCGCACGGTGACGCTGGTTGCCGACCGTGTTGTAGCCCTTGACCTGTTTGGGCACCGTCATGAACTGGGTCACGAAGCCGGCGTCCGCGCAGCCGAGCCGGAGCGCGAACTTGGGATCGTGGTCACGGGTCTCGAAGTCCTCGGGGCGGTCGATCTCCACGAGCGCCAGAGTCGGTGTGCCGCCCGTGCGGTCCCGACGCAGCCACTCGGCGGTTTCGGTCCGTCGAGCGTGCACGGCCGCCGTGACAACCTCCCTGGTGCGCCGGGCTCGCTCCGGGACGGCCAGTCCGTCGGTGAGTGCGACGGCCGCGTCAGCGCTCTCGGCACCGTCCCGGACGGGCCGGTAGCAGCGCAGCCGTACGGTGAGTTCGGGGGCCTGCCACTCCAAGACGACCGGGGTCGCGGGTGTGGCCTCCCGGTGGGCTTCCTCGGTGGGAGTTCCGCCGTCGCCCTTGAGGCCGAGCCGCTCGACGAGTGCCGCAATCGCCGTCGCGCGCATCTCGCCGGTCTGCCACAGCAGCCGGGCCTCAAGGACCGGAAGGTCGTCCGGCACGTCACCGAGGGCCGCGACGGCATGGGCGACGGCGGCCCGGCGCTCAGCCGTCCGCCTAGCCGCCTCCTGCTCCTTCTCCTCCTTCTTTACGCTTCCTGGCGGGGCGTTGAGGGGTTTCGCACCGGCGAGCGCCGTGTGTGCGAGCCGGGGGGCGGGGCGCAACTGCTCGGGAATGGCCTGCTGGGCCCACTCGGTGAGCTGGGAACACTGGTTGGACATCAGACCGGCCTTGACCTCGTGGGTCCCCATGGCCGTGCGATACACGATCCCGGCGCGGGCTTCGCGTCGCAGCCAGCCCTCGGGGTCGGTGAGGATCGCGTCCGCGTCCGGGAACGGCTCGCCGAAGGCGATGTCCGCGAGCAGCCGTGCGGGGCCGCCGTCTGCCCAGCCGTCCGCGAAGGTCTCCTTCTCCTTGTCGAAACGCCGCTCCAGCTGCGCGACGGCGAACCGCTCACTGAGCGGGACGCCCGGCAGGACGGGGACGCGCGGGCGCAGCAGTACTGTCGTGCGGCTGCCGTAGGGCAGGTGCAGACGGCCGGACTTGGCACCGACGCGGGTCGCCCAGCGCCGGATCGACCAGTGCAGATGGAAGCGGGGCAGCGGGTCGAAGGGCACGGTGTGCAGGGTGATGTTGAGGACCACCGAGAACCACCAGGTGCCCGCGGGCTTGCCCGGCTCGTGCGGCAGCGGTTGCGACACGAGCTCGGCTCCCTTGTCCTTGGGCCCGCGTGGCATGGCCCGGAAGCGCAGGGATCCCGCATCGTGCGGGTACGGGCCGAGGTCGAGGATCCGCCGGGCCAACCAGTCGGTGGCGAGCGTGAATTGGTGGGCCTCGGGAGCCGCGGTGCCGCCACTGGTGAGGCCGCCCACGAGGAGTTCCCGACGTACCGGCTCCCACGCGGGCGGATCCGCGGCGAGCTGGGTCCGGACACTCTTGAGCAGTTCGCGGTGCTCTCGTTCGGGGCGGAGTTCTCCGAGCCAGCGGTTCAGCAGAGGGGTGAGGACATTGGACGGCAACGGGTCGGGCGCGTCCGCGGCAACGTAGAGCCAGCGGGCCGGCTCGTCTCCGCGCTCGTGGGGCGAGCGGGGCATCACCAGCACGTCCGGGGCGAATGCCTGAAGCACCTGTTCCAGACGGCGGGGCGGCACCGTGCGCCAGGGCTCGGCGTCCGGTGCGAGGCCCGCGTTGCAGAGGGTGAGGATCGCTTCACGCCACTGCTCCGGGAAGGGCAGAACCCGGTAGTCGGCGATGATGGAGGCATCCCGGTCCACGGGGATCCAGGAAGCGGTCTGAACATTGCGGTAGGTCGCGGCAGCCATGGCGGATCACTCCTGAGGAGTCTGCGGAGTACGGAACGCGCTCAGCGGCGCGCGTGGTGGTCGAGGGTGCGCAGCGCGTCGTGGAACGGCTCGTACAGAAGCCTGGCGACCACGGGATCTGCGGGGTCCTGGAAGGCGGACGGGTCCGCGTTCGGAGAGAAGTACGGGGCAAGCGCGGTGCCCAGCGTCCTGAGCAGGCCGTCGGCAGCGGGCAGGACCTCATCGGTCGTCGCGGGGGCCAGGGCATGGGCGAGCCTCGGGGCGAAGGCGGCGTCGACGAAGACCACCCGGGCGGGCACACCGCCACGCACGAGGCGGCCGATGACCTGCCACATGGTGACCAACTGGTCCCATGCGAAGGCCCGCTTCTCCCACGGAGGCAGGCGGGAGTAGATGTAGCGGCGCTTCAGCAGACGCCGCCACTCCTGACGGCCCTCGGTGCGCAGATCGCGACCCGCCTGGTCGAGGTCGTGCGCGTGGGCGACCAGTTCACTGAAGGTGGCCGGGCCCTGGCGGCGGTCGTCACGCCGCTGGTCGCGCACGAAGCGGCACACCCAGTCGTTGACGGCGTAGATCGCCAGGGTCAGGTCATCGGGGCGGGGGTGTGGCCGGGCAAGGAACAGTGCGGTTCCGAAGGCCGCGGTGGACTGGGCGTTGAGGATGTTGTGACCGCGTTCCACCGCCATGAGCGGTGCGACAAGCACCTCGGCCGTCGGATCCTCCGCGAACAGGGCGAGATCTCCCCGACGCAGGGTGGCGGCGTAGGACATGTCGGTGCCGTCGAGCGCCAGGTCGAGGTCGGCGGCGTCGGGCATGAGGACGCGAACCCCGTCGTGCCAGCGGTCCTCGCGGCGCAGCGTGTCGGCGACGGCGTACGCCTCTTTGTAACTGCCGACCAGCAGGATGGCGCGTTTGCGGTAGTCGTCGGTGACCCGGGCGAGTTCCAGATCGAGCGGGCTGGAGGAGCCGCCGGGCCCGAGGCGGCCCAGCCTGGTGGCCATGGCGCGGGCCTGTTCGATGCGGGCCTTGGGCTGCGTCCCGGAGAGGAACATCGGTTTGCCGTTGTCCTCGTCGTAGAGGAAGTGGGTGCTGAAGCTGGTGCGTCCGACGGCGTCCAGAGACCGTTGGGACGGTTTGAGGACTGCGCCCACGGGGGCCAGGACATGAGCGCGGGTGGATTCACCGGCCCAGCTGGTGCCGGACATCAGGACCACGTGCGGGCCGGGGCGGCCGGTCGCCGGGTCGGAGCCGAGGGTGGCGAAGGCGTACAGCAGCTCGCGTCCGACGCCCGTGCAACGGAAGAAGCGCAGGGTGCCGCTGGTCCGTCCGTCCTCGTCGCGCTCCCGTTCGTCACGCAGGTACTGGAAGCCGAGGACGTTGCCCATGGGCGCCTCGGGGATGACGGGGGCGTAGTCCAGCGGGGCACGGCGGGCGAGTTCCTTGCCCTGGCTGTCGAGCCGCAGGGCCGCTTCCACTTGGGGCCACAGGAAGGTCAGCCGGTCGAGACGCTGGTGCAGGGCGGACAGCAACAGGGTGAACTCCAGTCTGCGGCAGGTGAGTTCGTACCACTTGAGGTCGTCGCCCTGCGGCAGGTCGGGAATACCGTCCAGGAGACTCCGTAGGAGTGCGCGCACTCGCTCCCGGCTGCGGGGCGGGGACTGGCTGTGCAGGAGGTCCTGGACCGTCTCGACCATGGCGTCGGTGAGTGTTCCGTACGGGCCCAGGCCGCCCAGCGGGTCGTCACGGAACGCATCGAGGAGGCGGGTCAGTTCGGTACGGCGGGGGTTCTCGTGTACTGGGGATTCAGGCTCGGGGTCGTCCTCGTCGTCCTCGTATCCCTCGTACAGATCACGCTCGTCGGCGATGCCGTCGGGGGCATCGGAGCCCGCGGGCCGGTAGGCGTCCGGCCCCGGGAGTTCGCCGAACCAGTCGGCGAGCAGCTTCTCCTGAAGCGCCCAGGGGCTGAAGTACTCGATGTCGACCCACTCGCACAGGTCCTCTTCGGAGATCAGCATCCGGTAGAGCCGATCCGTTGTGGTGGTGACGACGGCAAGCGCCGCGTTCCACTGCTCCACGTCGCGGTCGGTCAGCGGCAGCCGGCCGTACCGCGACAGCTCCTCGATCTTGTGGGTGTGGAGCTGGTCCAGCCAGGACTCCACGTCGGGCCGCACAAGCGTCGCGGACGGCGCGAACAGGTCGTCGAGCCGCATCTGGACGGCGTCGGCCTCGTCGACGAAGACGATGTCGCTGCGGGTGCAGGCGAGTTCGAGGTGGCGCAGCCGCTCGTCGTTGAGGTGAGCGGGCACGGCGCTCTGAACGAGGCTGGCCGGGTTGGCGACCCAGATGAGGGCGTCGACCTGGTGGCGGGCGGCGCGGTGGCGCGGGCACTCGGCCCAGATCGGGCACCCGCGCGGGGTGCCCTTCAGCTCGTCGTCGGGGCGCGGCTTCGGTTCACGCACCACCCGGGCCGTCGGATCCCATACGCCGGGCAGACCGTCCTCGGGCTCCGGGTGGTCCGCCGCCTTGTGCTTTTCGGGGTGGAGGGTGGTGCAGGGCGCGTCGGCGTAGCGCAGTGGCTCGGCCGCCTCGGCGCCACGGAGGGCGTCCACCACGCATACGGTGCTCAACTCGTCGAAACCGTAGGCGTCGTGGTCGAGGAGGTTGTCGAGGCCGCGTGAGGCGAGCCTTCTGTGCAGGCGCTCCACGTGGGTCTGACGGGCCGTAGGGCCGAGTACGGGTACGGCGGGCAGGTCGAGATGGGTGAACAGCTCGCACAGGCGCAGCTGTTCGGCCACGTCTCCCACAACGAGCGTGGTCCTCAGGCCTCTTTGGGCTCCCCACACCGCGACGAGTGCCATCAGGGTGCTCTTGCCCGCGCCGACCATGCCGACGAGATGCAGCAACCCATCGAGGCGGAGCGTGTCGCTGTCGGTGAAACCGCGGCCGTCGGCGTCACGCGGGGCGATCCGCAGCTCGGCCAGACGGGCGGCCCAGTGTCCGGGCCGTTCGACGTCGGCCTCGCGCTCCATGTCGTCCATCCACCGTGCGGTGTCGCCGAGTTCGGCGCGCGTCATGGTCAGCGGCTTCGAGCCGCCGGGGCGGTTCGCCACGAGATCGTGGCCCGGCGGGCGCTCGAAGAGGAGTTGTTCGGGGATGGTGACGGACGTGGTGCGGCGCTGCTCGCGGAACTGGCTGCGCCCGGCCGGAGCCAGGGACAGCGGGCGGCGAGCAAAGTCAGGAAGGCCCGCCAAGGCATCGTCGTACACGGCGGTCCGGGCGGCGGCGACGGTGGGCCGTAGCGGTCGCGGCGGCTCGCCGGATCCGGGCAACGGCACGTCATAGGCGCGCAGCCGCTCCGGAACCCGGCGGTAGGAATCCAGCATCTGCTGCCAGGCGCGGCCCCTGCGCAGCGTCCACAACAGATGGCGGGCCGCGGTGAGCATGGTGTCGTGCTCCGGGGTATGTGCCAGGCCGGCCGCCTTGGCGAACGGGTAGCCGCCGAGCAGCGTGTAGGCGCCCTCCGCGGGCTCGTCCGGGGCCATGCGTTCCAAGAGCCGCAAGGCCAGTTCGACCTGGCACACCTGGACGGACTTCATGCCTTCCAGTTCCGACGGCGATCCGTGCCAGACCCGGGCCAGTTCGCGGCTCACCGGCTTGTGCCAGCTCTCCCTGTCACGCACGGTCGGTGTCTCCTTTCAGTGTGCGCAGACGGGCACGGGCCCGCGCGACGAGGTCGACGTCGGTGAGCAGCGGAAGGTCTCGGGCCCGCGCGGGCCGGGCTCGTTCGAAGGCGGCGATGTAGCCGGGCCGGGCCAGCGTGCGGTGTTCCGGCACGCACCAGAACGCCTCTTCGTACGGCGGGTCCTGCGGAACCAGCCGGGCTGAGCGGCCAAGAAAGAAGGGGTGCGCCCAGTCCTTGACGTCGACGGCCCAGCGGTGGCCGTCGGGAAACTCCACCAGCAGGTCGTACGTGTCGTAGCCGGGCCACATACGTACCTGGAGGCCGAGCGCCAGCAGGTCGCGTTCCAGGTCGGCCTCCGCGCGTCCCGGCCCGGTCACGAACTGCCGCAGTGGGCGCTCCAGTTGGCAGACCTCACCGGCCGTCTCCCGGAGGATCCGGCGCCCGGTCGGGGCCGGGCCCTGCCGTCTGCATCGGTCCCGCTCGCACCACCAGTCGCCGTCCCGGGAGGGTACGAGGAGGGTGAGGCAGCGCTCGCAGCAGGTGTAGGCGCCGTCGTGGAGGTAGGAGTCGGGCACTGGCCGGTAGATCTGCCGGATCAGACCTCGGACGGGTTCGAGCACCATGTCCCCGTCCAGTTCGTGCATCTCGAACAGGGTGAGGACCGGTCGGTGCACCAGCAGGCCGCGGAAAGCCGTGTACGCCTCCTCGTCGCCGTACTCCCGGCACACACGCAGTGCGGCCCGCACGATCTGCCGGTCGCGGAACTCCACGGCTGCGTCCGGGGTACGCCAGGCCCACTCGTGGCAGAGCTCGGTAGGGCGCCCGGACTCCTCGTCCAGCAGCCGGTCCTCGGGGCCGATCGCATCGGGGGGCAGGCCGAGCGGCCATTCGGCGAGCGGGAGGGTACGGCAGCGGTCGACGAGTTCGGTGAGGCCGGTGGGGGGCGGTTCCCCGTGCAGCAGGCAGGTGAGCACCGTCCGGTCCAGAGCGCGCTGTGCCTCGGCCGGATAGGGCAGTGCGAAGGCATCGAGACCGACGGCGGCCTCAAGGACGATGAGCGCGTTGGCGAGGGTCCGCAGCAGGGGTACGCCGTCGTGGGCGGCCCATTCCTCCGCGGAGAGCGGGACGGTGTCGGGATCGTCGAGGGTCATCGGAGAACTTCCCCCGGGCGGCGCGCGCCATCGACTCGTGGGGTCCGGGCCGAGGTGCACCAACGGCGGGCCTCGCAGTCGGCGCAGTCGAAGTCGTGGGCGGGGGCCGCGCTGTAGGTCTCGTCGGCCGCCCATGCGGCGGCGAGTTCGGTGATGACGCGACGGGACTGGTCGAGTGTGACAGCGTCGAAGGGGTCGACCTCCTCCAACCGTGCACCGTCCTCGCGCAGCACCTCCAACTCGATCCGCGAGCGGCGCGGATCACCGCCCAGCGCTCCCGAGGCCATGAGAAGGACAGCGAGGGCGAGTTGGGGGTAGGTGCGAACCAGTTCCTGCCGCTCGCCGAAACGGTGCGAGGCCGTCTTCGTCTCGCGCACGACCACGCCGCCCCGGTCGGTGTGCACGAGATCGCAATCGGCGATGACGACGACGTCGGCGTGCGGGTCGTACACGGCAAGCCGCCGCTGCGGCTCGACGGTCTCGTCCGCCGCCAGTCCGTCGAAGGGGCAGCGGCCCCGGTGATGGCGGATCATGGCGAGCGCGGCAGGAAGTTCCTCGGCAGTCAGACCGGGCAAGGCCTTCGGGAGCGACACCTGTCGGCAGGGAGTTCCGGGTCGGGCGGCATGACGCTCATTCAGCCAGGCGTCCACAGCCCGCCCCCGGCGGATTGCCGCGTTCTCGGTTCGTCGCTCCCTGAGTTTCAGGACACGGGTGAGGTAGTAGCGGGCGGGGCAGTCCCGGTAGGCCCGCAGATCGGAGACGGATACGCTGCGCCGCTTACGAGGACGCAGCGGGGCCGGCACACCCAGCAGTCCGGGCACACGCGGAACGGCCGCGCAGCCGTTGAGCGCTTCACAGCGGGCGCAGTCCTGACCTGGGCGCAATTCGCTGCCGTCGGCCGCGCTGGACATCAACTCCTTGGCGTGCTCGTCGAATTGACGCTTGGCCTCCGCCGCGTCCCAATCGGCCAACACCTGAGTTCCGCCGTCGCCGAGTCCCACGCCGACGACCCGGACTCGCTGGGGCAGTACACCGTGGCTCTCCGGCAGTTGGGCCCGTTTGCCGTAAGGAATGTCAGCGGGAACGCCACTCGCCGCGACGTACGCGGCAGCGGCGATCTCCGACAGCGGCCGGTCCCGCTTGACGCAGTCAATGGACGGGATCCAGATCTCCCGCAGGGAGCCGTCCTCGCTGGCGTACTGCCGCCCCCACGCGGTGCGTTCGTACCGATCGGCGCCGCGGCCGTCCGGCTCGCGCAGCCGATCCGCCCCGACCCACTGCTGCCGCACGGGGCGAGTGGCAAGCTGTCCGGCAGCCCTCCGAACGCTCTGCTCGCGGGCTCGGGCGGCGAGATACGTACCTGCCGCCTCCGCGGCCCAGAGCACGTGCGCTTCGGAACAGCGACGCACGTTCACAGGGCTCGCCACAGCCTCGGCAAGGGACTTGCCGCGATACTCCACGGAGTCTACGAGGTTGCCCCAGGGAGCGAAGGGGAAGTCTTCGACCGGCTTTCGGCGGCTGCGATCGGGTTGCTGGGTCAACAGAGGCCTGGCGCGCAGCGCACGGCCGGCAGGGCAGGCGTCCGGCTCCTGACGCAGCAACGGCAGGCCGATGCGGACCAGTTGATCGTCGCCATCCACCTGGGGCGGCTTCCGAAACGCACTCACGAGTGACGTCTCCTTACAGCTCGGCTGAGCGGGACCTCCTCAGCATGAAGGTAGGCTGTGTACAGAGTCAAGCGACGCACATTTAGTTGGGGTGCTTCCACTACGCTGTGCGCGATCGACTACGGAGTGCTACGAGAGGGGTGTGGGCATGGACCGTGGGCAGGTGTTCGCCGAGAGATTCAAGATCACTCATGCGCCCAAGAGCGGCGGCATGGGAACCGTGTACCGGGCCGAGGATCTGAAGACCGGCCAGATCGTCGCGGTGAAGTTCCTGGTCCGCCCGCCACGCGATTCCACGCCCGCCCGCGGGGATCACTTCGGCCGACTGACCCCCAACGAACTCAAACGTTTCGAGCGCGAACGAGATATGCACGAGCAGTTGGGTGGGCACGGCATTCCGCGCCTCATCGCCTACGACTTCTACAGCGGACGGCCCTATCTCGTCACCGAGTTCATCGACGGCAAGAACCTGCGCGATTTTCTGGAAGCACACCGACCCACCCTGGCGGCCACCGCATCGATCGTCGTCCAGCTGCTGCAGATCCTGGAGCGGGTGCACGCAAAAGGGGTGGTTCATCGGGACATAAAGCCGCAGAACATCATACTCGCCGAATCCGGCGAGGTGTTCCTCGTCGACTTCGGCATCGCGCTTCCGGACGATCCCGACGCCACCCGGCACACCGAGGGCCGTACCCCAGGCAGTCTCGGTTACAAGGCCCCCGAAATCATCCTCGGAGAGCGCAACCCCACTCCGGCCGCCGACATCTACGGCGTCGGCTGTACCGTCTTCCGCCTCATCGCCGGCGACCGGGTCTTCAACGGCGCCTCCGAGCACATCATCGAGCAGCAGCACTGTGACACTCCGGCGCCCCGGATCGACCACCGCATCCCGGGTCTTCCGCCCGGACTCGCCGACTTGGTGGCGCGCATGCTGGCCAAGAACCCCAGATCACGTCCCTCAGCAGGTGGAGCAGCAGCGGCGCTCGCACCCCTGCTCCCCAGGCCCGATGACCCCGCGCCGGACCCGGCGCTCGACCCCGACCCCACCATCCCTTTCCGCATGAACACGGATACTCCCGCGACCGCGCCCGCCGCTCCACCCATCCGGGGGCGCAATCGCCGGCCCATTGTGCGCCGTCAAGTCGGCGGCATTCCGAACCGCTCCGCGTTCCAGGCGCTACTGGCCGAAGCAGAGCAGGAATTGGCGCACAGCGAGACGGGGCCGCAGGCGGAACGGCTCGACGCGATGCTCAAAGAGGTCCGCGGCCCTTGGGGAGTCTGTGATCCGGATGTCGTACGAGCCCGCCTACTGTGCGCGGACCGGCTCCGGTACAAAGGAGACTGGCCGGGCGCGGGCGGACGGTACCGGTTGCTGGCACGAGACCTCGACGGCGCCGAGGCGGGAACAACGGAGCACGAACGGTGGCTGGAGGCCCGGATCGGGGTGGCGGAGTGCATGGTTCCGGAGGAGGACAGCACGGACCGTGCGTTCCCGCTGTGGGAAGCTGCGGTCCGACACCTGCGTGCTCTGCTGCCCTCACCGCCACAGCGGGTGGTACGGCGGGCCCGCGAGTCCGGCGACGAGTTCGCCGAATGGGGCCACCGCACAGCCGTAGAGGCGCTGTTGGGCGGGCTGCCGCAGGACTGAGCAGGGCACCGGCAGACAGCCACGGACGCCCGCTCGTGCGCGCGGCATCGTCGGGCAGAGGCCCCGTCGGCACACCGGCCTGCCGGGGGCCTGCTCACTCGGTGGCGATCTGCCCCACCGCCAGCAGTTCGGACAGTGTCCCGCCCAACGACCCCGACACCGAGGACAGTTCCGCAGCAGCCCGCTCGAACTCGATCAACTGCCGGTGAATCGCTCCGTACCGTCGCTGCTCGTCCATCGGCAGCCGAAGCGCTCTGAGACGTCGTACGTCCACACGTGAGCTGACTGATGCGTGGGTACCGGCCTGGCGGGCGTTGAACCGCACTCGAAGGCAGGCCGCGAGGAACCACGGGTCGAGCCGCTCCGGATCCACCCGAAGCCGCTGCAGATGTGGGCCGAGCACGTTCGGTGCAGATGTCTCGACCCAGGCGTCGAACTCCGTGAACGTGGTGACGACGACGATGTCCCCGAAGCCGGTGACGGTCAACTCGCGCTCCCGCTCACCGCGTTCCACATCGTCCGCAGCCATCCACCATTGTTCGCCCTGCCCCTCCCCCAGGTGCGCGGCCATGAGGACCGGCACACCTTGGTCGGGACGGGAACCACGTCGAAGCGCTCCCTCGGGCAACGCTCCGCCCGGCGTCAGCGCGAGAGCGTCGGCGGCCTCGAGTTCACCCACGCTCACGGCCACACGCACCTGCGGCGAACGTGCCGAAGCCAGCGGTCGCAAAGCCTGCCCGGCGTCGCGCACAGCGAGCAGTGTCTGGTCGAAACGTGTCCAAGATCTGTTGAGTTCGACGGCGGACGTGGCGACGGCGGGTGGCACGTGGCGCGCAGGAGTAAGGTCCGTCTCCTCCCCCAACAGGTCCACCACCGGCACCGTCACGACGCCGGGCGGGGCATCGCCGCGCACGGCGGCAAAGACCCGCTCCTGCACCCCGTCCCAGTCGACCACCTGCGTACCGCCGTCAGTCGGTGTATGGCGGCAATCCGCCGCATCGACCAGCAGGACACGCCCTTCGGCTTCGCTCGTGTCCGGTGCCCGGAGAACCCAGAGGTGCAACCCCACTCCGTAGGGCGGCGCAGCGCCCGGCGGCAAGGCGACCACTGCTTGCAGCGATCCGGCGCGCAGCAACCCGGCCCGGATCCGGCGGCCGGCCCGTCGGGAGGCCACAGCAGGAGGCAGGAGGACGACTGCCACTCCGTCATCGGCCAGGGCGGACACGACATGCTGCACCCAGGCGAGTTCCGGCTCGGTGCGGGGTGGCTGGCCGAAGAGCCAGCGTCGGTCCGTGGCCAACTCGGCGTGGCCCCAGTCCCGTTCGTTGGCAGGCGGATTGCACACGATGATGTCCGCGGGACCACCCACAACGGGGGCGTCGCGCAACGTATCGGCAATCACGATCTCGACCTGCTCGTGCCCCATGGCCAGGGCCAGTCGGGCCGTCGCGAGCCGCACCAGGACAGGATCGATGTCAAGGCCCGTGAGCTGCAACGGTTCCCGCACCGACCATTGTCGAACGGCGGCCAGCAGCAGCGTGCCGGTACCGCAGGCCGGATCTGCCACACGCCGCACCGGGCGCCGCTCGTGAGCCTCGTCGGCGAGTGCCACCATGAGGTCGGCAAGTGGGACAGGTGTGGTGGTGATCTGCCGGACATGGGTACTCAGCCAGCGCTCCAACAGAACATTGAAGGCTTCCACGCCACTGACAGTCAGCCCGGCCTGCGTCGCCTCGTCCACCAATCGAAGTTCGTTGGGGGACAGTTGAGACACTCCATCCGGCCAGTCACGCGCTGCCGAGGCGGAGCCAAGCCTCAGACCCGCCTCAGCGATGACGAGTCCCATACGGTCACGGTCACCGAGTGCCTCGATATGGGGCCACAGCCGATCCAGAACCCCGGCGGAGGCGCGGAGTTTGCCATGGGCCAGCAGCCACTCTTCGACTGTGTCGAGTGCGAACTGCGGGCTGGCGTCGCTTCCCCCGACAGGGACAGGAAAGTCTTCGAACCGCCGCCGCCAATTGCTGACGGCCGCGCGTCCCACGCCGGCGAACCGAGCGATCTCGGCGAGCGTCACCAGAACCCGCTCATCACGCTGCGTCATACTGCCCTTTCTGAAGCCGACCCCCTGCCGTGCCACCTGGCACGACGAACCCCCGCATACCTCATGGCGGATTGATTGACTGAGTTTTCAGTCTACTGCGAGCATTTAGGCAACCCTATGAGGCCTCAGGGTCACATCCGCAGCCCTCAAATCCACCGATCTCTGGGCTTGTGGTGGATGGGCCAGCGGTGTCGTATGGGCCAAGCGGCTGGTGGAGGCCCAACGCTCCGCCGCATGAGGCGACCGAGGCTGTTCAAAGCGCCGCAGGCTGAGGTCAGACCCCAGACAAGAAGCATTCGGTACGTTCCCGGACAGATTGAGGGGGAACCGTCAGCGGATGTCGTCCCTCTTCTTGCGCCGGGAGGGAGGAGGGCGACGGGGCTCTGCGGGAGCGGCATCCCCTTGGGCTGCCGGTCCGCCCGTACGGTCGTCCGCTACGCGCAGCGAGCCACGCATCCAGTACCTTCCGACCGCCCACGTCGTAGAAGCGCATCCGCTCGTCCACACCACGAAAGATCCTGTCCCCGACGGTCAGGGCTTGATGCTCGGCGTCCAACTGTAGTCGTCCGGGCGAGGATTCAGGATCGACGGGAGTGTATGGACCATCACCGAGTGCGTCGCGAGGGCATGCGTCGACCGCAGCGAGGCTCTACAGGATGAGGGACCTGTCGGCGTTTTTTGGGGCGGGGGTCTCGGTCTCGGTGAAGCCGGCCACAAGGTTCCGTCCTGCCGTGGAGATGTGGACCTCTACACCAGATCCTCCAGGAGCAGGTCCAGAACCGCCTCCTCGTGCAGGGCGATCCCCAAGGCGTCCATGGCCGGGGCCAGTTCCGGGTCCCACGTGGCCTCGACTCGGGGGCCGGTGAGCAGGAGCTGGGGCGTGCCGTGCACCTGTGTGCGGGTCGCGAGGTACTCGTAGTCCGCTGCCTTCATGCGCCATGACTCGGCCTGATAGCGGTGGATGACGCGGTTCGCCAGCGCGATCCCCGGCCAGTCGAAGTCCCCGTGGTAGGCGAAGACGCAACCGGTCGCGGCCAGCGCGTCCAGGAGGGTGCGGACGACCGTCGTCGCACTGCCCGAGGTACAGATCAGCGGTGCGGTGCGGCCGGCGTCCGCCGCGGCCTCCACGACCCGTGGGTTCTCGCAGATGTGGATACGGGTGCGGGGCGGCAACTCCAGGTTCAGGGTGCGGAGTTCACGCAGGGTCAGATGGGTCTCCAGGTGGTGGCCGGCCCGATCGCGCAGGGCGGCCTCCTGCCAGGTGCCGCCCGTCGGGCGCAGGCCGTAGGTCAGGACCGTGCTGGAGACCTCGTCGGGGGTGACGGAGGCCAGGTGCCACAGCGCGCGGCGGCCGGGGGCGTCGATCGGGACCTCTGCACCGCACGCCAGGGCGATGCCGCGCTGCACCAGCCGCGCCAGCAGGGTGCCGTCGTCCAGGCCGTGGGCCGAGCCGGTGGTCCGGGTGGCCAGTTCACCGCGGCCCCAGATGGCGGGCGTGGGATCGGGGCCCGGGCCGGGGAAGAGCGCGGCCAGGGTCTGGATCGCCTGAGTGACGGTGGTAAGCGCCGTGTCCGCCGGCCGGCGGGTGAGTGTGCCGCCCCGCCGTATCTCCTCCAACCAGGGGCGGGCCCAGGGCTGTTGGGTCAGCGAGGTGGCGGCCAGGGTCGCTTCGGCCGTGGACCACAATCGAGTGCGCTCGGCCGCTGCCGCGTCCCGGACCGCACGGCGGTCGGTCAACGGCGGCCCCAGTTCCGCCAGTGTCGCGGCCAGGCCGCGGCCGACCGCGCTGGTGCGCAGGCGGGCGTCCAGGTCCGCCAGACGGAGGGAAGCGCCGGGCGCGGTGAGGGGTTTCGCGAGGAGGAGGGACAGTGCCTCGCGCTCCGCCGAGTCCAGGTTCTGGAGTCTGACAGTGCCGGTCGGCTGCAGGCCGTTGCGTTCCAGGCGTGCGCGTACGGTCGCCCAGAGGCGGGCGAGACCCGGGCGGTTCAGGAACGCGAGGGCGTCGGCGGCGGGCCTCCGGTCCGCCGCGCGCTCCCTCGTCTCGTCCCCCATGCCCTCCCCCATCTCCGCCTTCGTCTCCTCCCCCGTCTCCTCCCTCATACCGGCATCAGGCGTCTGTGCCGCCCGTTCCACATGTAGTGGAGCGTGGCCACTCCCCGGACATGCGGGTCGCGCAGGCACTCGTAGATGTGCAGGGACGGGACGTCGGGCCAATTGCCGATCAGGCGTTCACTGGTGAGAACGAAGTCGAGGTCCAGGTCGACCAGGATGCGGCCGAGGCGGGCGTGGGTGGGCTCGTCGACCTTGGCGAACGCGTCGTCGAGGAGGATGAGGCGAGGAGCGTGCGGGGCCGAGTCCGCGAGGCTCGTGAAGTGCGCGGCGGCGGCTGCGAAGAGGACCAGGTACGACAGCACCCGCTGCTCGCCCTGGCTGAGCCCCGTGCGGCCCGACAGCTTGCGTCTGCCGGTCGGGGCCGCGTCGTTGACCACCCAGGGGGTGAAGGTGAACCAGTCCCGGTAGTCGAGGGCCGTACGCAGATGGGAGGCGTAGCCCGCGGCCGGGTCGGCCCGTCGGGCGTCCTCGATACGGCGCTGGAGGACGTCCCGCAACCGCTCGGACTCCTCCCGGGTGCGCAGGCCCGAGGGGCTGCGCAGCAGGTCGACGGCTGCCTTGACGTCCGCTTCCACGCCGTCGGCCAGTTTCCAGTCGAGCGTGACGCCCAGGCCGTGCGAGGTACGGACCGTGGACAGGGTGGCGTTGAGGGCCGCCACCAGAGCGCCCGCGGCCAGGACCTGGGTCGAGAGGTGGTCGCCGAGTTCGCCCGTCAGGAAGCGCTGGAAGACCTCGCGCTCGCGTTCTGTCAGCCGGTCGCGGGCGTCGGCCGCCTGGCCGGCGATGCGCTCGCCCACCGCGGCGATGTCCTGCGGGCCGTGGTCGTCGACGAGCCGGCAGAGCTTGATGCCGTCGTGTTCCTCGATCGTCGCGTCGTAGCCTCCGGAGAGCTGGTCGCGTAGTTCGGTGTGGCGGTTGAGGAGCGTGGTGTCCGAGATGTCACGGCGTTCGGCGTCCAGTCGGCCGCGTACGGCATCGACCAGCAGGCGCAGCACTTTCACTCTTTCCCGTACGTCGTCGTGGACGGGGTCCGACGACTTCAGGGCCCCGGCCTCCTCATCGCCGTCGCCGTCGAGGCCCGCTCCCCCGGACACACCCGGCAGCGACAGGGCTGTGCGCAGATGCCGGCCGCGGGTCAGGGCCTCGTCCTCCTGGGCGGCGAGGGACTCGCGCTGTACTCTTTCGTCCTCCTCCGCGCGTACGCGCCTGTCGTGCAAGTCGTCCATGTCCTCGCGTATGCGCGGGAGTTGGCGTACCACGGCGTCCAGGCGGCGCTGTCCGTCGGCCTCGCGCGCGAGGATCTCCTGCTCGGTGGCACCGAGCGCCTCCTCCATGCCCTGGACGGTGCGGCGGGCGGCCTCCAGACGGTTCAGCGGCTCGGTGCAGTCGGCTTCCGCGTCTCTGCGGGCCGCCGCCGCACGCTCGTAGTCCGTACGGCCGGCGCGATGGCCGTCGGCCGTGGACCTGACCGCGCGCACCCGGCGCCGCAGGCCCGCGACACCCTGGCCGAGGCGGTCCAGGGCGAGCCGGACCGTGTCGAGCGCGGCGGGATCCGCGGGGAGGTCGTGGGCGCTCGCCGTCGCCTCCGTCGCCCGTCTGGCCGTTACCGCGCGGGCCCGTGCCTGCTCCGCCTCGTGCGTCGCCGTGGCCGCCTGCCCGGCGAGGATCTCGGCCGTGTGCTCGGCCTCGGCGGTACGGGCCCAGGCGTCGGTCAGCCGACGCGCGGGAGGTGGCCGGCGCAGGGTGTCCGCGACGCGGTCGCGGTGCTCGGTCAGGATGCGCAGGCTGTGCTCGCGCTCCGTCAACCGGTCCTGCAGCGCTGTCAGTTGATCGTCGAGTTCGGCCAGTGCCCGGCGGCGGGTCTCCGCGCGCACCTCCGCGCCGACGTACTCGGCGGCCCGCTTGGTGTGGCGGCCACGGGCGATGCCGAGCCGCCACGAACCGTCGGTCCCCATCGCCGTGTCGCCCGCGCCGCCCGCCTCGTCTTCGCCTGCCCGGTTCTCGCCCACCGGGTCCACACCCGCTGCGCCCCCGGCCGCCGCGTCCCCGGTCACCAGCGCCACCGCCCCCAGCACCCGCTCGACCTGCCCCGCCGTCACCCCGCTGTCCGGCGCGGCGACCGGCCGCAGCGCCCGGGCGAGCGTCGTCCCGGCCTTCGGCGCTCCCGGAACCAGCAGGATGTCCCGTGTGGCCGGGTCCAGGATCGTACCGTCGGTGCGGACCCAGGCGTCGAGCAGTCCGCTCGCCTCCAGTGCGGCTTCCAGGCCCGCCCGGGCGTCCTGCGTCAGGTCGTCCACGAAGTCCACCAGCCGGTACAACGGTGCTCCGGTACCGGGTGCGCGGGGAGCCGCGCGGTGCGGTGGAGGCGGCGGCTCGGGGTCGGTACGGCGCTCCCATTCCGCACGCTCACGTCGCAAACGCTCACGGTCACCGGTGAGTTCGCGGACCGTGACGGCGAGGGCATCGCGTTCCTCGCCCAGTTCCGCGAGCCACGGGTCGACGGCCGAACGGGCCGCGTCGGCCACCTCGTCCGGGGCCTGCGCGGGCAGCGGCCCGTCCGCCGGATCGTGCGTGATCAGGGCGAGTACGGCGTCCATGCGCACCCCGATGAGATCGCGCAGCCGCTCGCTCCAGATCCCGACCGCGTCGGCGTACGCCTCTCCCTCCCGCGCGGTTCCCTGTCGGCGATGGTCAACCTGGAGGCGTGCGCGATCCGTCTGTTCCTCCAGTCGCTCGCGGGCCACATCGGCCTCCTGCGCCTCGCGCCGGGCCCGGTCCGACTCCTCGATGAGTGCGCGCAGTTCGGTGACCGTCCGGGAGCGGTTCCTGATCACCGGTTGTGCGGCGTCGAGTTGGGCGTCCCAGGCGGGCAGCGCGGTCGCGCAGGCATCGGCGTCGACCGCCAGCACCTCGGTGTGGCGTACGAGGTGGAAGTCACCCTCCGGTGCGGTCAGTTCGACCGTGCCGGCCGGGGAGACCGGCGCGGCGGTGGGCGCGACCGGATCGCCCAAGTGCACGGGGGCGAGGCCGGCCCGCTCCGCCTCGCGGACCAACTCGCCGTGTGCCGTGCTCAGTTCGACGAGTTCTTCGCCGAGTCGGCCGGCCTCGGCGGTGAGCCGGCGCCCGGCCTCCTCCTGGTTGCCGTGCGCCTGGCGCAGGGACTTGAAAGCGGTGCCGGCCGCGTTGTGCAGAGCGGTGACGGTGGCGCGCTTCTCCGCTAACTCCTCGATGCTGCGGTATCCGGCGCTGGCGTGCAGCGCGGCGAGGTCCGTCTCGGCGGCGGTCCGCTCGCCGACGAGGGTGTCGACGCGGGCGGCGATCTCCGCCTCGCGTCCGCGCAGCGCCTCCGCGTTCCGCGCCGCGTCGCCCGCGGACCTGCGGCACTCCGCGAGCCGGTCCAGTTCGGCGCCCGCCCGGTCGGCTCGGCGGCGCAAGGCCCCTTGCAGATAGCCGCGGTAGCCGGTGAGGAAGGTGCGCAGCGCCTGGTCGGTCCGCTCCAGGCGCCCCAGATCGGCCCGTACGGCGTCGAGGTCGTCGAGGTTGCGGGCGACCTTCTCCACGATCTCGTCGTCGAGCGCCGGCAGTGTCTCGGCGAGCACGGAGACCAGGCCGCCGGAGTCGATGCGGTCGCCGATGGTGGGCCGGCGCAGCCGGTGGAGGAGGTGGAGGAGGTTGCGGTAACGGGCCGGGTCGGTCAGGCCGAACAGTTCGCGGGCCACCCTCGCCCGGTGCTCCACGGCCCGGTCGGTGACGTTGTCCGCGCCGACCTTCTCCTTGAGCTGGTCCAGGGAGAGCGGCTGGCCGGCGGGGGCGAGGTGCAGGTCTTCGCCGATCCGGAGCGGGGTCACGAAGAAGAACGGCTTCGCCGTCCTGGTCGACCGGGACGCTCGGACGGCCGCGCCGAGTGTGAGGTGATGGTCGACGCCTTCTTCGTCGGTCCGCGCAAACTCCACCCAGAGATAGCCCAGTCGGTTGGTCTGCTCGAAGCCGTCCAGCATCAGCCAGAGGAGGGTGGTGCGCCCCGTGCCCGTGGCGTCCAGGGCGCGGGCGTCGCCGTCGAGCAGATACGGCAGCAGCATCTCCAGAGCCTTCGACTTGCCCGCGCCGTTCTTGCCGCGCAGCAGGAGACGGCCGCCGCCGAACGCGAACTCCTGCTCGTCGTACTGCCAGACGTTGCGGATACCGGCGCGGTGCAGGCGGTATCGGTGGGAGGAGATGGGGGTGGACGTGTGGGTGGTGGGGGTCATCAGGGCGACTCCTCGATCACGGCGTCGGTCACGGCGTCCGCCGAGGACTCTTCAGCAGGGAGTGAGAATTGTGCGGGCTGTGCGGTGGCACGCGGTGTGATCGCGACTGTCGTCGCATACCGGGCCGCTGCGGCGAGGAGCAGCCAGCCCGCCGCTCGTTGCGGACCGCGGGCGCCCGAGACGTCCGTCACGGAGCGGCCGTCGGCCACCGTGTCCTCATACCCCTCGGGCAGACCGTGACCGTCGGCGCGCACGGGTCCCGCGGGCGCCATCAGCCGCATCCGGACGAGGAGGTCCAGCACGGCGGCGAGGAATCCGTCCCGGTCCTCCACATGGCCGCGCTGCCAGTTGCCGCGTCTGCCGTACTCGTCGACCAGTCCATCGAGCAGTTCGGGCAGCAGACCCGCCGGGACCGGTACACCGATGACCAGCCGGCCGCCGATCGCGGGATGCCCCGGCTCGTGCGGGCGCAGCCGGTCGACGAGCCGCTCCACGAGCAGCAGCGCGGCCTGGGCGACCGTGCCGGTGCCCGGCAGGTGCAGATCGGTGAGTTCGGCGTCCGGGTCGATGAGGGCTATGCCCTCGGCGCGGATCTCGGCCTCCAGACCGAGCAGTTCGGAGAACGCCTGCGCCTCGCGCCGCTGCCGCGTGCGCAGCCATTCGCGCTCGGCGTCGGTGAGGTCGTCGAGGTGCACGACCGGGGTTTCGACGAGACGCCTGCGGACGTAGGTACGCGGTCCGCCGAAACCGGGGTCGGCTGCCCGGCGTACGAGGTCCGCGCCGTCGCGGCTCTGGGCGAGCGGGCCGGCGACGACGGCCCGCGCGATCTCGCGGTCCACGGTCAGCAGTGCCTCGCCGGCCTGCTCCTCGGCGACCGCCGACACATGGCCCTCGGTCTCCGCGAGAACGCCCCAGTCGACGAGCCGGCGCAGCGCGGCGGCGAGTGTCCGCCGCTCGGCCTGCCGCCCGATGTCGGTGACCTCGATCCCGGCGTCGACGGCGGCGGCCCTCAGGTCGGCGACTAGCTGCGAGAGCAGGATCTGTTCCGGCGCGGTGACAAGGACCGACAGGGCGAGGGCCAGATAGGCGTACGTCCTTGGCGTGAACGGCGTCCCGGTCGACGGCCGCTCCAGCCGGTGCCCCGAACCCGGCCCGAGGCCCGACTTGAACAGCCGGGCGTACGTCGCCTCCACCAACAGCCGGTAACCGAACACCTGTTGAAAGCGCTGGCCGAGCCAGTCGGCGTGCCGCCGGACGAGCGGGAAGGTGTCGCTGTGCGGTCCGCCGCTGGTGACCAGGGGGTGCGCCAGGAGCAGCCGGGCGGCGGTACGGCGTTCGGCTGCAAGCGCGACGTCGTGGGCAGAAGGCAGCGGCATCAGGCGCTCGCCTCCTCGACGGCAGGGGGTGGGGCACTCCCGATGATGGAGGGCGAAACACTCCGGACAGCCGGGGCTGACGCACTCCCAGTGGCAGGGGTCGATGCACTCCGGGCAACGGGAACCAAGACATCCCCGACGACAGCAGCCGATGTCCTCTCCACAGCCAGCGTGAGGTCGTCGGCCGTCAAGTCCCCGTCCACGGAACGCAGAACCGTGTGCCGGCCAGGAGTACGCCACGCCGTCAGCCGGATGCCGAGGTCCGCGTCGGCGGCCTGGGCGCCCTCGATCTGGAAGTCCTTGGCGTCCTTGTGCAGTTGGGCATTGCCCAGCGCCGAGGTGAGCAACTCCAGAAGCAGCCGCATGGCCGCCGCGCCGAGCCTCACCTGATCGAACCTGCCCGACGCGCTGCGCAGTTCGTCGGCCGCCGCTCGCCGGGCCTCGGCCTCCTCCCGCGCCTGCTCCATGAGGCGGTGCTTCTGCTCGGCATGGTCCTCGGCCGCCGCGGAACGTCCACGCGGCGCCCTGCTGCCACGCTCACGCAAGGCCACGGGTACATCCACCACAGGTCCGGTCCACCAGCTCACATACGCGGGCACGGGCCGGTCCGGGTCCGGTGCGACTCCGAGGTGTCGCGCCCCGTAGAGCCCGAAGGCGGCGACCCCGATGTCGTGCGCCTCCTCCGGCTCCGCGGTGTCGAACCAGACCGCCAGCCGCAGCAGATCCTTTCGGCGGGACATCTCACCGGAGGCCGAGCGCAGCATCCGCTTGGCGTTCGCGAGCAGGGACTGCAGGGCGCGCAATGTGGCGTCCCGGAGCTGGTCCACCTGACTGCCGTGTCCGTACCCGCCGGTGTCGGTGAACCAGTCGCGCAGCCCCTCCCAGTCGGGGAGGTCCCGTCCACGGCTGCGCTGCACCCGGGTCTCGGGCAGCCCGTCGGCGAGCGCTCCGATCCCTGCCGCGTGCGCGTCGATACGGGCGAGCAGCGCAGGCAGGTGTGGCCACACGGAGTCCAGGTGGGCGGCGATGCGCGGGGCCCGGAAGGAGACCTCCTCGGTGATGGCCTCCACATAGTCGAGCAACAGCTCCTTGAACCCCTGGTACTCGGCACCGTCGAGGTCGTAGCGCGCCAGGACCTGGCCCAGGTAGGCGTAGAAGTCCCTTACGGACTCGGCGAATTCGGCGAACTGCACGAAGAGCGTGCTGACCCGCTCCAGTGCCTGCCGCGGATCCGCGCCGCCCGGTGCCGCGACGAGCGTCGCGATCTCGTCCAGGCCGCGGTCGACGAGCGCGAGCAGTTCGCTGCTCACCTCGCGGGCGGCGTCCGCGCCGGCCAGCACCTCGTCCGCGTCCCGCTGCACGCGCTCCCCGAGCTTGGAGAGCTGGTAGCGGGACCGGGAGCGCTGGTATTCGGCGATGGTCGTCGCCCGCACCGCGTGTGTGCTGCGCAGCAGATTGCCCCAACGCACGAGTTGTTCGAGCCGGGCGGTGAGCGTCTCCGCGTCCAGCGCCGCCCCCGGCCCGCCCGTCCGCCTCAGCTTCGCGAGCACGTCGGGTACAGCCAGGTCTGCGAGCAGCGTGCCACAGAACACCCGCATCACCGCGAGGTGTTCCAGCCGCTCCGGGGCGCTGAGATAGGTGTATGCGCTCAACCGCCGCCAGGCTCCCGCACCGGGTCCCTCTTCGTAAGACTCGTTCCCCTCCATGTCACCGAGCGTACGGATCGCCTCTGACACCTCGGCGCAAGTCGGCGAAATCAGGGACATCGGAGGATCACGGGCATCAGGCGGGCAGCACGACAGGACCCGCCGTACGCACGCGCCCCACCCTCACCCCCGCCCCGGCGCCTCCAGCAGCGCCAGGCTCTGTCCCCCGAGCCACGTCATCCCGTACGTCTCCGCTCCCCGCGCCGCCTCCCGCAGCAGCCGTACCGCGTGCGGCGCGCTGCCCGGGCCGCCCGCGCGGCGCAGTGCGCGGGCCTGGGCCAGGCGGAGGCGGGCGAGTTCGGGCTGGGAGGAGCGGGCCGGGACCGCCGCCTGGCGGAAGTGTTCGAGGGCGGTCTCCGGCTCGCCCGCGGCGAGGGCGAGGACACCGCAGGCCCGGGCGGTCGGGCCGACGAGGACGGTGGGCCAGCCGCCGAGGGCGATCTGCTCGCCGTCGTGCGGCGCGAGGCGGGCGCGGAGTACGGGCAGCACGCCCGCCAACTCCGTCTCGAATCCGCCCTGGAGGTCCAGCGCCGCGCAGACCTCCGCCAGCAGGACGAGCGCGGGTACCGCCCAGCCCGACGGCGGGAACCGGTCGACGTCGGCGACGCAGCCCAGGAAGAGGTCCGCGCCCTCGGCATGCTGCCCCGTCTCGCACAGGGCGAGGGCGAGACCCGCCCGCCAGACCGGGAAGTAGGAGTGGCGCTCGACGTCGCCGGCCAGGTCGGAGGTGAACAGCTCGGCCAGCCGGCCCTGTTGCCTCAGCAGCCAGTAGGCCTGGCCGAGGCGGGTCTGGGTGAGGTTGTCGGCGGGCACGGCGTAGTCGGCGCGGAGCAGTTCGATGAACTTCAGCGACTCCACGAAGATCCACTCGGCGGCGGCGTCCCACCGGCCGTGCCACAGGTCGAGGAGGGCGTCGAGGGTGTGCCGCTGCCAGAGCGCGAGGGCGCTGTGCGTGTCCGCGGCGTGCTTGCGGTACTGGTTCGCGGTGGCGAGGGCGCTGAAGATCCTGCCGTTGCGCAGTTGGTCGATGGCGACGGCCATGAGGGCCTCACCGCGGAAGTACGGCGAGTCGTGCCGGGCGGCGGCCTCGCGCAGTCGTTCGGAGAGCGTCGACGAATCCGGGGCCGGCATGAAGTCGTACTGTGCCCAGCGGCATTCGGTGAGGACTTCGCAGCGCACCTCGTCGTCGGCGTCGTCGGGTAATCGGCGCAGTGTGTCCTCGGCGATCCGCGCTCCCTCGGCGGGCCCGGCGAGTCCCGCCGCGGTGTCCTGACTGACCGCGAGGGCCATCTTCTTCGCGAGGTGGGCTTCGAGCCGTAGCCGCAGACCCGCGGCCTCCGCCCCGCCGTCGCCGTCCAGCGCGGCGAGACACCCGCGGATCGACTGGATCAGCTCGCGGTCGACCTGTCCGGGATCGGACCAGCGGCGGGCCATCCTGATCACGGCCTCGGCCTGCGCCCGCGGGTCGCCCTCGGCGCTGCGGTAGGCGGCGGTGTAGTGCCGTTCGGCCTCCCGCATCTCGCCCGCGGCGTGGCTGAGGTCGCCGCGCCGCAGCAGCCGCCGGAACTCGGCACGGTCCTGCCCGAGCGCCCAACGCCCGTTCTTCTCCGGGGACTTGACCGCCCCGGACGCCCGCTCACCGGCCCCGCCCCGGACCGCCTTCACCGCCGTGTCGGAGCCGGGCGGCGGTGCCAGCCCGACCAGTGCTCCCTTGGCGCCCAGCACCTCGTCGCACAGCTGGGCCAGCTCCAGGGACGCCCTGCGGCGACCGTTCTCCACGCGGCTCAGGAAGCTGCGGCTGCAGTACACCTTGCCGGCCAGCTCACTCAGCGACATGCCGGCCGCGATGCGGCGCCGGCGTAACTCGGCGCCGAACCCGTCGTGCTCGATGACCATCCCCCCAACAACACACCGCCCGAGCGGTGTTGCCAAATACCCGCTGGCAACACCCGACCCCTCCGGACCGGCCCGAAGACCGGGGAAGCTGTCTGTGCCGGAGCCTACGGGCACGGGGGCGCGTCCCATGGGGGAACGGGCGCACTGATCATGCCTTCGGACGAACCCGGGGCGTGTGCTGTGGTCGATATGCCGGGGGCACCCGACCACAGCACATCCGGCACCAATTCCCCCGTGCGGGACGGGGGTACCGAAGAGCTGAATGACGACGGGGAATGGGGGGTCCACGGTCCGGGGCGCGCGGGGGGCGCTCCGGACCCCGGATCAGGACCCCGCGTCAGGACCCCGGATCAAGAATCCGGATCGGGACCCCGGATCAGAAACCTGGATCAGGCCCTCGAAATCAGGAAGCCGGACCCCTGACCCCGGACCCGATCGCCAGCGCCCGCCCGCCGGACCGGGTGGGGTCCGACGGGCGATCCCGTGACGGCTGCGGAGGACGCGCCCCGGCCCTACGAGGTCAGGTCGGTCACCAGGTGTGAGCCACGTCCACCACGAGATGGTTGGCCGTCTGGAAGACGCGGAACGGCAGCCGGGCGCGGACGCCCAGTCCGGCCTGGGTGTATCCCTCGGAGCCACCCGTGACCTTGAACTCGCGGAAGGTCCGGTACCCGGTGACGTCGACGGACGGAAGCGCCGGGTAGGGCTGTCCGGTCGCCGGGTCGTAGCGCGAGGAGAACAGCGAGATCTCCAGAATCGCCCCGCCCTTGATCGGTACCACGATGTCGCTCGGGTCCTGGTGCAGTGCGTCGACGTAGCGGACCGAGTAGCCGATCGCGTCGGCCCCCGTGCCCTGGGCGTCGAAGACCAGCCGGTCGTAGCACTCGTGCTGCCCGACCCGCACGTCGGTCAGCCGCCTGTTGGCGGCCGGGGCACCGGTCTTGTCCAGGCTCCCCCACGTCACGGCGCAGTCCACGGCCGCCGGCGCGGCCACCGCCGGAACCGTGCCGGCCAACAGCCCACCGCCCGCCAGCATCATCGCGGCCAGTGCAGTACCTATCCGTCGCATGACTACCCCCCGGTTGCTCGCGCAGGTCTGTGTCTTTTCAGACCGGCGGCATTCCGGAAGGTTGTGCGCAGGGGGCAGTCCATCGCGGCGCAGCGGCCCCTCCCGCACCAACTGCCCCGCAAGACCCCAGGATTCCCTGTCGCTACGGCTTACGCGCAAGCCCACCGTGCTCGGCGATGACCGCCGGAACGCCCGAACCGGCCTCCGGACGCCACTCGGTCACCGAGACGACACCGGGCTCGACGAACTCCAGGCCGTCGAAGTACGCGCTGATCTCATCGACGGAGCGCAGGTTGTACGGAACGGCGCCGCTGTTGTTGTAGGCGTCCTGGGCCTGCTCGAAGACGGGGTCGATACCGCGCGACCCGTCGTTGATGGAGAGGTAACTGCCCGAGGGCAGGGCTGCCATCAGCCGGGTGACGATGGAACGGGCCTGGTCGTAGTCGGCGACATGCCCCAGGATGTTGCTGAGGATGAGCGCGGTGGGACGACCGAAGTCCAGCGTCCCGGCGGCGACCTCGAGAATCCGGTCCGGGTCCGTCACGTTGGCGTCGATGTACGCGGTCGCGCCCTCCGCGGTGGAGTACAGCAGGGCACGGGCGTGCGCGAGCACCATCGGATCGTTGTCGACGTAGACGATCCGCGCCTCGGGAGCGAGCCCCTGGGCGACCTGGTGCGTGTTCTGCGCGGTCGGAAGACCGGTACCGACGTCCAGGAACTGCCGGATGCCCGCCTCGGAGACCAGATAAGCGATGTTCCGCCGCAGGAACCCCCGACTGGACCGAGCGATGGTGACAATCCCGGGAAACACCTCGGTGTACGCGTCACCGGCCGCCTCGTCGACGGGGTAGTTGTCCTTCCCGCCGAGCCAGTAGTTCCAGATCCGCGCGGAGTGCGGCACGGACGTGTCGATCTTCTGCTGCTCCGCCGGCTCGGGGGTCGGCACGGGGTCGGTCATGAGTCGTGTACGTCCTTAGGGCGGGGCGGGATCAACGGGGATCATTCGCGGCACATCTTAGGACCCAACTCCCTTGGCTGGCGCGCTAGTCCGGGTGTTGCGACGGGTGCGCTGCGAAGGGGGCGGACGAGCCGGGCCGTACGCCGGGGAGGGGCACCACAGCGCTATGGCCTGTGCAAAAGCGCGGGGAGGGCACCCATGCGGCTACCTTGATGGCTACGCAAGACGAGATCCCGTCCAGGATCATGGGCATGTCCTCGGGTAGAAGCAGGATCACGAAAACAACCTTCGAAGGCCGGAAGCCTTTCGCCAGCCCCTGCCGGGCCGGGCCGCAGCCACCTTGCGAGCGAAAGCGTCCATGGCCTCCGGCGAGTGCAGCAGGGTCTGCACGGCGACCAAAGCCTGGCCGAACAGATGGCTCCGCGCGTCGGACCCCTTGGCCCGCTTCACCATGACCAGGACGTCGTCCGGGCACAGCAAGTCTCAGACCTCTGCACCGTTGCCCCGTGCAGCGCCGTCCGGACGTTGTCACGGTCGAAGCAGACGTACCCGGGCCGCAGGTCGGACACCGACGCGTTGCACTTCCGCTCCGTCTCCCCGGGCGCCACCTCCGCCTCGATCCAGCGCAGCACACTTGACGTCCAGATGACGTCGCCCTTCTCCGCTCGGGTGTGCGCGTAGAGGGTGACTGTGCCGTCCCGGAGCGCGGCGAAGCGCGTTCCCTCCCCCTGCACGCGAGCCCGGTTGAGGACGTACTCCGGACTGGGTTTCGACACGTGCCACCAATCCGCCCACATGTATCGGTGTTTGCTGCTTGCAATGTCATGGGCATTCTGTATGGGTCTGATCACCTGCGTGGGTGCAGCCTTGGGGGGCCGATGTCACGAGGGGATGTCCGGACAGGAAGAGGAAAAGGCGCCACCGGATCGGTCGCCGATCTCGTCGCGGAGTTCGGGCAGGAGGTCAGGGCCAAGCTGCAAGGTCCCGGCGGGGCAGACAGCAGCAAGGAGGAGAGCCTCACCGCGCCGGTGGAGCACCTGCTGCGCGGCATGGCGTTGCGGCAACGCCTCAAACTCATCGCCCACGGTCAGACTCGCGTGAAGCGACTCAGGATTCGACCCGACTTCGCCATCAGCTGCGGCAGCAGGACCATCGGGCACGTCGAACTGAAGCAACCGGGCAAGGGGGTCGATCCGGAGAAGTGGTCTGCGAAGAGCCACGACCGGAAGCAGTGGGAGAAAGTCAAGGCTCTCCACAACGTCCTGTACACGGACGGATACACATGGGCGGTCTACCGTTTCGGCGTGCAAGTCGGCCCCACCGGAATTCTCGTCGGAGATCTGGAGTCCGGCAACCGGCAACTCGCCGTCGCGGACAGCGGGTTCGAGCGCACCCTCACGCACTTCTTCGCGCCGGCGCCCCTCGCTAACGGCAGCATCGACGAACTGGTCAGGCGCATCGCGGGAATCTGCGCCCTGCTGCGCGACGAAGTCACCGAACGTCTCACCCGCGAGGAGAGCGGAGAAGCCGATGCGGCGTTCTCGATCCTGGCCGGGAACTGGAAGGATCTGCTCTTTCCCGACGCTCGTCCAGAAGAGTTCGCAGACCACTACAGCCAGACCCTGACCTTCGCCATCCTGCTGGCCCGCCTCGATCGCATCGATCTGGACAAGCTCTCCCTCCCCGATGTCGCGATCCGACTAGGTAAACGGCACTCCCTGATGGGCAAGGCGCTGGCGGTGCTGACCGATGAGGCCCTCGACGATCTGCGAGGGATCATCGACCCGCTGATCGACGTCATATCCGCCGTCGACCCCGAGATGTTCAAGGACGAGACCGGCGACGCCTATCTCCACCTGTACGAGGGCTTTCTGAGCGCCTACGACCCGGAGCTGCGGCGACGGACGGGGACGTACTACACACCTGGTGAGATCGTCCGCTTCATGGTCGGGTTCACCGACGAGGTACTGCGTGACCGGCTCGGCCAGGAGGACGGGTACGGAAGTGACGACGTCACCGTGGTCGACCCGGCCATGGGTACCGGAACCTTCCTCATCAACATCATCGACCACGTGGCCAAGCACTTCGCGCTGAAGTTCGGCAGCCAACTCAAGTCCGGGCTCCTGCGGGAACTCTCGAAGCGGCTCGTCGGGCTGGAGAAACAGACCGGGCCCTACGCGGTGGCCGAACTCCGTGTCCACCATGCCTTCCAGGCTCATGACACCGATGTGGCACGCCAGCCACCAAGACTTCTCGTGGCCGACACACTCGATGACCCGGCCGTCGAGCACCATCTGGGGCTGATGTACGAGGCGATCGCCCGGCACCGCCGCATGGCGAACAAGGTCAAAGCGGACGAGAAAGTCATGGTGGTCATCGGCAATCCGCCCTACCTGCGGGGCGCGAAGCAGTCGGGTGTCGGACGCTGGGTCACCGACGGCAATCCGAACGGCCAAGGCCCGATCCTCGCGCGCTTCCACCCGGAGGACAACGGCCGCGTCGGATACGCCCTCGACAACCTCTACGTCTACTTCTGGGCGTGGTCCACCTGGAAGGTGTTCGACCAGCTGACGGCTTCGGGCACGCCGAAGGCGCCCAGCGGGGTCGTCGCTCTCATCACCAACTCCGGTTTTCTGGACAGTGAGGGCGCGGCCGGCATGCGTCACTACTTGCGCGAGGCGGCCGACGAGGGTTGGGTCATCGGTCTCTCACCCGAAGGCCCCTACTCCGACGCACGCACCCGTGTCTTCCAGGACGTGAAACGCGAGATCTGCATCGCCGTCTTCGTCCGTCGGAGTTCCCCTGATCCGACGAATCCGGCGCGGGTATGGCGACTGGACGTCCCTGCGGGCACGCGTGAGGAGAAGTTCGGCTGGCTGGAAGGACTCGGCCTCGAAGGTCACCAGGACGGGATTTCCTGGCAGCTCTGCCCCACACAGTGGACCGCGCCCTTTCACGTCACGTCCGACTCCGAATGGTCAGCCATGCCGCCAGTGGACGCCTTGCTGCCCTGGACGAGTTCCGGCAACAAGAACAACCGCAGTTGGCCCGTCTCGCCCAGCCAGGACGTTCTGGAAAGACGCTGGCGAAGGCTCGTCCAGGCTCCGGCAGAGGCCAAGGCGGCGCTGATGAAGAGCACAGGGGATCGCCGTCCGGACAAGCCCGAACCGCCCCTGCCTGGCCAGCAGGAGAACGTCAGTCTCTCCGCGGAGAAAGAGACAGATCCGGTCATTGCCCGGTACGGCCGGATGACCTTCGATCGGCAGTACATCATCGCGGACCGGAGAGTGATCGACCGGCCGCGGCCGGCCTTGTGGTTCGCCCACAACGACGACCGTCAGATCTACCTGTCCGAACTCCACACAGAATCGGGCCGCCCTGGCCCGGCGGTGAGCTTCACCGCCCTTCTGCCCGACATTCATCACTTCAAAGGCACCGAAGGCGGCCGCGTCGCGCCCCTCTACCGCCACCCTCACCAGGCGGAACCGAACGTGACGCCCGGACTGCTACAGCTGCTCACCAGGACGCACGGTGTCACCGTTACCGCCGAAGACCTCTTCGCGTACATCGCGGGGATAGCAGGCCACAGCGGCTACACCCGGCGCTTCGCCACGAACCTGGCCGAGCGGGGCGCTCGGATCCCCCTGACGCGTGACCCGGCCTTGTGGACCGAAGTGGTGGAGGCGGGCAGGCGTACGGTGTGGATCCACACGTACGGCCAGCGTTTCGCCTCTCACCACCACGGCAGCCAGCCCGGACCGGTACCGAGACTTCCCCCGGCAGAGCAGCCTGAATGCGTCGTCGCGATCGGAGAGGACAACGAGTTGCCGGACAGCATCACCTACGACACTTCGACGCACACCCTCACCGTGGGTACCGGATCCATCCGTCCTGTGGCGCCGGAAGTCTGGAACTACCAGATCGGCGGAGTACAGGTGATCCGCAAGTGGTTCGGCTTCCGCAAGCGCAAGCCGGATGTGGAGCGACAGACCCCTTTGAACGACATCCTGCCTCCGAGCTGGCCTTCCCGGTGGACCGTCGACCTGTTGGATCTCATCAACGCGCTCGGGCTCCTCGTGGCCCTCGAGCCTCGACAGGCCTGGCTTCTGGACGCCGTGAACAGCGGCTCGCTCATCACCACCGAGGACCTCCGTGGCGAGGGCATCCTGCCGGTGCCCGCCTACGCGACCAAGGAACCGAGGCCACCGCGGCAGTCTCGGCGCACCCCCGGGCCCGGTCAGGAGGCCTTCGATTTCCCGAACTGACAGGTGATGGCATCCGCCGGATCCTCCACCCCACCGCTCACCACGTCTTCCAGGTGCCGCAGGCGAACGGCCCGTGAGCAGTAGCGCTGGACCGCGACGAACACGCCCCACATGTGGACGAAGGTACGCAGAGGCGCGAAGGACTGGGCCCGCTGAGCGCTGGTGGCGGCACGCAGGGCGTCCGGGGTCAGGGCGGGCATGGGGACGAGCGGCTCACCGGCCTGCGGCTGGGCATGCGGTGCGCTCGCGGTCGTGCTCCCGGTTCGGGGGTGGACGTTGACTGCGCTCTGGACGGAACCCGCGCCGCACTGAATCGACCGCCGGATCGGCTCAAGGACATTGAGTCGATCGCGCCTGATCACGGCGTCCATTGTCAGTGACCGAGTCCCGGTGGCGGTCCCCAACCAACAATGGGACTCGGCCACTTCGCTCGCCGCGTGTCCGGTTCACCCATCGGCCTGAGACGGGGACCGTAGATCGATAGCGTGGTGCGAAAACGAGAGTGATGTGGGGGCCATGAGAGCGGACACCGTCGATCTACGACGCATCTTCGGCAGGGACATCCGATACACGGTGCCGTTGTTCCAGCGGCCGTACGTGTGGACCAAGGACGACAACTGGGCAGCCTTGTGGGAGGACATTCGCCGCACCGTCGAGCGGGCCGAACAGTCCGCGCAGACCGGGGACACGGTGGCGCCGCATTTCCTCGGCGCGGTGGTCTTCGACGAGACGCCCTACCCTTCGTCGAGCCTGGAGACCCGCCAGGTCATCGACGGTCAGCAGCGTCTGACGACACTTCAGTTGTTTCTCTTCGCAGCCCGGCTGTCGGCGACGGCACTCGACCACGAGCGGTCGGTGCGGCTCCTGAGCAAGTTCTTGGAGAACGACCAGGACTTGTTCGACAGCGGCCAGCATCCGGACCACTTCTACAAAGTCTGGCCCACCAACGCCGATCGTGACGAGTTCCGCTCCGTGATGCTCGGAGAGGGAGGAAACGGTCGTCTCGCTGAGGCTGTCGCCTTCTTCCAGCAGGAGATCGACGCGTGGCTGGCGGAATGCCCTGAACCTCACGCACGCCTCGGAACGCTGGTACAGACGATGCGGGAGCAACTGCGCCTGGTCATCATCGACTTGGAGGAGCACGACGACGCACAGGTCGTTTTCGAGACGCTCAACAGCCGCGGTACGCCTCTGGAACACGCGGATCTGATCAAGAATCTGCTCTTCCGCAACGCCGAACACTCCGGAGCGGACGTCGACCGGCTCTACAAGGTGTACTGGTCTCCCTTCGACCAGGACGAGTGGCGCACCGTGCAGACAACCGGCCGCATCACACGCAGCCGCCTCGACGTCTTCCTGACGTACTGGCTCACGATGCGCACACGGCGTGAGTTCACCGCGTCCTCCCTTTTCAAGGAGTTCGAGCACTGGGTGAACTCGGCGAACGCCCCCAGTGAGGAGGTCTTCGCCGAACTCGCGCGCTACGCCGAGATCTACGACCGGATCGACCAGCGTCCGCTCCCCGGCATCGAAAGTCGTTTCCTGTACCGCATGAAGGTCATGCAGACCTCCACCCCGATGCCCCTGCTCCTCTTCCTCTACGGCCTCGACGACTCCGTACTGCCGGTGGAGCGGCGGCACCGGGCCATCCGGGCGATTGACAGCTACCTCCTCCGCCGGGCGATTCTCAACCTGAGCAGCCGCGACTACAACAACGTCTTCCGCGAGCTCGTCACAGCCGCAGCTCGGCAGCCCGAGCGCGCGGACGAAGCGATCATCAAAGCGCTCTCAGCCATGCATGGTCATCACCGCCAGTGGCCCATCGACGCCGAATTCCGTACCGCACTGGAACAAGACCCCATCTACACCCGCCTCTACCGTCACCGCGTCCGCATCCTCCTCGAAGCGCTGGAGGACGAACTGCGCACGGACCACACCGAGCAACTCACCGTCCCTGTCGGCGAGCACCTCGGGGCGAAGCTGACCATCGAGCACGTCATGCCGCAGAGCTGGCGCGAGAACTGGCCTCCCCTCGACGACGATCCCTCCGAAGGCGCCGACCGCGACGAACTGGTCCACACTCTCGGCAACCTGACCCTGGTCACCGCCCGTCTGAATCCCGCACTGGGCAACATGGCATGGGACGACAAACGGCAGTGGCTCAGCGAACACAGCCTCCTTCGGCTCACCCACGGCACGCTGCTCAACCCGCCGCCGACCGCCGAGATCGACGGGTGGGCCTCTGCCTGGAACGAGCACCGCATCCACGCGCGGGGCGCCTATCTCGCGTCGCTGGCTCTGAATATCTGGCCGCGCGCAGACCAACTGCTCGCCGCTCCAGTGCGATCAGGACCCGAAGGCGAGTGACGTAGGCAGCGCTCCGCAATCAGTTCGTTCAGTTCGTTCAGTTCGTTCAGTTCGTTCAGTTCGTTCAAGGGCACTCATACATCGCCACCGTACGAACAATGGTCCTGGCCTGGATCAATATTCCCAGGTCAGGACCATAAACGACAGACGAGCCGGGCCGTACGCCGGGTTCTGTGTCCGGGAGGACCTCACGGTCCCCCCGGCGACGGCCATCCATCTAGGACCGGTGTTGCCACCGGCCTCGTGCGGTCTACCCGCGGACTCGGGCGGGCAGCCCTCGGACGTCCGCGCAGGAGCCCTTTCCAATCCTAGGAAGGAACTCCCTTTTGACCTTGCTCCGGGTGGGGTTTACCTAGCCGCCTGAGTCGCCTCAGGCGCTGGTGGTCTCTTACACCACCGTTTCACCCTTACCCGGCGCCGAAGCGCCGGGCGGTCTGTTTTCTGTGGCACTGTCCCGCGGGTCACCCCGGGTGGCCGTTAGCCATCACCCTGCCCTGTGGAGCCCGGACGTTCCTCGGGGAGTTCCCGCTAGGGGCACTCCACGCGACCGTCCGCCCGGCTCGTCTGCCGTGTCGACCATGCTACCGGGCGGGCGCGGCCCTTCCGACCGGCACCGGATCCTCCCCCGCCCGGCCCCGCCGTCGCCAGCACCGACCCCGCCAGGATCAGCGTGAAGGCCACCGCGATGCCCACCGTCAGGCTCTCCCCCAGGAACAGCGCGCCCGCCGCCACCGCCACCGCCGGGTTGACGTACGTGATCACCGTCGAACGCGTCGGGCCGACCTCCTTGATCAGCTCCAGGAAGGCCACGAACGCCACCGCCGTGCAGATCACGCCCAGGCCGGCGAGGGAGGCCAGGACATGGGGCGAGGGGACCGAGGACGGCCAGGTCAGGGCCGCTGCCGGGGCGTAGACGAGGGCCGCCAACGCCAGGCAGGGGGCGGTCAGTTGGAGGGTCGGGACGTCCTTCAGGTAGCGGGCCGCGATCAGCGGCGCCGTCGCGTAGCCGAGCACCGTCAGCAGCACCTCCGCCAGCGAGCGCGCGTCGCCGCCCGTCAGATGCGGGACCGTGAGGACCGTGACCCCGGCCAGGCCAAGGCCCAGGCCCGCCACCCGCCGGGTGCCCAGCCGCTCCGTCGCGCCGAAGAAGCGCGCCATCAGCACGCCGACTATCGGTACGCCCGCGATCAGCAGACCCGCAGTGGAACTGGACAGATGGCGCTCGGCGTCCGTCAGCGTGAACCACGGGACGATGATCTCTATGCACGCGAAGGCCAGCATCGGACGCCAGTGCGACCGGACCGTACGGGTCAGGCCGCCCTGTCGTAGCGCGAACGGGAGCAGGAGTACGGCGCCCAGGGCGCAGCGTGTGAAGACGACCATGGACGGGGACAGCGGGGCCTCCACCGCCACCTTGATCATCAGGTAGGGGATGCCCCACACCACTCCCATCAGGGAGAACAGGAACCAGCCGCGTGCAGTCATACGGCGAGGATGGGCCGTCCCCTCATCGGGCGTCTTGAACGCTGTTGCGGTACGCCGCCGGCGTCACCCCCAGCACCCGCCGGAACCACCGCGTCAGATGCGCCTGGTCCGCGAAGCCCACCTGCGCCGCGACCTCGGCGGGGCGCCCGCCCGCCTCCAGCAGGCAGCGGGCCCTCGTCACCCGGTGCTGGGCGAGCCAGGCGTAGGGCGGGATCCCCATCGTCGTACGGAAGGCCCGCAGGAGCTGGTAGCGGGACAGGCCGAAGTCCTCCGCGAGGCAGGAGAGCGAGGGCGGGGTCAGCAGCTCGTCGGCCAGGCGGTCCCGTACCGCGTGTGCCACCCAGGCCGCGCCCACGACCAGGTCCGGTGCCGGGCGGGACGTTGAGTGGCGGCGGGCCAGGGCCGTGAGGAGCCACGGGAGGCGGGACTCCGCCTCCAACGGGTCCGGGCAGACGCTGAGTTGGGTGTGCGCCGTGCGCAGGGCTACGGCGAGTTCGGCGTCGTCGAGGAGGGGTTCGCGGAAGTGCGGGAGGCCGCCGAGGATGCCGTCCGTGAGGAGTGCGGGGTCCGCGTAGAGGGCACGGTAGGCGTAGCCGGCGGTGGTGCTGCCGGGGCCGCCTGTGTGCATCTCGCCGGGCTCGAGTACGACGATGGAGCCGGGGGCGGTACGGATGTGGCCGCCGCGGTAGTCGATGAGTTCCGAGCCGTCGACGCAGACGCCGATCGTGAACTCGGCGTGCGCGTGCGGGGCGTAGACGTGCCGGTCGAAGCTGGCCGTCAGGAGGTCGAGGGGCGGGCCGCAGGGGCCCAGTCTCGCTCTCGTCCACAGTGCCTGCTCACGTGCGCCCACCGGCCGCACCCCCTTTCCTCCACAGGGTGCAACGCTCCGGGGCCGCGTGTCATGCCGGGGTGAGCGCCCGCTCCAACGCGTCGAAGGCCGCGCACACCCGTGCCCGGTGGTCGTCCACCAGGCTTTCCGCCGACTCCCCCGCGAACACGCGGCGCGCGGTGGTGACGTAGACCGTGCGGTACGCGGCGACGGTCAGGGCCGCGGTGAGGGCGGGGTCGGGGGTGTCCGGGGCGGTTTCGGCGAGGGTCTCGGCGAGGGCGTTCTCGATCTCCTCCAGCGCCTCGCGGCCCCGGGCGCGCAGGGCGGGCGAGTCGGCCACGACCTCCCAGAAGTCGGGGAATCCGCGGTCGGGGCCGCCCAACGGGTGGCGCCGGTCGAGGAGTTCGAGGGCGAGGCGGCGGAGCGCGGCGAGCGGGCTCTCGCCGGGCGCGCGGT
Source organism: Streptomyces sp. NPDC101776 (assembly GCF_044766845.1). NCBI lineage: Bacteria > Bacillati > Actinomycetota > Actinomycetes > Kitasatosporales > Streptomycetaceae > Streptomyces > Streptomyces sp. NPDC101776. The sequence goes on along the minus strand of NZ_JBIWMV010000002.1, from coordinate 736,122 downwards.
GGCGTACGGCCCCGCTGAACACCTCGACGGCCTCCGGGATGCGGTCGAGGAACAGGTCCTCCTTGCGCGGGAAGTAGTTGAAGACGGTCATCGTCGACACCTCGGCGGCGCGCGCGACCTCCGCCACCGACACCTGGTCGAAGCCGCGCTCCCGGAACAGCGCCGAGGCGACGTTCGAGATCCGCTGCCGTGTGGCCCGCTTCTTGCGCTCCCTCAGCGGCAGCTCGGCCGCGTCTGCGCTCCCGGTCTCATTCCCGTTCTCGTTCTCGTTCTCGTTCACGGGAGCAGTGTAGCCAATATAATTTTTTAGTGACTACAATCAACCCATGAACACTGACACTGACACTGACACTGACACTGACTACGACGTCGTCATCGCCGGCGCCGGGCCCATCGGGCTGCTGCTCGCCTGTGAGCTGCGGCTCGGCGGGGCGCGGGTGCTGGTCGCGGAGCGGCTGGCCGAGGTGGACGAGACCGTCAAGGCGGGCGGCATCAACACCCTCACCGCCGTCGCCCTCTACCGGCGGGGGCTGCTGCCCGCGCTGAGCGAGGTCCAGACCGAGACGGCGAACGGCATGAAGGAGTTCCTGCGGACGCGGAGCGGTGGCGAAGGAGCCGCCCCGCCGCCGAAGTCCGCCGGCCACTTCGCCGGGATCACCCTGCGCGCCGATCTGCTCGACGCGTCGGACCCCGCCCTCGCGGAGGTCGGTCCACCCGGCGAGGTCGGACGGTTCGTCCCGCAGGCCCCGCTGGAACGGCTGCTCGGCCGGCGCGCCGACGAACTCGGCGTGGAGGTGCGCAGGCAGGTCGAGTTGACCGGCTTCGACGCGGACGCCGAGGGCGTGACCGTGCACCTCGCGCCCCTCGCTCCTGCGGACGGTTCCGCGCCGCAGTCCGTCCGGGCCGGCTGGCTGGTCGGCTGCGACGGCGGACGCAGCATCGTGCGCAAGCTCACCGGGGTCCCGTTCCCGGGCAGCGCACCGGAGATCACCGGCTACCAGGCGATCGCCGACCTGACCGGCACAGAGGATCTGCGGAACGGCTGGAACGCCACCGACGCGGGGATGTACACATACGGCCCGATGCCGGGACGGATCGTCAGCATCGAGTTCGACGGGCCGCCCGCGGACCGCCAATCCCCGCTCACCACCGAGGAGTTGCAGGCCAGTGTGCGCCGGGTGACCGGTGTCGACGTCACCGTGCACAAGGTCCGCTCGGCGACCCGGTTCACCGACAACTGCCGTCAGGCGGCGACCTATCGCGCGGGCCGGGTACTGCTCGCGGGCGACGCGGCGCACGTCCACTCGCCGTTCGGCGGGCAGGGGCTCAACCTCGGTGTCGGGGACGCGATGAACCTCGGCTGGAAGCTCGCCCTGGTGGTGAGCGGCCGGGCGCCTGCCGGGCTGCTCGACACCTACACGGCGGAACGGCATCCGATCGGCGCCTGGGTGCTCGACTGGACCCGCGCCCAGATCGCGGTGATGCGCCCCGACGCGCACGCCCGTGCCCTGCGCGGGGTGATCACCGACCTCGCGGGGACGGTCGACGGGACGACGTACTTCGTCCAGCGGATCTCCGGCGCCTGGCAGCGCTACGACCTCCCCGGCGACCACCCCCTGACCGGCCGCAGCGCCCCCGACCTCGAACTCGCCGACGGCAGCCGCCTCGGCGACCACCTCCACACCGGCCGCGCCCTCCTCCTCGACCTCACGGACGACCCCGGACTCCGGGCCCGTGCGGCCGGTTACGAGGGCGTGGTGGAAGTCCTCACCGCCACCTGCCCCCAACACCCGGAACTCGCCGGACTGTTGGTGCGCCCGGACGGGATCACCGCGTGGGCGGCGGACCCGGACAACGGCAAGGACGATCCGACGGAGGCGCTGCGGCTGTGGTTCGGCGCGCCGCTTGGCGCTTGACACTGACGCGGCGGCAGCATCTGCACTGACCCCATGAGAACCAACTGGGCAGGCGGCGGGCGGGTGTTCGGGTATGCGCGGGCACGACGGGCCCTGGTGGCCGGGTCGGCGCTCGCGTGTGTACTGGAGACGCTCACCATGTCGGTACTGCTGCGGCACTGGCCGGTGCTCCACGAACTGGTGCCGGCCCTGGGCGTCTGCGCGGTCGCGTCCGTCGCCGCCCTGCACGCGTCCTCGCTCGCCCGCCCGCACCTGCTGGACACGCGTGATCTACGGCTCCGGCGGGCCGTCCGCGCCGACGTGGTCGTCCCGCTGGGTCATATCGCCTCCGCCGAGGGCGAGTTGCGGGTGGCCCGCCGCCGGGCCGACGGCGAACTCGACCTCCCCGTCGGCTTCCGTACCTCCGTCACCCTCCAACTCGCCGAGCCCGTGACCCACTTCACGCTCCTCGGCCGCCAACGGACGGTCCACACCGTCCACTTCCACGCCGACGACGCCGACCGTGTCGTAGAGACAGTCATGGAAGCGGTCAGGCGGGCGCGAACCGTACCTTCGACGTGCCCGGGTCCGCCTGCGTGAGGCGGACGCGCAGGCGTTCGCCCAACGGCAGCGGAGTGGTGCCGCCTTCGAGTCGGGCGACTACGGCCGGGGTGTCCAACTGGACCTTTCCCACGTTGGGTTGGCGTTCCTCGACGTCCACCACGTAGCCGTCGAAGAGTTCGCCGACGCGGTCCTTGAGGAGCGCGGCCTCGACGATGTCGACGCACTCGCGCTCGACGGTGCCCGCGAGACGAGTGCCGTCGGCCATCTCTTTGGGGAGGGCGTCGAGGCCGGCCAGTACCCAGGCGGGCGGGGCGCCGGGAGCGAGGCAGAGCTCGGCGGTGTAGCGGTCGACCAGCCGTCGTAGCGGGGCCGTGCAGTGGGTGTAGGGGGCGGCGACGGCCGCGTGGGTGGTGACGGGCGGGAGGACGCCGTCCCGGAAGACCGTGTAGCCCGCGCCGCGCAGCAGGGTCGTGCACTCCTGGAGGAAGGCCGCGTGGTGCGGGAGGTGCGGGTCCAGGGAGCGGATGAGTTCGGCGTACGACATGTGGTGCGGCCAGTCGATGCCCAGGGCGTGCGCGGTGTGGTGGAGGCGGCCGACGGCGCCGTCCGGGGCGGTGGGCAGGGTGCGCAGGACGCCCGTGCCGTGGGTGAGCATCAGGTCGGCCGCGGCCATGCCGGTGAGCAGGGAGATCTGGGCGTTCCAGCCGTCGGCGGGGAGCGGGGCGCGGTAGGCCAGTTCGTAGCCGTGGTCGCGCTCGACGATCTCCTGCTCGGGCACGTTGAGGGAGATGCCGCCACGCTCGGCCTCCAGCCGTTCGCGCGCCTCGCCGATGTCCTTGAGCAGCGCGAGCGGCTCCTCCGCGGTACCCGCGTCGATCCGCCGCTGCGCGGTCGCGTAGTCGAGTTTGGCCCGGCTGCGGACGAGGGCGCGACGGACGTCCACGGCGGACGTACGGCCGTCCGCGTCCAGGTCGATCGTCCACAGCACCGCCGGCCGGGTCACGTCCGGCAGCAGACTCGCGGCGCCCTCGCTGAGCAGGGGCGGGTGCAGCGGGGTCTTCTCGTCGGGGAAGTAGAGGGTGGTGACGCGGCGGTGGGCCTCCGCGTCGAGCGCTCCGCCGGGTACGACGAAGGCGGCGACGTCGGCGATGGCGTACCGGACGCGGAAACCGCCGCCCGCCCGGCGGGACAGGTGCATCGCCTGGTCGAGGTCCATCGACGTGGGCGGGTCGACGGTGAAGAAGGGGATGGCGGTCGCGTCCTCGCGGTCGGCCGGTGCGGGGGCCTTCGCCGCCCGTTCCGCCTCGGCCACGACCTCCGGCGGGAAGCTCTCGGGTACGCCGAGTTCGGTGCGGAGCGCGGTGAGGGCGGCGCGGAGCGGGGCTTCGGGGGTGCCGGTCACCCGGATGCGGCGGCGGGGCATGACACGAGCGTAGGCATAATCCGCCCGGCCGCACCCTTTACGCTGGCGCAGCACCCACCGTAAGGAGAAACCCACCGTGCTCGTCCTGCTGCCGCCCTCCGAGGGCAAGGCCTCCGCCGGCCGCGGTGCCCCGCTCAAGCCGGAGTCGCTCTCGCTGCCGGGCCTCGCCGACGCCCGCGCGGCCGTCCTCGACGAACTCGTCGACCTGTGCGCGGCCGACGAGGACAAGGCACGCGAGGTGCTCGGCCTGAGCGAGGGGCTGCGCGGCGAGATCGCCAAGAACGTCGACCTGCGGACCGCCGGCGCGCGACCCGCCGGGGAGATCTACACGGGTGTCCTCTACGACGCCCTCGACCTGGCCTCGCTGGACACCGCCGCGAAGAAGCGGGCCGCGCGCTCGCTGCTGGTGTTCTCCGGGCTGTGGGGCGCGGTGCGGGTGACGGACCGGATTCCGACCTACCGCTGCTCGATGGGGGTACGGCTGCCCGGGCTCGGGGCGCTGGGCGCGCACTGGCGGGCGCCGATGGCGGCCGTGCTGCCCGAGGTCGCGGGGAGCGGGCTGGTGCTGGATCTGCGGTCCTCGGCGTATGCGGCGGCGTGGAAGCCGAAGGGGGAGATCGCTGGGCGGACGGCGACCGTACGGGTGCTGCACGCGCCGACCCGGAAGGTCGTCAGCCACTTCAACAAGGCGACGAAGGGGCGGATCGTGCGGAGTCTGTTGACCGCGTCGGCCGCGCCCGGGACGCCGGCGGAGTTGGTGGAGGCGTTGCGGGGGCTGGGGTACGAGGTGGAGGCGGTGGCGCCGGGGCGGGCGGGGCAGGCCTGGGCGCTGGATGTGCTGGTGGACGAGATTCACTGAGCATCGCGCTTGGGTTCTCAGTAGGATCGAGCGTGCGTTGCAGTCTGCGCAATGACCTTTGCGTGCGCTGCATCGGCTCGGCAGGATGAGGGCATGGTCTCCTCCTCCCTGCTCGGGCTCGCTCCCGTTCTTCCCGTCGTCGTCATCGAGGACGTCGCCGATGCCGTGCCGCTCGCGCGGGCGCTGGTGGCCGGTGGGCTGCCGGCGATCGAGGTGACCTTGCGGACGCCGGTCGCGCTGGAGGCCTTGCGGGCGATCGCGGGTGAGGTGCCGGGGGCGGTGGTCGGGGCCGGGACCGTGCTGACTCCGGGGCATGTGAAGGAGTGCGTGGCGGCGGGGGCGCGGTTCCTGGTCAGTCCCGGGTGGACGGAACTGCTGCTGGAGGCGATGCAGGCGTCCGGAGTGCCGTTCCTGCCGGGGGTGTCGACGACGTCCGAGGTGGTGGCGCTGCTGGAGCGCGGGGTGCGGGAGATGAAGTTCTTCCCGGCTCAGGCGGCGGGCGGTACGGCGTATCTCAAGGCGCTGGCGGGGCCGTTGCCGCAGGCGCGGTTCTGTCCTACCGGCGGGATAGGGGTCGACTCCGCGCCGGAATACCTGGCGCTGCCCAACGTCGGCTGTGTGGGCGGGAGTTGGATGATCCCGGCGGATGCGGTGGCCGCGCGCGACTGGGGGCGGATCGAGGTGCTGGCCCGCGAGGCGGCGGGGCTCAGCGCAGGTGGGACGTGTCGTTGAACAGCCGTACGCTCGCGTTGCCGTCCGCGTAGTACGCCACCGCGGAGATCGAGGCCGCCGAGAGTTCCATGCGGAACAGGGCCTCCGGCGGGGCGCCCAGGGCGAGTTGGACGAACGTCTTGATCGGGGTGACGTGGGTGACGAGCAGGACCGTGCGGCCCGCGTAGGCCGCGATCAGCTTGTCGCGGGTGGCGGCGATACGGGTTGCCGTCTCCGTGAAACTCTCGCCGCCGCCGGTGGGTTGGGCCGTGGGGTCGCCGAGCCAGGTGGTCAGGTCGTCCGGGTAGCGCTCTCTGACCTCGCCGAAGGTCAGGCCCTCCCAGGCGCCGAAGTCCGTTTCGCGCAGGCCCTCTTCGATCGTCACGTCCAGGCCAAGGCGGTCTGCTACGGCCGCTGCGGTTTCCCTTGTGCGGGTGAGAGGGGAGGCGAGGATGTGCTGGATGGTGCCTCGGGCTGCCAACTCGGTTGCCGCGCGGGTGGCTTGGTCCTGGCCTGTGGGTGAGAGGGAGGGGTTGGTGCCGCCGCTGCCGGAGAAGCGCTTCTGGGGGGTGAGGGGGGTTTCGCCGTGGCGCAGGAGGACGAACGTCGCGGGGGCGCCCATGTCTGCGGGGGCCCAACCTGCGCTGGGGGTGGCTACGTTGCGGGCGGCGCGGACGTCAGGGTCGGTCGTCGTCGGAGTGCGGGCCGGTGGGGGCTGGTCGCGCCCGCGCGGCGGAGCCGCGTGTGTCACGGCCCCGCGCCCCTTAGGTGTGTCGCCTGAGCCGGTGCTTCGAAGTTCGGCCGTTGAATCCGCAGCCGACCACTGCTCGCCCCGCTTCCCCGCGTCCATCGCCTCGTTGGCCAACCTGTCCGCGTGCTTGTTCCGCTCCCTCGGGATCCACTCGTACGTCACCTGACCGTCCGGGAACACCGAACCCGCCTGCGCCGCCAAGGGCTTCATGTCGGGGTGTTTGATCTTCCAGCGGCCCGACATCTGCTCGACGACCAGCTTGGAGTCCATGCGGACGTGGATGTGGGCGGAGGGGTCCAGGGCGTGGGCGGCGCGCAGGCCCGCGACCAGGCCGCGGTACTCGGCGACGTTGTTCGTGGCGATGCCGATGTACTCGGCCGCCTCCGTCAGGGTCTCCCCCGTCGTCGCGTCGATGACCACGCTGCCGTAGCCCGCGGGGCCCGGGTTGCCCCGGGAACCGCCGTCTGCCTCGACGATGAACTCCCGCACGGCGCAAGCTCCTTACAGGCCGGACTCGGACGTGCGCACCAGGATGCGGCGGCAGTTCTCGCAGCGGACCACCGTGTCGGGGGCCGCCGCGCGGATCTCGTTGAAGTCGGTGATGGCGAGCTCCTGGCGGCAGCCCTGGCAGGTGCGCTGGTACAGCTTGGCCGCGCCGATGCCGCCCTGCTGCTGGCGCAGCTTGTCGTAGAGCTTGAGGAGGTCCGCGGGGATGGTCGCCGAGACGACCTCGCGCTCCTTCTCGGCCGTGGCCTCATCGGCGTCGAGGGTCTCGTAGGCGGCCTCGCGGCGGGCGGTCGCGTCGTCGATCCTGCCCTGCACGGAACCGACCCGCTCGGTCAGTTCGGCGGTGCGCTCCTGCGCGGACTCACGGCGCTCCATGACCTCGAGGACGATGTCCTCCAGGTCGCCCTGGCGCTTGGCGAGGGAGACGATCTCGCGCTGGAGGTTCTCCAGGTCCTTGGGGGACGTGACGGCGCCCGAGTCGAGGCGCTGCTGGTCGCGGGTGGCGCGCTGGCGCACCTGGTCGACGTCCTGCTCGGCCTTGGTCTGCTCGCGGGCGCAGTCGCTCTCCTCGGTCTGCACGGCCACGAGCAGGTCGCGCAGTTGCGTGAGGTCCTTGGTCAGCGAGTCGATCTCGGCGTGCTCGGGCAGGGAGTTGCGCTTGTGCGCGAGCTGCGAGAGGCGGACGTCGAGTGCCTGGACTTCGAGGAGTCGGATCTGGTCGGCGGGCGCGGCGTTCAGTTGGGGGCTCCCAGTGGGTCAGGTGTGGTGGAGGACGCCGCGTGGGCGGTCCAGGGGTCGGTGACCGTCTTGGAGACGTGGACCCTGAGGTCCCATCCCTCGCGGTCGGAGATCTCGTCGAGCTGGGCGGCGGCCAGCTCGCACCAGGGCCACTCGGTGGCCCAGTGCGCGGCGTCGAGCAGCGCGAGAGGGTTTTGGGCGCGATCCGCAATAAATTCTGACACGGGGTGGTGGCGGAGGTCCGAAGTCAGGAACGCGTCGACGCCCGCCGCTCGTACGTCGTCGAAGAGGCTGTCGCCGGAGCCGCCGCTGACGGCGACCGTGCGGACCAGGGCGTCGGGGTCGCCGGCGACGCGGATGCCCTGCGCGGTGGCGGGCAGCCGCTCAGCGGCGCGGGCCGCGAGTTCGCGGACGGTGAGCGGGTGGTCCAGCTCGCAGACCCGGCCCAGGCCCCGGCGGCCCTCCGGGTCGGTGGGGTCCGGCACGAGCGGCCGTACGACACGGAGGTCGAGCGCGCCCGCGAGGGCGTCGGAGACTCCCGGGTCGGCGCGGTCGGCGTTGGTGTGGGCGACGTGCAGCGCGATGTCGTGCTTGATCAGGGTGTGCACCACGCGGCCCTTGAAGGTGGAGGCCGCGACCGTGGTCGTACCGCGCAGGTAGAGGGGGTGGTGGGTGACCAGCAGGTCGGCGCCCAGCTTCACGGCCTCGTCGACGATCTCGCGCACGGGGTCCACGGCGAACAGCACGCGGGTGACGTCCTGGTCCGGGTCGCCCACGACGGTGCCGACCGCGTCCCAGGACTCGGCCCGCTCGGCGGGCCACAGGTTCTCCAGCGCGGCGATGACTTCGGACAGGCGGGGTACGGACTGACGGGGCACGGGCAAAGGCTACCTGGCCGGACCGATCGGCTGAACCGCTGAAGCGGCCGCGGGGAGGCGGGCGGCCCCGTTCAGCACACCCGCCCCCGTTTCCTCAGGCGAATCGTTACTTGGCCACCCTTATGTGTGATGAGCCTGCTCATCGGTCCCACGTCCGTACGTGCGAAAACTAGTTTCGTCGCCGGAGGTGACCGAACCATGACGGCATGTGCGATCGAGCCCACGGCGGCGGACGAAGACGGGGACGAGCGCGTGGACGAGCGCGGGGCTCCGCAGAGCGATGGCACCGCGTGTGCGATCACCGCGGACGGGGCGTACGCCGCCCGCCTCGCGCCGGCCGGTGACTGTCTGTTCCCGGAGCGCTGGACGCTGGACGGCCCCGAGCCGTACGCCGTGCCGCTGCCCGGCAACCAGCCCGAGGAGCCGGGTACGGAGGTGCAGCCGATGGGCGACGGGCGGGTGCTCATCCGGCGGCTGGTCGACGGGCGGCACGCGTTCTCGCTGCTCTACCCGACCGGCCCGGGCACCGGTGAGCTGCCGCTCGGCGCGGTCGAGTGCCCGGACCCGGACACCCGGCTGCGGCTGCTGCCGCCCGCGCCGGGCGGTGAGAAGGCGTACGCCCTCGCCGTGGGCCGGCGTTCGACCGCCGTGTGGCTAGTGGCGGGCGGGGCCTTCGGTCCCGAGCATCTCGCGATGGTCCCGGGGCGCTGTTCGGGCGGGGTGTGGCTGGACCGGTCGGGGCGGATGCTGGCGCTGGACCGGGAGGTCGGCGGGCGCACCAAGGCGATCGTGGTCGACCTGGAGCGGGACGGGGAGGTGTCGCCGCTGCTGCAGATCGCCGCGGACAGCGACGACCGGCTGCTGGCCGCCGATCCCGACAGCGGGCTGCTGCTCATCCGCTCGGACGCGCCGTCGCCGGGGCGGGGGGACCGGCTGGGCTGGGGGGTGATCGGCTCCACGCTGCCGGTGCGCTTCCCGGAGTGCCTGCGGGTGCCGGACTGCACGGTGACGCCGTTCGCGATCCAGCCGGGGCAGGTGCTGATGCCGGAGAACTGCGGGGTGGCGCTGCGCGTCGACGGCCCGGCCGGCACCTGGTTCGCCGTATGGCGGCCCGCGGAGCGGCAGTTGCTCCAACTCCCGGCGCCCGAGGGGTGGTTGGCGGGCGCCGGGCTGTGGACCGAGGACGGGGTGCTGCGACTGCCGTACGCCACACGGGAAGTCCCGTGCGGTGTGGCGCGGTTCGCGGTGCCCAGGGGGGCGGGGGGAACGGGGGACGCGGGGACCGCGGGGGTGGGGGCCCTCGCGGTCACGGGGGACGCAGGGGGGACCGGGGACAGGGGGGACAGGGGGGAATCGCGCCCGGAGGATCCGGTTCGGGACGGGACGGCAGGTGCGCCTGGGGAGGCCGCGCCGAAGCCGTCCGAACCAGATCCTCCGGTGCCGGTGACGCCCCGCCCGGTGCCCTTGCGGGAGGCTCCGCTCAAAGGCCGGGTGGCCGTCGGGTAACAAACGGGTGCGGCTCGGTAACGAAGTCGTTCCGGACCGCGGTCCGTCGCGCGTCACCCCGAGGACGGCTGGATAAGATCGCCGTGCTGTAAGAAGGATCATGTTTTCTACGGGGTGAAGTATCCGATGAACGACAACACGAACAGCGCGCAGACCATGTCTGCCGACGCACACGACGCCTCCGGGCACGGCAAGCACCGGGGCCCGGTCTCGGCACAGGACGGCGACGCTGCCGCCCACGGCCGACACCGCAAGCCGTCCGAGCAGTCCACGCAGTCGAAGTACGCGAACGCCTGACGGAACGTCAGTACCATGGCCCCGCTCGTCTCCGGACGAGCGGGGCCTTCGCGTTCCCTACCCCGCGCCCGACTCCCGCTTTAGCCCCAGCACCTCCGCCGCCGCGAACGTCTCGCCGTCCGGTCGCTGCGCATAGTGCGGAGTGAGTACGGCGTCCAGCTCGTCGTAGCTGAAGAGGTCCTGCTTGCTGTCGAACTTGGCCTGGACGTGCGGGCGTTCGACGATCGCGACCATGCCGCCGTGGACGACGAGGAGCTGCCCGTTGATCCGTTCGGCGGCCGGTGAGGCCAAGTAGCCGACGAGCGGGGCGACATGCTCGGGAGCGAGCGGGTCGAGCCCCTCGTCCGGTTCCTGGAAACCGGCGAAGACGTCCTCGGTCATCCGGGTGCGGGCGCGCGGGCAGATGGCGTTCGCGGTCACGCCGTACTTGGCCAGCGCCAGGGCCGTGGAGGTGGTCAGGCCGACGATCCCGCCTTTCGCGGCGGCGTAGTTGGGCTGTCCCGCCGAGCCCGCGAGGTAGGCCTCGGACGAGGTGTTCACGATCCGCCCGTACACCGGCGCACCGGTGGCCTTGGACCGCTCGCGCCAGTGCCGGGCCGCGAAGTGGGTCGTGTTGAAGTGGCCCTTGAGGTGGACGCGGATCACCGCGTCCCACTCGCCCTCCGTCATGGAGAAGACCATGCGGTCGCGCAGGATGCCCGCGTTGTTGACGACGATGTCGAGCTTGCCGAACTGCTCGATCGTCAACTCGACCAGTTCGGCGGCCTGGTGGAAGTCGGCGACGTCCCCGGTGTGGGCGATGGCCCGGCCGCCCGCCGCGCGGATCTCGGCGGCGACCTGTTCGGCGGGGCCCGCGGAGGCCTCGCCCGAGCCGTCCCGGCCCGGCTGTCCGTAGTCGTTGACGACGACGGCCGCGCCGAGCCGGGCGAGTTCGAGCGCCTCGGCCCGGCCCAGGCCCCGTCCGGCACCCGTGACGATCGCGGCGAGTCCCTCAAGTGGCAGTGTCATGACCGGCCTTCAGATCTCGATGCAGGTACGCAGGGCCGTCCCCTGGCGCATCTGGTCGAGGGCCTCGTTGATGTCGGCGAGCGGCACCCGGTGGGTGATCAGGCTCTCCAGGTCGACGCGGCCCGCCCGCCACAGGGCGATCGTGCGCTCGTAGGAACGCAGGACGTCTCCCCCGCCGTACATCGAGGGCAGAATGCGCTTCTCGTCGAAGAACAGCTCGAACATGCTGAGTTGGAGATAGTCGTCGAGGGCGCCCGCGCCGACCACGACGAGGGTGCCGCCGCGGCGGGTGTTCTCGTAGGCGGTGCGGGCGGTGGCGGAGCGGCCGACGACCTCGAAGACGTAGTCGAAGCCCTCGCCCGCGGTGACCTCCTGCTTGGCGGCGGGCAGCTCGTCCGGTGAAACCGCCCTCGTGGCACCGAACTTGAGCGCGGAGTCGCGGCGCGAGGCGACCGGGTCGACAGCGACGATCTCGGCGGCGCCCTTGAGCCGGGCGCCCTGGATCGCGGAGATGCCGACACCGCCGCAGCCGATCACGGCGACCGACGAACCGGCTTCCACGTCGGCGGTGTTGAGGGCGGCGCCGAGTCCGGTGGTGACCCCGCAGCCGATCAGGGCGGCGATGTCGAAGGGCACGTCGTCGGGGATCGGCACCGCGCAGCCCGCGTCGACGACGACCTCCTCGGCGAAGGTGCCGGTGCCCGCGAAGCCGAATACGTCGGAGGGACTGCCGCCGGGGCGCTTGAAGTTGGGGGTGCCCGCGTTCATGAAACCGGCCAGGCACAGCTGGGTCTGGCCGCGCTTGCAGGCGGGACACACGCCACAGGCCGGCAGCCAGCAGACGACGACCCGGTCGCCGGGCTTCAAGTGGCCGACGCCCTCGCCGACTTCGAGGATCTCGCCGGCGCCCTCATGGCCGGGCACGAACGGCGCGGGCTGCGGCAGGACGCCTGCCATCGCGGACAGGTCCGAGTGGCACAGCCCCGTGGCGCGCACCCGGATCCTGACCCGGCCGGGCCCGAAGCCCGTCGTCTCGACATCGTCGAGGACTTCCAGTTTGTCCTGGCCTATCTCGTGCAGTACGGCTGCGCGCATGGGGCGCTCCCCTCGACTCTGCTCAACTCGGGCCTGGTTCAGGAGTGTTCGACGATCGTGTCGGCGAGGACGGGTGCGTCGTCCCGCTCGACGGCGCTCACCGCGACTCGCACGGTGCCCGCGCCCGGCTCGCCCTGCCGCCACATGCGGATGCGCAGCGTCTCGCCGGGGAACACCACTCCGGCGAACCGGGTGTCGTAGCCGCGCACCCGGGTCACATCGCCGTCGAGCAGGGTGTCGACGACCGCCTTGAGCGTCATGCCGTAGGTGCACAGCCCGTGCAGGATGGGCCGGTCGAACCCGGCGAGCTTGGCGAACTCGGGGTCGGCGTGCAGCGGGTTCCAGTCGCCGGAGAGGCGGTAGAGGAGGGCCTGGTCCTCGCGGATGCGCCGCTCGACCAACTTGTCGGGGGCGCCCGTCGGTGGTTCGGGGCGGGTGGAGGGCCCGCGGTCGCCACCCCATCCCCCCTCCCCCCGTACGAAGATCTGCGCGTCGTTGGTCCACAACGGGCCGTCGGCGTCGGCGACTTCGGTGCGCATGACGAGGACGGCCGCCTTGCCCTTGTCGTAGACGGCGGCGATGTTGCCGGTGCTGGTCGCGGTGGACTGGGCCGGGATGGGGCGGTGCAGGCGCAGGGACTGGCCGCCGTGCAGGACGCGGGCGAGGTCGACCTCGATGCCGGGCATGGACAGGCCGCTGATCACGCCGGGCGAGCCGTTGCCCGCGACGGTGGCGAAGCTCGGCAGGACGTGCAGCCGGGACTCCAGGGTGTAGCGCAGCTCGTCGGGGTCGGTCGCCGGGGTGCCCGCGCCGAGGCCGAGGTGGTAGAGCTGGACGTCCTTGGTGTTCCAGGAGATCTGTCCCGAGCGGGGTTCGGCGGCGAGTGCCTTGGCGGCGTCGATCGGCATGGGTCTCCTGTCGGTCGGTGGCGGACATCGGCGGCGGCTCATGTCCATGGCGGCGTAAGACCTCGGTGCGGCCGTCCGCACCGTCGGCCGCACCGAGGTCGCCACGGGCCGACCTAGAACGCGTTCCAGTCCGGCGACCCTTGTATAGCCGAGCGTCCCTTACTTGTGAAGTCTCCTGACACTGTGTCAGGTCGGTGCCCGTGGCGGCACCCGTGACATTTGTCCCGCCCGAGTCCGTACAAGCGCATCTGCCGCGCGGCGGCCCGGATTCGTAGCGTCGTAGCCATGACACAGACAGGTGGGGCGGCGGGTGGGGCGGCAGTCCGGGAGCGTGCCGTGTCCTTCGCGGGGGCGGTCAAGACCTTCGGCGCGGTGCGGGCCGTGGACGGTGTGGACCTGGAGATCGGGCGCGGCGAGACGGTCGCGCTGCTCGGCCGCAACGGCGCGGGCAAGTCGACGGCGATCTCGCTGCTGCTCGGGCTGAACGCGCCCGACGCCGGCACGGTCGAACTGTTCGGCGCGGCACCCGAGTCGGCCGTACGCGGCGGTCTGGTCGGGGCGATGTTGCAGGAGGCGCGGGCGGTGCCCCGGGTGACCGTCGGCGAGCTGGTCGCCTTCGTCGCCCGGCGCTATCCGGCGCCGATGCCCGTGCCCCGGGCCCTGGAACTGGCCGGGATCGGCGAGCTGGCCGGGCGGCGGGTGGACCGGCTGTCGGGCGGGCAGACGCAGCGGGTGCGGTTCGCCGTGGCGCTGGCCGGGAACCCGTCGCTGATCGTGCTGGACGAGCCGACCGCGGCGCTGGACGTGGAGGCGCGGCACGCGTTCTGGCAGTCGATGCGGGGCTATGCGCGGCGCGGCCACACCGTCCTGTTCTCCACCCACTACCTGGAGGAGGCCGACGCGCACGCCGACCGGATCGTCGTCATCGACCGCGGCCGGATCGTCGCGGACGGCACCGGCGAACAGCTCAAGCGGGCGGCCGGCGGCAGCCTCGTCTCCTTCGACCTGGCGGGCCGCCCCACCGAGGACCTGGCCCACCTCCCCGGCGTCCGCAGCCTCGAAGTCCGCGGCGACCGCGCCCTGTTGCGCACCGACGACTCGGACGCGACGGTGATCGCCCTCGCCGCGCGGAACGCGATCCGCGGCCTGGAGGTCACCCCGGCGTCCCTCGACGACGCGTTCCTGGCACTGACCGCACACGAACTCGAACCCGGACTGGAGACGGTGTGATGCCCGGCCGCCCTCGGCCCGGCCGCCCTCGGCCCGGTGACCGCCGCACTGTGCGTGATCCCGGCTCGACGACCGGCCGCACGGACACCGATCGCACGAACATCGATCGCACGGACACCGACCGCCCGCTCGACGCCACCCCGGCGACCTCGCGCCACCGTTCCCCCGCCCGCACCACCCCCGAGACGGAGACCGCCCGATGATCGACTACCTGCGCCTCGAAGTCCGCCGGACCCTGCGCGACGTCGGCTTCGTCATCGGCGGTGTCGCCATGCCCGTGCTGATGTACCTGCTGTTCACCAACCTCGGCGGCGACGACAGCGGCTACAAGGCCACCGCGATGGTCGGCATGGCCGCCTACGGCGCGGTCGGCTCCGCGCTCAACACCGGGGGCGGGGTCGCCGAGGACCGGGCGATCGGCTGGCTGCGGCAGTTGCGGGTGACTCCGATGACCCCGCGCCAGGTCGTCCTCGGCCGGGCCCTGACCGGTTCGGTGACCGTGCTGCCGGCGATCGTCGCGGTGCTCGCGGCGGGCGGTCTGGTCAACGGCGTACGGCTGGCCGTCTGGCAGTGGGCGCTGATCGCGCTGCTGCTGTGGCTGGGCTCGATCCCGTTCACCCTGCTCGGCCTCGCCAACGGCTACGGCCTCACCTCCCAGACCACCGGCGTCGCCAACATGGCCTGCAACCTGGGCCTCGCGGTGATCGGCGGCCTGTGGTTCCCGATCAGCCTCTTCCCCGGCTGGCTGCGCGCGGTCTCCGCCTGCACCCCCACCAACCGCTTCGCCGAACTCGGCACCTCCGTCGCCGACGGACACGCCCCCGCACTCGGCGCGATCGTGGTTCTGACGGCTTGGCTGCTCGCGTTCGGTTCGTACGCTGTCCTCGCGTACCGCCGGACCGGGCGGACCGTGTGACCGGGGGAGCGGGAGAGATGTCCTGGATGCGAGGGATCAAGTGCCAGGTACGGGCCTGGCGGGCGGCGCGGGTCCAGTGGCGGGCCGACATGAAGGAGTTCAAGACCGCGCAGAAGGAGGCCCGCCGCAAGGGCGAGTGGCCCGAGAACCCCGGCCCGCCGCCGACCGGCTTCACCCTGCTGCCCTGGCTGCTCATGGGCATGGGCTCCTTCTCCAACCTCCTCCAGGGCAAGACCTCCAACCCCTGGATCGGCGGCCTGGGCCTGTTCGCCTTCAACTCCCTCTACATCTACGTCGTGTTCCGCTCCTTCGTGAAGGAGAAGCGCGAGGCGGTGTCGACCTGGGGGGCACTCGTCGCGATGGGCCTGATCACCTGCGGCCTCGCCCTCGGCTACGGCGGCAGCTGGCTCTACTTCTTCCCGCTGCTCGGCCTCGCCACGGGAGCCGTCGTACGCGGCCCGCGCCTCGGCCAGGTCGGCCTCGCCCTGACCGCACTCGCCGCGACGGTCTCCGTCTACCGGTCGGGCTGGGAGGCGATCAACGTCGCCTACGGCACGTTCCTGTCGACGATGGTGACCGCCGCGATCCTCTCCCTCTCCGAGGCCGTACGCGAACTGCGCGCCGCCCGCGAGGAGTTGGCCCGCCGCGCGGTCGAGAAGGAACGGATGCGCTTCTCCCGCGACCTGCACGACCTGCTCGGCCACACCCTCTCGGTGATCGTGGTCAAGTCGGAGGCGGCCCGGCGCCTCGCACCCCGTGACATGGAGGCCGCGCTCGGCCAGATCACCGACATCGAGGCCGTCGGCCGACAGGCGCTCACCGAGATCCGCGAGGCCGTCACCGGCTACCGCGAAGGCAGCCTCGCCACCGAACTGGACCGCGCCCGCTCCGCCCTGTCCGCCGCCGACATCGACCCGGTGGTCCGCCAGTCGGGCCCGCCCCTGACCCCGCAGAACGAGGCCCTGCTGGGCTGGGTGGTCCGCGAGGCGGTCACCAACGCCGTACGGCACAGCGGCGCGACCCGCTGCGAGATCACCCTCGACGGCATCCTGGACCGGGTCCGACTGACGGTCGCCGACGACGGCACGGGGGCCGTGGGGCCGGCGACCGGTTCCACCGAGGGCATCGGCGGAACCGGCCTGAAGGGCCTGACGGAACGCCTCGCGACGGCGGGCGGCTCCCTGCGAGCGGGTCCGTCACCACGCGGCGGCTTCACGGTCACCGCCGAACTCCCGGTGGAGCAGGCGGACTTGACGTCTCACGTGGTGACTACGGCGGTGACTGCGGCTGGGACTACGACTGGGCCTACGGCTGGGCCTACGGCTGGGACTACGGCGCCCAGGGAGCCGTGACCACCCAACTCACGTCGTCCGTCCACGAGGTGGCGCTGTCGAAGGCGTTCGAGCCGCCGTCGCTCGCTATGTAGACGTTGTAGTTGTAGTGCCGGAGGTACCTGGTCGGGTAGTTGTACGACGCGAACGAGGTGCCCGTACCGCTCTTGCCGGTCGAGGCGCAGAACGTGGCGTCCTGTCTGAACTGCGTGGTGCCGACCATGGGTTGGCGGTAGAGCTGGTAGTTGTAGTGGCGCAGGAAGTCACCGGGGTAGTTCCGCGACTCGAAGGAGTAGCAGGAGCTGTCGGCCAGTCCCCTGCGGACGATCCAGGTCGCGTCGCCCTTGTCGACGGCCGCGCTGCTCGACGTGATCGCCGAGAGGACGGCCGCGTTGTTCTGGTGGCGGATGTAGTCGGCCGTGCAGCACGAGGTGGTCGCCCGCAGCGAGATCTCCGAACCCGCCGCCAGCGTCCCGGTGGTCCCGGTCGAGCCGCCGTAGCCGACGGACACGATGTTGGCCTGTACGGAGTTGTCGGCGGCGTCCGTCGGGATGCCGGCGGTCATGACGCCCTCGAAGAACGAGCCGATGGAGCCGTTGCTGTTGTCCCCGCCGGTGCCCAGGACGATCGCGCCCTCCTGATGCATGGGCGAGTAACCGCTCGTGGTGGGTTCACCCCCGGAATAGGTGGTCGTGAGACTCCCCGACTGGGCGTTCCCGTATTTCAGCGCGAAATGGTCCTGACCGTTGTTCTTCAGCAAAGCGGTGACGAACGGTATCGCCCCGGTGCCGGTGTTCGCCGTGTTCTTGCTGTACCCGGAGTCCGACTGGAACAGCCCGTTCTCCAGGTCGGCCTGCACCCAGGGACCGCCGCCGTAACAGGGCGCGAACCAGCACTCCGTACCGAAGTTGATCGCGTCCATGTGACCGTTGCCGGTGTCCTGGTTGTTGGTCTCGGCGTTGCCGTAGTCGAAGCAGCAACTGCCGTTGACGTGCGTGCCGGAGGTCACCATGTACATCCCCTCGGCGGCGCCGTTCGTCGCCACGCCCGAGGTGGAGTTGTCGCGGTAGCCCATGCCGGCGGAGATCTCCAGACCGTAGACCTGATGCCCGCCGACGGTCACCGGCAGCGCGTCCGCGGGCGCCCCGACATCGGCGACACCGGCTCCGCCCGCGCCCTCGATCGTGAGGTCGTTGTGGCGCGCGGACTGGTCGTAGATCTTGGTGATGATGCACGTCGTGCCGGAACAGAACGAGTCCTGCGCCGCCGCGTTGGCGTATCCCCCGGCCGCCAGCAGGCCGATGTTCGCGGTAGCGCTGTCGGAGGCCCGTTGCACCTGGTACAGCGAGCCGTTGTACGACGAGTAGAGCGCCCTGACGAGACTGTGCGCGGCGACGCAGGGCGTCCCGGCGGTGGCGTAGATGTCGCACGGCAGCGAGGTCGCGGCCGAGGCCTGCGGGACGCCGACGGCGAGCGCGAGGAGGGTCACGAGCGCGGACAGCGCGGCCAGGGTGGCGTTTCTCAGCCGGCGCGGCCGGGTGCGGAGGAATCTCAGGAACACGGTGCACCTCTATTTCTGGTCCTGGTAGGGCGGTGCGGGTGACCGACAACCTGGAGAGCCCGACCGGTCGCCCGATCAACCGGTCAGCCGATCGGCTGGTCGATATATCGGACGACGTTCGATCGAAATACCGAACCCATTCGCGATCGAAATGTCGAACTGTCGAAAGTTTTCCGAAAGCGGCTCTGTTCGGGAAATTCCAGGTGGTCGGCGGAATGCCGAGGCGATTGTTTGCCCGCAGCCGGAGACCGTCAAGACTCGCGGACGCGAACAATGAAGAGTTTTTGACAACCGCCCCGGGTCTCTCCGGGCCTTACTCTTGCCCCGTGGATGAGATGCCCCGGGACCACCGGCCCGCCAAGTCCGTCAGAGTGCTGCTCGCCGAGGACCAGGGCATGATGCGCGGCGCCCTCGCCCTGCTGCTCGGCCTGGAGGCGGACCTGGAGGTCGTCGCCCAGGTCGGGAGGGGTGACACGATCGTGGACGCCGCACTGCTCCACCGTCCCGATGTCGCCCTCCTCGACATCGAACTCCCCGGCATGAGCGGCCTGGACGCCGCCGCCGAACTCCGCGAACAGGCCCCGGACTGCCGGGTGTTGATCCTCACGACCTTCGGCCGCCCCGGTTATCTCCGCCGGGCGATGGAGGCGGGCGCGGCCGGCTTCCTGGTGAAGGACGGACCGGTGGAGGACCTCGCCGCCGCGATCCGCCGCGTCCTGACCGGCGAGACGGTCATCGACCCGGCCCTGGCCGCCGCCGCCCTGAGCGCGGGCCCGAACCCCCTGACCGCCCGCGAATGCGACGTCCTCAAGGCCTCGGTGGACGGCGCGACGGTCTCCGACATCGCCACCCAACTCCACCTCTCCGAGTCCACCGTCCGCAACTACCTCTCCTCGGCCATCGGCAAGACGGGCACCCGCAACCGCATGGAGGCGATGCGGGAGGCACGGCAGCAGGGGTGGTTGTAACTCCCTGCCGGCTCCCTGCCGACTCCCTACGCTCCGAGGCCCCGGCGGAACAACGCCGTCCAGAGGAAGTCCTCCCCGAAGCAAGGCGATTCGGCCGGTTCGTCACGCATCCGGCGCAGCTCGACCACATCCAACTCCCCGAATATCCAGCGCAACTCGTCTGCCGTGTAGGCCAGTCCGCCCTGTAGACCCGAGCCCCCGTAGAGCTCGGCGTCCGGCAGCTCCGACCCCATACCGCCCGCCGCGAAACAGGTGAGCGCGAAGTGGCCGCCGGGGGCGAGGACTTGGTCCAGCAGGGCGAGGTAGCTGATGCGCCGGTGCGGGGGCAGGTGGTGGAAGCAGCCGGAGTCGTAGACGAGGTCGTAGGGGCCGGGGAGTTCCCGGCCGGCGAGGGTGAACGCGTCTCCGCAGCGGAAACGAACCCGGCCTCCAGAGTCACGGGCTCTCTCCTCCGCCCACGCGACAGCGGTCGGCGACAGATCCACCCCGTCCACCTCGAAGCCCCGCGCGGCCAGGTGAAGGGCGTTGCGCCCCGGGCCGCACCCCAGGTCCAGGGCACGGCCGCCCGCGGGCATCAACCCCCGGTCGAGATACCCGACCAGGCTCTCGTCCGGCTTCGCCACAAAGAACGGCACCGGCTTGTCACGGTCGGCATAGAACCCGTCCCACCAGGAGGCACCCCGGGAACTCCAACGGTCGGCCTCCGGCGCGAACAGGCCGTCCAGAAGCCGGAGTACGTCGTCGACCGTGCGGATGTCACGTCCGTGCCGGTTCCAGTCCATCTGGTCCCCCCTCTCCGAAGAGTCGATGGTAGGAGCGGACGGACCGAAGGCCCAGGTCGGCATGGATCCGTGATGTCCTCGCACATGCCGTCAACATCCTTGTACGAGGCGGAAGTCGACGCCGGAAACCCGCCATACCGGAGGCAGGGCGAAACACTGCAGGCACCCCACCCCAAGGCCACCAGGACACCAGTCCCGGCCACGCAGACCACACTTTTCGACAATCGAGTCCGGCGTCAGACCGTGGCCTGGGCCTTGATGAGCGGCACGTCCTGCGGTAACCACCGGAATCCGAGGCCGCAATACTGACCGCACGCCGATCGGTCCGCCAACGCGGACGTCGGAGGACCTTGCCCGGGTCGTGCACCGTCCTCGGCTTGCGCCACGGCGCCATTGCCGCCGATATCGCGGTGTCCAGGCCCACCTTGCGGACTGTCTCGACCAGCAGCACTGCCCCGGCCTGCGAGACCACCCCGCTGCCGCCGCCCTCGAGGCGGACACGTGGGTACACCCCGATTCGCTGCTTACCTGGAGAGTGCTTCCTTCCGTGCAGCCAACAGGACCCTAGACAGGTCCCATCGTTACAGGTCAGAAGCACTCTCCGCTTATTTGATCAGGCATGGACGAGCACGCTCATGAAAGATACGAGGTCGATCAGCCCTTCGGCGCGTGAGCTATCGCGATCGTCTTCATCTTCAGGGTGCGCACCGCCGCGGGGTCGGTCACGGGCCGGGGAGTCTGCCCCTTGGCCGCGGCGGCCTTCTTCGCCTTCAGGGCCTTTGCGGCTTCGGGGCTCGGCGTGGTGCGAGAACTCTTCTCCTTGGCCGCGGCGGCGACCGCCTCGGCCCTCTGCTTCTGTGCGCGTGCGGATTCGTCGTCCGTCGTGGAGTGCGAGGTCGCCGTGGCCGCGTGGACCTGCGACCCCGCCGCCACCGTCAGACTGCCGAGCGCCAGCGCGCTGACCGCGGCGGTCCTGAACGTCGTTCCCATCCTGCTCGGCTTACGGGGGGCTGCGTGGCGCATGGGAGTTCCTCTGCTGTCGGTTTGACTTGGACAGCCGGACTACGCAGCGCGGGGCCCCGGACGCGACACCCGGATGCGGTGATACGGATCACAGGGAACCGCTGTAGCGGGGGATCAGCGCTCGTGCGTACTTCCCGAACAGAGGACCCCTGGCCGTTCTGTGGACGGATATGAATGGCGGAAGAGTGGCGAGAGGCACGGCGGAAGAGGAGTTCGATGAGTTCTATGCAGTGGCCTACCCCAGGCTCGTTCGGCAGCTTTACGCGATGACCGGCGATCTGCCGGAGGCCCAGGATGTCGTCCAGGAGGCGTTCATAAGGGCCTGGAGCCGGCCTGGGATATTCACGAGCGACGGTTCCCAGGAGGCGTGGATCCGCACCACGGCCTGGCGGCTCGCCGTATCGCGCTTCCGGCGTCTGCGGCGCGGTGTGCAGCTCATTCAGCGCCATCACGACCAGCGCCACATCGAAGGCCCATCCCCCGAGCGCATCGCTCTTGTCGAGGCACTTCGCACTCTTCCGAAAAAGCAGAGAATTGCCGTCGTCCTCCACCACCTGTGCGATCTCAGCGTCGAGCAGATAAGTGCCGAGACGGGCTGGCCGGCCGGCAGCATCAGGGTCTGGCTGGTCCGCGGGCGCCTGTCGCTCGCCCGCCACCTTTCCGCCCTGCCGGACCAGGAGGTGGGCCATGTCCGATGAGTACGAGCGTCCTGTCTGGCTTACCGAGAGCGTCGCCCAGTTGGAGAGTGTCCGGGTGGACTGGCCGGTGTCCGCACAGGAGTTGCGTCGCCGAAGCATCCGGCGCCGTCAACGCCGTACCCGTTCTGCCGCTCTCGCGGCGGTTGTCGTGGCGGCACTCGGTGCGGGCGCCTACTGGAATTCCGTGGGCGCGGACCGATCGGCGGAAGATCCCGCCCGCCTCGGTGAGGTTTCCAAAATATCGGCGGCCCAGGAGCAAATGCGGGCTTACTACTCGGCTCTGCCGGATGCCTTCGCCACCCGGCATTCGACGTCGAAGCTGCGGAAGCTGATGACCATGTACTTCACGGACACGGCACTGAAGCGAGAAGTTGTTCTCGAAGGCCGCGGAGCCGGCGACCTGGCGGCCACGTGCGGGGATGTGGAGGCCACCACCACCTTCACCGTCGGCGACCCCCGTAGCACCGGGGCCGACACCGTCCGTGCACGCGTGACGAGCAACAGCGCACCGGAATCGATCGAGGTCGATTTCGATCTCCGCACCATGAGAATCTTGAGATGGTCCTGCCCCGACGGGTCCTGACCTCTGCCGGCCGTCACGGGCCGTAGGCCCCGGGTCCCGGAGGGCCGGTCCCCTCGGCCCGGATCCACCGGCTTGATTCCCGGTTGGTCGTTTCTGGGTCGTGCAGGCCGTGTTGGGGCTGAGCTGTGGATTCGGGCATGGGGTGGCCGCTGGTCTGCCCAGCTCTTCCACTCTGTCCACAGGCCTCGGGCCCTTTCGGGCCGGTCGCTCAGGGAGCGTGAGAGGGCGTCAGAGGGCGGGCGGTGCATGCACCGTGCTGAACAGCTGGGTGAAGTCCTCGCTCCAGGGCCAGCGCTCGGGCAGGTGCAGGGTGAGGCGGCGGGCGGTGCGGGCCAGGCGGGCGGGCACGTTGATCAGGAGGTCACGGATGGTGGCGGTGGTCGCCCTGGCATGGAAGGCGAAGGTCAGGGCGCCGGCGGCGCGGGTCAGGTTGTGTGCCAGGGCGCCAGGGCGAGCCACGCGGGCCTGGCCTGGGAATGACCGGACGGCGCGTGGACGGGGCCCGCACTCCGGAGAACAGGCGGCCCATCGCGCCGTGCCGCAGCCGGTCCATGGCGTCGATCCTGTCGGCGCCCGCGGCCATGCCGCCCAACAGCGACATCGGTTTCGCCGCAGGGAAGGCGCCGGTGCCGTCCTTCGAGGCGGGCAGCCGGACGTGCTCCCCGGCCGGCTTGGGCAGACCGCACCGCTCGGCCGGCCGCACCACCGGCTCCAGTACGCCGTACGCGATCAGGTTCGGGGCATCGAACGCGGATGAGACGTCCGCTGCGACATGCGGCACGGGAACTTCGCATCTCGGAAGTGTCTTGTCGATCGCGCTGATGCGGTCCTGGAAAAACCCCGTCATCGCAAGTCGCAAGGCACTTCTTCGTTTCTGGGTGAACCATCCACGGGAATCAAGCCGGGGTGATCCGGACTCCGCGCACCAGGGATGGGGGGTTCTGGCAGTACCTGTATCACCAGGGTCTCCCCGATGTTCCGAACGCCTGTCAACCTGGTCGAGCCGAAAGCGCCGACGACACTCCATGGAAACGCACTGCAGCTTTACCATCATCATTTAATTCAGCTGCCCCGAGTACGCGACCGTGTCGGCACATTCTTTTACGACAGAATTGACGGAGACCAATGGCGGATAACCAGTTCACCACTCACACAGAACTTTTCGATCTGAGGGGAAAGTACGCCCTTGTCACTGGCGGTACCAGAGGAATTGGGATGATGATAGCGCGCGGACTTCTCCAGGCGGGCGCCCGCGTCGTCATCAGCTCACGCAACGCGGAAACGTGCGCGGAGGCACAGCGTCTACTGTCCGAATTCGGCGACGTTCGGGCAATCCCCGCCGACCTGTCCAGGCACGACGAGTGCCAGCGCCTCGCTGATCTTGTCCAGGCCGACTCGGAACGCCTGGACATCCTTGTCAACAACGCGGGAGCGATGTGGCGCGAGCCGCTGGAGACGTTCCCGGACGAGGCCTGGGACACCGTGCTCGACCTCAACCTCAAGTCGCCGTTCTGGCTGGTGCAGGCACTGCTCCCGGCACTTCGTAAGGCGGGCACCGCCGATGATCCCGCACGGATCATCAACATCGGCAGCATCGCCGCCATCCACGTCGCCCCGTCGCCCAACTACTCGTACGCCGGCAGCAAAGCGGCACTCCATCAGCTCACCAGGGTGCTTGCCAGAGAGCTGGGCCCACAGCACATCACGGTGAACGCGGTAGCACCGGGAGTGTTCCCGTCGCAGATGATGGCGACCACTCTCGATGCCATCGGCGACACGATCGCGGCGGCGGCCCCTCTGCGCCGGGTCGGCCGCGACGACGACATGGCGGGTGCCGCCGTGTTTCTCGCCAGCCGGGCCGGGTCCTACCTCACGGGCGCCATCATCCCGGTGGACGGCGGCACCGCAACGACCGCAACAAATATCCACTAGCCTGCGGGACGGGCTTACGGTGAGGAGATAACCGCGATGGATCTACGCACCGAGATCCGGGAGTTTCTCAGCTCGCGTCGCGCCCGCATCGCACCCGAGCAGGCGGGCCTGCCCGCTTACGGCGGCAACCGCCGGGTCAAAGGTCTGCGCCGCGAGGAGGTCGCGCTACTGGCGGGGGTATCGGTCGACTACTACGTGCGCATGGAGCGCGGCAGTCTCGCCGGTGCCTCCGACGGCGTGCTCGAAGCGTTGGCCTCTGCCTTGCAGCTCGACGAGGCCGAGCGCGACCACCTGTTCCACCTCGCGCGCCAATCGAGGGCGCCCCGCAGCCCACGCCGGCGCAAGCCTGCCGTGACGGTGCGCTCGACGCTGCAGCAGGTGCTCGACGCGGTCTCCGATGCGCCGGCCTGGATCGGTAACGGCCGTTATGACGTGCTCGCCATGAATCAACTCGCTCGCGCGCTGTATTCACCGGTACTCGCCGACCCGCGACGGCCCGCGAACACAGCGCGGTTCGTCTATCTGAACCCTGAGGCGGCCAGAGATTTCTTTGTCGACTACGACCAGGTTGCCGGTGGCGTGGCCGCGAAGCTGCGCATGGAAGCCGGCCGCAATCCGCACGACGAGGAGCTGATCGCCCTGGTCGGCGAACTGTCAACGCGCAGTGAGCTATTTCGGCAGCGGTGGGCATCTCAGGACGTGCGGCTGCACCGGTCCGGCCGCAAGCGTATGCACCATCCGATCGTGGGCCGGCTCGACTTGGACGTCGAATCCCTGGAACTGCCCGCCGAACCCGGCCTGCACCTCAATATCTACACCGCACCCGCGGGCACACCGACCGCTGACAATGTGGCGCTCCTGGCGTCGTGGGCGGCCACCCAACAGACGCTGGCGACCGAGCTCGAAGCACACAACGGATAGTCCAACCCCTTCAGCCGTACCAGGGTCCGTCTCCCCGACCAGCAGCACTGCCCCGGCCTGCGAGACCACCCCGCTGCCACCGCCCTCGAGGCGGACACGTGGGTACACCCCGATACGCATGCTCACCTGGAGAGTGCTTCCTTCCGCGCAGTCAACAGGACCCTAGAAAGGTCCCATCGTTGCAGGTCAGAAGCACTCTCCACTTATTTGATCGGGCATGGACGAGCACGCTTACTGCTACTCCGTCACCTTCACCGAGTCGAACGACTTCCCCTCCGGTGCGACGCACACGAACCAGTTGTCCGGGGAGCCGGCCGCCGGGCGGATCGTCGCCTCGTCGCTGTTGACGTCGGCCCCCGCGGCCACCCTGCGGGCCACGGTGGACGAGCCGTCCTTCCAGGTGCAGGTGACCGCCCGCGCGGTCTTGGCGACATGGCCGACCACCAGCCGCTGGGGGCCGTCGGTCTTGTTCGGGTCCAGCGTGGACGCGCCCGACTTGAGGTCCTCGCCCGCCATGGTGTCCTGCCGAGAGGCCGAGTCACCCATCAGGAGACTCGGGGCCTCGCTCCCGAAGGTCCGTCGTACGAAGTACGTGGTCTTGCCCACCAGTGCGGATGCCTGGTCCTTGTCCCAGGGCTGCTCGTCACGGCCGGCCATGGCCTGCAGTTGGGCCTGGGCCTCCCCCTCGGTGCGGGGAGCGCCCCACACATCGACCGAGATGTACCACTCCTCGCCCTTCTCGGTGCCCGTCGCGAGCATCGTCTCCTGCGGCGCGTACACATGCCGCTCCTGAGTCGACGGCGCTGTCGACTTCTGCGTCACCGCAGGCGACACCTCGACCCCGTTCCCGTCGCGCAGCCCCGCCAGTGCGAGCGTGCCCGATGTGCCGGCGATCACCAGGGCCGTGGCCGTCGCGAGCGCCCAGCGGCGGGCCCGGCGCCTGCGGCCGCCCCGGATCACCGCCTGGTAGGGGGCTATACCGATCTCGACCTCGTCCGCGGCGTCGGCCAGCAGCAGGGCGATGTCTCTGTCCGTCATGGTCTGGTTCGTCTCCCGGTCCGCGCTCATCACTTCCGCCCTCCCTGCGTCACCGTCTCGGCCAGTCCCGGTATGGCGCGGAGCTTCGCGATCCCCTTGGCCGCGTTGCTCTTCACCGCGCCGACCGAGCAGCCCATCGCCTGGGCCGTCTGTGTCTCGGTCAGGTCCTCCCAGTACCGCAGCACCACCGCCTCCCGCTGCCTCGGCGGCAGTTGGGCCAGCGCCTTCAGCAGGGTGCTGCGGTCCTCGGCCTGGGCGATCCGGTCACCGGTGTCGGCGATCTCGCGCACCAGGCCCGAGTCGTCCTTCGGTGCCAGGAACTCCTTGAGCCGTCTGCGGTGTTTGCGTGCGTGCGCGTTGATCATCACGCGCCGTACGTACGCCTCCGGATCGTCGGCCGAGCCAACCTTGCGCCAGGCCACGAAGACCTGCTCAAGCGTCGACTGGACCAGATCCTCCGCGGTGTGCTGCTCCCCCGTCAGAAGAAATGCCGTCCGCAACAACCGCGGCCAGCGGCCGATGACAAAGCTCTGGAACTCGTCATCGCGAGTCTCCCGAGCCTCCCTGCGCTCCCCCATGGGCACCTCCTAGATGTCTAAAGGAGTCCATGAGCCGCCCGAACCGTTGCCTCACTTCTCAAAACTCGTGGAAGCCGCACCCTGAGCGGCCTCCGCCGGATCCACACCCTCGATAACCACTCCCGGCTCCACACCGACCCCCGGCTCTACACCAACCCCCGGCTCCACGCCGACCCCCCGCTCCACACCGACCCCCCGCTCCAGACCGACCCCCGCCTCCACACCAACCCCCGGCTCAGCACCCGCCCCGGCCACCGAAGGCACCCCCGCCTCCTTGCCCCACGGCAGCCACACCACCATCAGCACCACCCCGCCGAGCAGCACCCCCGCCCCCGTCCGGAACGCCAGCGCGTACCCCTCGGTCAGCGCCTCCGCCGTACCGCCGCCGCTCCTCGCCGTACGCGCCGCCGCGATCGTCGACATCACCGCGAGCCCCAGCGAACCGCCCATCGTGCGCGAGGTGTTGACCAGCCCGGAGACGAGGCCGGCCTCTCCCGGCGCGGCCCCGGACGTGGCGAGCGCGGCCAGCGGCGTGGCTGCCAGTCCCGCGCCCAGCATCATCAGGATTCCGGGGAACATGATCTCGGTCAGGTAGTCGCCCCGCACCGTCATCAGGGACTGCCACCCGAAGCCCACCACCGCCACCAGCGTCCCGAGCACGGCCACGTTGCGCGCGCCGAGCACCGGCATGAAACGGGGTGCCGCCTTGGAACCCACAAGAACGGCCAGGGAACTCGGCACCAGCGCGAGCCCCGCCTCCAGCGGGCTGTACCCGAGGACGTTCTGCGCGTACAGCGTCATGAAGAACCACATGGAGAACATCGCGGAGCCGCACAGGAACATCCCCGCGTTCGCCGAGGACACCGCCCGCACCCGGAACAGTCCGAGCGGCATCAGCGGAGCCGCCGTACGCGCCTCGACGACAAGGAAGAGGACGATCAGCGCGAGTCCGGCGGCCAGCGGGAGCAGGGTGTCGGTGGACGTCCACCCCTGGGCCTCGGTCTGCGAGATGCCGTACGCCAGCACCCCAAGCCCCGCCGTGACCAGGACGGCACCCGGCAGATCGAGCCGCCGCCCGTCGCCCGCCCGGCTCTCCGGGAGCCGGCGCAGCGAGCCGAGCAGCAGCACCGCGCCGACGGGCACGTTGATCAGCAGCACCCACCGCCAGGACAGGGTGTCCACGAGCACTCCGCCGACGAGTCCGCCCGCGGCCCCGCCGCCCGCGCCGACGGCCGTCCAGGTGGCTATGGCCCGGGCGCGGGCCGCGCCCTCCGGCACCGCCGACGTGACGATCGTCAGCGTCGAGGGCGCCAGTACGGCGGCGCCGAGCCCTTGCGCGGCCCGGGCGAGGAGCAGTTGCCAGCCGTCCTGGGCGAGTCCGCCGGCCAGCGAGGCCACGGTGAACAGGGCGAGCCCGACCAGGAACATCCGCTTACGGCCGTAGAGGTCACCGGCCCGTCCGCCGAGGAGCATGAACCCGGCGAACGCGATGGCGTACGCGTTGACCACCCATTGCAGTCCCGACGCGCTCATCTCCAGGTCGGTCCGCATCGACGGCAGCGCCACGTTGACGACGGACACATCGAGGACGACGAGGAACTGCCCCGCACAGGCGAGCGCGACGACCAGCCAGGCGACGGGCGGTACCGAGCCCCGCCGGGACGGGCGGGACGTTCGGGAGCGGAAGCGGACGCGGAAGCGGGAGGGTGCGGGTGAGGGTGAGGCGTCAGCGGCTCGGTGCATGGTCGTCATACTCTCAACCGGTCCGTGCCCCTTGCATCGGCATTTCGCCCCAGCCACGGGCCCGCCATAAGACCTACGTCAGACCTACGCCGCCCGCAGCAACGTCACCACGGCCGCCCCGCCCAACCCGATGTTGTGCGCGAGCCCCACCTCGGCCCCCGGCACCTGCCGCTCCCCCACCGTCCCCCTCAACTGCCACACCAGCTCGGCGACTTGGGCGATCCCGGTGGCCCCCAGCGGATGCCCCTTGGAGATCAGCCCGCCGGACGGGTTGACCACCCACCGCCCGCCGTACGTCGTCCCCCCGGACTCGACGAGCTTCCCGGACTCCCCAGGCTCGCACATGCCGAGCGCCTCGTACGTCAGCAGCTCGTTGATCGAGAAGCAGTCGTGGAGTTCCACGACGTCCACGTCCTCGATGCCGAGTCCGGACCGTTCGTAGACCTGGCGGGCGGCGGCCCGGGACATCGGCTGTCCGACGACGTCGACGCAGGAACCGGAGGCGAAGGAGTCCTCGGTGTCGGTGGTCATCGCCTGGGCGACGATCTCGACGAGCGAGCGGGACGACAACAACTCGCGTTCCCGCGCGAAGCGTTCGGAGACGACGACCGCTGCCGCCGCCCCGTCCGAGGTCGGTGAGCACTGGAGTTTCGTGAGCGGGTGGTGGACGACCCGGGCCGCGAGGATGTCGTCGACGTCGTACACGTCCTGGAACTGGGCGTACGGGTTGTGGGCCGAGTGCCGGTGGTTCTTGGCGGCGACGGCGGCGAGCTGCGCCTCGGTCGTGCCGTACTTCTCCATGTGTTCGCGGGCCGCGTCGCCGAAGATCTGCGCGGTGGGCGGGGTCATCTCGAAGCCGTGCCGGGCGGCCATGATGCCGTAGTGCCGGGCGACGGGGGACGTGGCGAAGTCACCGCCGTCGGAACCCCCGCCCAGCGCCCCCCTCTTCATCTTCTCGAAGCCCACCGCCAGCACACAGTCCGCCGCCCCGCCCTCCACGAGTTGCCGGGCCAGCATCAGCGCGGTCGAACCCGTCGCGCAGTTGTTGTTGACGTTGTAGACGGGGATGCCGGTGAGACCGAGTTCATAGGCGGCGCGCTGGCCGGCGGTCGAGGGCTGGAAGCAGTAGCCGACAGGAACCTGTTCCACGTCGTCGTAGGAGATCCCGGCGTCCGCGAGGGCGGCGTTCCCGGCCTCCCGCACCATGTCCCAGTACTGCCATTCCCGGCTCTCGGGCTTCTCGAACTTCGTCATCCCGACGCCTGCGACATAGGCCTTCATGGCGGGCGAGATTAGAACACGTTTCAGTAAATGGCCAGAGCTGACAGAGGGTCAGATATTCACGGGTCGGTCAAGGATTCGTTAGTACGCCGAAGCATCGGAATAGTTGCCCATGCATACGAGGTTTACCGTGCACTTATCCCGCACGGATCACCTCACACCTACGGCTCACACCTAGGGCTCACTCTCACGGCCTGGAGGCCTCACTTCATGACGCACACGTCGACCGACCAGCCCGCACGGAGGCCGTCCGGCGCCGTCGTGCCGGTGCTCGCCTTCGCAGGCATCGTTGTCGCGGTGATGCAGACCCTGCTCGTCCCGGTCATCAAGGACCTGCCGCAACTGCTGAGCACCGAGCCCAGCAACGCCACCTGGGTCCTGACCTCGACACTCCTCTCCGGAGCCGTCGCCACGCCGATCATGGGCCGCCTCGGCGACCTCTACGGCAAGCGCCGGATGCTGATCGTCAGCCTGGCCGTGATGGTCGTAGGAGCACTGGTCAGCGCCCTCACCAGCGACCTGCTCACGATGATCGCGGGCCGTGCGCTCCAGGGCTTCGCGATGGGCGCGATACCGCTGGGCATCGGCCTGATGCGCGACATGCTGCCCCGCGAGAAGCTCGGCTCGGCCATGGCCCTGATGAGTTCCTCGATCGGCGTCGGCGGCGGCCTCGCGCTGCCCGCCGCGGCCCTGGTCGCCCAGCACGCCGACTGGCACGCCCTCTTCTACGGCGCCGCCGGCCTCGGTGTCCTCGCGATCGTGCTCACCCTCCTCGTCGTACCGGAGTCCCCGATGCGCGCCGAGGGCACCTTCGACGTGCTCGGCGCGATCGGCCTCTCCGCCGGTCTCGTCCTCTTCCTGCTCCCCATCACCAAGGGCAGCGACTGGGGCTGGACCTCCGGCACCACGCTCGGCCTGTTCGCCGCCGCGGCCGCCGTCCTGCTCCTGTGGGGCGTGATGGAGCTGCGCCTGAAGGCCCCGCTGGTCGACCTGCGCACCACGGCCCGCCCCGCGGTCCTCTTCACGAACCTCGCCTCGATCATGGTCGGCGTCTCCTTCTACGTCGTCTCCCTCGTCCTGCCCCAGCTCCTCCAGCTCCCGAAGTCCACCGGCTACGGCCTCGGCCAGTCGATGGTCTCCGCCGGTCTGCTGGTCGCGCCGCTGGGCCTGACGATGATGTTCACCGCCCCCGTCTATGCCCGTCTCTCCGCGAAGTACGGCCCCAAGGTCACCCTGATCCTCGGCATGCTGATCATCGGCATCGGCTACGGCGCGGGCATCGGCCTCATGAGCGCGGCCTGGCAGAGCCTGGTCATCGCGGTCGTGCTGGGTGCGGGTATCGGTCTCGCGTACTCGTCGCTGCCCGCGTTGATCGTGGGTGCGGTGCCGGCGTCGGAGACCGGTGCGGCGAACGGGCTCAACACCCTGATGCGGTCCATCGGTACGTCCGTCTCCAGTGCGGTGATCGGGATGGTGCTGGCGAACACCGCGAACCATGTGGGCGGGGTCGCGGTCCCGACGATGCATGGATTCCGGGTGTCGTTCCTGATCGCCACGGGTGCGGTTGCCGTCGGTCTGGTGATGGCGCTGTTCCTTCCCAAGCCGAACCGTGCGCAGCAGTTGAACTTCAGCAGCGACGAGGAAGCCGTCCTTGAGCGAGCGGAGAAGATCCTGCGGGGGTTCCGGGGGCGGGTTCTGGGCGCCGACGGGTCACCTGTCGCCCGTGCCAAGGTCACGCTGATCGACCGTCGTGGGCGGCAGGCAGGGGCCACCTTGTCCTCCGAGGACGGGAGTTATGCGCTCGCTGTGCCGTCGGAGGGGGCGTATGTGCTGGCCGCGCGGGCGGCTGGGCATGGGCCGCTTGCCTCTTCTGCGTCGCACGCGGGGGACTCCGTCACGGTTGACCTGGATCTTTCGTTGCCCGGTGAGACTGTCAGCGCGTAATCGGGTTCGTTGTCTTCTGCGGGTGCGTGGGGGCTGGTCGCGCCCACGCGGCGGAGCCGCAAATCGACACAGCCCCGCGCCCCTGAAGGAACGTAGCCTGGCGGCGCTCACAAGTCGCCGGTACCGAAGGAACCGCCATGCCCCTGGCACCCAAGCCCGAAATCCTCGCCGCGTTCGAGACAGCGAAAGGGTTCATGCCGGTCGACGAAGGGCTCGCCCTGTACTCCGCTGCCGTAGAAGCCGGGGGGCTCGGGCTGCCGTTGCTCGAAGTCGGGACGTATTGCGGGCGGTCCACGATCCTCCTCGCCGATGCCGCCCGCGAAACCGGTGTCACCGTGCTCACGCTCGATCATCATCGGGGCAGTGAGGAGCAGCAGCCGGGGTGGGAGTTCCACGACGTGGAGACCGTCGACCCGGAGATCGGGCTGATGGACACCTTGCCCACGTTCCGCAGGACGCTCCACCGGGCGGGTCTGGAGGAGCACGTGGTCGCCCTGGTGGGGCGGTCGCCGCAGGTCGCCCGGATCTGGGGGACCCCGCTCGGGCTCGTCTTCGTCGACGGCGGGCACACCGACGAGCACGCGAACGGTGACTACGAGGGGTGGGCGCCCCATGTCGCCGAGGGCGGGCTGCTCGTCATCCATGACGTGTTCCCGGTCGTCGAGGACGAGTTCACCGGCCAGGCGCCCTACCGCGTGTATCTGCGGGCCCTGGAGTCCGGCGCGTTCACGGAGGTCTCGGCGACCGGCTCCCTGCGTGTCCTACGGCGTACCGGTACCGGCATCTGAGGTCAACTGGGCAGCCCGGCCAGCCACTTGACCAGGTGCTCGTTGACCTCCGCGGGACGCTCCTGCTGGATCCAGTGCCCGCAGCCCTCCAGGATGTGCGAGCCGCGCAGGCCGGGCAGGGTCACCGGGTAGGCGGCGATCGCGTCGGACAGCCAGGTGGTGGAGGCGTCCAGGGAACCGCCCAGGAACAGGGACGGCTGGGTGATGGGTGCGCCGTCGTGGTCGGCGAGGTCCTCCCAGTCGCGGTCCATGTTCCGGTAGCGGTTCAGGGCGCCGGTCAGGCCCGTTCGCTCGAACTCCCCCGCGTAGACGTCGAGTTCGGTCTCGCTCAGCCAGGCGGGCGGTTCGGTCGCCGCCGGGAAACGGTCGCGCAGTGTCCCGCCCTCCCGGGTCACGAAGTGCGGGTCGGGCGTGCCGGGTGCGGGCATCGTGTCGGCGGAGAACGCGGCGTAGAAACCGGCCAGCCAGCCGCGCACGTCGGGTTCGATCTCGGCCTCGGCCCGGCCGGGCCGCTGGAAGTAGGAGACGTAGAACTCCTCGTCCCCGCCCATCCCGGCGAAGATCTCGCTGGGGCGCGGGCCGCCGCGCGGGGCGTAGGGGACGCTCAGCAGTCCTACGGCGCGGAAGACGTCCGGCCGCAGGAGGGCGGAGTGGGCGGCGATGCCCGCACCCCAGTCGTGCCCGACGATCACCGCCGACCGCTCGCCGAGCGCGTGCACCACGGCCACGGCGTCCTCGACGAGGTCGAGCATCCGGTACGCCGACGCGTCCTCGGGCCTCGACGAGCGGCCGTAGCCGCGCACGTCGACGGCGACCACGCGGTGTCCCGCCGCGGCCAGCGCGGGGAGCTGGTGGCGCCAGGAGTACCACGACTCCGGGAAGCCGTGCACCAGCAGGACCAGGGGGCCGGTGCCCTGTTCCACCAGGTGGATACGGCCGGCGGGGGCCGGGACGAGCCGATGCGTGACGTTCTTGACCATGGTGACGAGTCCTCCGTGACGGGGGCCGGTCCGACGATCCTGCGCCCGATCCCGGCGCGCCCACGACTCTTGTTGCCGCTTCGGCAAACCCGCTCCGGGTGGCGGCTAGGGTGACTCCCGTGTCGTACGTAGGTCCGGACTTCGATTCCCCGCAACCCCGCCGTCCCCGTCGAGGGCCCCTGACCGTGGCGCTGGCCGCGCTGGTCCCGGGGGCACTGATCGGATGGTTCGTCTATGAGGCGGTGGCCAGTCCGGGCGGTGACTCGGGCAGCGCGGCCGCCCATTCGTCCGCCACGGCGTCGGGCGCGCCCGCGTCCCCGACGGGTACCGCGTCGAACGACGACAAGCCGCCGAACCCCAGCCCCCTCAAGGGCAAGGTCGTCGTCATCGACCCGGGGCACAACATCACCAACTTCCAGCACACCGCCGAGATCAACCGCAAGGTGGACATCGGCACGAACTGGAAGGAGTGCGACACGACCGGGACGTCGACCAACGCGGGTTATTCGGAAGCCCAGTTCACGATGGACGTGTCCCACCGGCTGCGGACGCTGCTCGAACAGCAGGGCGTCACGGTGAAGTTGACGCACGACGGCGACTCCCCCGCCTGGGGACCCTGCGTCGACCAGCGCGCGAAGATCGGCAACGACGCGCACGCGGACGCCGCGATCTCCATCCACGCGGACGGTGCCGCCGCCGGCGACCGCGGCTTCCATGTGATCCTGCCCGCCTCGGTGCACGCGGGCTCCGCCGACACCCGTGCGATCGTCGGCCCCTCCGCTCTTCTCGGCCGCGGCATCAAGACCGACTACCTTCGGGCGACGGGCGAACAGCTCTCCAACTACGTCGGCGACGGCACCGGTCTCGTCACGCGTGAGGACCTGGGCGGTCTCAATCTGTCAACGGTTCCCAAGGTGTTCATCGAGTGCGGCAACATGCGCGATAGCAATGACGCGGCACTGCTGACGAACAGCGCCTGGCGACAGAAGGCGGCGCAGGGGATCTCTGAGGGAATCGTGAGTTTCCTGCGCGGGTAGCGATCAGCGGGCTGATCCGGGCGGACACCCAGGCAAGGTGGACGATAGGGTCAACCGACGACGAGACGACCTACGAAGGACCTGAAGTGAATATCCGCTCCCTCACACGAGGCGACGGCGTGGTGATCGGAGCAGCGGTATTGCTCTTCATCGCGTCGTTCCTCCCCCTGTACTCCGCTGCGGGTTACTCAGACGCGCCGAACGCGTGGGAGAACCTCGACACCGGTCTCGGCGTCTACATGGGCGGAGTCATCGGCGCCGCCCTGATCGTCGTCAGCCGCTGCCTGCCCCAGCCCCTGAAGCTCGTCGGGCTGGACCTGGGCGCGGTCGGCGTGGCGTTCACCGTGCTCGTCGCGTGGATCCAGTTCTGGGCCCTGGTGGATGTCCCGTCCGGCATCAGCGCCTCCTCCGGTCTCATCCTCGGCTTCCTCGCGGCCCTCGTGCTGGCAGGCGCGGCCGTCGCGAGCCCGCTGGTCCCGCCCCTCCAGGCCGCCCTCGTCCCGGCCCCCAAGCCGGCCGCCCCGCAGCCCTACGGCGCCCAGCCGCCCGGTGGTTACGGCTACCCGGGTGCTCCTGGTGCCGGTGCGCCGCAGCAGCCCTCGTACGGCACCCCGCCGCAACAGGCGCAGGCCGCCCAGCCGTTCGGGCAGCCCGCGCCGGTGCCGGCCGGGGACTTCTCGCCGTTCTGGTTCGCGGTGCCGGTGGCCCGGCCGCTGTTCGCGGAGGACGGTTCGCCGGCGCCGATCGCCGAACTGGCGCCGGGTACCTGGTACTTGGCCGTCGAGCAGCGCGGTCCGGCGCTGGTCGCGCAGACCCAGGACGGCCGTCGTGGCGTCCTCCAGGACACCTCGGGGATCCAGCGCGGCTGAGCCCCTCCCCAGCGTCGACCGCGGCCCCTCGCCCTTCCGGGTGGGGGGCCGTTGTCGTACAGTCGCAGCCGTCGAACGGTTTGCTGACATGCCGTCAGTTCCTTTGCTGTGGAGGCGATATGCGGCTCGGTCTCGCACTCGGGTACTGGGGGCGCGGGCCCTCCGCCGATCATGTGCCGCTGGCCCGGGAGGCCGAGCGGCTCGGGTACGACTCCGTGTGGACGGCCGAGTCGTGGGGGTCCGACGCCTTCACCCCGCTGACCTGGATCGCCGCGCAGACGTCAACGATCAGGCTGGGGACGGCCGTTGCGCAGATGGCGGCCCGCTCCCCGACCACCACCGCGATGCACGCGCTCACCCTCGACCATCTCTCCGGCGGGCGCGTGCTGCTCGGCCTCGGGCTGTCCGGGCCGCAGGTCGTGGAGGGGTGGTACGGACGGCCGTTCCCCAAGTCACCGCTCACCGCGACCCGGGAGTACGTCGAGGTCGTACGGCAGGTGCTGCGGCGGGAGGCGCCGGTCGAGGTGGCCGGGCGCTTCCACGCGCATCCGTACCGGGGCGCGGACGGGACCGGGCTCGGCAAGGCGCTCAAGTCCATCACCCACCCCCTCCGTTCGGACCTGCCCGTGCTGCTCGGCGCGGAGGGGCCGAAGAACGTGGCGCAGACGGCGGCGATCGCGGACGGATGGCTGCCGTTGTACTGGTCGCCGAGCCGGCCCGAGGTCTACGGCACGACCACCTTCCGCGAGGGCTTCCTCGTCGCGCCCATGGCGCAGGTGAAGGTGTGCGACGACGTCGCCGAAGGGCTGCTCCCGGTGAAGATGATGCTCGGCTTCTACATCGGCGGGATGGGGCACGCAGCCCGCAACTTCCACGCCGACCTGATGGCGCGCATGGGGTACGAGGAAGAGGCCCGGCGGATACAGGAGTTGTTCCTCGCGGGTCGCCGGGAGGAGGCCGTGCTCGCCGTGCCGGACGCGTTCGCCGACGAGATCTCGCTCGTCGGGCCGCGTGAACGGATCGCGGAGCGGCTGGAGTTGTGGCGCAAGGGCCCGGTGACGGACCTGCTGGCCCTTGCGCCCGACCCGCATACGCTGCGGGTGCTGGCCGAACTGAACTCCTAGTTCCCGCCCGCCAGTTGCCCGGCCGACGGCACCTTTTCGGTCACCTCGGCACCGGCGCTCTTCCCGGCGTCCTTGACCTTGTTGATGATGTCGTCGAAGGAACTCGCCGTCGCGTCGGTCGAGTCGCCCTTGCGCAGCTTGGACGGCAGGTCCTTCAGCGAGTCGATGCCGGCGCTGAGCGGGGCGACCGCCTTGGCGAGCGTGGGGTCGCCCTTGGCGTTCTTGGTGGCCGCCTTGAGCCGGTTGTACGCGAACGCGCCCGCGAGGCCCGCCTTGACGAGGGCGAACCTGCGTCCGCTCGCGCCCTTCTTGAACTTGCCCGCCTTCCAGGGCTTCACGATCCACTGGTAGGTGGCACCGGCGGCGAGGCCCGCGTTCGCGACGAAGCGGGTCTTGGCGAACTTCTGCCGTTCGGCGGAGGTGCTGGGGCTCGGGGTGGCGGCGGCGACCGCGGCCACCACGGCCGCGGTGTCCTGCGTGGCGTCATCGGTGGCGCTGCCGCAGGCCGTGGCACCGGCGAGCAGGGCGCAGCACAGGGTGAGCGCCACGAAGAGGCGCCGTATCGGTACGGGCACGGGGTCCTCCGGGGTGTTCTCCCCGAGTGGGTGTCCTTACCCCGGCAGCCTCGCCCGGACCGGCCGCGCGCGCCACCCGGCACGGCCGTTCGGGTTCCATCCGGGCGGTTCGGGTTTGAAGCGGCCGGGTTTCATACGGCCGGAAGCGGCAATCCGGTTCCCATGTCCCCCTACTACCGACGTGGTTCGAATTCCGCCGGCAATGTCATCGTGATCATCGCCGACATCATGGCCCTCATCCTGGGCCTCTGGATTCTGATGTACCTCCTGGACGCCAACCGCGCGAACGATCTCGTGCAGTTCGTCCACCGCTCGGCCAACTGGCTCGCCGGCTGGTCCCGGGACCTGTTCACGTTCGACGAGGCGTGGGCGAGGGTTGTGTGCGGTTATGGCTTGGCTGCGGTGGTGTACCTGTTCATCGGGCATGCGATCGCGAACCGGGTCAATCGCTGAGCAACGGGCCGGATTTCGTCTACGGCCCGGTGGGGGCTGAGCGCGCGGTTCCCCGCGCCCCTTAAAAGCAGGTCGGCTTGAACGGCCCGTCTTTTAGGGGCGCGGGGAACTGCGCGACCAGCCCCCACCGGGCCGCACTCAGCAACAATCCGGATCCAGCCCGTTCGGCAGATGCTCCGCCCCAAACACCGCACACGTCGCGTCATGGCCCCCCAGCGCAGCCACCGCGAGCAGCAACGACCCGGCGGTCCACGTGGTCAACTCCCGCGGCCAGACCGCCCCGTCGTCGAAGACATACCCCGTCCAGTACAGCCCGGTCTCCGCGTCACGCAGATGCTGGATGGACTGGAGAATCTCCAGCGCACGGTCGGACTCGCCCAACACCCACAGCGCCAGGGCGAGTTCGGCGGACTCACCCCCTGTCACCCACGGGTTGGGGACGACGCAGCGCACCCCGAGACCGGGGACGACGAACCGGCTCCAGCCGTCCTCCACCCGGGACTTGGCCTCCGTACCGGTCAACGCGCCGCCCAGGACCGGGTAGTACCAGTCCATCGAGTAGCGCCCCTTGTCCAGGAACCGTTCCGGATGGCGGCGGATCGCGTGTCGTAGCGCGCCGACCGCCAACTCCCAGTCGGGCTGGGGCTCTTCACGTTGTTCGGCGATCGCGAGGGCGCAGCGCAACGCCTGGTGGATGGAGGAGGAGCCGGTGAGGAGCGCGTCCGTCGTGTCCGTGCCGTCGTCCTCGCGCTTCCACCCGATCTGCCCGCCCGGC
The DNA here is from genome assembly GCF_044766845.1 of Streptomyces sp. NPDC101776. Taxonomy (NCBI): domain Bacteria; kingdom Bacillati; phylum Actinomycetota; class Actinomycetes; order Kitasatosporales; family Streptomycetaceae; genus Streptomyces; species Streptomyces sp. NPDC101776. The sequence goes on along the minus strand of NZ_JBIWMV010000002.1, from coordinate 697,852 downwards.
TGCTGGAGACGGAGCACGAACTCGACCGCCGCGAACACCGTGGGCCACAGCCGGTCCAGGAACGTGTCGTCGCCGGTCGCGAGGTAGTGGTGCCACACGCCTACGGCTATGTAGGCGACGAAGTTGGTCTCGCGCCCCCGGTCGGTGACCTCGTGCGGGTCTCCGTCGGCGTAGGCCGCGTACCAGGAGCCGTCCTCGTTCTGGTGCCGGGCGAGCCAGGTGTACGCCCGGTCGGCGGCCTCGTGCTCGCCCGCCGCGTCGAGCGACATCGCGGCCTCGGTGTGGTCCCACGGGTCGAGGTGATGGCCCCGGAACCACGGGATCGCCCCGTCCTCCCGCTGCACGGCGAGGATGCCGGCGACGGTCGCGGCGGCCTCCTCCGCGGTGAGGACCCCGGGCAGGACGAGGTGTTCTGTCCGGGGAGTGGTCACTTGGTCTCCGCCAGCGGCAGGTGCGGCTTGGTCGCGTATGCCACGAAGCTCTTGCCGATCAGCGGGTTCAGCGCCTGTTCGGCGACCCGGGTGGCGAGCGGTTTCTTCATGATGTCCCAGACCAGGAGCTTGTGGTACGCCTGCACGGGCAGCGCCTTGTCGTTGTCCACGCCGAACGCGCACTTCAGCCACCAGTACGGCGAGTGCAGCCCGTGCGCGTGATGGGTCCCGTACGGCTCGAGGCCCGACTCGCGGATCTTCGCGAGGAGTTCGTCCGCCTTGTAGATGCGGATGTGGCCGCCCTCGACCTCGTGGTAGGCGTCGGACAGGGCCCAGCAGACCTTCTCGGGGCCGTAGCGCGGGACGGTGATGGCGATGCGGCCGCCGGGCTTCAGGACCCGGACCATCTCGGCGAGGACGCCCTTGTCGTCCGGGATGTGTTCCATCACCTCGGAGATGATCACGACGTCGAACGACTCGTCGGGGAAGGGGAGTTGGAGCGCGTCGCCCTCCATCGCGGTGGCGGTGGCGCCGGCCGGGGCCTCGCCGGCCTCCTTCATCGCCGCGAACCACTTGGCGACCTCGCGGATCTCCTCGGCGTTCTGGTCGAGGGCGACGACCTGTGCACCTCGCCGGTAGCACTCGAACGCGTGCCGCCCACCGCCGCACCCGAGGTCCAGGACACGGTCGCCAGGGGCGAGCGGGAACCGGGAGAAGTCGACGGTCAGCACGAGGCCCTGCTTTCGGGATAGACGCCGGTAACACTGGTCGGGGAGGGGGAGGGAGCGGTGGTGGCGCCGGGGAGTGCCTCGCGGTACCTGGCCACCGTGCCCTCGGCGGCCTTCGCCCAGGTGAAGCGGGCCAGGACGCGTTCGCGGCCCGCCGCGCCGAGCCGGGCCCGCAGTGCCGGGTCGGCCAGCAGGCGGCTCAGGGCGGTCGCCAGCGCGCCCGGGTCACCCGGCGGTACCGCCAGGCAGGTCTTGCCGTCGCGTCCGGCGACCTCCGGGATCGCCCCGCCCGTCGTGGCGACGAGCGGCGTGGCCGTGGCCATCGCCTCCGCCGCCGGGAGCGAGAAACCCTCGTACAGCGAGGGCACGCAGGCGACCTCCGCCGAGCGGACCAGGTCGACGAGTTCGGCGTCCGAGATGCCCTTGACGAACTCGACGGCGCCTTCGAGGCCGTAGCGCTCGACGGCTTGGGCGACCGGGCCCTCCGTGGGGCGTTTGCCCACGACGATCAGGTGGGCGTCGGGGTGTTCGGTGCGGACCTTCGCGAGGGCCTCGACGAGGTGGACGAGGCCCTTGAGGGGGACGTCCGCGCTGGAGGTCGTCACGATCCGGCCCGGGACCTGGGGTATCGCGGGGTTCGGGGAGAACAGGTCCGTGTCGGCGCCGATGTGGACGACGTGGATGCGGTCGTCGCGGACGCCGAGGTGGTCGATGATCTCCTGGCGCGAGGTGCCCGAGACGGTGAGCACGGAGGGGAGGCGGCGGGCGACGCGCTTCTGCATCCGCGTGAACGCGTACCAGCGGCGCTTGGACATGCGCCCGCGCCAGTTCTCCGCCGCGTCCAGCTCCAACTGCCGGTCCACGGTGATGGGGTGATGGATCGTCGTCACCAGCGGGGCGCCGACGTCGCCCAACAGCCCGTAGCCGAGCGTCTGGTTGTCGTGCACGATGTCGAACTCGCCGCGCCGGGCGCGGAGATGGCGGCGGGCGCGGAGCGAGAACGTGAGCGGCTCGGGGAAGCCGCCGGTCCACATCGTCGCGACTTCGAGGGCGTCGATCCAGTCCCGGTACTCGTCGCGCTTCGGGGTGCGGAAGGGGTCCGGGGAGCGGTAGAGGTCGAGCGAGGGCAGCTCGGTCAGGGAGATGCCGTCGTAGCCCTCGTCGAGCACGGGGTAGGGCTGCGATCCGATGACCTCGACGCGGTGGCCGAGACGGGCCAACTCGCGGGAGAGATGGCGGACATAGACGCCCTGGCCCCCGCAGAACGGGTTCCCCTTATAGGTGAGGAGTGCGATACGGAGCGGTCGCTCTCCCCCACTCTCGACTTCGCTCGACCGGGAGGGACCCCCACCGCCTGCCGAGTCCTCCTGGGGACCCGCCTGACTGGCCTCAGCGGTCACTCTGAGCCCCCTTCTGCCTGCACTGTCCCGCGAGATTACGCCGGGACGCTAATCTAGAACAAGTTTCAGACTTGATCGTCCAGGAGGTTCTGAATCTACCGGCCGGTACGGGCCCTCGGAGAAGTGGATCAGGTGATTCACACCACGGCCGACGCCCTGCCATGATCGGTCCGATCAGTCGCCCTCACCGACAGTCACGGAACGGGAGCCATGCCAGCGCAAGCCAAGCCCGAAGCCACTGCGCGGACCTCGCCGCCCCTCACCGAGCGGCAGGCGGCCCGGCGGCGGCGCATCCTGCACGCGAGCGCGCAGTTGGCGAGCCGGGGCGGTTTCGACGCGGTGCAGATGCGGGAGGTCGCGGAGTCCTCGCAGGTCGCGCTCGGCACGCTGTACCGGTACTTCCCGTCCAAGGTGCATCTGCTGGTCGCCACGATGCAGGACCAGTTGGAGCACATGCACGGCACGCTGCGGAAGAAGCCGCCGGGCGGCGAGAGCGCGGCCGAGCGGGTCGCGGAGACCCTGATGCGGGCCTTCCGGGCGCTCCAGCGCGAGCCGCATCTCGCGGACGCGATGGTCCGCGCGCTGACCTTCGCGGACCGCAGCGTCTCCCCCGAGGTCGACCAGGTCTCCCGGCAGACCACGGTGATCATCCTGGACGCGATGGGCCTGGAGAATCCGACGCCGGAGCAGCTCTCCGCGGTGCGGGTCATCGAGCACACCTGGCACTCGGCCCTGATCACCTGGCTCTCGGGCCGCGCGTCCATCGCGCAAGTGAAGATCGACATCGAGACGGTGTGCCGCCTGATCGACCTGACGGACCCGGAAAACCCTGAGAACCCTGAGAACCCCGAGAACCCGGAGAACAACGGCTGACGCGGAAACGCCGGCCTCCAGGGAGGCCGGTCGTTCACGCGGTGGCGGCGGCCAGTGCCCGATGCCGGTCCGTCACATAGCTTGCCACGGTCTTTCGGTCCGCCGCCATCAACAGGCGCTTCTCGACCGCCCGTTGGACGTCCTGGACCGCTTCGGACAGTCCCGTCTCCAGCTGGCACTCCGCGTCTGCGCGGGCGGTGCGGATCTCGTCGTTGCCGAGCGCACGCAGGGCCCGCTCGTCCGACGCGGCCTTCCGCAGCCGCGCGTCGACGGCCTGCCGGGGCGCCTGGAGGTCCGTCGCCGGGTGCCCCGCCTTCGTCATGCACGAGGACCAACGCCGTACGGCGGAGAGGTAGTTGGAATCCTTCTCCACAGCGCCCAGCACCTGGTTCGCCAGTCCTACGGCTTGGGGCTCCACCGTGTTCCAGTCCGCCCCGTACAGCTCGGCGCGGGCCCGGGCCACACAACCGTCGCTGGAATAGGCCAGGTTGACGCCGTCGGCCAGTCGCAGGCTCACCCGGTGTGCCGGGGTTCCGGTCAACGCCCGTTGCCAGGCGGCCGGATGGGCCTCGCTCGCGGGGACGGGCGTGGACCGCTGGTAGAGGTACTCGCCGACGATGCCGTACCCGTCCTGGGTCGCCTTCTTGACGGTGAGCAGCCCGTAGGGGTTGGTCTCCTCGCCGCGCGCGGACGCGGTGCGGGGCTGTGCCGTGTAGGTCTGGCCGCGGGCGCTCATGCAGGCGGCTACGGCTCGTTCCTCGCGGTCGTGGAGGCGTACGGCGTCGGCGTGGGTGGACGCGGTGACGCCCGACAGGGGACGGACGTCGAGCGCCTCCGGCCCGCGGGCCGGCTGCTCTCCCCCGGGGGAGCAGCCGGCCGCGGTCAGCACAAGGAACACCGCGAGCAGTGTCCGCCGCGCCGTGGTTGTGGTCACACGCACCAGTCGTTGGAGGCGACGTTGTGCCAGTACACGGTGTTCGCCAGGGAGCCGTTGTAGTAGCCCTTGGCGAGGATGTAGCTGGAACCCGTGTAGCCCGTGCCCGAGTAGATCCGGACGTTGCAGCTGCTGCCGTTGTTGTACAGCGACTCGGCGTTGTTGAACTTGTTGTACTGGAGCAGGTTCGAGTTGTCGCCGTAGACCACGCCGGGGTCGCCCGAGCCGTTGACGCCGAGGTAGGCGCAGAGGCCCCCGGAGGGACAGTCCGACAGCGCCGCGCTCGCTGGGGCGGCGGTGATGAACGCGCCGGTGGTGGCCAGGGCCACGCTTCCCAGGGCGATGCCGGCCTTGGCCAGGATCCGCTTCATTCTCTGTGTTCCTCCATCACTCGGGGCGCCGCCCGCAGACCCGAAGTCGCCTGCGGTGCGGGCGAGTTGCCGTGCCCAAGGTGGCGGAGGGAGGTGGTCGGGGAGCTTGCGCAAACCTTGTCCCGCAGGTGGGCAGGTGATTGGGTGCCCGGTGGAGAACCTGTGAAGCGCGTGGGGTGGGACGGTGGGGACGGCGTGAGGGGATTTCGGCTGCTGGGGCCCGTGGAGTTATGGGTCGCGGGCCGTCCGGTGGATCTGGGTCCCGCGAAGCGGCGTACGGTCCTGGCCGCGCTGCTGGTGGACGCGGGGCGCTGGGTGGCGGCCGAGACGCTGATCGACCGGGTCTGGGGCGAGGATCCGCCGGCGCGGGGGCGCGGCACGCTCTACGCCCATGTCGCGCGCATCCGCCGGGTGCTGGCGGACACGGGTCCGCTGCCGTCGTCCGAGGGCTCTGAACTCCCTCCCGCTGCCGTGGAGTTGGTGCGCGGCCCGGCGGGCTATCGGCTCGATGTCGCGGCGGACCTGGTCGACGTACACCGTTTCCGGCAGCTGGTCGCACGAGCCCAGCGGGCCGAAGTTCCCGACGCGGCGCGGGTGTTGACGTTGCGGGAGGCGATGGGGCTGTGGCAGGGCACGCCGCTGGCCGGGCTGCCCGGTGACTGGGCGGCGCGGACGCGGGAGAGCTGGCTGCGCCAGTACGTCGACGCCGTGCTCGTCTGGGCGGACGCCGAACTCCGGGTCGGTGGGCACCTGGTGGTGGTCGACGCGCTGTCCGTACTCGTCGCCGAGCACCCGCTGGTCGAGCCGCTCGCCGTCGCGCTGATCCGGGCACTGCACGCCGCCGGGCGGGCCCCGGAGGCACTGGCCTGCTACGCCTCGCTGCACAAGCGGCTGGCCGACGAACTCGGCACGGGCCCGGGGGCGGAGGCCCGGCAGGCGCACCAGGCGGTCCTCGGCGGGAAGGCCGCCCCGCGCCCGCAGTCCGGGGCCGGTGGCGGACGCGTGAAGGTGGTACCCGCCCAACTCCCCCTGGAGGCAGCGGGGTTCACCGGCCGCGAGGAGGAACTGGCCCGGCTGGAGAAGGTCTTGGGAGCGGGCGCGGGCACGGTGCGGCCGACCGCGGTGGTGGTCTCGGCGGTGTCCGGGACGGCGGGCGTGGGCAAGACGGCGCTGGCGGTGCACTGGGCGCACCGGGCCCGGGACCGGTTCCCCGACGGGCAGTTGTATGTGAACCTGCGCGGCTACGACCCCGAGCGGCCACTGACCGCCCCCGACGCGCTGGTCCGGTTCCTGATCGCGCTCGGGGTGTCCGAGCAGGACATCCCTGCGGAGCCGGACGACCGGGCGGCGCGCTACCGCACGGAGGTCGCGGACCGGCGCATGCTGATCGTGCTGGACAACGCGGCCACGGTGGAGCAGGTCCGGCCGCTGCTGCCCGGCACCGGTTCCTGCGCGGTCCTGGTGACCAGCCGCGACAGCCTGGCCGGGCTGGTCGCGCGGGAGGGCGCCCAGCGTCTCGACCTCGACCTGCTGCCCGCCGACGCCGCCCGCACGCTGCTGCGCCGGCTCATCGGCCCCCGCGCCGAGGCCGAGCCCGAGGCGGTGGACACCCTCGCCTCGCAGTGCGCACGGCTGCCACTGGCACTGCGCGTCGCCGCGGAACTGGCCGCCGCCCGCCCCGGCACCCCGCTGACCGACCTCGTCGCCGAACTCGCCGACCAGCAGCGGCGCTTGTACCTCCTGGACGCGGAGGGCGACCCCCGGGCGGCCGTCGTCACGGTGTTCTCCTGGTCGCTGCGCCAACTGCCCACGGAGGCGGCGCGCACGTTCCGGCTGCTCGGCCTGCATCCGGGCCCGGATCTCGACGCGTCCGCCGCCGCCGCGCTGACCGGCAGTTCCACGGCGGATGCCCGCCGTGCGCTCGACGTCCTCGCCCGCGCCCATCTGGTCCAGCGCGCGGACGCGGCAGCCGCACCGACCGGCGCGTCCCCGGACCTGTCCCCTCTGGAAGCCGGGGGCATTTCTAACCGGTCAAAGCCCAAGACGGTGGTTAGTTCTACCCCCAGCTTCCAGCAAGCCCCCACCCCCACCCGACTCGCCCCACGCACGCACACCCCCCGCTACGGCATGCACGACCTGCTCCGCGCCTACGCCGCCCGGCTCGCCTCCGCGCAGGACTCGCCGGAGGATCGCGACGCGGCGCTGGACCGGCTCTTCGATCACTACCTCGCCAGCGCGGGTGCCGCCATGGACCAACTGCACCCGGCCGAGGCCCACTTGCGCCCCGCCGCGCCCGAAACCGCGAGCCCTGTCCCCGACTTGTCCGATCCTGATGCCGCGCGCGCCTGGCTGGTCGCCGAGCGGGTGTGTCTGACGGCGATGTCCGCGCACACCGCCGCCCATGGCCGGCCCACGCACGCCATCCGGCTCTCGCTGACCCTGTACCGCCATCTCATCAGCGGCCACCACACCGACGGCCTCACGATCCACGGGCACGCGCGTGACGCCGCCCGGCTGATCGGCGACCCGGCGGGCGAGGCCCGCGCGCTGCTCGGGATCGGCACCGCCCACTACCAACTCGCCCGGCACGAACCGGCCCGCCGGCATCTCCAGGAGGCGCTGACCCTGTTCCGGCAGGCCGGTGACCCCACCGGTGAGGCACGCGCGCTGGTCAACCTCGGCCTCGTGGACGAACGCCTGGGCCGCTTCCGGTCGGCCGTCGAGTACCTCGAACAGGCGCTGCACCTGTACCGGAGCATCGAGGACACGTCGGGCGAGTCGATCGCCCTCAAGAATCTCGCCCACGTAGAGGGGCAGTTGGGCCACTACGGCCCGGCCGCCGACCATCTCCAGCAGTCGCTGACGCTGCTGCGCCGCACCGGCAACCGCTACCTGGAGGCGCACGCGCTCATGGACCTCGGCACGGTCGAGACCCGGCTCGACCGGCTCGACGAGGCCGCCCGGCACCAGGAGCAGGCGCTCGCGCTGATGCGGGAGGTCGGCGACGGGTACGGCGAGGCCGGGGCGCTGCACGGCCTCGGCATCGTGCACTCGCTGCGCGACCGGCACGCGCGGGCCGCCGAGTACCACCGCCAGGCACTCGCCCTCTACGCCCAGAACGGCGACCGCGACGGCGAGACCAGAGCTCTCAACGGCCTGGGCGAGGCAGCCCGCGCCTCCGGCCGCCCCGCCGACGCCCTCGCCCACCACACCGACGCCCTCACCATCGCCGAGGACATCGGCAACCCGGGCCAACAGGCCCGCGCCCACGCCGGGTTGGCCGAGGTGCACGTCGCGCGCGACGACACCGACACCGCCGTCCGGCACTACGAACGCGCGCTCAGCCTGTACACCGAACACGGCATGCCGGAGGCCGACACCATCAGGGCGCGGCTGGCCACGGTCACCGGCACCGGCACCGGGGACTGAAGCGAAGGCGTCACTCCTCCGGTGGGAACACCGGCTCCCCGCTCCCCAGCAGCGTGATCATGATGGCCTCCACCGGGCAGCCCTCCGCCGCCGCGAGGATCTCCTCGTTGGCGTCGGTCTCCGGGGCGGCCGGGTGGGACTGCATGGCCGAGTCGAGGTGGAAGCGGTCGGGCGCCTGGTGGGTGCACTGGGCCGAGCCGATGCAGATGGAGCGGTCGACCTCTACCTGCCAGCGGTCCCCCATCGCCCGTTCACCCCTCCCAGCCGGCCGGCAGGTGGATCATCTTGTGTTCGAGGAACTCGGAGTAGCCCTCGGGCCCGAACTCCCGTCCCACACCGCTGTTCTTGTAGCCGCCGAAGGGGCCGAGCATGTCGAGGCTGAAGGTGTTGACGTTGTAGGTGCCGGTGCGGACCTGCCGGGCGATGTCGATGCCGTGGGCCACGTCGCCGGTCCAGACGCTACCGCTCAGCCCGTAGTCGGAGTCGTTCGCGATCTTCACGGCCTCGGTCTCTTCGCCGTACGGGAGGAGGCAGATGACCGGGCCGAAGATCTCCTCGCGGGCGATGCGCATCGAGTTGTCGACGTCGCCGAAGAGGGTCGGCTCGACGTACCAGCCGTGGTCGAGACCGGGTGGACGGCCGCCGCCCGTAAGGATCTTGGCGCCTTCCTCCTGGCCGATGCGGATGTAGTCGAGGTTGCGCTGCTGCTGGCGTTTGGCGACGAGCGGGCCGACCTGGGTCGCCGGGTCGAGCGGGTCGCCGACCACCAGCGCGCTCGCCGCCGCCGCGAAGGCGTCCGCGAACTCGTCGTAGCGGGAGCGCGGTACGAGGATGCGGGTCTGGGCGACGCACGCCTGGCCGTTGTTCATCCAGGCCGAGGAGACGATGCCGGGGACGGTCGTCGTGATGTCCGCGTCGGGCAGCACGATCGCCGCCGACTTGCCGCCCAACTCCAGTGTCACGCGGGTGAGATTGCGGGCGGCGACCTCCATCACGCGCCGGCCGGCCGGGACCGAACCGGTGAAGGAGACCTTGTCGATGCCGGGGTGTCCGACGAGGTACTCGCTGACCTCGCGGTCGGCGGGGAGGATCGACAGGACGCCGTCCGGCAGCCCCGCCTCCTTCGCTATCTCGCCCAACAGATAGGCGTCCAGGGGTGTTTCGGGCGACGGCTTCAGGATCACCGCGCAGCCGGCGAGCAGCGCGGGCGCGAGCTTGGCGGCGGCCACGAACTGCGGGACGTTCCACGGCACCACGGCCGCGACCACCCCGACCGGCTCGCGGCGGACGAGGATCTTGCCGAGGACTCCGTCGCGGTACTCCTCGTACGTGCTGTGCCCACCCGGGGGACGACCCCCGGAACCCCCGAAAGTCTTCGCGACGGTGATCGCCGCGTCCCACACCATCATCGCGCCGAGCGCCTGCCCGAGGATGCTCCAGGAGTACGGCGACCCGTTCTCGGAGGAGATGACGCGGCCGATCTCCTCGTACCGTACGGCGATCGCGTCCTTGATGCGGGTGACGACCGCGAGCCGTTCGTCGAGGGTCAGGCGCGGCCAGGGTCCTTCGTCGAAGGCCTTGCGGGCCACGGCGACGGCCCGGTCCACGTCCTGGCTCGACGCGTGCGGCACGCGTCCGATGACCTCCTCCGTGTGCGGGGAGATCACCTCGATGACGTCCGTGCCCAGGGGGTCGGTCAACTCCCCGCCGATGAACAGCTGTCGGTGTTCCACGAGCTCTGTCATGGCCGAACGCCTCCCCGGTACCACTGTCTGACGCTCCATCAGATACGAAGACTGAATACCAGTTCCGGTCGATGGAGTCCACGTATAGTGGCCGGAAGGCGGCGATTGGGGAGTCCATGACGTCCACGGGTCAGGTCCACGACCACGGCGGCGGTGTTCGTTCCATCGAAGTCCCCATCCCCGACAACCCACTTGGGACCACGCTCGTCTACGTCGTCGACACCGATCGTGGACCGGTCCTGGTCGACACGGGCTGGGACGACCCGACGTCGTGGGACACGCTGGTCGAGGGGCTCGCGGCCTGCGGTACGGAGGTCGGCGAGGTCCACGGTGTGGTCATCACGCACCATCACCCCGACCACCACGGCCTGTCCGGGCGGGTGCGTGAGGCGTCCGGGGCGTGGCTCGCGATGCACGCTGCGGACACGGCGATCGTGCGGCGGGCCCGTTCGACCGAACCGGGCCGCTGGCTGGCGTACATGACCGCGAAGCTCACGGCGGCCGGTGCCCCCGAGGAGCACCTGGCGCCCCTCCGAGCCGCCCGCCCGCGCAGCGTGCCGGGACTCGCGCCCGCGCTGCCCGACCGGGAGATCGTCCCCGGCGAACTCCTCGACCTGGCGGGTCGCCGGCTGCGCGCGATCTGGACCCCGGGCCACACACCCGGGCACGTCTGCCTGCATCTGGAGGAGGACCACCCCGCCCAACTCCCCGGCCACGGGCGGCTGTTCTCCGGCGACCACCTGCTCCCCGAGATCACCCCGCACATCGGCCTGTACGAGGACCCGGACGACACCACGATCGCCGACCCGCTCGGTGACTACCTCGACTCCCTGGAGCGCGTCGGCCGCCTCGCCCCCGCCGAGGTGCTCCCGGCCCACCAGCACACCTTCACCGACGCGCCCGGCCGCGTACGGGAGTTGCTCACCCACCACGAGGACCGCCTGACCGGCCTGCTCGCCCTCCTGTCGGAACCGCTCACCGCCTGGCAGGTCGCCGAGCGGATGGAGTGGAACCGCCCCTGGTCCCAAATCCCCTACCAGTCACGGAACATCGCCGTGTCCGAGGCGGAGGCCCATGTGCGGCGCCTGGTGAAGCTGGGCCAGGCGGAGGTCATGACGGGGAGCGACCCGGTGACGTACGTGGCGGTGTGAGTCACCGACTCCCTGTCGCCGACTCCCCTTCGCCGGCTCTCCGTCACCGGCTCCCGTCACCGGCTCCCGTCACCGACCGCCCGGCCAGTTCGTCGCGTACGCGATTGCCTCGTCGTACGACATGGTCAGGCCTGCCCGGTATTCGTGCTGGTAGGCGAGGTCGCCGAGGTGTTCGCGGACGCGGAGTTCGCAGGTGCGGCGGGTGGCGATGAGGTCGGGGGAGTCCATCTGGGCGCGGCCGGTGAGTTCCCAGAGGCGGGTGCCGATGCCGAGGAGGCGGGCGGCGCGGTGGGCGTCGCCGGTGGTGACGACGGCGGTGGCCAGGAGATCGAGGGACATGGCGGCGCCGACGGTGTTGTGCAGCAGGGCGTGGCCCGCGACGGAGGTGCGGGCGCCGCGCACCGCGGCCGGTACGTCGCCGTACGCCAGGTCGGCCTGGGCGATGAGGTAGTCGGCGAAGGCCCCGCACCAGTACTCGCCCTGTTTGCGGCTGGCGCCCCGCACCTCGTCGGCGACCTCACGGCCGCGTTCGTACTCGCCGCGCAGCACATGCGCGAGGGACAGCGCGAGCCGCGCCTGGAGCTGGGCGGCGCCGAACGCGTCGTCCTGTATGGGGAGTCGGGGCGCGGCGGCGAGGACGTCGATCGCCTCGGCCTGCCGCCCGGTGAGGGCCAGTTGGCCGCCCCTGAGGTAGACGGCGGCGACCATGGCGACCGGTGAGCCCTGTTCGCGGGCCGCGTCGGCGCAGCGCACCGCCCAGTTGGCCGCCGCCTCCTGGTCGCCCTGAAGGATGGCGACCGCGCCGCGCGACCACAGGGCCAGGGTGCGGCCGTGGCCGGGCGGCGGGTCGGCGGCGAGGGCCTGGTCGAGGCAGTGCCGGGCCTCGCGGAGGTAGCCGCAGTGCCGCCACAGGAATCCGACCTGGCCCGCCATCTCCACGGCCGCCGTCCGGTCCGGTCCGGCGAGCGCGCTCTCGACGGCCGCCCGGAAGTTGGCGTGTTCGCTCAACACCCGTTCGCACCAGGCGACCTGCCGTCCGGTGTTCCACTCGGCGCAGCCCTGGTGCGCGAGCCGCGCGTAGTGCTCGCGATGCCGGCGTCGTACGGCGCGTTCCTCACCGAGCGCGTACAGCCAGTCGGTGCCGTACTCGCGCACGGTGTCGAGCATCCGGTAACGGGCCGAGATGACGGGGTCGGGCAGGACGATGGACTGGGCGACGAGCCGGGCGAGCAGCCCGGGGATCCGCTCCGGGGCCAACGGGCCGCCCGCGCACACCTGTTGGGCGGTCTCCGCGCAGAAGCCGCCGGTGAAGACGGACAGCCGCGCCCACAGCAGGCGTTCGAGCGGGGCGCAGAGTTCATGGCTCCAGCCGATGGCGGTGCGCAACGTCCGGTGCCGGGGCGGGCGTTCACCGGGGTCGGAGGCCAACAGGTCGAGGGGGGACGGCACATCGGAGGGCGCGGGCCCGTCCGTGGGTGAGGGCAGGCGTTCGCCGAGCCGGGCGTGGAGCTGGTCGAGGGTGAGGTCGGCGAGGCGGGCGGCGGCGAGTTCGAGGGCGAGGGGGATGCCGTCCAGGCGACGGCAGACGGCGGCGGCGGTGGCCCGGGCGGCCAAGTCGCCGTCACCGAGCGGGCGTCCGGCGGCTGCGGCCCGCTCGGCGAACAGGGTCACGGCGTCACCGGCGGCGAGGTCACCGGCCGCGGCTGTTCCACCACTGCTGACCGTGCCGCCGTCCACCGGCAGTGGTTCGAGGTGGAGTACCTCCTCGCCGGGCAGCGCGAGGCGTTCCCGGCTGGTGACGAGGACGCGCAGGTCGGGCAGCCGGGCCAGCAGGGCGGCGGCGACCCTGGCACAGTCGGCGAGGAGGTGTTCGCAGGAGTCGAGGACGAGCAACAGCCGTTTGCCGTGGGCCCATTCGGTGATGACGTCGATCACCGGGCGGGTGGACTGGTCGGCGAGCCGGAGGGTCTCCATGACGGCGAGGTCCACTATCCCGACGGCGCGCAGCGGGGAGAGTTCGGTCAGCCAGACCCCGTCCGGGTAGGCGTCCCGGACCTCGGCCGCCGCGCGCAGCGCGAGCCGGGTCTTGCCGACCCCGCCGACGCCGACCACGCTCACCAGCCGGGCCGCCGGACCGGCACCCGGATCCCGGGACGAGCCCGGGTCCGGGTCCAACGCGGCTTTGAGCAGGGCGAGTTCCGCGCGCCGCCCGACGAAACTATGTCTCTCGGGCGGCAGATTCCCGAGGTTCCCGGTGTTCGGGTGAGTCGTGTCCGGCACGAGGCCCAGTGTGTCCGGAGGTCACCGGCGCCATGCGCGGGTCCCGGAACGCGGTCCACGGCTGCCCGAAAGAGTCGTAGGAGTGCCGGATCCGCTGTTCTTTCAGATCGTTTACGCGCCCAGCTTGAGCAACAGGTCGGTCAGTTCGGCCGGCTTGGTGACCATGCAGTCGTGGCCGGTGTCCAGTTCCCACACCTGCGCCGGGGTGCCGTTGGGCTGGGTCGCGGGGACGGGGCGGCGCTCGAAGCCCTCCGGTTCGTCGGCCACGCAGTGGATGTGCGTCCGGGGGATCCTGTTCGCGGCGGGGTTGTCCAGCCGGACGGGTTGCTGGAGGCAGCGCGCCGACTGGTCCGAGAGCAGCGTGCGCAGCCAGGCGACGTCCGCCGGGTCGGTGACCCCGAACAGGCCTGCGGGCGGGGGCAGTTCGGGCAGCGGCGGAATCCGCCAGCCGGTGCCGGACCGCTCGGCGAGATCGATCAGGGTCTGGGTCACCGGCATGATGTCGGTCGCGCTCTCACCGTCCTCGGGGACCATCGCGTCGAGGTAGACCAGGTCGGCGATCCGGTCCGGCACCCGGTCGGCCGCCGACGCGACGACCAGCCCGGCGTAGCTGTGCCCCACGAGGACCACCTCGGTGAGGTCCTCCTCGGTGATCAGCCCGACGACGTCGTCGACGTGGGTGTCGAGGCCGACCTCGGGGCCGAGCAGGTGCGCCTTGTCGCCGTGGCCGGTCAGCGAGGGCGCGAACACCCGGTGTCCGGCCGCCGTCAGCAGCGGGATCACCCGCTTCCAGCTCTCCCCGCCGTGCCAGGCACCGTGGACCAGTAGATACGTGGACATGGGCATCGCTCCTCGTGGTGGTGGCCGGTGCCGCCGATCGGCGCGCCTTCTGCCGGCCACCGGTCACGCTGCCGCCCGGGCCGCACCCCAGCCAGGGCCCCGCCGACCCTGGGGGTGACAGGACCAGGCACGCGCACGCCGCCCGAATTACAGTCGGGAGATGGCCGACGAACCGAACCCGCTGGGCGAGTACGTGCGCGCCCGCCGCGAACTCGTCACCCCGGAACAGGCCGGTGTCCCCGCCTTCGGGGTACGGCGGGTGCCGGGCCTGCGCCGCGAGGAGGTCGCGCTGCTCGCCGGCATCAGCGCCGACTACTACCTGCGCCTGGAGCAGGGCCGCGACCGCAACCCCTCCGTGCAGGTCCTGGAGTCCATCGCGCGGGTGCTGCGGCTCGACGAGGCCGCGACGGCGCACCTGCTGCGGCTGGGGGCCGGGGGAACCCGACGGCGGCGCCCCCGCCCCCGCGTCCGCAAGGAGACCGTCGCCCCGGGCATCACCAAGCTCCTCGCGACTCTCCCGCTCCCCGCGCTGGTCGAGGGCCGCTACTTCGACGTCCTGGCCGCCAACTCCCTTGCCACCGCGCTCTCCCCGCACTTCACGGCGGGAGCCAACCGCCTGCGGTCCTTGTTCCTCGACCCGGCCGAGCAGGCGCTCTATCCGAGCTGGGAGAGCGCCGTCGGGGGCATGGTCGCCGCCTTCCGCGAGTCCGTCGGCACCGACACGGACGACCCCCGGTTCATCGAGCTGGTCGGTGAACTCTCCCTCGCCAGCCCGCTGTTCAGCCGTCTCTGGGCCCGTCACGACGTCCAGGCCTGCGAGGCCGCGCCCAAGGACATCGACCATCCCCAGGTCGGCGGCCTCCGGCTGAACCGCGAACGGCTGAGCATCGACGGCTCCCCTGGCCAGACCCTCGTCCTCTACCACCCGGACCCCGGTACCGACGCGGCCGACAAGCTCACCCTCCTCGCCTCCGCGTCCCGGACGCCGGCCACCGGCCGTCATCAGGGAGCGGGGGTGCGATGACAGCCGACGTGCGCCCGTTCACCGAGGCCGCCGAGGGCACGGGGCCGGCGGAACTGGACTACCGGGGTCCGCAGGGCTGGGCCACGGTGGTCCACCGCGCCCACGTGGGAAGCTTCACCCTCCTCGGTCGGCTCGGCCCTCCCGGTGCCGAACACACCGACCTGGTCCGGGAGTTCGAGCCCGAGCAGCACCGTACGGAGGAGCCGCGCACCTGGGAGTACCGGGTGGGCCTGTCGGGACCGCAGCGGTTGCGTATCGAGGCGGCCGAGCGGTGGTCGATCTCCGTCACGCCGCTGGAGCAGGACGAGCCCGAGGACGGCGGCGTCTTCTGCCGCCGGGGCATCGGGAACCAGACCGTCGAACTCCCCGAACCGGAGCCGGAGTCGAAGTCGGGAGGAGGGGCCATCCTCGAGTTCACCAGGATCGAGAGCGTTCGCCCCACGAGCCTGTTCCTCCGGCTGCACACGGGCTTCGGCGACCAGACCTACTGGCCCGTCGGCAACGACGACCGTGCCAGGTTCCTGTACGGCCACGACACCCCGGCCGTCTGGTCGACGGCCGGCCGGGTCGAGGTCGCCAACGCCGCAGGCTGCGAATGGCGGCTGCGGGTACTGCCGTTGTCCGCTGCCCGCCCGCTGGAGGAGGCAACCCGGGGAACCGGTGCGGAGGTCCTCGCCCACACGGGGGCGCCGGCCGCGCTCGCGCTGTGCTCCCTGGCCGACGCGGGGAGCACCTCCAAGGCGGAGGTCCGCATCGAGTCACGCGGCTACAAGGTGACCTTGTCCGCCGATCACCATCACGCCACGGAGGGCTGGGTCGTCGGACTCGGTCCCGGGCCGACGCTGCTCCAGACCGGGGGCGCCGGCGGCTGGGAGCTGGTCACCACCCCGCTCGACACGGTGCCCACCTTCGACGGGGAGATCACCGGCACGGGCGGGAAGGTGCTCCGCTACACCGGGCCGCCCGTCACCGCCCGGGTCACCACCGAGTCGTGGCACAAGTGGGCCGGCATGGTCTCGGTCCGCACCCTCACCCCCGAACTCCTCTGGAAGGACTGGGTCAACACCAAGGGCGGCCTGGCGGGCCGGCTCCGGGGCGAGCGGCTGGACCTGCGCCCCGGGACGCCGCTGACGATCACCGGACCCCATGACGGGTCCGGCTGGCGGATCCGGATCGAGCGCGGACAGGGACGCGGACACGGACGCGGACAGGGACACGAGCGCGGTCAGTCGCTGTAGCGCGGCGCAGGCGGATAGAAGTTCCCGTAGGGGCCCAACCACCGTTCGTGCAGGGCTCGGAGCGCGCCCGAGGCACGCAGGCGCGCGAGCACGCCGTTGACGAAGCGGACGAGTTCCGGTGTCGTCTTCGGGACGGCGATCCCGTGCGGCTCGTAGGTGAACCGCGGTCCGGTGATCCGGGTGGCCGGGTCCTGGGCGCTCAGGCCGGCGAGGACGTTGTCGGTGGTCGACACGGCGGCCACATCGCCCTGTTGCAGGTGGAGGAGGCAGTCGGTCCAGTCGGCGACGGCCACCGGCCGCACCGCCGGGCGGGCGCGGCGCAGCTCGGTCAGCGAGGTGGTGCCCCGGGCCGTGCACACCTTCTGTCCGGCGAGATCGGCCAGGGTCTTCACCGGGGAGGTCTCGTCGACGAGGACGCGCTGGCCGGAGTCGAGGTAGTCGCTGCTGAACAGCACCTGTTCCATGCGCTCGCAGGTGATCGTCATGGAGTGGGCGACCAGGTCGACCTGACCGCGTCGCAGTATCTCGATGCGCTGCGCGGACGGCACGGTCTTGAACTGCACCCGGTCCGGCCGCCCGAACAGGGCCCGGGAGATCTCCCGCACCAGGTCGATGTCGAGCCCGTCCAGCTGTCCGGTGTCGGAGTTGCGATAGCCGAAGAGATACGTGTTCTGGTCCACTCCCACGATCAGCCGACCCCGTTCGACGATCCGCGCCATCGCCGTACCGCTGGGCATCGCGCCGCCCGGCGTCGGCATGTGGGCCGGCGGTCTCAACGACCGCAGCGGGTCGCACTTCTCCCCGGCCCCCGCCTGCGCGCTCGCGGACGCGCTCCCGGCAGGCGGGCGCGCTCCGGCGGACGGACGGCGGTCCGGGGCGGACGATCCCGCGCAGGACGCCGTCAGCGCGATCACGGCCAGCGACGCCGCGCCCACGGCAAGAACCCGCCGGCGTAACGGCACCCGACGGCCCCCGGCACCAGCCGACGACCGTCCCTCTCCTCCACGTGCCCGAAGTTCCCTCACACTGCCCCGCAGCCCTCGGAACCGTCACACCGTCGTCGACGGTGACGCGTTCACGTCGACTCGCGGTTCCCCCGCGTGAGAAGTCGCCCACCGACCGTCACACCAGCGGTGAAGCACCCCACATGACGCAGATCACCAACTACTTGGATTAGTAGTGTTTAGGCATGTCATGTACGCATCCCAAACACCATCTGACCTGGGGTTTGAGAGCCACGTCACACTGTTCACCTTTCACCCACATGCGACCACAACTAGTAAAAGGGGTCTTTGCGGACACGGATCGAGAGTGTTTCTCTGGAGCAGTCGCACGGCGCCGACGAGTCCTCACGGGCCTCGGCGCCGACGCACTGCCACCGCCGCGCACCGCGTGACACCGGCAGGCGTACGACGTCTCTGTCCCCGAAGAAACAGGTTCTCCGTGTCCGTCTCCCGCATCGTCGCTC
This sequence comes from Streptomyces sp. NPDC101776, assembly GCF_044766845.1. Taxonomy (NCBI): domain Bacteria; kingdom Bacillati; phylum Actinomycetota; class Actinomycetes; order Kitasatosporales; family Streptomycetaceae; genus Streptomyces; species Streptomyces sp. NPDC101776. The sequence continues at coordinate 679,940 of NZ_JBIWMV010000002.1, read as the reverse complement.
GCATCGCCTCCCCAAAGAAGGCCCTGACCGCCGCCGCCCTGGCCGCCGCCACCACCGGTCTCGTGCTGACCTCGGCTCCCGCCCAGGCCGCGACGACCTCCGCCTCCTCCGCCCAGGCGATCGCGCACAAGATGATCCCGAGCTCGGCGCAGTACAACGCGTTCAGCAAGATCGTCTCGCACGAGAGCGGCTGGAACGTCACCGCCACGAACTCCTCCTCCGGCGCCTACGGCCTGGTCCAGGCCCTCCCGGGCTCCAAGATGGCCTCGGCCGGCTCCGACTGGAAGACCAACGCCGCCACCCAGATCAAGTGGGGCCTGGACTACATGAACTCCCGCTACGGCTCCCCCGCCGCCGCCTGGAACTTCTGGCAGTCCAACGGCTGGTACTGATCACCGGCCAACGCACCCGCACCTGTAGCGGCGGTCCCCCGGCATCCCGGGGGGCCGCCGCTACATTGCGTGCATGGTTCAGAACGACGACCCCCCGTCCTACGACCGTGAAGCGCGCGGGGTCCGGCTCGTGGCCGTGCTGCTCGGGCTGACCGTGGTCAGCGGGCTCATCGACGCCGTCAGTTATCTGGCCCTCGGGCATGTCTTCACCGCGAACATGACCGGCAACGTCGTCGTCCTCGGCTTCGCCGCCGCCGGGGCGCCCGGCTTCTCGGTGGCACACACCCTCACCTCCCTCGGCGCCTTCGTCGTGGGCGCGATGGCCGGCGGCCGGATCGCGGTACGGATGGACACCGGGTCGCGCCGCACCTGGGCCCGGGTGAGTCTCGGCGCGGAGGCGCTGCTGGTGGGTGTGGCGGCCGTCATCGCCTTCGCGGCACCGGGCGACCACGCCACCACGTACCCCCTGATCGCCCTCACCGCCTTCGCGATGGGTCTGCGCAACGCGACCGTCCGCAAGCTCAAGGTCAGCAACTTCTCCACCACCACCGTCCTGACGATGACCCTGACCGGCCTCATCGCGGACTCGGTCGCGGGCGACGGCGCGGGCCCCGGTTCGCTGCGCCGCGCCTCGGCCGTCGTGGCGATGGCCTCCGGCGCGTGTCTCGGCGCCTGGCTCACTCTGCACCACGGTGCGCGTTACCCACTCCTGCTCGCGGCTCTGGCCGCCGGGGTGTTCGCGCTGACCGCATCTGGACGGGAGTAGCCCAAAGCCCGGTCAAGAAGGCAGAATTCGTGCGTCTCAGTCCCACGATCAAGAGGATCGATCACGCATGATCACGCTCACGAAGGAAGACGGTCCGGCGGATCTGGACGGAGTGACCCATCTGGAGATCGGGGCGTCCTGGGACCCCACCGTCGGCAGCAGCGGCGGCTTCATCGGGAAGCTGCGTCAGAAGGCCGGTACCGACCTCGATCTGATCGCCATCGCGATGCAGGGCCAGGACCCGGTACGGCTCGCGGGGCTCGACTCCGTGGACCCGCTGGGCAACGGCTCGTTGGTGCACAGCGGCGACAACCAGACCGGCAAGGGCGAGGGAGACGACGAGACGGTGACCGTCGATCTCGCGCGGATACCCACCAACATCACGTCGATCGTCTTCGTCGCCGCCGCCTACAAGAAGGGCAGTTCCTTCCAGAAGGCACGCAACATCGCCTTCAAGGTGTACGACGCGACGGGCGGCAGCACCCAGCAGGTCGCCGAGATCTGGCCCAACCTGCTCAGTGACCACAACAGCTGCGCGGTCGCCAAGGCGGTCCGGGAGGGCGGGAGTTGGAAGCTCCAGGTCATCAACGAGACCGGGAAGATCAAGCAGGGTGACGAGCGGGAGCTGATGAAGTTCGCCGTACGGAAGTAAGCGCGACGGTGTGGGAGAACGGGCCGGCGGCGCCGGGATGCCGCCGGCCCGAGTTTCTCAACTCGCCGTCACCCGCAGCTCCTTGACCCCGTTGATCCAGGCGGAGCGCAGCCGGCGCGGGTCGCCCGTCAGGGTCAGGTTCGGCATCGCGTCGGCGATCGCGTTGAAGATGAGGTCGATCTCCAGGACCGCGAGGGACTTGCCCAGGCAGTAGTGCGGGCCCCCGCCGCCGAAGCCCAGATGCGGATTCGGGTCCCGCATGACGTCGAAGACGTCCGGGTTCTCGAAGACCTCGGGGTCGTGGTTGGCGGAGGCGTAGAAGATGCCGACCCGGTCGCCCTTCCGGATCAACTTGCCGCCGAGTTCGGTGTCTTGGGTCGCCGTGCGCTGGAAGGCATTCACCGGGGTAGCCCAGCGGACGATCTCCTCGGCGGCGGTCGACGGGCGCTCCCGCTTGTACAGCTCCCACTGCTCGGGGTGGGTGAGGAACGCGTGCATGCCGTGGGTGATGGCGTTGCGGGTCGTCTCGTTCCCGGCGACCGAGAGCATCAGCACGAAGAAGCCGAACTCGTCGGAGTTCAGGTTGCCCTCGTCCTCGGCGGCGACCAGCGTGCTGACGATGTCGTGGGCCGGGCACTGCTTGCGTTCGGCGGCCATTCCCATGGCGTAGGCGATGAGTTCGGCGGCGGACTCGGCGCCGACCTGCTCCGTGATGGCGTACTCGGGATCGTCGTACGCGATCATCTTGTTGGACCACTCGAAGATCTTGACGCGGTCGTCCTGCGGGATGCCGATGAGTTCGGCGATGGCCTGGAGGGGCAGTTCGCAGGCGACCTCGGTGACGAAGTCGAAGGGGCCGGAGTGGGCGCGGGCGCCCGCCACGATGGCCTGGGCGCGGTCGCGCAGACGGTCCTCCAGCGCGCGGATCGCCCGTGGGGTGAAGCCGCGTTGGACGATCTGGCGGACCCGGGTGTGCTCGGGCGGGTCCATGTTGAGCAGGATCAGCCGCTGGGCGTCGATCGAGTCGCGGTTCATGTGCTCGTTGAAGCGGATGATCGCCGTGTTGAGGGTGGACGAGAAGATCTCCGGGTGGGTGGAGACGTACCGGACGTCGGCGTGCCGGGTGACGGCCCAGTAGCCCTCGTCCTGGAACCCCGCGATGTTGGCCGGCTGCGGTATCCAGCGGACCGGTTCGGCCGCGCGCAGTTCGGCGAACTCCGGTAGGGGCACGCGGTGGTGGAGCAGGTCCGGGTCGGTGAAGTCGAACCCGTCGGGGAGAGCTGGACAGGGCATGGGTACTCCAGCTTGGTTCTGACGGTCCATCAGGAATGTGCCGTGAAGGTAATAACGGGTTCTAGAAGTCGCAAGGGGTACGGCAACCCGAATTCCCTGCACGACCCTTGCGGTTGTGGACGGCCTGTCAGCAGACTGCACACAGAACTAGAACGCGTACTAGTTCTGCGTGGCGGGTGGCCGGGACGCCCGCGCCGCGCGGTGTACGAGGAGAGGACGTGTCCCATGGTCGCGGAACCCGTCATCGTGGAAGCCGTACGCACTCCCATCGGCAAGCGCGGCGGCGCGCTCGCCAACCTCCATCCCGCCTATCTCCTGGGCGAGACCTACCGTGAACTCCTCGGCCGCACCGGCATCCACGCCGACTGCGTCGAGCAGGTCGTCGGCGGCACGGTGACCCATGCCGGCGAACAGTCCATGAACCCCGCGCGCACGGCCTGGCTGGCCATGGGTCTGCCGTACGAGACGGCGGCCACGACGGTCGACTGTCAGTGTGGCTCCTCGCAGCAGGCCTCGCACATGACCGCCAACATGATCGCGGCGGGCGTCATCGACGTCGGGATCAGCTGTGGCGTCGAGGCGATGTCGCGGGTGCCGTTGGGTTCGGGGTCCAAGCACGGGCCCGGGAAGCCGTTCCCGGACGAGTGGAACGTGGACCTGCCCAACCAGTTCGAGGCCGCCGAACGCATCGCCCGCAACCGGAAGTTGACCCGCGAGAACGTCGACTCGCTGGGCCTGATATCGCAGGAGCGGGCGGCGAACGCCTGGTCCGAGGAGCGCTTCAAGAAGGAGACGTTCGCCGTCCAGGTGCCGACGACGGAGGACGAACAGGGCGCGGGCCTCGGCATGTGGCGGCTCGTCGACCGCGACGAGGGCCTGCGCGACACGTCGATGGAGGCACTGGCGAGGTTGAAGCCGGTGATGCCGACGGCCGTCCATACGGCGGGCAACTCCTCGCAGATCAGCGACGGCGCGTCGGCGATCATGTGGGCGTCGAAACGGATGGCGAGGGCGCTGAAGCTGCGCCCCCGCGCCCGGATCGTCGCGCAGGCACTGGTCGGCTCGGACCCGCACTACCACCTCGACGGGCCGATCGACGCGACCCGTGCCGTGCTCGGCAAGGCGGGCATGACGCTCAAGGACATCGACATCGTCGAGATCAACGAGGCGTTCGCGTCCGTGGTGTTGAGCTGGGCGCAGGTCTTCGGCCAGGACCTGGAGAAGGTCAACGTGAACGGCGGCGCGATCGCCCTCGGCCATCCGGTCGGGGCGACGGGAGCACGGCTGATCACCACGGCACTCCATGAACTGGAGCGCTCCGACAAGGAGTTCGCGCTGATCACGATGTGCGCGGGCGGGGCACTGGCGACGGGGACGATCATTCAGCGACTCTGAACACGGGCTCGGGAGACGGCGGCTGGCCCTCGCGGGCGGGGTCGGTGCCCTCGCGGGCGGAGGCCAACGGCCCGCGCGGGCGGGAAGCCCAGCCCGCGCGGGCGGAGGCCGGCCGGCCCCTCCGGCGGGGGCAGGGGCCTCCGGCGGGGGGCCGGCGGCCTCGGTGGCAGGGGTCAGGCGGGGTCCTCCACGGGGGCCAGTTGCTCCTTCGCGCAGGTGCGGAAGGCCGCGAGGAGGCGGCGGTTCTCCTCGCCCGCGCGGGTGGCCAGGACTACCGGGACGGGATCCACGCCCTCCAGCGGGACCGTGGTCAGATCGGGCCGCAGGCCCTTCCTGATGGCGCCCACCGGAACGAGCGCCACCGCCTCGCCCGCAGCGATGACTTCGAGCTTGTCCTCCAGATTCTCGACGAGCGGACCGTCCGGCACCCGCCGTCCGTCCGGGCGGGGATCGACCCGCCAGAACGTGTTGAACTCCTCGTCGGGGAACCGGGGTACGGGCTCGTCCGCGATGTCGTCGAGGGTGACGTACTCCTTGCCGGCCAGCCGATGGCCGATCGGCATCAGCAGCACCCGGGGCTCCTCGAAGAGGACCGTCACGCTCAACCCCTCGGTGGCGAACGGGAATCGGCCCACCACCACGTCCACCCGGTGCTCCAGCAGGGCGGCCGGCATCTCGCCCCAGCCGAGAAAGGAGTGCTGCACATCGGCGTCCGGGCAGCGTGCACGCAGGGCGCGGACCGCCGGGGTGACGAGCAGCCCGGTCATGTACCCGATCACGATCCGGCTCGGCCGCCCGACCGCCCGCGCCACAGCCGCCGCCTCCGTCGCCGACCGCAACAGCTCCCGCGCCCGGGGCAGGAACGCCGCCCCCGCCTCGGTGAGTTGGGTGCCCTGCGTGGTCCGGTCGAAGAGCCGCACCCCCAACTCGCCCTCCAGCCGCCGGACATGACGACTGAGGGACGGTTGCGCGAGATGCAGGGCGGCTGCCGCCCGGCCGAAGTGCAGTTCCTCGGCGACGACGGTGAAGCAGCGCACCAGGCGCAGGTCCAAGTCAGTCATACCCCGACTGTACGACCGCACGAGCTGCGGTGATACCGGAACTGAATCACGTCTTCCGGAGTCGGTCTTGGACGGGCGGGCCCGGGCGGGCGCACGCTGGAAGCACACCACTTCCCGACCCACCTGAGGTGATTTCGTCATGCGTGTTTTCGTCACCGGAGCGACCGGTTTCGTGGGCGGCGCGGTCGTTCGCGAACTGCTCGACTCGGGGCACCGAGTGCTGGGACTGGCCCGTTCCGACGCCTCGGCGGACCGGCTCGCGGCGACCGGAGCCGAGGTCCACCGGGGGTCCCTGGACGACCTCGACGCCCTCCGCGCCGGTGCGTCGGCCTGCGACGGTGTGATCCACACCGGTTTCATCCACGACTTCTCGAACTACGCCGCATGCGTCGCGACAGACCTGCGCGCGGTCGAGACCCTGACCGACACCCTCGCCGGTTCGGACCGCCCCTTCGTCCTCACCTCGGTGATGAGCCACGGCCCGACCGAGGACGAGGTACCCGACCTCGCCACCCACCCCCAACTGCCGCGCCTGGCAGCCGAGGTGACGACCCTGGCGGCAGCGGAGCGAGGCGTACGCGCGTCGTCCGTCCGGCTTCCCCAGGTGCACGGCGAGGGCGACTACGCCTTCGTCCCCGCCCTCATCGGCATCGCCCGCGCCAAGGGCGCCTCGGCCTACGTCGGCGAGGGCGCCAACCGCTGGGCCGCCGTCCACCGCGACGACGCCGCGCTGCTGTACCGGTTGGCGTTGGAGAACGCCCCGGCGGGTTCGGTGCTGCACGCTGTCGCCGACGAGGGCGTACCTGTACGGGAGATCGCCGAACTCATCGGCAAGCGGCTCGCCCTACCGGTGACGAGCGTGCCGCCCGAGGAGGCCGAGGCCCACTTCGGCTGGCTGGGCCACTTCGCCGCGACCGACCTCGTGGGAACGAGCACGCTCACGCGGAAGCGGTTCGGGTGGACACCGACGCGGATCGGACTGCTGGCCGACCTGGACCACGACTACTACTTCGAGGTCAACCAGCCGTCGTAGCGGACCAGTTGACGAAGGCGGTGAAGGCGGCGGGACCGAGGGTGAGGATCGGCCCCGCCGGGGTCTTGGAGTCACGGACGGCGAGGGTGGTGGAGATGGTGGCGGTGCAGGAGGTTTCGGCGATCTCTATGCAATCGCCGCCCTGGTCACTGCTGTAGCTGGACTTCCGCCACTGAGTCCCCGTCGGCATCGCGTTCTTCCCCATAACGTTCCTCCATCACGCGCCGGATCAGCCCCGCCGAGTCCCTGAGGGAAAGGGCGGCAGCCTGGAGATGATCGTAACGGAGCGAACAGTCCTTGACGGTCTCCGGGTTGGCAGTTGGATGCCCGCTGCCGTAGCTCTCCGTGTAGACGATGGACGGGTCGCTCGCGAAGCGGTAGACGTTGAACGAGCCTGTCAGCCCAGCGTGTGTTCCCGCCGAGAACGGCAGGATCTGGATGTTGATCCGGGGATTGTTCTCGTGTGCCAACAAGCGGGCCAGTTGGTTCCTCATGGTCTGCCGGCCGCCGATCTCCAGATACAGCGCGGCCTCGCTCAGGATCACCCAGAAGCTCGGCGACTCCTCCTTCTCGAAGATGCGCTGACGACCCACTCGTACGGCGGTCCGATCGTCCAGGTTGCTCTGGTCCAGCGTGCCGAGCACGGTCCGGGCGTACTCCTCGGTCTGGAGGAGACCGTGGATCATCTGCGACTCAAAGGAGCAGATCTCGACGGCCCGCGACTCCAGCTCGCCCACCTGCCGGAACCAGGCGGGGAGTTGGCTGCGCAGTACGAGGTCCAGCAACCGGGACAACAACCCACCCGTACCCAGCGCAGCGTCAACCGCGTCGCTGAACGCCTGCGTGGGCAGCTTCCTCGCCGTCTCGATCTGGCCGATCAGCGACCCTGTGTAGTTGATGATCGCGCCGAGTTGCCGCTGCGTAAGGCCCGCCGCCTCCCGATACCGACGCAACTCGAAGCCGTAGTAATCCAGCGGCGACGCCCCTGGATCAAGGGTGTTGATGTGCACGCGAAGCCCCCTGCCTCCCGACCCGACAACTGTCCACCCGTAAACGGGTTGTATTCATCCTGTTGCCGACGGTAGCGGCGAGACCTCAGCCTCGTAGTGTGAATGAACCAATTCCCCCCGCCATGCTGGCCTTTCCGCGCCGCCAGCAGTACGTCATGCACCTCACCGTGGGTGAACACTCCGCCCGGCACATCCGCCGTATCGTCCGCTCCTTCCTCCTGGAGTGGGGCATGCCGGAGCTGTCGGACGCCGTCGAACTGGCCATGACGGAGCTGGTCGCCAATGTCGTACGGCATGTTCCGGACCGGCGCTGCGGACTGCTGTTGCTGCGGCTGCCGAAGGGCGTGCGGGTCGAGGTGAGCGACGGGTCGTCCCAACTCCCGGACATGCACGCCGAGTTGGACCCCGAGTCGGAGAACGGGCGGGGGCTCGTGATCCTGGACGCGGTGACCGACAAGTGGGGAGTGACGCGGAAGTCGGGGGGCGGGAAGATCGTGTGGTTCGAGTACGGCAGGCCCGACACGGTGTCGTAGGCGGCGTCATCCAGTTCTCCCGAAATCGTCCTGACGCCACATCAGTTGCCCCAGGATGAACTCCCGGCACCGACGGGGCTGCCGGTTCGGGGGAGGAGACGGGGAGTGCTGAGCGAGATCATGACGGCCGGTGCGGCGGCCGGCGGGACCGCTGTCGTCCAGGCTGTGGGTACCGATGTGTGGGTCTGGCTGCGGAGTCGCGGCGCGCGGCTGATCGGCCGGGGCGATCCGGCGCGCGAGAACGACGCGCTCGATCGCCTGGACCGGACGGCCGCCGCCCTCACCGCGGCCGCCGACGAGGCGGACCGGGAACGGCTGCTGGTGCTCCACCAGCGTTTGTGGCAGGGGGAGTTCGCCTCGCTGCTGGAGTTGCTGGAACCGGCGGAACGGGACGGCGCTCTCGCCGAACTGCACGCGCTGGAGCGCGAGTTCGGCGGGAATGGCTCCTCGGGCGGTGTCGTGTCCCGCAACACCTTCGAAGGTCCGGTGGCCTTCCAGACGGGCAACCACGCTCGTCAGGAGAACCGCTTCGGGGCGGCCGGATGAACCACGCGGACTCGGCGGGCAGTTCGGGGACCGGTACGGGCCAGGTCTCGGGCAACACCTTCAAAGGCTCCGTCGCCTTCCAGACCGGTCCCGGCAGCGTTCAGCACAACTACTACCAGGCCATGGCGAGTTCACCGCTCGACGCGGAAGCCGACGAACTGGCCCGCGCGGTGCACGTCCAGTGGCAGGAGGAGGCCGCGCTGCGGCGCCTGCTGGAGCCCGCTCCGCTGCCGCTGCGATGGCGGTTGACCGAGCGCAAGATGGCGGGCCGGGTCGCCGCCGCGACCGGCCAGGGGACCCGCCGCCGGTTCACGCCACTGCCCGGCCTGCCGCCGGTCACCGGCGAAATCCTGCGCGCGGGCGGTGCGTTGGACCAGTTGTACGAGGTCTACGGCGGGCTGGCTTCCGGGCGCCTCCAACTGGTCGGCAACCCGGCGGCGGGCAAGACGTCCGCCGGGGTGCTCCTGCTGCTGGACGCCCTTGAGCATCGCAGGACCGCCGCCCCAGCGGACCGGGCGCACATCCCCGTCCCGGTCATGCTGTCGCTCGACGGCTGGGACCCGGCGCGGGAGGGCCCGGTGGAGTGGGTGGTCGACCGGCTGTCCCGCGAGTACACCCTGTTCGCGGGCCGTGGCGGGCGCGTGCGCGCCCGAAGGCTGGTGGAGGCGGGCCGCGTCGCGCCGTTCCTGGACAGCTACGACGAGGTCCACGGCAGCAAGTTGCGGGGAGCCATGGCGAGCGCGCTGGAGTTGGCCCCCTTCCGGCTCGTACTGATCTCCCGGTCACGGGAAGCGTCCGCGTCCGCCCATCGGGCCCGGCTCGGCGGAGCCGCGACCGTGGAGATCCAGCCGGTGTCTCCCGAGGACGCGGCCGAGTACCTTCTCAACACCCTGTCCAGCTCACCCTCGCCCGCCTGGCTGGCGCTGACCGAACGCCTCCTGCACGACCCCGGGAGCGTCGTGGCCAAGGCACTCGCCAACCCCCTGGCGATCACCCTCGTACGCGACGGCTACGCCGACGACGGTCCGGTCGACGAGCTCCTCGACCTCCCCACCACCGAGACCCTGCGGGACCACCTCCTCGACCGCGCGGTCGCCACCGCCTACGCGCGGCGGCCTGGACATCCGCACCCCGACTGGTCTCCCGAGACCGCCGAGCGGACGCTGCGGTACATCGCCCGGCACCTCGCCCGGCAGGACAGCCACAGCCTGTGCTGGTGGCACCTCCCCGGTTGGACGCGCCCCCACCCCAGAAGGCTGGCCATGCAGGCCCTGGTCACGCTGGTGGGCGGGATTCCCCTCGCGCTGCTGGTGTGGATGGCGACCCACTCCGTGTACGCCTGGCTGATCGGGCTCCCCTCCGCGTACCTCTTGGGGATGACGGCCGGTCTCCGCTTCACGGATCTCAACGATCCGCAGCCGCTGCCCAGTGCCGGATGGCGCGACATCTTCAGCACCGGGGCGATCGTGTCAGGCGTGGTCGAGTGGCTGGGGTTGGGCACCCTGGCGAGCGTGACCGCGCCGTTCCTGCCCGGTGACCGGACGCTTCCGGTGTGGCTCTGCTTCCTCACCACACTGCCCCTGGGATTCACCGGAGTGCTGGTGACAGGGCGCGGTCACGGGATCGTGGCAGGCACCCCGTTCCTGTCCGCGGGCGCGGGACCCTGGTACGACCCGGTGAGAGAGCACTACAACCGTCCTCCGGAGGCGGACACCCGGTCGATCGGCCCGCACGACGTATGGCGCCACCACCTCGGGCTGCGGCTGGTTCTCGGGCTGCTGACCGGGCTCGCGGCGGCCCTGATGATCGCCCCGTTGGTGGCCTGGTGGCTCGGTCCGAAACTCGCGGTGGTGGCGGCCGTCGGGGCCGCCCTGCCGACCGTCCTCATGGCCGGCCCCGCCAGCAACCTCGCCGTGGCCACCGCCTTCACCGCGGCGCAGCTCCGGATCGAGGAGGGCACTCCCCTCCGTCTGATCCACTTCCTGGAGGACGCCCGGCGCCGCAACCTCCTGCGCGCCTCCGGCACCGTCTACCAGTTCCGCCATGCCCGCCTTCGGGACCGTCTCGCCCGGGAGCGGTGAACGCCGAGGACCGTGACCGCGCGCCGGGCGAGGAGCGTGACCGCGTGCCGTACGCGTACCGGATCAGCCCGAGCCACGACCCGTCGCCGCCACCAACTCCCCCTCGACCTCGGCCGGTTGCGCCTTCGCCGACCGCGCCCGCGGCCCCTGGAACACGTACGCCAGACCGAAGCCCGCCGCGACGACCGCCCCGCCGCCGACCGCGTCGAGCACCCAGTGGTTGCCGGTCGCGACGATCGCGGAGACGGTGAAGAAGGGGTGCAGGAGGCCCAGGGCCTTCATCCACCACTTGGGGGCGAGGGCGAAGATGACCACCCCGCACCACAGGGACCAGCCGAAGTGCAGGGACGGCATCGCGGCGTACTGGTTGGTGAGGGCGGTGAGGGTGCCGTAGTCCGGCTTGGAGAAGTCCTGGACGCCGTGCACCGTGTCGATGATGCCGAGGCCGGGGAGCAGACGCGGCGGGGCCAGCGGGTAGAGCCAGAAGCCGACCAGGGCGAGGAGGGTGGCGAAGCCGAGGGCGGAGCGGGCCCAGCGGTAGTCGACCGGGCGGCGCCAGTAGAGGACGGCCATGACCGTGAGCGGGACCACGAAGTGGAAGGACTCGTAGTAGAAGTTGAAGAAGTCCTTGAGGAAGTCGACCTTCACGACCCAGTGGTTGACCGCGTGCTCGATGTCGATGTGCAGGAAGCGCTCGATGTCGAGGATCTCGTGGCCGTGGTGTTCCGCCGTGGCCCGGCCGCCCGCGTTGGTGCCGCCGGTCGCCGCGAGGCGGACCTGCTGGTAGGCGGCGTAGGTGACGCGGATCAGGAGGAGTTCGAGGAGGAGGTTCGGGCGGGTCAGGACGCGCCGCAGGTTCGGGATCAGCGGGACGTGCTTCCAGCGCGTCGGGACCGGCTCGGCGTACTCCGTGGGGATCGGGCGGCGGTAGTACTCCGAGGTGCGGGACAGGAACGGCACGACGGTCGCGGCGGCGAGCGCCATGAGCAGGACGACGTTGTCACGCAGCGGATAGACGGCCGCCATGTTCGGCAGCATCATCTTCGCGGGCAGCGTGACGACGAGGACCACCGCGACCGGCCACACATAGCGGTCCGAGGCCCGCTTGCCGACCCGGCCGACCACCGCGAGCAGCACCCACAGCAACTGGTGCTGCCAGGTCGTCGGCGACACGGCGATCGCCGCGCAGCCGGTGACCGCGACCGCGAGCAGCAACTGGCCGTCGCGCGCGTACTGTACGGCCCGGCGCAGGCCGAGGTAGGTGACGGCCGCGCCGAGCGCCAGGAAGACGCCGATCTCCAGCGGGCCGGTGAGACCGAGCCGTAGCAGCGCGCCGTGCAGGGACTGGTTGCCGAGGCCGTCGGCCGCGCCGCCGAGGCCCGCGCCGGCCATGTGGTGCACCCAGTAGGTGTACGAGTCGTGCGGCATCGCCGCCCACGCGATCACCGCGCTCGAGGCGAACGTCAGCGCGGAGGTGATCGCGGCCCGGCGGCGGCCGGTGAACCACAGCAGCGGCGCGAAGAGCAGCACCGTCGGCTGGAGCGCGGCGGCGAGGCCGATCAGCACACCACTGGCGCGCTCGCCGCGCACGGTGAAGCAGCCGAGCAGCACGAGCAGGACCGGGATGATGCTGGTCTGGCCGAGCCAGAGCGTGTTGCGCACCGGGAGCGACAGCATGAGCAGGCTGATCGCGACGGGCGCGGCGAGCAGCGAGGCACGGCGGGTGACGGGCTGCGGCAGCGCGCGGGAGACGACCAGGCCGAGCGCGACGACGAGCAGCAGCGTGCCGAAGGTCCAGCCCCAGCCGAGGGCCTGTTCGGCCGCCCGGGTGAGCGGCTTGAGGACGAGCCCGCCGAAGGGGGTGCCGGTGAACTGCGTCGAGTCGTACAGCGAGCCCTTCACATGCAGCACGCCGTTCGTCCCGACCCAGGTCTCCAGGTCCGTCAGCCGTTCCCCCTGCGGGGTGCCGAGGACCACGGCCACCTGTCGTACGGCGAGGACCGCGGCGACCAGCCACAGGCCCAGGCGCGCCACGCGCAGCCGTGTCCTGGCCGTCTGGGCGGCACTCGACCCGAAAGCTCCCGCGGCTCCCGCCGGTCGCCCGCTGTGCTCCACGTTCGCCACGCCTCGTAGGCCTCCGCCCCGCTCGTCCCACGCGTCACCCGCGCGGCTGTTCCCTCTGGGAACCCTATGAGGGTCGCACCCCCTGGGGGAGAGACGCAGGCAACCCTCTCGTCACCTGACGTCCGCCCTCCTTTTGTCCGGATGACGATAGTCGGCCCGGGGTTGCCTGGGCACAGCGGACAACCGCGCGCTTCCGACCGGGCACGATGGCCCGATAGCTTGTGGGCATGATCGGTTTACTGATCGTTTCGCCACGGAGGTCACCGCGGAGATCGGCGGGGAGGTCACCGCGGAAATCCTTGCCGGAGTCTTTGCCGGAGGCCTTGCCGAAGTCGTTGCCGGGGCGGGCACGCGCGCGTGTGGTGGCCGTCGTCCTGGCGCTCCTCGCCCTGCAGCTCGGATCGCTGGTGTCACCGGCCTGGGCGTGCGGCTGCGGCGCTCTGGTGCCGACCGCGGCCCAGCAGATCGCGGTGGGGCGCGAGGCGTCCGTGGTGCGCTGGGACGGGCGCCAGGAGCAGATCGTGATGCGGCTCACCGTCACCGGGGACACCCGGCAGGCCGCGTGGATCATGCCGGTGCCGCACCGGGCGACGGCCACGCTGGGCGACCCCGCGCTCTTCGACACGCTGAACGGGATCACCGCGCCCGTGCACCGGGACCGCTATCACTTCTGGCCCCAGGACGGTGACTGGCCGCTCGTCTCCGGCGACGTGGGCGGCGGCCCGCCGCCGGGCGCCGCGACGGCTCCCGGAGTGGGTGTGGTCGGCCGTGAGCGGCTCGGCCCCTTCGACGTGGCCCGGCTGACGGCCACCGACCCGGACGCACTGGGCGACTGGCTGAACACCAACGGCTTCGTGCTGCCGTCCCGCCTCGGCCAGGCCCTTCAGCCGTACGTCGACCAGCGCTGGGAGTACGTGGCGATCCGCCTCGCCCCCGCGACCGCCGGCACCGCCCTGACCGGCGCCCTCGACCCGCTCCACCTCACCTTCGCCGCCGAGTCCCCCGTCCACCCGATGCGGCTGTCCCGGCTGGCGGGCACCCCGCAGTCGCTGGGCCTGTACATCCTCGCCGCCCACCGCATGGAACCCAGCGGCGCGATCGGCGGCTCGCAGCCGCAGGTGGCCTACGCCGGCCGGATCACCACCGCCTCGGGCCCGCTGGCCGCCCTCGCCAAGGGCACCCCGTTCCTGACCGCCGTGAACCAGGAGTTCCCCGACCCCTCCCGCATCACCGGCGACCACCTGCTGCGCCGCACGGCCACGGACGCCCCGTTCCAGCAGGTGATCTACGAGGACCATCTGCGCGAGGTGGCCGGCGTACCGGCCTGGCTGCTGACGATCGTCGGCGGCCTGGCCGTCCTCGTCACGACCGCCGTCCTGCTGGCCGTACGACGGGCCCGGCGGCCGGTGCTCCCGCCGCCCCCGGTGATTCCGCCGCCGCCGACGCACAGGCCGGGTCGTTCCGGGTAGGAAGGGACCGTCACAGGATTCACGAAAGGCACAGGCGCATGAGCGAGTCACAGGTGTGGGACGACGTCGACGACTACTTCATCAGCCATCTCGCCCCGGACGACGAGGTGCTCCGGGCGGCCCTGCGCGACAGCGAGGCGGGCGGACTCCCGGAGATCGCGGTGTCCGCCGCCGAGGGCAAGCTGCTCCATCTCCTCGCCCTGACCCAGGGTGCCGGCCGCATCCTGGAGATCGGCACCCTCGGCGGCTACAGCACTATCTGGCTGGCCCGCGCGCTGCCCGCCGACGGCCGGCTCGTCACCCTGGAGTACAGCCCCCGGCACGCCGAGGTCGCCACCCGCAACATCGCCCGCGCGGGCCTCGACAAGATCGTCGAGGTAAGGGTGGGCGCGGCCCTGGAGTCACTGGCCGTGCTGGCCGACGAACACCCGACCCCCTTCGACCTGGTCTTCGTCGACGCCGACAAGGTCAACAACCCGTACTACGTGGAGTGGGCCCTCAAGCTCACCCGCCCCGGCAGCCTGATCATCATCGACAACGTGGTCCGCGGCGGCCGGGTCGCCGACCCGGACAGCACCTCGCCGGATGTCCGAGGCACGCGTACGGCGATCGAGTTGATCGGTTCGCACGCGCGCCTGTCCGGTACGGCGATCCAGACGGTGGGCAGGAAGGGCTACGACGGGTTCGCGCTGGCGCGGGTGCTCGACTGATCCTGCGATCCCGCCGGTCTGTCAACTCTCGTGGTAGAAGCCGACGTTGACGCTGCGCGGCCCGGTGCGGTCCTGGATGACGATCTCGCCGCTGCCGCCCCGGGGCAACGGCACGCTGCCTCCGTAGGCGACGGTCTGGGCGTACTCGCCGACGATCAGGCGTACTTCGGAGGACGGGTCGGGCTGGGAGCCGCGCAGCCAGTTCACCTGCCAGACGCCCTCGGGTCCGCACAGGAACTCCAGATGGACCCGCGAGATGAACAGCCAGTCGTCCGGTGTCACCAGCCGGCACACCGACTCGTCCCGGCCCACCCGCAGCACCGCGCCCGGGTCACTGGGCGACTCGGCCATCAGCATCCCGGCGGTCGCGCCCGCGTCCGCCCCGGAGACGGTGGCCATGGTGAGTTCGAGCACGTGCGCTCCCCTATGAAGTGTCCTTACAGCAGCGGGCGCATGATAAATCGCCCGGCCGTGCCGCGTCCGGCACAATGAAGTCATGACCGAGCGAAAGCCACCGGGTGTGTCCTTCGAGTCCTGGGTCGACAAGCAGATCCGCGACGCCGAGCGGGCCGGAGAGTTCGCCCAACTCCCGGGCGCGGGCAAGCCGTTGCCGTCCGGCTCCGACACGACGTACGACGAACTGTGGTGGATCAAGCAGAAGATGGCCCGCGAGGGCATCTCCGTGCTGCCGCCGACCCTGGCCCTGCGCAAAGAGGCCGAGGACGCCCTGGCTGCGGCGTACTCGGCCCCTTCGGAACGGATCGCACGGCAGATCATCACCGAAGTCAACGTGAAGATCCGCGACATGATGTTCAAGCCGCCGCCGGGTCCCCCACTGGGGATGAAGCCGTACGACGTGGAAGAGGTCGTACGGGAGTGGCGGGACCGGCGGGAGCGCCGGACGGTCGACGGGTCAGAGGTGTAGCAGCCGCTCCGTCAGCTCGCGGTAGTCCCGCAGGGCCAGGCGGAGTTGCTCGGTGTCGTCGGAGCCCTTGGACTCCCAGGAGCCGTGCAGGGTGGCGCGGCGCTTGGTCACGGCCTCCGTGAAGCGGGCGGCGACCTCCTCCAGTACGTGGTCGGCCTCCTCCACGGCCGAGCGGGGCTCGTCCACGAACCCGGTGACCGCGTGCTGCAGCCGCAGGTTGAACTTGTCGCTCTCGTCGTGCGGCAGGAGGCTGCCGTTCTCGGCGCCCTGCGCGAGATGCCGGCCGTTGCCGGGGGCGGGCTCGGGGGCGTGCACGGGGCGGTCGGCGGTTCGGTCGGTGGTGCGGTCGGTGGTTCGATCGGTACCGGCCGTGGACTCGCGCGGGGAGGTCGTCGTCGGGTCGCCCGCGCGGGGGGTCGGGATCGCGCTGCCGGTTTCGCGGGGCGAGGTGGTCGACGACGGGGACGACGGGGACGACGTCAATGGCGTCGAGGCGGTCGCGGTCCTGTCGGTGGTCCTACCGTCGGTGGTCCTACCGTCGGTCGTCTTGCCGTCAGCGGTCCTGCTGTCCGCGGTCCTGTCGGTCGTCTCCTTGCGGTCGACGCGCCCCGCGTTCTTGTTCTCGTTCGTGCCGTCGTTCCTGCTGTCGTTCTTCGTGTCGTTCTTACCGTCGTCCCTGCCGTCGTTCGTGCTGTCGCCTGTCGGCCGTATCGCGTCGGTCATAGAGCTCAACTCCCCTTCAGTGCCTGCTTGTTGAATGCGCCGATCGAGTGGCGGCCGCCACGTCCTTGGCCGTTGCCGCCACGGCTGCCGTCACTCACCAGGTCGTCGAAGAGGGCGCGGGCCTCAAGCATGGCCTCACGCATCTCCTCGGTGCCGGCCTGGCTCTCCGGTGTGCCGTTCGTGCGGGTGGTGACGACGCGGTGCACGCGCCGGTAGCCGTGGACGTGGGCCGCGTGGTGCACGGACAGCGCGTCGAACTGCTTCTCGTACTCGGCGACATCGGGGAAGCCCCGGGCGCCGGCGACCTCGCCGAGCAACTGGTCGACGTCGGTCAGGGCCTCGCGGGGCGAGTCGACGAAGAGTTCCTGCGCGGCGGCCCAACGGGCCTGGAACCGCTCACGGTCCGCGGGCTCCAGCGGCTGCTCGCGCAGCGAACCGTGCGCCTGGACGCGCTCGCCGAGCTCGCGCTCGGCGGCCTTCGTGTCGCCGTCGTGCCGGGCCACGGTCCGGTCGTACTCCGGACCGAAGCGGCGCTTCAGACCCGAGCCGCCGGTCGCGCCTCGGGCACGCAGCGCCAGGGCGGCCGGGGCAGCGACCACGCCGACCACGATCACGATCAAAACGATGATCACGCCTGTGGACATGAGTGCCTTCCGGGTTCTTGGTCAACCGGCTCTCGTAGTCGGTCGGTTCCCGTACCGGGTTGCCGCAAAGGCCTCCTTCAAACGACGGCCACGACTCCGGGGATTTCGTGGTGCGGGTGTGTCGATTTCGCGGCGGCCCGATCGACGCACCGGTGAGCGCATCAGGGAGCAACGATCGAGGAGGTTGTCATGGGTGAGGTCGTCGCACGGCTGGCCATGTCGTTGGACGGGTACATCGCGGGGCCGGAGTCGGGGCGGGAGCATCCGCTCGGGATCGGCGGGGAGCGGTTGCACGCGTGGGTGTTCGGGCTGCGGAGCTTCCGTCGGATGCAGGGCATGGCGGGCGGGGACACCGGTCCGGACGACGAACTGCTCGCCGAGTGGATCGAGCGGCCGGGGGCGGTGGTCATGGGTCACGGCATGTTCATCACCGGCGAGATCCCGTGGGGCGACGAACCGCCTTTCCACGCACCGGTGTTCGTGGTCACGCACCACCCGCGCGAGTCGGTGGTGAAGAAGGGCGGCACGACGTACCACTTCGTGACCGAAGGCCCGGGACACGCACTG
The DNA here is from genome assembly GCF_044766845.1 of Streptomyces sp. NPDC101776. NCBI lineage: Bacteria > Bacillati > Actinomycetota > Actinomycetes > Kitasatosporales > Streptomycetaceae > Streptomyces > Streptomyces sp. NPDC101776. Next base: position 662,016 of record NZ_JBIWMV010000002.1, on the reverse strand, counting down.
GAGTCGGCCCGCGAGGCCGCCGCAGGCAAGGACGTCTCCCTGGCCGGCGGCGCCGATCTGGTCCAACAGTTCATCCGCGCCGGATGGCTCGACGAACTGCTCCTGCACATCGTGCCCGTGCTCGCGTGCGGCGGACGGCGGCTGTTCGACAACGTGGGCGACCGGCACATCGAGTGGCGGAAGACCCAGGTGCTGGACTCCCCCGAGGTCACCCATATTCGGTTGCGCCGGCTCCCCTCCGGGTCGTGACAATGCCCGCATGACCTGGACGATCGCCCCGGAACCCTTCGACTCCCCCGTGGCCGCCGCACTCTGGCGCGCGTACTACACGGAGGTCAGCGACCGCTGGTACCTGCTCCACGAGGGGCGGCGGACGGAGCCGGAGGAGCTGGAGCGGGAGATCGCCGCCCACACCGGTTCCGAACTCGCCCCGCCCGGCGGCCGGTTGCTGGTGGCCCGGTACGAGGGCACACCGGCCGGCAGCGCGGGCGTACGCCTCCTCGACCCGGCGACCGCCGAGCTGAAGCGGGTCTTCGTTCGCGAGGAGATGCGCGGCCGGGGCGGCGCCCCGAGGCTCGTGACGGCCGCCGAGGAGGCCGCACGCGAGCTGGGAGCAAAGGCGATGATCCTCGACACCCGGCACGACCTGGTGGAGGCCCGCGGCCTGTACACGCGGCTCGGCTACGAGGAGACCGAGCCGCACAACGACGACCAGTACGCGGAACACTGGTTCCGCAAAGGCCTCAACTGACCTTGCCCACCGCCCCGTTGTGCGGCTGCTCCCGATCCGACCCGCACAGCTCGCCGTTCAGCTCCTTCACCAGTCGGATCAGATCCGTCGGCCGGTCCGGGCCCCACCAGTCGCCCAGCGTCTCCGCGAGGGACTCCTCGCGGGCCTGTGACAGCCGTTCGGCCATCTCCCGGCCCTGGTCGGTCAGTTGGAGGTCGAGGCCCTCGCGTACGGCGAGCCGGCGCCCCTCGATCTGGCGGACGGCGGCGAGGATGACGGGCAGCGGCACGGTGCTGCGTTCGGCGAGCACACCCGGCTCCGCCCAGCCGTCCCGCTTGATGCGCAGGAGCAGCCAACTCGCCGCCGGCTGAAGGTCGTAGCCCGCCTTGGTGGTGATGGTCCGGTAGATCTCGCGGCGGCCCTCCCGCGTGCCGAGCACGGACAGCGCGCGGCACACCTCGTCGTAGGAGGAACGCTGGACGGGGTTGCTGGCGAGGGTCTCGGTGACGTCGGGGGCCGTGACCGAGCCGCGCAGCTTGTCCTCCTTGAGGAACCACGCCAGGACGAAGCCGACCACGGCGACGGGGGCGGCGTAGAGGAAGACGTCGGTGATGGAGGAGGCGTAGGCGTGCAGGGCCTCCGGGCGTACGGCGGGCGGGAGTTGGGAGATTCCGCGCGGGTCGGACTCCAGGCCGTCCGGGGTGACGCCGGGCGGGAGCGTGGTGCCCTGGAGGGCGTCGGTGAGTTTGTCGCCGAGGCGGCTCGCGAAGACCGTGCCGAAGATGGCGACGCCGAACGAGGCACCGATGGACCGGAAGAAGGTCGCGCCGGAGGTGGCGACGCCGAGATCCTGGTAGGAGACGGCGTTCTGCACGATCAGCACCAACACCTGCATGACCAGGCCGAGTCCGAGCCCGAAGACGAAGAAGTAGGCGCTCATCTCGCCGGTGGAACTGTTCTCGTCGAGCTGGTGCAGGAGGAGCAGACCTAGGGCGGTGACGCCGGTGCCCGCGATGGGGAACACCTTCCAGCGGCCGGTGCGGCTGACGATCTGGCCGGAGGTGGTGGACGACAGCAGCATGCCGAACACCATCGGCAGCATGTGGACGCCGGACATGGTCGGCGAGATGCCCTGCACGACCTGGAGGAAGGTCGGCAGATAGGTCATCGCGCCGAACATCGCGAAGCCGACGATGAAGCTGATGACGGCGGCGAGGGAGAACGTGCGGACGCGGAAGAGTTTGAGGGGGAGGACCGGTTCGGCGCCGCGTTGTTCTACGGCCACGAACGCCACGATCAGGACCGCGCCGAGCACCGCGAGCCCGATGATCTGCGGTGAACCCCAGCCCCAGGTCATGCCGCCGAGCGAGGCGACGAGGACCAGGCAGGTCGCGACGGCGGCGATGAGGAAGGTGCCGAGGTAGTCGATGACGTGGCGGGTGGACTTGCGCGGGATGTGCAGGGCGGTGGCGATGACGGCGAGCGCGACGACACCGACCGGGAGGTTGATGTAGAAGACCCAGCGCCAGCTCAGATGCTCGGTGAACAGTCCGCCGAGGAGTGGTCCGAGAACACTGGTGGCGCCGAACACGGCGCCGAACAGGCCCTGGTAGCGCCCGCGTTCACGCGGCGAGACGACATCGCCGACGATCGCCATCGACAGCACGATGAGCCCGCCGCCGCCGAGCCCTTGCAGGGCCCGGAAGCCGATCAGCTGGGGCATGTTCTGCGCCGCGCCGCAGAGCGCCGACCCGATCAGGAAGATCACGATCGCGATCTGGAACAGCCTCTTGCGCCCGTACTGGTCGCCGAGTTTGCCCCACAGCGGGGTCGCGGCGGTCGACGCCAGCAGATACGCGGTGACGACCCACGAGAGGTGTTCGAGGCCGCCGAGGTCGCTGACGATCGTCGGCAGCGCGGTCGACACGATGGTCTGGTCGAGGGCGGCGAGCAGCAGCCCGAGGAGCAGCGCCCCGATGGAGACGAGGACGTTGCCGGACACGTGTTCCTGGGCGGCGCTGCCCCGCCGCGGGGGTTCCTCCGGTGGCTGCGCGTCGTGCACATTCCCTGTCATACCGTGCGCATCGCCGGCCATGAAGACCTCCCGAGGCTCTCGTTACACATCCATGGTGATCGGTTTGGTCCGGTACGGCCTGTCGAGTCCGAATGGAAGCTGTCATTCCGGGGGTCGGAGGAGACGGCGTGAAGGAGATCCGCATAACCTCGGGAGTTCTGACGGGGAGGGACGAACACGTGAACGAGGCGAAGGGGCACATATGCCCGCAGTGCGGGGCACCCCGGGCGGCCGACGGCTCCCCGTCCTGCGCCTGCACCCAACGGGCGTCCGACGCGCTGCGTGACGCGCGCACGGCGGAGGCGGCAGCGGCGGAGGACTTCGACCCGTTGCGGATCAGGCCGTATGTGGAGCTGGAGGGGGACCCGCAGGAGCGGACGCCGCCGGCCGCACCGGCTGGGCCCGAGGGTGAGACACAGCGGCTGCCGGCGGTGGAGGAGACGATGCCGCTGCGCGCGGTGCCGCCGTTGCCGCCCTTGCCGTCCGCCATGGCGGAGACCTCGCTGCTCCCGACCCCGAACGCGACCGACCTGAGCCTGTTCGAGGGAGGGGGTGGCGACGGGGACGCCCCGGAACCGCCCACGGACGCCGACTCCCCGCGCCGCCACCGCCGTACCGTCCTCCTCGCCGTCGCGGGGGCGGTCGTCGCGGTGGCGGTGGTGGCCGGTTTCGCGAGCGGCATGTTCTCGTACCAGACGCCGTCCCGGGACGAGGCGGCTCCCCAGGACGTACGGGCGAGCGTCCCGACCGTGTCGAGGAGCGCGGCGCCGGTGACGCCGTCCACGAGCGGCTCCACGTCCGCACAGCCGACGTCGGCGTCCCCGACCCCGACGCTCAGCGAGACCCCGTCACCGACGGCGTCCTCGTCCCCGTCCGCCACGGCGTCGAGGTCCACGAACCCGACCCCGACCCCGACGGCGACCACCACCACGTCGAGCGCCGCCGCCACGGACCGCCAGGGCGGCAGCAGCCCCGCCGCGGTCCTCCAACGCGGCGACGAAGGCCCCGAGGTCTCCGAACTCCAGCTCCGCCTGGCCCAGTTGAACCTCTACACCGGCCCCGACAACGGCATCTTCGACAAGCAGGTACAGACCTCGGTACGCACATACCAACTCGCCCGCGGCATCCAGACGGACGGGCTGGGGGTGTACGGGGCGGCCACGCGAGCACGGCTGGAATCGGAGACGACGGAACCGTGACGCTGCGCCGGCTGGGGCGAGTCCCAGAACACCGGGACCGAAGGACACCTGAGCCCGAGGAGATCCGTCAGCCCACCCGCAGCCGAATCCCCCCGCCCCCCAAGTCCTCCACCCGCACCTCACGCAGATCCCGCACCACCACGTCCGCCCGGTGATACCCGGCCTGCGGCCCGACCCCCACGACGCGCATCCCCGCCGCGCGCCCCGCCGCGATGCCCGCGCCGGAGTCCTCGAAGACGATGCAGTCGGCCGGGGCGATGCCCAGTTCGGCGGCGCCCTTCAGGAAGCCCTCGGGGTCGGGCTTGCTGGCGCCGACGGACTCGGCGGTGATGCGGATCTCCGGCAGCTCCAGGCCGGCCGCAGCCATCCGTGCCGTGGACAGGGCCACGTCCGCCGAGGTGACCAGTGCGTGCGGCAGGCCCCGTAGGGACGCGAGGAACTCCGGTGCGCCCGGGATCGGGACGACGCCCTCGACGTCGGCGGTCTCCTCGGCGAGCATGCGGGCGTTCTCGGTGTGGTTCTGCTCCATGGGGCGGCTGGGCAGGAGGAGCGCCATCGACGCGTACCCCTGCCTGCCGTGCACGACCTTCATGACCTCGTCCGCTTCCAGCCCGTGCCGGTCGGACCAGCGCCGCCAGATCCGCTCGACGACGGCGTGCGAGTCGACGAGGGTGCCGTCCATGTCCAGCAGGAGTGCGCGGGCGGTGAGCACGGTCGTGGCCGTCATCGGCAGGCTCCAAGGAACGGGAGAGGCATACGAACGGGACAGGCATACGCGGGCCGGCCCGGTCGATCCGGCCCGCCCCCGGAGGGACAAGGTGGCCCCGTCCGCCGGTCAGGGGAAACGGACGGGAACCACTTTGTTTCCCTACGGTACAAAATCCGACCGGCATCGCGCCACCGCCCCCGGAAACAGTTCACCCACAGTTCAGCTCGCGCGCGCCCGCCCGGACCGCACACTCACCCGGCCCGTCACACCCATCACGCCGGCTCAACCCGCTCAACCCGCCACCGCCTCCCACAGGCTCCACGCCCCCAGCGCCAGCATCAGCACCGCCGCGATCTGCGTGATCAACTTCAGCGGCACCCGCTTCATCAGCGCCTTTCCGCCCACGATGCCGAGCCCGGCGACCGCCCACAGCGCCAGCACCGCACCGAGACCGACCGAGAACGGGTCGTCGTAGCGCGCCGCGAGGTTCGCCGTCATGATCTGGGTCAGGTCACCGAACTCCGCGACCAGGATGAGCATGAAACCGGCGCCGGAGACCTTCCAGAAGGACTGGTCCTTCGGCTTGCGGACCTCCTCCTCGTCGTCGCTCTTCTTGAAGAGCAGCACCGCGGCCCCGCCCAGGAAGAGCACCCCGGTCACCGCGGCCACGAGCTGCTGCGGGAGCAGGGTCAGCACGCTGCCCGCCGCCACCGCCAGCACGACATGGAGAAGGAACGCGGCGGCGACGCCGACGAAGACGTACGAGGCGCGATAGCGGGTGCCGAGGACGAGTCCCGCGAGCGCGGTCTTGTCGGGGAGTTCGGCGAGAAAGACGACGCCGAAGACGAGCGCCGTCACGCTGATGCTGATCAAGATTCCTCAATCGGTCGGGGCTGCCCCACCGAGAGTGTGTGTGCTGTCCGCGGACACCTCGGCACGGCAGCGCACGCGAAAAACTACTGGTGCACTGCTTTACCGAAGGTCTCGCTGGCCGACCCCGCCGCGTGAACGCGTAGGGCCTGCCTCCGGGCGCCGGCTCAGAACGAGCTGAGCAGTATGTCGACGGTCCGGCGAAGAGCTACTCCCCTTCTGCGCCGTCCACTGTACGCGAGACACGCCCCACCCCACCCGTGAGGAAAGTCTCGCCGCACCCCTTGTTGTGTCATGAACACGTCACTAACTTCTTACCCGACGCACACCTTCCCGCAACACGGCACCGCAAGCATTCCTTCGCTCGCACTCCAACGCCCCCCCCCACTACAAGGGAGTTCGAATGGCTCGCTTCTCGAAGGTCTACGCGCGTCGACGCCTGAGCATACTCGCGGCGTTCACCGGACTCATAGTCTCCGTCGCACTTTTCAACGGCCCGAACGCCTCCGCCGCCCTCCCCACCCCCGTCAGCGCCGCCACCGCCCGCACCTACCTCGCCTCGCTCACCGTGGCGACCGAGGTCCGGACGGGCTACGACCGTGACCTGTTCCCCACCTGGATCACGATCAGCGGCACCTGCAACACCCGTGAGTACGTCCTCAAGCGCGACGGTACGAACGTCGTCACCACCGCCGCCTGCGTCGCGACCAGCGGCAGCTGGTACTCGGTCTACGACGGTGCCACCTGGACCGCCGCCTCCGACCTGGACATCGACCACCTCGTCCCGCTCGCCGAGGCCTGGGACTCCGGTGCCCGCAACTGGACCACCGCCCAGCGCCAGGCCTTCGCCAACGACGTCACCCGGCCGCAGCTGATCGCCGTGACGGACAACGTCAACCAGTCCAAGAGCGACCAGGACCCGGCCGAGTGGATGCCCCCGCTCACCTCGTACGCCTGCACCTACGTGCGTGCCTGGGTCCAGGTGAAGTACTACTACGACCTCTCGGTCGACACCGCCGAGAAGGCCAAGCTGACCTCGGTCCTCAGCGGCTGCTGATCTCACGGGAGTTCTCCCTGGAGATCTAGGCGCCGGCCTCCGTCGTTCCGTACCGTACGGGGCGACGGAGGAAGGTGATCAACCGTGGCCGGACTGCGCCTTGGACCACTGCTTCGCTACGCCGACGGCTCGTCCGCGACCGTATGGGTCGAGGCGAGCCGTCCGTGCACCGCCGAGGTGCGCTGCGCCGACGGCGCCCGGGGCACCGCCCGTACATTCCAAGTGGCGGGCCACCACTACGCGTTGGTGGCGGTGGAGGGCCTCACACCGGGGACCTCGACGCCGTACGACGTGTTCCTGGACGGTGCGCAGGTGTGGCCGCTGCCGGACTCCGCGTTCCCGCCCTCGGTGATCCACACGCCGGACGCCGACGGGACGGTCCGGGTCGCGTTCGGTTCCTGCCGCTGGGCCGCGCCGCCCGCCGACGACCACGACCCGGTGGGCCCGGACGCCCTGGACACGCTGGCCTCGCGCATCGCGCGCGACCCGAAGGGCGAACGGCCGGACGTACTCGTCCTGTTGGGCGACCAGGTGTACGCCGACGAGGTCTCCGACGCGACCCGCCGCTGGCTGTCCGCCCGCCGTGATCTGAGCGAGCCGCCCGGCGGCGAGGTCGCGGACTACGAGGAGTACACGCGCCTCTACTACGAGTCCTGGCTCGACCCCGAGATCAGCTGGCTGCTGTCCACCGTGCCGTCGTGCATGATCTTCGACGACCACGACGTCATCGACGACTGGAACACCTCCGCGGCCTGGCTGGCCGACATGCGGGCCACCCCGTGGTGGCGCGAGCGGCTGCTGAGCGGGCTGATGTCGTACTGGGTGCACCAGCACCTGGGGAACCTCTCCCCCGCCGAACTCGCCGCCGATCCCCTTTACTTGGCGGTCCGTGACACCCCCGACGGCACCGACGAACTCCGTGCCTTCGCCTCCCGCGCCGACGCCGACCCGGCCTGCGTCCGCTGGAGCTACCGGCGCGACTTCGGCCGGGTCCGGCTGCTGATGGTGGACAGCAGGGCGGCCCGCGTCCTCGACGAGCAGCGGCGCGCGATGCTCGACCCCGGCGAGGCCGACTGGCTGCGCACGGAGGCGCTGGCGGACCCCGGTTCCTACGACCACCTCCTCATCGGCACCTCGCTGCCCTGGCTGCTGCCGCATCTGATCCACGACGCCGAGTCCTGGGACGCGGCCCTGTCCCGGGGCGAACGGGGGCCCCGCTGGGCCGAGTTCGGCGAGAAACTGCGCCGGGCGGCCGACCTGGAGCACTGGGCGGCGTTCCCGGAGTCGTTCGAGGAGTTGGCGGGACTGATCGCCGAGGTGGGGTCGGGGGACGACGCGCCGGCGTCGGTGCTCGTGCTGTCGGGGGACGTCCATCACGCGTACGTCGCGGAGCCCAAGTGGCAGACAGGGCAGCCGAGTTCCCGCGTCCTCCAGCTCACCTGCTCCCCCGTCCACAACTCCATCCCCGTGTACATCCGGGTCGGCTTCCGCTTCGGCTGGAGCGCCGTGGCCCGGGGGCTGGGCCGACGGCTCGCCCGGCACGGCCGTTGTCCCCGCCCCTCGGTCAAGTGGCGCAAGAAGGGCGGGCCTTGGTTCGGCAACCAGCTCATGACCCTGACGCTGCACGGCCGTTCGGCCCGGCTGCGGCTGGAGCAGGCGCGGGCGGACGGGACGCTGAAGACCGTGGAGGAGTCCCCGCTCACACCCTCGTGACCTCGGTGCGGGCATGATGAGGCGGGCCGTCCGCTTTCCCGGTGGGCGGTCTGCTCCATTGCGCCCCCACACGCCCGGGAGTCACCCCTTTGTCACCCGTGAACGCGTCCAACGACCGTCCGGCCTGCGTCTCCGTCGCTGTGGTCGGCGCCGGTCCGCGCGGCACCAGCGTCCTGGAACGCCTCTGCGCCTCCGCGCCGGAACTCCTCCCGCCCGGCGCCCGGCTCACCGTCCACGTCGTCGACCCGGCGCCCCCGGGCCCCGGCCGCGTCTGGCGTTCCGCGCAGTCCCCCGAGCTGCTGATGAACACCGTGGCCTCCCAGGTGACCCTCTTCACCGACGCCGGCGTCGACTGCTCGGGCCCGGTCCGCCCCGGCCCCAGCCTGCACGAGTGGGCGCCCGCCGAACTCGGCCCGGACGACTACCCCACCCGCGCCCACTACGGCCGCTATCTGGAGTGGGTGTTCGCCCGCACCGTCCGCGAGGCGCCCGACTCCGTCCGGGTCGCGACCCACCGGGCCCGCGCCGTCCGCCTCGACGACACACCCGACGGCCACCAGGCCCTCACCCTGGACAACGGCCGTACCCTGTCCGCCCTTTCGGCCGTGGTCCTGGCGCAGGGCCACCTCCCGACGGCCGCCGACACCACCCGGCGCCGCCTCGCCGAATACGCCGACGAGCGCGGCCTGCACCACATACCGCCCGCCAACCCGGCCGACGTGGACCTGTCCGTCGTACGCCCCGGCGAACCAGTCCTGTTGCGCGGCCTGGGCCTCAACTTCTTCGACCACACAGCCCTGTTGACGACGGGCAGGGGCGGCCGTTTCGTCCGCGCGAAGTCCGGCGGTCTGCGCTACGTCCCCTCGGGCAAGGAGCCCCGCCTGTACGCCGGTTCACGCCGAGGCATCCCGTACCAGGCGCGCGGCGACAACGCGAAGGGCCCCCACGGCCGCCACACCCCCCACCTCCTCACCCCCGAGGCGATATCCGCCTTCCGCAAACGCGCCGACTCCGGCGAGCCGCCCGAATTCCTCACGGACATATGGCCGTTGGTGGCGAAGGAGGTCGAGACAGTCTACTACACGACTCTGCTACGGCCCTCCCGGCGCCCGGAGTCCACGGAGGCCGCAGTGCTCACGGAGTTCACCGAGCGCTTCCTGGCCGTCCCGCACCGCGATCCCCAAGAGTCCCTGGTCCTCGACGAGTTCGGGGTCGCGGACGCCGACCGCTGGAGCTGGGACCGGCTGTCCCGCCCGTACACGGAACACGCTCTCGCGCACCCGGCGGCCTGGCGGGACTGGCTGCTGTCGTATCTGCGCGAGGACGCCGAGCACGCGGCGCTCGGCAATGTGGACGGCCCGCTCAAGGCGGCCCTGGACGTGCTGCGCGATCTGCGCAACGAACTGCGGCTGGTCGTCGACCACGGGGGCCTCGCGGGCGCCTCCCGCCGGGACCACCTGGACCGCTGGTACACCCCGCTCAACGCGTTCCTGTCCATCGGCCCGCCCCGCCGCCGTATCGAGGAACTGGCCGCGCTGGTGGCGGCGGGCGTGGTGGAGGTGCTCGGGCCCCGGCTGGAGGTGCGGGAGGCGGACGGCGCCTGGGTGGCGCGCTCCCCCGCGGTTCCGGGCTCGGAGGTGCGGGTGACGACCCTCGTCGAGGCGCGGCTGCCCGAGCCGGACGTGCGCCGCACCGCCGACGAACTGCTCGGGCGGCTGCTGAAGACGGGCCGGTGCCGGCCGCACACGGTGGACGGCTACGAGACGGGCGGGCTGGACGTGACGCCGCGCCCGTACCGTCTGATTGACCGTCAAGGAGGCGTCCACGCAAGGCGGTTCGCGTTCGGTGTGCCCACGGAGGGCGTGCACTGGGTGACGGCGGCGGGCGCCCGGCCGGGTGTGGACTCCGTGACGCTGTCGGACGCCGACGCGGTGGCGAGGGCGGTGCTCCGCGAGGTGACGGCGGGGCGGACGCCGGCCGGCGCCCGCCCCTGGACGTATCAGCAGGTCAGGGAGCCCAGCCGAACGGCACGGTGAAGCAGGCGGCGCGGACCCGGCTGCCCGGCATGTCGTGGATCACGACCGAGGACGCCTCGCCCTGCCGGAAGGTCCAGTCGTGCCGGGCGCTCGCCTCGGCGGCGCCGTGCTCGTCGGCCGTGAAGTCGAGCCAGACCTCGTTGTCGGCGGTGGCGGCGGCCGGGTCCGTGGACGGCTTGTGCTGGAAGTGCCCGCCCGCGGCGGCGGGGTCGGCTCCGCACGGCTTCTGGTGCACATGGACGGCGTAGGCGTGCCCCGGCACCATCCCGTCGACCCGGAGCTTCACGGTCGTAGTGCCGCTCACGGCCGTGTGCTGACTCACCTCGATCCACGCGGCGGCGGGCACCAGCTTGTTGTCGTACGTCACCGCCGCCGACGGCACGAGGGCGGCGACCGGCGCGAACCGCGCGTCCGTCCGCATCCAGAAACCGTCCGGGGCACCGGACGCGGCGGCGGTGCCGCCTGTGCCGCTCGCCAGTAGGGCCGCGACGACGGCGCCCGCGCATATGCCTGCCACCATGATGTGTACCGTTCCTCACATTTGGTTGCGCTTGAGTGCGCTTAGAACCCCTTTACGTTGCTACGGGATGCGAGCCCGCCTCGCCCCTCGGGACGGGGCAGCCGGGTGAACACACTGTGCGGATCACACGTGCCCCCCGTGAATCTCCTGTCCCCACCCAGGCGTACGCTGTATGGCTGTCACTGGCCGTCCTTGCCGCGGCCCACGGGGGAGTTCACGGGGAGCTGCGTTGTTCGAGAGTGTGGGGTCGCTGACCGGCAGCCCATGGATCTATGCCATGGTCGCCCTGTCCGTACTCCTTGATGTGTTCCTGCCGGTCCTGCCGAGCGGTGTCCTGGTCATCGCGGCCGCGACGGCGGCGGCAGCGGGCACCGGCGCGGCGGCGGACGCGGTCCCCGTCCCGCACGAGGTGCCCAGCATCCTGGCGCTGATCGCGTGCGCGGCCACGGCGTCCGTCCTGGGCGACCTGGTGGCGTACCGGCTGGCCTGGCTGGGCGGCGAACGCCTCGACCGCGCCATCTCCCGCTCCCGCCGCCTCACCACCGCGCAGGAACGTCTCGGCCAGGCCCTGGCCGGGGGCGGCGGCGCCCTGGTCATCCTGGCCCGCTTCGCCCCCGCCGGCCGCTCGGTCGTCTCCCTCGGCGCGGGCGCCGCCCACCACCGCGCCCGAGACTTCCTCCCCTGGTCGGCCCTCGCGGGCCTGTCCTGGGCGGCCTACAGCGTGGCCCTCGGCTACTTCGGAGCACAGTGGCTGGGCGCGACGTGGCTGGCGACGGGGGTGTCGTTGGTGGCGCTGTTCGGGGCGGGGGCGGGCGCGGCGTTTGTGATGCGACGGCAGCCGGGAGTGGCGGAGGCGACGGCGGCGCCGTAGGGGCTGGGCGGCGGGTGGCTGATGCGGATGCGCCCCTAAGGGCTGGGCGCCGCAGGCGACCGCTCTTAGCGGCGCGGGGCTGGACATGTGCGGCTCCGCCGCGTGGGGCGCGACCAGCCCCCACCGACCCGCACTTTGATCACAGGGCCGGGAGCCGCAGGCGACCGCCCTTCAGGGGCGCGGGGCTGTGACATGTGCGGCCCCGCCGTGTGGGCACGGCCAGCCCCCACCGGGCCCGCACTTTGACCACTACGCCCCCCGCGAAGCGCCCCGAATCTCAAGATCAGCAAGCAGCTCAGCCGTAGCCACCGCAATCACCTCGACCGCACGATCGAAAACCTCGCGATTGTGCGCGGCCGGAGCCCGGAAACCGGAAACCTTGCGCACGTACTGCAACGCGGCGGCCCGGATCTCCTCCTCCGTGGCCTCGTCGGGCTGGGCAGGCGGTCGAAGAGTCTTGATGCTGCGGCACATACACCCAGTCTCGCGCGCCGAACGCGATACCGCCGCCCCTCTCCCGAACACACCTGCGATGATCCCTTCCGAGGCGGCCACCGTCACCACGCACGGGGCCGACCGACGAAAGGAAGCACCATGACGAACAGAGAACTGACCGTGGCGATACTGGGCCCCGGCGGCGTCGGCGGCCTGCTCGCGGCGCTGCTGTCCCGGGCCGGCCACCGCGTGATCTGCCTGGCCGGAGAAGAGACGGCCGACGCCCTCCGTACGAACGGAATCCGGGTCCGCAGCACCGGTTTCGGCGACTTCACGGCACCGGTGGAGGCGGACACGGAACTACGCGAACCGGTCGACGCCTGCCTGATCACGGTCAAGGCGACCGCCCTGGACGCGGCACTCACCCGAGTCCCGGCGAAGACACTGGCCGACGGCCTCCTCGTCCCCTTCCTGAACGGCGTGGAACACCCGGCCCACCTGCGCGCCCGCCACACCCCCGCCCAGGTCGCCCCCGCGATCATCCGGGTCGAGTCAACTCGCGTCGCCCCGGGGGTGATTGAGCACGGCAGCCCGTTCGCGGAGATCGACCTGACGGGCGACACGGTCCCCCGCGAACGCCTGGACGCACTGGCGGCGGCACTGAACACGGCCGGCCCCAGCACCCAGGTCCTGCCCGACGAGACCGCGGCACTCTGGGCCAAGATGACGTTCCTCGCCCCGCTCGCCCTCCTCACCACTCGCTACGACCTCCCCCTGGGCGACGTCCGCACGCGCCACCGCGAGGAGTTGACCGCCCTGCTGACGGAGACGGCGGCGGTGAGCCACTCGTACGGCGGCCCGTCGGACGCGGCGGGAGCACTGGCCCGCTACGACACCTTCCCTCCGGGGACCAAGTCGTCGATGCAGCGTGACGCGGAGGCCGGCCGTCCACTCGAACTGGACGCGATCGGCGGGGCGTTGCTGCGGGCGGCGGAGCGACAGGGGATCCCGGTGCCGGTGACGGCAAGGCTGGTAAGGGAGTTGGGAGCGCCGAACGCCAACTGACAGGCGGGTCACCCCTGGAGGTCGAACCGCCAGTCGTTGGACGTGATCCAGTGCCCCTTGCGGTACTCGAACTCCGCCTCACCGAGCAGGGTGAACCCGGCTTTGCGGCACACCGAGTTCGACGCGTGGTGGTCGACGCTCGGGAAGGCGTGCAGATACCGGTGCCGCCCGGCGGCCCGAGCCGCCTCCACCACGGCACGGGCCGCCCGCGCGGCCAGCCCTCGCCCCTGGAACTCGGGCAGGACGCCCCACCCGGTCTCCCACACCGGCTCGCCCCGCCACTCCCGCTCCCAGTACCCGATCGAACCGACGGTCTCCCCGCCCGCCGCCAACTCGACCCGGTACATGCACCCCCGCTCCAGCCCGGCATAGCGCCGATGCCGGGCGGCGAGCCGCTCCTCGCTCTCGGGACCCCCCAAGTGCTCGGTCATCTCAGGGCTGTTGAGCCGCTTCAGCAACCAGAGGTCGCCGTCCGACCACGGTCGGAGCTCCACCTGTTCCTCGTCCATGCCCGGCACCCTAGGCAGGCCCACTGACATCCGCCGCGGCACGCGGGGAGCCGGTCGAGCGGGGCGACCGCCATGGCCGTACGGACGATGCGGGCGGGGCTGACCTCGTGCCCGAGGCCGGACACGGCGGTGTCGGCGAGCGCGAGGGTCGCCGGAGTGTGGCGGGCCGGGTCGCTCAACGTCCTTGCGGGGAGGGTCAGTTCGGCGGGTGGGGGTGGGGGTGGGGGTGGGGGCAGGTCGTCGAGGGCTCGCGCAAAGGTGGCCACAGTTCGGCGCGGCCTGCGGCGAAGCAGATCGCGGTCAGGGTGTGGAGCGCTTCGACGCGGACCAAGTCGTCGTCGGTACCGTCGGCGCCGTCCGTTTCGCCGGTTTCATCGGTTTCGTCGTCCGGGGGTGTCGGCTGCTCGTGACGGCCGAGGGCCGTGGTCAGCAGGCGGTGCGCGGTGTCCACGTCGCCATCGCCGTGCAGGAGTCGGTGCGCGGTCGCGACGGTGGCGACGAGGGGTTCGTCGGGGCCGGGGTGGGCGACGCGGGCCCGTTCGATCAGGCCCGGGGCGTCGCGCAGATCGCCGGTGACGAGGGACCCGAGGTAGGCGGCCTCGGCGAGCCGGCCGCCGCGGATGCGGCCGGGTGGGCTGCGGTCGCGGCCCCCGCCGCCCCACCGGCCCATGTTCTTGGCCACCGCAGCCTGAGCTGTGGTGATCCCCTCGTCGGTTGGGTCGGCGACGTCCTCGCCCCACACCCGTTCGAATGTGACCCACACCCGTTCGTATGAAGTCCCGGAAGGAACTCGCGACCCAAATTCGAACAGGCGTAGCATTAGCGCGTGCCTACGACCTACGACTTCCCGAGTGACCTCCTCGCCGGACAGGAGGAGCTGCATCAGGTCCGGGCCGAGCTTTCGGCCCTGCTGAAGCGGCTGCCCTGGTCGGTCGAGCCCCTGGACGGGTTCAGCGACGGGGGCGGCTGGCGCAAGGTGGAGCGCCCGGCCTCCCCCGGCTGGACGCCCGACGAACAGGCCGAGGTGGAGAAGCTCCGGCAGCGGGAGCACGAACTCGCGGTCTTCGTCAGCGGCCACCGGTTCTGGACCGAGGTCGCCGCGACGGAGCGCGTGGAGGGCCGGATGAAGCTGAAGCACGCCCACGGGACGACACCGGTGGACGACAAGGCGGACAATGATTGAGGTAAGCCTTATATCGCCGAAGCAACCGAGAGGCGGCGATCGATCATGGCCGACCACCCGCACGCACTCCTCGTCCGCAAGGGCTACGACGCCTTCGTCCGCGGCGACATGGACACCCTGCGCGGGCTGATGTCCTCGGACGTCACCCACCACGTGCCCGGCACCCACCCGCTGTCCGGCGACTTCAAGGGCCAGGACGCGGTCATCGACATGTACGGGCAGCTCTTCGCGCAGACGAACGGCACCCTGCGCATCGACCTGCACACGGTCCTCGTCGACGGCCGGGGCCACGTGGTCACCCTCCACCACGTCACGGCGGAGCACGACGGCAAGCACATCGACGAGACCGGAGGCATCGTCTTCCGCGTCCTCGGGGACAAGATCACGGACCTGGACGAGTGCGTCGAGGACATCGACAGGGCAAACGAGTTCTGGTCCTGACCCCGCCCGTCACCCGACAGCCCAGGTCATCGACTACGGCTTCCGCAGCGCCCGTTGGGCCAGCGCCAAGGCCGCCACAGCCCCGACGACTCCGACGACCCGCACCGCCCCCACGACCGGCACCCCGCCGAAACGGACCCCGTCACCGGTCCCGGCCCCGACCGCCCGGAAGCCGCGCGTCGACCGCCACGACAGCACCGACCACCGCGACTGCGCGGACAGCACCGACCCCGTACTGAGCCACGAGCCCGCCGAGACCAACGACAGCGCCGACCCGATCGACCCGACCGACAGCGAACTGCCGATCGACCCGACGGACAGCGCCGACCCGACGGACCCGATGGACAACACCGACCCCACCGATCCGATCGACAACACCGAGTCGTGCGACCACAGGGACAACACGGAGCCGGAGGGGGTGGTGCCAGTGCCGGGTTCAGTCATGGGGCCATCCTGCCCATCGCACCGGGAAATCGCGATACCGCCGCACGACCGTCCCGTACGGAAAGAGGCCTCCCGGAGATCTCCCCGGAAGGCCTCTGACCTGCTGCTTATCCTGGTGGGCGCGGACGGTTTCGAACCGCCGACATTCGCCTTGTAAGGGCGACGCTCTACCCCTGAGCTACGCGCCCAGGACGAGTCGACAGCCTACATTGCCGGGGGGCCTGTCCCGCAAACCCGTATCGCCACGGAAGACAGGTCAGGGCCGTGCCGGGGGTTTTCCCCACCCCGAGTCCGGGAGCGCGCCGGATGCCCCTGATGAGCGCCGCTCCCTACGGTCGAGGAGAGCCGTAGGAGTCATCGGGACTCCGCGTCCGTCCCAGGGGGAAATCACCGTGACCCGCACCCGCACCACCCGCTGTGTCCTCACCGCGACCGCCGGTGTCGCCCTGCTTCTCGCAGGTGCCACCGCCTGCGGTACCGCCTCCGCCGGTGACGACAAGCACCCCGATCACCGCACCTTCGCGCTGCCCGGCCGTACCCTCACCATCGACTCCGACGACTCCGCGCTCGAGGTCGTCGCCTCGGACGCGAACCCGGCGGGGAGGATCGAGGTCACCCGGTGGTGGCAGGGCAACGTGGCGATCGGATCGGATCCCGAGGTGAGCTGGGCGTTGAAGGACGACCGGCTGGTGCTGCGGATGAAGTGTTCCGGGGTGATCGCCGACTGTTCGGTCAAGCACCGGATCGAGGTGCCGCGCGGGGTCGCCGTGAAGGTGGAGGACGGGGACGGGAGTGTGCGGGCGCGGGGGTTCACGGACGCGCTGAACGTCCGTACGCACGACGGGTCCGTGCACGTGACCGACTCCACCGGGGCGCTGACGCTGCACAGCGGGGACGGCTCCGTGCACGCCGAGGTGTCGTCCCGGGAGGTGCACGCGACCACCGGTGACGGGTCCGTGCGTCTCGAACTCGGCGCCGTACCGGACCTGGTGGAGTCCCGCAGCGGCGACGGGTCGGTGACGATCACGTTGCCCAAGGGCGGCGGCACGAAGTACCGCGTGACGACCAAGACCGGGGACGGCGGCGTGGATGTGTCGGTGCCCCGGGACTCGTCGAGTTCTCATGTGGTGACGGCCCACACCGGCGACGGGAAAGTCACGGTGCGGAACGCGAACTGACCGGCTCGTGTGTTCGTCCTCTACCGGTGGGAGAATGACAACGGTCAGGACGGACAACACGGGAGAGGGATGTGACGGCGACACCTGCGCAGCCGTATTCGCCGCTCACACGGTCCAGGCGCGGTTCCGCCGCCGCCCGTGCCGCCTTCGACACCCTCGCGCTGATGGGCCTGCCGTTGCTCGTCGCGCTCGCGCTGCCCGCCGCGTTCGCCGGCGGCGGCACCCGGCGCTGGTTCGGCGGGCGGTCGGAGAGCCAGCGGGCCGAGGCGCAGGCGGCGAAGGACGCGGCCGCGGCGGCGTTCTACGAGCTGGACACCGCCCAGCGGGATCTGCGGATCTCGATAGACACCATCACCGCGGTCGACGACTCGCCGGCCGCCCGCCGCGCGGTGACCGACTTCGAGTCGCTGGGCCGGCGGATCGACGAGGCGAGCGGCCGGTACATCAACGCCGTCGACGCGCACGACCTCGACCGCGACGACCTGGAGGCCGCCGCCGCGAACCGCGCCCGCACCGAACTGACCGCAGCCAAGGACCAGTTGGGCCAGGTCAAGCAGGAACTGGACCGGTTCGAGAGCGGGCTCGGGCCGCTGCTCGGCAAGGCCGAGACGCAGTTGGCCCGGCTGGCCCCGGCCGTCGAGCGGGCCCGGCAGGCGCTGCTCGCCGCGAGCAACGCGCTGGACGCCGTACGGGCGTCGGGGCTGCGCGCCGACGATCTCGCCGGGCGGCTCGCCAAGCTGGGGCCGGAGCTCACGAAGCTGAACCAGGGCGCCGGACAGCACGGCGTACCGCAGACGCTGGAGCGGGCCACGCAGGTCGCCCGGGAGGCGGAGTCCATCCGGGCCGAGGCCGACAAGCTGCCCGAGCGGGCCGCCGAGATCGACCACCGGCTGGTGTCGCTGCGGACCCGCGCGCAGGCGCTGACCACCCGCGCGGGGCAGGTCGACCCGGTGCTGAGCGAGCTGCGGCGGCGCTTCTCGGCCGCCTGCTGGCAGGACCTCCAGCACGTGCCCGACCAGGCCGGCGAGAACGTACGGCAGGCCGAGGCGAAGCTGAAGGAGGCGCAGGCCGCCCGGGACGCGCAGCGCTGGCCGGACGCCACGTCGCTGCTGTCGACCGTGCGGGCGCTGCTGAACACCACCGACGAGGCCGTGTCGGCCGCCGGTGACCGCCTGCGCCGGCTGAACGCCGTGCAGAAGGACCCCCAGCAGGAGATCGACCGCACCCGCTTCGCGATCCGCGACGCCCAGCGCCTCGCGATGTCCGGCCGCTCCACCCCCGACCCGCGCGACGCCCGTCCGCTCGACGACGCCGTCGCCCGCCTCGACCGCGCGATCGCCACGCTGGAGGGCCGCCACCCCGACTACTGGCACTTCCTGACGGAGACGGAGGCCGTACGGCAGTCCGTGACCCGGGTGGTCTCCCGGATCCGCGAGGAGCGTGGGACGCCCGGGCACTGAACGGAACCGGCCCCCGGTCGCGTACCGAAGCGACGGGGGGCCGGTGCGTGCGAGCGGTGGATCTCAGGTGCGGTACGCGTAGTAGTACGCGTTCGGGTACGACGCGATGAGACTCGACAGCGACCTGCGGTAGGTGTTGTTCGAGTGGTACGTGACGTACGGGATGCCGTTGGCCTTGTACGTCACGATCATCGTGTGGTCCTTCGAGCCGTCCCGGTCGAAGTCGACCTGGATGACGTCGCCGACCTCGGCCTGGTAGACGTTGGCGAGCGGGGTGGTGCGCTTGGAGTTCTGCGCGAACCAGGACCACTCGTTGACGCCGATGAAGGAGTCCGACTGGATGTCGGCGGTGCCGAACCACTTCGTGTAGTCGTACACGTAGCCCGGGACGTGCTTCCAGCCGCCGGCCTTCAGGGACTGGCTGACGAAGTTGGTGCAGTCGCCGCCGTCCGCGTGGCCGTTGAAGTTCGGGTAGTCCGTGTTGTAGACGTTCCAGTACTTCTCGGCGTAGGTCGCCATCGCCTTGTAGTCGTACGCCGTGCTCGTCTTCGGGACCGCCACCGGGTTGCGGGTGACGGCCGCGCGCGGCGCGTCCGGCGTGGTGTTGCCGTCGTCCGGGGCCGGCGCGGGCGCCTTGACCGCGGGCTTGGACAGCGTGTTGACGGCGAGGCCACCGGTGTCGGTGTCCTCGATCTTCGACAGCTGCCAGGTGCCCTGCTGGTCAGCCTTGAAGGTCAGTTCGTGGTGCGCCTGGAAGCCGGTGGTCTTCGGCTCGTTCCCCGTGGCCTTCGCGTACGTCAGCGTGGTCGTCTCGGTGACATCGGCCTTGGCGGTACGGCCGGTGACCCGGGTCGCGTCGAGCGTGACCTTGGTGGCGCCGGTGCTGTACGTCTCGCCGAGCTTCGCGATGCTGCTCTGGCGGCCGCGCAGTTGGGTCAGCGCGGCCTTCTCGTCGCGCGACTGGGTGCTGGAGAGACGGACGTCGCCCGAGAAGCGCGAGGTGCTCTGCTTCGTGGTGGCCCCGTGCACCAGCGCCTGGGTGCGGTCGGTGAAGACCGCGTCGGCCAGCTTCTGGAAGGTCGCCTTGGTCGCGGCGTTCACGGTCGGGTCGTCGACGACGGCCGCGCCCGCGCTCCAGTTGGGCACGAGGGCGACGCCGGCGACGACCGAGGCGGCGGCCGCCGAGACTATGGCCGTACGGCTCCGCTTACGGCTCAGTTTTCTGGATTTCAATGGTGTTCCCCTCTACGCCGGTACGCCTACCGGGCGAGGGCATCTTCGCACGCCATGTGTGGCTCCTGTGAAGGGGGTTGCACTTGGTCGGTTCACCAGTCCCGAGAGGTCACTTGACCACCGTCGACCAGTCCGGCGACTGAGCCGGGTCCAGGCTGCGCAACTGCTGCAAAGTCTGGGGCGACTGCACGTCCATCCAGTCCGACAACTCCTTGAAGGACACGCACTTCACGCCCTTCTTGGTGCAGATCGTCGGGATGATCCGGTCGATCGCCTTCATGTAGATGCTGCCGTTCCAGTTCTCGAAGTGGTTGCCGATGAACAGGGGCGCACGGCTGCCGTAGTAGACCCGGTTGAAGCCCGCCATGTACGAGTCGACGGTCTTCTTCTCCCAGTCGGCGAACTTCGCGGGGTCGCCCTGGGTGGCGCCGCCCGACTGGTTGTAGAGGAAGTTGAAGTCCATCGACAGGGCCTGGATGTTGTCCCCGTAGGGGAGCAGTTCGAGCGGGAAGTCCCAGAGGCCGTCCTTCTTGGTGGGCCATATCTGGAAGTCGCCCGGCGAGCTGGCGTCGTAGCGCCAGCCGTAACCCTTCAGCGCCTTCAGGAGGTTGGGCTGGCCCTCCAGGCAGGGGGCACGGCCGCCGACGACCTCCTTCTTGAAGTCGAAGGGCAGGGCCGGGATGTCGGTGTAGCCGGTGTTGGTCTTCCAGTTCTCGACGAAGGAGAAGAACTGGTCGATCTCGCTCTTCCACTGCGCGACGCTCCAGTCACCGCCGCCCTTGGCCTCGCAGAAGTGGCCGTTGAAGTGGGTGCCGATGTCGTTGCCCTGCTCGTAGGCCAGGCGGAGCTGCTCCAGGGTGTCGCGGATGTGCTGGTCGGTGGGGAAGTCGATCGCGGCCGAGCCCACCGCGTGCATCGGCGGGTGGTACAGGTCCCTCTTGCTCTTGGGCAGCAGATAGATGCCCGTGAGGAAGAAGGTCATGTGGGCGTTGTACTCCTTGGCCATCTCCCGGTAGTGCGAGAAGAGTTTGTCGTCCCCCTGGAGGGCCCCGTCCCAGGAGAAGACGACGAACTGGGGAGGCTTCTCACCGGGCTTGAGCGGCACGGCCTTCAACTGGCCCGTCTGCGGCCCCGTGTACGAGGTCGAGCCGTCCCCCAGCACCTTCGTCTTGCCGTCCCAGACGGGTTCCTTGGTCGACTTGGGCGACGCGTTCTTGCCGGCCGACGCGGTCGGCGCCGTGTTGTCCCGGTTCAACGCCAGGTACCCGGTCACCAGCGAGGCGACGACAAGGAACACGGCCAGGGTGAGGAACCCCGGCTTCGGGGTACGACGGCGTGGTTCAGGGGCTCTGCGGCGGCGGCCGGACGGCGCCTTCGTCGGGGGCTTCATGGGCGGCTCATTCTGCGAGGAGGTGGCGGGTTCGCTGCGGTGGTCAGCCGAGCGGGGTCATGGCTCTCGACCAGATGCCGTAGGGGACGTCGGTGACTGGGGTGCCGGAAACTCCCTTCAGGGGCAGGGGTTCCAGGCTCTTGGTCAGATCGATGCGGTAGACGACGACCGCCGTCGACACGGACTTGGCCGTGCCGACGTACCAGGCGGCGGTGTCGTCCTGCGTGGTGCCGGTCTTGCCCGCCACGACGGTCCCGGCGGACTTCGCGGCGGTGGGATGCGCGGTGCCGAAGGAGTCCGTGAGCGCCTCCGTCACCTCACGCGCGGTCACCTTGCTCATCGCCCGGTTCGGCTCCGGCCGCGCCAGGGCGACCGCGGCGCCGTTGCGGGTGATACGGCGGACCGAGTACGGCTCGGTGTGGACGCCCCCGGCGTCGAACGTGCCGTACGCGCTCGCCATGCGCAGTGCGCTGGGTGTGGCGTTGCCCAGCGACAGCGCGGGCACCTGGGCCCCGAAACTGGACGACAGCAGTCCGGCCTTCTCGGCGGTCGCCCGCACGGTCGTCAGGCCGGTGTCCATGCCGAGCTGCATGAACGGGGTGTTCACGGACTGGGCGAGGGCCTGGCGCAGACTGATCTGCCCGTAGGACTTGTTGCCGTCGTTGTGCGCGGACACCTTCTTGCCGCTGCGGTCCCAGTACGGCCCCTCCGGTGTGGTGACCGGCACGGCGTCGTTCCCGTCGTACAGCGTGTCCGGGGTGACCGAGGTCGGCGGACTGCCACGGGTCTTGGTGACCCCGTGCTCCAGGGCGGCGGCGTAGACGAACGGCTCGAAGGCCGAACCGGCGGGCACCGTCGTGGCATTGGACTCGTTGAAGCCCTGCGTACGGTGGTCGGGGCCGCCGTAGACGGCGAGGATCCGGCCGTCGGAGGCCACCGAGGAGGCGCCGTAGTGGGCGGCCTTCGCGAGGGCGGGGTCGTCCTTCTGCGCGTCCTTGCGGGCCTTGGTGACGGCGTCGGTCAGCTCGGTCTCGCGGTCGCGGTCGAAGGTCGTGTAGATCTGGTAGCCGCCGAGGTCGAAGTCCTTGTCCGAGATGTGCGCGGTCTTCTTCGCGTACTGGGTGGCCAGTTCGACCAGGTAGTCGCTCTGCTTTCCGGTGTCGTAGGTCCGCGACTCCTTGAGCGGCTCGGGGAAGGTCTTGTACTTGGCGCGCTCGGCCGGCGACAGCTTGCCGATCTTCACCATGCGGTCCAGGATCCAGGACCAACGGGCCACCGCCCGGGCGTGGTTGGCCTTGCTGATCGTCGGGTCGTAGAGGCCCGCGCCCTTCAGCAGCGAGGCGAGGAAAGCGCCTTGGCTCGCGTTGAGCTGGCTGACGTCCTTGCCGTAGTACGCCTGTGAGGCGCGCTGGAGTCCGTAGGTGCCGCGGCCGAACCAGCTGGTGTTGAGATAGCCCTCGAGGATCTTGTCCTTGCTCATCTTGTTGTCGAGCTTGAGGGAGATCATCGCCTCGGTGAATTTGCGGCTCACCGTCTGGTTCTGGGTCAGATAGACGTTCTTGACGTACTGCTGGGTGATCGTCGAGCCGCCCTCGGTGTCCCCCTCGCCGACCGTGCGGTAGAGGGCGCGGGCGATGCCCTTCACGGAGATGCCGGGGTCGCTGTAGAAGCTCTCGTTCTCGGCGGCGAGCACCGCCCAGCGGACGTTCTCGGGAATGTCCTTCAGCGGCATCGCCTGCCGCTGCACCCAGCCGGTGCGGGCCATGGGCGTCCCGTCCGACCAGAAGTACACGTTGTCCTGCTGGGTCGCGTACGTGTTGAGGTTGGAGGGGACGTCGGTGATCGCGTAGGCGACGACCAGGAACAGTCCGCTGAGGCCGAAGGAGGCGAGCACGCCGCCGAGCCACTGCCGCCAGGAGGGTATCCAGCGGCGCCAGTCCGTACGGCCCGGGCGCGGGTACTGCGGGCGCATCTTACGGACGTACGGAGTGAGGAAGATCACGATCGGAGCGAGGCGGGCGACGACCGGGGCGAAGCGGGGGCCGAGGGCGGTGGCGAG
The DNA here is from genome assembly GCF_044766845.1 of Streptomyces sp. NPDC101776. Taxonomy (NCBI): domain Bacteria; kingdom Bacillati; phylum Actinomycetota; class Actinomycetes; order Kitasatosporales; family Streptomycetaceae; genus Streptomyces; species Streptomyces sp. NPDC101776. Next base: position 638,840 of record NZ_JBIWMV010000002.1, on the reverse strand, counting down.
CTGGGAGAGACGGGTACGGAGGGACGGGCGGGGGGCTTTGCGGCCCCGGTGCCGTACCGGTTTCGTCTCTCCCTCGGGTATCTCGGGCGCGCGGGGTATCTCCAGGTCGGACAACCGCAGCTGCATGGTCTCGTCCGGCCTGAACCCGGCGGGGAGCTTCAACTGCATGGTCTCGTCCGGTGCCTGGCGCTCCTCCCCGTCCCCCTCGTGGGTCACGACGCGACTCCCTCCGCACTCCGTATTGCTCGCACAGGCAGACGCATTGACGTACGAGGGTCTGAAAAGGTTGCCGTGAACACGACTGCAAATCCCGGTTCCCCCCGGTCTCACAGATCACTCGGCGCCCTCAAATTACCAGTGGTCTTCGCAAGTTCTCCATATAAGAAAACGACAGAACAGGACACAGCCGAAACCTTCATGAAAAAACAAGGTGCCGTACTCATGTGAGGGCGGCGCTAGCCTGGGGGCATGCCTCGCTATGAGTACCGCTGTCGTGTCTGTGGGTCCACGTTCGAAGTCAGCCGGCCGATGGCGGAGTCGGCGGCGCCGGCTTCATGCCCTTCGGGCCATGAGGACACGGTGAAGTTGCTGTCCGCCGTTGCCGTGGGCGGGGCGGCGTCCGCCCCCGCGGGTGGTGGGGGCGGCGGGGGCGGTTGTTGTGGGGGCGGGTGCTGCGGCTAGGCAAAGGCTGTGCGGGTGCGTTGTGGCTGGGCGCGCGGTTCCTCGCGCCCCTAAGGCATTGCCCTCAGGAACTCCTGGAGGATCCGTTCGCCTGCCTGGACGCCCCGGTCGGGTAGGGCTGTGACGTTGGGGGCCGTCCAGGACTCGTCTGCCAGTTCGCCGTGGCCTGGGCGCCAGGCCTTGTCGGCGGCGAGCAGTAGGTCGGCGTCCAGGAGGGAGTCTCCCGCGGCCAGGGTCAGGGTGGCACCCGTGCGGTGGGCCAGTTCTCGCATCGCCGCGCTCTTGGTGAGGGGCTTGGGGACGGCGTAGATCTTGCGGCCCTGGAGGGAGACCGTCCAGCCTCGGGTCTCCGCCCAGACCGCGAGCTCCTTCACCCACTCCTCCGGGAGGAGTTCGCGTTCTACGACGAGGTAGGCGAAGAGGTCCTCGGCGACGCGGTGCTTGCGGACCCAGGCCGGGTCGGCGGAGTCGGCGAGGTGGTGGCGGACCTCCTCCAGGGGAGCGCACTCGGCGGCCAGCTTCGTCTGAACCTGGGTGTGCCAGTCCTCGTCGGTCCCGCCGTCGACGAGGAGGTGGCCGCCGTTGGCACAGATCGCGTACTTCGGTTCCGGGCCGGGCAGGCTGATGCGCTGGTACTGCTTGCGGGTGCGGGTGGTGGTCGGGACGAAGACGGCCGTGTCGTCGCCGAGTCCGCCGAGTTCGGTGAGGAGTCCGGCTGCCGTCTCCGTCATGAAGGAGAGTGGCTTGCTCTCGTGCACCTCCACGCAGAGCAGCCGGGGCGCCCGCGCGTCCGGCATGGTCAGGGCGAGGGCGGCCGCGGAGTAGATGAGCGTACGGTCGAGGTCGCTCGCGACGAGTACCGGCATCAGACCGCCACCGCCTTGCCGTCGGCACCGGTCGCACCGCGCGTGTACTTGGGGTGGATCAACCCCACGCAGGTGTACGGCAGTTCGGCCACCTCCTCGACGGGTACGCCTCTCTGCTCGGCGAGCAGTCTGACGTGGTCGAGGTCGGCACCCGCGCCGGCCCGGGCGAGGATCTTCCAGGGCACCCGGCGCAGCAGCACCCGGGTGGTCTCGCCGACGCCGGGCTTGACGAGGTTCACGTCGTGGATGCCGTACTCCTCGCTGATCCGCTCGACTGCCGCCCAGCCCTCCCAGGTCGGGGTGCGGTCGGCGGCCAGCAGTTCCTTGGCGAGGGTCGCCACGGCGTCCGTGACGTCTGGGAAGCGGGCGGCCACGGCGTCCAGGAAGTCCACCGAGACGTCCACGCCCGCGAGTTCGCGGTAGAACTTCGCGCCGTGGAAGTCGTGCGGGCCGACCAGGTCCGAGCGCAGCACCGTGCGTGAAATCAGCCCCGACACGGTCGAGTTGAGGCAGGCGGAGGGGATGAGGAAGTCCTCGCGGGTGCCGTACGTCCGCACGCAGGAGCCGGGGTCGGCCAGTACCGCGATCTCCGGGTCGAAGCCGGTGATGCCGTCGGACTCCTCGAACTCCTTGACGGCGTCGGCGAGTTCGCGGGTGATGGCGCCCTTGCCGGTCCAGCCGTCGACGAACACGATGTCGGCGGGGTCGTGGTGGGCGGCGAGGTAGCGCAGCGCGTTGGCGTCGATGCCCCGGCCGCGCACGATCGACACGGCGTAGTGCGGGAGGTCGAGGCCGTGCCGGTACTGGGCCCAGCGGCGCATCAGGACGCCTACGGGGGTGCCGGCGCGGGCGAGGGAGACGAGCACGGGGTGCGGTGAGCGCTCGGCGAGGACGAGTTCGGTGACCGCCCCCACGGCCAGCGCGAGTCGGCCGGCGGCCTCGTCCAGGGCGGTGTGGAACAGCTCCTGGTACTGCTCGCTGGGCTGGTACTCCACCGGCAGCGACTCCGCGTAGTGCGCGCCGCCGCTCTGGATGGCCTCCTCGCGCTCCTCGGTCGGCGCCTCCAGCGTCACGTCCGAGAGGTCCTGGAGCAGCCAGCCGACCTCTTCGGGCGCGTACGAGGAGAAGGCGGGGCCGCGGAGGGGCTCGGGCAGCATGGGGGGCCTTTCGGGGACGTACGAGGGGATCACCGCGAGGACGACGTGCGGGGTGTGCGCGGCCAACTCGGCCAGCAGGCCGTGCAGTTCGGGGGTGTCCCCACGGGAGTCGACGACCGCGACCACCGCGTCGAAGTCGGCGCCGGCGATGTTGTAGGCGTAGCGGTCGCCCGGGCCGTCGGCGGGGGTGTCGTGGGCGGGGAAGGTGAGGCGGGTGCGGATCGCGTAGCCGGGGTCGTCCACCGCGAGGACGGGTGAGCGGGTGGTGGTGGAGTAGGTGACGTCGGCGTCGGCTATCTGCTCCAGCTCGCGGGCGAGTCTGAGGGGGGCGTACATCAGCTCTTCGAAGCCGAGGATGTGCACGCGGTGGGCGTTTGCGGGGAGGGTGTCCGCGAGGCGGGCGGCCATTGCGGGGAGAGCTGCTTCGAGGCGTATTCGGTGGTGGGGGGTGAAGCCGTGGCGTCCGCCGTCGGGGAGGTTTCGGGGCCAGCGGAGATCGACTCGGCGGATCCGGTTGTCTGCCGGGTGCGAGTCCGTTGTGGCTGGTCGCGCAGTTCCCCGCGCCCCTGGGGGGTGGGGGTTCGGGGCGGATTCAAGGCTCGGGTCGACATCCACGCCCTTGTCTTTCAGGGGCGCGGGGAACTGCGCGGCCAGCCCGGACGGCGCGGCAGACGACACACGACCTGTCCCGGCACCCCCTGTCTCGCTCAGGGGCGCGGGGAACTGCGCGGCCAGCCCCGACGGCGCGGCAGACGACCGACTACCCGCCCCGGCGCCCTCCGTCTCGTACCGTGCCACCAGCTCCTGGCCCTTTTCCAGCACACCGTCCGGCAAGGTCACCGTGCCCGATGCCGCTGCGACCAGGTCCACCCTCGCGCCTATCTCCGCCGCGAACTCGTCCAGACGCCCGGCGTCGGCGGGGGAACGCATGTCGACCAGGGCCACGACCACGTACCGGTCTCGTGGGTAGCGCTCGTGGAGGTCGCGGATGGTGTTGAGGACCGTGTTGCCCGTGGAGAACTCGTCGTCGACCAGGACCAACGGGCCGTCGCCGGCCAGGAGTTCGGGGTTCTCCGGGAGCAGGAGGTGGGAGGTCGCGTGGGAGTGGGACTCCTCGAAGCCGCCCGCCGTCGCGACGCCGGGGACCGGGCGGCGGGTGGAATGGAGGTAGGGGGCGACGGCGATGCCGTCCGCCACCGCGTGGCCCAGGCCCGTCGCGGTTTCCGCGTAGCCGAGGACCACCGAGCGACGGGACTCGTCCAGGCCCAGGAGGTCGCGGACTCGGCGGCCCAGGGTGAAGCCGTGGCCGTAGACGATCGACGGGGACTGGGGGACGTGCTTGCCGAGCACGTTCGACACCAGGAGGTGGGCCCGCTTGGGGTTGCGGCGGAGGGCCAGGCCCAGGAGGTCGGTCAGTTCGGGGTCGCCGAGCAGTTCGACACCGAGCCGCTCCGCGACCCAACTACCCGACCAGACACCGTCGTTCACTGCCTTGTTCATGCGTCCCTTGCGATTCAGCCGGGGATTCCGGCGGCGAGCAGCTCCACGAAGCCGACGTCCTCGCGTGCGACACCGAAGATCTCGGCGCGCAGCATCGTCCGCTCGGCCCAGGCGCGGTGCGGCTTCACCTCGTTCATCTTGTTCGTGTACGCCGAGCGCAGCACGCCCCCGCCGCCGCGCTCGGGCCGCAGGATGTCCTGCGCGTCGCAGAACTCCTCGTGGCTGACCACGGACAGCGCGTGCACGGGCAGCACGTGCGAGGGGTGGATGCAGGTCTTGCCCATCAGCCCGTTGGCCTGGTCGAGGGCGATCTCGCGCAGCAGCCCGTCCATGGCGTGCTCGATCAGCGCCTCGCGCAGCTCCTCCGCCTGGCCCTCCAGGAAGGGGCTGCGGCGCAGCTGCGGCTTGAACATGCGCTCCTGGACCCGGAAGTACTCCCAGACCGGGCCGGTCACCGTGAACCCGGTGCCGTCCGCGCGGCCCAGCATGTTCACCACGTCGCCGATCACGTTGGCGACGATCTGGACGTCGTAGGCCGTCATGTCGGAGGCTCTGCGGAGGCCGTAGGAGGAGCAGAAGTCCGTGACGCCCAGGCGCAGGGCGAGGACGCGGTCGCGGTACTTGTCGACCGCGCGGGAGATGCCCTCCAGGGTCTCGACGCGCGACTCGCGGTAGAGCAGCTCGGGCGACTCCAGGACCGGCATGCCGAACAGCCGGTGGCCGCTCGCCGCCTCAGCGGCGGCCAGCGCCTCCAGGAAGGGCGTGCCGCTCTCCTCGGTGAACTTGGGCATCACGAAGCCGGAGAGGAGGCGTACGGCCGGGCCCATACGACGTACGAGATCGGGGATCTGCTCGGGCACGCGGACCCGGATGAACAGCAGCGGGAGCTCGGTGTCCGGGCGGGCGGCCAGCTCGGTGAACTGCCGGACCAGGTTCTCCTCGGCGGCCGGGACGTCCTCGTCGCCGATCGAGTCCTCCAGGCAGAGCACCATCGACACGACGCCGCGGCCCGCCTGCTTGACGATGTCGTCGGCGAGGTGGGGGCGGGTGGCCGGGCTGTAGAGCGTGGCGCCCAGGGCCGCGGCGAGCAGCCGGGCCGGGGAGTCCGCGTCGAACTCGCACGGCTCCTGGAAGAAGAGACGCTGCCGTACCTCAGGGGCAATGTGCCCGAAATGACGCATAAAGCTCCCCCGTGGTGACGATGTGAACCGTGAGTGTTTTCGATAGGTGGCCGGTAATAGTACGTACAAACCCATGTCAGGGGTTCCCGCCGGGCATGAACTTCAGGTAACTCGGCCGTGTCGGTGTCCGAACCCCCACGTTGTCGTGACCAGGACCGAGAGGGCAGGATGACCGCATGACGCACGCGATGCTGAAGGGATCGAACGTCCCGCTGGAAGCCACCACGGTACGCGCCGTGCTGCGCTGGACGCCCGGGCAGGGGGTCCCGGACGTGGATGCCTCGGCGCTGCTCCTCGGCCCCGCCGGTCAGGTGCGTTCCGACGAGGACTTCGTCTTCTACAACCAGCCCCGGCACCCCTCCGGGAAGGTCTGGTGGCTCGGCAAGAAGCGTGTCGCGGAGGGCCCCACCGACACGATCCAGACAGATCTGGCCGGTGTCGAGCCCGAAGTCAGCCGGATTCTGGTGGTCGCTTCGGCGGAGGACAACACGTTCGACCGCGTAAAGGGGCTGCGCATCCTGCTGTACGACGCGGCCGTCGCCGAGGGCGATCCGCTGCTGTATTTCGACATCAAGCCGGAGACCGGTGAGGAGACCGCGCTGATCTGCGGGGAGCTGTACCGGCGGGGTGAGGGGTGGAAGTTCCGGGCGCTGGGTGAGGGGTACGCGAACGGGTTGCGGGGGCTGGCCGTGGACTTCGGGATCACGGTGGACGAGTCCGAGGAGATCGTGGTTCCCGAGGCTTCCCAGCCGTTGCCTCCGGCGGTTGCTGCGGTTCCTGTGCAGTCGGGGTACGGGTATCCGCAGGAGCCTGTGACTCAGCCGGCGTATGGGTATCCGCAGACCTCGCCCGCGGGGACGTACGGGTATCCGCAACCGGTGCCTTCGGCGATTGCGCCGGATCCTGACTTTCGCATGCCGCCACAGGGACCGCAGTTCATCTGAGGGTGGGTGCCGGAGTTCGTTCGGTGCGGGTCGGTGGGGGCTTGTCGCGCCGTTCCCCGCGCCCCTTTGGGGCGCGTCCCCCAAGGGTGTCCTAGCGCTCGACCTTCGTCTTGTAGCCCCGTCCCCACTGCAAGCCCCAGCCGTACAGGCGGTCCAGCTCGGCCTGGAAGCCGTAGACGAACTTGACCTCTCGGCGGACCACTAGTTCGCCCTTGACGTTCTCGATCATCACTACCGCGCAGGAGCGGGCCTGGGGGTGGCGTTCGTCGAGGCCTATCTCGATGCGGGGGCCGTTGCTGGGGTAGAGGGTGACGATCGCGTGGGTGCGGTCGAAGGCCGGGGTCTGGTCGTAGATGTAGACGAAGACCAGGAGGCGCTTGATCTGGTCGCGGTGGTCGAGGTTGACGTACATCGTCTCGCCGGACGCGGAGCCGAAGCGGTCGTCGCCGCTGAGTTTCACGTACGGGGGTGCGTTGACGTCGCCGAGGAGGCCGCCGAGGGGCTGGACCACGCCCTTGGTGCCGTCCATGAGTTCGTAGAGGCAGCCCAGGTCGAGGTCGACGTTGACCATGCTCTGGCTGTGGCCCATGACCTCCGGCGGCTTGAGGGCCTTGAAGGGGTGGCGCAGCAGGCTGTCGCGCTGGAGGCCGCCGATGTCGGAGGTCCGCATCCGCCAGGTCAGGTTGACGCGGAGGTTGCCGGTGGCCGCGCCCTGTTTGGTGAGCGAGACCTGGTGGTGCCGTTTGGTCAGTTCTATCGCGTTGCTGGCCGCGCTGCCCGAGTCGAAGTCGGCCTCGCGCCGCCAGATTCCGTCGAAGAAGCCCATTCCCGCCCCCACGTCCACATGACTCACGACAAAGCTGTCGGGGCGGCCGGACAGAGGACTTGTCCTCGACGGCCGCCCCGAACAGAGCGTTCCCTTACCAGGGAGCTTGTCACACCCCGGACGAGACCTCAGTCTTCTCGTCCGAGCCCGCTTTTCCCTCGGCTTCCGCGAGGGCCTTGTTCCTGCGGACCGAGGACCAGAAGGACCAGCCGATCAGGATGACGCCGACCAGGCCGGTGATGACCTCGTTGATCTGGTACTGGATGGTGACCATGAGGATCACGGCCAGGGCGCCGATCGCGTAGTGGGCGCCGTGCTCCAGGTAGACGTAGTCGTCCAGGGTGCCCTGGCGGACCAGGTACACCGTCAGGGAGCGGACGTACATCGCGCCGATGCCCAGGCCCAGCGCCATCAGGACGATGTCGTTGGTGATGGCGAACGCGCCGATCACGCCGTCGAAGGAGAACGAGGCGTCCAGGACTTCCAGGTACAGGAACATGAAGAAGGCGGCCTGGCCGGCCAGGACCACCGCCGAGCGCTGCTTGCCGGTGCGCGCGGCCTCTTCCTCCTCCTCGTGCTCCCGCTCCTCCTCTTCCTCGAGTTTGTCCTCGAAGTAGCCGGAGAGTCCGCCGACGATCATGTACGTGATCAGGCCGGAGATACCGGCGATCAGGACCGTCTGCGCCTTGTCCGTGTGCGCGCCGCCGTGCTGGTGGGCGTGGGCCGCGAAGGTGAAGGAGGTGATCAGCAGGATGATCAGGGCGATGCAGACCGACAGCATGTCGACCTTGCCGAGCTTGGCGAGCGGGCGCTCGATCCAGCGCAGCCACTGGATGTCCCGGTCCTCGAAGATGAAGTCGAGGAAGATCATCAGCAGGAACATGCCGCCGAAGGCCGCGATCGCCGGGTGGGCGTCGGTGACCAACTGCTGGTAGTGGTCCTTGTTGTTGAGCGCGAGGTCGACCGCGTCGATCGGGCCGATCTTGGCGGTGACCGCGACGATGACGACGGGGAACACCAGCCGCATGCCGAAGACGGCGATCAGGACACCGACCGTGAGGAAGATCTTCTGCCAGAAGGCGGACATCTTCTTCAGGATCCCGGCGTTGACCACCGCGTTGTCGAAGGACAGCGAGATCTCCAGGACGGCCAGGATCGCCACGATGCCGAAGGCTTCCCACCCCCCGTAGAACGCCGCTGCGACAAGGCCGAGCGCGGTGACCGCGAACGACCAGCCGAAGGTTTTCAGAAGCACTGGCTACCCAATCGTGTGTTGGGGGTCCCCCCAGACGGAGTCTGGGGGAAGGTCTCCCCCCGCGCCGCACTCGGCTTTACCTAAAATTTGACGTCGAGCACTGAGTCTAGAGGGAGACTCCGCCGACCGGGACAGCCGGTCGGGACCGACGCCTTTACGAGACGTTGACCCCGAAATCCATCGCGATGCCCCGCAGTCCGGACGCGTACCCCTGACCGACCGCCCTGAACTTCCACTCGCCCTGATAGCGGTAGAGCTCACCGAAGATCATCGCCGTTTCGGTGGAGGCGTCCTCGGAGAGGTCGTAGCGGGCCAGCTCCTGGCCGTCGGCCTGGTTGACGACGCGGATGAAGGCGTTGCTCACCTGGCCGAAGGTCTGGCCGCGGTTGTCGGCGTCGTGGATGGAGACCGGGAAGGTGATCTTGTCGCAGTTGGCCGGCACCTTCAGGAGGTCGACCAGGATCGACTCGTCGTCGCCCTCGCCCTCACCCGTGAGGTTGTCGCCGGTGTGCTCGACCGAGCCTTCCGGGCTCGTGAGCTGGTTGTAGAAGACGAACCACTCGTCCCCGAGCACCCGCCCGCCGCTGTTGAGCAGCAGTGCGCTGGCGTCGAGGTCGAAGTCGGCTCCGGTGGTGGAGCGCGCGTCCCAGCCGAGACCGATCAGGACGTTCGTGAGGTTCGGTGCGGCCTTGGAAAGGGAGACATTGCCCCCCTTGGCGAGCGTGACGCCCATAGTGCTGGTCCTCCCCGAGGCGATGCTGTGTGGTTGTCGTGCACTCCCCCGGAGGGGAGACCCCCGGCGCCGCACGCGGACCGTGCGGCGCCGGGCGGTGAAGCCCAGGTCCTGTCGTCGCATTCCCGTCGTCCGCCCGGAGGGCGGGCCGGGCGGTGTCAGGTGCGTGCTCTCGGCGTGCCGGGCGTGGAGCCTCGTACTGGATGTACTTGGGTCCGCGCCCGGTGCGGCGAGAGTGCGTGCATGGCGTCGCCCGGCAGACGGGAATGTGACGACAGGGCCTGGGGACGTCAGACGTTGACGCCGAAGTCCTGGGCGATGCCGCGCAGGCCCGAGGCGTAGCCCTGGCCGATGGCGCGGAACTTCCACTCCGCGCCGTTGCGGTACAGCTCGCCGAAGACCATCGCGGTCTCGGTCGAGGCGTCCTCGGAGAGGTCGTAGCGGGCGATCTCGGCGCCGCCGGCCTGGTTCACCACGCGGATGAACGCGTTGCGGACCTGGCCGAAGGACTGCTGGCGGTTCTCGGCGTCGTAGATCGAGACCGGGAAGGTGATCTTGTCGACGTCGGCCGGGACCGTCGCCAGGTTCACCTTGATCGCCTCGTCGTCGCCCTCGCCCTCACCGGTGGTGTTGTCACCGGTGTGCTCGACGGAGCCGTCGGGGCTCTTGAGGTTGTTGAAGAAGACGAAGTTCGCGTCACTGGCGACCTTGCCCGCGCTGTTCAGCAGCAGTGCGCTGGCGTCGAGGTCGAAGTCGGTGCCGGTGGTGGTGCGGACGTCCCACCCCAGACCGACGATGACCGCGGTCAGGCCCGGGGCCTCCTTGGTCAGTGAAACGTTGCCGCCCTTGCTGAGGCTGACTCCCACGAGTCCTCCATTGGTGTCCAGGGGCGGGGATGCCCCGTAGTGCGTCGGTATCGGATCAACGTCTCGATCCTAGTGACGGGTTCCCGACCCTCGCAGGCCCTGGAACCTAACAATCACAGGGTGTCGAGGGCCTTCACGTACTCGCCCAGGTCACGCGCGTCCGGCAGACCGTTGACGATCGTCCAGCGCACGACGCCCTCCTTGTCGATGACGAAGGTCCCGCGCAGGGCGCAGCCCTTGTCCTCGTCGAAGACGCCGTACGCGCGCGAAGTGTTGCCGTGCGGCCAGAAGTCGGAGAGCAGCGGGTACTCCAGGCTCTCCTGCTCGGCGAAGACGCGCAGGGTGTGGATGGAGTCGTTCGAGACCGCGAGGAGCTGGGTGTCGCGGTCGGTGAACTGCGGCAGGTTGTCGCGCAGGGAGCACAGCTCGCCGGTGCAGACGCCGGTGAAGGCGAAGGGGTAGAAGAGCAGCACCACGTTCTTCTCGCCGCGGAAGTCGGAGAGCTTCACGGTGGCGCCGTGGTTGTCCTTGAGCTCGAAATCGGGGGCCTTGTCGCCGACCTGGATCGCCATCTCGTCCTGCATCCCTTCGGTGGGGCTGTTCGGGTGAGACCACCCTGCGTCCACCCTACGCAGCGATCACGGCACGCGGACGGACGGGCTGGCGTGGCCAGCCCGTCCGGGGTTCGACGATCGAGGTACCTCCGTGGCTTACCTCTTGGACTTGGCCGCCTTGGGCGTCACCAGCCGGCTGCCACTCCAGTCCTTGCCCACGCTGACGCTCTTGGCCGCGGAGAGACCCGCGGTCGTGGCTGCTTCCGAGATGTCGCTCGGCTCGACGTAGCCGTCACGGCCCGTCTTCGGCGTCAGCAGCAGGATGGAGCCGCCCTCCTCGACGTACGAGATGGCGTCCACCAGCACGTCGGTCAGGTCGCCGTCCTCGTCGCGGAACCACAGCACCACGGCATCGGCGACGTCGTCGTAGTCCTCGTCCACCAGGTCGCTGCCGATGACTTCTTCAATGGCCTCGCGGAGTTCCTGGTCTACGTCGTCGTCGTAGCCGATCTCCTGGACCACCTGCTCGGGCTGGAACCCCAGCCTGACGGCAGGGTTCGTCCGCTCCTCCGCGTGGTCCGCGGTCGCGCTCACGGGTTGCCTCCTGATCATGTCTTGATGAATGTCCAGCCACGCGCGTACGCGAAGCGTTGGCCGTAGTCCACACGGACGGGCCGGATCGCGCAAGTACCCGGCGATTCGGAACGCCGAAACGGTGACGATCCTGGCCGTGTCGCCGCAACTCCAGGCACGCTATCGCGGCCACCGGTGACGTACACCACAGCGTTCTGCCCGGTTTGCACGTTTGAGAACCCTCCGAGGGTACGCGACTCGAATGGCTTTGCTAAACGAGTCACGGTTACCTCACGGTAGAGATGACGATTGCCGTCCCGCGGTAGACCATGGGGAACGGTGCAGCTCCCCCCTATGACACGTTTTCCCCTCTGACACGTAAGGAACAGCGTGGCTTCCGGATCCGATCGCAATCCGATCATCATTGGCGGCCTTCCGAGTCAGGTTCCTGACTTCGATCCCGAAGAGACCCAGGAGTGGCTCGACTCGCTCGACGCCGCCGTGGACCAGCGCGGCCGTGAGCGCGCCCGCTACCTGATGCTCCGGCTGATCGAGCGGGCCCGCGAGAAGCGCGTGGCCGTGCCCGAGATGCGCAGCACGGACTACGTCAACACCATCGCCACCAAGGACGAGCCGTTCTTCCCCGGCAACGAGGAGATCGAGCGCAAGGTCCTCAACGCCACCCGCTGGAACGCCGCGGTGATGGTCTCCAGGGCCCAGCGTCCCGGTATCGGGGTCGGCGGCCACATCGCCACCTTCGCCTCCTCCGCCTCGCTCTACGACGTGGGCTTCAACCACTTCTTCCGGGGCAAGGACCAGGGCGACGGCGGCGACCAGATCTTCTTCCAGGGGCACGCCTCGCCGGGCATCTACGCCCGCGCGTTCCTCCTGGACCGGCTCAGCGAGCAGCAGCTCGACGCGTTCCGCCAGGAGAAGTCGAAGGCGCCGTTCGGGCTGTCCTCGTATCCGCACCCGCGGTCGATGCCGGACTTCTGGGAGTTCCCGACCGTGTCGATGGGCCTGGGCCCGCTCGGCGCGATCTTCCAGGCGCGGATGAACCGCTACATGGCGGCGCGCGGGATCGCGGACACCTCGAAGTCACACGTGTGGGCGTTCCTCGGCGACGGCGAGATGGACGAGCCGGAGTCGCTGGGCCAGCTGTCGATCGCGGCGCGCGAGGGCCTGGACAACCTGACCTTCGTCGTCAACTGCAACCTCCAGCGGCTCGACGGCCCGGTGCGCGGCAACGGCAAGATCATCCAGGAGCTGGAGTCGCAGTTCCGGGGCGCCGGCTGGAACGTCATCAAGCTGGTCTGGGACCGCACCTGGGACCCGCTGCTGGCCCAGGACCGGGACGGTGTGCTGGTGAACCAGCTCAACACCACGCCGGACGGCCAGTTCCAGACGTACGCCACGGAGACCGGCGCGTACATCCGCGAGCACTTCTTCGGGCACGACCACCGGCTGCGCGCGATGGTCGAGAACATGACCGACGACCAGATCCTGCACCTGGGGCGCGGCGGGCACGACCACCAGAAGGTGTACGCGGCCTTCGCGGCGGCCAAGGAGCACAAGGGCCAGCCGACCGTCGTCCTCGCCCAGACGGTCAAGGGCTGGACGCTGGGCCCCAACTTCGAGGGCCGCAACGCCACGCACCAGATGAAGAAGCTGACGGTCGCCGACCTCAAGGGCTTCCGCGACCGGCTGCACCTCCCGATCACCGACCAGGAGCTGGAGTCCGGCGCGCCGCCGTACTACCACCCGGGCCGGAACTCGGAGGAGATCCAGTACATGCACGACCGGCGCAACGGGCTGGGCGGCTACGTCCCGACGCGGGTCGTCCGCTCGAAGCCGCTGACGCTGCCCGAGGACAAGACGTACGCGAGTGTGAAGAAGGGTTCCGGCCAGCAATCGATCGCCACGACCATGGCGTTCGTACGGCTGCTCAAGGACCTCATGCGGGACAAGGAGATCGGCCGGCGTTTCGTGCTGATCGCGCCGGACGAGTACCGGACGTTCGGCATGGACTCGTTCTTCCCGAGCGCGAAGATCTACAACCCGCTGGGTCAGCAGTACGAGTCGGTGGACCGTGAACTGCTGCTCGCGTACAAGGAGTCGCCGACCGGGCAGATGCTGCACGACGGCATCTCGGAGGCGGGCTGCACCGCTTCGCTGATCGCGGCGGGTTCGGCGTACGCGACACACGGCGAGCCGCTCATCCCGGTCTACGTCTTCTACTCGATGTTCGGTTTCCAGCGCACCGGTGACCAGTTCTGGCAGATGGCGGACCAGTTGGCGCGCGGTTTCGTGCTGGGCGCGACCGCGGGACGTACGACTCTGACCGGTGAGGGTCTCCAACACGCGGACGGCCACTCGCAGTTGCTGGCCTCCACCAACCCGGGTTGTGTCGCCTACGACCCGGCGTACTCGTACGAGATCGCGTACATCGTGCAGGACGGGCTGCGGCGGATGTACGGCTCGGACGCCGAACACCCGCACGGCGAGGACGTCTTCTACTACCTCACCGTCTACAACGAGCCGATCCAGCACCCGGCCGAGCCGGCGGACGTCGATGTGGAGGGCATCCTCAAGGGCGTCCACCGTGTCAGTCAGGGCGCGTCGGGCACGGTTCCGGCGCAGATCCTTGCGTCGGGGGTCTCGGTGCCGTGGGCGATCGAGGCGCAGCGGATTCTCGCCGAGGACTGGAACGTGCGGGCCGATGTCTGGTCGGCGACGTCCTGGAACGAGCTGCGGCGCGAGGCGGTCGAGGTGGAGCGGCACAACCTGCTGCATCCCGAGGAGGAGCAGCGGGTTCCTTATGTCACGCGGAAGTTGAGCGGGGCGGAGGGGCCGTTCGTGGCTGTTTCCGACTGGATGCGGTCGGTTCCCGACCAGATCGCCCGGTGGGTTCCGGGGACGTATCAGTCTCTGGGGGCTGACGGGTTCGGGTTCGCGGATACCCGGGGGGCTGCTCGGCGGTTCTTCCACATTGACGCGCAGTCGATCGTGGTGGGGGTGCTGACGGAATTGGCCCGGGAGGGGAAGGTCGATCGGTCCGTGTTGAAGCAGGCGATCGATCGGTATCAGTTGCTGGATGTTGCCTCGGCTGATCCGGGTGCGGCTGGAGGAGATGCGTAGTTTTTTTGTCTGCGGGGGTGTGGGGGCTGGTCGCGCAGTTCCCCGCGCCCCTGAAGGCGAGCCCCTTCGGGGCGCCTTTAGGAGGTGTCCGCCGCCCTACGATGCGGGCATGAACGAACTGTCGGCGCAAGCGCGTTGGGAGCTGCGGACTCAGCGGCCCCTGTTGGCGCTCGCCGTTGCGTTTGCCGTGGCCTATGCCCTGCCGATCGTGGACTCGACCGCCGGGCATCGGCTGACGACGGTGTGCACGGTGGTCGAGTGGGTGGTGTGGGGGGCGTTCGCCGCCGACTATCTGATGCGGCTCGCGATGTCCCGGGACCGGCGGCGGTTCGTGCGGACCCACTGGATGGATCTGTGCGCGGTGGTGCTGCCGATACTGCAGCCGCTACGGCTGTTGCGCATGGTGTCGACCCTGATACTCGTCGGACGCCGGGCGCGGATGGCCTCGCAGATCCAGTTGACGACGTATGTCGCCGGCGCGGTGATCGGGCTGCTGATGTTCGGTTCGCTCGCGGTGCTGTCCGTGGAACGGGACTCGCCCCACGGGAACATCCGGACGCTGGGTGACGCCGTGTGGTGGTCGTTCACCACGATGACGACGGTGGGGTACGGGGACCACGCGCCGACCACCGGGCTGGGCCGGATGATCGCCGTCGGCCTGATGCTGTCCGGGATCGCCCTGCTCGGTGTCGTCACCGCGAACATCGCCACGTGGTTCATCGCCCGCTTCGAGAAGGACGACGTGGAGGAACGGCGCCAGACGGAGGCGATCGAGGCGCTGACGGAGGAGGTACGGGGGTTGCGGGCGGAGGTGGCGGCGTTGGCGGGGGTGCCGGGGTCAACCTCGTCCGGGGCAGGGGTGGCGGCGCTTTCGGAGGCGGGGATGGCGGCCTTGTCCGGAACCCCGGAGGCAGCCTTCTCCGGGGCGCCGACGGCAGGTGTCCCGCAGCCGGTCGAGGACGAGTTGTCCCGCTAGCCGCGGCTCACAAGGAGGTTCGCCCAGCCGTAGTCCAGAAGAGCGTCGACTCGACCGCCGTTCAGAAGAACACGCGCTCAGCCGCGGCCCGAGAGCGCGTCCGCTCAGCCCCAGTTCGAGAGAACCTCCGCTCAGCCCCAGCCCAAGAGCACGTCCGCTCAGCCCCAGTTCGAGACAACCGCCGCTCAGCCCCAGCCCAGAAGAACGTCAGCTCGCCCCAAGCTCATCGGCAAAAGCACGTCCACTCGACCGCGTATCAACAGAGCGCCCGCTCAACCCCGGCTCACAAGAACACCCGCCCGCCCCGTCGCAGCCGCGCGCCCCCGCTCAGAAGAACGTCCACAGAATCGCCGCCACCGTGTCGATCGTGCCCAGGATGAGGGCCACCAGTGCCATCGCCCGGCGGGAGCCCGTCCACTTTCGGCCCATTGCCAGCCAGCCGCAGATCATCGCGATCGGGCCGAGGAGGATCCCCAGGGTGAAGAAGCCCGCGATCGCGCAGACCAGGCCGATGATGCCCAGGGTCGCGCGGTCCGGCCCGGTCCCTGGTCCCATGCGGCCAGGTGAGCGGGGGGTCCTGCGCGTTCCGTTGCCGAAGCCTGTCATCCACAACTCCCTGGGCATCCATGCCAGTTCGGCCTGTTCTCCTACGGTGAGCGGATACCCCCGTACGCACAAAAAAAGCCTGCTTGCGCGCTGCCCCCCTCCGGCAGCGCGCCGCAGACCAACCCGTCCCCCCTGCCCTGCGGAGGACTTGACTTACTGTGACCTGCGGCGCGTACCGAGCGCCAGGAATCTTTAGCGCAGTCACCCTGATAGGCGAACTCGGCCCGGGAGAGGGTTGGATGCGCGCCGTCCGGATGTGGGCCGTCTAGATGTGCGCCGCCCCCGCGCCCGCCTCCGCGTTCTCGCCGCGCTTGGTCAGCAGCGCGACGAACACCGCGACCACCGCTACGCCCGCGGCGACCAGGCAGGCCAGGCTCATGCCGGAGATGAACGTGTCGTGGGCGACCTGCGTGATCTTCGCGGCGACCGTCTCCGGGGTGCCGGGGGCGATCGGGGCGACTCCGACCTGGACCGCTTCGGCAGTCGCGTCCAGTTGGGGCCGGGTGAGCTTGGGCAGGCCCGCGTCGGCCCAGTTGCCGGCCAGGTCGCTGTCGACGCGCGAGGCCATGACGGCACCGAGGACGGCCGTACCGAGACTGCCGCCGATCTGCATCGCGGCCTGCTGGAGACCACCGGCGACACCGGACAGCTCCATGGGCGCGTTGCCCACGATGACCTCCGTGGCGCCGACCATCACCGGGGCGAGGCCGAAGCCGAGCAGGGCGAACCAGATCGACATGATGGCGCTGCCGGTGTCCGAGGTGAGGGTGGACATGCCGTACATGGCGATCGCGGTGGCCGCCATGCCGCCGGCCAGCGGGATGCGCGGGCCGAGCTTGGTGATCGCCGCGCCGGCGAGCGGGGAGCCGACGATCATCATCCCGGTCAGTGGGAGGAGGTGGAGACCGGCGTCGATGGGGCTCATACCGTGCACGTTCTGCAAGTAGAAGGTGACGAAGAACAGGCCGCCCATGAAGGCGATCGCCATCAGGACCATCAGGACCACACCCGCGGACAGCGGGACCGAGCGGAACAGGCCCAGCGGGATGAGGGGTTCCTTCACCCGCTGCTCCCAGAAGGCGAACAGGGCGAAGCCCAGCACGGACACGGCGAGGAACGTCCAGGTCGTGGCGGAGCCCCAGCCCCAGGTCGGCGCCTTGATGAGGGCCCAGACGAGGCAGAACATCGCGCCGGAGAGCAGCGCGATGCCGAGCACGTCGAAGGAGCGCGGCGCGTTCTCGGCGCGGTGGTCGCGCAGGATCAGCAGGCCGAGGACCAGCGCGATGGCGCCGACCGGCACGTTGATGAAGAACACCGACTGCCAGTTGACGTGCTCGACGAGCACACCGCCGAGGATCGGGCCGCCCGCGGTGGACGCGCCGATGACCATGCCCCACAGGCCGATGGCCATGTTGAGCTTCTCGGCCGGGAAGGTGGCCCGCAGCAGGCCGAGCGCGGCCGGCATCAGCAGCGCGCCGAACAGCCCCTGGAGCACGCGGAAGGTGACCACGAACGCGATGCTGTGCGAGAGGCCGATCGCACCGGACGCGAGGGCGAAGCCGCTCACGCCGATCAGGAAGGTCTGGCGGTGGCCGAAGCGGTCACCGAGCTTGCCGGCGGTGATGAGGGAGACCGCGAGGGCGAGGAAGTACCCGTTGGTGATCCACTGGACGTCGGCGAAGCTGGCGCCGAGGTCCTTCTGGATGGCCGGGTTGGCGATGGCGACGATGGTGCCGTCGAGGGCCACCATCATGACGCCGACGGCGACGGTTATGAGGGTGAACCACGGGTGGCCGCGCAGCCCCGCGGAGGGCGTCGGGTCGGACGGGGCGGCTGCTGCCTTGTCCCCCGGCCCCGTCGCGCTGATGGTGGTCTGACTAGTCATACGTGCGAGGCTAATGTCAGCCGCTGACAGTTGACAAACAGGGTCAGATGTCGGCGGCTGTCAACAATTGCGAGGAGAACGGCATGGAGACGTTGCGCGAGCGCAAGAAGGCCCGCACGCGGGACGCGCTGCTGCACGCCGCCCTGGAGCTGTTCACCACCAAGGGCTACGAGCGGACCACCGTCGACGAGATCGCCGATGCCGTCGACGTCTCGCAGCGCACCTTCTTCCGCTACTTCGCGAGCAAGGAGGAGGCCGCGTTCTTCGTGCCCCGGCTCACCGAGACGCACTTCGTCGAGGCCGTCCGCGCCCGCCCGCCGCACGAGGCCCCGCTGGAGGCGCTGCGCCGGGCCGTGCTGGAGAGCTGGGACACCATCAACGAGGCGATCCAGCAGGTCGTACCGCTGGATCTGCACATGCGCACGTACCGGGTGATCGAGTCGACGCCCGCGCTGCTCGCCGCGCATCTGCGGCGCTCGCAGGAACTGGAGGAGGAGCTGGCGCAGATCGTGGCCCGGCGCGAGGGCCTCGCCGTGGACACGGACCCCCGGCCGCGGCTGGTCGTGGCCGTGTTCGGCGGGGTGATGCGGGTGGTGGAGCGGATGTGGATCGCGGGGGACGACCTCAGCATCGAGGCGATGCGGGAGCTGACCGCCGACTACCTCGACGGGGTGGGACCGGCGCTCGCGGGGAACTGGCGCACGACCCGCTCGTACTGAGTTTCTCGTCACGTCCCGCTGAAACGTGATCCCCGTCACTCGGTTAACGCGAGACCCTCTCGTTCTCCTAGTGTGTCCTCCCAGTGACTTCCTTCGACTCCTCCCCGACGCTGAACGCCTGGCGCGCACTGGCCGCGCTGGCCGTGGTGTTCGTGATGCTGGCGACCACCGGCTGGACCGCGGTCCGCAGCCACCCGGGGAAAACGGCGCTCCAGGCCTCCCTCTCCGCATGGGAGCACGGCCACATAAACGGGCGTGAGCTGCCCGACCCGGACGCGTCCCCGACCCGGCTGGCCCGCTTCTTCGCCTCGCTCACCGCACAGCAGCGCACGCGCCTCGCGCACCGCTACCCGCTCGCGGTCGGCAACATGAACGGCGCCCCGGTCTCGCTGCGCTACCGCGCCAACCGCGTCGCCCTCGACCAGGAGCGCAAGGTCGAGAAGAAGCGGATGCACGACAACCGGCTGACGCCGCTGGGACAGCAGGAGGCGGGCCGCCTCATGCACCGCTTCGAGGCGCTGATGACGGAGAACCGGCACATCCTGTCCTTCGACCCCGAGGGTTCGGGCCGGATCGCCGAGGTCTTCGGCGACCTGGACACCGCGCAGCGCGTGTCGATCATCGTCCCCGGCGTGGACACCGACCTGCTGACCTTCCAGAAGACCAACAAGGGGTACTCGGCACCGGTCGGCATGGCCCAGAACCTGTACGCGGCGGAGAACACGGCGAAGTCCGCGACGGACACGACCGGTACGCGTACGGCGGTCATCGCCTGGGCCGACTACACCTCCCCCGGCGGCCTCGGCATCGACTCGGCCACCGCGGGCCGCGCCGAGGCAGGCGCCGTACGGCTGAACGCACTGGTGCGGGCGCTGCCCGGGACCTCGCAGGTCGCCCTGTTCTGCCACAGCTACGGCTCGGTGGTGTGCGGGGTCGCCGCGCACGCGCTGCCCTCGCGGGTGACCGACATAGCGGTGGCCGGCAGCCCGGGCATGCGCACCTCGAAGGCCTCCCACCTGCACACGCTCGCCCGGGTGTGGGCGATGCGGGACGCCGACGACTGGATCCAGGACGTGCCGTACATGGAGCTCGGCGGCCTCGGCCACGGCGAGGACCCGGTGTCGAACGCGTTCGGCGCGCGGGTACTGGCCGCCAAGGACGCCGAGGGCCACACCGGGTACTTCGCGAACGGCACCGACAGCCTCGCCAACTTCGCCGACATCGGGGTTGGCGCGTACCGCTCGGTGACGTGCGCGCACGAGGGTGACACCTGCCGAGAGGGTTTGTCCGGCGCCTCGGCGGCCGGACGCGCGTAGAAACAGCAGGAAGTGCGGTCTGCGCGGGGATGGGACGGAGGAGCTGTGCCGCCTACGATGAGCCGCATGGGTGACGTACTGGCCGGATTTCATGCCGCCTGGGAGTTCGAGTCCGACTCCGTCCTCATTCGCTACGAACGCAGCATTCGAACACCCAAGCTATTCCAGGCGCTCGGTGAACGCCGGATCCCCTTCGAGGCGATCCAGGCGGTCACGCTCGCTCCCGGTCGGCGCGGCACGGTCGTACTCCGCGCGGAGCCCCGGCCCGGCGCCGACCCGCTGATGGAGGCGGCCGCGGGCCAGCTCAAGGAGAGCTGCGATCCCTACCGCCTCGTCCTGCCGGCCGAGCGCGAGACCCTCGCCGAGTACTACGCCGACGAGCTGCGTGGGCAGCTGAAACGGGACGCCGAACCCGCCGAGCGGTTTCTGGTGGCCGCGCCCGAGGTGCCGTTGCGGTTCAAGGCGTACGACGGGAAGGCGTCCTTCGACGGCAAGACGGTGTCGTTCCGCTGGTTCTGGACGGGCGCGTCGTCCGCGAAGTGGAAGGCCGGCGACCAGAGCTTCGCGATCGCCGGCCTCAACGGGGTCGAGTGGCGCTCTCCCGAGGTTTTCGAGGGGCATCTACGGCTGTTGCGGGGGGCCGCGCCGCCGGTGCCCGTCGATCAGGATCCGGCGGCTGTGGTGTTCGGGTTGGGGTACGGGCCTGTGCACGAGTCCCTGCCGTTCGCGGCGGCTGTGCTTGCGGCGGTTCGGTCTGCGCGGCCCGCTGCTGTGGTGCCGGCCGCTCGGCGTGACCCCGGGGACATCGCCGAGCGGATTCGGCATCTGGCGGAGTTGCATCAGGCGGGGCTGGTGACGGACGAGGAGTTCTCGGTGAAGAAGGCCGAGTTGTTGGCGGAGTTGTAGTGGGGACGGTCCGTGGTTTTTTGGCTGCGGGTCCGTCGTGGCCGGTCGCGCAGTTCCCCGCGCCCCTTTGGGGCGCGCTGCCCTACTCCCTGCTGGAAGAGGCGAACGTCATGTCCGCGTAGCGGTCGCCCGCCACCTTTCCGGCGATCGGTTCCAGCAAGGTCAGCTCGGTGTCCGTCAGGACGATCCCGGTGGCCGCCGTGTTCTCCTCCACCCGGCCGGGCTTCGTCGTGCCCGGGATGGGAATGACCGGGAGGCCGTGGACCTGGGCCCGCTGTTGGACCCACGCGAGGGCGATCTGGCCCAGGGAGGCTCCGTGCGCCTCGGCGACCGTCCGCACCGGCTCCAGGAGGGCGCCGTTGGCTGTCGCGTTCTCGCCGGTGAAGCGGGGCTGGGTTCGGCGGAAGTCGCTCTCCGTCAGGTCCTGTTCGGCGTTCGAGAAGGAACCGGTGAGGAAGCCGCGGCCGAGCGGTGAGTACGGTACGACCGCCACGCCCAGCTCGGCGGCGGCGCCCACCAGGCTGATCTCGACGTCACGGCTGAACAGCGACCACTCCGACTGCACGGCGGCGATCGGGTGCACGCCGTGCGCGGCCCGCAGCTCCGCGCCCGTGATCTCGCTCAGCCCGAGGTGCTTGACCTTGCCCTCGCGGACCAGTTCCGCCATCGCGCCGACGGTGTCCTCGATGGGGATGTCCGGGTCGCGGCGGTGCATGTAGTAGAGGTCGATCACGTCGAGGTCGAGCCGCTGGAGGCTGGCCTCGACGGCCTGGCGGATGTACGGGCGGTCGTTGCGGATGACCCGGCGGGTGGGCTCGCCCGGCGGGATCGACAGGGCGAACTTGGTGGCGACGACGACCTGGTCCCGGTGCGCCTTGAAGAACGGGGACAGGAACCGCTCGTTCTCCCCCATGCCGTACGCGTCAGCCGTGTCGTACAGGGTCACGCCCAGTTCCAGCGCGCGGTCCAGCGCGGCCTGCGACTGCTTCGCGTCGGCGGGGCCGTAGGCGAAGCTCATGCCCATGCAGCCGAGGCCCTGGACGCCGACCTCGGGGCCGGCCGCGCCGAGTCGTGCGGTCGGGATCGCGGTGTCGGTCATCCGGCTTTCTCCTTCTCGAAGGCGTGGGCGTCGCCGTAGAAGGCGATCTTCCGGTCGAGTACGGCGAGGGTGTCGTGCAGTTCGGCGATCCTGGCCAGGACGTCCCGGCGGGTCGCCTCCAGCAGGTCGAAGCG
Organism: Streptomyces sp. NPDC101776; assembly: GCF_044766845.1. Lineage (NCBI taxonomy): Bacteria > Bacillati > Actinomycetota > Actinomycetes > Kitasatosporales > Streptomycetaceae > Streptomyces > Streptomyces sp. NPDC101776. The sequence goes on along the minus strand of NZ_JBIWMV010000002.1, from coordinate 616,925 downwards.
GTCGCCGTAGGTGTGGTCGCCCTCGCGGACCAGTTCGGCGTAGCGGACCATGTCGGCGACCGGCATGCCGGTCAGGCGGAGCTTGCCGACGAGGTCGAGCCAGTCGAGGTCGCGGTTGCTGTAGCGGCGCTGGCCGGTGTGCGAGCGGTCGATGTGCGGCATCAGCCCGATGCGCTCGTACCAGCGCAGGGTGTGTGCCGTCAGGCCGGTGAAGGCGACGACCTCGCTGATCGTGTAGCTGTCCGCGCCGTCCGGACGCCGCTCGCCCTGCGGCGGGCCCGCGCAGCTGTCGGTCCTGGTACCCGTGGTCTCCATCACCGTCATGGCCACCACGCTATGGCCTTGGAGTGCACTCCAAGCAAGCGGAACCGGTAAGAAATCCGCGGGACGCGCCGGGGGCGCGGTGGATAGCGTACGGATCATGAGTCTCGTACGACGGGCCACCCCCGGCGATGCCGCCGAACTGCTGCGACTGCGCCAGGTGATGATCGACGCGTTGCCCGATTCGGACCCCGGCACGGATTGGCAGGCGCAGTCCCTGCCGACGCTACGGGACCGGCTCGCCTCGGACGAGGACTTCGGGGCCTTCGTCGTCGAGCATCCGGAGCGGCCGGGGGCGCTGGCGGCGCTGGTGGTCGGGACGGTCGACTACCGGATCGGGAAGGCGGGGAACCCGCACGGGAGGTCCGGTTTCGTCTTCAGCGTGGCCACCGACCCGGACGCGCGACGGCGCGGGTACGCCCGCGCGTGCATGGACGAACTCCTCCAGTGGTTCCGCGAGCGCGGCGCCGGCCAGGTCCTCCTCACCGCCTCCCCCGACGCCGAGCCGCTCTACGCCTCCCTCGGCTTCACCCGCAAGCCGGACCCCATGATGGGGCTCACGCTCTGAACCACCTAGGCTCGACGGCATGTCCCTGCAGAGCCTCGCGCTGATCGAGAACTGGCCGGTGCCGACCGCCGCGGCGGGTGTCGTACGGGCCGACGGAACCGTCCTCGGCACCCACGGCCCGGCCGGCCACCGCTTCCCGCTCGCCTCGGTCACCAAGCCGCTCGCGGCGTACGCCACCCTCGTCGCGTACGAGGAGGGCGCGATCGAGCTGGACGAACCGGCGGGCCCGCCCGGCGCCACGGTCCGCCATCTCCTCGCCCACACCTCGGGGTTGGCGTTCGACGAGCACCGCGTGACGGCCCCGCCCGGCCAGCGCCGCCTCTACTCGAACGCGGGCTTCGAGCAACTCGGCGACCACCTCGCGAAGGCGACGGAGATCCCGTTCGCGGACTACCTGCACCAGGCGGTCCTCGCCCCCCTGGGCATGAACTCGACCTCGCTGCGAGGCTCCCCGGCGAAGGACGGCGTCTCGACGGTCACCGACCTCCTCCTCTTCGCCGCCGAACTCCAGGCCCCCCGCCTCCTCGACCCCCGCACGGTCGCCGAGGCGATGACGGTCCAATACCCCGGCACCAAGGGCGTGTTGCCCGGCTACGGCCACCAGAACCCCAACGACTGGGGCCTCGGCTTCGAGATCCGCGACTCCAAGTCCCCGCACTGGACGGGCAGTTCGTCCTCCCCGCGCACCTTCGGCCACTTCGGCCAGTCCGGTACGTTCCTGTGGATCGACCCGGTCGCGGGCGCGGGGTGCGTGGCCCTGACGGACCGGGCGTTCGGGGAGTGGGCGGTGGAGGCGTGGCCGCCCTTCACGGACGCGGTGCTCGCCGAACTTCCTACCCGCTAGAGCATCTCCCACATCAGCAGCTCAGCCCCGGTCGCCGCCGCCACGGCCAGATCCCGCGCGTCCGTGATCCGCGCAGCGTCCCCGGGCCCCAACTTCTCTCCCCCCACCCGCACTTCACCCCGCACCACATGCACATACACATGCACGGCATCCGGTACGGCGGTCCGCTCCCCCGGCGCGAGCCGCCGCACATGCAGCATCGCGCCCGCCTCCGGTACGGCGTAGGGCGTAGAGTCGGCGATGCCGTGCACGATCTCGTACGACGGTTCCCCGCCGGGTTCCAGCGGGGCGAGCCACATCTGCACGAAGCTCAACGGGCCGTCGCTGTCGTTGCGTTCGACGTGCCGGACACCGGCCGCGGAGCTGAGGCGCTGGACGTCACCGGGGCGGACCCTCGTCAGATGCCCTGTGGAGTCACGGTGGCTCAACTCCCCTTCCACGACCCAGGTGATGATCTCGGTGTGGCTGTGCGGGTGCTCGTCGAAACCGGCGCCGGGGGCGAGCCGTTCCTCGTTGCAGGCGATGATCGCCCCGAACCTGAGGTTGTCGGGGTCGTAGTGCGGCCCGAAGGAAAAGGCATGCCAGGACTCGATCCCGGCCTGCGGGTCACCCCCTGGGTAGCGCTCGGCGGAACGCCGTACGTCCATCACGAGGACCACGGTAGCTCTGCGGGGCACCGATCCGTTTCCCTACGGCGTCTAGGCCGACCGGGGTGGGCGGCTGGTGTACTTCTCGGCCTGCCGGGTGGAGCGGCTGGTGCGCTTCTCGGCCCACCGATTCGAGCGGCTGATGCACTTCTCGGCCCACCGAGTCGGGTCGTTGGCGCACCGATTGACCCACCGAGTCGGGTGGTGGGTGGGCACAGGCCCGGGGGTCTGGGGGCGGAGCCCCCAGGGACGGCGACCGAAACCCCGGCGCGGCCGCCCGGCACCGTAGAAGCCCGGCGCAGCCGCCCGGCACCGTAAAGCCCGGCGCAGCCACCCGCACCGCACACCTCCGCCCGGATAAGGCAGTCTTGTCCCCGTGCCCGAACCCGAAACCAGCAGACCCGCAGGCCCCGCACCCCGTGCCCACTCGCACCCGGCGACTCTGAAGCGGCTGGAGCAGTCGTCCGGGAGTCTTGCCGCCCAGGCCATCGCGCGCATGGACGAGACGCTGTCGTGGTACCGGGCGATGCCACCGGAGAACCGTTCCTGGATCGGACTGGTCGCACAGGCCGGTATCGCCGCCTTCACCGAGTGGTTCCGGCATCCGGACGCCCCGCAGGCCATCTCCACCGACGTGTTCGGGACCGCGCCCCGCGAACTGACCCGGGCCATCACGCTCCGCCAGACCGTCGAGATGGTGCGCACCACCATCGAGGTCATGGAGTCGGCGATCGACGAAGTGGCCGCCCCCGGCGACGAGTCCGTACTGCGCGAGGCGCTCCTCGTGTACGCCCGGGAGATCGCCTTCGCGACCGCCCAGGTGTACGCGCAGGCCGCCGAGGCGCGCGGCGCGTGGGACGCCCGGCTTGAGTCGCTCGTCGTGAACGCCGTGCTGAGCGGTGAGGCCGACGAGGGGGCGGTCAGCCGGGCCGCGGCGCTGGGGTGGAGTTCGCCCGAGCATGTCTGTGTGGTGCTGGGGACCGCGCCCGACGGCGACAGTGAACTGACCGTCGAGGCGATCCGGCGGGCCGCCCGGCACGCCAAACTCCAGGTGCTCACCGGCGTGCTCGGGGACCGGCTCGTCGTCATCGCCGGCGGCAGCGACAATCCGCTCGCCGTCGCCAAGTCGCTGATCGGCCCTTATGCGGCGGGTCCCGTGGTCGCGGGGCCGATCGTGCCCGACCTGCTGGCCGCGACCCGGTCCGCGCAGGCCGCCGCCGCCGGGCTCAAGGCGTGCTCCGCCTGGCAGGACGCGCCGCGCCCGGTACTGGCGGACGACCTCCTTCCGGAACGCGCGATGGCCGGTGACCCCAGTGCCCGGGACCAGTTGGTGGAGGAGATCTACAGACCGCTGGAGGAGGCCGGGTCCGCGCTCCTGGAGACACTCAGTGTCTATCTGGAGCAGGCGAGCAGCCTCGAAGGTGCCGCGCGGATGCTGTTCGTGCATCCCAACACCGTGCGCTACCGGCTTCGACGTGTGACTGACGTCACCGGCTGGTCGCCATCCGATGTACGGTCCGCGTTCACGCTGCGAATCGCGCTGATCCTGGGACGTCTGGCCGATGGAGATCCCCAGAACTAGCCTTTTGTCGGGGCTCCACAAAACCCCTTCCCGTTCTTCGTCCCTGTCCCCACGGGCGTCCGTGCCCGTCCCCAAGAGAGAGTGTGAGAGTGCTCGTACTCGTCGCTCCCGGCCAGGGCGCCCAGACGCCCGGCTTCCTGACCCCCTGGCTCGACCTCCCCGGTGTCGAGGACCGTCTGCGTGCCCTCTCGGCCGCCGCCGACCTCGATCTGGTGCACTACGGCACGGACGCCGACGCGGACGAGATCCGCGACACCTCGGTCGCCCAGCCGCTGCTCGTCGCCGCCGGACTGGTCTCCGCCGCCGCTCTCGGAGACGTGTCCCCGGGCGCCGTCGCCGGTCACAGCGTCGGCGAGTTCACCGCCGCCGTCCTCGCGGGCGTCCTGGACGACACGGCCGCCCTGACCCTCGTACGCAAGCGTGGTCTGGCGATGGCCGAGGCCGCCGCGATCACCGCGACCGGGATGTCGGCGCTGCTCGGCGGCGACCCGGACATCACGGCCGCGCACCTGGAGAAGCTGGGCCTGACCCCGGCGAACGTGAACGGCGCGGGCCAGATCGTGGCCGCCGGCACCCTGGAGCAGCTCGCCGCCCTGGAGGCCGACAAGCCCGAGGGCGTACGGCGGGTCGTGGCGCTGAAGGTGGCCGGCGCGTTCCACACGCGGCACATGGCCCCGGCGGTCGACGCGCTCGCCAAGGCCGCGCTGGAGCTGACGCCCGCCGACCCGAGGATCACGTACGTCTCGAACAAGGACGGCCAGGCCGTAGCCACCGGTGCCGAGGTGCTGGACCGGCTGGTCGGTCAGGTCGCCAACCCGGTCCGCTGGGACCTGTGCATGGAGACCTTCAAGGAGCTCGGCGTCACCGCGCTCCTGGAGGTGTCCCCCGGCGGCACCCTCACCGGCCTCGCCAAGCGCGCCCTGCCGGGCGTCAAGACGCTGGCCCTGAAGACCCCGGACGACCTCGACGCGGCCCGCGAGCTCATCGCCGAGCACGCCAACGCCTGAAGAAGGAGCCGTAGGAAATGTCGACGAAGATCAAGCCGAGCAAGGGCGCACCGTACGCGCGCATCCTCGGCGTGGGCGGCTACCGTCCGGTCCGGGTCGTCCCGAACGAGGTGATCCTGGAGACGATCGACTCGTCCGACGAGTGGATTCGCTCGCGTTCGGGCATCGAGACCCGGCACTGGGCGAACGACGAGGAGACCGTCGCCGCGATGTCCGTCGAGGCGTCGGGCAAGGCGATCGCGGACGCGGGGATCTCCGTCGAGCAGATCGGCGGCGTGATCGTGGCCACGGTCTCGCACTTCAAGCAGACCCCGGCCGTGGCGACGGAGATCGCGGACAAGCTGGGCACGAACAAGGCCGCCGCGTTCGACATCTCGGCCGGCTGCGCGGGCTTCGGCTACGGCCTCACCCTCGCCAAGGGCATGGTCGTCGAGGGCAGCGCCGAGTACGTGCTGGTCATCGGCGTGGAGCGGCTGTCCGACCTGACCGACCTGGAGGACCGCGCGACGGCCTTCCTGTTCGGTGACGGCGCGGGCGCGGTCGTGGTCGGCCCCTCGAAGGAGCCGGCGATCGGCCCGACCGTGTGGGGTTCGGAGGGCGACAAGTCCGACACCATCAAGCAGACCGTGCCGTGGACCGAGTACGACTCCACGGGCAAGTTCCCTGCGATCACGCAGGAGGGCCAGGCGGTGTTCCGCTGGGCCGTGTTCGAGATGGCGAAGGTCGCCCAGCAGGCGCTGGACGCGGCCGGGATCACCCCGGACGACCTGGATGTCTTCATTCCCCACCAGGCCAACGAGCGGATCATCGACTCGATGGTGAAGACGCTGAAACTGCCGGAGCACGTCACGGTCGCGCGTGACGTACGCACCACCGGCAACACCTCGGCCGCCTCGATTCCGCTCGCTATGGAGCGGCTTCTGGCGACCGGCGAGGCGAAGAGCGGCGACACCGCGCTCGTCATCGGCTTCGGGGCGGGTCTTGTGTACGCCGCGACGGTCGTTACCCTCCCCTAGGCACTCCGTGCCGGATCATCATCGGATCCGGACCGGAAGCAACGCCACACCCTCTGGATCACAAAGAAGGAGCGCCTGACATGGCCGCCACTCAGGAAGAGATCGTCGCCGGTCTCGCCGACATCGTGAACGAGATCGCCGGCATCCCGGTTGAGGACGTCCAGCTGGACAAGTCCTTCACCGACGACCTGGACGTCGACTCGCTGTCCATGGTCGAGGTCGTCGTCGCCGCCGAAGAGCGCTTCGACGTCAAGATCCCCGACGAGGACGTCAAGAACCTCAAGACGGTCGGCGACGCGACCGACTACATCCTCAAGAACCAGGGCTGAGCCACTTCGTAGGCCCGGACCACCCGGTCCGAGCCACCTCGTAGGCCCGGCTGCATGGCCCCGCCACCCGGCGGTGGCGCCGCTTAATCCTCGTACCGTTGGAGAGAGAATTCCCGTGAGCCCGACCAATCGCACCGTGGTCGTCACCGGTATCGGCGCAACCACACCGCTGGGTGGCGACGCAGCCTCGACCTGGGAGGGTCTGATCGCCGGCAAGTCCGGTGTGAAGCCCCTGGAGCAGGAGTGGGCCGCCGAGCAGGCGGTCCGTATCGCCGCGCCGGCCGCCGTGGACCCCTCCGAGGTCATCCCGCGTCCGCAGGCCCGCCGCCTGGACCGCTCGGCGCAGTTCGCGCTGATCGCGGCCAAGGAGGCCTGGGCGGACGCCGGTTTCACCGACAAGGCCGGTGAGGACACGTCCGTCGACCCCGACCGGCTCGGCACCGTCATCGCCTCCGGCATCGGCGGTGTGACGACCCTGCTCGACCAGTACGACGTGCTGAAGGAGAAGGGCGTCCGCCGCGTCTCCCCGCACACCGTCCCCATGCTGATGCCGAACGGCCCGTCCGCCAACGTGGGTCTGCTCGTCGGCGCCCGCGCGGGCGTCCACACGCCGGTCTCCGCGTGCGCCTCCGGCGCCGAGGCCATCGGCTACGCCATCGAGATGATCCGCACCGGCCGCGCCGACGTCGTGGTCGCGGGTGGCACGGAGGCGGCCATCCACCCGCTCCCCATCGCCGCGTTCGGCAACATGATGGCGATGTCCAAGAACAACGACGACCCGCAGGGCGCCTCGCGTCCCTACGACACCGGCCGTGACGGCTTCGTCCTCGGCGAGGGCGCCGGCGTCCTGGTCCTGGAGTCCGCCGAGCACGCCGCGAAGCGCGGTGCCCGGGTGTACGCCGAGGCGGTCGGGCAGGGCATCTCCGCCGACGGCCACGACATCGTGCAGCCGGAGCCGGAGGGGCGTGGCATCTCGCAGGCCCTGCGGAACCTGATGGACAACACCGACCTGGACGCGGCGGAGATCGTGCACGTGAACGCGCACGCGACGTCGACGCCGGCCGGTGACGTGGCCGAACTGAAGGCGCTGCGCAAGGTGTTCGGCGACGACGCGGACCACATGGCGGTCTCCGCGACCAAGTCGATGACCGGTCACCTGCTGGGTGGCGCGGGCGGCGTCGAGTCGGTCGCGACGGTCCTCGCCCTCTACAACCGGATCGCGCCGCCGACCATCAACGTCGAGAACCTCGACCCGGAGGCGGAGGCCAACGCGGACGTCGTCCGCGGCGAGGCGCGCAAGCTGCCGGTCGAGGGCCGGATCGCCGCCCTGAACGACTCGTTCGGGTTCGGTGGGCACAACGTGGTGCTGGCGTTCCGTACGGTCTGAGAATTTCCTGTACGACGCTGAAGGGCCCCCACCTGCTGGTGGGGGCCCTTCGCGTGTCCTCGGGTCCGGAACTCAGACCACCTGGTGCAGCCAGCGCACCGGAGCGCCCTCGCCCGCGTACCTGAACGGCTCCAACTCGTCGTCCCACGGCTTGCCGAGGAGCTTGGCGATGTCGGCTTCCAGGTTGGTCTCGCCCTGTTGGGAGCGGGTCAGGGCCGCGCGGAGGCGGTCCTCCGGGATCAGGATGTCGCCGTGGATGCCGGTGACGGCGTGGAAGATGCCGAGGTCGGGGGTGCAGCTGTAGCGCTCGCCCTCGGCGGTGGGGCAGGGCTCCGCGGTGACCTCGAAGCGGAGGAGGTGCCAACCGCGCAGCGCGGACGCCAGCTTGGAGGCGGTGCCGACCTCGGCCTGCCAGGAGAATTCGGAGCGCCATGTTCCGGGAGCCGCGGGCTGTCGGATCCAGTCGAGGCTGACGCGTGTGCCGAGCACCCCGGCGACGGCCCACTCGACGTGCGGGCACAGCGCGCGCGGCGCGGAGTGCACGTACAGAACTCCACGTGTCGTCACCGGGACCTCCGGACAGAGCGGGGCATCTTGCAGACTGGCGAACGGCGGCGGCAGGGCAGCCACGTTGAGGGCGAGGCTACCGTGCGGCGGCGCGCGGAGTGTGACGTACCGTCCGTCCCACTACCAGGAAACGCTGCCATTCACCCATGGGGACGCTTGTACGGGGGTGTGCCGTTGCATCGCACACGTGCGGGAACCATGGCGCGTTGTTATGGGTTGAGACCGTTATGGAGGGGATGGGTCTCAACATGCGAATCCGACGTCTTCGTTCACGGGCCGCGCTCGCCGTCGTAACGGCGGCCGTGCTGGGCGCGGCCGGCTGCGACGGAAGCGGGGGCACATCCTCCGGCACCCACAGCAAGAGCGGTACGGCGGCCAAGGCGAAGCCCGCGCCGCTGTGGGACCCCAGCCCGTCCTCGGTGGCGGCGGTCGGCGACTCCATCACCCGCGGTTTCGACGCCTGTACGGTCCTGTCGGACTGCCCGGAGGTGTCCTGGGCGACGGGCAGTTCGGCCTCCGTCGACAGTCTCGCCGTACGACTGCTGGGGAGGACGGGCGCGGCCGAGCGCAGTTGGAACTACGCGGAGACCGGGGCGCGGATGGCCGACCTGCCCGCGCAGATGCGTCAGGCGGCGGCCCGCAAGCCGCAGTTGGTCACGGTGATGGTGGGCGCCAACGACGCCTGCCGGGCCTCGACCTCGGCGATGACCTCCGTGGCCGACTTCCGCACCGGATTCGAGGAGTCGCTCAAGACGCTGCGCCGGTCACTGCCCAAGACGCAGGTCTACGTCGCGAGCGTGCCGAATCTCAAGCGGCTCTGGTCGCAGGGGCGGACGAACCCGCTGGGCAAGGAGATCTGGAAGCTGGGCATCTGCCCCTCGATGCTGGCCGACGCGGACGCCCTGGACTCGGCGGCGACCGAGCGGCGGGACACGGTGCAGGACCGGGTGGAGTCGTACAACAAGGTGCTGGAGCAGGTGTGCGCGACGGACGAGCGGTGCCGCTTCGACGGGGGCGCGGTCTACGACTACCGCTTCGGCACGGACCAGTTGAGCCACTGGGACTGGTTCCACCCCAGCACGGACGGCCAGGCGCGGCTCGCCGAGATCGCCTACCGCCGCGTCATCGCGCGCACGCCCGTGACCTAGGGTTTCCCTCATGAGCGAACTTTTCGGCACCCTTCCCGACGGCACGCCCGTGCACCGCTGGACCCTGGAGCGGGCCGGTGTGCGGGTGCGGGTGCTGTCGTACGGCGGGATCGTGCAGTCGGTGGAGGTTCCGGACCGGGCGGGGCACGCGGCGGACGTGGTGCTCGGGTTCGTGGATCTGGACGGCTATCTCGCGCACCCGGAGCCGTATCTCGGCGCTCTGGTCGGGCGGTACGCGAACCGGATCGCGGGCGGCCGTTTCCCGCTGGAGGGCGTCACTTACTCGTTGGCACAGAACAACGCGCCGAACTCGCTGCACGGCGGCGAGCGCGGTTTCGACAAGCGGGTGTGGGACGTCGAGCCGGTCGAGCACGGGCTGCGGCTCGGCCGGGTCAGCGCGCACGGCGAGGAGGGCTTCCCGGGGCGCCTGACCGTCTCGGCGACGTACACGCTGGACGCGTCGGGCGCGCTGAGCCTCGCCTACGAGGCGACGACGGACGCGCCGACCGTCGTGAACCTCACGAACCACAGCTACTTCGACCTGAGCGGCGCGGGCAGCTCCGGCGGCGCGGGCGGTCATGAACTGCGGCTCGCCGCCTCGCGGTTCACCCCCGTCGACGCCGACCTGATCCCGACCGGCACGCTCGACGACGTGGCGGGCACGCGCTTCGACTTCCGCGAGGCACGGAAGGTGGGCTCCGGCTACGACCACAACTTCGTCCTCGACAAGGGCCTGACCCCGGCCCCCGTCGAGATCGCCGAGCTGTACGACCCGGCGTCCGGGCGGGTGTTGACGATGGCGACGACCGAGCCCGGCATCCAGCTCTACACCGGTGAGCATCTGGGCGAGCCGTTCGCCCCGGGGGCCGGGATCGCCCTGGAGACCCAGCACTTCCCGGACTCCCCGAACCGCCCGGAGTTCCCGAGCACGGAGCTGCTCCCGGGCGAGATCTACCGCTCGGAGACGGTGTACGGCTTCTCGGCCCGCTGATCGTGATGACGCGGGCATGAATGAGCCCCGGTCCAGGGGTCAGGTCCCGGACCGGGGCTGTCTGAGGGGGACGGCGTCCCGGATCAGACGTTAATCGTCGTCGAGACCCTGCGGTCGGTGATCGAGCGTCCGGCCTGGATCTCGTACGAACCCTTTACAAATGCCCACGCGTTCGCCGTCTCATCCCATATCTCGAAAGATCTGCGCGGAAGTTCGACGAGTACGTCGACGCTCTCGCCGGGCCCGGCCTCGACCCCGGCGAATCCGGCCAGCCAGCGGGCCGGACGCTCCGGATCGGTGTCGGTATCGGTATCGGTATCGCTCGGGGCGAGATAGACCTGAACGACCTCACGACCGTGCCGCGCACCGGAGTTGGTGACCCGGACGGTGACAGCCGAACCGTCCGTCTTGATCTCGTCGTAGGTCCAGTCGGTGTAACCGAGGCCGTGCCCGAAGGGGTACGACGGGCTGCGGCCCTCCTTCTCCCAGGCGCGGTAGCCGATGAACACGCCCTCGGTGTACGGGAGTTCACCGTTGTCCGGGACGACCTGGGTGACCGGTGCGTCGGTCAGGGAGCCCCAGGTGGTGGGGAGCCGGCCGCCGGGTTCATGGGCGCCGGTGAGGACGTCGGCGAGGGCGGCGCCGCCCTCCTGGCCCGGGAACCAGCTGAGCAGCACGGCGGCGACCTTCTCGCGCCAGGGCAGTTCGACCGGGGAGCCGGAGTTGACGATCACGACGGTGTTCGGGTTGGCGGCGGCGACGGCGTGCACCAAGTCGTCCTGGCGGCCGGGCAGTTGCAGGTCCTTGCGGTCGTAGCCCTCCGACTCGACGCGCTCGGTGGTGGCGACCACGACGACGGCGGTGTCGGCGGCGCGGGCAGACTCGACGGCCTCGGCGATGAGTTCGTCCGGGTCGCGCTGCGGTTCCTGGTGGACGAGGGTGAAGCCGATGACCTTGAGGTCGCGGTTCTCGGAGAAGCTCACGACGTAGGTCAGGGACACCTCGACCGGGGTGCCTGCGGCGAGTTCGACGCGGGCTCGGGGTTCGGGGGCGCCGAAGAAGGAGCTGAACGGGTCGTCCTTGACCGGGCGTTGGACGTCGTCGTAGTACGTCGTGCCGTCGACGGTGAGGGTGAAGGCGCCGAGTCCCTTGATGCCGAAGGTGTGGTGGCCGGTGTCGCGCGGGGTGAAGGTGCCGGTGAGTTCGACGGTGCGGAGGGTGTCGTAGGTGACGCCCTCGGGGAGGTCCGCGCCCATCCACCGGAGTTGCCCGCTGGGCACGGAGGCGGTGCCGATGACGGCACCCTCGGCGTCCCGGCAGATCACGCGCAGTTCGAACCCCTTGTCGGCGGCGGCTAGTTCGGTGTTCGGGTCGGCGCCGACGGCGTAGGTCAGGGTGCCTTCGGGGAGGGCGGCGGTGAGGCCGTCGAGCGGGGAGACGACATGGGGCGGGAAGACGATGGCGGAGCCGCCGCCGAGGACGCGGGCGTCGCGGGCGGCGGCGCCGATGAGCGCCACGGTGCCGTTCGGCTTCAGCGGAAGGGCGTTGTCCTGGTTCCGCACGAGGACGAAGGAGCGGCGGGCGATCTCACGGGCGAGCGCCTCGCCGTCGACGGGGGCCGGGAGTCGGTCCCGCGCCACGACGGGCTCGGCGCCGTCCAGGATGCCGACGCGGGCGGCGAGCCGCAGCACGTTCCGTACGGCGGCGTCGACGGTGGCCTCGGCGACCTCGCCGGCCCGCACGGCCCGGGCGAGGGCCGCGCCGTAGACCGTCTTCGGGCCGGGCATGGCCACGTCGAGGCCGCCCTCGATGGCGCCGACCGTGGAGCGGGCGGCGGTCCAGTCGGAGACGTTGAAGCCGTCGAAGCCCCATTCGCCGCGCAGGATCCCGTTCACGAGGAGGCGGTGCTCGGTCATCGTGGTGCCGTTGACCGTGTTGTAGGCGGTCATGACGCCCCAGGGGCGGGCGTGCTCGACGATGAGCTCGAAGGGGGCCAAGTACAGCTCGCGCAGGGCGCGTTGGGAGATGAGGTTGTCGACGGTGAAGCGGTCGGTCTCGGCGTCGTTGGCGACGAAGTGCTTGACCGTGGTGCCGACTCCGCCCTCTTGTACGCCTGTTACGTATCCGACGCCGATCCGTCCGGTGAGGTAGGGGTCCTCGCTGTACGCCTCGAAGTGCCGTCCGCCGAGCGGGGAGCGGTGCAGGTTGACGGTCGGGGCGAGGAGCACGTGGACGCCCTTGCGGCGGGCCTCCTGGGCGAGCAACGTGCCCGCGCGGCGGGCGAGTTCGGGGTCCCAGGTGGCGGCGAGGGCGGTGGGGGACGGCAGGGCGACGGACGGGTCGTCGGCGGTCCAGCGCACGCCCCGGACGCCGATCGGACCGTCGGACATGACGAGGGACCGCAGGCCGATCTCCGGGAGCGCGGGCAGCGACCACATGTCCTGACCGGCGAGCAGTCGCGCCTTGGCGTCCAGGTCGAGCCTGCCGAGTGCCGCCTCGACGACTGCTTCACGGGGTCCCGCCATCGCGATGCCTCCTCGTTGAGTCCGTGGGGTGCCTCCAGGTGGTGCGCGCCTCCATCGTGCATCGATCGCCTGTTGAGCGGTAGGTTTCGTAACCTTGCTGTTATGTGAACTGTCGCGGGGTGTCGTACGGTGACGCCATGAACGCCACGAACGCCAGGACCCGGCGCGAGGAGCGGCGCGCCGAGATCGTGCGGGCGGCGCTGGAGGTGATCGCCGAGCGCGGCTACCGGGGCGCGAGCCTGGCGGCGGTGGCCGAGCGGGTCGGGCTGACCCAGCAGGGCCTGCTGCACTACTTCCCCACGAAGGACGCGCTGCTCGTCGCCGTCCTGGAGGAACGGGACCAGTGGGACGCCGTACCGAACAGCCGCTGGCGGGTCGACCTGCTGGCCTCCCTGGTCGAGTACAACGCGATGCGGCCCGCGATCATCCAGACCTTCTCCGCGCTCCTCGGCGAGAGCGTCACGGAGGGGCATCCGGCACGGGACTACTTCACCGAGCGGTACGCCCGGGTGCGGGCGAACATGGCGGGGGTGCTGCGCGCCGAGTACGGCGACCGCCTGCCGAACGGGCTGACACCCGAGCGGGCGGCTCCGCTGCTGGTCGCGGTGATGGACGGATTGCAGTACCAGTGGCTGCTGGATCCGGAGTCGGTGGACATGCCGGGGGCGTTCCGGGACTTCCTGGCGTTGCTGGGCGAGGGGTGAGGATCTGCCGGCCATGACGCGCGAGACGCGCGAGAGGGGCGCCCGCCGCAACGGACGCCCCTCCGGCCGGCTCGGTCAGGATGCGGCGTTCGGCACCTCACCCGCCTTGTCCGCGACGCCAACTCCCAGGAGCGCGGCGTCGGTTGTGCCGAGGTAGTGGAGGCTCGACGCGTCGAAGACCCAGGCGTAGTTCTTCGGGGCACCGGCGAAGGCGAGGCCTACGCCGTTCCGTCCGGCGGCGTCCTTGACGTGGTCCACGACGTGTACGCCCGGGAGTTGGGCGAGGGCGCGGTAGATCGCGGCGCTGAGGTCGGGCAGCAGGGTGGCGTCGCCGATGATGGCGCCGAGGTTCTCGACGACGACTTCCGTACGGCGGGCGGGCTTCACGTTCCCGGCGTCGGCGGAGAGCTTCTTCAGCAGGGCGTCGGGGTCGGTGGGCAGGGCCTGGAGCTGCTGGAAGGTGAGGTATCCGGCGCCGCTCATGGTCATGGTCATCTTCTTGGCGGGGTCGGCGATCGCGACGCCCGTCCGCAGCCCTTCCGCCTTTCCGTCCACCGCGTCCCACTGCTCCTGCCGGACGGCTCCCGCGTACGCCTTCACCGTGCCGGTCCCCTTGTGCTGCGCGAGCTCTTCGACGGTGCTGAAGTCGACGCCCAACTCGGCCGCCGATCCTTGGGACTTGGTGTAGACGAACTGGTCGCCGCGGGCCGTGACGACCGGGCGGGAGGCCGCGGCCAGGGCGATGCGGTCCAGCAACTGGGTGGCCTTCCGGTGGTCGGCGGCGGCGGAGGTGCCGGGCTTGCCGTCCTGTCCGTTGCCGACCGCGACCACGCCCAGGCCGACGACGGCGGCGAGGGCGAGCGGCGCGGCGACGAGCACGAAGCGTCGGCGCGCGGGGCGCCCGGGTGCGGTGGCCGTCGTATCGAACTGCTCGTGGGCGGTGTCGTGTTCGCGGGTGATGTGCTGCATCAGGTGTTCCCTCAGTACGCGGTGGCGGTCCCGCGAGAGCACCGGACGGCCCGGGGCGGGCAGCAACTCGGCCAGTTCCTGGGGGTCGGTGTTCATCGCTTCTCCTGCGTGGACTTGTGGGTGGACCGAGCCGCCTGGTGGCGGCTACCCGGTGACTGTCCGACCGGGGCCGGGCGTTGCGTTCCCTGTCTGACTTCGCGTTCGAGTTCGCGCTCGGTGAGCTTGCGCAGGCGTTTGCGTGCGCGCGAGAGCCGGGAGCGTACGGTGCCGACGGCGACACCCAGGGCCTCGGCGGCCGTGGCCGCGTCCAGCCCCTCCCACACGCAGAGCGTGAACACCTCGCGCTCCCCGCGCCGCATCAGGCTCAACGCCCTTTGCGCGGCGGCCAGTTCCGCGCTGTCGGCGAGGCGCTGCGTCACCTCGTCGGCGAAGTCCGGCACCGGATCGGGAGGCGGAATCCTGGAGAGCGCGGCCTGGTGTCTTCGCGCGGCCCGCGCCGTGTTGCGCGCGACGTTCGTCGCGATGCCCAGCAGCCACGGCCGCAGACCGTCCTCCCCCGGCAGCACCCGCTCACGCAGCCGCCACGCCTCCAGGAAGGTCAGCGACACGATGTCGTCGGCGACGACCCAGTTGCCGGTCATCCGCACGGCATGCCGGTGGACCACCGAGGCGTGCTCGTCGAAAAGGTGCCTGAACGCGTCCGGGTCGCCGTCCCGCACACGGGCGCGCAGTGAATTCTCCACACCCGTCCCTGTCCGCGGCGCGGCCAGCGCTGCGATGATTCACCTCACACAACCGGGCGCAGCCCATGGCCTGTTACCGCTACTGCTACCGCTCAGCTACTGCCGCCAGAGGACAGCGAGCGTCTTGCTCACCACGCACACGAGGGCGAGGACGAGAGCCCAGTCGTAGGCCCCGGCGAGCCCCAGCGCGACGACCCCGGCACCGAACCACACCACCTCGAACCCGACCCGGCCGGCGCCCCGCACCTTGTACTTGGCCTTCGGCGAACCGCACAACCCCCACAGCACGGCGAGCACCGCGGGCCCACCGAGCCCGAGCAGCCAGGTCAGCGGCGTGGCGAGGTCCCGCGTGAACCCCCAGTAGCCGACGGCCACGAGGACGCCGAGCTCGATGGCGAAGAGGACGCCGAGGTTCGCTGCTTTCGCTGTCTGCGTTGCCGTCATGGGCGGCAGTATCACCCGCCGGGGGTCACTCCGTCCCACGCACCGCGGCCACGACCTCCACCTCGATCAGCGCCTCCGGCCGGAACAGTCGCGGCACCTCGAAGGTCATGCTGGTGGGTGGGGTGCCGGTGAGGAACTGCCTTCGTACGGTGCCGTATTCGTCAAGCCTGCTGATGTCGGTCAGGTAGGTGCGGATGTTGATGACGTCGGCGAGGGTCGCGCCGTGGGCCTTGAGGAGGGCGGCGATGGTTTCGAAGACGCCTCGGCTCTGCTCGGCGAGGGTCGCGCCCTCGGCGATCTGGCCGGAGAGGAACAACAGGGCGCTCCCGTCGGCGTGTTGGACGCGGGCGACCTGTGAGTAGTACGGGCTCAGGGGCTGGGGCGCGGCGGCGGGGTTGTCCAGGGTGATGCGCATGGCGTCGACGCCAGGTCCGGCCCCGGAGTGCGACAAGCGAATGTCTAGCATGGCCGACATGCCCTCCCCGCATGGCAGTTCGTCGGACGACACCGCTCCCGACCTCTCCACCGTCTGGTTGCGGGTGTTCCTGGAGGTCGCCCGGCACGGGTCGTTCACCGTGGCCGCACGGGTGTTGGGGTGGACGCAGTCGGCGGTGTCGCGGCAGATCTCCTCGCTGGAGGCCGCGCTCGGTGGGGCGCCGTTGTTCGACCGGTTGCCGAGAGGGGTGCGGCTCACGGAGGCGGGGCGGGTGTTCGTGCCGCACGCCGAGGCCGTCGTCGAGGAACTGCGCGGAGCCGGGCGGGAGTTGGCGGCACTGCGTGAACTGGCGGGTGGGCGGGTGCGGTTCGGCGCGTTCGCCAGCGCCGACGCGGCGTTCATGCCGCGCGCCCTCGCGACGTTCCGGGACCGGCATCCGGCCGTACGACTGTCCCGCGAGGAGGGCCTCACCCCACGCCTGCTGGACCGGCTTGCCTCCGGGCATCTCGACCTGGCGATCGTCTCCACGACGGGTCGGGCCTCGCTCGACGCCTACGAACTCCACCATCTCCTCGACGAGTCGCTGTACGTCGCCGTGCCGGCCGGTCACCCCCTCGCCGGTCAGGGACCGGTCCGTCTCGCCCAACTCGCCGACGCCGACTGGATATCCGGCAGCGCCCGCCCCGAGGGCACCCTCCTCGACGCGGCCCTGCGGCAGGGCTTCCGCCCGCGTATCGCCCATGTCGTCGCCGAGTGGACCGCGAAGGAGGGCTACGTCGCCGCGGGCCTCGGCGTGACCCTGGTCCCGGCCCTCGCCGCCGACTCCGTACGACCGGACATCGCGCTGCTGCCGGTACTCGACGAGGGGGCACCGGCGCGGGCGGTGTACGCGGCGACGGTGCGGGGGCGGTCGTTGTCGGCGACGGGGACGGCGTTCGTGGGGGTGTTGCGGGAGGTGGCGGCGCGGAAGTCCTAGATCCGCCGCACAGCCGACCGCACAGCCGACCGAGCCTCCTACCCCAACCCAGCCATCGACCGCGCAGACGGCCGTACGGACGATGGCGTACCTCCCGCCCGTCGGGCGATACTGCGGCCGTCCGGTACCCGCCAGTCACGCTCCCCACAGCGACGGAAGGTCCCAACCGCCTTGAAATCCATACGTGTTCGCATCGGTCTCCTCGGACTCACCCTGCTGGCGGGGCTCTCGACCCCCGCGACCGCCTCCGCGGCGACCAGTGACTCCGCCACCGCCACGCCGACCGTCGAGGAGCAACGGCTCGAAAAGGCCGTTCCGCAGGAGATTCTCAAGCGGTCCGGATTCGACGTCGTGGCACCGGAGTTCGGCCGGGCGCTGGCAGCCGCGCACAGTTACGCGCAGGCCCGGCGGGTCGTCGTACGCGAAGGGACCGCGTTGTGGCGGCGGGCGGTCGACCGGGCGCAGGGGCGAGGGCCGGCCGGTGGGGATCTCAGCCGGGACGACGATCGGCCGTTGTACTGGGCGCGGTTGGGGATGACTCGGGAAGTTCGGGGCTGGGAGCCCGAGTTCGGGGTCACTGGCACTCAACGGGCCGCGCTGCTCTCCGAGTTGGAGCGGACGTCGCGAGGGCAGAGCAGCATCCGGTATCCGCAGGAGAAGGGGCTCAAGCGGATCCTGGTGACCGGCTTCGACCCGTTCACGCTGGACCAGGACATCCGGATCTCCAATCCGTCGGGGGCCACCGCGCTCGCCCTCGACGGCACGGTGATCCAGACCGCGGGCGGTCCGGCGCGGATCGAGACGGCCATGTTCCCGGTGCGGTGGGCCGACTTCGCGGAAGGGACCGTGGAGTCGGCGCTGCGGCCGTATCTGCCGAAGGTGGATCTGTTCACAACGGTGAGTCAGGGGCGGGTCGGCCGGTTCGACGTCGAGCGGACCAACGGGGCCTGGCGGGGCGGATATCCCGACAATGACAACGTGTCGCGGACGGAGACGATCCCCGTCGCCGACCCGGCCTCGCAGCCCCAGTGGACGTCGACGACCTTGCCGTACAAGGCGATTGTGGCGGCCACCACCGGGCGTTTCCCGGTCTACGACCACACCGACGTGACGGAGATTCCGGCGGGCGGCACCACGCCCGTCGTGCGGCCGGACGGGCCGACCGAGGGGTCCACGGCCCGGTCCGGGGGCGGCGGCAACTACCTCTCCAACGAGATCGCCTACCGGGCGACGCTCCTGCGCGACCGGCTCGGCCTGCACGACTCACTCCCCGGCGGTCATATCCACACGCCGGTACTGCGGTTCGGGACGGGCAACACGGACCCGGCGACAGGCACGATCACCGATCCGGAGTTCATACAGAACAGGGTGGACATCATCGCGCAGGTCAAGGCGATGGTGACAGTGGCGATGGACGCCTCACTCGTCCACTGACTCGGGCCCGCCCGGCGCACCCTCCCGCTCGGTGTCCTCCTCGGTCTCCTCGGTCTCCTCGGTCTCCTCCCCCAACAGGTCCCGCGCCATCATCGTCGCCCCCGCCACCGCCCCCGGCATCAGGAACACCGCGACGAACGGGACCAGGAAGGAGAGGCCGAGGGGGGTGCCGAAGCCCCAGATCAGCGTCTTGCGGGAGCGGAGGAGGGTGAGGCGGTCGCGGAGGTCGACGCCTCGGCGCTGGAGGGCCACGGCCGTCAGCTCCTCGGTGAGGAAGAAGCCCGTGACGAAGAACCCGATCACCGGGATGACCGTCTGCCCGATGAACGGGAGGAAGCCCAGGGCGAAGAGGAGGACGCCCCACAGCAGCGCGCGGACGAGGACGCGGAGGCTGTCGCGGGCGGAGATCCACAGTTCGCGCCAGAGGGGGAGGCCCGATTCGGGGGCCGTGCCGTCCGGGGAGACGTCCCGGTCGACCTTCTCGGAGAGGGTCTCGTAGAAGGGCTGCCCTATGAGCAGCGTGGCGGCGGTGAAGGTCAACACCGAGAGCAGCAGGGCGAGTACGAACAGGACCGCCGTGAGGAAGCCGCGGAACAGGCCCTGCCACGGGCTCGACCAGTCGTCGGCGAAGGGCGTCGTCCAGGTGACGAGGTCATCGCCCCACAGGGCCAGTGCCACCAGCACCGCCACGTACAGGACCAGCGTGATCAGTCCGGGGATCAGCCCGAAGCCGTACTGGCGCCCGTGCCGGGCCATCCAGCGCTGGCCCTTCAGGAGATAGCCGAATCCCGTCCCAAGATCACGCATGGGGCGAACTTTACGGTGCGCCTCACGCACGGTCGACATCTGTTACGGACCCGTGTTCGATACGGCGGTCAGACGCTCACCTCGGACACGGCAACCACGACTCCCCGGTCGGCGGCCGGCGCCATCGCCGCCGTCACCCTTACCGCGGTCGCCCGGGCCACCCGGCCCGTGCGGGAGGTCGCCGCGAGAAGAACCGGCTGGAGGGATTCCAGGGCGGAGACCAGGAGTTCCTCGCCCGCGACCAGCATCGGGCCGGTCGCCCTCGTGGTCGCCGCCGCGGCCTCCGTGAGATCGGCGAGGGGCGGAAGGGCCGCGCGGACGACGCCCACGCCCGCCACCGCGGCCCGTTGCGCGAGGGCCACCTGGAACGGCAGCAGCGGAGCCAGCGCGGCCGTCAACGCCTCGGCGATGCGCCGGAGTTCGGGCGACGCGTCGGCCAGGGCGTCGGCTAGCGCCCTGATCAGCGGGGTGAGGGCGAGCACCGTGCCCGCGACCACGCCCGCCGCCGCGGGCAGCAGCGGGGAGGCCGCCTCGATCAAGTCGCCGAGTGCCGTGGTGAATTCCTCGACCGCCGGTTCCACCGCGTCCAGGACGGGCAGCAGGCTGTCGCCGAGGACGGTGAGGAGCGCCTGCGCCGGTACGCTCACCGGGTGCACGGCCAGCGGCGCGCCGGTCGTGCCGAGCCGGGTCAGGGTGTCGACGATGCGGTAGAACGCCTCCTGGGCCTGCGGCGACGCGCTCGCCTCGGCCAGTTCGGCGGTGGTCTCGCGCAGCACCCGCAGCGCCTCCGCCCCCGAACCGTCGCGTGGATCAAGGGTGTTGATCGCGATCCTGGTGATGTTCCCGGCCGTGTCCAGGAGTTGGCCGGTGATGTCGGTGGTGCTGCGTGCCATGCGCAGCATCTCGTCCCTGCTGGGGAGCGAAGGGATCGTTGCCATGGGAACTCCTCGCCGTGCGCGGTCGTGCGCAGTAGTGCCCTGTGCTCAGCATGCCCCTTCCGTGGCTCCGCGAATGCGCCATCCGGGGCATCGGCGCACCGACAACTTCCTGTTCACCGTTGAGTCGAACAGGTGCGGCCCGCCGTACCGATCTCTGGAACCAAAGAGGAGGTACGCGTGCGCACCATTGCCAGAGCCGTCCCCCCGAGACCCGTTCTGATCACCGACGTCGCCCTGACCACCGACGCCGGTCCACTCCTGCTCCAGCCTCCCGGCCACCGAATGTCGCCGCGCACACACCATTGGAGCCGGCACGGCGGCGCGACCCTCCGTGGGGGAACTCCCGCAGGTCGGACAGGCGTTGTTCACCTTGGCACACACACGTGACGGCACACGCGAGCAGCGGATCAGTGGAGGAGAGCAGATGACCCAGGAGATCCACGGCACCGTAGCCGACGGCTTCGAGCCGGTGCGGGAGGAGTTCGCCGCGTTCGTGGCGACGGAACGCCCGGACTACGAGGGCCAGTTGTGTGCATACGTACATGGCCGACGGGTCGTCGATCTCTGGGCCGGGCCACCCGGCGGCGACGGCGACTCCCTCCATGGCGTGTTCTCGTCCACGAAGGGCGCCGCGCATCTCGTGGTGGCGCTGCTCGTGCAGGACGGCACGCTGGAGCTGGACCGCAAAGTGACGTACTACTGGCCGGAGTTCGCCTCCGAGGGCAAGGGTGCGCTGACGCTGCGCGAACTGCTGGCGCACCGGGCGGGTCTGGTCGGCACGGACAGCGGCTTCAGGCCCGACGAGCTGACCGACGACCGCGCGGTCGCCGAACGCCTCGCCGACCAGCGCCCGTTCTGGCGCCCGGGCACGGCCTTCGGCTATCACGCCCTGGTGATCGGCGCGTTGACCGGCGAGATCGTCCGGCGGGCCACGGGCCGTTCGCTCCAGGACGTGTACGAGGAGAGAGTGCGCGCGCCGTACGGCCTGGACTTCTTCCTCGGCCTGCCGACGGCACACGAGCCCCGATTCCGTACCGTCCAGCCCTGGTTGCCGACCCCGGAGCAGGAGGCGGAGCGCGCCGCACAGCCGCCCGCGCCGCACAGCCTCGCCGCGATCGCCTACAACGAACACGCGGCCCAGCCGACCGATCTGCCGTCGCTGCCGAACGAGCGGGCGATCCGGGCGAAGGGTCCGGCGTCGTTCGGTGGGGTGTCGTCGGCACGCGGCCTGGCCGGCCTGTACGCGGCGGCGATCAGCGCGGTCGAGGACCGGGCACCCCTGCTCAAGCCGGACACGGTGGCGGAGTTCGGCCAGCTGCACTCCGTCGGCTACGACGTGGTGGCCGGCGTACACAAGGCGTACGGCCTGGGATTCCAGGCGACCTCAGCCGCCTGGTACCCCTTCCTGGGCGCCGGCACGATCGGCCACAGCGGCGCGGCGGGCTCCCAGGCCTTCGCCGACCCCCGCAGCGGTCTGGCCTACGGCTACACCAGGCGTCGCTTCACCTACCCCGGCGGAGCGGCCCCCGAGAACACCCGCCTGGTACAAGCCCTCCACAGGTCGACCCTGGCCAACTGACTCAAGAGCATGGGCCCCCACCACCGGTGAGGGCCCACCAACTCCACCAGCGTCTCACCTCAAAGCTTGACGATCATCTTCCCCGTGTTGTCGCCCCGCAACTGCCCGAGGAACGCCTCCAGGTTGTTCTCGATCCCCTCGACGACGGTCTCCCGGTACTTCAGCTCACCGGAAGCCACCCACGCGCCGACCTCGCGCACGAACTCCGGCTGGAGGTCGTAGTGGTCGCCGACGAGGAACCCCTCGATCCGCCCCCGGGTCTGGATGAGACGCCCCAGGTTCTTCGGCCCGGCGACCGGCTCGGTGCTGTTGTAGACCGAGATCATGCCGCAAATGGCAATGCGCCCACGCTCGTTGAGCGACCCGATCGCCGCTTCCAGGTGGTCGCCGCCGACGTTGTCGAAGTAGACGTCGACACCGTCCGGGGCGGCATCGCGGAGCTGCCGGCTGACCGGCCCGTTCTTGTAGTTGAAGGCCGCGTCGAACCCGTACTCCTCGACGAGCAGCTTGACCTTCTCGTCGGATCCGGCGGAGCCGATGACCCGGGAGGCGCCCTTGAGCTTGGCGATCTGCCCGACCTGGCTGCCGACGGCACCCGCGGCGCCGGAGACGAAGACCGAGTCGCCCTCCTTGAAGGAGGCGGTGCGCAGCAGGCCGGCGTAGGCGGTGAGGCCGGTCATGCCGAGGACGCCGAGGTAGGTGGAGAGCGGGGCGAGGTCGGGGGCGACCTTGACGGCGCCCTTGGCGTCGATGGTCGCGTACTCGCGCCAGCCGCCGAAGTGCAGCACGTGGTCGCCGGCCGCGAAGCCCTCGGCGTTCGACTCGACGATCTCGCCGACCGCGCCGCCCTGCATGACCTTGCCGAGCTCGAAGGGGGCCGTGTACGACTTGGCGGCGCTCATGCGGCCGCGCATGTACGGGTCGACGGACAGGTACTTGTTCCGCACCAGCACCTGCCCCTCGCCCGGGGTCCGGGTCTCGGTCTCCACCAGGGCGAAGTCCTCGGGCTTCGGCCAGCCGACGGGACGGCTGAGCAGGTGCCATTCGCGGTTGATCATCACAAGTGCCTTTCCTGGTGCGGGGTCGTGCGGGGTCGTGCGGGGTTTCATGGTGCCAAATGCTTCAGTACCTGAAACAACAATGCTCCTGAATATTTCATGATGTCAAGTAACGGGGTACGCTTCAGCGCATGGCCACACCCGAAAAGACGCGCCGCCTCGACCCCGTGACCATGGAGGTCGTCGAGCTGATCGGCGATGTCGTGTCGCGGTTCTACGCGGACTACGAGGAGGCGGCGGCCGACCACACGCTGACCGGGGCGCAGGCCAGGCTGATCAGCCTGCTGTCCCTGGAGCCGCTGCCGATGCGCAAGCTGGCGCGCAAGCTGAAGTGCGAGCCGTCGAACGTGACGGGCATCGTGGACCGGCTGGAGGCGCGCGGCCTGGTGGAGCGGCGCCCCGACCCCGCCGACCGCCGCGTGAAGCTGGCGGCGGCCACGGACGAGGGCCGCCGGGTGGCCCGCAGTCTGCGCGAGTCACTCCGCTTCGCCCGCGAGCCGCTCGCCGGGCTGTCGGACGAGGAGCGGCTGGCGTTGCGGGGGTTGTTGCAGCGGATGCTGGCGGACTGAGCGACTCGGCACCACCACAAGACCAGGTGACTCACAGGACCCGGCGGCTCAGGAACACCACCAAAGAATCTGCTTGCACGTCTCGGACGGTGACGGTGTCGGGCTCGGGGCCGAGGTCGTCGGGTCCGACGTGGGGGCGTCCGTCGAGCCGGTCGAGGTCGTGGCCGTAGAGGAAGAGGACGTGTTCACGCCCGTGCCCGTGCTCGCCGAGCGGCCCGACCTGCCGAGGTTCTTGTCGTCGCCGTCGGGGGACTTCGACGCCGAGGGAGAGGCCGACGAGGACGCCGAGGGATCCGGTGATGTCGTGCCCGTGCCCGTGCTCGTGCCGGTGCCGACGGTCTTCGTGACGTCCAGCGGCTCCGCCGTCCTGCTCGCCTCAGCGTCCGCCCCGCCCTCCGCGGACGCGCCCGGCGACGCGGACCTCGGGATCGAGAACGGCGCGTCCGTGCCCAGCTCCGCCAGACTCAGGCCGCCCGCCGCCAGTAGGAAACCGGCCGTTATAAGGAGCACCCGGCGACGGCGCCGGCGGTGTGCCGCGGCCTTGCGATCGCGACGGCTCGCGCTCGCCGTACCGTCCGGGCTCTCGACGTCGTCACCGATGTCGCCGTCCGCGTCCACCCGGCCGCGCCCCCCGTTCCGCCGCCGCGCGGCACGCCCCTGAGGCTCGCCGCTCCCGGCGTCCTCCCCAGGTTCGTCCTCGTGTACGTCGGCGGGCGCGGCGGCAGGCGGATGCGGGTGCGCGTCGACTCCGCTCAGGTCGGCGTGAGTCGGCTCGGCTGGTGTGCCGCACCCCGGGCACGCGAGGGCGCCGTTCAGGTGTCGGCCGCAGGGGTGGCAGTAGTCCATGTCGCGGGAAGACTAGGTTCCTCACAGGTAACGTTCCTAGTCACGCCTGTGAAAGTTGTGTAGGGACGTGGCGGGAAACGACAAGAATCGACACGAACCGACACGGCCGTTCGGTACGCCGGTCGCATCGCTTGCCGAAACCGTTACGCGTTCGACCCATTGACACCCCCGCCCCGCCGTCCTTACTGTCTGCCCAGCATTTCGAACGTGAGCCGATATTTCGAACAGCACCGAAGAGCACAGGGGGCAGCTGCCGTGCGCATCACGGGAATCAGTACGCACGTGGTCGGGACGCCATGGCGCAATCTGACGTACGTCCAAGTGCACACCGACGAGGGCGTCACCGGCGTCGGCGAGACCCGGATGCTGGGCCACACCGATGCGCTCATCGGTTACCTGCGTGAGGCCGAGGCAAACCACATTGTCGGCTCCGACCCGTTCGCCTTGGAAGACCTCGTACGCCGGATGAAGTACGGCGACTACGGCCGTGCGGGCGAAATCGTCATGTCCGGCATCGCCGTGATCGAGATGGCCTGCTGGGACATCAAGGGCAAGGCCCTCGGCGTGCCCGTGTGGCAGTTGCTCGGCGGCAAGGTCACCGACAAGGTGAAGGCGTACGCGAACGGCTGGTACACCACCGAGCGGACCCCGGAGGCCTATCACAAGGCCGCGCAGGGGGTCGTCGAGCGGGGCTACAAGGCCCTGAAGATCGACCCGTTCGGCACCGGGCACTTCGAACTCGACCACGAGCAGACCCTGTACGCCGTCTCCCTCATCGAGGCCGTGCGCGACGCGATCGGTCCTGACGCCGAGCTGATGCTGGAGATGCACGGCCGGTTCTCGCCGTCGACCGCGGTACGGCTCGCCCGTGAACTCGCGCCGTTCAAGCCCGCGTGGCTGGAGGAGCCGGTCCCGCCGGAGAACCTGAAGGCGCTGGAGAAGGTCGCCGCCAAGGTGGACATGCCGATCGCCACGGGTGAGCGCATCCACGACCGGATCGAGTTCCGCGAGCTGTTCGAGAGCCAGGCCGTCGACATCATCCAGCCCGATGTCGGCCACATCGGCGGCATTTGGGAGACCCGCAAGCTCGCGGCGACCGCCGAGGCGCACTACGTCCTCGTCGCCCCGCACAACGTCGGCGGGCCGGTGCTCACCGCCGCCTCGCTCCAAGTCGGCTTCTCCACGCCGAACTTCAAGATCCTGGAACACTTCAACGACTTCGCGGACGCCGACATCAAGAAGGTCGTCAAGGGCGCCCCGCAGGTGATCGACGGCTACTTCCACCTCTCCGACGCGCCCGGTCTCGGCGTCGAGCTGGACACCGACGCGGCGGCCGAATTCCCGCAGCAGCAGGCCCGGTTCGACCTCTGGGCGGACGGCTGGGAGCAGCGCAAGCCGAAGGGCTCGAAGTGAGCACGGCGGTCGTCATCGCGGCACCGGGCGAGCACCGGCTGACCGCGCACGAGCCGCGCCGGCCGGACGCGGGTGAGGCGCTGGTACGCGTCCACGCGGTCGGCATCTGCGGCAGCGACCGCGAGGTGTACCAGGGCAACAGGCCCGAGGGGTACGTCCGTTACCCCCTCACCCCGGGCCACGAGTGGTCCGGCACGGTGGAGGCGGTCGGTGCCGGGGTGCCGTCGACTCTGGTCGGCCGCAAGGTCGTTGGCGAGGGCTTCCGCAACTGCCAGGTCTGCGACCGCTGTCACGCGGGTGAGACAACGTTGTGCTCGGCGGGCTACGAGGAGACCGGGTTCACCCAGCCCGGCGCGATGGCCGCCACCCTCACCCTCCCGGCCCGGTTGCTCCATGTCCTCCCGGACGAGGCCGACTTGACGGCGGCGGCGCTGCTGGAACCGGCGGCCTGCATCGCTGCGGCGGCGCTCAAGGCGAACCCGCGGCCGGGTGAGCGGGTCGCCGTGGTCGGCACCGGAACGCTCGGCATGTTCGCGATCCAGTTCCTCAAGGCGCACTCCCCCGCCGAACTCCTGGTGGTGGGATCGCGCCCGGACCGCGCGGCCCTCTCGGAACAGTTCGGCGCCACGGACTTCCGTACCAAGAACGAACCCCTCCCGGACGACTTCGACGTGGTGATCGAGACCGCCGGCTCGGCGGACGCGGCCCGTACGGCCACCGCGCTGCTGAGACGCGGTGGCCGCCTGGTCCTCACCGGCATCCCGGCGCCGGGCGCGGAGGGTCTCGACCCGACCGATCTCGTCGTACGGCAACTGGAGGTGCACACCGTCTTCGGAGCAGCGCCGGACGCCTGGGCGCACACGGTGCGGGTGTTCGGGGCCGGGTTGCTCGATCCGCTTTCCCTGGTCACCCATGAGCTGCCGCTCGCCGAGTTCCCGCAGGCCATCGAGCTGGTGGGGTCCGGCGATCCCAAGGTCGGCAAGGTGCTGCTGCGGCCGTAGGAAACCCAAGCCGTACGTCGGCACGGGGTGTCCTGACCACCCCGTGCCGGCGTACCACCACCGTCTTTCCGTACCCCGAGCCGC
Organism: Streptomyces sp. NPDC101776; assembly: GCF_044766845.1. NCBI lineage: Bacteria > Bacillati > Actinomycetota > Actinomycetes > Kitasatosporales > Streptomycetaceae > Streptomyces > Streptomyces sp. NPDC101776. The sequence continues at coordinate 589,992 of NZ_JBIWMV010000002.1, read as the reverse complement.
GAACCTCGTCCGAAATACCGAACGCGAAGGACAGTAAGTGACCGACACCGCCACGGCAGCCCGCCGGCCCGGGGAGCAGGCGCTCTCCGCGCTCGGCCTGGGTGCGCCCGCCCTCGATCCGGCCGACGCCTCCGCCCACACGTTCCCCGGCGGCGGTCGCTGGCGCACCGAGATCCCCTCCTGCGAGGGGCCCGAGGCGCTGGCGGTCATCCTCAAGGAGTCCTCGCGCCTCGATGTGCCGATCCACCGGATCAGCCAGGGCAGTGGCGTGTGGATGCTGACCGACGCCGAGATCACCGAGATGGTCGAGGCGTCCGGTGAACGTGACATCGAGCTCTGCCTGTTCACCGGTCCGCGCGGGACCTGGGACATCGGTGGCTCCGTACGGTCCGACTCGCGTGGCGGAGGTCTGCGCGCCCGGGGTCATGACGCGGTCGCCGGATGTGTCGAAGACGCCGTGCGGGCAACGGAGTTGGGGGTCAAGTGTCTGCTCGTCGCCGACGAGGGGGTGCTGTGGACGCTGCACCGGGCGCGGGTGGCGGGGATCATCCCGGCCGACACGACGCTCAAGGTCTCGGCGCTGATCGGTCCGGTCAACCCGGCGGCGTACGCGGTGTACGAGCAGTTGGGTGCCGACTCGTTGAACGTGCCCAGTGATCTGACGCTGGATCACCTCACCGAGATCCGGCGGGTGTCGGCGGCTCCGATGGACATGTACATCGAGGCGCCGGACGACCTGGGTGGCTACATCCGGATGTACGAGGTCGCGGAGCTGATCCGCCGCGGCGCCCCGCTCTACCTGAAGTTCGGCCTCTCCAAGGCCCCCGGCATCTACCCGTGGGGCACCCACCTCCGCGACGTCACCCTCGACACGGCCCGCGAGCGGGTCCGCCGGGGCCGACTCGCCCTCGACCTCCTCGCCCGCCACGGCGCGGACGGCGACATGGCTCCGCTGGGGTCCAGGTTGCCGGGCGCTCTCAACCGCTTCCCCGCAGAGAGTGCCACGAACTGACCGTTGGGGGCTGCGGGTGCGTGGGGGCTGGTCACGCAGTTCCCCGTGCCCCTGATAAACGCAGCCCCAGTTACCAAGGCACCCCGCATCATCCACACCTCTTCAACACCGCCCCGCTTCCCAGGGGCGCGAGGAACTGCGCGACCAGCCCCCACCGGGGCCGCACCGCACAACACAACCGGCACCACCCCGAACCACCCCCAAGCACTCGCTGCACCTCTCAACGACGAGAAGAATGAGGCCAGTTCACATGCGCATCCGCAGAAGCGCCCTCCCCCTGATAGCCGGCGCCGCCACCCTCGCGCTGACCCTGTCCGCGTGCGGCCAGAGCGGCTCGGGCGGCAGCAAGGAGAAGGAGAGCAGCGCCAAGGGCGGCACGATCGGCATCGCGATGCCGACGAAGTCCTCCGCGCGCTGGATCTCCGACGGCAACAACATGGTCAAGGACCTCAAGACCAAGGGCTACAAGACCAAGCTGGTGTACGGCGAGGACGACCCGGACACCCAGGTCTCCCAGATCGAGAACATGATCACCCAGGGCGTCAAGGGCCTGATCATCGCGGCGATCGACAACAAGTCCCTGAACAACGTGCTCCAGGAGGCCGCGGACGCGAAGATCCCGGTCATCGCCTACGACCGCCTCATCCTCGGCACGAAGAACGTCGACTACTACGCGTCCTTCGACAACACCAAGGTCGGTGTCCTCCAGGCCACCTACATCGCCAAGAAGCTCGGTCTGGACGCCGGCAAGAAGGGCCCGTTCAACATCGAGCTGTTCGCCGGCTCGAACGACGACAACAACACCAAGTACTTCTTCAACGGCGCGATGAGCGTGCTCCAGCCGTACATCGACCAGAAGGTACTGGTCGTCAAGTCCGGTCAGACCGCGCTGAACAAGGTGACCACCCTGCGCTGGGACGGCACCAAGGCGCAGAACCGCATGGAGGACATCCTCACCGGCTCCTACAAGAGCGGCCGGGTCGACGCGGTGCTCTCGCCCTACGACGGCATCTCCATCGGCATCCTGTCCGCCCTGAAGTCGGACGGCTACGGCTCCGCCAGCAAGCCGCTGCCGGTCATCACCGGCCAGGACGCCGAGCTGGCCTCGGTGAAGTCGATCATCGCCGGCGAGCAGACGCAGACCGTCTACAAGGACACCCGCGAGCTCGCCAAGGTCGCGGACACCATGATCGACGACGTCCTCAACAAGAAGACGCCGCAGACCAACGACACCAAGACCTACGACAACGGCACCAAGGTCGTCCCCGCCTACCTGCTCCAGCCGGTGAGCGTCGACAAGACGAACTACGAGGACGTGCTGGTCAAGGGCGGGTACTACACGGACGCCCAACTCAAGTAAGCACGCGCCCAGTTACCCGACTCCACACTGATTGGTAGGCACGACCATGGCGGGACCCGTCCTGGAAATGCGCTCGATCGTCAAGACCTTTCCCGGTGTCAAAGCGCTCTCGGACGTCACACTGACGGTCCGTCAGGGCGAGGTCCACGCCATCTGCGGTGAGAACGGCGCCGGAAAGTCCACCTTGATGAAGGTGCTCTCCGGCGTCCATCCGCACGGCAGTTACTCGGGCGACATCCTCTTCGAAGGGGAGGAGTGCCGCTTCCGCGACATCCGGGCCAGCGAGCAGCGCGGCATCGTCATCATCCACCAGGAACTGGCGCTGGTGCCGTTCCTCTCCATCGCCGAGAACATCTTCCTCGGCAACGAGCACGCCACGCGCGGACTCATCAACTGGAACGAGACCCTGCGGCACGGCACCGAACTGCTGCGCCGGGTGGGCCTGAGCGACCACCCGGAGACCCGGGTCGCCGACATCGGCGTGGGCAAGCAGCAGCTCGTGGAGATCGCGAAGGCACTGTCGAAGAAGGTGAAGCTGCTCATCCTGGACGAGCCGACGGCGGCGCTGAACGACGAGGACAGCGGCAAACTCCTGGATCTGATCCTGGAGTTGAAGAAGCAGGGCATCACCTCGATCATCATCTCCCACAAGCTCAACGAGATCCGCAGGGTCGCCGACTCGGTGACGATCCTGCGCGACGGCCGCTCCATCGAGACCCTCGACGTGAAGGCGCCGGAGACGACCGAGGAGCGGATCATCTCCGGCATGGTCGGCCGCGACCTCGACCACCGCTTCCCCGAACGCACCCCGTACGAGGGCGAGTCCGAGGCGGCGCCCGCGCTGGAGATCCGCGACTGGACCGTGTTCCACCCGATCGACCAGCAGCGCAAGGTAGTTGACGATGTGTCAATAAATGTGCGCAGGGGCGAGATCGTCGGCATCGCCGGACTCATGGGCGCCGGCCGCACCGAACTCGCGATGAGCGTCTTCGGACGCTCCTACGGCCGCTACGCCGGCGGCACGGTCCTCAAGGACGGCCAGGAGATCCGCACGAAGTCGGTCGCGGAGGCCGTCGGCCACGGCATCGCCTATGTCACGGAGGACCGTAAGCACTACGGCCTCAACCTCATCGACACGATCAACCGGAACATCTCGCTGGCCGCCCTGAACAAGGTCGCCAAGCGCGGTGTGGTCGACGAGCAGGAGGAGCGGCAGGTCGCCGAGCGGTTCCGCAAGTCCATGAACATCAAGGCGCCGACCGTCTTCGAGCCGGTCGGCAAGCTGTCCGGCGGCAACCAGCAGAAGGTCGTCCTCAGCAAGTGGATCTTCGCGGGTCCCGAGGTGCTGATCCTGGACGAGCCCACGCGCGGCATCGACGTGGGCGCCAAGTACGAGATCTACACGGTGATCGACCAACTCGCCGCCGAGGGCAAGGCGGTGGTCTTCATCTCCTCCGAACTGCCGGAGCTGCTCGGCATGTGCGACCGCATCTACACGATGGCGGCGGGCCGGCTGACCGGTGAGGTGCCCCGGGCCGAGGCCACGCAGGAAGTGCTGATGCGCCAGATGACGAAGGACAAAGAGGTAACGCGATGAGCACGGACGTCACCGACAAGATCCCGGCCGCGGCACCGCCGGGCAAGGACGGATCGGGCGCGGGCGGCGGCCTGTTGCAGCTGATGCTGGACGGCCTGCGGCGCAACATGCGGCAGTACGGCATGCTGATCGCCCTCGGTCTGATCGTGATCCTCTTCGAGGTCTGGACCGGCGGGGACCTGCTGCTGCCGCGCAACGTCTCCAACCTGGTGCTGCAGAACAGCTACATCCTGATCCTCGCGATCGGCATGATGCTGGTCATCATCGCCGGGCACATCGACCTGTCGGTCGGTTCGCTGACGGCGTTCGTGGGCGCCTTCGCGGCGGTCCTGATGGTCAATCACCATGTGGCGTGGCCGGTCGCGTTGGTGCTGTGCCTGCTGATGGGCGCCGTGGCGGGCTCGGTACAGGGCCTGTTGATCGCCTACGCGGGCATACCGTCGTTCATCGTCACCCTCGCCGGCATGCTGCTCTTCCGCGGCCTCACGGAGATCCTCCTCCAGGGCCAGACACTGGGCCCCTTCCCGGGCGGCCTGCAGAAGATCGGCAACGGCTTCCTGCCCGCGGTCGGCCCGAACACCAACTACCACAACATCACGCTGCTGTTGGGCCTCGTGATGATCGCCGCGGTGGTGTGGCAGGAGGTGCGCGACCGGCGCCGGCAGCAGGAGTTCTCGCTCGACGTGGCGCCCACGAAGCTGTTCCTGCTCAAGCTGGTCGCGATCGTCGCGGCGATCCTCTGGCTCACCATGCTGCTCGCCAGCTACGACGGCGCGCCGATCATCCTGATCATCCTCGGTGTCCTGGTGGCCGGTTACGGCTACGTGATGCGCAACACCGTCTTCGGCCGCCACATCTACGCGATCGGCGGCAATCTGCCGGCCGCGAAGCTGTCCGGCGTCAAGGACAAGCGCGTCACCTTCCAGGTGTTCCTGAACATGGGCGTGCTCGCGGCCCTGGCGGGTCTGGTGGTCACCTCCCGCCTCAACGCGGCCTCGCCGAAGGCGGGCGACGGCTTCGAACTGGAGGCCATCGCCTCCTCGTTCATCGGTGGCGCGTCCATGAGCGGCGGTGTCGGCACCGTCCTCGGCGCCATCATCGGCGGTCTCGTCCTCGGCGTGCTGAACAACGGCATGAACCTCCTCAGTGTCGGCACCGACTGGCAACAGGTCATCAAGGGCCTCGCCCTGCTGACCGCGGTCGGCTTCGACGTGTGGAACAAACGCAAGTCCGGTTCGTAACGGAAGCTCCACTGGTCGATCGGGATTGGCTGCGGGTCCGTTGTGGCTGGTCGCGCACACGCGGCGGTAGCCGCATATCGACACAGCCCCGCGCCCCTTGGGCGCGGGGCCCAGTGGAGCCCCCTTCAACGCACAAGGGAGCCGCTCTATGGAACTGAACAGACGCACGGTCATTGCAGGAGCCGCGGCAGCCGGTATCGCCGCGAGCGCACTCGGTACGGGTACGGCGCAGGCGGCCTCGGGAGGCAGAAAGCCCGTGAAGGAACTCTTCGGCACCCTCGCCGACGGCAGCAAGGTCTACCGCTGGTCCCTGGAGAACGGCGGCACCCGGCTCAAGGTGCTGTCGTGGGGCGGAGTCGTCCAGTCCCTGGAACTCCCGGACCGGCACGGCAAGTACGCCAACGTGTCCCTCGGCTTCGACAACATCGCCGATTACGTGGCGAAGACCCCGTACTTCGGCGCGCTGATCGGCCGCTACGGCAACCGCATCGCCAAGGGCCAGTTCACCCTGGACGGCAAGAGCTACCAGCTGTCCGTCAACGACGGGGTCAACAGCCTGCACGGCGGCACCCAGGGCTTCGACAAGCACATCTGGGACGTGGAGGGCTTCACCTCCGGCTCCGACGTCGGCCTGCACCTGCACTACACGAGCATCGACGGCGAGATGGGCTACCCCGGCACCCTCAAGGTGAAGGTGACGTACACGCTCAACAAGCACGGCGACTGGCGCATCGACTACGAGGCCACCACCGACAAGGCCACGGTCCTCAACCTGACCAGCCACGTCTACTGGAACCTCGCCGGCGAGGGCAGCGGCACCATCGAGAACCACCAACTCACGATCCCCGCCGCCCGCTACACGCCCACCGACTCGGGGCTGATCCCCACGGGCGAACTCGCCAAGGTCTCCGGCACCCCCTTCGACTTCCGCAAGACCAAGCCGATCGGGCGCGACATCCGGGCCGGCCACGTCCAGCAGGTGCAGGCCAAGGGCTTCGACCACAACTGGGCCCTCGACAAGGGCATCACCGCGAAGCCCGAGCACGCCGCGACCCTGCACGACCCGCACTCCGGCCGCACCCTGAAGATCGCCACCGACCAGCCGGGGCTGCAGTTCTACACCGGCAACTTCCTCGACGGCACCCTGACCGGCACCGGCGGCCACACCTACCGCCAGGGCGACGCCCTGTGCCTGGAGACCCAGCACTTCCCGGACTCGCCGAACCACGCGAACTTCCCGACGACAGTGTTGCGACCTGGTCAGACGTACAAGACGTCGACGATCCACACGTTCAGCGCGTGAAGCCTCACAGCTGACGCCTGGTTCGGACCCGGGGTTCCCGAACTCACACCATTTTCTCATCCGTTGAACAGCGCCACACCCGCCTCCGTATTGATGGGTGGCCCGTGCTCCCCCGCGCGGGCCACCCAAGACGACGGGCCCGGTCGTCCCCGCCGGGCCCGCCTTCATACGGAGGTTCCATTGGCCGACTCCAACGTCACCTCGCTGTTCCGCAGTACGGCGGCGCACAGCCCGTCGATGGCAGCGCTGGCGCGTGAGAGCGACGGCACCGGCCCGGTGGACTTCTGTATCCCGTGCAACCCGTACTTCCCCACCCCCGCCATGTTCGACGAGATGGCGGCGCGGTTGCGCGAGATCATCACGTACTACCCGAGCAGCGCCGACACCATCACGGCCGAGCTCTGCAATCTGCTCCAACTCCCGCCGAGCTGCGTCGCGATGGGCAACGGTTCCACCGAACTGATCACCTGGATCGACCACTTGATGGTCCGCGAGTCCCTCGCCATCCCCGTCCCCACCTTCGGCCGCTGGACCGACCAGCCCATGGAGACCGGCAAGCGGGTCGACATGTTCCCGCTCCAGGAGTCCAACGGCTTCGTCCTGGACCTCACGCAGTACGCCGAGTTCATCCGCAAGCGCAACACCAAGGTCGCGGTCATCTGCAACCCGAACAACCCCGACGGCGGCTTCCTGCACAAGCAGGCGCTCGTCCAGTTCATGGACGCGATGGCCGACCTGGACCTCGTCATCATCGACGAGTCGTTCCTGGAGTTCGCCGACGCGGAGGTCGAACCCAGCGTCGTACAAGAGGCGATGCTCCGCCCCAACGTGGTCGTCCTGCGCAGCCTCGGCAAGAACTTCGGCCTGCACGGCATACGGTTCGGCTACCTCGTCGCCAACCCCGCCCTCGCCGGCCGCATACGCTCCATGCTCCCCAAGTGGAACCTCAACGCCTTTGCCGAGCATGTGGTGTTCATCCTCAAGGAGCACGGCGCGGAGTACGCGCAGAGCCTCCAGCAGGTGCGCCGCGACCGGCTCGACATGGCGAGCCACCTCTCCGCGCTGCCCGGTCTGACGGTCTATCCGTCGCAGGGCAACTTCCTCTTCGTACGCCTCCCCGTGGGCGCCGAGGGCACCGTGGTCCGGGACCGGATGCTCACCGAGCACCGCATCCTGGTCCGTGAGTGCGGCAACAAGATCGGTTCGTCCAGCCGCTTCCTGCGGCTCGTGGTGCGCCCCCAGACGGACGTGCGTCGCCTGGTGTCCGGTCTGGAACAGGTGCTCTACGGGACCAGGAGGGGAGCCGCCGTACCCGAGCTGGGTACAGGGACCAACTACAGCTCGGGTACGGCGGCCGTGGACCGCCTCGTCGGGGCGACGAACGGGGCGGGGATGCAGAACCTCGCCGCGCAGGCGCTCCTCGGCACCGGGACCTCCGGGGTGGGCATGCCGATGCAGGTGCCGATGCCCGCGGCGGCTCAGATGCCGATGCAGCCTCAGCCGGTGCCCATGCAGGTTCCCCAGCCGCAGCCCCAACAGCCTCAGCCGCAGTTCCAGCCGATGCCGATGACTGCGATGGTCGACCAGTCCAACGGGGTGGGGATGCCGATGCAGGCGGTTGCGCAGATGCCGCAGCAGATGGCGCAGATGCCTCAGCAGGCGCCTCCGCAGATGGTTCAACAGCAGCAGCCCTACGGCGTGCCGGCGCCCGCGCCCATGCCTCCGCAGGGGCCGACGCCGACCGGTGTGCCTGCGCGTAATGGGCTTACGGCCGCGCAGGTACGGGGCGCCACCAGTCCCAACGGAATGCAGAATCTTGCGCCCGCGCCGGCGACTGGGTGGCCCAATGCTCAGAGTTGGCCCAATGCTGCGGGGATGGGGCAGGCCGGATAGGTTTCGTTGCCGGGTGCGGGTGCGTGGGGGCTTGTCGCGCAGTTCCCCGCGCCCCTAAAGGGAGTTGGCCCTGACGGCGTTGAGGAGCGAGGCTCCCAGCGGTAGCGGGTGGCAGTCCTGCACCTCGAAGCCCGCCTCCGCCAGCAAGCGGCCGTAGTGCTGCTCGCTCCGCTCCCTTCCTCCCACGTTGCACAGCATGTGGACGTCCCATGCCACCGCTGTCGGGGTGGGCAACAGGCGTTCCACTACGAGGAGTTGGGTGCCGGGGCGCATGGCCTCGGCGCACCTGCGGAGGATCGTCAGGCAGCGGTCGTCGTCCCAGTCGTGGAGGACTCGGGAGAGGAGATAGACGTCTCCGCCCTCCGGTACGGACTGGGTGAAGTCGCCGGCGACGAAGGAACAGCGGTCGGGGAGTTGGGTGCGGGCCGCTTCCAGGGCGCCGGGGCGTTCGAAGAGGACGCCCTCCAAGTGGGCGTGGGTCCGCAGGAGTCGGGCGAGGAGCGCGCCGTTTCCGCCGCCCACGTCGACCACGCGCCGTACGGCCGAGAAGTCGATCAGGGTCGGTACCGGTGTGAACATCTCGGCGCTCGCCGCCATCGCCCGGTGGAACAGGCTTCCCAGTTCCGGGTGTTGGGCGAAATACGCGAAGTGGTGCTGGCCGTGGCGGTGGGCGAAGGCCTCCTCGCCGGTGCGTACGGCGTGGGTCAGGCCGGTGAAGGAGTCGTAGAACGGGCCGCCGTAGAGCTGTGCCAGGGGGTGGAGGGAGAACTCCGTTCCGGTGCGCAGGGGTTGGCCGGTGGCGGTGAGGTGGTAGGTGCCGTCGGCGGAGGTCAGCAGGCCCAGCGACGTGAGGTAGCGGAGCAGGCGGCGTAGCGCGTCGGGGTGGGTGGCGGTGAGGTTGGCCAGGGTGTCGGCGTCGAGGCCCGGGTGGTCTGCCAGGTGGTCGGCGATGTTCAACTCGGCCATCGTGGCGACCGCTTGGGTGGCCCAGGCGCCGGTCATCACGCCGAGCAGCGCGGCCGTGGGGTCGGGCAGCGGGTCGTGGCGGCCGGGGAGGCGGAGTTCGAAGCGGCGGTGGGTGGTGGTGCGGTGATAGAGGACGGTGACGTTCTCGTGGCCGTTGTAGCCGCCGCCGTCGGGGACCGCGCCGCCGCGTTCCTGGAGGAGGAGCCGTAGCCCGGCGGGGACGACCGGGCCGGGGGCGGTGACCGCGAAGGCGTGGTGCGACTCGTGTTCCGCCTCGCGTTCGTCGGCGGCCACGGCCTCCAGCGCCGAGTCGGGGGCCACGGGCAGCGCGAAGATCTCCACGCTGCGGGTGCCGACCGCCACGTGCACGATGCCCACCGGGATGTCGGCGAGCGCCGGGCCGTAGCGGCGGGTGAGGCGGTCGCGGACGACCACGCTCGGGGTGATGTCGCCCGGTTCGAGGCCGAGGCGGCGGAGTTCCTCGCAGAGGCCGTCGAGAGAGTCGGGGAAGACGAGGACGGCGGTGTGGTCGAAGACCAAGTGCCGTGCCACGTCCGACCGTTCGGCGGAGGTCAGGCCCGGGAGCAGTTCGGCGAGGACGTCGTCCGTGTCGTGTGCTTCGACGTAGACCGCCGCGCGCTGAATGCGGGCTACGTCGGCTTCGGCGAGGCGCGCCTGTACGACGGGGAAGTTCATGAGGGGGTTCCCGGTGATCGTGGGTGGGGACGGCAGGCGGGAGACGGGACGGGCTCAGATGCCGGTGTAGTTCTCGGCGAAGAAGTCCTGGTGCGCGCGGGAGGTGCGCAGGCTGTCGAGGCGGGCGTACTGGAGCGCGCGCCCGTAGCGGGCGCGGGCGTCGACGATGTGCTCGGTGTCCTCGGCGGTCGGGCCGTGCAGCAGGCCGCTCATCCAGTGCGAGAACTCGTGGGCCCGCCAGACGCGGGGCAGACAGTCGGCGGCGTACCGGGCGAGGTCGCTCTCGTCGTCGCGAGCCAGCGCCGACGCCAGTGCGCGGGCGAGGCGTTCGGCCTGGAGTACGGCGAGATTGGCGCCCTTCGCGGCGGAGGGGCTGATGAGTCCGGCCGCGTCGCCCGCCAGCCAGAGGCGTCCGGCGCCGGGGCTGTCCAGCACGTCGGAGCGCAGCTCGACGGCCGTCTTCTCCAGCACGGGTCCGTCCTTGAGCACGCCGAACTCGTCCGTGCGGAACCGGCTCGCCAGCTCGGTCCAGATCCGGTCCGTGCTCCAGTCGGCGGGATCGGTGCCGGGCGGGCACTGGAGGTAGTAGCGGGTGACGGTCGCCGTACGGGCCATGTGGCCGGCGAATCCCCGTTCGTGCAGGGCGTATCCGACGGCTTCGAGGCTGGGCGGGGCCTCGACCAGTACCGCGAGCCAGCTCACGCCGTGGTCCCAGCGGGCGGTGCGGGTGCCGTGTGCGGCCATGGTCGCGCGGGCGACTCCCCGGTGTCCGTCGCACCCGGCGACATAACGCCCGGCCACCTCCGCACCGTCGGCGACCCGGACCCGGCCGTCCTCGGTGATCTCCTCGACCTCGGTGTCGAAGCGGACGTCGCCGCCGCGCCGGAGGTACTCGGCGAGCAGGTCCCGCACCAACTCCTGCTGGGGGTAGACGGTATGGACCTCGCCGCGCCCCAACGCGCCGTAGTCGAGGGTGAATTCACCCCGCTCGCTACGGAAGAGACAGGTCTGGTGGGTCCATCCCCGGGCCGACAGCCCGTCCGCGAGCCCGTGTCGGGTGAGGACGCGCACGGAGTGGGCGGCCAGGAATCCGGCTCTGGCCCGCCCCTCCACCGCCTCGCGTCCGCGCCGTTCCAGGATGACGCAGTCGATGCCGCGGTCCAGCAGCAGGTTCCCCAGGACGAGCCCCGCCGGGCCTGCCCCGACGATCACCACCCCGGTCCGCGTCTCGGTCCGCGCCCCGGAGTCGAATCGTTTCCCCACAAACACCCCTGATCTTGCTTTTTCGGCCAAGGGGTTTCATATCAGCAAGACCGCGGTGATGAGGAATCCATAACGACTAAATAGCGCTTAAGGCCCAATCAGGCATATGTCAGTGGTCGTTGTCCAGGTGCAGCTTCAGCAGGTCCACGCCGTAGTCGCCGCCGTTGGGGGTGCGGATGATGGTGTGAATGTGCTGCTGGGTGGGGGTGCCGTTAGGCCCGCCCATTCCCCCCTTGGTTCCATACGCGAGCGGCGACTGGGCGTCGTACTCGATGAGCACGACCGGGCTGTGCGCGCGGTAGTAGAAGGCGGAGGAGTCCTTGGTCTCGCCGATCCAGTAGAAGTAGGTGGCGTCGAGGTGGTCCTCGACCTCGGCCATCCTCACCTCGGCGTGGCCGTCGTTCATGTTGCCGACGTAGACGCGCACGAGGTCGAGGAGGTGCTGCCGCTGCGCGCTGCTGAACTCCTTTGCCACGAGCCCCTGATAGGCGAGCTTGGCGTTGTCCTGGCCGGCGCCCGCCTTCATGTTGTCGCCGGCCTTCTTGTCGCTGGAGATCACCTTGGCGCGCTGGGCGGCGGTGAGCGAGCGCAGCAGGGTGAGACCGGCCGTGGTCTCGGGCTTGAAGAGGGTGATCTTCTCGCCCTTGTAGGTGGCGGAGGTCGGTTCGGAGCCCATGAAGGTCGGGGTCATCACGACCTGGTCGCCGAGCACGAAGAAGTTGATGGCCACGTGGTGGCCCTCGTACTGGAAGCCCCACGGCTCGGTGGTCGACGGCGTCCCCATGAAGGTGAAGAAGTACGCGCCCTCGGTGAGCGTGTCCCGGTTCCCGCCGCTGTAGTCGCCGAGGAAGGCGTTCAGCTTCATGATGTTGCGGGTCTGGGTGAGCCCGTCGGCGGAGAGCGCGGCGCCGAGCAGCGCGTAGCCCAACTCCCGCTTCTTGGCGGTGACATCGCCCATCCGCACACCCTTGCGCTGGTACCCGTCGAAGTTGCTCCAGGCCAGCCACTCGTCGTTGTCGACGTCGAAGGTGCAGGACTTGCGTTCCTTGGCGCTGAGCCCGTCGAGGAAGGCCTGCGCGGCCTTGACGATCCCGTCCGTCGAGACGTCCGTGGAGTGGATCGAGTACAGCTCGTCGGTGACCTTGCCGTCGGTGGTCAGCCCCTTGAAGTCGGCGTACTTGACCTCGCTCTGCCCGGGACCCATGCCGCTGCCCCCTCCCCCGGGCCAGCCGGACGGCATCACGCCGGTGGGCATACCGCTGCCGCCGGGGCCGCCTGAAGGGGCGCCGTTCGGGGCGCCGGAGGACGAGGACGCGGTGGCCGTGTCGGAGGCGTCCGACGAGCAGCCGGTCATGGTCGCCACGGCGGCGACTCCGCCGGCGAGCAGCGCCTTGTTCATGAACCAGCGGCGGCTGCGGTCGGCTTCGGGGGTGCGGGGGCGGTGTCCGTGCATACCGGCCAACCTCCCGCACCAACCTGAGCGGAACCTGAAGCCCCGTCCAGCGGCCTGACCAGCGCCAACCACCTCATCAGCAGCCTGTGAGCACGGTGAGCGCGTCCGAACCGGCCTGGTTCACGGATGCGATGATGCCGCCATGCCACCGTCACCGCAGGAATCCTCGGTTACCGAAGACGGAATGACCGCGGCTCAGGCCGTCGACCGGATCGAAGCCGCCGCGCATCCACGCCCGCACGATCGCCGTCTGCACGCACGCGGGGCCGTCTACGACGCGCGGTTCGTACCCACCGGCCAGATCAGCACATGGACGACGGCCACCTGTCTGACCGCCGAGGCCGACGCGGTGATCCGGTTCTCGAACGGCTCGGGCAACTTCGCCGCCGACGACCGGGCGCGGGGCGTACGGGGGATGGCGGTCAAGTTCCTTGAGGGGGACGGCAGTAGCGAGGACGCCAAGGCCGTCATGGATCTGGTCGCCGCGAACTTCCGGGTCTTCCCGAGCCACAATCCCGAGGGGTTCGTCGAGCCCATCGAGGCGCTCAGGAAGGCCGGCACGGAGGGCGGGTTCGCGGACCGGGCGAAGCGTAAGCTCGCGGCGGCCGGGAAGTTCGCCACCGTCCTGGCCCAACACCCGGAAAGCCGGGGCGCGTTGAAGTCCTTCGCGGGACAGCGGGCGCCGGTGAGTTTCGCGACCACGCGCTACGACGGGCTGCACGCCTTCGTGCTGGTCGACGAGTCGGGCGTACGCCGTCCCTTCCGCTACCGCCTCGTGCCCCAGCTCGGCGAGGTCGAGATCGATCCCGCGTACGCGGAGACGCCGGCCCCGGACTTCCTCATCGGTGAGTTGGACGCGCGGCTCGGCACCGGGCCGGTCACCTTCACCGTGGTGTGCCAGTTCACGGAGCCGGGCGACCCGACCCACGACCCCTCGCAGGCGTGGCCGGAACACCGCCCCCTCATCCCGGCCGGCCATCTGCACGTCACGGCCCGCTCCCCGCGCGAGGACCACTGGCAGCACCAGGTCTTCGACCCCACCCGCCTGGCCCCCGGCGTAGCGGCGTCCGACGACAGGATGCTGTCCTTCCGCCGCCACGCCTACTCCGTCTCGGCGGAACGCCGACTCGCTCCCTGGACGATCGATTCCCGGCACTGAGCTGGTCACGCCGGCGATGATGCAGGCTGTGCTCGGCTTCCCCTCCGAGGCGCCAGTTCTATGGTTGGTGTGCGGCTTCGGGACGCGTCGGTGGGGATGGCGGCTGTGCCGAGGTGACGGTGTAGCGCCAGAACGGTCGGACGAGCAGTGCGCCGGCGATGACGACGATCACGCAGAGCAGCGAACTGCCTGTCCACGCGACGCCGAGACCGGTGGCGGAGGCCATGGCGCCGGCGCGTAGGTCTCCGAGGCGCGGACCGCCGGCGACGACGACGGTGAAGACGCCTTGCAGTCGGCCGCGCATGGCGTCCGGTGCGTAGGTCTGCAGAATCGTCTCGCGGTAGACCGCGCTGACGAGGTCCGCCGCTCCGGCAGCGGCCAGCAGGGCCGCGGCCGCGAGGAGGTGGTGGACGGTGCCCGCGAGGGCGATGGCCGCCGCCCAGGCGGTGACGGCGATGGCCAGCGCCCGGCCTTGGCGGCGCACTCGTCCGATCCATCCGCTGAACAGCCCCGCCGCGACCGACCCGATGGCGATGGCCGAGTACAGCAGTCCCACTCCTCCGCCGAAGCGCAGCTGTGCCGCTTCCGGGAACAGGGCCGTCGGCATGGCCAACGTCATCGCCGCGATGTCGACCGCGAAGGACATCCAGAGCACGGGGGCGGCGGCGATGAACCGCAGCCCGTCGAAGACCGAGCGCAGCCCGCCGGTCCGGGCCCCCGAACCGGTCGGCAGGATCGGGGGCAGGCCGACGGCCGAGTACAGCAGGACGGAGAACAGCACGGCGTCGGCGCCGTAGGCCCAGCAGTAGCCGTTCGGCAGCGAGATCAGGAGGCCCGCCACAAGCGGGCCGGCGACCTGCCCGACATTGCCGGCGGTGAAGTACAGCGTGTTCGCGGCGGGTACCAACGGGGTGGGAACGATGCGGGGAATGATCGCGCCCCGGGCGGCGGACGACACGGCGAAGGCGCCGGCCTGGACGGCGACGAGAGCGAGGATGAGGGGCACCGAGCGCAGGTCGGCGAGCGCCTGGAACAGCAGGGCGAGTGTGATCACCCAGGTGAGGCAGGCCGACGCCAGGTAGAGCGTACGGCGGTCGAACCGGTCGGCGATGGCGCCGCCGTACAGGCCGAAGACCACGAGCGGGACGAGGCCGGCCAGTCCCGTCAGCCCCACGGACAGCGACGACCGCGTCAGCGCGTACACCTGTACCGGGATGGTGACGCCGGTGACCATGGTCCCGATGTACGCCGCGCCCTGCCCGATCAGCAGGCGGCGGAAGACGGGGTGCGCCAGCGGGCGGGTGTCGAGGGCGACACCGCGCAGACCGGAGGCCAGCCGGGTTCTCAGCGGCGGCGGGGCGGCGGGAGGAAGATCACGCGGGGTGTCGGACGTCGTGGACATGGTCATCACGCTGTCAGGACCGCACGGTGCGCCGCTTCCGTTATTCTGCCGTCGTATGTCGGAAAACGGTCAGGCGGAGAAGGCGGCGGAACCCAGGGACAGCACCCATGCCCACCTCGCGGGTGACGTCATCGGCCGTCACCAGCATGGCTATCACCAGCTTCTCTACGTCAGCGCCGGTGTGCTGGCGGTGCAGACGGGCGAGGCTTCCTGGGTGGCGTCCAGCGCGCGTGCCGTGTGGCTTCCGGCGGGCATCTGGCATCAGCACCGGGTCCACGGGCACAGTTCCGTACACACGCTCGGCTTCGCCGCCCACGACATCCTGCTGAGGTCCGAGACGCCGGTCGTCGTGGCCGTGGACGCGCTGGTACGCGAACTGATCATCGCGTGCAGTGAACCCGCCCTCCCGCAGCAGGAGGCACGCCACCTGCGCGCCGTCCTGCGGGACCGGCTGCGGCGAGCCCCCGTGGAGCCGTTGACGCTGCCCGTCCCCGGCAACTCCCTGCTGCGGCAGGCGTGCGCGCTGGTGACCGACGATCTGCGGCAGCCGCGGACCGCCGCCTGGCTCGCGCGGAGCATCGGCGTGAGCGAGCGCACCCTGGCCCGGCTGTTCAGGAGCGAGTTCGGCATGACCTATCCGCAGTGGAGGACCAACGTCCGGGTGTTTCAGGCCATGGTGCTGCTGGCGGAAGGAGCAAGTGTCAGCGAAACGGGACGACAGTGCGGATGGGCCACGACCAGTGCGTTCATCGACACGTTCAGCCGCACCATGGGCCAGACACCGGGAACCTATCGCGTCGCACCCGGTGGGTGAATTCCCGAGCCAGGCTGCGTGAGCCACAGGCCGGCTCGACCTCGAACAGCATCGAGGACGCACCCCCGGTCATCGCCCGCGTCATGCAGCGAATCCTCGCGACAGCCGCCGCGGTCCGGCACAACGATCACACCGGACAGCCCGTCCTGCGCTCCCTGACCGACCATGAGCACCGACCCCTTGGAATCGATCATCCAGGCCGGGCCTCCCCCGCGCGGGCCGACCGGCGTGAAGACGCCGAGCCGGTCCTCGATCGCCTGGGCCGCGTCCAGTCCCGCCTCGTCTGGAGCCCGGCCCGGTCGGCCGGCACCGCCCTGGGGCACGCGGCCGTCCTCATCGGCCGCCTCACCCCGCGCGAGGCACACGACGTCCTCCATTCACACCTGGCGGGCCTCGGGGCCCCTTGATTGCGTATCCGTCGAATGTCCCGTCCGCCCGGTGCCGCCCGCCCCACGATGGGGCGCGAGGCGAACGGCCGTTCGCCTCGCGGAGCGGAACCAGGACACGGAGGACGGCAATGTACTTACTCCGGACACAACCGATGACCAGAAAGCTGGCGGGACTCGTCGCGGGGGCGGGTCTGGTGCTCACCATGTTGCTGGGCGCGGCACCGGCGCACGCGGCGCAGACGCCCGACTCGGCTTCCCCCGCGGTCAGTTCCACCGCGCAGTACACGCCGGCGAGTGCGCTGGCGAACTCCCCGGGCATCTCACCGGCCGCCGAACGCATTCGGTACGTCGACACCGACACCTACGACTGCCCGTACGAGCGGCTGTGTGCCCGCGTGTGGGACCCGAACGTCGGCAGGTACAAGGTGTTCGACCTGTACACCTGCCGCACCTACTCGCTGTCCTACTGGGAGGGCGCCGGCGGCTTCTACAACAACCAGACCACCGGCACGGTGGCCCGCTTCTACAACGGGAGCGGCGTGGACGTCCACGACTCGACCGCGTACAGCGTCGCCCCCGCGGGCTGGAACTGGTCCCCGATCTGGAAGATCAAGAACTGCTGACCCACGGCACCGCGCACCTCACGTCACCGCAGGACACCGCGCCCGCCGCACGGCCGTACCCCGGCCCGCGGCGGGCGCCCATGCCGCACCCCCCTCCTCACACCCCCCAGTTCCCGTTCAGCAACGCCTCCCCCAACCCCGTGCGCCGATGCAGCATCCGATGCCCGTCCCGGAACGAGCCGACCAGGCCCGCCTCCCGCAGCACCGTGGCATGGCGGCTGGCGTTGGCCGGTGAGAGATGGAGGGCGGCGGCGATGCCACTGGTCGACATCGGGCGGCCGAGCAACTCCAGCACGCGGGCCCGGGTGGGGCCCAGCAGCCGGTGCAGGCCGGGTGCGCAGCCGGGCTCGGCCACCGTGAGGCAGCCCGGCGCGAGTGCGAGCGGATACACCAGGACGGGCGAGAGTTCGCGGGCGGTGAGCGCGACGGGCTGCCGGACGCAGAAGAAGGACGGGATCAGGGTCAGCGGGCGGCCGTTCAGCTCCAGGCCCCGGTCGAAGGGGTAGCCGCACTCGACCCGGCCGTCCCGCCAGGCCAGCAGGTCCGGCTGGTAGCTGCCCAGCAGCCCTTCCGCCCCCGCCGCCAGCGCCGAGTCGGCACGTCTGGCCAGATCCGTGCCGACGGCCCGGTCGATGACCGTCCGGTACGGCGCCACGGCCACCTCGTGATAGGCGCGCACCGCCGTCCCCAGCCGACGCAGTGTCTCGCTCCCGCCCTCCGCGAGCCGTCGGGCGGCCGAGGGCATCGGCCGGTCCGGGTAGAGCCGGGCGAGTTCGTACCGTAGGCGGCTGCGGGGAGTGGAGAGGACCGCGTCCAGTCCGGTGTCCGGGTCGGAGGTGCCGCGGCCGGGGGTGAGGAAGTCCGGGAAGTAGGAGGCGCACGGGTTCACCTCGATCAGCGCCCGGGTCGTCCGGATCAGCCCCGCTCGCCCGAGGTCCTCGCGCACCTGTCTGCGCCAGGGGTCGAAGACCAGGGCCGCGTGCCGGTTCTGGAGCAGGTGGAGGCTGAGGACCACCTCCCACATGAAGTCGCTGCCCGTCGCCACCCGCAGCCGACTGAGGTCGTCCGTACCGAAGTCGATACGCAGCATGTCCCCACGCTCCCCGTGATACGTCCGCCCCCAGGACATACCGTCGGGGCAGACGGGCGGGTGAGGGCGGACGGTTCCGGAGGCGACAGGAGTTGTCCGAATAACTGCGGCACCGACGCGCCGCCGCACACGGCCCGGACCGCCCCCCTCGCCCCGGATACGCTCCCCCCAACTCGCCTGGCTCGCAATTAACTTGACGGACCGTCACTTTGCCGTTCGCACAGGCGGGCAACAGCTTGCGTTTCTAAGGTGCCGTGTCCATGACAGACTCCACGAAAGACCCGACCGGAGCCACCCCCACATCGGTCGGACGCCGTACCGTCCTGATCGCCACCGGCACCACGGCCGCCGTACTGGCCGTGGGCGCCGCCGCCCACTCCCCCACGAGCACCAGCACCGCGGACGCGACCCCCGCCGCCGCGGCGGCGGTCTGCACCCTCACCACCGAGATGACCGAAGGCCCCTACTACCTCGACGGCGCCCTGGTCCGCACCGACGTCACCGAGGGCAAGGCCGGCATCCCGCTCAAACTCGCCCTCACGGTCGTGAACAACAGCACCTGCGCCGTCATCCCGAACGCGCTCGTCGAGATCTGGCACAGCGACGCGCTCGGCGAGTACTCCGGCTACGTCGGCAACAACGGCCACAGCGAACCGGACGACGGCACCTTCCTGCGCGGCGGTGTCCTCACCAACGCGAGCGGACTCGCCAACATCACGACGATCTACCCCGGTTGGTACCGAGGCCGCTGCATCCATATCCATGTGAAGGTCCACACCGGCGTCACCCTCACCTCGGACGGCTCGTTCACCGGCGGCAGCGAACTCCACACAGGCCAGCTCTTCATCGACGAGACCATCACCACGGCCGTCGCCAAGCTCTCCCCGTACTCGACCAACACGGTCACCCGCACCACCCTCGCGCAGGACTCGGTCTACGACGACGGCGGCGCCGCGTCCGGCCTCATGACCCTGACGGCGCTGGGGAGTTCGACCTCGTCCGGCTACACGGGCACCCTCACGCTCGGCGTCCGGCAGAGCTGAGCCGACACTCCCCACGAACGAAAGGGGTGGCCCGCGGTGCGACACGGGCCACCCCTTCCTCATCTCACTTCATCCCACCTCAGGTCACGAGCCCGGGCAGTGCTGCCACGCCATGTGGTAGATCGTGCTGATGTCGCCGTCCGTCGAGTCCATCGTCATGAAGCTGACGGCGCTGGACGACGAGGAGCCGGCGGCGACCCGAAGCTCCGTGTTGATGTTGAAGTTGCGCTGAACTCCACAGGGCGCCCAGACCAGTTGGGCCCAGTCCGTGCTGTCGGTGGCCTGCCAGTTGTCGTCGTAGGGGCCACTGAAGGGGTGGTTCTTGGAGACGGTCGCCGACGAACCCTGGAAGTAGTACGAGGCCTTCTGCGCGCCGCTCGCGCCGCGCTGGAGCGAGGCGAAGCCCCGGTAGTCGGCGCTCGCGATGGCGTACGTGAAGCCCGACGGGACATGCACGACCAGGTTGAGCTGGCAGTTCTTGCGGAACGCCGTGGGGTCGGAGTTGCCGCCGACCTGGGCGAGATAGGCGCTGTAGGTCACCGTGAAGGCGGTGTTGTCCTCGGAGACGGCGACCGCGGTGGTGCCCTGCGGGCAGCCGGAGCCGTTCACCGTGGCGACGTTGATGACGATCTTGTCCGGGGGCGGGTCGTCGAACACGGGTGAGGACGAGTGCTGCGCGGACGGCAGCGCGGTGGCGAGCAGTGCGGCGACCGCACCACTCAGGAGGAGCCCACCAGGCATGGTTTCTCCTTGGGGTTGGGGGGTGGCTGCGCCCCAAGTCTTTGAAGAACCAATGAAGTTCCTGTGAAGACCGACGGCGCGCTCGCATCGTAGGAAGCCGCACAGGAAACGGTCAGGGTGAACTCAAGCCATTCACAGACGCGTCTTTCACACTCTCTCCACAGTGTGTGAACTCTGTTGAAATAAAGGCCTGTTGACCGATCCGTCCCCAGGTGCTTCACAGCCGCACATCAAGGAATCCTTCAGGTTCGACCGTAACTTCCCTGCCATGACGGGAAACACGGAGAACGGCCCCCAGCTCGATCAACAGCCCGCCCGGCATCGCCGGGCCAAGGGCGTCCAGCGTCGCCGGATCCTGGTCGGTGGCGGCACCGTGGCCCTGGCGGGCGGCCTCGCGGCGGCCGGCCTCGCCTCGGCCGACACACCGAGTACCAGCACCGGGACCTCGACGACCACGGTCACCACCGACGCGTCCGCCTCGGCCACGAGCGGCGTCTGCACCCTCACCGCCGAGGTCACCGAAGGCCCGTACTCGCTCGACGGCGCGCTGATCCGCGAGGACATCCGGGAGACCAAGGAGGGCGTCGAGGTCCAGTACACCTTCACCGTCGTCGACCAGGACAACGACTGCGCGCCGCTCGCCGACGCCCTCGTCGAGCTCTGGCACTGCGACGCGCTCGGCGAGTACTCCGGGTACGTCGGCAAGAACGGCCACACCGAGGACGACGACGGCACGTTCCTGCGCGGCGGCCGGATGACCGACTCCAACGGTCAGGCCACGCTCATCTCCATCTGGCCGGGGCACTACGTCTCCCGCGCCGTCCACGTCCATATGCGGGTGCACACGGACGTGACGCTCGCCGACGGCACGTACACCGGCGGCACGGTCGTCCACACCGGCCAGTTGTTCTTCGACTCGGACCTCAACGAGGAGGTACAGGCCAGTTCGCCGTACTCGGACAACACCACCGCCGAGACGGTCCTCGCCGACGACTCGATCTACGACGACAACGGCGCCGCGTCCGGCCTGCTCACCCTGACCGCGCTCGGCACGAGCGTCTCCGACGGCTACACGGCCACCCTGACCGTGGGCGTCGGCACGAGTTGATCTGGAGGCAGATGAATCGGACGTACTGACCGGCTGCCGCCCCCCGGCGGACTCGGACTCGGTCCGCGCCCCCACCGCCCTCTCCCGGCGATCGGCGCGGACCGAGTACGCCCGGGCGGCAGCCCATGTCCCGCACGGGACGACCAACACCGGCGTACTACGTCAGTACTACGTCGGCAGCAGCGGCTCGACGATCTTCGCGAGCTGGTTGCGCGTCACCGCGCCCATCCTCGTCGCCGCCACCTTCCCCGCCCGGTCGATGACGATCGTGTAAGGCAGCGCCTGCGTGTTCACCAGGCCGCGCGGCAGCCGCAGCGCCTGCTTCGCCGCGGGATCGTGCAGCGACGGATAGGCGAGATGGTGGTCCTTCTGGAAGGCGAGCCCGGCGGAGCGGTTCCCGTCGTTGTCGAGCCCCAGCACCTGAAGCCCGCGCCCGCCCCAGGTCTCCTGCACCAGCCGCAACTCGGGCGCCTCCGCCCGGCACGGGCCGCACCAGGACGCCCAGGCGTTGATCACCACCACTTTGCCGCGATACCCGGACAGCCGGATCGCGTGCCCGTCCAACGACGTCCCCGCCAGATCCGCGACGGCCGGCCGCCTGCCCTCCGCGAAGGTCCGGGTGAGCGGATCCCCCGGGGTCGCGGTACTGGCCGGTGCCGGGGAGGAACAGCCGGCGAGCACCGCGCAGACGGCCACCGCCGCCGCGCCGGTACGTCGAGTCGTCACGGGTTCTCCCAGGCCGCCGGTTCCGCCGCCAACCGCCGTACCGGATCCGGCAGTTCGTCCGCCGCGATGTCCGCGAGCGTGACGCCCTCCAGGATCTTACGGACGTTGGCGCGCAGGGCGATCCACAGGGGGAGGAGGGGTTCGGCGGAGCCGGTGTAGGCGAGGCCGGTGGGGCGTTCGCCGCGGACCGAGACGATCGGGCCGTCCACCGCGCGGATGACGTCCGCGACGGTGATCTCGGTCGCGGCACGGGCCAGCCGGTAGCCGCCACCCCCGCCGCGCCGGCTGTCGACGATCCCGGCGCGCCGGAGGTCGCCGAGAATTCCCTCCAGAAATTTGTGCGGGATGTCCTGCGCGGTGGCGATGGTCTCGGCCTTCACGGGGCCGTCCGCCGCAGGGGCGTCGGCACCCCGTACGGCGAGCTCCAGTACCGCCCGTACCGCGTAATCCGCCCGTGCCGAGATCCTCATGCGTCCATTGTGGGCCGTTCCGCCATAGAGAATGACCCCGCACGACGGCCTCCCGGGACGACCACGGAAAATGGCTTCGCACGTGCCGCCGACGGACCGCACCCGAAAGGAGCTTCCAGTGGAGCTGAGCAGGCGTACCTTCAGCACTCTCGCGGGCACGGCCGCGCTCGGACTCGCGCTGGGCGGTGGCAGCGCCGGTTCCCCGGACGCCTACGCCGCGCACGTCGTACCGACCGGCCCGCCGCCCGCCCCGCCGACCGCGGACGGGCAGCCGCACACGATCGGCTACGACCGCCACTCCCTGATCGTCGACGGCAGACGCCTGGTCCTGTGGTCGGGCGAGATGCACCCCTTCCGGCTGCCGAGCCCGTCCCTGTGGCGCGACGTCCTGCAGAAGATGCGCGCCTTCGGCTACAACGCGGTGAGCATCTACGTCGCGTGGAACTACCACTCCCCCGCCCAGGGCCACTACGACTTCACGGGCGTCCGCGACCTCGACCTGTTCCTGCGCACGGCCGCCGAGACCGGGCTGTACGTCATCCTGCGCCCGGGCCCGTACATCAACGCCGAGGTCGACGCGGGCGGCTTCCCCGGCTGGCTGACCGCCACCAAGGGCACGGCCAGGACGGCCGATCCGACGTACCTCTCGCACGTCGACGAGTGGCTGACGCAGGTCAACTCCATCGTCTCCAAGCACCTGTTCACCCAGGGCACGGGCACGGTCCTGCTCTACCAGATCGAGAACGAGTACGACGCCCAGACCACCCAGCCGACCGGCGCCGCCTACATGTCCCACCTGTACACGAAGGTGCGCGCCGACGGCATCGACGTCCCCCTGTTCCACAACGACAAGGGCCGCAACGGCTATTGGACCCCGGGGTCCTTCGACATCGGCGCCGACACGGGCGGTTGGCTGTACGGCTTCGACGGGTATCCCTCGCCGTCCCAACTGCCGCCGGACTGGGGGTACTTCGGGATCGGCGGGGCGAAGGGCGGAGCGACCGCGAGCCCCAAGACCCCTGGTTTCGTGCCGGAGTTCGGCGGCGGCTGGTTCGATCCGTGGGGCGGGTCGTGGTTCGAGGGCAAGGGGTACGCGGAGTCGCGCCGGACACGTGACGCGGCGTACGAGCGGCGCTTCTATCTCACCAACCTCGCCAACGGACTCACCCTGCACAACGTCTACATGACCTTCGGCGGCACCTCGTGGGGCTGGCTCCCGGCGCCGGTCGTCTACACGTCGTACGACTACGGCGCCGCCTTCGACGAGGGCCGCAGCGCGACGGCGAAGCTCGTGCCGATGCACCAGCTCGGCCACCTGCTGCGGACCGTGCCCGACTTCGCCAAGCTGGACCGGGCGGCGGACGTCAAGGCGGACGGCCTGAAGGTCTACCACCTCAGCAACGCCGACACGGGCGCCCATGTCTATGTCCTGCGCAACGACGGTACGGAGCAGGTCACGTCGACGCTGCCGACCGCCACCGACGACATCGAGGTCACCGTCCCGGCCCAGGACGCCCGCCTCCTCGTCACCCAACTCGCCCTGGGCGGGCGCAAGTTGAGGTATTCGACCGTCTCCCCGATGATGTCCCTGACCACCGGCCGCCAGGACCTCGCCGTGTTCGCCGGGGCGCGCGGAGAGATGGCCCACGTGGTGCTGGACTGCCCGGAGGAACCGGTGGTGACCCGGCTCGACGACCAGGCCGCCTGGGTGTGGGACCGCGGTCTCCTGCACGTCACCGTCCCGCTCGGCATCGGCGGCCTGACCCGGGTCCTCGTCCAGGCCGGGGGCGTCGACAACCCCCTCCTGCTGATGTTCGCCGACGAGGCCACGTCCGTACGCCTGTGGCCGTACGAGACCGGAGCGGGCACCGCGCTGGTCTACGGCCCGGCGCTGCTGCGCGAGGCCACGATCAGCGGGACGACCGCCCAGCTCACCGGCGACACCATCGGCGAGACCGGCCTCGAGGTGTGGGGCCCGCGCGGCCTCACCGACATGACCTGGAACGGGCGGGCCGTGCCCGCGACCGTCACCACCGCGGGCAGCCTGCGCTCGAACCCGGACGCGCTGCTGCCGGGGGTGCCCGCGGTACCGCTCCCCGCGCTCGACGGCTGGCGCCGGAAGGTGGAGAACCAGGAGGCCGCGGTCGCCTTCGACGACTCCAAGTGGACGGCGGCGAACAGGACTTCGACGTTCAGCACCACGGCCGTACCCACCGGGCAGCCGGTGCTCTTCGCGGACGACTACGGCTTCCACTACGGCGACGTCTGGTACCGGGGCCGCTTCACCACGAGCACCACCGACAGCGCGGAATCGGTGACCCTCGCCTACAGCACCGGCACCCAGGGGCTGCTGATGGCCTGGCTCGACGGGGTGCCGCTGGGCACGCACCGGATGCCGGTACCGACCACCAGCAGTGTGCGGCAGGGCAGTTGGACCGCGAAGGCGACCTTCACCGTCCCGGAGAAGCAGCGCGCGTCCGGCGCGCACGTCCTGTCCGTCCTGGTCCGGCGGATGCAGCACGACCAGGACGGCAAGGCCCTCGACACCCACAAGGTGGCGCGCGGCCTGACCGCGGCGACCTTCAAGGGCGCCTCCCCGAAGGTGAGTTGGCGCATCCAGGGCGCGGCGGCACCGGACCCGGTGCGCGGACCGCAGAACAACGGCGGCCTGTACGGCGAACGCGAGGGCTGGCATCTGCCGGACTTCCCCGACTCCGGCTGGGAGGCCGTCACCCTCCCCCGCGCCGACAAGCGGCAGGGCGTGGCCTGGTACCGGACCACCTTCAAGCTCGCCGTGGACAGCGGTATCGACGCCTCGATCGGCCTGGTCCTCGACGACGACGCGACGCGCGCCTACCGCGTCCAGATCTTCCTGAACGGCTGGAACATGGGCCAGTACATCAACGACGTGGGCCCCCAGCACACCTTCGCCCTGCCGAACGGCATCCTCCGCACCCGGGGCACCAACACCCTCGCGCTGGCCGTCCTGTCCGACGGCACCACACCGGCGGGCCCGAAGGACGTACGCCTGACGCTGCTGGGGAGCGCGGCCGGAGGAGTACCGGTCTCGCCGGTGGCCTCCCCCGGCCGCTGACCACCTCAGGCCAGCCGGATCACGTTCCAGGACAGCGGCTCCAGTACGGCGGTCAGGGTGCCGTCCTGGAGGGCGGTGCCCTCGACCGGGTGCGGGGCCACCCGCTCCGGGTCCGCCAGGGTGTTGCGGGCGTCCGGGTCGGCGTCCGCGAGCGCGCTGTGCTCGACGACCGAGGTCAGGTCCAGGCCGTTCAGGGCGACTTGGAGCGGGAGGGACTCGGTGCGGCTGCGGTTGACGGCGAACACCGTGACCGAGCCGTCCTCGCCGCGCACGGCGGTGGCGTGCAGCAGGTCGGTCTCGCCGTACTGCTTCGTCTCGTGCTTCGGGGAGTCCACGCGGACGTCCAGGACCTGGCCGCGGCCGTACTGGGAAGCCTGGGCGAAGGGGAAGAAGGTCGTCTGCCGCCAGGCCGGGCCGCCCGGTTCGGTCATGATCGGGGCGATGACGTTGACGAGCTGGGCAAGGCAGGCGACGGTGACGCGGTCCGCGTGCCGGAGCAGGGCGATCATGAGCGAGCCGAAGACGACCGCGTCCATGACGCTGTAGCTGTCCTCCAGCAGGCGCGGGGCCTCCGGCCAGTCGGCCGGGTCCGCGTTCTTCGTGTGCTCCTCCCAGTCCGCCGTGTACCAGACGTTCCACTCGTCGAAGGAGAGGTTGATCCTCTTCTTCGACTTGAGGCGGGCGCCCACGTGGTCGGCGGTCGCGACCACGTTGTCGATGAAGGACTCCATGTCGACGGCGGAGGCGATGAAGGAGTCGAGGTCGCCGTCGAGCGGCTGGTAGTAGGCGTGCAGCGAGATGTAGTCGACCAGGTCGTAGGTCTCCTGGAGGACCGTCGCCTCCCACTCGGCGAAGGTCGGCATGGCCTGCGCGGAGGAGCCGCAGGCGACGAGTTCGACGTCGGCGTCGATCTGGCGCATCGCGCGGGCCGTCTCGGCGGCGATCCTGCCGTACTCCTCGGCGGTCTTGTGGCCGGTCTGCCAGGGGCCGTCCATCTCGTTGCCGAGACACCAGACCCTGATGCCGAAGGGGTCCTTGTCGCCGTGCGCGATCCGCTGCTCCGCGAGGGCGGTGCCGGCGGGGTGGTTGGCGTACTCCTGGAGTTCGAGGGCCTCGGCTACGCCCCGGGTGCCGAGGTTGATCGCCATCATCGGCTCCGCCTGGGGGCCGACCTTCTTGAGGAACGCGATGTACTCGGAGAGGCCGAAGCGGTTCGTCTCCGTCGAGCGCCAGGCGAGGTCGAGGCGGCGGGGGCGGTCCTCGGCGGGGCCCACCGAGTCCTCCCACTTGTAGCCGGAGACGAAGTTGCCGCCGGGGTAGCGGATGGCTGTGACGCCGAGTTCGCGGACGAGGTCGAGGACGTCCGTGCGGAGGCCTTCGGCGTCCGCGGTGGGGTGGTCGGGTTCGAAAATGCCGGTGTAGACGCAGCGGCCGAGGTGTTCCACGAACGAGCCGAAGAGGCGGGGGTTGACTTCGCCGATCGTGAAGGCCGGGTCGAGAGTGAAGCGGGCGGTGCTCATGTGCGCCTTTCGGGGGGAGTGGCTTGTGTTTCGTTGGCGAGTGCGGGTGCGCTGTGGCTGGTCGCGCAGTTCCCCGCGCCCCTAAAACAAAAACCTCAGGCGGCCGTGTTGTTCGAAATACCGTATATCGCTCGCATCCTCGAACAAGACCCTAAAAAGTCACCGCGCTCGCGTCAATGGGTTGGCCACTGTGCACGTTTCATTCTCGGGGGCGATTTCCGGACACAGCGGTCGTTCCCGGTCCCACAACGGCCATCGAACGACATGACGTCGGCAGTTGTGGGCGCGTAACCTCGGACCGGCTGTGCAGCGGACGGCGGGAAGGGGGAGCGTACGACGTGGTGACGACCTTCCTCGGCGAGATGTACACGTCGTTCGTGTGGATCCCCACCACGGTCCTCGCCGCCGCCCTCGCGCTGAAGCTGCCGGCGATCATCCGGCTGTGGCGGGACCCGCTGCTGCGGGCGGTCGGGGGGCTGTTGCTGCTCGCCTGCGTGCTGTTCGTGTTCGTGACGCCCTCGGTCATCGGCTGGACCAACCGGGTCACCGGAGTGCCCAACTTCTCGGCGCCGTGGGTGTATTCGCTGCTCATGGCGTTCAGCGGGGCCGGGTTACTGCTCCTGGTGGCCTGGCGCAACGGACTGTCCGACCGTTCGAACGCGACCCGGCGCGCCAGACGCTGGGTCATCTCCGTCCACTCGGGCGTGATCGTGGCGCTGTGGGTGCTGTTCGCCCTCGCCGACGTGCCCGTGGAGCGGGTGCGGGACCTGGACACGTACTACGCGAACACGCCATTCATGCGCGAGGAGATCCTGCTCTATCTGCTCGCGCACACCGCGGCCGTGCTGATCACCGTGCGGCTCATCTGGAACTGGGTGCGCGCGGACGGACTGCACGGCTGGCTGCGCTGGGGACTGATGTTCCTGGGCGCCGGTTACGCAGCGGACCTCGTCTACGATCTCGCCAAACTCACGGCGGTGACGGCCCGTTGGACCGGCCACGACCTCGACGCGCTCAGCACGGACCTCGCCCCGTGCGCGGCCTGCCTCGCCGCCGTCCTGACCGCCGTCGGTTTCATCCTGCCGCACACCGGCCAGTACCTGCACGACCGGCTGCGCGTCCGCCTCGCCCACCACCGCCTGCGGCCGCTCTACGTCCTGATGCGCACCGTCGACGGCGACGGCGTCCCCTTCGTGCTGTGCGCCGCACCCGAACTGCGCCTGACCCGACGGGAGACGTACATCCGCGACGTCCTCCTCCCCCTCGCCCGCCACCTCGACGAGGACCTCCGCACCCGCGCTCAACTCGCCGCCCTCCGGCTCGGCTGCACACCGTCCCGCGCGAAGGCCCTCGCGGCGGCGGTGGCGATCCTGGACGCCGTCGACTCCGCGGGCCTCCCCCCGCGGCACGACACCAGGACCGGCCACCCCGACACCGCCGACCTCCTCCAGGAGATCGGCCCCGTCTCCCGGGCCCTGCGCCACCACGACACGATCGCCGCGATACGCGCGATGGTGCGGGGCGGAGGGACGGGGGCCGGTGCGGCGGAGCGGGCCGGTACCGCCCGCGCCAACCCGGCGGGTGGCTGAGTCGGCGAATGTCCTGGCATATTGCAGCGGTGCGCACGAAGAAGGAGATGCGCCGGTTCGCCGGTACCCTCATCGACCCCATGCGCGTCCCGGTCCCCGCCGATCCCGAGGCCCTGTTCGACGCGCTGGTCGACTCCGTCACGCGCTGGCGGGGGCGTGAGGTCGTGGTCCGCCGCGAGGTGTTCCCGCCGCACACCGCCAGCGGGCTGTGGCTGGAGGGCGACACCTACGACGTCATCGTCATCGACAAACGGGCCGCCGCCTGGCACCAGATCGTCATCTTCTGCCACGAGGTGTGGCACATGCACCAGCGCACCGCCGACCCCTCCCCCACACCCGGCCCGGCCGCCGACGGCAGCCCCCGACCCGTCGCCGCCCGCACCGACTTCAGCCTCGCAGACGAACAAGAGGCGGACAGGTTCGGCATGTTGATGAGCGGACGGCTGCGGCCGTGGCTGGAGGCCGCGGCGGCCGTGGACTCCGCGCACGACCCCGCCGTAGCCGACGACGGGACGCAGGACGGGCTCGCCGGGCGTATCGGAGCCGCCCTCAACTATCGCGGGAACAGACAATGAGCGGCCTGATCAACTACCTGAGCTGCGGCCTGTTGTGGCTGGGCGTGCTCGTGAAGGCCCCGGATCTCCTACGCCACTGGCGCGACCCCTATCTCCGGGTCATCTGTGTGCTCCTCGGCCTGGCCGGGGCCTGCTTCTTCCTCGGGGCGCCGCCCACCGTCGGCGCGATCAACCACTTCAGCGGCGTCACGAACCTGGCCGCCCCGCTGACGTACGCGTCGATCACCGCGTACAGCGCCTCCTCCCAGGTCCTGATCGTCTACTGGCGGGGCGGACCGCACGTCCACCGCACCGCCCGCCGCTGGATCGTGGCGTACACGATCATCCTCATCGGCATCGCCGTGATGTTCGCGCTCGGGCACACCCCGGTGGAGCGCCGCACGGACCTGGACACCTACTACGCGAGGACGCCGTTCATCTCCGAGATGATCGTGCTGTACCTGTCCGGGCACCTCGCCGCCGTCAGTGTCACCACGGTGTCGGCGCTGCGCTGGGCCCGGCAGGTGCGCGGCTGGCTGCGCGCGGGGCTGATCACGCTGGGCGTCGGTTCGCTGTGCGGCGCCGGGTACAGCGTGACCAAGTTCGCGGCGGTGATCGCCAGTTGGTGCGGACAGGACTGGACGAAGCTCGGTACGACGGTCTCGCCGGCCGCCGCCGGACTGGGCGCGGTGCTGATCGTCGTCGGGGTGCTGATCCCGCTCGGCGGCCCCCGGCTGACCCAGTGGTGGCAGGCGAGACGGACCTACGCCCGGCTCGAACCGCTGGAGCACGAGCTGGACGAACTCCTCACCCGCCGTGCGCTACGGCTGCCCCGGCCGCGCTGGTCCTCGCCCGCGACCCGGCTGGTGTGGCGGCAGACCAGCATCCACAACGCGCTCGGCCACCTCGACGCGTTCTTCGACCGGGCCCTGTACGAGCGGACCTCGGAGGCCACGGCGCGCACGACGGGCGACCCGGAGCGGGCCGAGGCAACCGCGTGGGCGGCGGTCGTCGCCGCGGCCGTGGTCGAGGAGCGGAGCCGTGACACCGAGGAAGCGGAACACGCGAGGGATCCGCGCCTCACGCCCGCCGACGGACCGGGCCGGCTCCCCGACCGGGCCCCCGGCACCGCCCTCCTCCCGTACATCGCGGACGCGCTGACCCGGTCCCCGCTCGTCACCGCCGCCCGGGTCCGCACCGGGACGACGGAAGGGAGTTCACGGGCATGAGCCTCATGGTGTATCTCGCCGCCGCCGTCTTCGGACTGTCCTGCACCGTCCTGCTGCGCCGGCCGCTGAGCGTCCCGCGCGACCCGCTGACCGTGTCCACCTGCGCGGCGATCGTCCTCGGCGCCCTGGGCCTGGTCTGCGCCGCGCCGCCGACCCTGAGCGCGGTCAACGGCCTGACCGGCATCCCGAACTTCGGCGCCCCGCTCACCTACGGGATGATCTCCGCGTACAGCTGCTCCCTGCTGATCCTGCTGTTCCAGTGGCGGGGCGGCTCCCCCGCCTGCATCCGCCGCATGGTGCTGCGCGGCATCGCCGCCTACGCCGCGCTGATCGTCACCATCGTCGTACTGTTCGCGCTGGCAGACCCGACCACCGAGCGGCTCACCGACCTCGACACGTACTACGCCAACACGCCCTACATGCGCGAGATGATCGTGCTCTATCTGCTCGGGCACAGCGCGGCCACCCTCGCGATGTGCGCCGTGTGCGTCTCCTGGGCCCGGGAGGTCACCGGCCTGCTGCGGACCGGGCTGCAACTGATCCTGATCGGCACCCTGTTGGACGTGGTCGGCTTCCAGCTCACCAAGTACACGGCGGTGGTGGCCCGTTGGACCGGTCACAACCTCGACTTCCTGTCCACCGGGGTCGCCCCGCCGATGGCCTCGCTGGCCGCCCTGACCTGCTCCGCCGGCTTCGCCCTGCCCCGGCTGCTGCCCACGGCCCACACGCACTGGCGCTACCTCGACGACCTGCGCAGACTGGGCCCGCTGTGGTCGGAGGTCCGCTTCGCGTCCATCGCCCCGAAGCCGCCCAGCGCGCTCTGGCAGCTCCCCCGGATGCGGCTGCACTGGCGGGAAGTGTCCATCCACGACGGCCTGTTGGCGCTCGCCCCGTACTTCGACGACCGGCTGCGCGAACGCACCCGGGACACCGCCCTGCACGAGGGCCGCTCCGCGCACGAGGCCCGGGTGGTCGCCGAGGCCGCGATGGTGGCCGACGCCGCCCGCCGCGCCGCCGCCCGCGAGGAACCCTTCGACACCCCGAGCACCTACCGGCTCTACGCCACGGAGGTCTCCGACACCTGCGGTCTGGTCGAGTTGGCGCGGGCGCTGACCCGGTCCCGGCTCGCCGCGGCCGAACCGCGCGGTACGGTGAAGGCCACCCCCCGTTGAGCCAACCCCTGTTGACCGCTGCCCGGCCCAACACCCTTGCTTCCCGGCCGACTTGAGGAGCCCCATGTCGCGCAGAGCTGTCGTCGTCGGTGCCGGACTGGCCGGCGTACTGGCCGCGGCCGCGTTGTCCGCGCACGCGGACGAGGTGATCGTGCTGGACCGGGACGAGCTGCCCGCCGGGCCGGAGCACCGCAAGGGTCTCCCGCAGGGACGCCACGCGCATCTGCTGATGTCCGGCGGCCTGGCCGCGATGGAGGACCTCGTCCCCGGCGTGAGCGTGCGCGGCCGACTGCTGGACGCGGGCGCCCACGAGATATCCCTCAACTCGGGCATGGTCGCGCTGACCCCGGAGGGCTGGCTGCGCCGCTGGCGGCACCCCGGCCCGCGCATGCTCACGTGCAGCCGCGCCCTGCTGGACTGGGTGGTGCGCGAGGCGGTCCTGGCCGGCACGAAGACGGAGATCCGCAGGGCCCAGGCTCTCCAACTCCTCGGCGACGCCCGGCAGATCACCGGCGTCCGCATCTCGACGGAGACTGGAGAAGCGGACCTCGACGCCGACTTCGTGGTCGACGCGAGCGGCCGAGGCTCCCGGATCACGCACTGGCTGGAAGCGCTGGGCGTGACCGGCGTCGAGGAACGAACGGTCGACTCCGGCCTGGTCAACGCGACCCGTGTCTACCGCCGTCCCGAGGGCGCCGAGCACTTCCCCCTCACGATCCTCCAGGCGAACCCGTACGTGTCCCGGCCGGGCCGCGCGGGGATGGTCCTGCCCATCGAGGGCGACCGCTGGATGGTCAGCCTCGCCGGCACCCGAGGCGCCGAACCGCCCGCCGACCCGGACGGCTTCGCCCAGTACATGCGCGACCTCCCGGACCCCATCCTCGCCCGCCTGGTCTCCGGCGCCGAACCCCTCACCGACGTACACACCAGCCACAGCACGCACAACTCCCGCCGCTACCTGGAAAAGATCCGGGACTGGCCCGAGGGCCTGGTCGTCCTCGGCGACGCCCTCGCCACCTTCAACCCGGCCTACGGACAAGGCATGTCGGTGGCGGCTCTCGGCGCCCGGATCCTCTCCCGCGAACTGGACGAAGAGGGCTTCACCGCCCCTGCCCTCGCCACCAAGGTCCAGCACGGAGTCGCCACCCCGGTGGAGGGCGCCTGGGCGATGGCGGTGGGCCAGGACATCTGGTACCCCGCGACAAAGGGCCCCGCCCCCACGACGGCCGACCGCCTGATCACCGGTTACTCCCGCCGCCTGTTGAAGGCAGCGACCGGTTCCTACCCCGCGGCGGCGGCGTTGGCGAGGGTAACCAGCATGGAGGCAGACGCATCGACCCTGATGCACCCCGGCCCCCTGCTCTCAGCCCTCAACGGCCCACTCCTGCCGCCGCTTTCGGGCCCACCACTGACACCGGCGGAGAGAGAAACACTGGAGGCCTTGGGCAGCGCAGGGGGCTGAACTCCCTTAGGCGCGCGGGGCGGTATCAATTTGCGGGACCGGTGTTTTAGGGCGCGGGGCTGCCGACTTGATCCCTACGCGAGCCGGATCGCTTTTAGGGGCGCGGGGAACTGCGCGCCCAGCCACAACGCACCCGCACCCGAAACTCAACCCTCACCCCCCAAATGCGGCCTGCGCCAACCCCTTCCCCGCCCCCGGCACCACCAACAGCGACCCGGCAACAGGATGCGGCGACGAAAGCCCCACCCGAGCAGTAGTCACGTACAGGTCACTCAAATCCGCGCCCCCGAACGCGCACGCGGTGACAAGCGAAGTCGGCAAGGACACCACCCGCTCCAACTCACCGTCCGGCGTATACCTCCGCACGGCACTCCCACCCCACAACGCCACCCACACACACCCATCGGCATCGACGGTCAGCCCATCAGGAAACCCCGCCCCCGCCTCGACCTCAGCGAAGCGCCTCCGCTTGGACACCCGCCCGTCCGCGTACTCGAACACATCGATCCGCCGCGTAGGAGAGTCGATGTAGTACATGAGCGAGCCGTCCGGACTCCACCCCGTCCCGTTGCTCACCGCCACGTCGTCAAGGATCAGCCGCACAGACCCGTCCCCGGCGACCCGCGACAACGTCCCCCCGCACGCCGCCTCGTCGTACCGCATGGTCCCCACCCACAACGCCCCGTCGGGCGCGACGGCCGCGTCATTGGCCCGCCGCCCGGCAACAGGCTCCCGGTGCAACCACCGGAACTCCCCATCGGGATCGACAAGACCGACCCCGTCCCGGAGATTGAGAACCAGCCCCCCACCCACCCGAGGCTTCGCCGCGCCCACATGCTGATCGGTCACCCGCACCGTACGAACGCCGGACACGGGATCGTACGTATGCACCCGGGACCCGAGGATGTCGATCCAGATCAGCCGCCCGGCCGCCGCGTCCCACGTCGGCCCCTCCCCGAGCGTCGCCTCCGCCCGTACCGCCACCTCGTACGTCATCCCACACTCCGATGTCCGAGCCGCTCCGACAGTTCGGCGGCACCCTTCACGGCGAGCTGCTCCAGTTCGTCCCGGCGCCCGTCGCTCCAGCGGATCATGGGGACGGAGATGGACAGCGCGGCGACGACCTGTCCGGCCCGGTCACGGACCGGCGCGGCCACACACGACACGTCCGGATTCGACTCCCGGCTCTCGACCGCGACCCCCCGCTCCCGGATCTCGGCGAGCGCCTCCCGCAGCGCGCCCGGCTCGACGATGCTGTTCGGTGTCATCGCGACCAGCGACGCCCCGGCCGGGATACGCGCGGACAGCTCCGGCTCGGGAAGCGAGGCCAGCAGCATCTTGCCCACGGAGGTGCAGTGCGCGGGCAGCCGACGGCCCGCCGCCGACACCATGCGCACCGCGTGCGTGGAGTCGACCTTGGCGATGTAGATCACGTCGGTGCCTTCGAGGATGGCCACGTGCACGGTCTCGTCGCAGGTCTCGGCGACGGACCGGGCGACCTGCTGCCCCTCGGCGGCGAGGTCGAGCTGCTCGGCGTACCTGCTCCCGAGCTGGTACGGACGGACTCCGAGCCGGTAGCGTCCGGGTTGACCGGGCACGGGCACGATGTACGACCGGGCGGAGAGCGTGGTGACCAGTTCGTGCACGGTCGTGCGCGGCAGTTGCAGCTTGCGCACGATGTCGGGGGCGGAGAGGGTCCCGTCCCCGTCGAGGAAGAGCTCAAGAATGTCGAGAGCCCGGGTCACGGCAGGTACGAGGCGTCCCACACCGGCCCCCTTCTTAGAGTGGTATCGACTGGCGTGTTCGAAATTTCAACTGACGATCGGGATAACGAACACAGGCTAGCCATAGAGGGTTGCACGGGCAATGGTCGCGTGACCACGCGACTACCGACCGGCCCTGGGATCGCCCAGTTCACCACGCAACCGCCGCGCGCGCAGCACGAGTTCGAGCTCGAACCGGCGGTCCGGATGGTCGATCTCGTCCCCCCACAGTTCCCGGATCTGCCGCAGGCGGTACCGCACGGTCTGCGGATGCACCCCGAGCCGCGCGGCCACCTCCGGCGCCCCGCCGCGCGTCTCCAGCCACGCCAGCAGGGTCTCCGAGAGCCGCCGCCCGTGCGTCGGCCCGCAGTGCTCCAGCGGCGCCAGACACCGCAGCGCGAGATCGTCGATCAGCTCCTCCGGCTGGAGCAGGACCAGCGCCTCGGTGTGCTCGGTGCAGTACAGAACACCCCCGCCCGGCAACAGCCCCCGCTCCATCAGCCCTACGGCGGCCTCGGCCCAGCGCGCCGACTTCACCGCGTCGGCCAACGGCACCGGCGGCCCGATCGCCCCGGCCCAGCCGGTCAGCGCCCGGTGCAGCAGCTCGGGCCGCCCGGCGGCATCCGGTTCGGGGACGACCATGCGGGGCTGCTCGTACTCCATGTCGAGCAGCACCTCCTGCCCCACGGCGGGGGCGACCGCCTCGCGGGCCGGGCGCAGCAGGACACCCACGGAGACCTTGTCGGGCAGCGGCCAGCCGATCCGGGCGGCACGTTCCGCGAGGGCCTCGGCGGGGTCGCCGCGATGGTGCTCGGCGAGGAGGAGTTCCATGAGCCGCCGCTGGAGACGCAGCCGCTCCCCCGCCTGCCGGGCGGCGGCCTCCGCGTACCCGCGCACGGACTGGTCGACCAGCCCGTCCAGATACTCGTAGCCCGCGTCGACGAGCTCGTACATCGCGGGTGGCGGGATCTCCACGCGCTGACCGATCTCGGCCAGCCGGCGCCAGGCGAGCCGTACGCCCATCCGGTAGATCGCCTGGAGTGCGTCGAGGCTGCGGCCGTGCAGGCCCTCACCGCGCCCGAACTCCTGGAAGACGCCCGGCGGTACGGTCGGACGGCCCTCGGCGGTCTCCAGGTGCTGGACGAACACCTCGATGGCGCGGCGAATGCCGACCAGGGCCATGGGTTCGCCCGACTCGTCCTCGACCAGCGGCAGTTGGGGGTGCTCGCGACGGATCTCGCGCAGGATCTCCTCGGCGAGCGCGGGCGCCTCGGCCATGGCGATCGCCGCGAACTCCCGCACC
This sequence comes from Streptomyces sp. NPDC101776, assembly GCF_044766845.1. NCBI lineage: Bacteria > Bacillati > Actinomycetota > Actinomycetes > Kitasatosporales > Streptomycetaceae > Streptomyces > Streptomyces sp. NPDC101776. Next base: position 553,957 of record NZ_JBIWMV010000002.1, on the reverse strand, counting down.
TGGAGGCGCGGTACGTCGTGCCACGCCGAGCGGGCCGTCACGGTCGCCGGGCGGGCCATCGCCGGATGGGCGGCCACGGGGTCAACTCCCTTGGCCCGCTTGCTCGTACGTGACCAGCGGCGTGTTCGGCTGTTCGGGTCCGGCGTCGAGCAGCGCGACGATGCCGAGCGCGGCGCCGACGGCGAGGGCGGCGGCCAGGGCGATGGTGAGCGCGGCGGCGAGCAGTCTGGACATGGCGGGGTCGGCCTCTCTGTCCTGAGGTCCAGGACGCGACTTCCGTCCTGAGGTCCGTGCGCCAGCCCCTGCCCGTCGGCCCAGTGTCGGCAGACATTGACACTCCGTCAAGGGGCGCCTACGGTTCCCGGCCCAAGAGCGGCCCGAACTCCGAAACCAACCCTCACTGGAGTGTCCGGATGCGCCGTACAGCCTCTCCATTTTCCTTGATCCTGCTGGGAATTGGCACGTTTCTGCTGGTCCTGGCGCCGCTGCTGGCGTGGTACGTCGAGCCGCGGGCCGCCGTCACCCCGATCGACATCGACACGACCGCCGTCTACCGGGGCACCGGAAGCTACTTCGACACCGGCGAGTTGCGGACGGTCGACGACCAGCGGATCACCGTGACCCAGCAGGTGCGCGGCGAGGTCGCGGACAGCGAGAGGAGCGGGGCGGCGGTCTGGGACGTCACCACGACCGTCGACACCGACAAGTCCCTGCCGGCCGCCGATCCGCACGACGCGCTGGAGTTCTTCCCCAACCGCTGGGTCACGGACCGTAGAACCAACAAGCCGGTGCACTGCTGCCACGAGAACCCGTACTTCGAGGGCGACGCCTTCCTGAAGTTCCCGTTCGACGTGCGGAAACAGCCCTACCAGTGGTGGGACAACTCCCTTGGCGCGACGGTTACTTTGCGCTACTCCGGGACCAAGAAGGTGCAGGGCTACTCGGGTTACGTCTTCAAGGGCACCGTCCCGCCCACGAAGATCGGCACCCGCCTGGTCCCCGGCAGCCTCGTCGACCAGCCGAAGTCCCCGCAGATACTGGCCGAGGAGTGGTACTCCAACCACGGCATCGAGCTGATCGTCGACCAGCGCACCGGCCGGGTGATCTACGCCCGGACCGGCCCCCGGCGCACCCTCCGCGCCCCCGACCACGCCTACGACGCGGTCCTCCTCCTGGACGCCGACAAGCTCGCCTTCACCACCGCCACGCAGCGGGAACAGGTGAAACTGGCGAAGCGGGAGAGCGGTCAACTGCGCCTGGTGGGGTGGTCGTTGCCGATCGGTGCCGCTGTGGCCGGATTCGTCCTCGCCGTGGTGGGTGGCGCTCTGGTGCTACGCGGCCGTCGGCGCCCGGAATCCACCATCTCGTCCGAGTATCCGCCCACGATGTGACGTGACGTCAGTTCTAACAACCCCGGAAATTGTCATGTGGGTGAGTAGCCGTCGGGAACGGCGGGGCGAAAACTGTCCAACCCACCCCGGGCACAGCCCGCCCACAGAACTCCGCACCGTGTCCCGCCCGTTCCCGCCCCCCACCCCGCAGAACCTCGTAGAACCCAGCAGAGTTCCGCCAGAGTTCCGCACCCTGAGACGAGTTGGAGCACCCATGCCCCAGCACGTGCCCCATCCGCTGCGCGCCGCGTTTCCCCAGGTCGCGCAGCACCCCCCGGCGCCGGTGCCGCAACCTCGCCGGATCGTCTTCCTCGCCCACCGGGACCTCGACAATCCCCAGGCCGGCGGCTCCGAACTCCTCGTGGACAGACTCGCCGACGGCCTGACCCGGCTCGGTCACCAGGTGACCCTGTTGTGCGGGGGCCCGGCCTCGTACCGCGACTACCGCGTGATCTCCGCCGGCGGTGCCTACGGTCACTTTCTGCGGGCCCGCACCGCGTTCGCCCAACAGGTCGGCGACTGCGATCTGTTGGTCGAGGTGTGCAACGGGATGCCGTACTTCGCACCCGTGTGGCATCGCGGGCCGACCCTGTGTCTGGTCAACCATGTCCACACGGATCTGTGGAAGATGCGGTTCGGCGGGCCGATGGCGCCGGCCGCGCGGATCGGCAGACGGCTGGAGCAGTGGGCGTTGACCGGGGCGCAGCGTCGTGGCCTGTTGGTCGCGGTCTCTCCGTCCACCGCGCGGGCGTTGCGGGGGATCGGGGTGGAGCGGTCGCGGATTCGGGTCGTCCACAACGGGGTTGAGGAGCCGGGGCCTCTCGTCGCGCGTTCGGTGGAGCCGTTGTTCGTCGTGGTGGGGCGGCTTGTCGAGTACAAGCGGGTCGAGCTGTTGCTGCGGTTGTGGGAGCGGGTACGTCCCGTGGTTGGCGGGCGGTTGATGGTCGTGGGTGATGGGCCTGAGCGGGAGCGGTTGGAGCGGCTTGCCGGTCCCGGGGTCTCGTTCACCGGGCATGTTTCTGAAGCGCGTAAGCATGAACTTCTCTGTGCTGCCTGGCTGTTGCTGCATCCGTCCGCGTTGGAGGGGTGGGGGCTCGTGGTGACGGAGGCCGCTGCTCGGGAGACTCCTGCGGTTGCGTTCGACGTACCCGGGTTGCGTGACTCTGTTGTCGACGGCGAGACGGGGGTGCTGGCCTGTGGTGAGTCGTCCTTCGCGGCGGCGTGGTGTGCGCTTTCGCTGTCCGCGTATCGCCGTGAGGTGATGGGCAAGGCTGCGCGTGATCTTGCGGGGCGTTATCGGTGGGATCGGACGGTCAGACAGTTTCGATCGGTGGCCGGGGAGGCGGTGAGGGGTTGGGGGGCGTTGTGAGTTGGCTGCGGGTGCGTGGGGGCTGGTCGCGCCCTGCGGCGGAGCCGCATATCGATACAGCCCCGCGCCCCTTGAGAGGCGCGTCACCTCATCGGAGTTTCAAGGACCCGTCCTTCCGTCGATCCCTTGCCCTCTTTCGTGGCTTTCTGCGTGAGCAGGTCGACCCGGAGTTTTGCTACTCACTGCTCGCCCGCGATGCCGCCGATCAGGTCGAGGCCTACGACGGGCCTGTCACCGGCCGCACGGTGGTGGACGTTGGTGGTGGCAATGGGTACTTCACCGAGGAGTTTCGGCGGCGGGGAGCCCACGCTTATCTCTTTGAGCCGGAGGTAAGGGAGTTGGGGCCGAAACCGCCCGACGGGTCCGTCATCGCGGACGGGTATTTGCTCCCTCTCTCCGACGGGGTCGCGGACGTGACCTTCTCCTCCAACGTCCTTGAGCACGTGGCCGATCCGCAGACGTTTCTCAGCGAGTTGGCCCGGGTGACCCGGCCCGGTGGGCTGATCTATGTGTCGTTCACCAACTGGCTGTCCCCGTGGGGCGGTCATGAGTGGGCGCCCTGGCACTACCTCGGCGCCGAACGGGCCCGCGCCCGCTACCAGCGACGTACCGGCAGACCGGCCAAGCACACCCTCGGCGAGAATCTGTTCGCCGTGCACATCGGCGTCACCTTGCGGCAGGTCCGTGCTCGCGACGACGTGACGGTTGTCGCGGCGCGGTCCCGCTACTGGCCCTTCCTCGACCGCGCCGTCGTCAAGGCGCCCGGGATAAGGGAGTTGGCCACCTGGAACCTCCTCCTCATTCTCCGGCGGTGTCCACCATGACGGCGACCACGGTCCAGGTTCCGCCTCCGGCGGCCGATCCCACCAGCACGACCCTTGCCGGTCCCCCGGAGGGGCCGAGGTCATGGCGTTGGCCGCTGGGGTTCTGGGTCGTGGTGTTCGTGCTGTTGCTGGCCGTGCATCCGGGGCGGCAGACCTTCGACACCAAGCTCGGCGTCACGGTGGATCCCGGCCAATTCCTGTCCGACCTGGGTCAGTTGTGGCACGACCGGGGTTCGTTCGGGGGTATCCAGGACCAGTACGCGGGCTACCTCTGGCCGATGCTGCCGTTCTACTGGCCGGCCCACGCCGTGCACCTGCCGGTGTGGCTGGCGGAACGGCTGTGGCTGTCGCTCGTCGTCTCGGTCGCCTTCTGGGGCGCGCTGCGGCTGGCCGAGCGGCTGCGGGTCGGGAGTTCCGCGTCCCGGCTGCTCGCCGCCGTCGCCTACGCGTTGTGGCCGGTGTTCACGATCGTCATAGGGTCCACGTCCGCCGCCGCGCTCCCCGGCGCCTTCCTCCCCTGGGTGCTGCTGCCGCTGACCAACGAGCGGTACGCGGCCCGCGTGGCCGCCCTGCGCTCGGCGCTGATCGTCCCCTTCATGGGCGGGGTCAACGCGGCGGCGACCCTCGCGTCCCTGCTCCCGGTGGGCCTGTATCTGCTCTCCCGGCCGCCCGGGCCACGGCAGCGCAAGCTGCTCGCCTGGTGGGTGCCGGGGGTCGTTCTGGCCACGGCATGGTGGTGGATCCCGCTGCTGATGCTCGGGGTCTACGGCGAGAACTTCCTTCCCTACGTGGAGACTTCGCAGACCACGACGGACACCATGGCGGCGACGGAGGGCCTGCGCGGAGCCGGTGACTGGGTCGCCTATCTGCATCTCGGGGAGGCCTGGATACCGGCCGGCTGGACGGTCGCCTCCTCGGTGATCGTGATCGTCTGCTCGGCACTCGCGGCGGGGCTGGGTCTCGCCGGGCTGGCCCGTCGGGACATGCCGGAGCGGCGCTGGCTGGTGCTGATCGGGGTGTCGGTCGCGCTGATCCTGTTCGCCGGGTACGGCGGCTCGTTCGGGGCGCCCTTCCATGGGGTGGTGCAGGACTGGCTGAACGGCCCGCTCGTCCCCTTCCGCAACATCTACAAGTTCCAGGCGGGCCTGGCCCTCGCGCTCGTCCTGGGTCTGGCCCATCTGGTGGGCGTGGCCGCCGAGTCGCGGGGTGCCCGCCCGGTCCGGGGGCGCCGGCTCGCCCCGCTGATCGCGGTGGTCCTCGTGCTGCCCGGGCTGTCCTGGCCGTATCTCAACGGGTCGATCCTGAACCCGGGTTCGTTCCAGCAGCTCCCCAAGTACTGGCAGACCACGGCCGATTGGCTGCACACGTACTCCCCCGACTCGCGGGCCCTGGTCGTCCCGGCGACCGCGCACGGCATCTACACCTGGGGCTCCCCCATCGACGAGCCCCTCGACGTCCTCGCCGACTCCCGCTGGGCGGAACGTGACTACGTCCCGATGGGCACCCCCGGCAACCGGCGCGCGATGGACGCGGTGGAGCAGGCGCTGGCCGCCGGCGGCGAAGTCCCCGGTCTGGCCGACTACTTGAGTCGAGCGGGGGTCTATTTCGTCGTCGTCCGCAACGACCTGGACCCCGACCAGATCGGCTATGTCCCTACGACCACCGTCAAGCGCACCCTCGAACAGTCCGGCTACCAGCGGGTGACCGGCCTCGGCCCGGTCATGACGGGCGGCCGGATCGCCAATGACACCCCGCTCCAGGTCGAGGGCCTCTACCCGCGCCAACGGGCGGTGGAGATCTACGAGCCGACGAGCAAGGACGTCCCACGCCCCGGCCAGGCAGGTCTGACGCCGGTGGCCGACACGGCGGTGGTCTCCGGCGGGCCGGAGTCCCTGCTGCCCCTCGCGACCGAACTCCGCGGCAGGGCAACGGTGTTGACGGGCGACAACCACCCGGGGCTGGGCTCCCCGCCACTCCGGATCCTCGGCGACGGACTGCGCCGCGCGGACACCCGGTTCGGCCTGGTCGACGCCAACACCTCGTACACGTACACCCCCGACGAACGCAACGCGCCGGACGCGGTCCAGGACGCGGGCAGGAAACCGAAACAGATCCTCCCGACCAAGGGCATCGCCCATCAGACGGTGGCCGAGCTGCGCGGTGCCCGCTCGGTGACGGCCTCCTCCAGCGGCAACTGGCTGTTCTATCTGCCCCAGTTCGACCCGGCGAACGCCTTCGACGGCAACCCGGACACCGCGTGGGCGGAGGGCGCGGCGGGCTCACCGAACGGGCAGTGGCTGCGCATCGGCTTCGCGGGCGGGTCGTACGACATGCCCGGCTCGTTCAAGGTCACCCCGCTCCCGCAGGAGAGCGTGCGGGCTGCGCCGACCGAGGTGAGGGTGGAGACGGCGAAGGGCTCGGCGACCAGCTACCTCCAGCCGAACGGCAGGTCCCAGACGATCAAGTCGCCTTCCGGTGCGACGAGTTGGATGAAGCTGACGATCGTCGACTCGGTGGCCCGCCGTACCGGCCTCACCGGCGCGGGCTTCTCCGAGATCGCCCTGCCGCACGTCCAGGTCACCCGCCTCCTGAAACTCCCCACCGACGCGAGCGCCTCCTCCGACGCGCCGGCCGAGATCATCTCCCTGCACCGCGCGGCCGACCCGACGGGCCTCTCCCCGACCGGCACGGAGGCGGGCCTGCACCGCACGTTCTCGACGTCGGCGGCGGGGACGTACGAGATGAAGGCGACGGCCGTGGCCACCCCCGGAGAGGAGTTGGACAAGCTCCTCTACGAGGTGGCCCCCGCCCAGCAGCACCGCATCACGGCGACGGCGGACTCCACGGCGGCGCTGGGCACGGGCCTCTCCGCCCGCAACCTGACGGACGGCGACCTGACGACGGGCTGGGTCGCGGGCGACCGCCCCACGATCCACCTGACCTGGACCGGCGAACAGGCAGTGGGGGAAGTGGTGTTGGCCCCCGCGGGCGGCCTGTCGACCCGCGCGACCGAGGTCGACATCGCCTCACCCGACGGCTCGACGATCGCCGGCGTGGACGAGAACGGCGTGGCCCGCTTCGACCCGATCACTACGGACCGCCTGGACATCACGATCACGAAGACGGCCCCACTCACCCTCCACAACCCTCTCGCCGACGAGAACCTCCAACTCCCCGTGGGCCTCACCGAGGCCTACATCCCGGCCCTGGACCAGTACCGCACCCCCCAGCCGGACCCGTCCCTCACCTTCACGCTGGCCTGCGGAAAGGGCCCGGTGGTGGCGGTGGACGGCGAGCTGTACCGAACGAGCGTGCAGGGGACGGTACGGGACCTGACGGAACGGCGAGCGGTGGAAGTGACGCTCTGCCAGGAGGGCAGGGCGGACCCGGCATTGGAACTGACGTCGGGCACGCACCGGGTGGAGGCGGGAGACGCCGGCCCCCTGGAACTCACGGACGTGACCCTGACCCGAGGAACGATCACCGAACCCACCCCCGCGTCCCGCCAGTTGACGATCCAGGACTGGCTGGGCGACCGCCGAGAGGTGACGGCGGGATCGGGCGCGGCCTCGTACCTCACGACGTACGAGAACTACAACGACGGCTGGAAAGCCACCCTGAACGGCAAGGAGTTGTCCCCGGTCCGCCTGGACGGCTGGCAACAGGGCTGGCGCATCCCGGCGGGCGCAGGCGGCACGATCAAGCTCAGCTACACCCCGGCGACGACCTACGAGGCCGGCCTCATCGGCAGCGGAGCGGCCCTGGCCGCCCTTCTGGCCCTGGCGATCTGGCGCCGCCGAGAGCCCAATCCCGACGAGTACCAACCACCCCCACCCCTGCCCGGCTTCTGGCTGGGCACGGTGGCGCTGACGCTGGTGGGAGTGGTGATCGCGGGCTGGTTCGCCCTACTGGTCCCGGCGCTGGCCCTGTTGGCCTACCGCCGCCACGCCCTCCTGGTCCCGATCGCGTTCGTGGCGTTGGCGGGCGCGGGGATCACAGCGGCGACGGGAGCGGGCACCCCGGTGGGCGCGGGCGAGGGCGCGTTCAGCCGCACCGCCCAACTCCTCGCGCTGATCGGCTTGTTCGCAGGACTTGTGAGCACACACGAGTGGAGCACCCCTTCAGGGGCGCGGGGAACGGCGCGACCAGCCCCCGCCGGACCCGCAGCCGGCAACAACCGGATCCCCCACGGCGAACCCCCGCTAGGGGCGCGGGGAACTGCGCGACCAGCCCCCACCGGCCCGCACCCAAGGAACTACCCCCAATGACCGCACTCGACCAACCCCGCTCCCCAACCCGCATCCCCTTCCCCACAGTCGACGAAATCGCCCGCCACTGCCACCAATCCACCGAACCGGAAACCGTCCACATCGAGGTCCACCTCCCGGGCCCCGTAAACCCCGAACGCCTCCGCACCGCATTCACCGAGGCCCTGCACCACCACCCTCGCATCCTCATGCGAGAGGCCCCCGGCCCCTGGTACCGCCGCCGCTACGAATGGGAGTTGACCACCACCGCGGACATAGACCCGCTCGCCTTCCCACCCCCCACCCAAGACGCCCTCAAACAGGCCCGCACCCGCTCCCTCACCCACACCCCACCCTTGACCGCATCCCCACCCATCCGCCTGGAAGCCATCCAACTCCCCACCGGAACCGCCCTGATCCTCACCGTCAACCACACCGCACTCGACGGCCCCGCCTGCCTCCGTATCCTCGCCACCGCAGCGGAGCTGTACGGGGGCCACCCCAACACCCCGACCGCCCCACCGACCCGCCCCCCGGACAGCCCCGAACCCCCCACGGAAACCCCCTCCGTATGGACCCCACCCGCCCGAGTAGCCCCCGGCACCCCCGACCCGACCCCCGGAGGGAACGGCCTTCTCCTCACCGAACTCCCCGTCCCCCACCGCCCCAAGGGCTCCCCGTACACGGTGAACGACCAGCTCATGGTCACGACGGCCCTGATGATCGTCCACTGGAACCGCGAACACGGCGCACGCCCCCGCCCGATGCGCATCACGATGCCCGTGGACGACCGCCCCCGAGGCACGGACATGCCGATAGGCAACGGCACGAGACTCGTGGAAGTCACCTTCGCCCCCGAGGAGTTGACCACCGGAGCCGAACCCGACCGCATGGCCGAACTGCTCCACCGCACAGCGATCCGGACCCGCGCCCTCAAGTCCCTCTCCCGTCCCCAACTGGGCCATGGCGCCACCCTGTTGACGGCCCCCGTCGTCCCCGTGACCTGGCGCGGCACCCTCACCCGGGGCCTCCGCAGAGCCGCCGCCCCCTGGACCTCGACCACGCTTCTGAGCAACATCGGCCGTATCCCGTACACCCTGGACTTCGGCAGCGCCGCCGGCCGCGCGCACGCCGTGTGGTTCTCGGCCCCCGCCCGGATGCCCCGCGGCCTCACCGTGACGACCGCCTCCACCGCGGGCAGGCTGCACGTGGCCCTCCGCTGGTCGCGCACCCTCCTCGGCTCCGGCGACGGAGCCCACCTCCGTGACCTGTTCGAGCACTATCTGCACGCGACGGAGGAGCACCCGGCATGACGACCACGAGCCCGCACCACCCCGACCTGCGGGACTTCTACGAGAACCCCGCCGTCCCCGTCGCCTCCGGCCCCTCCCGCACCCTCCGCCAGGCCCGCGTCCTCGCCAAGGCCCTGGGCCCGCCCACCGAACACCCCCGCACGATCCTCGACATCGGCTGTGGCGACGCAACCGCCGCCGCCACGGCCGCGCCCCTCCTCACCGGCCACCGCGTCATCGGCGTCGACTGGTCCCAGGACGCCCTCACCCGCGCCCGCACCCACCTGCCGCACACCGTCCGCGGCGAACTCACCGCGTTGCCGCTGCGCACGGCCGCCGCCGACGCCGTGCTGTTCAGCGAGGTGATCGAGCATCTCGTCGACCCGGACACCGCCCTCGCCGAGATCCGCCGTGTGCTGCGCCCGGGAGGCCATCTCATGCTGTCCACACCGAATTTGGCCGCCTGGTACAACCGCGCCCTGCTCCTCGCCGGCGTCCAACCCGTGTTCTCCGAGGTGAGCCTGCGCGCGATCCACGGCCGCCCGGGCAAGGAGGTCGTAGGGCATCTGCGGCTCTACACCCCGCGTGCGCTGCGGGAGTTCGTGACGGCGGCCGGCTTCACGGTCGTAGGGCTCACCGGCGCTCCCTTCCACGGTGTGCCGCGACCGTTGCGCGCGCTCGACCGACTGGCCTGTGTCAGACCGCAGTTGGCGTCGATCCTGCTGCTGCACGCGCGGAAGACGTAGGGGGCGCGGCCGTGTGGTGGGGAGTGGCCGCGGCCCTGTTGGCGAACGTCCTGTACAGCACCGGCTTCGTCCTGGAGAAGCGGGCGCTCGTGGCCCTGCCCGAGGTGACGGTCCGTCAACCGGTCAGGCTGCTACGGCTGGTGCTCGGCAGCCCGCTGTGGATCGGCGGGTCCCTCGCGCTGGCCTCCGGGTTCGGCGCGCAGCTCGTCGTGTACCGGACGCTGCCGATCGCCGCCGCGCAGGGCATCTTCGTATCGGGCCTGGTGCTGCTCGTGCTGCTGTCCGCGCGGATGCTGGGCGAGGAGACGACCGGCCGCGAGCGGTACGCCCTCGGCGCCATCCTCGTCGCCCTGTTGATGGTCGTGCTGTCGCTGAAGGAGGGCGCGGACCATGTCAGCCGTACCGCGCCCTATCCGCTGATCCTGCTGGTCTGCGTGCCCTCGCTGGCGGCCGGCGTCTGGCTCTACCGCTCCACCGAGCGCAGTGCGGGACACCGGCACCGGCTGCCCACCACGGGCGTCGAATACGGCGTGGCGGTGGGGCTGTTGTACGGGGTCAGCTCGCTCGCCATCAAGGGGGTGTCGAGCTGTCTGACGACAAGTGACCCGGGCGGGGCGGTGGTTGGGCTGCTGCGGTCCCCGTATCCGTATCTCCTGCTCTTCACGGGAGCGTTCGGCCTGGTCATGTCCCAGGCGGCGCTCCAGCGCTGCCGGGCCTCGCTGATCGTGCCGGTGTGCACGACGGTGACGAGTCTGTTCACGGCGGTGCTGGGCACGCTCGCGTTCGGCGAGGCCCTGCCGCACGATCCGGTGCGGCTGGCCCTGCGGATCGGGGGCACGGCCCTGGCGGTCACCGTTCTGCTCACCATGCCGAAGCACGACAACGCGCCTCAACAGCCCGTCGAGGCGAAGGAGTTGACTCCCCCATGAACCCGGACGACCCCCTGCTGAAGATCCTGGCCTGCCCGCTCGACAAGGGCCCGCTGCACCTGCTCCCCACGGACGCCCTCTACAACCCGCGCCTGCGCCGCCGTTACCCGATCGTCGACGGCATCCCGCAGCTCCTGCCCTCCTCCGGAGAGCAAGTGACCGACGAGGCCGAGCACTTGGAACTCCTCGAACGGATGGCGCCATGACCTCCGCGGATTCCGGGCGCATCACTCTCACCGCCCGCCTCGCGCGCCTTCTCCCCGTCCGCCTGGTCGCCGCCGGCGCCCGGGCCGTCTACCCCCGCTTCGAACCCGAACTGGCGCGCCTCGGCGACCTGTTGCCGCCCGACTGCGGCACGGCGGTGGACGTGGGCGGCTGGTACGGCCCCTGGACGCACCGCCTGTGGAGACACGCGCGCCAGGTCGTGACCGTGGAGCCGGTGCCCCACCTGGCGGGACTGCTCGCCGCTGCCGCCCCCGCGCACGCCCGGGTGATCCCGGCCGCCGCCTCCGACCGCCCCGGCACCGCCCGGCTGTGGCTGCCGCCGGACGACGAGGGCGACCGGGGTGTGTCGTCGCTGGTCCGCCGGGACATCCATGCCCGCGCCGTGCACGTCCGCTGCGTCACGCTCGACGGTCTGAACCTCAAGGACGTCGGGTTCATCAAGATCGACGTGGACGGCGGCGAACTGGCCGTCCTGCACGGCGCGACGGGCCTCCTGACCCGCGACCGCCCGGCGCTCTTCGTCGAGCTGGAGTCCCGTATCCAGCCGATCGCGCCCGTGGTGACGTATCTGTCGCTGCTCGGCTACGAGGGCTGGGTCCTGCCGGACACCATCTGGGTGAGACTGTCGGCCTTCCCCTTGGAGGAGCACCAGGCCCGGACCTCGTACGTCGTCTCCCGGGGCCTGCTGCGCCGCGTGCTGCCGTTCGCGCGGGGTCCGCGTTACGTGAACTCGGTCCTGTTCCTGCCGGAGGGCCGCGCCCCCGGCGTAGACGCCGGTGTCGAAGTCAGTGCCGATGCCGATGTCAGTGGCGTGCGCGACGATGGATCGCATGCCCGACGCGAAACGCCCCGCCCGCCCCTTCAGCCCCCTCGACTTCCAACTCGTCCTGCTGCGCCGCATGGCGGACCACAACCCGGACCTGGTCGAGAACGCCCGTCATGAGCTGGGCGTCTCGATCGCCGACATGCGCGAGGCCAACAAGCGTTGGCAGGCGATGCTGCACTCCCCGAGAGGCCGGGCCGCCGCCTCCCGGTACCGCTCGATCCTCGGCACCCCCGAGTCGACCGTGAACCGCCGGATCGGCGACCTGGACTGCGAGGCCCGGCAGTGGCCGGTCCCGCTCTGGCCCGACCTCCGCTTCGAGGTGCTCGCCGCTCCGAACGGCGCCGTATGGAACGAATGGCTGGTCCGCGCCCCGGGTGCCGAAGCCCCGTCGCTCCACACCCTGGACGACCTGGCGCCCTGGTCCTGCACGGTCGACGAGGCGGCCCGCGCCTTCGCCCCCGTCCGCCCCCTGGAGGGCACGGCCCCCACCCGCTGGGGCCTGGCCTTCACGGCCCCGGACGCGCAGGGCGTACGACACCGGTGCGCGGCCGAGTTCACATGGGGCCTGCTGCAGAGAACGGCGGTCAAGGAGTAGCGGCAGCCGCGAGAATCGCGTCGACCACCACCGCCAACGACCCCGGATGCAGATCGAGGAAGAGGTTCGGCTCGACGAGTTCCAGCTCCATCACACACGGCTGCCCGTCCGGCCCGTCCACGAGGTCCACGCGCGCGTACAGCAGCTCGGGCGCGTCCGGTACGGCGGCCAACGCCCGCTCGGCGACGGAGAGTTCGGCCTCGGTCGCGGTCCACGGCTCCAGGTTCGGGTGGGACACCTTGTCGTCGTCGTAGGCCGTACCCCGCGCCAGCACGGCCCCCTTCCGCGAGGCGTGCACATAGCGCCCCCCGAAGAACAGCAGCGCCCGCTCCCCGCTGACGTCCACGTTCGTCAGATACGGCTGCACCATCGCGGTGAGCCCTTCCCCGTGCATGCGCTCCAGTTGTCGTACGGCCGTTTCGTGCTCGTCGGGTGTGTAGCGGGCGGCGAAGCGGGCGCCCGCACCGGAGGTCGGCTTGACGACGTACTCGTGGTCGTCGGGGAGGTCGGCCGGGTCGCCGGGGGCGAGATAGCGGGTCGGTACGACGGGCACGCCGGCCGCCGCGAGGTCGCCGAGATATCGCTTGTCCGTGTTCCACCGCACGACCCGCACCGGATTCGTGAGCCGCGTCACCTTGCCGACCCGCTCCGCCCACGCCACGAACTCGACCGGCCGCCAGCTGTAGTCCCAGGTCGACCGGATGACGACGAGGTCGTAGGCGCCCCAGTCGGCCCCCGCGTCGTCCCACGGCAGTGCGACGGCCTCGGCCCCGGCCGTCCGCAACGCCTCCACCAGCACCGGGAGATCACGGTCCTTGCTGGGCTCGGATCCGGGGTCGTAGGTGGCGAGCGCGATTCGGGGCACGGGAGCCTCCAGCTTCGTACGGCGATAGATCGTTTTTGCAGGGTAACCACGCCCCCCGTGGCCGGGGCAACCGGATTGGCCTTCCCCTTCCCGACGCGGCGAACGGGGCCGGGGGTCCGGACAACGTCGGTCGTGTGGTGGCGGACGTGGTGTAGGAACGGGGGTGTCCCCGATGTCTGGGGATCATTGCCCCCGACGGCTAAGGAGTGCGCCGCGTGTCCACCCTCTTTCCGGCCCTGACGAACCCGGGCGACCAGCCCGCGCTCACGTTCGGCGACCGGTCCCTGACGTACGCGGAGCTGGGCGCGGCGGCGGACGCCCTCGCGGTCCGGTGCCGGGGTGCCGGCCGGGTCGCCGTGTGGGCCACCCCCTCGCTGGAGACGGCGGTCGCGGTCGTGGCGGCGCTGCGGGCCGGGGTGGCCGCGGTGCCGCTCAATCCGAAGTCCGGCGAGAAGGAGCTGGGGCACATCCTGGCGGACAGCGCGCCGACGGTGGTGCTGGCGGCTCCGGGTGACGAACTGCCTGCCGCGCTTGGGGAGTTGGAGCGCGTCGATGTCGATGTGCGCGCGGTGGGGACGGTCGCCGACGACGTCCAGGTGACCGACGAGGACCCCGCCCTCGTCGTCTACACCTCCGGCACCACCGGTCCGCCCAAGGGTGCCGTCATCCCGCGCCGGGCGATCGCCACGACGCTGGACGCGCTCGCCGACGCCTGGCAGTGGACCGGCGACGACGTCCTCGTGCACGGGCTGCCGCTGTTCCATGTGCACGGGCTGGTGCTGGGCATCCTGGGCCCGCTGCGGCGCGGCGGCTCGGTGCGGCACCTGGGCAGGTTCGGCACGGAGGGCGTGACACGGGAGCTGAACGACGGCGCGACCATGATGTTCGGCGTGCCGACGATGTACCACCGCATCGCCGAGACCCTCCCCGACGACCCCGCACTCGCCAAGTCCCTCGGCCGGGCACGGCTGTTGGTCTCCGGCTCGGCCGCGCTGCCGGTCCACGACCACGAGCGGATCACCTCGGCGACCGGGCGCCGCGTCATCGAGCGCTACGGCATGACGGAGACCCTGATGAACACGAGCGTGCGGGCGGACGGTGAGCCGCGCGCCGGGACGGTGGGGGTTCCGCTGCCCGGCGTGGAGCTGCGGCTGGTCGAGGAGGACGGCACGCCCCTCCCCTCGTACGACGGGGAGAGCGTGGGCGAGATCCAGGTGCGCGGGCCGAACCTGTTCACGGAGTACCTCAACCGGCCGGATGCCACGGCCGCCGCGTTCACCGCCGACGGCTGGTTCCGCACCGGCGACATGGCCGTGCGCGACCCCGACGGCTATGTCCGGATCGTCGGCCGCAAGGCAACCGACCTGATCAAGAGCGGGGGTTACAAGATCGGCGCGGGCGAGATCGAGAACGCGCTGCTGGAACACCCCGGGGTGCGTGAGGCGGCGGTCACCGGGGAACCCGACCCCGACCTGGGCGAACGGGTGGTGGCGTGGATCGTGCCGGTGGATCCGGAACTCCTCCCGGAACTAGCCGAGTTGGCCGACCACGTGGCAAGCCGCCTGGCCCCGCACAAGCGCCCCCGCGTCGTCCACCACCTCACCTCACTCCCCCGCAACGACATGGGGAAGATCCTGAAGCGTTCCCTGACCGATGGCTGAGCGCCGCTCCGCCCGCGAGACCCTCGCCCTCGTCGCGGACTCCGCCACCTTCACCGAACTCCCCTACCCGATACGGGAGTCCGGCCCCGACGGCCCCCTCGCCTGGCTGGGCTACGACGCCTCGCGCGCCCGCGCCGCCGACCGCACCGGTGAGTCGGAGTCGGTGATCTGCGGCACGGCGACGGTGTCGGGCACGCGCGCGGTGCTGATCGCCTTCGAGTTCGGCTACCTCGGCGGCTCGCTGGGCGAACGCACCGGGGACCGTCTGGAGGCGGCGTACACGTACGCCCGTGAACACCGGTTGCCGGTCGTGCCGTTGATCGCCACCGGGGGCAGCCGGATGCAGGAGGGCATGATCGCCCTCACCCAACTCCAGCGCGTGGCACGCCAGTCGACGCTCACCAGAGAGGCCGGCCTCCCTCAGATCGCGGTACTGCGCGACCCGACCACGGGCGGCGGCTGGGCCACGCTGGGCGCGGGCGCCGATGTGATCCTGGCCCTGCCCGACGCCCAGGTCGGCTTCGCGGGCTCCCGCGTCCGCCCCCCGGACGCGGACCCGACGGCATACAGCGCCGAGGCCCAGGTGGCAGCGGGCGCGGCCGACGCGATCGTAGAACCGGGAGAGCTGCGGGAGACCCTGGGGAGGTGGCTGCGGCTGCTGACCACGCCGTGGGCGGGGCAGGCACCGGTGCCCGCGGCGCTCGGGGCGAGTGGGCTGTCGGCCACGGGGCGGGAGGGGGTGCCGCCTGCCCTTGGCGAGGCCGATCCAGCGGAGGCGGAAGGAGAGGCCGCGCGGGGCACGCTGTCTGCTCGGCGGGGCGCGTCCGATGCGCCGGTGACCGCACGCGAGGCTGTGCGGGACGCCCGGTCAGCTCAGCACACCCCGGCCGGCCTCCCGGTCACCGGCTGGGAAGCCGTGCAGCGTGCTCGGTCGACCCAACGGCCGCGTGCCGAGCGCTACTTGGACGACTACTTCGCTCACCGGGTCGCGATCAGTGGTGATCGGTGCGGGGGTACCGACGCGGGCATGCTGTGCGGTTTCGGGGAGCGGGAGGGGCGGGCGGTCGCGTATGCCGCGCAGGCGGGGACGGCGACTCGGCCCGCCGGGTATCGGACCGCCGCGCGGCTGATCCGGCTTGCCGACCGGCTCGGGGTGCCGGTGCTGACGCTGGTGGACACCCCAGGTGCGGCGAACGATGCCGAGGCGGAGCGGCAGGGGGCCGGGGCCGCGATCGCGGAGCTGTTCGGCGCGGTGGCGGGCGCCCGTGTTCCGGTGACTACGTTGGTGATCGGCGAGGGCGGTTCCGGGGGTGCGCTGGCGCTGGCCGCGCCGGGCAACACCTGGGCCACGCCGGACAGTTACTTCTCGGTGATCGCCCCGGAGGCGGCCGCCGCGATCCTGAAGCGGCCGAGGGAGGAGACGGAGGCCACGGCCGATCAACTCCGTCTGAGGCCGCAGGACTTGGTTGAGCTGGGGGTGGTCCGGGCGACGTGGTCCGGGTGAGTGACGGGACCTCACCCACTGCCCCTTACTTATTCTTTAACTCGGGCATTGCGGACAAATCCCCCATTCAGCCGCACCCCGCCCGGCCCACCACAAGACGCGCCCGCTCCCCCACCCCCGCACGATGCGAAGGAGGCCCGCCGCCCGGCGAAGCCCGGTCCGCGCTCTCGGGAGAACCTGCCATGACCGTCAGTCTGGAGCAGTTGCGCCGCTGCCATTTCGCCGTCGACCTCGGCGCGGCGCGCACCCGCGTCTACGTCAAGGGTGCCGGGCTCGTCGTCGACCAGCCGTCCGCCGCCGCCGTCAACACCCGGACCGGCGCGCTGATCGCCGTAGGAGAGTTCGCGGAGAAGATGACGGGCCGTACGCCCGACTACATCCGGGTCGTGCGGCCGGTCTCCGGCGGGACCGTCGTCGACATCGAGATGGCGCAGCGCATGCTGCGGCATCTGATCGGCGACAAGGTCCGCCGCGCGCTGCGCCGCAAGCCCCGGCTGCGGGCCGCGGCCTGCACCCCGCACGACGCCGATCCGCTGGCGCAGCGGGCCGCGATCGAGACGCTGGTCGGGCTCGGCGCGCGCCGGGTGGAGCTGGTCGACACGCTGATCGCCGCCGCCGTGGGCTGCGGGCTCCCGGTCGAGCGGCCCGAGGCCACCATGATCATGGTGTGCGGGGCCGCCGCGACCCAGGTCGCCGTGCTCTCCCTCGGCTCGATCGTCACCGCCGAACGCATTCCGGTCGGCGGCGAGGCCGTGGACCACGCGATCGTCCAACACCTGCGCCACGAACACGAGTTGATGCTCCCGAGTCAGTCCGTACGTCCGCTCCAGCTGGCCCTGTCCGGCAACGGTCTCACCCCGCACGGCCCGACCACCACCGAGATCCACGGGCGGGACGTGGCAAGCGGCCTCGCGCGTTCCGTACGGGTCGACACCGCGGCCGTACGGGACGCGATCGAGACCCCGCTGACCGCCGTGCTCGACGGCATCGGCCGGGTGCTGCGCAACTGCCCGCCCGACCTGGTGGCCGACCTCGCGGACCGCGGCATCATGATGGTCGGCGGCAGCGCCCTGCTCCCCGGCTTCGACCAGATGCTGCGCGCGGCGACCGGGATGCCGGTGCACATCGCGGAGCGGCCGGACGTGTGCGCCGTACAGGGCCTGGGTTACATGCTGGAGGGCAAGATCGAGCCGCTGGTCCTGGACCCGCTGGCGAGCGCCTGAGCCCGGACCCGGCCGGCCCGCGGGCCGGCGTCCCCGCTCTCTCCCGGCTCCTCGAAGCCGTCCTGAGCGTCGGTTCCGAGCTCGAACTGCGCACCACGCTCCAGCACATCGTGGACGGCGCCGCCGAGTTGACCGGCGCGCGGTACGCGGCGCTCGGCACGACGGACCCCGGGCAGGACGGCCTCACCGAGATCAGTACCGGCGGGGCCGAGCCGCCGCCCACGGACGTGCTCAGCGTGCCGATCCACGTCCACGACGAGGTCTTCGGCCACCTCCACCTCGCCGCGAAGCAGGGCGACGCCCCCTTCACCGCGGAACCCTTCACCACCGAGGACGAGCAACTCCTGCACGTTCTCGCCGCCCAGGCCGGCATCGCGATCGGCAACGCCCGCCTGTACGAGACAGCCCGGCAGCGCGAACGCTGGATCGAGGGCGCGGCGGCCGTCACCACCGCGCTGCTCACCGGCGAGAGTGTGGCCGACGCGCTGGTGACGGTCGCGGAGGGCGCGCGGGCCCTCGCCGACGCCGCAGCAGGCGTCATCCTCCAGCCCACCCCGGCCGGCGGCATGGAGATCGTCACCGCGTCCGCCCACGAGGACCCGGGCGACATCGTCGGTACGACCATCGAGCCCGGCAGCCCCGTCCTCGTCCAACTCCTGGGCGGCGAACCGGTGTTCATCGACGACTCGGCGACCGACCCACGCATGACGACGCATGTACGGCACCGGTTCGGCCCCAGCATGATGCTCCCGCTCCAGGCGGAGGGCCGTCTCATCGGCACCCTCGCCCTCCCCCGCCTACCGGGCGACCGCCCCTACACGGCCGTAGAACGGCTGCTGGCAACGCAGTTCGCGTCCCAGGCCGCCCTCGCCCTGGTCCTGGCCGACGCCCAGCACGGCCGCGAACGTCTCGCGGTCTACGAGGACCGGGACCGTATCGCCCGCGATCTGCACGACCTGGTGGTCCAACGGCTGTTCGCCACCGGCATGTTGCTGGAGTCGACGCAACGCAGGGGTGGTCCGGCCGATCCGGCCCACGAGGTCCTCGGCCGCGCCGTCGACGAACTCCAGTCGACGATCCAGGAGGTCCGCACGGCGATCTTCGCCCTGCAACAACCACCGGCGGAAGTTCCAACGGGCCTGCGCGGCCAGGTACTTCGGGAGGCGGCGGCCACCCTCGCGTTCCAGCCCTCGGCCCGCTTCAAGGGCCCGGTGGACACCCTCGTCCCCGACCGGGTGGCGACCCGGCTCCTCACCGCCCTGCGCCGCGCCCTGGCCACCGCGTCCCGTCACCCCGACGTCTCCCGCCTGGAGATCACGGTCGACGTGACGACACCGCTGCCGGACGGCCGGGACGCCGTACGCCTGAGGGTGTACGACGGCGCGGGCACGACGGTGAGTTGGCGGTCGCCCCTGTGAGAGGCGGCCGCTCGCGTCAGTGGGGCAGGCGGTCAGGAAGGCAGGCGGTCAGTAGGGCAGGATCCGCCCCGACGGCGTCCTGCGGTCGATGGTGTCGTCGCGGGGCGCGGCGGGCCGGCGAATCACGCGAACACGGATCTGTCGGTTCATGGCGCCCTCCCGAGGCTCATATCTCCTATGCCCCTCTCCTATGCCCCACACTCTTCCTCGCGACGTTCAAGAAAATCTTCCTGGTCACGGCGGCCTCGTACGGTGGGTGCCATGACCACGTTCACGCTTCTGCATCCCGGCGCCATGGGCGCGAGAGTCGGCGGCCAGGCCACCCGTACGGGCGCCCGGGTGCTGTACGTCCCCACCGGCCGCAGCGCCGCCAGTCTCCAACGGGCCCGGGAGGCGGGCCTGGAGCCGGCCGAGTCCCTCGAATCGGCCCTGGCCGTAAGCGACTTCGTGCTGTCGGTCTGCCCGCCGCACGCGGCGGAGGACGTGGCGCACGAGGTCCTCGCGCACCCCTTCCGGGGCGTGTACGTCGAGGCCAACGCGATCAGCCCGGACCGGGCGAGGCGTATCGCGGCGGTGTGCGCGGAGCGCGGTGTGCTGATGCTGGACGGCTCGGTCGTCGGCGGCCCACCGGGACCGGGCAGTACGCCGCGCCTGTATCTGAGCGGCGACGGCAAGCAAGTCGCCCGCGTGGCAGGGGTGTTCGAGGACACGTGGGTGGTGGCCCGCCCGCTCGACACGGAGAGCGACGCCGGTACGGGTGCCGGTGCGAGTGCTGGGATCAGCGCCGGGATCGGTGCCGCGTCGGCGTTGAAGATGGCGTACGCCTCGTACCAGAAGTCGGCCCGTGTCCTGGCCGCCGTATCGCACGCCCTTGCCGCGCACCACGGCGTGGCGGCCGAACTCGCGCGTGAGGCGGGCTCGTTGACGTCCAACATCCTCGCCGAGACCGATCAGCTGTCCAGCGTCGCGGCGCGGGCCTGGCGCTGGGCACCGGAGTTGGAGGAGATCGCGGCCACCCTGGACACGGCGGGACTGCCGCCGGAGCTGGCCCGGGGCGCGGCGAGTGTGCTGCGCCGGTGGGACGGCGACAAGGACCGCTTCGACCTGCCGTTGGAGGAGGTGCTGGGGCACCTCCGGACGGAGGGGTGACTCAGGGCCCGAAGGAGGCCGACGCGGAGGGCCCTATGCCGCGCAACTCCTCTACGGTTCCGCCGAGTCGGGCCCGGAAACCCTCCAGCAGCTCCGGCCGCGCGCTGACGACCCAACGGGTGCCGACGAGGTACTTGCCGCCGTAGACGGCAGCGGTGTCGAGCCAGGTCACCTTGTACCGCTCCTCGGGGAACGTGGTGATCCGGTAGTCGCCCTGCTTCGTGCTGCACAGCCCCTCGCGCAGCTCCGCCGCCTCGATCCGGATCTCGGCGGTGCAGCCCGTCAGGCCGGCGATCACCTCGACCTTCGCCGGCGCGACGACTCCGGCCTCGGGAGCGGCGGTCACGGCCGCCACCCGCTTCCGCTCCGCCGCGCTCTCGCCCTCACCCCCACCGCAGGCCACGGCGAGCGGGAGCAGGGCGAGCGCGGCGCCTCGACGGAGGCGGGCGGTGTGTCCTCGGGAGGGTTGTCGTGTCTGTGTGCGGGGGGTCATGTCAGGGGGTACGGAGGTGTCGCGGCAACCGTTCACCGTGTTGCCGCCACCATGAGGATCATGACGCACCACACCTCGGCCACCGCGACGGACACCGGCGCCGCGATCCTCGAAGCCCTGCTCACCGACGGGGGAACGGCCGATCCCCATCCACTGTTCGAGCGGGCCCGGGCGCTCGGGCCCGTCCTGCCCGCCGGGGACGGACTTCTGCTGGTGACCGGTTACCGGGAGGCGGAACGGCTGGCGCGCGACCGGGCGTTCGGGATCCTGTCCGGGGAGGCGCGCGAGTCGCCCGACTCCGCCGAGCACATCTCGCGGCGGATCGTCGCCGCCTCCCTCCTGGAGACCGACCCGCCCCACCACACCCGTCTCCGGTCCCTGATCACCTCGTTCTTCGGGGCCCGCAGGATCTCCTCCTTCGAACCGCGGATCGCGGCGGCGGTGGACGACCTGCTCGACGGGATGCCGGGCCACGCGGGCCCCTCCGGCACCGTCGACTTCATGGAGGCCTTCGCCTCCCGGCTGCCGATGGAGGTGATCGGCGAGCTGATGGGCGTACCGAAGGAGGACCGGCTGAGGTTCCGCGCCGCCGCGTCCGCCCTCACCCTCACGCTGGAACTCGCCCCGCCCGCCGACGCGGTGGCGGCGGCCGACATCTCGGTGGCCGAACTCGTCGACTGCTTCGCGGACTTGGCCGCCCGGCGCCGCGTGGATCCGCGCGACGACCTGGTGAGCGCGCTGGCCTCGGCGGCGGACGGAACGGACGCCCGCCTCAGCGAGCACGAGATGCTGTCCATGTGCGTGCTGCTGCTCGTGGCCGGCTTCGACACCACGGTCAATCTGCTCGGCAACGCCGTCGCCCTGGCCTTCCAACACCCCCTGGCGGCAGGCGAGTTGCGCACCGGCCGGCTTCCCCCGCCCGCGTTCACCGACGAGGTGCTACGGCTCGAATCCCCCGTCCAGTACGCGGCTCGGGTACCGCTCTGCGAAGGGCTCGACGCCGGCGGGGTGCCCGCGCCGCTCGGCACGATCGCCCTGGTGTTCCTCGGGGCCGCCAACCGTGACCCGAGGCAGTACGACCGGCCGACGGAGTTCGACCCGCTGCGCACCGGTCCGCAGCCGCTGGCCTTCGGCGGCGGCGCCCACTTCTGTCCCGGTGCCCCGCTCGCCAGGCTGGAAGCCAACATCGCGCTGCCCGCGCTGCTGCGGCGCTTCCCCCGGCTGCGCCCCGCCGGAGAGCCCGTCAGGAGGCGCGGACTCATGATGCGCGGTCACGAACAACTGCCCGTGACCCTCGGCTGACATTCGCACCGGCGTTCCCCGCCTCCCCCGTTACGGGTATGCAATGCCGCCCAAATCATACTCAAACAGACAGAAAACAGAGAGTGCGATTGAGGGGATAGTTAAGCTGCAATGCGCAAATACATCACATATCGATGCATTTCTTTTCTCTTTCCCTTTCTCTTTCCATCCTTTCCCTCCCCTGTCCCACCGGCTCCCCACCGCCGGACGAGAGGCACCTCCCGTGAAGTTCCTGCACCATGAACGCGCCACCCTCGAAGCCCTGTTGCCGGGGCTGGACGCGGCCCTGGCGCGCCGTCCGCTGGCCGAGCTGGAGAGCGCGCCGAGCCCCGCCATCGCCGAGTTCCGCGCGGCAGGCGGGCCCGCCCTGCTGGTGCCCACCGAGAACGCGGGCATCGGCGCCGGTCCCCTCCAGGCCGTACGGGTGCAGCGTGCCGTCGGATCGCGCTGTCCCTCGCTCGCGGTGGCGACGACCATGCACCACTTCTCGATCGCGGGACTCGTCCAGGCCGCCCGCTACGGGAGTGGCACGGAGGGTCTGCTGCTCGAAGCCATCGCGAAGGAAGGGCTGTTGCTCGCCTCCGGCTTCGCCGAGGGCAACACCGGACAGAACATCCTGGCGCCCCACATCACCGCCCGCCGCACGGACCGCGGAAGCATCCTGCTGAACGGCAGCAAGATGCCGTGCAGTCTGTCCCGTTCGATGGACCTGCTGACCGCCTCGGTCATGATGACGGACGACGACGGTGTCGACCGGCTCGCCGTCGCCCTCGTCCCCGTCGGCTCACCGGGACTTGAGGTACGGCCGTTCTGGAGCTCCCCGGTCCTCGCGGGCGCCGAGAGCGACCAGGTCGTGCTCACCGACGTCGAACTCGACCCCGAGATGGTGGTGTTCACCCAGGTCACCGCCGACGCCGTCCCCGACGAGCTGAACATCGCGGGCTTCCTCTGGTTTGAACTCCTGCTGACCGCCGGGTACATCGGGATCGCCAGCGCCCTTGTGGAGCGGGTCCTCGACAAGGCGGGCGGCCCGCAGGACCCGACGCCCTTCCTGGTCGACATCGAGGCGGCGATGCTCGGCGTCGAGTCGGTCGCCCGGGCCATGGACACCGAGGCCTGGAACGACGCGCTGCTGGTCGACGCCCTGTCGGCCCGGTACGCGGCACAGGACGCCATCGCCCGCACCGGCACGGCCTGCCAGGCGGCGCTCGGCGGCATGGCGTTCATCACCGCGCCCGACAGCACGTATCTCGCGTCCGCCGCCACAGGTCTCACCTTCCACCCGCCGTCCCGGGCCCGCATGGGCGCCCCCCTGCGGGACTTCCTGAACGGCGCGCCCTTGCGTATCGGCTGAGCACGGTGCCGACAACGAACCGGAGCGGGTGGACCGACGAACAGAAGCGGGTGGCCCATGAAGCGTGAAGGTGCCGGTGTTGGTGTTGGTGCCGGTAGGGGTGTCGCCCGCCGCGTCGACGTGCTGCGCTCGATCGACTTCCTGCCACGGTCGGTCTGGCGCGAACTGGCCCCGCCGGACGACCCGATGTGGTCCCGCGCCGTCTTCGAGGCCATGGAGAGCGGTGCCATCGGCCCCGACGGCTATGCCTACCTGGTGGTCCGCAGCGGCCCGCGCACCGAGGCCGTACTGCCGCTGTCCCTCTTCCGGAATCTGCGCCTGGACGACGTCGTCGGCCCCGACGGGCGCCAACTCCTCACCCCCGTACGGAAGATGGCTCCCCG
This sequence comes from Streptomyces sp. NPDC101776, assembly GCF_044766845.1. Classification (NCBI taxonomy): domain Bacteria; kingdom Bacillati; phylum Actinomycetota; class Actinomycetes; order Kitasatosporales; family Streptomycetaceae; genus Streptomyces; species Streptomyces sp. NPDC101776. Next base: position 530,161 of record NZ_JBIWMV010000002.1, on the reverse strand, counting down.
CCTGCTGCGCGTACCGATGCTCTTCTGCGGCAACTTCCTCGGCCAGGGGCACGTCCTCACCGCCGGGCCGCTCACCGACGAGGTCGGCCGGGTGCTGGTCGACGCGGTGCTCCGGTTCGCGCGGACCGAGCGCCTCGGCACCGTGGTCTTCAAGGACTTCGCCCCGGCCGGCCTCAACCCGCTGCGTGGCGCGCTCAGTTCGGCGGGATTCTTCCCCGCGCGAAGCATGCCCGACACCGAACTCACCCTGTCGGCGGCCACGTTCGACAAATACATCGAGCAACTCCCGGCCAAACCACGGCGCAACGCGCGCAGCAACCTCCGTAAATTCGCCGCCCACCCGGGGCTGCGGATGGAGACCGTTGAGGACTTCCGGCCGCTCGTGCCGCAGATGCTCGGCCTCTACCGGCAGGTCATGGAGCGGGCGGACCAGCGGCTCGACGTCCTCGACGCCGGTTTCCTCACCGCCCTCGCGGCCTCCCCCGGACCGGACCGCCGGCTCGTGGCCTGTTTCGACGGCGAGCGTCTGGTCGCCTTCCTGCTCTGCCTGTTCAGCGGCTCCGGCGCCACCGGGGCGCGGATCGGCCTCGACTACCCGCTCGCGCACGACGCCCGCCTCTACCACAACGTGCACTACGCGGCGATCCGCCTGGCGCTCGACGCGGGCTGCCGGCACATCCGCTTCGCGCAGACCGCGTACACCCCCAAGGTCGAGCTGGGCTGCCGGCTGGTCGAGCAGTCGTACGCGATGACCCATCTCCGTCCGCTGCCGCGCGCGTTGCTGCGCCGGCTGCTGCCCGCGGCCCTCGCGGCGGCGCGGACCCAGGCGCTCGGCCCGCATCTGCCCGCGCGGGCCACCGCCCGTCCCCCGAACCGCGCCGACCCAAAAGCTTGCCCCGAGTCCGACCCCAGGCCCGACCAAGAACCCGCCCAAGAATCCGACCAGAAAGGTGCCGCCTCCCCATGCCCCGAGTAGAGGTCGAACTCCCCATCGCCGTACCGCCGGAGGCCGCGTGGGCCGCCGTCGTGGACGTGGAGTCCTTCGCCGCGTGTATGGACAGCGTGGACTCCGTCACGATCACCCGGCAGACCGACGACCGTCACCGGACGAGCGCCTGGGCGGTACGGCTGAAGGGTTCCGTGCTCCAGTGGACCGAGGACGAGGTCATCGACCCGGTCGCCCGCCGCTTCGACTTCCGCCAAGTCACCGGTGATCTGGGCGAGTTCGTGGGCCACTGGGCCGTACGACCCGCGCCCGGCGGGCACAGCACGGTCTCCCTGGACGTCACGTTCGACATCGGCATCCCGCTCCTGGCCGACCTGCTCAACCCGGTCGCGGCGGACGCCCTGCGGGAGAACGCCGCCCAGATGCTGTCCTCGCTGGAGCGCCGACTGCTGGCCGAAGAGGAGCAAGGGCCGGGGGACGTAGACCGGTTGACGGTTCTTCCGCCCACCCGGGAAGCCGAAGAGGAGCACGACCGCGTATGACCACCGCATTCGGCGCCCCCGTCCCGTCCGACACCTTCGATCTGATCCGGCGCCACCTCTCTCCCCGGCTCGCCCTCACCGGTTCGTTCGCGGGCCGGGGCGCCACCGAGATCTCCGCCGACGGCTGCCGGGTGACGCTGTCCGACGGGCGTACGGCGCTCGACTTCGGTTCGTACGCCGTCACCCTGCTCGGCCACCGGCACCCGGACGTGCTCGCCGCCGTACGCGGGCAGCTCGACGCGATGCCCACCTCGACCCGCAGCCTCGCCAACCCAACCGCCGCCCGTGCGGCGGCACATCTCGCGGAGTACTTCCAACAGGCCCTGCCCAAGGTGTACTTCGGGCTCAACGGCGCCGACGCGGTCGAGGTCGCCGTCAAACTCGCGCGCCTCGCCACCGGACGAAGCAGGGTCGTGGCGGTGGACGGCGGCTTCCACGGCAAGTCCCTCGGCGCGCTGGCGCTCACCCACAGTCCGCTGTTCCGGCGGGGTCTGCTGGGCACGGAGGTCGACGTCGTGCACGTCCCGGCCGACGACCCCGGCGCCGTGCTGCGCGAGGTCCGGGGCGGCGAGGTCGCCGCGGTCGTCTTCGAACCCGTCCAGGGGGAGAACGGCGCGAACGTCCTGTCCGTCGACGTCCTGCGCCAGTGGTGCGCGGACGCGGCACGCCACGGCACGTTCACCGTCTCCGACGAGATCCAGTGCGGGCTGCGCAGATGCGGGGAGCGTTCCGTCGCCCTCGCGGCCGGTCTGCCCGTCGACGCGGTCCTGGTCGGCAAGCCGCTCGGCGGAGGGGTCGTACCGCTGTCGGCGCTGGTCTGCTCCGAGGAGTTGTACGCCCCGCTGAGCGCCGATCCCTTCCTCCACTCGGCGACCTTCGGGGGCCATCCGCTGAGCTGCGCGGCGCTGCCCGCCGCGCTCACCGCGATCGAGGGCGCGGCCGGACACGGCGCGCGACTCGCCGCCGCACTGGACCGCGCACTGGTCGAACTCGCCGACAAGCACGGTGAGTCGATCGCCGAGATCCGCGGTACGGGCCTGCTGCGCGGTATCGACTTCAGCTCACCCGGAGTGGCCGGCTCGGTGGTGGTCGAACTCGCCGGCGCGGGACTGCTGGTGTCGCCGTGCCTGGGCCGCCCGGGCACCGTACGGCTGCTCCCGCCGCTGGTCAGCACCGAGGCGGACCTCGCGGAGGCGGCCGACATCCTCGACACGGCGATCGGCGTGGCGGCACGGAGCGCCGCGTGACCGGCCGTACCTCCACACCGGCCGTACCCCCGCAGAAGAGAGAAGGGCACACATGGACCTGAACACACCGATCGACCCGAGCACACCGATCGACCGGGGCGGCACGGAGACCGCCGCCCAACCGGCGCTCAGTCGGGCGGAGTTGTCCCTCACCGTCCGGACGGCCGTGTCGGAAGTCCTCGGCACGGAGGTGGACGACATCAGCGAGACGACCGACCTCGGCAACGACTTCGGCATCGACAGCCTGGAGTTGATGGATGTCGGCGCCCGGCTGGAGAACGCCTTACGGGCCAAGATCCCCGTCTCCGACCTCGTGGAGGCCAGGACCGTGGGCGACGCCGTGGACCTGCTGGTGCGGCGGCTGGGGAGGCCCGTATGAACGGCACTGCCTCTTCTTCGGGTCCTTCCAAGCGGATCCGGGTCGTCGTCACCGGCCTTGGGGTCAAGTCGCCCGCGGGCAACGACGTCGAGGCGGCGTACTCGCGGCTGTTGGCCGCCGAGTCGACAGCCGCCGTAGCGAAGCACCTGGTGGAGGCGGAGCGTGAGGTCGCCGTCGAAATGGCGTGCCTGGTACCCGAGTTCGACATCGAGGCGTACATCACGCGGCGCGAGCGGCGTCAACTCGACCGGGCGGCGGAGCTGTTGCTCTGTGCCTCCGTGGACGCGGTGTCCGACGCGGGCGAGTCGGCCCTGGCCGACCTTCCGTCCTCGCGGGTGGGTGTGCAGGTCGGCACGGGGATGGGCGGCCTGGGGACGATGGAGGGCACGACCTTCGACTACGGCGCGCACCCGATGACGATGCCGGTGCACACCGTCCCCAGGACCATGGCGAACTCGCCGGCCTGCCGGGTGGCGATGCGCTACAACTTCCGTGGCAACTGCGCGACTTACGCCACCGCCTGCGCGAGCGGCACCACCGCGATCGGCGAGGCCGCGCGCCGTATCCGGTACGGCGAACTGGACGCCGCGGTGGCGGGCGGCGTCGACACACCCGTCACGACCACCATCGTGGGCGCCTTCGCCAAGATGCGGGCCCTGTCTCGACGGAGTGAGGAACCGGACCGGGCCAGCCGCCCCTTCGACACCGACCGCGACGGCTTCGTCATGGGCGAGGGCGCCGCCGTACTCGTCCTGGAGCGGCGGGACCTGGCCCTCGCGCGGGGCGCCAGGATCTACGGCGAGATCACCGGCTACGCGGCCAACTGCGACGCGTTCCACATCGCGGCACCGGACCCCGAGGCGGCCACGGCGGCCGAGTGCATGCGCCTCGCCCTCGCGGACGCCGGGCTCGCGCCGGCCGACATCGGGCACATCAGCGCGCACGGCACGTCGACGGTGCTCAACGACCGGGCGGAGGCGACCGCGATCCATCAGTGCTTCGCGGGACAGTCGCCGCCGCTGACGGCCGCCAAGGGCGTGAGCGGCCATCTCATCGGCGGATCGGGCGCGTTGGAGGCGCTGCTGGGTCTGCTGTGCGCCGACCGGGGTGTCGTTCCGGCGATCGCGAACACGCTCGGCAGCCCGGAGGCCGAGCTCGTGGACGTGGTGATCGGCAGGCGCCGCACGATCGCGCGCGGTCCGGTGCTCTCCAACTCCTTCGGTTTCGGGGGGCAGAACGCGTGCCTGGTGCTGGTGCCGCCGGGGTGACCCGCCGCCGGTCCCTCCTCTCTCCCTCCCCCGACTCACGGAACGGTCAACACCATGCGAACCCTTGTCACCGGCGCCACCGGTGTGGTGGGCACCGAAGTCGTCGACCGACTGCGCGCGGATCCCGGCTGCCCCGGGTCACTGACCCGGGTGGCCCGGCGGGCGTCGGACGCGGCGGTGACGACCTGGAACATCGGGAGCGAGCCGCCACCGCCGGACCTGTCCGGGCACTGGGACGTGATCGTGCACACCGCCGCCTCCACCCGCTGGACGATGAGCAGGGCGGAGGCGGAGGCGGCCAACGTGGACCCGCTGCGGGCGGTGCTCGCGCTGGCCGACCGGGACACCCACGTCGTTCAGGTGTCGACGGCGTACGTGGGGGGAGTGCGGGCCCAAGAGGACCTGCGGGGACCGGAGTTCGAGGGATACCGCAACGGCTACGAGTGGTCGAAGGCCGCCTGCGAGTCGGTGGCACGCGAGGAGCACGGCGGGCCGCTGACGATCGTCCGGCCGCCGCTGATCGTGGGCCGGCGGGACGACGGGCGGATCGCCCGTTTCTCCGGGCCGTACACGATCATCCACGCCCTGGTCTCCGGCCTGGCCGCGGTCGTCGTCGGCGACCCGGACGGTTACGCGGAGATCAGCCCGGTGGACGATGTGGCGGAGGCCGTCGCCTCGGCGGTGCTCGCCAGTCCCCCGGCCCCGGCCGCTCCACGCGTCGAGGTGATCGCGGGCGGGGTCGGCAGCCTGCGCCTCTCCTCGATGATCGAGATCGCCTGCCGGACCCTCAACGAGTTCCGCGCACAGCACGGCGCGGCCCCCGTCGAACAGCCGCCGTTCGTCCCGACGAACACCTGGAACCGCTTCTTCCTGCCGCTCGCGGATCAGTACCTGTCGCCGTTCCAGCACCGGGCGGTCCAGCTGCTGGCCATGTTCCAGAGCTACACGAGCATGTCGTCACCCTTCGAACCGACGCGAACTGTCCATGATCCGGGGGCGGTTCTGGAAACGGCGGTACGTCACTGGGCCGCGCGGAAACCTCGGCTGGCGTTGGCCCGGCCGAATCCTTGGACTCTGCTGGCGGTGTGAGGGAGGGACGCGCGGGGCCGGGGTTCCCGTGCGTCTCCTCCGGGGTGCCCGAAGTGGGTCCGGAAACCGTCAGGCGCCCGCGAAACCGGCGAGCGCGAGACAACCCGCGACCGGGTCGCGTCGTATCCCCGAAGGCCGAGCTTCTCGGAAAGCCGACGCGCTTGGGCGGCGAGTTGATCCAGTTGCTCCAACTCCGAGGACACGTTGACGAGTTCGGCGACCGGGCAGCCAAGTTGCCCGGCGTGCTCCTCGCGCGCCTCGCCCGACCGTCGCAGTTCTCTCTCGGCTCTCGCGATGTGCGCGCGATCCTGTCGTACGCGCGACAGGCGGTCGACCGCCACCTCGACGTCCATGGCCGCCGTGGGCACGTTGGGCACGGCCTCGGGCACCGTGCGCAGTGCGGGCAGGGCGGCGGACTCGGTCGCCTTGTGGTTCGTGCCCTTCGATCGGGCCGAACCGGTGCGTACGACGCTGCCGGGAACCGGCTTCTCGCAGCGGTGCCGGTCCTTGGCGCACCACTCCCTGATCAAGGTGACCACGATCGGTGGCTCTCCTACGGCATCCGCTTGCGCCACAAGTGCACGGCTATCCACATCCGCAACTCATAGAGTTGTCACATGAATGACGACCTCGACGTTGCCATCGGCCGCCTCGACACATGGCTGGAGGGCAACGCGCCCGCGGACCATGCCGCCCTGAACCCGCCGGCGACGCAGGAGGACATCGATGCCATCGCCGACCGTCGGTTCCTTCTGCACCCCGATCTGGTGGCGTGGCTGAAACGCCACGACGGGGTCGCGGCCACGAAAGGTCACAACGGCCCCGGCGTCATTCTCCCCGAGGGGTTCGTCCTGCACACCGCCGCGGGAATGCGTGCCGGTCAACGAGCTCTGGAAGAAGCGATATCCGAATGGGTCGACGAGAACGAGTCGGAAGACCCGGACCTGCGGGACATCTATGACGGGGTGTATGGATACCTGTTCCATGTCCGATGGGTTCCGATTGCCACGGACCTGACCGGAGGCAAGCTCATCGTCGACCACCGTGACGGGGACCGGTTCGGAAACGTGCTCTACGGTCTGCAAGCCGGGGACAACGAGGGCCCGGTGAAGGTGTGGGACAGCCTGTCCCACATGTTCCGAGATCTCCTCGCCGCCCTGACCGAGGGGACGGAAATTCGTCTGCCCGACTATGCGGCTCCGCTGACACCACGTCTCGTCGGCGGCGACGGCCAAGCCTTCGTACGGTGGGAGTAGTGCGGGGCGGCGGTCCGAAACGTGGATATGTCGGGCCGCCGCCCTGGCGAGTGGGTCAGGAACTACGGGGTGACCACGCAGATCTCATCGGGGCGGCAGCCCTCCACCGACGGTGCCTTGATGTAGAAGGCGTCATCGTCAGCCATGCGCGCCAGCGTGTAGAAGGCTGAGAGGCCCCGACCCGCGGCCTCGTTCTGTGCCGCCGACATCGAAGCCCGGCCGCACACTTCGTTCCACGTGGGCGGCGGATATCCGTCATCCGGATAGAGGCGCCACTTCCCGTCGCTGTCACTTTTCTGCGCGTACAGCTGGACGCACTCGTCTCCGTTGGTTATGGACTGACCCCCGCTCTCCTTCGTCGCAGCGAACGGAAACTCGTCACACTGTCGGCCGTCGGGACTGTTTGTCGTCGCTTCGGGCGTGGCCTTGATGTTGGGCGTGAACGAGTTGGGGCACACCTTCCGCCTGTTCGCCTCCCGCACTGTCTGGTCCCTCTCCCGATGGAGGGGCGTCTTGTATTCCTCACTGCCCGGGTGTGACGGCAACTCCTCGCGCAACAGCCAGTAGTAGGCGGCGGCAGCGGGGTACTTCGCGGTATTCATGGTGAACGTCGGAATGTGCCTGTAGAAGATACAGCCGGTTGAATTCGGGACCGATACCCCGTTGTCACACCGGACCTGATCGAACAGGGATATCTCTGGTGTGTCGACCGGAACGAGGCCCTGCCATTCGGGGCTGTCGGCCTTGAAACTCAGGAACACCCCGCGATCGAATGCCTGAGAGGTACCGGCTGTCGGCGCGGTCCACGTGTTCGCCTTGGTCGCACTGGCCCAGTGGCGGTCAAGCAGACCGGTCCATGTCGCGTCGCTCCAGTTCGTGGTGTACGTGGCATCACAGTCGGGGGTACAAGGGGTATCCCAGTAGTCCAGTGACACGGCGCCGAGAGCGACATCCATGTCAACGGGGACGATCGACATGCGTTCCGTGAACGTGGCCGTGTTCACCGTCTTGGTTTCGACGAACACGTTGAACGCCGCGGAAGCGGTCTCCACGACTCCGTCGGGATCTTTCTTCGTCCAGTGGACCAGCGTGGTGAACGCCAGGCAGCCCTCACGGCGTTCGATCGTGTAGGTCTGCGCCAGACCCACCTGAGCGCACCATGGGACCAGGGTTCCGGGGGGAGCGCCTGCGGCAGCGGACACTCGCGCCGTCGCCGACGGCTTGGCCAGCGGCTCGAAAGTGACGCACTGGCGGCCCTGACCATTTTTCAGGCCCTCAGAGCACGAGTCGTCCCCGGTGCGCGAGCCGAACAACGGATTGGGCACCACACCGGGAGGAGCGGGCTGCTCCTGCTGGTCGTCGTCGACGAAGTCGACGTCCGTCGCGTTGAGGTCCGGGTCGGGTAGTTCCAGACCTGCGATCCTGCCGCCCGGCACGTTGAAATCGCCGGGAACGAAGGCGACCGCGCTCCACGCTATGTCCTTGTCCGCGGTTCCGTCGCTGGTGGTGTTTGAAAGTCTCACCTCGGGCGTCATGCCGTTGAAGCGGAAAGCGCCGAGGGAAACCCACTTGTTGGACTCGTTCGCGGACTGATCGACCGTCACCTTCTGGGTGCCCAGGGCGGTATCGACCTCGTAGACGGCCTTCTTGGCCTGCGCTCCCGTGTCCGGGATGTTCACGTAGACCATGGCCTGTTTCTTGTCGAGAGGCCCGCTCAGCTTCCATGACCCGTTGACGGTCATCTTGCCGCCCTCGCCCCCCAGTTGATCGGGGCTGCGTTCATGGGCGTACCAGAAGTGGCCGTCGTAGCCGCCGCCGATCTGGTGCAGGTCGGCTTTGGCGTCGTACTGGCCCAGGCCCGGTCCGGTGGCGTTCGGGTCGGGGTTGAAGGTGAACTGGAACGAGCCGTCCGTCGCGGTCGTTCCGCAGTCGCTCCAGGTGTCGGTGCCCGCGGGGACGGACTCGACGACCTTGGCGCCCGAGGGTGCTCCCGAGCAGACGGGGGTGCCGTACTGGAGGCGGGTGCCGCGGCCGGGTTCGTTGATCGGGGTCACGTATTTGATGTTCTCGATGCCGCAACTGGCGGAGCAGTCGGACTTCCAGGTGGTGTTGGCCTCGTGCCACCAGTACTGGGTGTAGCAGCCGGCTGTGGGGCAGTCGGGCGGGCTGGCCGTGTCGCAGTTGTTCTTGGTGTTGCAGAACGCGTCGAGTGGCGGGGTGGCGTGGGCCCGGCGGTATTTTCCGCTGGCCGGGTCGATGACGGTCCCGTTGGTGCCGTTCCAGGAGGCGGGGCGGAAGCCGGCGGAGGAGAAGCCGGACTCGCCCGGCCAGTCCTGGCGGCCGGAGGTGGCGTAGGAGTGGCCGGTGTCCTGGGACCAGGCGGCCCAGCCCATCACCTTTTCCTCGTAGGGCCAGTTCTGGGGGTGAGCGGCGTCCTTGTTGGCCAGCGGGTCGAGGTCGGTGTTCATGAACGCGAGCCGGGACGCGGGGTAGACGGGGTTGGCGGGGTTGTTGTACCAGCCGAGGCCCCAGTTGCCGTTGGTGCCCGCGTCGGCCTTGGTGTTGAAGCCGAGGTTGTAGTTCCACACGGCGGTGAACCAGTTCTCGGGTTTGGCCGGGTCGTCGTTGTTCACGGCGATCGTCTGGCCGGACTCGTGCACCTCGTTCCACTTGTCGGCGAGGATGTAGAGCGAGGCGGCGATGTTGGTGGCGTAGTCGACGGCGATCGCCCGCTGCGTGGCGACCGGGAGGGAGGTCTCGCCCTCCTTCTCGTGTCCGGCCAGCCGCATGCCGTCGGTGACCTGCCCGACGCCGTAGCCGCAGTCGGACTTGTCCCAGCGGATGGTCCAGAAGTCGTTGAGGGTGCCGCCGGTCTGATGGCCGTAGAAGCCGTCGACGGCCGCGAGCGGGTTGCCCATCTGGCCGGGGATGGCTCCGGATTCGGCCTGCCACAGGTTGGACTCCTGGGCGAGGATGCCCAGTTGGACCTGTGCGGGGATGTTTCCGCCGCCGGTCAGCGGGGGTTTGGGGAACAGGCCCTGCGGGTCGATGGTGGAGATCCCGGTCTGTGAGCGCCAGCCGCCCTGCGCGATCAGGTTGGAGCGCAGCTTTCCCTGGACGGCCATGTCCACGGCCCATTCGACCTGGTTGGGGGTGGGCTGGAGGGCCTGGGTGGCGACGTCGTTGCGGGGTACGGAGCACCAACGGTCGGTGTCGACGGGGTCGTTGGCCCTGGAGTCGGCGGCCGTGGTCGCCGGGCCCGTCGTCGATGTCTGCGGCTTCGGGGAACCCGTCAGCGTCGGCGACGGTTTACCGCCCGCGGTGGTGCCGGGCTCGGCGGCCTTCTGGCTGGTGTGCCGGCCCGTGCCCGGCACTGCGGCGTTGATGGTCAGGGCGTGGTTGGTGCGGCCCGTGGTCGTCTGGGCCGCCGGTTGCTTGGTCGCGGTGCCGGTGAAGCCGCGGCCGGCGTTCTTGATGGTGGCGATGCCCGACTGCACCGCCGGTGAGACGACCGGGTCGACGGCCAGGCGGCCACGGGTGGAGAGGTCCGCGTCGGGGGAGACGGCCAGCGCCTTGATGCCGCCGGCCTCAAAACCCTTGCTGTGGTTGGCGTTTCCGGTGAGATAGACGGTGCCGTCGGTGCCCTGGCGCAGGTTCATCGCGGTGAGCTTGCCGCTCGCTACGGTGGTTTTCCTGCCGTGCGCGTACGTCTGCACGGTGGCGTCGGTGTTGCCGGTGCGGTCGATGTAGCCGACCGTGCCGTCATCGGCCACGCGGATGCCGTACGGGGCGTGTCGCGTGGCGGCGAGCTTGGTCGTCCTGCCCTTGCGGTCGACGTGGACGAGCCGGTTTCCGGCTGCGGCGATCACGCCGTCCTTGGTGGGGACGGCCGAGGTGATCTCACCCTCGGCGGTGGTGTCGGCGACCGTGGCGCCTGTGGTGTTCACCGTGACCAGACGGGTTTTGGTGTCGCGCAGCGCGGTGAAGACGGCGGTGTGCGTGACCGGGCTGCAGGTGGGGTCGAAGTAGGCCAGGGACGCGGTGAACGGCAGTTTTACGACGCTTCCGTCGTCCAGGTTCACGATCGCGGTGAACGCGCCGCCCATCATCAGATCGGGCTTGTTGGCGAAGGTGCGGGGAGCGTAGACGACGGCCGCGTGCTGGTCGTCCATGACACAGCTGTTGCCGATCCAGGTGTCGGCCGGGAGTTGAGGCTCGCTCAGGACGGCAGCCGTCCTCCAGGCGTATCCGTCCTTGCTGTCGGCGACCAGGAGATGAAAGCCGTCGCTGTCGGCCGCCGCGGTCACGGCCCGGTCGGCGGAGGTCTTCCAGCCCTTCCCGAGAACGGTGTCGCGATCCTTCAGCGGGACCGCCGACGTGGACTTCTCCTCAGAGGCGACGGCCGGTTTCTGTGTCGATTTCTTGGGCGTGTTCGGTATCGCCGCTTGTGCGGTGTTCATGGTGAAGGTGGAAGCGATCAACGCGGTTGCTGCGGTGACAACGAGTGCGGATGACTGTCTCCTCCTTCTTCCCCGTGATGGATAGCGCATGATGTCGCGGTCACCTTCCAGTGAATGGTCGGTCGGCCGAATCGCGCGCGCCTTCAATGGGTTTCCGGCGCGTCGATGTGGCTCTTCGGCTGCTGCGTAATGGGGCCGAGATGCGGCCCGCCCACGGTGTCGGCCTGGCTCCTGACGCCGTGGGCGAGCACGCTTTCGATGCGGAACGTGTTTGAGGCGGAACGTGTTTGAGCCGGCCCGGTCGACACCGTCACCGACGCTGACATCGATGTCGTCATTGACGAGGCTGTCGGATCCCGGATGCTCGACACCGGGAATTCCGCCATCCTCGGTTCCGGAAATGCGCCCGCCGGTCAGAAATGCCAGGGCGAGGGCGAGGATGATATTCCCCGGGCGAAGACAGGTCCGCGGGATCGAACGTGCGGCGGTCGCGTCAGTCGCACGTGCCGACACTGAGGTAGTTGTCGACGTCGACCTTGCCGCTCGCCTCCTCCATGTAGGAGTACGCCCGGCCGCAGTAGCCCTTGTTCTGATAGACGGGACCGGCGTACGAGGAATAGGCGCCGAAGTCCTGCGTGTCCGCGGTGGCGGTGTAGTTGTCGGCCAGCCGGACGCCCATGTACCGGGTGGAGCCGAGGTCGTTGAAGAACACGGCGCAGATGGGGCGGTCGTAGAGGTGGTTGGTCCCGCTGTAGGTGTTGTTCCACCAGGTGTAGGCGGTGCCGTAGGTCCCGTAGCGGGCGGCGCCGGTGGAGACGGTGTAGCCCGCGCCGCACACGTTCGCGGCCGCGGCCGCCGCGACGGCGTTCGACTCCAGGATCTCCTTCGTGCCCGCAGGCGCGTTGGCCGCCATGGCCAGGCCCTCGGCCTGTCCGCCCGCGAACTGCACTGTCCCTACTGGTGTGTTCGCGCCAGACTCGGCCGCCGAGGCGTACGGCGCGACCGTCATGACGCCGAGCACGGCCGTAGCGGCAACACACACACGTAATACAGTCCTCAATTTTACTCCTCAAGTTAGACATGACCATGTCATGTCGATGTCGGTTCCGTCAGGCAGAGCATCAGGACGGGAAGCGGGCGGCCCATGCGGCGCGCGAAACGCGCGTTCGAGCTCACCGGAATTTCGCGAGGCCGTACAGAATTCTCCTGCACATTTGACTCTGCAAGCCTCTTATAATCCCCCCGCGGGCGCACCATAATTCAGACTTGAAAGCCCAGAATTGGAAGCCGGACACGCCACACGGCACCGATACGGACGGCGACACCGATGTGTCACCAGTCCCGGGTCAGAGATTATCCCCCTCCGTTGAGCACTCGATGCCCACAACCGCGAGGAAGGTCCGGATTCAAGAACACCGGACTACACGTGCCCCCACGCCTCACGGTCAACAGGAGCTTATATCAGGCCCAGCGGCCACGAAAGGAGTTTCTGGACCACAGAGGCCCGATTTACTGGGCGATACCGTCACGGACAGTTCCACACCACGCCTGTTTTCTTTCTATTTAAGACACCTTTATCCTGTTTGTCGACTTTCTTGTGGGCTGTCGGATTCCATTAGGAGAATCTCAGCCACTCACATGCATGCTCGCCGGTCGGCCGGCGCATTCCAAGCCTGGATTGAGGGCGGCTGACCCGTTGGCCAGCGGATTATCGAGGTGTTGCATGATCAGGTCGACACCAGTTCTGGGCTTGTGATTTTCAGCCGAATCAGGGACCGGGCCGAGCTCGAATGTCTCTGCCTCGGCGCGAGCGGAAAGTAACCGATTCGAGAATGTGGCCTTGCTCATACGACCGAGCTCGAATCCACCGGTGAATGAACCTCTTTCATCCCGAGTATCCGCAGATCAGTAGGGTGTGGGCGGCAGCGGCGATGCGTTCGACGCCGCTGGTTGAGCGGCGGGCTCGGCGGAGGGGGCGCCAGGTCTTCAGTTGGGCGAGGACAGGTTCGCCGGGGCACGGAGTGGGGCGTGGACCTCGCGGACCGCGTCGGAGCCGACCGCGCCCTCGATCAACTCGTCAGCTCAGTGGTCACCGCGGTCTCCGGCAACCCACGACTGCTGCGCCGTACCCGTCGGCAGATCCGCAGCGTTGCGATCCGCCACGACATCGACGACCCGCGACTGCCCTGGGCCACCCACCCGCTGCCCGAGGATTCCCTGGAACCGCTCGCCGAGTGGTCCCGGGCCTCAGACCGGCTGGCTGGCCGACTGCGGAAGGCTTCCTCCGGGCGAGGAGACCATCGGCAGCCTGGCAGGCATCCTTACCGAGGCCGACTCCCAAGGCTTCGACACCGTCCTGGACCACGGGCGGCGCAACCACAACGCGTGGGTGCTCTTCCGGGAACGGATCGGCAGCTCGACCGGGACGAGCTCCAGAGAACTTCCTGGACGAGCACGGCAGCGACCTGCGTGCGCCCGAGATCGAAGCCCTCCTCGGCCAACAGCGACGACCCGATTTCAGGAGCGCCCCGCGGCAGCACAGCCACGCGACCAGTCCTCCGCCCCACAAGCACGTCAGAAACAGGGGCGTCGGACCATGGACGACCCACAGGTATCCCGTTCCGATCCTTGTGTCCGACCTGCGTCCAGAACGCTGCCCGGATGGCCACGCACACCTGATTCACGGACCCTCTCCCCAGCTGAGGGGAGGGTCTCGACACCATGCGCAGCGGATTTTCTTTCCGACGAGATGGTGATCGAACACCAACAGCAACCGCATTTCCGTGCCCCTGCCCGGCCTCCCCGGCGTTGTTGGCTGTTCTGCTTCGACGACACCGAAGTTCTGGACCAGACCGGCCAGGAAACCCTTTCCGTGCTGTCAGTGGTCTCTGTTAGCTTCAGGCGCTCGCGTGATCCACGAGCATCAAGTACTCACAGGGGAGGGCCACTTGACCAGGTTCGCAGGGACAGGCAGACGTAGACGCACGGTGGTGGGGAGCTGTGCGGCGGCACTGTTGGTCACGGCTGCCGGGACGGCGTACGCGGTGGACAACCTGCCGCCGAACCAGCCGCTCGTCCAAGACCTCCAGTCGGGTGGCAAGGCATGCGCGACCGGTGACGACACGCCATACGTTTCGGCGCCGCCCAGGCTCAGTGCGGTGCTGTACGACCCGGAAGAGGACAACCAGCCCTCCGAATCCAGCCCGGTCAGTGGCGAGTTCGAAGCCTGGTGGACGGACGCGGCCGGAGTGAAACAGCAGCGGACCTACACCACCATCGTTCTTACCTCGGGGCAGCGCCAGTACTGGACGATGCCGAACGACATCCCGGCGAACACCGTCGTCTCCTGGCATGTCCGCGCGAACGACGGCAAGGCGACCTCCCCGTGGAGCGACGAGGGCGACGGCTCGGTCTGCTCGTTCGTGTACGACGACGTGAGCCCGGAGAAGGCGACGATCACCTCTCCCGAATACCCCAACCCGGAGGACGTGTTCTGGGTGGACGGAGTGGGCGTCTACGGCCACTTCACCATGGACTCGCCTTCCGACGACGTGGTGTCGTACACGTACGGCTTCACGGGCGGCCCCTACGGCACGGTCTCCGCGGAACGGCCGGGCGCGCCCGTGACCATTCCGTACCTGCCGCTCTCCGCGGGACCCAAGTCGCTGACGGTCCGCGCGATCGACCGGTCGGGCCGAAGCAGCGGGGAGTCGCACTACGACTTCAACGTGCAGGCCGGCCGTGCTCCCGTCGCTCGCTGGAAGCTGGACGACCCGGCGGACTCCCACTCGGCCGCCGCCGAGACCGGCGCCCCCGCCCGTGCCGGGACCGGCGTGACCTTCGGCGGCCCGGCGCCCACAGGCACCACGGCCACCGCCACGGTCGCCCTCGACGGCAGCGACCAAGGCTTTCTCACCCCGGACGCCCCGGCGGCCGACCTCCGTAAGACCTTCGCGGTGAGCGCGTGGGTACGGCCCGCCGAAACCGACCGGAACATGACCGTCGTCAGCCAGGATGCCGACGGGGCGCCCGGCTTCGACCTCGGGCTGCGCAGCCAGGACTCCGGGCCCGCCTGGTCGTTCACGATCGACGGCGCGCAGGTGTCCGGCGGCGCCCCCGAGACCGGCGAGTGGGCCCATCTGCTGGGGCTGTACGACGCCGAGACCGGAAAGGCGCGGCTGTACGTCAACGGCCACGAGGCCGGGACCGCGGCCGACGCGACTCCCGCCGAGGCGGCCGGCGCCTTCCAGATCGGGCGCGCCCTCGGTGCTGCCGGCTATGGGGACCAGTGGCACGGGGACATCGGTGACGTACAGGTTCACGACCGGGTCGTGGTGCCGGACGAGGTAGCCGAACTGGCCTTCCGCAAGCCGAAGTTGCACGGCCACTGGTCGCTGGAGAACGCGACGGACGGGGTGAGCCCCGAGCAGTCGGACGGCGCGCCGCTGCGGCTCGGCACGGGGGCTTCGATCTACCGGGGCTCCGACGACTCCTGCATCCCGGACATCGACCCGGACTGCACCTACGTACCGCCGCCACTCGTCGGTGACGGGCATCTGCTGCTGGACGGCGAGAGCGGGTACGCCGCTGCCGACGGGCCCGTCGTGGACACCGGGGACAGTTTCACTCTCGGCGTCGTCGTACGCCTCGCGGACTCCGAGCCCGCTCACCCGATGGCCGTACTCTCGCAGGCAGGCGAGCACACCGACGCCTTCGAAGTGCGCTACGAGCCGTCCACGCACACCTGGCAACTCGTGATGCCGGAGAAGGACGAGGCCGGAGCCCCCGAGAAGGTGGTGTCCCAGATCGTGGGCGCGGACGGAGGCCAGGGCCAAGGCCATCGCCTCGCCGTGGTCTACGACGACGCCACCGACACGATCAAGCTCTACCTCGACGGGTACACCAACGCCCAGGCGACCGCGAGCCTCACCGACGGCTGGCACAGCACAGGTGCCCTCCAGATCGGCAGGGCCAGGTCCGACGACGGCTGGGGCGAGTACCTGCACGGCGCCGTGGACGAGGTACAGGCCTACTCCGGCGCACTGAGGGACGGCGACGTCCTTGGCCTGGGGCACGGTACGGATCCTTGTCTGTGCTGAGACGTCATCCACTTGTCGATCACGGGGCCTGCCTGGTCGAACAGAGTTCCTGATCGAGTGAGCACGTGAGGGCCGACGCATGACAGCAGGGCCTCTTGGCAGTTCGGGGTTGCGCACCAAACCGATCACCAGGAGGCCCTGTTGCCGCAGTCCTTCGCGTCCGCGTGTGTGGAGTCCAACTCGGCGTCCCTGTCGTGTGACTGCCTCGCGCACAGGTCCGGCAACGTGGCGGACCGGCCGGACCGAATACCGAGGGCTCCGGCATGACGGGGGCGGAGTGGCGGGTGGTGCGGCCGTTGTCGCCGGTTCGGTTCCGGCCTGGCTGTTGGCCGGCAGCGTCTCGTAGTCACGCACCAGGTGACGCGGCTCCTCCACCTCGCCGAGACGACCTCCAGCCCCAGGACTGCGGCCAGTTGCCGGCAGCGCACGCCCTCCCGGCCGGCTTCCGACTCCAGCACCGCCACGATCCGCCGGTGATCCGGCGCAAGGACCGACGCCGCCAAGCCATCCACCCGCCGCGCCACCCATACTCGCGCCGCGGGAAGTCACGGCCCGCCACCGGCGCCTGTGGGCACTCGACGAGGCCCGCGAACCGGTGGCCGTGGGCGCTCCGGACATCGGCCTACTGCTGGACAAGCGCGTAGAACGCCCCCACGAGCGCGGGCGCGGCGACCGACGACCGACGACCGGGGCACACGGGTGACCGTCAAGGGAGAACACCGCAGTGCGGGCCCCCGTCGACCTCCTGGTGGCCGCAGCCGCGGAAGAGGCGGGACTCACCCTCCCCCACTACGACCGCGGCTTCGAAACCATCGCCCGCACGACAGGGCGGCCGGTCCGCACGATCGACCTCGGGCAGTAAAGCGCGCGCGGCACCGACGAGCACCGAGCTTCTGACCGACCCGGGCCGCCTGACGGTCAGTCCGCAGTGGCACGGGCCGTCTCCCGACACCCGAGATCACCGGGCAGCACTTCCGGATCCTCGCGTCCAGCCGGCGTCCAGAATTCGACGCCCAGACGCGAACTCACGAGCGGCGGATTCAGCCCCATGGGCCAACACCCTGAATCCGCACCCCAGATGAGACGTTTCCGCAGTTCACAGGAGTGCATGGTGGGGCGGGTGGGACTCGAACCCACGGCCGACGGATTATGAGTCCGCTGCTCTAACCGGCTGAGCTACCGCCCCATTACGGCGCGTCGCGCACATTTGTACGCGCCGTCTGCCGCAGCATAGCCGCTCATACGATCTCCTGCTTCGGATGGTCGACTTCGCACGACCATGAGGACTGCGGCCTGCGCCGGGCGGTTCCGGGGGACATGAAAAAGGACCCCATCGGGGTCCTCGTCCACTCGCCAAGTGCTGGCTCTCCCGACTGGACTCGAACCAGTAACCTGCCGGTTAACAGCCGGCTGCTCTGCCAATTGAGCTACGGAAGATCGAAGCTCCCCCGACTGGACTCGAACCAGTAACCTGCCGGTTAACAGCCGGCTGCTCTGCCAATTGAGCTACAGGGGAATGCCTCGTTCGCATCGAACGTACCTTCCTGGGTATTCGCCAGGGGGCGTGTGCTCGCTGCGACACATACATTAGCGCAAGCAGGGGGGTGCTCCGCCAATCGGTTCCCCCGGCAGCGATGCCGCGCCGGAGACCTGTGCAAGGGACCTACGCAAGGGAAGGGTGGCCGTCATGCGCTACAAGCTCACGTTCGTCGTCGGACTGGCTCTGGGTTACGTGCTGGGCACGCGGGCCGGACGCGAACGCTACGAGCAGCTGAAGAAGTCGGCGCGCCAGGTCGCGCAGAACCCGGCGGTCCGCAACACCGCCGAGACCGCGGCACAGCAGGGCCGCCAGTTCGCGGGCAAGGCGTACCACGCGGTCGGTGACAAGGTCGGCGACCGGGTCCCGGACTCGGTGGCCCAGCGCGTACGGTCCCTGCGTGAGCGCAACGCGAACGGCACGGGCGAGGACGACTGGGGCACCAGCAACACCTAGGGAGTCGCGACCCGGCGCGGTGACCTCCCGCCGTACGGCAGAATTTCTGTCATGGGGATAGTCGCCGGGTTGGACAGTTCGCCCGATTTCACTCGTATCGTCGTCTGTGACACGGACACGGGGTCCGTGCTCAGGCAGGGATATGCGCCGCATCCGGTCGAAACCGAGACCGAGGGCGGCGGGCGGCCCTCCGATGTCGATCCACAGGCCTGGCTGCTGTCGCTGGGCGAGGCGGCCGGCGGGGGGCTGCTCGAAGGTGTGCAGGCCATCGGCGTGTCCGCGCAGCAGAACGCGGTCGTGCCGCTGGACTCGCAGGGCAACACCGTGCGGCCCGCGATGGTCGGCGGTGACAAGCGGGCGCAGGTCGCGGCGGCCGATCTGATCGACGCGCTCGGCGGGCGTGAGGCGTGGGCGCAGGCGGTGGGTTCCGTACCGCAGGCCGCGCAGCCCGTCACCAAGCTCCGCTGGCTGAACAAGACCGAGCCGGACAACGCGCGGCGGACCGCGGTCCTGATGCAGGCTCACGACTGGCTCGTGTGGCAGCTCCTCGGGCGGCCGGTACGGCAGACCACCGATCGCGGTGGGGCTTCCGGGACCGGGTACTGGTCCGCCGCCAGTGGCGGCTACCGGCCCGATCTCGTCGAGCTGGCCCTCGGTCACCAGGCCATGCTGCCCGAGGTGATCGGGCCGTCCGACGCGGCCGGTACGACCCCGGAGGGGCTGCTGATCTCCGCCGGCACCGGCGAGACCATGGCCGCCGCCTTCGGGCTCGGCATCGGGTTCGGGGACGCGGTCGTCTCGCTCGGCGCCTCCGGGTCCGTGATGGCCGTACACCATGAGGCGCTCGTCGATCAGAGCGGGATGATCACCTCGCTGGCCGACGCGACCGGGATGCATCTGCCGGTCGTCACCACGCTCAATGCCGTACGGACGCTGCGCGGCGCCGCCGAGCTGCTCGGGCTGTCCGATCTGGAGAGTCTGTCCGAGCTGGCGATGAAGTCGACGCCGGGAGCGCACGGGCTGGTGTTCCTGCCCTATCTGGAGGGTGAGCGGACGCCCAATCTGCCGCACACCGCCGGGACGCTGGCCGGGCTGCGGCGGGAGTCGATGAAGGCGGAGCATCTGGCGCGGGCCGCCTTCGAGGGCATGCTGTGCGGGCTCGCCGACGCGCTGGACGTGCTGCGCGGGCGGGGCGTGGCGGTGCGCCGGCTCTTCCTGCTCGGGTCGGCCGCCGAGCTGCCCGCCGTACAGGCCGCGGCGCCCGCGCTGTTCGGGACGCAGATCGTCGTGCCGCAGCCCGCCGACTACGCCGCGATCGGCGCCGCCCGGCAGGCCGCCTGGGCGCTCGGGGTCTCCCAGGGCACCCTCGACCCGCGCACTCCCCCGCCCTGGCAGGGACCGGTCGCCCAGGTCTTCGAGCCGGGCGACGACCTGGCCGTAGGACAGGCGGTGCGTCAGCAGTACGTGTCCGTACGGGAACAGACCCATCCGGGCGCGTTCCGCTCGTAAGAGTTCACGCGTTCCGCTCTTAAGGGTTCATAAGGGCACCAAGGGCACTGCTGTTGGCTTAATCAGTTGAGGTAACGCGGGTGGAGTGTTCGACGATGGGGGCGAGGGGCACACACACCCGCCCGCCCCTCACCGCCGATCCGAGAGACGTAGCGTGCTCATACGACTTCTGCGGACCTATCTCAGGCCCTACAGGAAACCCATCGCCCTGCTGGTGCTGCTGCAGTTCCTGCAGACCTGCGCCACCCTCTACCTGCCCACCCTGAACGCGCACATCATCGACAACGGTGTGGTGAAGGGGGACACCGGTTACATCCTGTCGTTCGGCGCCCTGATGATCGGGATCTCGCTGGTCCAGGTCGTGTGCAACACGGGTGCCGTCTACTTCGGCGCGCGCACCGCGGCTGCCGTCGGCCGGGACATCCGGGGTGCCATCTTCGACCGGGTGCAGTCGTTCTCGGCCCGCGAGGTCGGCCACTTCGGCGCGCCCTCGCTGATCACCCGTACGACCAATGACGTCCAGCAGGTCCAGATGCTGGCCCTGATGACGTTCACCCTGCTGGTGTCGGCGCCGATCATGTGCGTCGGCGGGATCATCCTGGCGCTCGGTCTGGACGTGCCGCTGTCCGGGGTGCTCATCGCGGTGGTGCCGACGCTGACCATCTGCGTGACGATCATCGTGCGGCGGCTGCGGCCGCTGTTCCGGGCGATGCAGGTGCGTCTCGACGCGGTGAACCGGGTGCTGCGCGAGCAGATCACCGGCAACCGCGTGATCCGTGCCTTCGTCCGGGACGAGTACGAGAAGGACCGGTTCCGGAAGGCCAACGGCGATCTCACCGAGATGCAGCTGAAGACCGGCAACCTGCTCGCGCTGATGTTCCCGGTGGTCATGACCACGGTGAACCTGTCGTCGATCGCGGTCGTGTGGTTCGGCGCGCACCGGATCGACAGCGGCGGGATGCAGATCGGCGATCTGACCGCGTTCCTCGCCTATCTCATGCAGATCGTGATGTCCGTGATGATGGCCACCTTCATGTTCATGATGGTGCCGCGCGCGGAGGTCTGCGCCGAGCGCATCGAGGAGGTCCTCGACACCGAGTCCAGTGTCGTGCCGCCGGTGGCTCCCGTCTTCGAGCTGCGCCGGCACGGCCATCTGGAGGTCCGCGGGGTCGGCTTCTGTTACCCGGGCGCCGAGGAACCCGTACTGAAGTCCATCGACCTGGTGGCCCGTCCGGGCGAGACGACGGCCGTGATCGGCTCGACCGGCAGCGGAAAGTCCACCCTTCTGAGTCTGGTCCCGCGCCTGGTTGACGCGACCGACGGCGAGGTCCTCGTCGACGGAGTCGACGTGTCGACCATCGACCCGGTGCTGCTCGCCAAGACGGTCGGCCTGGTCCCGCAGAAGCCGTACCTCTTCGCGGGCACGGTGGCGACCAACCTTCGCTACGGCAATCCCGACGCGACGGACGAGGAGTTGTGGCACGCGCTGGAGGTGGCGCAGGCCAAGGGCTTCGTCGAGGAGCTGGAGAACGGGCTGGACTCCCCCATCGCGCAGGGCGGCACGAATGTCTCCGGCGGTCAGCGGCAGCGGCTCGCGATCGCCCGGACACTCGTGCAGCGGCCGGAGATCTACCTCTTCGACGACTCCTTCTCCGCCCTCGACTACGCGACCGACGCGGCGCTGCGGGCGGCGCTCTCGCGGGAGACCGCCGAGGCGACCGTGGTGATCGTGGCGCAGCGGGTGGCGACCATCAGGGACGCCGACCGGATCGTCGTACTCGACGAGGGACGGGTCGTGGGGGTGGGGCTCCATCACGAACTGATGGCGGACAACGAGACGTACCGAGAGATCGTGCTCTCCCAGTTGACGGAAGCGGAGGCTGCCTGATGGCCGGGCCCATGGGGCGGATGATGGCCGGGACGGGCCCCGACGCCCGTTCGATGGACTTCAAGGAGTCCGGCAAGCGGCTGATCGGCCAGTTCAGGCCGGAGCGGCTGACCATCGGCATCCTGCTGGTGTGCGTGGTGATCAGCGTCGGGCTGAACGTGGTGGGGCCGAAGATCCTCGGCAACGCCACCGACCTGGTCTTCGCGGGCATCATCGGGCGGCAGATGCCGGCCGGGACGACCAAGGCGCAGGCCCTCCAGGCGATGCGCGACCGGGGTCAGGACTCGGTCGCGGACATGCTCAAGAGCACGGACTTCACCCCGGGCAAGGGCATCGACTTCACCTCGGTGGGTCATGTGCTGCTGCTCGCGCTGGGCACGTTCATGGTGGCCGGGCTGCTGATGGCGGTGGCGACCCGGATGGTGAACCGGGCGGTCAACCGGACCATGTTCCGGCTGCGCGAGGACGTGCAGACGAAGATGTCGCGCCTCCCGCTGTCGTACTTCGACAAGCGGCAGCGCGGTGAGGTCCTCTCGCGCGCGACCAACGACATCGACAACATCGGGCAGACGCTCCAGCAGTCGATGGGCCAGCTCATCAACTCGCTGCTCACGATCATCGGCGTCCTCGCGATGATGTTCTGGGTGTCGTGGCTGCTGGCGCTGGTCGCGCTGGTGACCGTGCCGCTGTCGTTCTTCGTCGCCACCCGCATCGGCAAGCGCTCGCAGCCGCACTTCGTGCAGCAGTGGCGCTCGACGGGCAAGCTCAACGCGCACGTCGAGGAGATGTACACCGGGCACACCCTGGTGAAGGTGTTCGGCCGGCAGGACGAGTCGGCGAAGCTGTTCGCCGAGCAGAACGACGCGCTGTACGAGGCGGGCTTCAAGGCGCAGTTCAACAGCGGTGTCATGCAGCCGCTGATGATGTTCGTGTCGAACCTCAACTACGTGCTGGTGGCGGTGGTCGGCGGCCTGCGCGTCGCGTCCGGCTCCCTGTCGATCGGTGACGTACAGGCCTTCGTCCAGTACTCACGCCAGTTCTCGATGCCGCTCACCCAGGTCGCGTCGATGGCGAACCTGGTCCAGTCCGGCGTCGCCTCGGCGGAGCGGATCTTCGAACTCCTCGACGCCGAGGAGCAGGCCCCCGACCCGATGCCGAGCGAGCGCCCCGCCGAACTGCGCGGCCTGGTCGCCCTGGAGCACGTCTCCTTCCGCTACGACCCCGACAAGCCGCTCATCGAGGACCTCTCCCTGACGGTGGCACCGGGCCACACGGTCGCGATCGTCGGCCCGACCGGCGCCGGCAAGACCACCCTCGTCAACCTCCTCATGCGGTTCTACGAGGTCTCCGGCGGCCGGATCACCCTCGACGGCGTCGACATCGCGCGCATGTCCCGGGACGAACTCCGGTCCGGTATCGGCATGGTGCTCCAGGACACCTGGCTGTTCGGCGGCTCGATCGCCGAGAACATCGCGTACGGCGCGTCCCGGGAGGTCACCCGGGGCGAGATCGAGGAGGCGGCGCGGGCGGCGCACGCCGACCGTTTCGTCCGTACGCTGCCCGACGGATACGACACCGTCATCGACGACGAGGGCACGGGCGTCAGCGCCGGTGAGAAGCAGCTCATCACCATCGCGCGGGCGTTCCTGTCCGATCCGACGATCCTGGTCCTCGACGAGGCGACGTCCTCCGTCGACACGCGTACGGAGGTCCTGATCCAGAAGGCGATGGCCAAACTCGCCCACGGCCGCACGTCGTTCGTGATCGCCCACCGTCTCTCCACGATCCGGGACGCGGACACGATCCTGGTCATGGAGAACGGCTCGATCGTCGAACAGGGCGCGCACGCGGAGCTGTTGGCGGCGGACGGGGCGTATGCGCGGCTGTACAAGGCACAGTTCGCGCAGGCGGTGGCCGAGGTGGACTAGCGGTTCGTTGTTCGGCTGCGGGTCCGGTGGGGGCTGGTCGCGCAGTTCCCCGCGCCCCTGAAAGCACCGGGTGAGCGGCGTTTTTCAGGGGCGCGGGGCCGTGTACATTTGCGGCTCCGCCGCGGGGCGCGACCAGCCCCCACCGGGCCCGCAGACGGCATCAATCCAGATAGCCCCTCAGCTGATCCGCAAACGCATGATCCCGCAGCTTGTTCAGCGTCTTGGACTCGATCTGCCGTATCCGCTCCCGGGTCACCCCGAAGATCCGCCCGATCTCCTCCAGCGTGCGCGGGCGGCCATCCGCCAGCCCATACCTGAGCTGTACGACCTTCCGCTCCCGCTCCCCCAACGTCGACAGCACGGCTTCAAGGTGCTGCCGAAGGAGGATGAACGCGGCCGACTCCACGGGACTCGTCGCATCGCCGTCCTCGATCAGATCGCCGAGGGCGACGTCGTCCTCCTCCCCCACCGGCGCGTGCAACGACACCGGCTCCTGAGCCAGCCGCAGCACCTCGCTGACCCGCTCCGGAGCGAGATCGAGATGGTCGGCCACCTCTTCCGACGTCGGCTCGTAGCCGCGTTCCTGGAGCATCCGGCGCTGGACACGGACGACCCGGTTGATGAGTTCGACGACATGCACCGGGACGCGGATCGTGCGGGCCTGGTCGGCGAGGGCCCGGGACATGGCCTGCCGGATCCACCACGTGGCGTACGTCGAGAACTTGTAGCCCCGGGCGTAGTCGAACTTCTCAACTGCCCTGATCAGGCCGAGGTTTCCCTCCTGGACGAGGTCGAGCATGGTCAGCCCGCGCCCGACGTACCGTTTGGCGACGGACACCACGAGCCGCAGGTTCGCCTCGATCAGGCGGCGCTTGGCCATCCGGCCCAGGACGACCAACCGGTCCAGGTCCAGGGCGAGTTGGCTGTCCAGGTCGGACGCGCCGCCGAGCTTCTCCTCGGCGAACAGGCCGGCCTCGACCCGGCGGGCGAGATCGACCTCCTCGGCCGCGGTGAGCAGCGGGATGCGGCCGATCTCGCGCAGGTACTGGCGGAACAGGTCCGAGGAGGGCGCGCCGGTGTCGGCGACCCGGCTACGGGGCCGTACCTCGGGCTCGGGGGCCTCGGCGGTCTCCACCGCTTCGGCCGTCGGTTCTTCGAGCTCGGGCGGGCTCTCCGCTTCCGCGGTCTCGGGGTGGTGCGCGGCACGGCTCTGCGGGGGGACGGTCGCGAGGACATCGGTCTCCGCTTCCGGTTCCGCGCCGTCCGTCGTGCTGGTCTCGGTCTGGTCGAGGGTCTGGGTCTGCACGGGGGCGACCTCCAGGATGATCGCTGCCAGGGGGTACGGCAGCGGTACTTCAGGGGCGGAGTGGGCGGCCTCGCCGCAATCCGTCCCGTACTCGATGAGCGGAACCGCGGGGGTGAAGGACCCGCTGCGAACGGATCGGCCGCGCTCCGAGGACTCAGGCACCGGAACCCAGTGTGGAGTACGACACATCGCCGCCACGAGGGGCGTGCGGTGACTTTTTGAGTCCGTTCCGTGACTACATGCTCAGAGCGCTGTGGCGCCGTGCACCTGGAGTGCCTGGTCGTACTGCTGAAGGACCCACAACTCGTTCTGTACGGCGGCCAGTTCGGCCGAGTCCCCGTGGCTGCCGAGGCGGGTGAGCGTGCCCTGGATGTCGTGGATCCGGCGCACCACGGCTCTTCGGCGGACGGTGACGAGCTGCTCGCCCGCGTAGTTCTCGTCGACCGTGCGGCGCATGATCGCCTCGACGGCGAGCTCGGTGACCATCGCGCGGACCGCGTCGTCCGGTGCCGCCTCGCGGACCCGGACCAGATAGTCCTGGGCGTCCTGGAGGCCGTACTCGGCGCCGCCCGCCTCGATGATCGCCTCGCGTACGGCCGCGTAGGGCGCGGCGGTGAACTCGTCCACGCCGTACGCGTCGAAGGCCGGGGAGACCAACTCGGGGCGCTGGAGGGCGAGTTTGAGGAGCTCGCGCTCGGTGGCGAAGACCGGGTTGCGGAGGGTGAGGGCGGGGCCGCCGGTGGGGCCGCGAGGGGCGGTGTCGTACTGCTGCTGGGCGCCGCCCCCTGTCGGTGCCGGGCCCTTGCCTCCCCGGTCGCGGGCCCAACGGGCGAGCTGGGCAACCCTCTTGACCACGAACTGGGTGTCGAGGATGCCGAGCATGCCGGCGAGCTGGACGGCGACCTCGTGCTGGGCGCCGCTGTTCTTGATGCGGGCGACGATGGGGGCGGCCTCGTCCAGGGCGGAGGCGCGGCCTGCGGGGGTGTCGAGGTCGTAGCGGACGACGATCTGGCGGAGCGCGAACTCGAAGAGTGGGGTGCGGGGTTGGACCAGGTCGGCGACCGCCTCGTCGCCCTTGGCGAGGCGCAGCTCGCAGGGGTCCATGTTGTCCGGCGCGATCGCGATGTAGGTCTCGGCGGCGAACTTCTGGTCGTCCTCGAAGGCGCGCAGGGCTGCCTTCTGGCCGGCCGCGTCGCCGTCGAAGGTGAAGATCACGCGCGCCGAGCCGTTGTCCATCAGGAGCCTGCGGAGGATCTTGATGTGGTCGCCGCCGAAGGCCGTGCCGCAGGTCGCGATCGCCGTCGTCACTCCGGCCAGGTGGCAGGCCATGACGTCCGTGTAGCCCTCGACCACGACCGCGCGGGAGGACTTGGCGATGTCCTTCTTCGCGAGGTCGATGCCGTAGAGGACCTGGGACTTCTTGTAGATCGCGGTGTCGGGCGTGTTGAGGTACTTCGGGCCGTTGTCCGACTCGTAGAGCTTGCGGGCGCCGAAGCCGACGACCTCGCCGCCGATGTCGCGGATCGGCCACATCAGACGGCCGCGGAAGCGGTCGATGGGGCCGCGGCGGCCCTCCTGGGCGAGGCCGGAGAGGAGGATCTCCTTGTCGCTGAAGCCCTTGCCGCGGAGGTATTTGGTGAGGTGGTCCCAGCCCTGCGGGCTGTAGCCGACGGAGAAGTGCTCGGCGGCCGACTGGTCGAAGCCGCGCTCGGCGAGGAACTTGCGGCCGGTGTCCGCCTCGGGGCCGACGGCGAGCTGCTCCACGTAGAAGTCGGCGGCCACCTTGTGGGCCTCGACCAGGCGGATGCGCTCGCCGCGCTGGTTGGCGGGGTTGTACCCGCCCTCCTCGTACCGCAGCGTGATGCCGGCCTGGGCGGCCAGGCGCTCGACCGACTCCGAGAAGGTGAGGTGGTCGACCTTCATCACGAACGTGATGGTGTCGCCGCCCTCCTGGCAGCCGAAGCAGTGGAAGAGACCCTTGCTGGGGCTGACCTGGAAGGACGGTGACTTCTCGTCGTGGAAGGGGCAGAGGCCCTTGAGGTTGCCACCGCCCGCGTTCCGCAGCTGGAGGTACTCGGACACCACGGCGTCGATCGGGACCGCGTCCCGAACCGCCTTCACGTCCTCGTCGTTGATCCGTCCAGCCACGCGTGAATTCTACGGGGCCGGACTGACACCAGTGACGACCAGAACCTCTAGACGCCCAGGCTGTCCAGTGGAACGTGTGGGTCCGCGAGGGCCTCGGTGTCCACGCGGGCCCGGGAGCGGATGAGCTGCTGGATGGGCTCTGTGACGTCCCACACATTCACGTTCATCCCGGCCAGCACGCGGCCCTCCTTCAGCCAGAAGGCGATGAACTCCCGCTTGCCCGCGTCTCCCCGGATCACCACTTCGTCGTAGGAACCCGGGGGCGCCCAGCCGGAGTACTCCATACCCAAGTCGTACTGGTCGGAGAAGAAATAGGGCACGCGGTCGTAGGTGACGTCCTTGCCGAGCATCGCGCGGGCCGCCGCCGGGCCGCCGTTGAGGGCGTTGGCCCAGTGCTCCACGCGCAGCCGGGTGTCGAAGAGGGCGTGGTGGAAGGCGGCCACGTCACCGGCCGCGTAGATGTCGGGGTCGGAGGTGCGCAGTTGTTCGTCGACCGCGATGCCGCCGCCGTGCGCGCGGTCGGCGAGCTCCAGTCCGGCCGCCTCGGCGAGCGCGGTGCGGGGGGCCGCGCCGATGGCCGCGAGGACGTCGTGCGCGGGGTGCTCCTCGCCGTCGTCGGTACGGGCGGCCAGCACCATGCCGTCCTGGCCGATGATCTCGGTGAGCCTGGCGCCGAAGTGGAAGCGGACGCCGTGCTCGGCGTGCAGGTCGGCGAAGAGCTGGCCGAGTTCGGGGCCGAGGACGCCGTGCAGCGGGGTCTGCGAGGGTTCCACGACGGTGACCTCGGCGCCGTACTCGCGGGCCGCCGCCGCGACCTCCAGGCCGATCCAGCCGCCGCCGGCGATCACCAGATGGCCGTTGTCCCGGCCCAGGGAGGCCAGGACGTGCTTCAGGCGCTCGGCGTGCGAGAGGCGGCGCAGGTGGTGGACGCCCGCGAGGTCCGTGCCCGGGATGTCGAGGCGGCGGGGCTCGGAGCCGGTGACGATGAGCAACTTGTCGTAGCGGACGAGCGTTCCGTCGTCCCCGAAGCGGACCGTCTTCGCCGTACGGTCGATGGCGTCGACGGTCTGGCCGAGGTGCAGCTCGATGTCGTTGCGCGCGTACCAGGCGGGTTCGTGGACGAAGACGGTGTCGCGCTCCTCTTTACCGAGGAGGTAGCCCTTGGACAGCGGCGGGCGCTCGTACGGGTGGTCGCGTTCGTCGCAGATCAGTATCACGCGGCCGGTGAAGCCCTCCGCTCGGAGCGTCTCGGCCGCCTTGGCGCCGGCCAGGCCTCCTCCGACGATGACGAATGTCTGATCCGCGTCGACCACTTGATGCCTCCTCGTAACGGTGTCGCCATAGGCGAGCCTCCCGCACGCAGTGTGATGCGGGAAGGGGGTGTGGCCCGATCAGGCCACGGAGGGTCACATTCGGGCTTGTTTCGCGTCACTGTGCCCCAGCGATGTGAGATGCGCGTGAAGAGACCGCGCCGACGCGTCGGTCAGCGAGGCGATCTGATCGACGATCACACGCTTGCGCGCGCGGTCGTCGGGCGCCTCGTCGAACTGCGCGCGGAACTGCGGCTCCAGGCCGTCGGGCGCGCGCGTCGTGAGCGCCCGCGCCAGCTCGGCGACCACGATCCGCTGGTCGGCGCGGATCAGTTCCTGCTCCGCGCGCTGCATCACATACCGGTCGGCGACCGCCTTGAGGACCGCGCATTCCAGCCGTGCCTCCTGCGGTACGACGAGTTCGGCGTCGTAGCGGGTGAGGCGGCCGGTGCCGTACGCCGTGCGCGTGGCGGTCTCGGCGGCCAGGCAGAAGCGGCCGATGAGCTGGCTGGTGGCGTCCTTGAGGCGGGCCTGCGCGACCGCCGAGCCGTCGTAGCCGTGCGGCCACCACGACTGGTTCTGGAGCCGGTCCAGCGCCTCGGCGAGTTCGTCGGGCACCGTGTCCGCGGGGACGTAGCGGCCGATGGCCACCTTGAAGATCTCCTGGCGTTCCGGTTCCGCGTGCAGGCAGTTCGGGTCGATGTGGCCCGCGTGCAGGCCGTCCTCGACGTCGTGCACGGAGTACGCCACGTCGTCCGACCAGTCCATGACCTGGGCCTCGAAGCACGTGCGCGTGCCGGGGGCTTCCTTGCGGACCCAGTCGAAGACGGGTCTGTCGTCGTCGTAGACGCCGAACTTGGGGGACTTGGGGTCGGTGGGGTGCGCTCCGCGTGGCCAGGGGTACTTGGTGGCCGCGTCGAGGGTGGCTCGGGTGAGGTTGAGGCCGACGCTCACCATCTCGCCTGTCGTGTCGCTTCTTACGAAGCGCTTCGGTTCGATGCGGGTGAGGAGTCTGAGTGATTGGGCGTTGCCCTCGAAGCCGCCGCAGTCGTCGGCGAATTCGTTCAGTGCCTGTTCGCCGTTGTGGCCGAAGGGGGGGTGACCCAGGTCGTGGGAGAGGCAGGCGGCCTCTACGAGGTCGGGGTCGCAACCCAGGGCCGCGCCCAGCTCTCGGCCTACCTGGGCGCATTCCAGGGAGTGGGTGAGGCGGGTGCGGGGACTGGCGTCCCAGGCCTGGCTTCGGGTTCCTGGGGTGACCACTTGGGTTTTGCCGGCGAGTCGTCGTAGGGCGGCGGAGTGCAGGATGCGGGCGCGGTCGCGTTGGAAGGCTGTGCGGCCGGGGCGTTTGTCGGGCTCGGTTGCCCAGCGGTCGACTGACGTCGGGTTGTAGGGATGAGGTGCTGCGGTGCCGTCCATGCTTCGACAGTAAGCGGCGGTAGTGACAATTCGGGAGTTGCGGGGCGCCTACGCGTCTGCCGGGTGCGGTTTCGTTTGCGCCTGCGGGTTCGTTGTGGCTGGTCGCGCCCACGCGGCAGAGCCGCAAATGGATACAGCCCCGCGCCCCTGGGTGGGGTGCCCCTGCCTGTGTATCAAGCTGAAGCCAGTTCCGGCTTCGTCCTCACCTGCGTCGCCATTGCCTGGTCGTAGCGGTGGAGGACCAGGCGGGCCATCGCGGGGTGGGCTCCCAGGGGTGCTGATGCGATCCACGGGGCTGCCTCCGCGCACTGTGTCGCGAAGCGACCCGGGGCTGTGAAGCAGGACGCCACTGCCACCCTGTGGCGGCCTCGGGCGACCAACGCGCGGACGGCTGTCTGGACCGTGGGGGTCGACGCCGAGGCGTACGCGGGGATCACCGGCACTCCCAGGCGGTCGGCCAGGAGTTGGGCGGTGTGGTTGGTGTCCAGCTTGGAGTCCGGGTCCCGGGAGCCGGCGGCGGCCAGGACCACCGCGCTGGAGCGGCGGGTCAGATCATCCATGCGTGTGCGCCAACCGGACTCCACCAAGCGGTCGTACAACGTCTCCACCAGGAGGGGGTGCGGGCCCAAAGGGGATGCCACGCGCGCGCGTGCCGGTGCGTTGGCCGCCATCTCGGGGATGTCCTGCTTGACGTGGTAGCCGCGGGCCAGGAGGAGGGGGACCAGGACGGCTTCCGTGGTGCCGAGGGCCGTGAGGGTGTCCGGGAGGCTGGGCTCGTTGAGTTCGATGTGGCCCAGGTGGACGGGGAGGCCGGGGCGGAGTTCGCGGACGCGTTCCACGAGGGCTCGTACGGTGCTCAGGGCGCGCGGGTCCCGGCTGCCGTGGGCCACCAGGACGAGCGCGGGCGGGCCGGGCCGCCGGCTGCCGTTCAGGGACACGAGGCTGAGCTGGTCGGCGAGTTGGCTGCTGATCCGGTTCATGAGATGCGCCGTACTGTCGAGGGTCGTGGAGTCGTCGTGGGGATGATGCGACGCCGTCATGGAGTGATGGTGGCGGGGAGAGGTTGCCGCCCCGTTGCACGGGAATGACGGGTTTTTTCCGGGGGTTCACGGTGGGGTGCGGGTGGTGTGTGAGGCGACGTGACCTGCGGCTTCCGGGTTCACAGTGAAGCCGGTCACACTGCGGGCGGCGAACCGGGGGACGTCGCGGCGCGTCTGTGACTGTCGAGACCGAACGGGGAGGGGCCCTTTCCATGCGTCGCCTGAAACTCCACAGACCGCGGCTGCCACGCACGCGTGCCGGGTGGCGGCAGCTCGTGCAGGGGGTGGCCGCCGGGTGTGTGCTCGCGCTGCTTCCGGCGACCTGGCTGTGGGTGGTGACGGCCGACCGGCTCGGGACTGTCCAGGACGCGCCGCGTACCGAGGTCGCCGTGGTCTTCGGTGCCGGGCTGTGGGACGGCGAGCCGTCGCCGTATCTCGCGCACCGGCTGGACGCGGCGGCGACGCTGTACCGGGAGGGCCGGGTGAAGGTCGTCCTGGTGACCGGCGACAACAGCCGCAAGGACTACGACGAGCCGGACGCGATGCGCGTCTACCTGGCGAAGCACGGGGTGCCACGCGCGCGCGTGGTGACCGATTACGCCGGTTTCGACACCTGGGACTCCTGCGTCCGCGCCAAGAAGATCTTCGGCGTCGACAAGGCCGTACTCATCAGCCAGAACTTCCACATCCGGCGGGCGGTCGCGCTGTGCGACGCGGCCGGGGTCGACTCGTACGGCGTCGGGGTCGACGAGGCGCACAACGCGACCTGGTACTACGGCGGTACGCGCGAGGTGCTCGCGGCGGGCAAGGCCGCCCTGGATCTGCTGTTCCATCCCGATCCGCACTTCCTCGGGCCGAAGGAGACGGGAGTCGCGCGGGCGCTGGCCGCCGGCAGCAACTGAGGCGCGTTCAGCGGCGGCCCCGCCAGTCGCCGCCCTCGATCAGCTTGCCGTGGGTGCGGAGGGCGGCGGCGACGGCGGGGGCCGCGAGGTACACCCAGGCGCGTACGGCCGTGCCGTCGGCGTCGCGGGTCACGTCGCGTTCGACGCGCTCGTAGAGGTTGCGCGGGTCGCCGGGGGCGTACTCCTCAAGTCGGTCCAGTTCCCCGAGGAGTTGGGGGTAGGCCTCGGGGCGCGCGGTGACGAGTTCGCCGCAGACGACGGACCCGGATTCCTCGACGGCGTACGGGTAGCCGGGGCCGTCGTAGAGGCCGGCGCCCTGGAGCCGGGCCCGTTCTTCGGAGTCCGTACGGCCGCGCAGGTACCGGTCGTGGTTGGGCCCGCCGGGGCGGAGGGTGCCGTAGACGAAGAAGGGGAACTGCCTCGGGGGTGTCGTCATCGGTCTCCTTGGGCCCGGAAGTCTGTGCATGCGCTATGGACATGACATGTCATGGCCCCTTAAATCTTATTCAACATCAACGCAGCCCCCACGCCCCCCACTTGCGTTCTTGAGGAGACCCATGAGCCGGACACGGCACTTCCGAGGTTCCTGTCTCGCCACGGCCGGTATCGCGGCCGGCGCCGCGACCCTGCTGGCCGCCACTCTCGCCCCCACCGCCCAGGCGGCCGACCGGCCGACCCGGGCCGGCGCGATCGCGAACGCCGCGTCGGCGCTGGTCGCCCATGCCGCGAACCTGGGTCTGACGGCCGCGGAGGACACATCCGTCCGCGATGTGATCGTCGACCGGGACGGCACCCAGCACGTCCGCTACGACCGGACCTACCGCCAACTCCCCGTCCTCGGCGGCGACTTCGTGGTCCACCTGGCCCCGAACGGCAGCTACCGGAGTGCCGACCGCGCGACCCGGAACTCCATATCCCTGGCGACCGTGACACCGAAGGTGGCCGCCCCGAAGGCGGCGGACCTGGCGGCGAACGCGCTGCGGGCCGCCAACCTCGGCGAGGCGCTGAAGAGCGTAACCGCCAAGCCCCAGCTGATAGTTGACGCCCTGCACGGCGCCCCGAAGCTCGCCTGGCGGACGAACGTGGTCGCCAAGGACTCGCTCGGCAACCCGGTCGCCCGCACGGTGCTGACCGACGCCCGGACCGGCGCCCAGATCGACGCCTGGGACAGCGTGGAGACGGCGACCGGGGACGGGCAGTCGCTGTACGGCGGGACGGTGCCGTTGGAGACGACGCTGTCGGGATCGACGTATCAGCTCAAGGACGCGACGCGCGGCGGGACTTACACCGGTGACGCGGCGAACAAGACCGATCTGTGCATCTTCGGCATCTGCATCGTCCGCGCCCCGTCCACGGTGTTCACGGACGCCGACAACCACTGGGGAACGGGGGCGACTTCGGACCGCTCCTCGGCGGCGGTGGACGCGCAGTACGGCACGAACGAGACCTGGGACTACTACAAGAACGTGCATGGCCGGAACGGCATAGCGGGCGACGGCAAGGGCTCGTACAACCGCGTCCACTACGGCAACGCCTACAACAACGCGTTCTGGGACGACAGTTGCTTCTGCATGACGTACGGCGACGGTGACGGGACGCAGCTCGGTCCGCTGGTGGCGCTGGATGTCGCCGGGCACGAGATGACGCACGGTGTGACCTCCAAGACGGCGGCGCTGACGTACTCGGGCGAGTCCGGCGGCCTCAACGAGGGGACCTCCGACATCCTGGGCACGCTGGTGGAGTGGTACGCCAACAACTCCTCCGATCTCGGGGACTACTTGATCGGCGAGAAGATCGTGCGCGCCGGCTTCGGCAAGGCGGCGCTGCGGTTCATGGACCAGCCGTCGAAGGACGGGAACTCGGCGGACTGCTGGAGCTCGTCGGTGGGCAATCTCGACGTGCACTATTCGTCGGGGGTCGCCAACCACTTCGCGTATCTGCTCGCGGAAGGCAGCGGCGCGAAGACCATCAACGGCGTCAGCTACAACTCGCCCACGTGCAACAGCAGTTCGGTGAACGGCATCGGCCGGGACAAGCTGGGGGCCATCTGGTACCGGGCGTTGACGGTCTACATGACGTCCTCGACGAACTACGCGGGGGCCCGGACGGCGACGCTCAACGCGGCCAAGGACCTGTACGGAAATGGAAGTTCGGAATACAACGCGGTGGCCGCCGCATGGAGTGCGGTTGCCGTGGGGTAAAGCCGAGGATTGTCGGTCAGGAGTGCCTGCTCCCGAACCCCAGAGCTGATACGGACTGCCATGTCTGCGTACGCCGGGGTGACGGAGCGGGCGCTCGTTCCATCCGGAAGGTGAAGCAGCCGCAGTTCTTCACCTCGCGGGTGATCCGGCTCTGTCCGGCGTACGGGTTCTCCATCGTCTTCACCACCGGCGTCCTGGTGACCCTGCCCGGCGTGTGGGACCGGCAGAAGCTGCGCGAGATCCTGCTCGACTTCACGATGCTGCAGCCCGGTTCGGGTGTCTCGAACGTCGACGGCGTGTACTGGACCCTCTGGTCGGAGCTGCGTTTCCACCTCCTCTTCATGGCGGTCGTCGTCACCGGCCTCACCTACCGCAAGGTCGTCCTCTTCTGCTGCTTCTGGGGCGCCGCCGCGATGATCGCCCCGGCCGCCCGTTTCCGCCCACTGACACTGGTCGTCGATCCGGAAGGCGCCTGGTACTTCATCGCCGGCCTCGCGCTGTCTCCAGCCGGCGCGCGAGTGTCGTGCTCTTCACCGTGTTCCTGCTGGTCATGGCCGCGATCGCGTTGGGCGCGACCGACCACATCCGCTGGAAATGGCTCACCACGGCCGGTGCGATGACGTACCCCTTCCACCTGATGCACTATCTGGCCGGTACGACCGTCATCGCCCACTACCGCGACACCCATGGACCCCCGGCTCCTGGTGGTCTCGGTGATCTCCGTTTTCCTGATGCTGAGTTGGCTCGTGCACCGGTTGGTGGAACGGCCCGTGGCCCGGATCCTGAAGAATGGGCTGGACACCTCGTTCGCACGGTTGCGGAACACAGTGAACACGCCCTGATCTCCGGAGGACCATGTCGCCCAGCGCCAAGATGCACGCCGACGAACTCGACATCGACATCGACACCGAGCTGGTGCGCCGGCTGATCGCCGAACAGTTCCCGGAATGGACGGAGTTGGCCGTCACCCGGGTCGCCTCGGCCGGCACCGACAACGCGATGTACCGGCTGGGCGAGGACATGGTCGTACGACTGCCCCGACTGCCGGGCGGGGCACGGCAGATCGAGACGGAGCAGCGCTGGCTGCCGCGGCTGGCACCGGAGTTGCCGCTCGCGGTTCCGGTGCCGTTGGCGATGGGCGAGCCGGGGCGGGGGTACGAGCTGCGGTGGGGGGTGTACCGGTGGCTTGACGGGGACAACACCTACGACGCGCCGCTGACCGAACTCACCGACGCGGCAGTGGAGTTGGGGCGTTTCGTGGCCACGCTGCGGCGGGTGGACGCGGTGGGCGGTCCGGTGTCCTTCCGGGGCGGGCCGGTCGGTGCGCAGGACGTGGACGTCCGCAAGGCGATCGAGGACCTGGGCGCGGACGGCACCCACGACCCGGCCCTCGCGACGGCGGCCTGGAAGCACACCCTGTCGCTCCCCCAGTGGGAGGCCGCCCCCGTCTGGCTCCACGGCGACCTCCTCCCCGGCAATCTGCTGGCCACGGCCGGCCGGCTCACCGCGGTCATCGACTTCGGCGCCCTCGGAGTCGGCGACCCGGCGGCGGACGCGCTGCCCGCGTGGGCCTTGTTCTCGTCCGGGACGCGTGAAGTCTTCCGCGAGGCGGGCGAGTTCGACGAGGTGGTCTGGGAGCGGGGGCGGGGGTGGGCGTTGTGCTTCGGGCTGACGGCGGAGCACTACTACCGGGGCGGGCGGAATCCCGTATTGGCGGAGGTGGGTCATCGGGCCGTAGAGGAAGCGTTGGCGGACTTCGGGGCCTGATCACTCGAACAGCGGAATCACCGGCCATGCGCAGGCCCTACCCCTGGACGGGCGTCCGCACCTACGTCCGCCGCGACGCCCTGCGGGTCGAGGCGACGTACCTGCACTTTCTGGAATCGCTGGATACTGACGTCATGACTGATCAGCGCGAGGTTTCCGTCGTCCGTCGGCCGGGCCGGACCCTTTCCGCCGGGGACGGGCTGGACTCGTTGCTGGCTGCCTACCACCTCCGGACGGAAGCCGAGAAAGGGAAGCCCGTTGCCGATGTGGGCGAACTGCCGGAGCGCTACCGGGCGGAGATCTCGGACCCGCGCGGCGCCTTCGTCGACGATGTCGTGCTCGTCGCTCTGAGCGGGAGCACCGCGGTGGGCTGTCTGGTGGTGACCGCTCCCGTCGACGGGCGGTCGGAGATCAAGAGGCTCTGGACGGACCCTGCGTTCCGGGGCCGGGGCATCGCGTCGGACCTGCTCGGCGCCGCGCTCGCGCAGGCCGCGGAAAGCGGTGCGAGCGCCGTGCGGTTGTCGGTGTGGACATGGCGGACCGGAGCCATCGCCCTGTACGAACGGCTCGGCTTCACCATCACCGAGTCATGGGACGACCGGGATCAACTGGTGTGCATGGAAAGGGCCTTGTGAGTGGTGCCGTACGACATCCACCTCGCACCACACCGCCTTGCCCACGGTGAGTTCCCGCACGCCCCAGCGGTCCGCGATCTGACTGACGATCAGCAACCCCCGCCCGAACATGTCGTCCGCGGTCGCCTCTCGCAGGTTCGGGCGTAACTCGCCCTTCGGGTCGGACACCGCAATGCGTACGACGCGCGCGGTGAGGGTGAGTTCGACGCGGAACAGACGATCCCGCAGGCAGCCGTGCAGTACGGCGTTGCCGCCCAGCTCCGAGACCAACAGGGCGGTGTACGCGGCGAGTTCGGGGTGACCCCACTCGGTGAGGAGCCGGTGCGCTCGGCGGCGGGCGAGGGTGACGCTCCTGGGCAACGGGGTGTAGTCGAGGCGGTCGTGATGGAGAGGCACTTCAGGGGCGACCATGTCGCCCACCTCCGGGCATGGGCGAGCTGCGCCGCGTATCAACTGGCGCCGCTCTGCGATCGGTTCGTGACCGACGGTAGAGGTGGCGCGACATTGTGCGCAAGTAACTCTCGGAGGAATTCCCCCGAAGGGTGTTTGCGATGCCTCGTGCCGCCGCGCCAGACTGATCACACGCACACGCCTGACAGGGGGACCTACGTGACATCGCCTACGCAGGGCCACAGCACATCGACCGTCCTGGGACGCCGACTTGGCGGCGAGCTCACCCGGTTGCGCACGGCGGCCGGCCTCAACCAGACCCAGGCGGGCAAGGCCCTCACCGCGTCCACGACCAAGGTCGCGAAGATGGAGGGCGGTTGGGTTCCCATGCGCGACCCCGACCTTCGGGCGCTGTGCGAGTTGTACGGCGTTCACGATCCCAGCGTTGTCGGCGGGCTTCTCGAACTGGCCAGGATCGACCGCGAACGCCGTAAGGCCAAGGGTTGGTGGGACGACTTCGCCATCCCGGGTGTCATGCAGGAGTACGTCGCGCTGGAGAGCGCTGCGACGACCATCAAGGCATGGCAACCCGCGTTCATCCCCGGGCTGCTCCAAACACCCGAGTACGTAAGGGCGTTGAGGACTGAACCGGCGGCCACGGTGACCATCAGAGGCGCCGAGTCCGACGAAGAGTTCATCGCAGCGCGACTCGCTCGACAACGCCGCCTGATCGATGGCCCTCCGCTGTCGCTGCGGGCGGTGATCTACGAGGCAACTCTCCGCAACTTTCCCGGCGGCGCAGCCACAGCCGTCGGCCAACTCGACGAGCTGATCAAGGCGGCCGACCAGCCGAACATCAGCCTCCAGGTTTTCCCGTTCGACGCCGGTACGCACCCAGGCCTCAACGGCTCGTTCAACATCATGTCGTTCGCCGAACCCGGCGCCATGGATGTCGTCTACGTAGAGTCGCCCTTCGTTGAGCGCTGGGTGGAAGGCGGAGAACTCGCAGCCACCTACGCCGAGTTGTTCGAGAAGATCACCGAACGCTCCCTCGGCGAAAGGGAATCCATTTCGTTCCTCCACCAGTTGCGCAAGAGACTGTGAACCATGCCCACGTTTGAGTACCGCAAGTCCAGCTACAGCAACGAAAAGGCCGAGTGCGTGGAGGTCGCCACCAACATCCCCACCACAATCGCCATACGCGACTCCAAGAACCCCACCGGCCCCTCCCTCCACCTCCACCTCACCACCTGGAGAGCCTTCCAAGCCTCCCTCCCCCACTGGACGAACAAGGCCCGGGGTCAGGCAGCCAGCTCCCGCTCCTCGACCGCCTCCTGAACCCCCGTCACCGAATCCCGCATCACCACCGCCGCCAACACCCCCGCCACCACCACCCCAACCGCACTCACCATGAACGCCGTTGACATGGAGTCCGTAAACGCCTCCCGAGCCGCCCGCACCAACCCCGCGTCGCCGTGCGCCG
This sequence comes from Streptomyces sp. NPDC101776, assembly GCF_044766845.1. NCBI lineage: Bacteria > Bacillati > Actinomycetota > Actinomycetes > Kitasatosporales > Streptomycetaceae > Streptomyces > Streptomyces sp. NPDC101776. The sequence goes on along the minus strand of NZ_JBIWMV010000002.1, from coordinate 491,959 downwards.
CAGCCAACGCCCCGCCGATCGAGTGGCGAGCCTCATCGGTCGTACCGGAAGGCATCTCGTCGGCGAACCCACTCGACAGCAGGGAGCCGAGGATCGCGATGCCAAGTGCCGTACCGGCCTGCTGAATCGTGTCGTTGAGGGCCGAGCCGACGCCCGCCTTGTCCTCGGGGATCGTGCCCATCAGCGCGCCGACCGCCGCCGGCATCGCGAGGCCCGCGCCCAGGCCGAGGAGGCCGAGGGCGACCGCCGGCACAGCGAAGCCCGTGTCGGCCGTGACCGTCGTCAGGAGCACGAAGGACGAGGCCATCACCAGCATGCCCGCCAGGATCAGGTACCGATGGCCGTACCTCGCCGTGAACTTGGCCCCCGCCGCGTTGCCCACCAGCGCGGTGACCGCCAACGGGACGAAGGCCAGGCCCGCCTTGACCGGTGAGTAGCCGAGCACGAACTGGAGGTACTGCGTGAGGACCAGCAGCAGGCCCCCGTTTCCTATCTGAACCAGCGTCAGGGACAGCGAACCCCCGCTGAAATTACGGTGCTTGAAGAGGACCAGCGGGACCATCGGGGTCGGCGTGATGTTCTCCCACGTCACGAATCCGGCCAGCGAGACAACGGCCACCACCAAGGTCACCAGCCCTCGGCCCGCGAACGCCCCGTGCTGCGGAATCTCGATGATCCACCAGATCAGCGCGGTCATACCGACCGCCGACAGCACCGCGCCCAGCGGATCCGGCTTCTGCCACGGCCCCTTCGACTCCGGCATCAGCGTCACCCCGGCCACCAACGCGAGCGCCACGACCGGCACGTTGAGGAAGAAGATGGAGTGCCACGAGAAGTGGGCGATGAGTACGCCGCCCAGCACCGGGCTGCCGACGAGCGCGAGCATCGACACCGAACCCCAGGCGGCCATCGCCCTGCCGCGCTCCTCCGCGTCGAAGACCGTGATGAGGATCGAGAGCGTCGACGGCATGATCAGCGCGCCGCCGACCCCCATCGCCACCCGTACGGCGATCACCTCGCCGGGGGTCGTGCAGAACGTCGCCGCCAGTGACGCCGCGCCGAACAGCACCAGCCCGATCAGCATCACCTTCCGGCGGCCGAAGCGGTCGCCGAGGCTGCCGGAGGTCAGCAGCAGGCCGGCGAAGACCAGGATGTAGGAGTCGAGGATCCACTGGGTGTCCTGGGCGCTCGCCCCGATGCTCTCGGTCATCGACGGGACCGCCACGGTCAGCGCCATGCTGTCGACCACCAGCACCAGCGAGCTGAGGCAGAGCACAACGAGGATCCACCAGCGCCGGGGATTTCGGGTTTCCATGGGGCTTCCCTTCACATCACAGTCATCGACCGGCTTCGTGCGTACACCGTTCCTTTGATGCGAACACTGTACGCACGACGGAACGGTGTGCGCAATCCTTGAACTCTGTACGCTGGATGCGAACGACGTACGCACGGCCCGCGCGAAGGAGCCCCCAGATGGCCGCCAGGACGAAGCCGACGACGAAGACCACGCCGGAGACGAACCCCATCCCCTCCGTGTGGGCACGTGAACAGCGCCCGGCCGATCAGCCCGCGCTCAACCGGGACGCGATCGTCCGCGAGGCGATCGCGATGCTGGACGCCGACGGCATCGAGGCGCTGAGCATGCGCAAGCTCGGCGCGCGCCTGGGCGCCGGCGCGACCTCCCTCTACCGGCATGTCGCGACCAAGGACGAGCTGATGGAACTGGCCGTCGACGAGGTCGCCGCCGAGATCCACGTCCCGGCCGCGGACGCCTCGGACTGGCGCGCCGCCGTCACCGAGGCCGCCGCCTCCTTCCGTACGACCGCGCTACGGCACCGCTGGCTCTCCTCGGTCCTCGGGCAGGCCGGGCTCGCCTATCTCGGCCCCAACCTCATGTCCTTCTCCGAGCGGCTCGCCGCGCTGTTCACGGCCGTCGGGTTCCCCGAGCCGAGCGGCGCGATCGACGCCGTGCTGTCGTACACGATCGGGATGAGCACGACCGAGGCCGCGTGGCTCACGACGGTCGCACGGTCCGGGGAGAGCGAGGGCGAGTTCATCGCCCGGCTGATGCCGGCCGCCCAGCAGGCGGCGGCCGGGCACACCCATCTCGCCGGTTCCTACGCCGCGTCGGCCGCCACGGTCACCGATCCGGTGGCCCTGCGCGACAGCAAGTTCGCCTACGGCCTCGATGTCGTCCTCGACGGGCTGTCGCTGCGGCTGACCCGTTAGGCCTCGCCTGCCCGGGCCCCTCCCACCAGGTCGTTCGTCTCCAGGTACACCTCGGCCAGTACCTGCAACTCCACTCCCCCAGTGGTCAGTTGCTCTCCCGGATGCAGGCGGCCCGGCAGGTCGTCCGGGCGGTTCGGGATCGTCACCGTGCGTGCCGCGTCCTCTTCGTCCCTCAACGTCATCCACCCTCCGGCCAGTTGAGCAGTCAGTACCTGGTCGAAGTCCGGGGGGCGGGTGAACACGTGGGCCAGGTAGAGCTGTTCGCGGCCGAAGAGGACGTAGCGGAGGGGCGTCGGTTCGATGGTGGGCTCGGTCGGGTGGCCCACGTACAGGCGCTCCTCGATCTCCATCCTCACCTCCCCCAGCAGCTCGCCGTCCCTCCCGAAGCGGCCGAAGTACAGGTCGGCGGGGAAGGACGCACCCGGCTCAAGGTCCTTGAGCAGGAGGGTTCTTGGACTGACCGTGAACAGTGCCGAGGTGCCGTAGCGCTTCCGGGCCGTGCGGTAGGTGTCCGTGTCCAGGGTCACCCGCAGCACGGCCTGGAAGTCGTACGGTGCGGTGAATGTGGCCATGTGGACGGCGTAGACGGTGTCCGTGCCGAGCAACACCAGGCCGTGGACGGCGAGTTCGGGGGTCACCATGACAGCGCCGGGTCCGGGTCGGGGCTCTTCGGGAGCTGTCGGCACACGAAGCCCGCGAGGAACACGTCGTCCGGTGCGGTGACGCTGCTCTGCATAGCGGAGGTGGCCTGTTGGTAGGCCACCCAGCGCAGTTGGAGGTCGTAGCCGTACTGGACGACGAGGACCTTGGCGAAGCGGCCCTCCGTCGTGCGTACGGCGAACACGTCGCCGGTGACCAGTTGGTTGGTCGCGTTCGGGTTGCCGGTGAGGGGGGTGGTGCCGTAGGTGAGGGTCGAGAGGCGGTGGCCGTCGAAGGCGTCGTAGTCGACCTGGCCGAGGTTGACGATTCCGGCGAGGGAGCTGGGGACCAACTGGGCGGTCGTCTCCGTCATCCACTCCCACCACAGGTCGGCGGTGTTCATGTCGCCGCCGGCGATGCCGTTGTCGAGGTCCAGGGTCCAGGTGCCGTGGAGGGTGGTCTCGCCGGGTGTCTCGGTGTAGCCGACGGCCTGGCGGACCAGCTCGATGTTGCGGGCCAGGGCGACCGATTCGACGTACGACGGGCAGCGGCCGTGGGGTGGGGTGCCACCGTCGCTCAGCGGGGCGACGCCCGCCGAGAGGCGCCAGGCGCGGGAGCCGAGGAGTTCCATCGGCGGGTCCAGCCAGGGGCGGACGACGGACACCACCCGGTACTCGAAGGCGAGGGAGAAGACCGTGTCGTCGGTGGCGCGGTCGCCGAACGCCGACCTGAGTTCCGGGGGCGCCTGGGCGGCCAGGGTGCGGAGCGTCTGCTGCGGGAGCACGGCTCTCGACCAGGGGTCGTCCAGGGCGCCGTCCGGCGAGTAGTAAGTGGGCGCGAAACGCGTGCCGTTGGGGGCGGTCGTGTACTGGTCGGGGAGGTTGGGGTTGAAGGTGTCGCGATGCCGTTTCCAGATGCTGGAGGGGGCCTTCGAGGCGAGTTCGGAGGTCTCGCGCAGGGCGTCCTCGACCTCGGCCTTGTGACCCGCGGTCTGCCAGGCGTCCATGGCGTCGTCCCTGGCCTGGCGGAGTCTTGGTTCGTCGATGTGGGTCCAGTGGTCGCGGGTCGCCTGGTCGGTCGAGTCGCTCGCCGCCTGGTCCGCCTGGTGGTAGTCCATGTCGGCCTGGAGCCAGGCCTGGCGGGCCGTGCGGTAGTCGCGCAGGGCGGGTGAGGGGACGAAGACTCCGTCGGGGCCGGTGTCGTAGAGGTAGTCGACCGCCGTGTCGTAGCGCTGGTGTTCCTCGGGGGTGAGGGTGGAGCGGGCCAGGTCGGCGGCGAGTACCTCGCCGTAGACGCTCCACAGGTGGGTGGTGGCCGGGGGTGCCCAAATGGGTTGGGTGGGGATCCTGTTGACGAGTTCGGAGAACTCGGCCCAGACCGTGGACCGGGCCGAGTCCAGGGCGCCGCCGAAGCGGAACATGCTGTCCTGGTAGACGACCGGCGTCGCCGGTACGCCGACCAGGTGGGTTGGGTCGGTGAGCAGGTTCCCGAAGTACGCGCCCAGGCCGAACATGGCCGCCGCGTCCACGGGGGACGCGGACCACACCCCTTCGACGCCGGCCCCTTCGATGTCCACGGCGTCACTGTCGACCGCTTCGGTGTCGCTCATAACTGGCCGCCGTCCTATACGAGTTGGTCGGGGTCGAGGCCGTCGAGCAGGTTGGGTGTCTTGTCCAGGAGGTGGTTGACGAAGCCGATGATCTGCATGCCGGGGACGGTGATGGTCGCGCCGTCGTTCTCCGAGTGGAAGTGCTGGTCCGACTCGGAGTGGCTGTAGCTGCCCTTCACGGTGAACGGGCCCCAGCCGACACTGGCGTTGACCGACACGGAGCTCTGGTGGGTCTGCAACGCCTGGGCCAGCGAGGCCGAGTGGATCGTGAGGTTCCTGATGAACAGGGCCTGGAGCGGATAGCCGATGAAGCGGCCCTGGGGCGGGTTGCCGCCGTCGGACGGCATCTGGTCGTAGTTCCAGCCCTGCCCCTTGCGCAGGTCCCAGCCCCGGTTCTCCAGGAACTCCGGGTAGAACCACGGCCGTACGACCTGCACCTGCGCCATCTCGAAGGACATCGAGAAGTCGTCGACCCGATAATCCTCGCTGTAGTCCTGGGAGTTGGAGGTGACGCCCGAACTCGCGCTCCACAGACCGAAGTTCAGACCGCCACCCGCCGACCAGGACGTCGTCTCGTAGTGGCTGTGGGAGTCCACCATCTGGTGGTACATCGAGTACGCGGTCCAGCCGTTCGAGTTCGCGAAGTCACCGGGGACGACCGTCGTGTAGTAGAAGGACTGGCCGGGGCCCAGCGCGTTGGTGTTCGCCTCCTCGTAGAAGCGCTCCAGGTTGCGCTTCCACAGGAGCATCGACTTCTCGGTGGTCTGGTCGATGTAGGCGTTGATCTCCTCGACCTCGTTGCGGTACCCGCTCGACGTCCAGTCGTCCATCGCGGCGGCCACCTGCATCGAGTACAACTGCGCGTTGGCCGCCCAGTCCGCGACCGCCTGTTTTCCGGACTCCCCTACGGCGGCCTGCGCGGCGATCCGCTTGTTGTTGTACGACAGCGCGGCCGTGACGTACGCCTGCATGCACGCCTTGTAGGCCTTGAGCATGGGGCTGTCCTCGGTGACCTGCTTCTCCTGCTCGGTGACGATGTCCTTCACCGTGCGCGTCACCCTCAACAGGCCCCGGAACCGGTCGAGTCTGGCCTTCTGGTCGTCGGTGAGCTGGTCGTCGACGACCTTGGAGAACTTGAGGATCTGGCCGTAGATCTCGCTCAGCCGGGCACCGCTCGCGTTGCGCCACACGCCGTCCTGGCGGCCCGACGAGTACGCCGAGGTCACGTCCGGGATGAAGTCGATGAGCGAGGAGAAGTTGTACGCCTGCTGGAGCAGGAGCTTGTCCTCCGCCGCCGTGGCGCCGGTGCCGATGCCCTGGGCGGCGAACGCGAAGTCCGCCTCCTGGTACGGCAGTCCGGGCATGCACCAGGTGATGAAGCTGGACTTGGCCGGCGGGACGCTGCCGTCGCCGCCGGTGAGCACGTTGTACATCTGGTCGCGGAACGTCCGCCCCAGATCCCCCAGTTGGTATCCCATGACCCCGTCCTGCCCGGGTCATATGCCTCACATACAGGGACATGCGAGCATTCACTCGGATCAGTGAACCTCTCGCACGGGAGGCAACCACGGAGGCGACGTCGCCGGTTTCAGGCAGCCGCCTCGATGTTCCGCATCACGGACGCGAGGGAGTCGTAGTAGTTCGTGGCGGTCGCGTAGCCCGCGTCCGCCACCGCCCGGGCGAACGCGTACGGGTCGTCGGTGTGCTCGAACGCGGGAGCGTAACGGGCGTTGTTCCGCAGGTAGTTGCCGTGGGCCGTGAAGGACTCCTCGGGGCTCGCGTAGACGCGGAACCAGTCGCGGACGACGTACAGATACTTCCCGTCGGGCCGCTGTGTCACCGAGATGACCTCCGGGAACTGCGCGTCCGGCCGGTCCAACACCTCCTGGGTCCTCAGCAGTTGGCGGGTCTCCGGCGGGTCGGTCGCCTTCGCCTTGATGCCGAAGAAGTTGTTGCCGGGGGCTGCCGTGCCCCAGCCGGACTCCAGGGCCGCCTGGCCGAGCGTGACCAGCGCGGGGACGCCGGTCGCCGCCTCACTGGCGGTGGCGAACTCGCTGTAGGACTGCCGGAATTGGGATGCCTTGCCCGAACTCGGGGGTGCGGTGGCCGCGTTCGACCAGATCGCGTCGTAGGGGCCGGTGAGGCCGGGCCACTGGTCGGCGACGCTGAGCGGGTAGCCGTCCTGCTGTTTCTTGGTGTGCCAGTCGACGGCCACGTACTCGGTGCCCTTGAAGAAGTACGCCCGGCCGTTGCCGGGGTTGAGCGCGCCGTCGATGCCCTCGCCGATCCAGTCGGCGGTGACTCCGCTCCAGCCGTCCGCGATGAGCTTGGGGTAACCGGGGTCCTGGCGGTCGGCGGCGATGTCGTAGCGGACGTAGCGCGGGCCGCTGAAGAAGTAGAGCTTTCCGTCGGACCAGTTCATGACCGCGTCGACGGTGTCGAAGGAGAGGCCGGACCAGTTGTCGCGGGTGGTCAGCGGGTAGCCGTCGTCGACGGTCTGGGTGGCGAACGGGACGCGGACGTACTCCGCGCCCCGGAACACGTACAGGTGGGCCTGGCCCAGGTCGACCGCCGCGTCGACGCCCTCCTCCCAGCCGGGCGGCAACCCGGCCCAGGCCACGCCGAGTTGCCAGTCCCGCGCCGGGTCGGCCGCGTCCGCGTCGAGGTCGTACGTGGACACGGTGGCCCCGACGGTGAAATACGCCTTGTCCACACTCATGCCGGGATGCATGCTCCGCCGGGGCGGTTCTCATGACGCGGTACGGGTTCCCGTTTGAGTGAATCAGGGCGTCATTCACGTGGCGCGACCCAGGTGGCAGGCCGTTTTCGGTGATCGTTTGTGACGTTGAACCGACCGACGCGTCTGTTTTCCGGCGCGTCTTCCAGAGATCGATTGGGAGCAGTCATGCGCATGCGTTCCGCCCTGACCACGTCCGTCCTCGCCGTCGGCATCCTGCTCGGCGGCGCCGGTGCCGCCCTCGCCCACGGCGACGACAACGGCGTCGTCCAGGGCACCGGTTCCCAGGGCTCCGAGCACACCGACAGCACCATGTTCGCCGGTGTCATCGACCACGTCGGCCCCGTCTACTACTCGAACAGCAAGACCGACCACGAGTGGGACCGCGGCACGTTCCAGGGCATCTTCGGTTACTGACACGTCCACCCGGCATCTGCCCGGGTAGCGCACCGGGCCATCCGTGACGGTGCGAAGGGGGCGGCCGACCTGTGTCGGCCGCCCCTTTTTTGCGTGCCCGGCGGGGACTCCGGCGAAGGCTCCGACGGGGACCGCGGTCACCCGTTCACACGCGCGGCCCGCACTCTTCGGGTTCTTCTCCGGGGGCGGTCCGTCGTACCCCCATGACCTGCTGAAACGGCGGTGGGGCGGAAGGTCCGGGCGGCCGTCTGACACCCATTCACCACACTTCTGACGCTCGCTCAGGAAGCGGGCCCGGGCCGGTGCCACTTACCTCGGAAGGGCAGCCCACCACAGCTCGGAGGAGCACCGATGCGTCGTACCGCCCGTCTGCTGACCGGCACCGCGCTCGCCGTCGCCGCCGCTGGTCTCGCGACCGCGCCGGCGTACGGCGGCGAGAGCGGCAGTCTGGAGGTGTTCCCGTCGAGTGCCGTGCCGGGCGGCGACGTCACGGTGAACACGGCGGCGTGCGGCGACGACGGTACGGCCGCCGGTGATGCCAGCGCGGTGGGCGCCGGCACGTTCACGCTGGCGCCGAGTACGCACGAGGGCGACGCGATCGGGCAGTTCAAGGTGCCGCCGAGTGCGCAGCCGGGGACGTACGAGATCGTCGCGAAGTGCACGGACGGCCGGCAGGTCAGCGGCGATCTGATGGTGACGCTGGCCTCGATGCGGCAGCAGGTGCAGCCGCGCGGAAGTGTGAAGACGGGGGTCGGTGGCGCCTTGGGCCCCGACCCCGTGCAGACCGCGGCCGGTGTGGCGGCTCTCGCCGTCGCCGCCGCGGGCGGTACCTGGCTCCTGCATCGCCGGGCGAGAGGCGACAGGATCTGACGGACACCCTCCGCTGTCCGTCCGCCGGTACCGCACGTCCCCTCCCCCTCCGGGTCCGACGCCCCTCGTGGCCCGGAGGGGGCGCGGGGCAGGCCCAGTTCATGGGAGAGGGGCATGGGAGAGGGGTGCGCAATGCGTCGTCGTGGATTCGGATTCGGCAACACCGCGATAGGTGCCGTCACCGCGGGCGCCTTGTGCGTGGGCGCGTGGCTGCTGACCAATGGTGGCGGGACGAACGCGCCGCCGCAGCCGTCCGCCGCCGAGGCCCGGCCCGATCCGGTCGCCGGGCGCGTCGCGGCCCGCGCGCTGCCGCCGTCGCCCCCGGACCGCATCCGTGTCCCAGCCATCCATGTGGACGCCCCGCTGATGGGCCTCAAGCTGACGAGCGCCGGCAGCCTGGACGTGCCCCCGGCCGCGAAGAAGAACCTCGCCGGCTGGTACGAGTCCGGCACCACCCCCGGTGAGACCGGCACGGCGATCGTCGCGGGCCATGTCGACAACGCCGACGGGCCCGCCGTGTTCTACGACCTCGGCGCACTGAAGAAGGGCAACACCATCGAGCTGGACCGGCTGGACGGCACCGTCGCGCTGTTCACGGTGGACGCGGTCGAGGTGTATCAGGCCTCGCGCTTCCCCGATCAGAAGGTGTACGGGGCGGCGCGGCGGCCGGAGTTGCGGGTGATCACATGTGGGGGCGGGTACTCGCGGTCGACGGGGTATCAGGGGAATGTGGTGGTGTTCGCGCACCTGAGCGGGAGTCGGTAGCCGGAACAGAACGGGTCCCACGGTGTCCTGAGCCCGGTGTCCTGAGCCCGGTGTCCTGAGCCTCAGGGGCCGTTCTCCAGGTACCGAAGTACCGCCAGTACACGGCGATTTCCCGTCTCCGACGGTGGCAGGTCGAGCTTGGTGAAGATGTTGGCCACGTGCTTCTCGACCGCGCGCTCGGAGACCGTGAACGTGGTGGCGATCGCGTGGTTGGTGCGGCCTTCCGCCATCAGGGCGAGGACCTCGCGTTCGCGCGGGGTGAGGGTGTCGAGGGCGGTGGATCGGCGGGCGGCGCCGAAGAGTTGGGCGACCACCTCGGGGTCGAGCGCGGTGCCGCCGGCCGCTACGCGCTCCAGTGCGCCGACGAACTCGCCGATGTCCACGACCCGTTCCTTGAGGAGATACCCGAACCCGGCCGGGTTGCGCAGGAGTTGGGACGCGTGGGTCGTCTCGACGTACTGCGAGAAGAGCAGCACACCGGTCGCGGGGTGCCTCTCCCGCAGTCGTACGGCCGCTCGTACGCCCTCGTCGGTCTGGGTGGGCGGGAGGCGGATGTCGACGACGGCGACGTCCGGGGCGTGGGCCGCGACCGCGGTGAGCAAGGACTCCGCGTCGCCGACCGCCGCGGCCACCTCCACGTCCCGCAGCTGGAGCAACTGGACCAGGCCGTCGCGCAGGAGGGCCGAGTCCTCGGCGATGACGACGCGCATACGGCACGGCTCCGTTCGGAAGCTCATCGGCTGTCGGTCAGGTGCGGGGCAGTTCGACCGTGACCACGGTAGGGCCTCCGTGCGGACTGTCGCAGGTCAGTGTGCCGTCGACCGTACGGACCCGGGCCAGCAGGCCGGTCAGGCCGGAACCGGCGCCGATCGTCGCGCCGCCCTGTCCGTCGTCGGTGACGCGCAGGCGCAGGAGTCCGTCGCGGGCCGTCACCTCGACCCCGGCGGCCGTGGCGCGGGCGTGTTTCGTGGCGTTGGCGAGGAGTTCGGCGGCGCAGAAGTAGGCGATGGTCTCGACGGCCGGGGTGGGGCGGGAGCCGATGTCGGTGGTGAGGGTGACGGGGAGCGCGCTGTCGGCGGCGAGGGTGGTGAGGGCGGCGTGCAGACCCTCGTCGAGTACGGGGGGATGGATGCCCTTGACGAGGGCGCGCAGGTCGGTGATGGCCTGGGTCGCGTTGCCCCGGGCGGTGTCGACGACGGTGAGGACGCGGTCGGGTTCGGCGCCGGCGGTGACCAGTTCACGGATCACGGTGAGGTGCATGGCCAGGGCCACCAGGCGGGCCTGGGTTCCGTCGTGCAGATCGCGTTCGATACGGCGGAGGGTGGCGGCGGCGTCGTCGACGGCTCGGGCGCGGGTCTCCTCCAGGGTGCGGATGCGGCGGGTCGCGGCGTCGGGGCCGAGCAGCACGGTCACCAGGGCGCGGTGGGGGCCGAGGGCGTAACGGAGGAGGAGGGGTGCGACGGCCAGCAACAGCAGACCGGCTGTGAACGGAATCAACCAGCGCGGCCAGGAGTCGAGCTGGTAACCGAAGAACTCCAGTGACACGTGGTGTTCCGTGGACACGGGGTGCGCCGGGCCGCCGGTGCTGCTGTGAACCGTGTTGTAGTTCCAGCGCTTGAGCAGCGGATGCAGTGTGAACAGGGCACCGTAGACGTATCCGATGACGACGGCGGCGTACGCGAAAACGGCTGTGAACGGTGTCAACAGCGCGCAGCCGACGGCCCGCCAGCCGGCCCGGTCGAGCAGCACGCCCCGCCGCCACCCGAGCACCCCACTGCCACCGCCCTCCCCCGCGCCCGGCCCGCCCGGCTGCTCAATCTCCAGTCCGAGCAGCCGCCGCGCGAGCCCCCGCTGCACCGCGCCCAGCGCCAGCGCGCCCCGCACGGTGGCGGTCAGCAGCCACAGGCCGAGCGTGGTCACCGACAGGGCGCCGCCGAAGACCACCCCGACGAGCGTGAGGAAGAAGCCGACGAGGGCGAGCGGGAGGGCGATCACGCCGTAGAGGACGGCGGCCAGGGCTGCGCGGCCGAAGGTGGCGACGGCAAGTGTGCGGAGGCGGGAGCGGAGGCTCTGCATGGGATCAACCTAGGAGAGCAGCGACCTGGCGACACGGACCTGCACGGCGGTCAGACCCCGGACCACCCAGGGCATCAGCAGCAGAAAGCCGATACCGCCGAGGACGGCGTGGAAGGCCCAGGCGCCGGCGAAGGTCGGGCCGCCCCAGGCACTGGAGTAGTCGTCGCCCGCGCGCAGCGGCCAGCCGATGTTCATGGGGACGATCGCCCAGCCGTAGAGCGTGATGAACGCGGTGATGAGGTTGAGCGGGGTGGCGAGGAGCGCGTGGGGCAGGCCGCCGGCGCGGGCGGTGCCAGGGATCTCCGTGCACAGGAAGCGACGAATGAGCCCGCGCTGCCAGCGGGCCGTGGGGGCGCCGAGGAGCGCGAGGGGGACGCAGGCCAGGCCGATCGGGAGGGCGAGGAGGGCGTAGGCGGTGCGGCGCCAGGTGGCGGAGGTGAAGGGTGCGCGCGCGACCCGCCATATCCGCACGGCCACCGTGTCGTGGACCTGCGTCTGTTCCTGTTCCTGTGTCTGTGCCTGTGCCTGCCGAACACCGTTCATGGTGCTTCCTCCTGGCCGTGAACCGCTGTGAACCGATGTCTCCAGCGTTCCGCCGCCGCCCGCTGTACACGATGGTGCCTGCACGGAAGCCGGGGGTTCGGTTAACCGAACCGGCGCGGACCCGCCCGGACCCGCCCCGCCTCACACCCCACCCCCGGCGCGCGCCCAGAACCCTCACACCCCCCGCGCGCTCCCGCTGAGGGCAGCGTTCCTCGCGGGAAACAGGTGGGATGCGGTCGGGTAACACCGGCGTCGCAGGCTCCTGGGCATGACCTCGAATCCGCGTGTGGTGCCCACCATCGTGCTCGTCGGCCACGGCATGGTCGGTCAGCGCTTCCTCGAAGCGCTCGCCGAGCGCGGCCTGACCGCCACGCACCGTGTGGTCGTGCTGTGCGAGGAGCCGCGTCCGGCGTACGACCGCGTCCAGCTCACCTCGTACTTCTCGGGCCGCACCCCCGAGGAACTCTCGCTCACGGACGCGGAGTTCATCAGCGACCACGGAATCGAGCTGCGGGTCGGCGACCCGGCGGAGACGATCGACCGGACAACCAGGACGGTAGTCGCCCGCTCTGGATTCTCGGTGGAGTACGACACCCTCGTCCTCGCCACCGGCTCCTACCCGTTCGTGCCGCCCGTCCCGGGCAGGGACGCCGAGGGATGTTTCGTCTACCGCACGATCGACGACCTGCTCGCGATCGAGGCGTACGCGAAGTCGAGGGCCACGACCGGTGCCGTGGTCGGCGGCGGGCTGCTCGGTCTTGAGGCCGCCGGTGCGCTCAAGGGGCTCGAACTGGCCACGCACATCGTGGAGTTCGCGCCCCGGCTGATGCCGGTGCAGGTCGACGAGGGCGGTGGCGCGGCCCTGCTGCGCACCATCGAGGACATGGGTCTGACGGTCCACACGGGGACCGGTACGCAGGAGATCCTGGCCGGCGCGGACGGCGCGGTCACCGGCATGAAGCTGTCGGACGGTTCCGAACTCGCCACGGACATGGTGGTGTTCAGCGCCGGTGTCCGCCCCCGCGACCAACTCGCCCGGGAATCGGGCCTGTCGGTCGGCGAGCGCGGCGGTATCGCGGTCGACGAGCAGTGCCGTACGGTCACCGACCCACAGGTGTTCGCGATCGGCGAGTGCGCGCTGGCGGTGGACGGACGGGTGTACGGCCTGGTCGCCCCCGGCTATGAGCAGGCCGAGACCGCGGCTGCGACCATCGCGAGGGACGAATCGGCGTTCACCGGCGCGGACTTGTCGACCAAGCTGAAGCTGCTCGGCGTGGACGTGGCGTCCTTCGGCGACGCGCACGGCGCCACCGCGGACTGCCTCGACGTCGTCTACTCGGACGCGCGGGCGGGGACGTACAAGAAGCTGGTGATCGGCCGGGGCGGTGAGCTGCTGGGCGGCATCCTGGTCGGCGACGCGGACGCGTACGGCACACTGCGCGCGTTCACCGGGACCGTACCGCCCGTCTCCCCCGAGCAGTTGGTGCTGCCGGCCGGTTCCGGGGGCGCCGTCCAACTCGGCCCCTCGGCGCTCCCCGACGCCGCTGTCATCTGCTCCTGCCACAACGTGACCAAGGGCGCGATCCGCGGCGCGGTGACCGAGCACTCCTGCACGAGCGTGCCGGAGGTCAAGAAGTGCACCAAGGCCGGTACGGGCTGCGGGAGTTGCGTCAAGGTGCTCGGCCAACTGGTCACCTCCGAACTGGAGGCGAACGGCGTCGAGGTCGACAAGGGCCTGTGCGGCTGCTTCGCGCAGACCCGCGAGGAGTTGTACGAGATCGCCCTCGCGCTGCGCATCAACTCCTACCAGGATCTGCTGGACCGCTACGGCCGTGCGGGCGCCCGGGGCGGCGACGGCTGCGAGACCTGCAAGCCGACGGTCGCCTCGATCATCGCGTCCCTCGCCCCGACGATCGGCGCGAGCGGCTATGTCCTGGACGGCGAACAGGCCGCGCTCCAGGACAGCAACGACCACTTCCTCGCCAACCTCCAGAAGAACGGCTCCTATTCGATCGTGCCGCGCATCCCGGGCGGCGAGATCACCCCGGAGAAGCTCATCGTGATCGGTGAGGTGGCCCGGGACTTCGGCCTCTACACGAAGATCACCGGCGGCCAGCGCATCGACCTCTTCGGCGCGCGGGTGGAGCAACTCCCGCTGATCTGGGCGAGGTTGGTGGACGCCGGCTTCGAGTCCGGGCACGCGTACGGAAAGGCGCTGCGCACCGTCAAGTCCTGTGTGGGGCAGACCTGGTGCCGCTACGGCGTCCAGGACTCGGTGCGGATGGCGATCGACCTGGAGCTGCGCTACCGGGGCCTGCGCTCGCCGCACAAGCTCAAGTCGGCGGTCTCCGGCTGCGCCCGCGAGTGCGCCGAGGCCCAGTCGAAGGACTTCGGGATCATCGCGACGGCCAACGGCTGGAACCTGTACGTCGGCGGCAACGGCGGCGCGACCCCGCGCCACGCGGACCTGCTCGCCCAGGACCTCTCCGATGCCGAACTGGTGCGTCTGATCGACCGGTTCCTCATGTTCTACATCCGTACGGCCGACCGGCTGGAGCGCACGAGCGTGTGGCTGGAGCGGATCCCGGGCGGCCTCGACCACATCCGCGAGGTGGTCGTCACGGATTCGCTCGGTATCTGCGAGGAGTTGGAGTCGCTGATGGCCGCGCATGTCGCCGGGTACCGCGACGAGTGGGCCGAGACCATCAACGACCCCGAGAAACTGGGCCGGTTCGTGTCCTTCGTGAACGCGCCCGACACCCCCGACCCGGTCGTCGGCTTCGTCGCCGAGCGCGATCAGATCAAGCCCGACCTGCCCCTGCTGACCATCGGCATGCGGCCCCAGCAGCCCGCAGACGTCCTGGAAGGAAGCGCCCAGCGATGACCCTGGCTCCCGAGACGACCGACCTGAAAGTCCAACTCCAGCTGGCCGACGGCTGGTTCACGGTCTGCGACCTGAACCGGCTCACCCCCGGCCGCGGGGTCGCGGCCCTGCTGCCCGACGGCCGCCAGGTCGCCCTGTTCCGCGACCGCGCGGGCACCCTCTACGGCATCGACAACCGCGACCCCTTCAACGGCGCGGCCGTCCTCTCCCGCGGCCTGACCGGCACCCACCAGGGCCGCCCGTTCGTCGCCTCACCCCTGCTCAAGCAGCGCTTCGACCTGATCTCCGGGGAGTGCCTGGACGACGCGTCGGTGCGGGTGGAGACGTACGAGGTACGGGCGGGTTGACGAGGAGGGAAGGGTGGTGCGGAGTTCGACCTCAGCTCGGCGCCGGAGCAACCAGAAGGCTCACGCCTTGAGTTGGTCGTACACGACGCCCGTCAGCTCCTCCGAGGCCGCCCAGAGGCGTTGCCCCATCGCGTCGTTGAGAGTCCACGGAGCTCGCCAGGAGCGTGCCGGTGCCCCGCGCCACATCGCGATACGGGGCCCGAAGAAGGAGTCGGGGCGTACGTCGGGGGCGGTGGCGGCGTAGAGGGAGGGCAGCGCGCCGGCCTCCGCCGACTGGGCGAAGACCCGGTTGCCTAGTTCCATGAGCCGTTCCGCACCCCGGCGCCCCTCCGCCTGTGGCCCGGCGGTCTGGAGGTTGGTGGCCGCGTACCCGGGGTGGGCGGCACTCGCGACCACGCCCGAACCGGCCGCCGCGAGCCGCCGCGCCACCTCGTGCGTGAAGAGGAGGTTGGCGGTCTTGGAACGGGCGTAGGCGGTCCAACGGCTGTACCGGCGCTCGCTGTTGAGGTCGTCGATGTCGATGTTGGCGAGCGTGTGCATGAAGCTGGAGAGCGTGACGATCCGGGCGGCGGGCGCGTCGAGCAGGGCCGGCAGCAGCAGCCCGGTGAGCGCGAAGTGCCCGAGGTGGTTGACACCGAACTGCGTCTCGAAGCCGTCCACCGTCGTGCCGTACGGCATCGCCATGACCCCGGCGTTGTTGACGAGCAGATCGAGCCGCTCGTATGGGAACGTGGCCGCGAACTCCCTTACGGAGGACAGGTCCCCGAGATCCAGCCGCCCGAACTGGGCCTCGGCGCCCGGTACTTCGGCCACGATCCGGTCGGCGGCCTCGTTCCCCCGCACCTCGCTCCGGCAGGCGAGCACGACCCGGGCACCCTTGCGGGCCAGCTCCCGCGCGGTGACGTAGCCGAGCCCGCTGTTGGCCCCGGTGACGACGGCGACCCGGCCGCGCTGGTCGGGGACGGCGTTCTCGTTCCAGCCGGACATGGGCGGCTCCCTCCGTCGACGCCTGACTCCCGGCGTACGAAGAGCGTACGAGAGCCGGACCGGACCCGCTCCCCGCACGCCGAGTGACGTGACCATCACAGCTTGGTCACTCCTCCTTCGCACGTCCCGTCCGGGCATTACGTTCCATGCCACACCAGACACAGGGGGACGAGATGACCCATCCGTACGCGATGCCACCCGTACCACCGGCGCCCCAGTCCATCCGGCCCACGCCCCGCTGGGCCCGCAAGCGCTATGTGCTCCCCGCCCTCGCGCTGGCCCTCTTCGTCGGCGTCGGCATCGGCGCCTCCGGCCAGGACACGAAGAAGGACACGGCGGCCGACGCGAAGCCCGCCGCCGCCAGGCCCCAGCCGACGACGACGGTCACCGCGACCACGACGGAGACGGCCACCCCTGCGCCCGCCCCCACGGTCACCACGACGAAGACCGTCAAGGTCACGAAGACGGTCACCGCCGAGGCCGCGGTGGACAGCGGCTCCGACAACACCGGCTCCGATTCCAGCGGCGGCGGCAGCACCTACTACACGAACTGCACCGCCGCCCGCGCCGCCGGCGTCACGCCCCTCCACCGGGGCGATCCGGGCTACGACTCCCACCTCGACCGGGACGGGGACGGCGTCGCCTGCGAGTGACGGCGGGCGACAAGTAACGGCGGACGACAGCGGAGAGGGGCGGCATCCCCGCACGGGCGCCGCCCCTCTCCTAGTGATCCGGAACGGCCGCCGTGTCGGTGAGGGTCAGGATGACCGGCGGCTGCCCCGGGGTCCCTCAGCGGTGGTCGCTCCCCTGCGCCGCGCAGGCCGCCCGCCCCGCCTCCAGCCGCGCCACCGGGATCCGGAACGGCGAGCAGGAGACGTAGTCCAGTCCGACCTCGTGGAAGAAGTGGACCGACTCGGGGTCGCCGCCGTGTTCGCCGCAGACGCCGAGCTTGAGGTCGGGGCGGGTCTCGCGGCCCGCCTTCGCCGCGAGCTTGACCAGGGAGCCGACACCGTCGCGGTCGATCGTCTCGAACGGGCTGACTCCGAAGATGCCCTTCTCCAGGTAGGCCGTGAAGAACGAGGCCTCCACGTCGTCGCGGCTGAAGCCCCACACCGTCTGGGTGAGGTCGTTCGTGCCGAAGGAGAAGAACTCCGCCGCCTCCGCGATCTGGCCCGCCGTCAGCGCGGCGCGCGGGAGTTCGATCATCGTGCCGATGGACAGTTTCAGCGAGGTGCCCGTCGCGGCCTCCACCTCGGCGATGACCTGGTCGGCCTCCTCGCGGACGATCTCCAGCTCCTGGACCGTGCCGACGAGCGGGATCATGATCTCCGCGCGCGGGTCGCCCTTCGCCGCCTTGCGTTCGGCCGCGGCCTCGGCGATCGCCCGTACCTGCATGGTGAACAGGCCGGGGATGACCAGACCCAGGCGTACGCCCCGCAGGCCCAGCATCGGGTTCTGCTCGTGCAGGCGGTGGACCGCCTGGAGCAGTCGCAGGTCGTTCTCGTGGGACTCCTGGCGGGACTCCGCGAGGGCGACGCGGACCGACAACTCCGTGATGTCCGGCAGGAATTCGTGCAGCGGCGGGTCCAACAGGCGGACGGTGACCGGGAGTCCGTCCATCGCCTTGAACAGCTCGATGAAGTCCGTCTTCTGGAGCGGGAGCAGACCCTTGAGGGACTCCTCGCGCTCGGTCTCCGTGTCGGCCAGGATCAGGCGTTCCACCAACTCGCGGCGGTCGCCGAGGAACATGTGCTCCGTACGGCAGAGGCCGATGCCCTGGGCTCCGAAGCGGCGGGCGCGCAGCGCGTCCTCGGCGTTGTCCGCGTTGGCGCGCACCCGCAGCCGGCGCACCCGGTCGGCGTACCCGATGATCCGGTGGACCGCCTCGACCAGTTCGTCGGCATCGTCGGCGCCCGCGTGCATGCGGCCCTCGAAGTACTCGACGACGGGGGACGGGACGACCGGGACCTCACCGAGGTACACCTTGCCGCTGGACCCGTCGATGGAGATGACGTCGCCCTCCTCGACGACGTGTCCACCGGGCACGACCATCCGGCGGCGCTTGGTGTCGACCTCGAGCTCCTCCGCGCCGCAGACACAGGTCTTGCCCATGCCGCGCGCGACGACGGCCGCGTGGGACGTCTTGCCGCCACGGGACGTCAGGATGCCCTCGGCCGCGATCATGCCGTCGAGGTCGTCCGGGTTCGTCTCGCGGCGGACCAGGATGACCTTCTCGCCCGAACGCGACCACTTCACCGCCGTGTACGAGTCGAAGACCGCCTTGCCGACCGCCGCACCCGGCGAGGCCGCGATGCCCCGGCCGACCTGCTGGACCTTCGCGTCCTCGTCGAAGCGCGGGAACATCAGCTGCGCCAACTGGGCGCCGGTGACCCGCTGGAGGGCCTCCGCCTCGTCGATCAGCCCCTGGTCGACGAGTTGGGTCGCGATCCGGAACGCCGCACCCGCCGTCCGCTTCCCCACCCGCGTCTGGAGCATCCACAACTGTCCGCGCTCGATGGTGAATTCGATGTCGCAGAGATCCTTGTAGTGGTTCTCCAGGGTCTTCATGATCTGCATGAGCTGGTCGTACGACGCCTTGTCGATCTGCTCGAGTTCCGCCAGCGGCACGGTGTTCCGGATGCCGGCGACGACGTCCTCGCCCTGCGCGTTCTGCAAGTAGTCGCCGTAGACGCCCTGGTGGCCGCTGGCCGGGTCGCGGGTGAAGGCGACGCCCGTGCCGGAGTCGGGGCCGAGGTTGCCGAAGACCATCGAGCAGACGTTGACGGCCGTGCCGAGGTCGTGCGGGATGCGTTCCTGGCGGCGGTAGAGCTTGGCGCGGTCGGTGTTCCAGGAGTCGAAGACCGCGTGGATGGCGAGGTCCATCTGCTCGCGCGGGTCCTGCGGGAAGTCGCGGCCGGCCTCGGCCTTGACGATCCGCTTGAAGCGGGTGACCAGCTTCTTCAGGTCGGCCGCGTCCAGTTCTGTGTCGACCGTGACCTTCTTGGTCTCCTTGGCCTTCTCGAGGGCCTCTTCGAAGAGGTCGCCGTCGACGCCGAGGACGGTCTTGCCGAACATCTGGATGAGACGGCGGTACGAGTCCCACGCGAAGCGCTCGTCGCCGGACTGCTTCGCCAGGCCCTGCACGGACTTGTCGGAGAGGCCGATGTTCAGGACGGTGTCCATCATGCCGGGCATGGAGAACTTCGCCCCGGAACGGACCGACACGAGGAGGGGGTCGTCGGCCTGCCCGAGCTGCTTGCCCATCGTCGACTCCAGCGCGTCGAGGTGTGCACTCACCTCGTCACGCAGTGCCGCCGGCTCCTCGCCACTGTCGAGGTAGGTCTTGCACGCCTCGGTGGTGATGGTGAAGCCGGGGGGCACGGGAAGGCCCAGGTTGGTCATCTCGGCGAGGTTGGCACCCTTGCCGCCGAGAAGGTCCTTGAGGTCCTTGTTTCCCTCGGTGAAGTCGTAGACGAACTTCGCTACGTGGGGTTCTTTGTTTTCCGACACGGGTCTCGACTCCTCGGGACGCGGGTGGCTGCCCTGACGGGCAGGAACATACCCAGATCGAAGGCGCCTGGGTACGTCCACTTGCATGTCATGCGTCCGTAACCAGGCGTCCGCCAGCGGATCGAAAGTCAAGGCTCGGCAAGCGAACACCGCCGAGTGTTTTCACTTCTTGAACGCGACCAGGCCCAACTGCGGCATTTTCCGCTCACCTGAGCAGGTTACGCGCTCGCCTGATTTCGATCGATGAACGATCAAGGGGTGGCACGGAGTGCCACCCCTTAGGGAAGTGCAGCCGCGCAAGATCCGCTCACCTGAGCGCTACCCCTATCAAAGGTGGTGAGAATCACGCTTCCACACCCGGCCGGATTTCACCATGCGGACGGTGATCGGACGGACCTCGGACATGTCCCGGAACCGAAACGCGGACGTCACATGCCCAGCGCGAGCAGCCGCTCCTCGACCCGCTCCGGCGCGTACAGGTGCTCCACGACCAGCGCCCCCGCCCCCACCAGACCGGCCCGCTCGCCGAGCCGCGAGGTCAGTACGTGCAGATGAGCGGTGGAGCGCGGCAGCGCCCGCTGGTACAACAGCTCGCGGACACCCGTGAGGAAGGAGGTCCCGGCCAGGTCTCCCGCGATCATCAGCACCCCGGGGTTGAGCAGCGTCACCACGGTCGCGAGGACGTCCCCGACCTGCCGTCCCGCCTCGCGGGCGAACGCGGCCGCTCCCGGATGCCCCGACGCCAGCAGGTCCCGTACGTCCGAGCCGGACGCGGCCGGCACCCCGGTCTCGGCCAGCCGTCGGGCCACGGCGCCACCGCTCGCCACGGCGGCGAGACAGCCGTAGGACCCGCATCTGCACAGCGCCTGCGCGCCCGCCGGGATCCGGATGTGGCCGATGTCGCCCGCGCCGCCGTCGATCCCCCGGAAGATGGAGCCGCCGACGACGACTCCGGCGCCGATACCGGTCGAGACCTTGACCAGGACGAAGGCCGAGCAGTCGGGGTGCCCGGTGCGCTGTTCGCCGTAGGCCATGAGGTTGGCGTCGTTGTCGACGAGGACCGGTACCCGGGGGGCGCCGGTGTGTTCGGTGAAGGCGCGCGCCATGCGGCCTCTTATGTCGTAGCCGTCCCAGCCGGGCATGATCGGCGGCTGGACGACGCGGCCGGTCTCGCTGTCGACGGGGCCGGGGACGGCGAGCCCGATGCCGCAGACCTCGGACGCCCGGTGCCCGGCCTTCTCCAGCAACTCGGCGAACCAGTGGCCGAGTTCACCCAGTACGGCGTCCGGGCCGTCCTCGATGACGAGCGTGCCGCCGTGCTCCGCGAGGATCTCGCCGGTGAGCGTCAGCACGCACGCGCGCGCGTGGCGGGTGTCCAGGTCCGCCGCGAGGACTACCGCGTGGGCGTCGTCGAATTCGAGGGTGATCGAGGGTCTGCCGCCCAGCGGGGAGTCGACCGGGCCGCCCGCGCCCTCGCGCAGCCAGCCCGCGCGGAAGAGCCGGTCCAGGCGCTGGCCGACCGTCGCGCGTGAGAGTCCGGTCACCTGTTGGAGGGCGCCCCGGGTCGTGGCGCGCCCGGTGCGCACCAGTTCGAGCAGATCGCCGGCGCTCGCTTGACCTCGTCCAGTCATGCGCACCCCCTTGTGTTTCTCAACCCTGCATTACATATTGAGTTTTGCGTGTTAAATAGACGTAACCCTACGGTAGCCATGACCGAACCGGTCGGCACGACGTCTTTCGTGGAGCCCCCAGTGGATCGCACTGCCCAGCTCACCGCACTCCCGACGGAGCGCACCCTCGTATACGATCCGCCGTCGCCTCCGGGTTCCCTGCACCTCAGGGCGGCTGCCGTACTGGAAGCGAACTGGACGGGAGTCTCCACGGTCCCCTCGCGCGGTCTGTATCCGCACCAGTGGTCCTGGGACTCCGCGTTCATCGCGATCGGTCTGCGGCACCTCTCGCCGCTGCGGGCACAGACGGAGCTGGAGACGCTGCTCGCCGCCCAGTGGGGCGACGGCCGTATCCCGCACATCGTCTTCAACCCCTCCGTGCCGCTCGACGCGTACTTCCCGAGCCCGGACTTCTGGCGCTCCTCGACCGCGGGCCACACCGCGGGCGCCCCGCGCACCGTACAGACCTCGGGCATCGTGCAGCCACCGGTGCACGCGCTCGCCGCCTGGCTGGTGCACTGCGCGGACCCGGGCCTCTCCCGCGCGCGCGGCTTCCTCGCCGGTGTCTACCCCAAGCTGGCCGCCTGGCACCGCTATCTGCTGCACCGGCGTGATCTCGGCGGGGGCGGACTCGCGTCCGTCGTGCACCCCTGGGAACAGGGTATGGACAACAGCCCTTGCTGGGACGCCCCGTTGAGCCGGATCACGCCCGCCCCGGCCCGCTCCTTCCGCCGCGCCGACCTCGACCACGGCGCGGCCGAGGACCGGCCGACGGACCTCGACTACGGCCGTTACGTGCGCCTCGCGACGGACTACCGGGACGGCGATTACCGGGATGGGCTGGGCGGGAGATACGGGGCCGGGGCAAGCGAGTTCGCGGTGGAGGACCCGTCCTTCAACGCCCTGCTCATCGCCTCCGAGCACGCACTGGCCCGTATCGCACGGGAGTTGGGCGCGACGGGCACGGCCCGGCACGCACGCGCGGAGCGGCTGACGGGCGTGCTGATCGAGCGGCTGTGGGACCCGGCGGAGGGCATGTTCTTCTGCCGGGACGTGCGCGGCGAGACGCCGGACGCGGGGCGCGGGTCCCTCACCGGCGCCCTCATCCCCGAGCGCAGCGTCTCCGGCCTGATCCCGCTCCTCCTCCCCGACCTGCCCCGGGACATCACCGCGGCCCTCGTCCGTACGGCGTCCGGCCCGCACTTCGGCCTCGGCGACACCACCCAACTCCCGCCCAGCTACGACCTGTTGGACGAGGCCTTCGATCCGCACCGGTACTGGCGCGGCCCGGCCTGGTTCAACACGAGCTGGCTGCTGGAGCGAGGCCTGCGGCTGCACGGCGAGCGGCAGCGGGCGGACGCGCTGCGCACGGCGGCGCTGGAGACGGCCGCCGCCACCGACTTCGCCGAGTACGTCGACCCGTACGACGGTGAGGCGTGCGGCGCGACCGGCTTCAGCTGGACCGCCGCGCTGACCCTCGATCTGCTTCACGAGCCCCCCGGACACGGCGTGTCCGGCACGGTCCTCGGCACGTTCGGCATGAGTGGCACGGACCTGCGTGGCACAGACATGAGCGACACAGAAGTGAACGACAAGGCGGTCAAGGCCGCCGAGAGAGTCAAGGGAGGGGACCGGGGATGACGGACCGACACCATCTGCTCGTGCACGGCGGGACGTTCGCAGCCGTGGGCGACGGCGGGGACATCAGCGGCGTACGGGGCGGCAGTTCCCCGGACGGGTTATTCGTACGGGACGCCCGGCACCTGAGCCGTTGGCAGTTGACGGTCGACGGCGCGGTGCCGGAGGCGCTGACGCCGGTGGCCGACGGGGACATGGCGCGCTGTGTCCTCGTCCCGCGCGGCGGCCGCCAGGAGCCGCCGGCGCACACGCTCTTCCGTGAACAGGCCGTGGGCGACGGCGCGTTCGTCGAATCGCTGAAGGTCACCAGCAACCGTCCGGTGCCGACGACGGTCCGGCTCGCGGTCACCGCGGACGCCGACTTCACGGACCAGTTCGAACTCCGCTCCGACTACCGCACGTACGCGAAGATCGGCGCCACCCGCTC
Organism: Streptomyces sp. NPDC101776; assembly: GCF_044766845.1. NCBI lineage: Bacteria > Bacillati > Actinomycetota > Actinomycetes > Kitasatosporales > Streptomycetaceae > Streptomyces > Streptomyces sp. NPDC101776. Next base: position 468,611 of record NZ_JBIWMV010000002.1, on the reverse strand, counting down.
CCGCCAAGTCCTGGAGGACGGCGTGGAGTTCGCCTACCAGCGCGGCGAATGGCGGTCTTGTACGACGGTCACGGCCGAACCGGCCCCCGACGGCGTCGAGGAGACCGGCACCGGCGCCCGCCGCATGGTGTGGACCCTGGACCTGGAACCGCACGGCACCGCCGAGTTGGCGTTGCGCGTGATGGCCCGCCCGCACGGCGACAAGCGCGCCCTGCGGGTACCGCGCTCGCCGGCCGCCCTGAACGACCAACTCATCGCGCTGGAGGGCGAGTACGTCCAGGGCGTCTCCTTCCCCACCGGCTGGCCGGAGTTGGCCGCGGCCTGCGCCCGGGGCCTGTCGGACCTGGCCTCGCTCCAGGTACCGGCGACGGGCCCGGACGGCGAGGAGCTGCGGGTACCGGCGGCGGGTGCCCCCTGGTTCCTGACCCTCCTGGGCCGGGACGCCCTCCTCACCTCCCTCTTCGCCCTCCCCTACCGCCCCCAACTGGCCGCCGCCACCCTCCCCGCCCTCGCCGCGACACAGGCGACGGCGGTGGGCCCGGAGTCGGTGTCGCAGCCCGGCAAGATCGTGCACGAGGTGCGGCACGGTGAGTTGGCGCACTTCGGGCAGGTGCCGTACGGGCGTTACTACGGCTCGGTGGACGCGACCCCGCTGTTCCTGGTGCTGCTGGGCGCGTACGTGGAGCAGACCGGCGACACGGCCCTGGCCCGCCGTCTGGAGTCCAACGCCCGTGCGGCGATCGGCTGGATGCTGGACCACGGCGGTCTGACCTCGCGCGGCTATCTGGTCTACCGGGCCGACCAGGGCGGCCTGGCCAACCAGAACTGGAAGGACTCCCCCGGCGCGATCTGCGGCGCCGACGGTACGCGGGCGAGCGGTCCGGTGATGGCGGCGGGGGCGCAGGGGTACGCGTACGACGCGCTGCGCCGCACGGCCCAACTCGCCCGCACGGTATGGGAGGACGAGACGTACGCGGCCCTCCTGGAACAGGCCGCGGCGGACCTGCGGGACCGTTTCCAGCGGGACTTCTGGATGCGGGAGCACTCCTTCCCGGCGCTGGCGCTGGACGGCGAGGGCCGGCAGGTGGACGCGCTGGCGTCGGACGCGGGCCATCTGCTGTGGTCCGGTCTCCTCGACAAGGAGTACGGCGAGCTGGTCGGCCGCAGGCTCCTGGCACCGGACTTCTTCTCGGGCTGGGGCGTCCGCACCCTCGCCTCCGGCCAGGCGGCGTACCACCCGCTCTCCTACCACCGGGGTTCGGTCTGGCCGCACGACAACGCGCTGATCACGCTGGGCCTGGCCCGCTACGGCCTGCACGACGAGGCCCGTACGGTCGCGCACGCGCTGGTCGACGCGGCGACGGCGACCGGCCACCGTCTCCCGGAGGTCCTCGCGGGCTACGGCCGCGACACCCACCCGGAGCCGGTCCCGTACCCGCACGCGTGTGTGCGGGAGTCGCGTTCGGCGGCGGCTCCATTGGCGCTGCTCACGGCGGTCGGGGGCGCGTGACACAACGGTGATAAGGCGTTTGCCGGGTGTTTGCCCAGTTCCGTGAACAGCGGCACGAGGCGACTCGTACGGAAGAGCGGCGGTCCTGCCTCCCCAGTTCGGACCGCCACTCCACTCCGATCACGGGCCTCGCACGGAAGGACCTTCGGGTTGCCTCAGCACACGAGCACACGCCAGACACCGAATACGGCCGGGGCAGCCGATGGCGAAGCACTGCCGCCGGACACGAACAACGAACCGAAGCCCGTGCAGCAGCCGGACGGCGCGATATCAACGACGGAGGCTGCACCAGGGTCTTCTGACAGCCCCAGCCCCAAGTCCGAGGCCGGCGACGGGAGTTCTACGGCCGCTGGGAGCGAGGGCGGGGTTTCGGCGGGGGCCGGGGCGGAGGCTGCCGAGGCCAAGACCGAGGCCGGTGCTTCCGTGAGCGCGAAATCCCCGGCCGGTTCCCCCGCGCGCGGCAAGTCCGAAGCGGGCGCTGCTGCCGCCGCCGAGACCAAGGCCGACTCCCCCGCTGACGCCGACGCCGGTACCTCGCCCGCCGCCAAGACCGAGCAGGTCGAGGCATCCGCGCCCGAACGGGCCGTAGAGACCTCCCCCGAGACCACGGCGGAAGCCGCGCCCGAGACCGGGTCCGACGCGACTCCCGGCACCGCGTCCGGTGCCGTGACGTCCCTCGGAGCCGAGGGCGCCGAAGCCGCAGGCGCTGAAGGCACCGGCTCCGAAGCCGCCGAGAAGGCCTCCGCGAGCACCCCGGACACCGAAGTCGACTCCTCAGTCACCGACGCGGACACGGCCACCGAAGCCGAGCCCAACTCCTCGGCCGCCGGCACCGATGCGGACCCGGACGCCGAAGTCACCACCCCCCGTACCTGGAGCAGCCGGCTCGGGCTGCGGCGGCGAGTGCGGGCCTGGCGGGAGAAGCATCCCGTCGCCGCTCTCACGCTCTCCTGGGTCGTCACCTTCCTCGCTGCCGTGCTCGTGTACATCTGCTTGGAAATGCCCAACACGCTGGGGCAGCTGCGGCTCATGGAGTTCGCGCGGATTCCCGCCGAGGCGATCATGGTGGCGGTGATCCTGCTGAGCCTGCCGCGACGGGCTCGGATCGCGGTCGCCGCGATCTTCGGCGCGCTCGTCGGTGCCATCGCCGTGCTGAACATGTTCGACATGGGCTTCAACGAGTACCTGGGCCGGCACTTCAACATCATCCTGGACTGGAGCCTGTTCGGGGACGCCCGCGGGTATCTGAAGGACACCTTCGGCGGGGCGGCCACGCAGGTCATCACGGTCGGCCTCATCGCCCTGATCGTCGTGCTGATCGTCCTCGTCGCGCTGGCGATGGTCCGACTCAGCAACGTCCTGGTCACCTACAAGGCCCACGCGACCCGCGCCACCCTGATCGCCGGCACGGTCTGGATCACCTGCTCCGCGCTCGCCCTGGAGTTCCACGGCATCCCGCTCGCCGCCGACCACACCGCCGGAGTCATCAAGTACCAGGTACGCGCGGTGCAGGAAACCCTGCGCGACGAGGCGGAGTTCAAGAAGGTCGCCAAGGTCGACGCCTTCGGCAACACCCCGGGCAGCCAGCTCGTCCCCGACCTGCGCGGCAAGGACATGATCTTCACCTTCATCGAGAGCTACGGCCGCAGCGCGATCGAGGACCCGATCATGGCGCCCGGCGTCGACGCCACCCTCGCCGCCGACACCAAGGCCCTGTCGAAGGCCGGCTTCGCCGCGAAGAGCGGCTGGCTGACCTCGGCGACCTACGGCGGCAGCAGCTGGCTCGGCCACTCCACCACCATGTCGGGCCTGTGGGTCAGCAACCAGCAGCGCTACCGCACGGTGATGGCCAGCGACCACCTCAGCCTGACCGACGCCTTCAAGAAGACCGGCGCCTTCGACACCGTCGGCGTGATGCCGGGCATCCAGAAGGGCTGGCCCGAGCAGAGCTTCTACGGCCTCGACAAGGTTTACAACGCCTTCCAACTCGGCTACCAGGGACCGAAGTTCAGCTGGTCGACGATGCCCGACCAGTACGCGCTCCAGCAGTTCCAGAACCAGGTGCACAGCAAGCCGCGCACCGACGGCAAGTCGCTGATGTCCCTGCTGATCCTGACCTCCAGCCACCAGCCCTGGGCGCCGATCCCGAAGCTCGTCCCCTGGGACCAGTTGGGCAACGGTTCGATCTTCGACTCGATCGAGAAGGCCGGCAACAAGGCGTCCAGCGTCATCGCCGACACCACCAAGTCCCGCCAGGAGTACGGGAAGTCGATCCAGTACTCGGTGAACTCCCTCACCCAGTGGCTGGAGCGCTACGGCAACGACAACACCGTGCTCGTCTTCCTCGGCGACCACCAGCCGATCGCCCGCGTCAGCGGCAACCACGCCAGCCGTGACGTCCCGATCTCGATCGTCGCCAAGGACCCCAAGGTCCTTGAGAAGATCGACAGTTGGAACTGGTCCGACGGTCTGCGCCCGGCCCACGACGCGCCGGTGTGGAAGATGAGCTCGTTCCGCGACAAGTTCCTGACGGCGTACGGCTCGACGCCCCACCCCAAGACGAACTGAGCGCGGGGCTCACGGAGTTCAGCCTCCGGACGTGTCCAGCTCCGCGTCCTCGCTGATCCCCGCGCAGTCGTACGGGTCCTTCAGCCAACCGTCCGGCAACACCACCCTGTTGTTGCCGGACGTACGGCCGCGGGGCCCGTCCGCGCCCGCCGGCCAGGGCTGGTCGAGGTCCAACTCGTCCAGCCCGGACCGGAGTTCCTCAAGCGATGACGTGATGGCGAGCCGCTTGCGCATCTCGCTGCCGACCGCGAAGCCCTTCAGATACCAGGCGACGTGCTTACGGAAGTCGATGACACCCCGCGCCTCGTCCCCGATCCACTCCCCCAGCAGCGTCGCGTGCCGCACCATGACATCGGCGACCTCGCGCAACGACGGCTCCAAGACGTCCTGTTCACGCCCCTCGAAGGCGGCCACGAGGTCGGCGAACAGCCACGGCCGCCCCAGGCACCCGCGCCCGACCACGACCCCGTCGCACCCGGTCTCCCGCACCATCCGCAGCGCGTCCTGCGCCGACCAGATGTCGCCGTTGCCGAGCACGGGGATCTCCGGCACATGCTCCTTCAGCCGGGCGATCGCGTCCCAGTCCGCGGTGCCGCCGTAGTGCTGGGCGGCGGTGCGGCCGTGCAGCGCGATGGACGTGACGCCCTCCTCGACGGCGATACGGCCGGCGTCGAGGAAGGTGATGTGGTCGTCGTCGATGCCCTTGCGCATCTTCATCGTGACGGGCAGGTCACCGGCCCCGCTGACGGCCTCCTTCAGGATCGCCCGCAGCAGGTGCCGCTTGTACGGCAGCGCGGAGCCGCCGCCCTTGCGGGTGACCTTCGGCACGGGGCAGCCGAAGTTGAGGTCGATGTGGTCGGCGAGCCCCTCCTCCGCGATCATGCGGACGGCCTTGCCGACGGTCGCCGGGTCCACGCCGTACAACTGGACCGAACGCGGCTTCTCCGTCGCGTCGAAGTGGATCAGCTGCATGGTCTTCTCGTTGCGCTCGACCAGGGCCCGCGTCGTGATCATCTCGCTGACGAACAGGCCCTTGCCCCCGCTGAACTCCCTGCACAGGGTGCGGAAGGGCGCGTTGGTGATCCCGGCCATGGGGGCCAGGACGACGGGCGGCGAGACGGTGTGCGGGCCGATCCGCAAGGGCGACACGGCCGGGGGCGCGGGCAGGGACACGGGCGTGGACATTGCCCCATTGTCCCGCACACCTTCCGGTGCCCGCGCCCGCCCGGGTCCGAAGATCGTGCACCGGTCATTAGTTAGACGCACTATCGAGTTTCGCGTACGATGGTCCGCATGCCCGAGCTCAGCCACCGCCGCCGCATGCTGGTGCTCGCGATCTGCTGCATGAGTCTGCTGATCGTGAGCCTGGACGTGACCATTCTGAACGTCGCACTGCCCGCGATGCAGACGGATCTGCACGCCTCGACCTCCGGTCTGCAGTGGACGATCGACGCGTACACCCTGGTCCTGGCCTCCCTGCTGATGCTCGCCGGCTCCACGGCCGACCGCATCGGCCGCAAGCGGGTCTTCATCGTCGGCCTGGTGGTCTTCAGCCTCGGCTCACTGCTCTGCTCCGTCGCACCCGATCTGAACGCGCTGATCTGGTTCCGCATGATCCAGGCGGTCGGCGGTTCGATGCTCAACCCGGTCGCCATGTCGATCATCACCAACACCTTCACCGAGCCGCGCGAGCGGGCCCGGGCGATCGGGGTGTGGGGTGCGGTCGTCGGCATATCGATGGCCGCGGGACCGCTGATCGGCGGGCTGCTCGTCGACTCCGTCGGCTGGCGCTCGATCTTCTGGATCAACCTGCCGGTGGGCGTCGTCGCGCTGCTGCTCACGCTGAGGTTCATCCCCGAGTCCCGCGCGCCCAAGGCCCGCCGTGCGGACCCGGTCGGCCAGCTCATGGTGATCGCCCTGTTCGGCTCCCTGACGTACGCGATCATCGAGGCGCCCAGCTCCGGGTTCACCTCGATCCTGCCGTTCGCGGTCCTCGCGCTGGCCGCCCTCGCCGGGCTCCTCTGGTACGAGCCGCGGCGCGACGAACCCCTCATCGACCTGCGCTTCTTCCGTTCGGCGCCGTTCAGTGGGGCGACGGTGATCGCCATCAGCGCGTTCTCGGCGCTGGGGGGCTTCCTGTTCCTGTCCACGCTGTATCTGCAGAACGTGGTCGGGCTGGACGCGCTGCACGCCGGGCTGTGGATGCTGCCGATGGCTGTGCCCACGTTTCTTTGCGCGCCGATCTCGGGGCGGTTGGTCGGTAGTCGGGGGCCGCGGATACCTCTGTTGATCGCGGGGTCCGCCATGACCGTGAGCGCGTTGCTGTTCGCCGGGTTCGAGGCGGAGACGTCCAACGTCACGCGGTTTATCGGGTACTTGCTGTTCGGGATCGGGTTCGGGTTCGTGAACGCGCCGATCACAAACACGGCGGTGTCCGGAATGCCGCGTGCCCAGGCGGGAGTTGCGGCGGCCGTTGCTTCCACGAGTCGGCAGTTGGGGCAGACGCTCGGGGTTGCCGTGGTCGGGGCGGTGTTGGCTTCCGGGGTGGGGGCGTCGTCGTACAAGGCGACGTTTGTGTCTGCGGCCAAGCCCGGGTGGTGGATCTTGGTGGTGTGCGGGTTGGCCGTGCTGGTGCTCGGTGTGGTGACCAGCGGGGTTTGGGCGCGGCGGACTGCTGAGCGTACGGCTGAGCAGTTGCAGTCTTTTGAGGTGCGCGAGGCGGCGGGTATTAACGCCTAGTTTCGCGCGTGCAGGTGCGTGGGGGCTGGTCGCGCCCGCGCGGCGGTAGCCGCACATCGGATACAGCCCCGCGCCCCTGAGGGCATCTACCTCGCCCGTGCTATCTCGTACAGCCTCTCCAGTCGCTGCCTCGACTCCTCGTCCGCCGGGGCGTAGGTGACCATCCTCGGGCCCCTCGACGGGCCCAGCCACAGGTCTGAGTGGTCGACCGTGATGCGGCCCACGTGGGGGTTGCGGAACTCCTTGCGGCGGGGGCTGGCGCCCATGACCTCGTGGCGGTCCCAGACCTCGCGGAACTCGGAGGACGTGCTCAGTCGTTTGAGCAGGGTCTTCCAGCTGGGGTCGGCGAGGTGGTCGGCCATCGAGCCGCGGAAGCGGGCGGCCATGAGGCGCTGGCTCTTCTCCAGGTGCACGATCGAGGACCGCCACTCCTCGTGCGTGTAGGAGAGGATCATGCAGTTGCGGTCCTCGGGCGGCACCGCGTCCATGTCGCAGAGCAGCATCCCGTAGGTGCGGTTGTAGGCGAGGATGTCGTACCGCGCGTTCTGAAGACAGGCCGGGATCGGGTCCAACTGGTCCAGCATCGCCCGCAGGGCCGGGGTGACGACCGGGCAGACCGTCGCCGGTCGCGGGTCGGTGGCGTCGGCGAGCTGGAAGAGGTGGGCGCGCTCGCTCGGGTCGAGCAGCAGGGTGCGGGCCAGCGCGTCGAGGACCTGGACGGAGACCTGAATGTCCCGCGCCTGTTCGAGCCACGTGTACCAGGTGACGCCGACCGCGGCGAGCTGCGCGACCTCCTCGCGGCGCAGGCCGGGCGTACGGCGCCGGGTGCCGCGCGGCAGGCCGACCTGCTCGGGGGTGATGTGCTCACGCCGGTGGCGCAGGAACGCGGCGAGTTCATGCCGCCGGACCGTGGACGCGGCCTGCGGAGCGACCGCCACATCGGCCGCCGCGACTTCAGCCACCGCATCAGCCACCACGCCGTCTGTCGCTGTCACCGTCTCCTGTGCCATCGTCGTCATCACCCCAGTCTGCCGCCGTACGGAGCCTGTTTCCAGGTAGTCCTGCTACCAGGATAAGGACACTCTGGTACCAGTCTCCCAAGAGGCGCACGCTCGTCAGCGTGACCGAAACCATCGCTTCCCGTTCCGTCCGATCCCCGGCGGCGGCACCCGTGCTCAGCGGCCTCGGACTCTTCACGGTGCTGCTGGCCGCGGCGCTGCCCCTCATCGACTTCTTCATCGTGAACGTGGCCCTGCCGACCATCGGCAAGGACCTCTCGGCGAGCGAGGCCGTCCTCGAACTCGTCGTCGCCGGCTACGGAGTCTCGTACGCCGTGCTGCTCGTCCTCGGTGGGCGGCTCGGTGACCTGTTCGGGCGCCGTCGGCTGTTCCTGGGCGGGATGGCCGCCTTCGGCGTGACCTCGCTGGCGTGCGGGCTCGCGCCCACCGCCTGGACGCTGGTCGCCGCGCGGATCGCGCAGGGCGCGGCGTCCGCGGCGATGCTCCCGCAGGTCCTCGCCACCATCCAGTCCGCGACCCAGGGCCCGCGCCGCGCCAAGGCGATGGGCCTGTACGGCGCGACCGCCGGCCTCGCCATGGTGGCCGGGCAGATCCTCGGCGGGGTCCTGGTCGCCGCCGACATAGCCGGTACCGGCTGGCGCGCGGTGTTCCTGGTGAACGTGCCGGTCGTCATCGTCGGTCTGGTGCTGGCCGCCAAGGTCGTACCGGAGACGCGTTCGCAGCACCCCGAACCGGTGGACGTGCCCGGCACGTTCCTGCTCGGCGCGTCCCTGCTGGCGCTGCTGGTGCCGCTGACCGAGGGCCGGGCGGCGGGCTGGCCGCTGTGGACGTGGCTGTCGCTGGCCGCGTTCCCGGGGATCGCGTCGGCGTTCTACGCGGTGGAGCGCAGGGCGGACCGGCAGGGCCGTACTCCGCTGGTGCCGCCGAGTCTGCTGGCGCTGACCTCGCTGCGGCGCGGGCTGGTGATGATCCTGCCGTTCGCGATCGGCTTCAGCGGGTTCATGTTCGTGATCGCGGTGGCCTTGCAGAGCGGCGCGGGTCTCGGGCCGATCGCGGCGGGGCTGGCGCTGGTCCCGCTGGCGGTGACCTTCTTCCTCGCCTCGCTCGCCGGACCGCGACTGGTGACGAAGTACGGCACGCGGGTCGTGACGGCGGGTTCGGTCGTGCAGGCGGTGGGTCTGGGCCTGATCGTGCTGGCCGTGTGGCGCTCCTGGCCGCACCTCGGCTTTGTCGAACTGCTCCCGGGCGCGGCCGTCGCCGGTGCCGGTCAGGCGCTCCAACTGCCCATCATCTTCCGGATCATCCTGTCCGAGGTGCCGCCGGCCCGTGCCGGTGTGGGCGCGGGCGTGATGGTCACCACCCAGCAGTCCGCGCTGGCGCTGGGAGTCGCCACGCTCGGCACGCTCTTCCTGTCGCTGGTCCCGGGCATGGGCATGCGGGATGCGCTGGCGATCACCCTGCTCGTACAGCTGGCGGGGGTCGTGCTGACCGGGCTGCTCAGCCTGCGGCTGCCGCGCACGATCGGATGACGGCCGGACGAACCGCCGGATGACATGTTCACAGCTTGGACAACTCGCCGTGAATTGAGCCCCGTTGATGTTGGTCTTGCTGCACACTCCTTGCCGGAGGCGAGACATCATGCTGGAGATCAACAAGAGCAAGGTGAGTCGCTGGGACCAGCACGGACGCGAGCACATCGTCCGGGTGCTGCGTACCGGCGCGAAGCGCACGATCAGTTGTGACACGTGCGGCTGGAAGAAGAGCGCGCAGTTCCTGCCGTGGCTGAAGGCGGAGGAGCATCTGGCGGAGGAGCATCAGGCCACGGTGGATCCGTCGGCGGCGTAGGCGGCGCGCGCGGTTCGCCGATGAGTTTCCGTGGCCGCTCGGGTCGTACATCTCGTAGGCACGACTACGCACGCCTACGTCTGCGACCGCGACCGGCACCGGAAGGCCCACCGATGAGCGAACTGCGCGAGACCCTGATCCGACATGTCAAGGACGGGACGGTCCCGGGCGCCGTGGGTCTGGTGGCCCGGGGTGCCGACGTCGAGGTGGTGGCCGTCGGCTCGACGGACGTCGAGGGCACGGCCCCGATGGCCCGGGACTCGATCTTCCGTATCGCGTCGATCACCAAGCCGATCATGGCGGCGGCGGTGCTGACGCTGGTGGACGAGGGCCGGATCGGGCTCGACGACCCGGTGACCGAGTGGCTCCCGGAGCTGGCGAGCCCGGTGGTGGTCCGTACGCCCGCGAGTCCCGTCGACGACGTCGTGCCGGCCGAGCGCCCGGTCACCGTGGAGGACCTGCTCAGTTTCCGCGCCGGGTGGGGTCTCCCCAGCGACTTCACGCTGCCCGCCGCGCAGGCGCTGTTCGCGGTGCAGGACCTCAGCCGCCCCTTCGGGGACTGGCCGGATCCGGACACCTGGCTGGGCCAGCTCGCCCAGGTGCCGATGCTGCACCAGCCGGGCGAGGCCTGGCTGTACGGCACCTCGTCCGCCCTCCAGGGCATCCTGGCCGCCCGGGTGTCGGGCCGCCCGCTGCCCAACTTCCTGGCGGAGCGGATCTTCGAGCCGCTGGGGATGCGGGACACCGGGTTCGAGGTCCCGGCGTCGAAGCGGGAGCGCTTCACCTCGTCCTACGCCCCGGCCGAGGACGGCACCCTGCGCCTGACGGACACCCCGGACGGCGACTACAGCCGGCTGCCGCGCTTCCCCTCGGGCGGCGGCGGCCTGGTCTCCACGGCGGACGACTGGCTGGCCTTCGCCCGCATGCTGCTGGCCGACGGCCAGGGACTCCTCACCCCCACCTCGGTGAGCCGCATGACCACCAACCACCTCACGGCCGCCCAGCGCGAGTCCGCGACCCTCTTCCTGGAGGGCCAGGGCTGGGGCTACGGCGGCCAGGTCGACGTCACCCCGGTCGACCCGTGGAACGTCCCCGGCCGCTACGGCTGGATCGGCGGCACCGGCACCACGGCCCACATCGTCCCGCTCACCGGCACGGTCACCATCCTCCTGACCCAGACGGCCATGACGGGCCCGGCACAGACGAAGGTGATGCGGGACTTCTGGCTGGCCACGACGGGCGGTTAGGAGCGGCACGTACCCGTTCGACGCAGCGGCACGTACCCGTTCACGGCAGCAGCGCGTACCCGCTCACCGCCGGCCGAGCGGGACAGCGCTAGTCGGTCCTGCCCCGCAACCCCCGCAGCAACAACTCCACCAGCGCCTCGAACTCCCCCTCCACGCCCGGCTTCCGCCACTCCCTCGCGTACGACGGATCGTGGAAGCGGCCCGTGGCCTGGAACACCGCGCGGGCGGCGACGGCCGGGTCCGGGACCGTGAAGACGCCGCTCTCTACGCCCGCCCGGACGATCGCGGTGAGCTGGCCGGTCAGCTCGTCGATGTGCGCGTTGACCACCTCGCCCGCTTCCTCCGCGAGCACCGAGTACGTGGCGAACAGCTCGGGATCGCCGCCCGCCTTCTTCCGCTTGGCCTCGAACAGCCCCGCCAGCCAGTCCCGCACCCGGGTCTGCGGATCGCGGTCCTCCGTCACGAAGCGGGAGAGCATCTGCGACGTACGGTCCAGCCAGCGCTGGGTGACCGCCTCCCGCAGCGCCGCCTTCGTACGGAAGTGCCGGTAGACGGTGCCATGGCTGACGCCGAGCGCGCGGGCCACGTCCACCACGGTGGCTTTCGCCGGGCCGTGGCGGCGCAGCACCTCCTCGGTCGCTTCGAGGATGCGCTCGGCGGTCAGGGTCTCGCTCGCTGCCATGACGAAGACCGTACCCGCAGGCGGGATCAGTGCTCGCTGTCGAGGTGCGCCATCGCCTCGGCGGGGTAGCGCTCACCGAGCGCCGAGTCCGCCGGTACGGCCGCCTCGATCGCGGCCAGGTCCGCCGCGTCCAGTACGACGTCCAGCGCGCCCAGCGACTCCGTCAGCCGCTCCCGGGTCCGCGCGCCGACCAGCGGCACGATGTCCTCGCCCCGGGACAGCACCCACGCGGTGGCGAGCTGCGCGACGGAGACGCCCTTCTGCTCGGCGAGCTTCCGCAACTGCTCGACCAGGCCCAGGTTGTGCTGGAGGTTGTCGCCCTGGAAGCGGGGCGTGTACGACCGGTAGTCGCTCGCGCCGAGCTGCCGGTCGGCGGTGAAGTGCCCGGAGATCAGCCCGCGGGACAGCACGCCGTACGCGGTGACGGAGATGCCCAGCTCACGGGTGGTCGGCAGGATGCGGTCCTCGATGCCGCGGGTGATCAGCGCGTACTCCAGCTGCACATCCGCGATCGGCGCGGTCGCGGCGGCCCGGCGGATCGTGTCGGCGCCCGCCTCACTGAGGCCGATGTGCCGGACGTACCCCTGCTCGACCAGTTCGGCGATCGCGCCGACCGTCTCCTCGATCGGTACGTCGGGGTCGACCCGGGCGATCCGGTACACGTCGATGTGGTCGACGCCGAGGCGTTGCAGCGAGTACGCGGCGAAGTTCTTCACGGCGGCGGGCCGGCCGTCGTACCCGCTCCAGCCGCCGTCCGGACCGCGCAGCGCCCCGAACTTCACGCTGGTGAGCGCCTGTTCGCGGCGGGCGGCGGGGGCGGTGCGCAGGGCCTCGCCGACCAGCATCTCGTTGTGGCCCATGGCGTAGAAGTCGCCGGTGTCGAGCAGCGTCACGCCCGCTTCGAGGGCGGCGTGGATGGTCGCGACGGCCTCGGTCCGGTCGGCCTCGGCGTACGCGGAGGACATGGCCATGCAGCCGAGCCCGAGGGCGGAGACCTGGGGGCCGGTGGTGCCGAGAGTGCGTGTGGGAATCGTCATGCCCTCCATCCTGGCATGACAGCTGACAGATTTCAATATCTGTCATTCCATACTTGTCAGCATGATCGAGTGGTACAGACCTCTTGACGAAAGGTCTGGACCACGCGCAGTGTCATGCCTACGCCACCTCACCGCACCCCCACCGGGAGGCCCGTATGCTCCGCCGTGCCCTGTGCCTGCTCGCCGCCGCCCTGACGACGGCCGGCCTCGCCCAACTCGCCGTCGCCGGGGCCGCGTCCGCCGCCGACACCTGCGCCGTCAAGTCCCGCCCGGCCGGCAAGGTCCTCCAGGGCTACTGGGAGAACTGGGACGGCTCGTCCAACGGCGTCCACCCACCCTTCGGCTGGACCCCGATCACCAACTCCGCGATCGCCGCGCACGGTTACAACGTGATCAACGCGGCGTTCCCCGTCATCCGCTCCGACGGCACCGCGCTGTGGGAGGACGGCATGGACGCGGGCGTGAAGGTGGCCACGCCGGCGGAGATGTGCGCGGCGAAGGCCTCCGGCCAGACGATCCTGATGTCGATCGGCGGCGCGGCCGCGGGCATCGACCTCAGCTCGGCCACCGTGGCCAACAAGTTCGTCTCGACGATCGTGCCGATCCTGAAGAAGTACAACTTCGACGGCATCGACATCGACATCGAGACGGGCCTGGTAGGCAGCGGGAACATCACCCGACTCTCCACGTCCCAGGCCAACTTGATCCGCATCATCGACGGCATCCTGGCCCAGATGCCGTCCAACTTCGGCCTGACGATGGCCCCGGAGACCGCCTACGTCACCGGCGGCAGCATCGCGTACGGCTCGATCTGGGGCGCGTATCTCCCGATCGTGAAGAAGTACGCGGACAACGGCCGCCTGTGGTGGCTCAACATGCAGTACTACAACGGCAGCATGTACGGCTGCTCCGGCGACTCGTACTCCGCGGGCACGGTCGCGGGCTTCACCGCCCAGACCGACTGCCTCAACAAGGGCCTGGTCGTGCAGGGTACGACGATCAAGGTCCCGTACGACAAGCAGGTCCCGGGCCTGCCCGCCCAGTCGGGCGCGGGCGGCGGCTACATGTCACCGTCCCTGGTCTCCCAGGCCTGGCGCCACTACGGCACGTCCCTCAAGGGCCTGATGACCTGGTCGCTCAACTGGGACGGCTCGAAGAGCTGGACGTTCGGCGACAACGTGAAGGCGCTGCAAGGGCGTTGAGCACCAGGGGTTGAGTACCAGGGGTTGAGTACCAAAAAACGCCGGACGGGCATATTCAGCCCGTCCGGCGTTTGAGGACGAGGCCCCTTCAGGGCCGATGGGGGTCTGGAGGCGCAGCCCCCAGGGACAGCACCCCGACAGACCTACGCACCGACGAGACGCCCAGCCAGGTAACCCTCGATCTGGTCGAGAGACACCCGCTCCTGCTTCATGGAGTCCCGCTCGCGAACCGTCACCGCATTGTCCTCGAGCGTGTCGAAGTCGACCGTCACGCAGTACGGCGTACCGATCTCGTCCTGACGCCGGTAACGACGGCCGATCGCGCCCGCGTCGTCGAACTCGATGTTCCAGTTCTGGCGCAGGGCAGCCGCGAGACCCTTGGCCTTCGGGGACAGCTCCGGGTTCCGGGAAAGGGGCAGGACGGCCACCTTCACGGGCGCCAGCCGGTGGTCCAGGCGCAGCACCGTCCGCTTCTCCAACTTGCCCTTGGCGTTGGGCGCTTCGTCCTCGACATACGCGTCGAGCAGGAACGCCAGCATCGCGCGGCCGACACCGGCGGCCGGCTCGATGACGTACGGCGTCCAGCGCTCCTGGGCCTCCTGGTCGAAGAAGGAGAGGTCCTGGCCGGAGGCCTTGGAGTGGGCGTTCAGGTCGAAGTCGGTGCGGTTGGCGACACCTTCCAGCTCGCCCCACTCGTTGCCGCCGAACTGGAAGCGGTACTCGATGTCAGCGGTGCGCTTGGAGTAGTGGGAGAGCTTCTCCTTGGGGTGGTCGTACCACCGCATGTTCTCCTCGCGCATGCCCAGGCCGGTGTACCAGTTCCAGCGCTGCTCCATCCAGTACTCCTGCCACTTCTCGTCCTCGCCCGGCTTGACGAAGAACTCCATCTCCATCTGCTCGAACTCGCGGGTCCGGAAGATGAAGTTGCCGGGCGTGATCTCGTTGCGGAAGGACTTGCCCATCTGCGCGATGCCGAACGGCGGCTTGCGGCGCGAAGTGGTCTGCACCTGGGCGAAGTTGGTGAAGATGCCCTGGGCGGTCTCGGGGCGCAGATAGGCGACGGAGCCGGTGTCCTGCGTCGGGCCCAGGTGGGTGGAGAGCAGGCCGGAGAACTCCTTGGGCTCGGTGAACTGGCCCTTGTTGCCGCAGTTGGGGCAGTTGATGTCGGCAAGGCCCTTCTCGGGGGCGCGGCCGTGCTTGGCCTCGTACGCCTCCTCCAGGTGGTCCGCGCGGAACCGCTTGTGGCACGCGGTGCACTCGGTCAACGGGTCCGAGAAAGTGGCGACATGGCCGGAGGCGACCCACACCTCGGGGGCCAGGATCACGGACGAGTCGATACCGACCACGTCCTCGCGCGACGTCACCATGTAGCGCCACCACTGGCGCTTCAGGTTCTCCTTGAGCTCGACACCCAACGGCCCGTAATCCCAAGCGGCGCGCTGGCCGCCGTAGATCTCACTACTGGGGAATACGAAGCCACGGCGCTTGCTCAGGCTGACGATGGTGTCGATCTTGTCGGCGGCCACGATGCTCTCTTCATGACGGATGGACGGCGGCGAATGCTTCAGGTTACCGGCGCCTCCCGCCCCCATATCAAATCGGTTCCGTAGCCGCAGCTTGTTGACAACGGTTTCCATGTCAGTTGAAAATGACTGTCATGAACGTACGACGACGCCACATATCCGCGATAGCCGTCGCGGCCACGACCGCCCTCGGTCTCGGGACCCTCTCCGCCTGCTCCACCGACACGGCAGCCGCCAACACGGACAGGTTCGACGTCGTCGCGGCGTTCTACCCGTTGCAGTACCTCGCCGAGCAGATCGGCGGCGACCACGTCCATGTGACCAGCCTGACCCAGCCCGGCCAGGAGCCGCACGACCTGGAGATCAGCGCGCGGCAGACCGCCGCGCTCCAGGAGTCCGACGCGGTGCTCTACCTCAAGAACCTCCAGCCGGCCGTCGACGACGCGGTGAGCCAGTCCGAGCTCAAGACGAAGATCGACGCGGCCTCCCTGACCACCCTGGAGAAGCACGGCAACGAGGTCGGCGGCCACGCGGCCTCGCACGACACCTCGGAGAACGACGAGCCGGCCGGCCTCGACCCGCACATCTGGCTCGACCCGGTGCGCTACGCCCAGGTCGCCGAGGGCGTCGGCAAGGCCTTCGAGAAGGCCGACCCCGACAACGCGGCCGACTACAGGACCAACACCGCCGCCCTGGTCAAGAAACTGGACGCGCTCGACGCCGAGTTCAAGACCGGGCTGGCCGACACCAGGACCAAGGTGTTCATCACCACACACGCCGCCTTCGGCTACCTCGCCGAGCGCTACGGCCTGACCGAGGAGGCCATCAACGGCCTCGACCCCGAGTCGGAGCCCAGTGCCGAGCGCGTGAAGGACCTTGAGAAGATGGCCAAGGCCGACGGCGTCACCACCGTGTTCTACGAGACGCTCGTCAGCGACAAGACCGCGAAGACCATCGCCGCCGACGCGAACCTGAAGACCGACGTCCTCGACCCGATCGAGGGCATCACCAAGAAGTCCCGCGGCACGAACTACTTCTCGGTCCAACAGGCCAACCTCAAGGCCCTGCGGACGGCCCTGGGAAGTAAATGACCAGCAAGTGACCAGCAAATGACCGGCACGGAGGACGAGTTGATGAGCGACTTGATGAGCGAGTCCGTCATATCGCTGCGCGGTGTCCGCGCCGAGCTGGGTTCACGCCCCGTCCTGCGCGGCATCGACCTCACCGTGCGGCGCGGTGAGGTCGTCGCGCTGCTCGGCGCCAACGGCTCCGGCAAGTCGACCGCGATCCGCACGATCATCGGCCAAGTCCCGTTGTCCGCAGGGGAGATCGAGCTGTTCGGCACCCCGCGCCGCGCCTTCAAGGACTGGCGGCGCGTGGGCTACGTACCGCAGCGCACGACGGCCGCGGGCGGCGTCCCCGCCACCGTCACCGAGATCGTCGCCTCCGGCCGCCTCTCCCGCGCCCGCTTCGGCCTGCTGCGCAAGGCGGACCACGACGCCGTACGGCACGCCCTGGAGCTGGTCGGCATGGCGGACCGCGCCAAGGACTCGGTCAACGCGCTCTCCGGCGGCCAGCACCAACGCGTGCTGATCGCCCGCGCGTTGGCCGCCGAACCCGAACTCCTCATCATGGACGAGCCGATGGCGGGCGTGGACCTGGCCAGCCAGGCGGTCCTGGCGGACACCCTGACCCGTCAAGTGGCCGAAGGCGCGACGGTGTTGCTCGTCCTGCACGAACTCGGCGCGCTGGAGCCCCTGATCGACCGCGCCGTCGTCCTGCGCGACGGCTGCGTCCAGCACGACGGCCCGCCCCCGCGCGCCCTGGGCCAACACGCCCTGCCCGGCCACGACCACGTACACCCGCACCAGCCGCTTCACACAGGACTGCTGAGCTGATGGACCTCCTCGACTACGCCTTCATGCAGCGGGCGCTCATCGCCGCCGTCCTCGTCGGCATCACCGCCCCCGCGATCGGCATCTACCTCGTCCAGCGCCGCCAGCCCCTCATGGGCGACGGCATCGGCCACGTGGCGATGACCGGCGTCGGCCTCGGCTTCCTGCTGAACGCCTCCCCCGTGTGGATGGCCACCGCCGTCTCCGCCCTCGGCTCCGTCCTCATGGAACTGATCCGCTGGTACGGCAAGACCCGCGGCGACATCGCCCTCGCGATGCTCTTCTACGGCGGGATGGCCGGCGGCGTGATGTTCGTCAACCTCGCGCCGGGTGGCTCGAACGCCAACCTGAGCTCGTACCTCTTCGGCTCGCTCTCCACGGTCTCGCAGTCCGACGTGACGGCGATCGGCATCCTCGCGGCTTTCGTGATCGTGGTCACCCTGGGGCTACGGCGGCAGCTCTTCGCCGTCAACCACGACGAGGAGTTCGCGCGGGTCACCGGCCTGCCCGTGCGCGCCCTGAACCTGCTGACGGCGGTCACCGCGGCCGTCACGGTCACCGTCGCGATGCGGGTCGTCGGCCTGATCCTGGTGTCCGCGCTGATGGTGGTGCCGGTCGCCGCGGCCCAGCAGCTCACCCGCAGTTTCGGGGCGACACTGGCGATCGCGGGCGTGATCGGTGTGACCGTGACGGTCAGCGGCACCGTCACCTCGTACTACCAGGACGTCCCGCCCGGCGCGACGATCGTGCTCCTGACGATCGCCGCGTTCATCTTGCTGACGGCCCTGGCGGCACCGCTGGCGAGGCGCCGGGCCCGGGCCGCGGCCGCCGCACGGCCGGCCGGGGACCCGGTGGAGTGCGCGATTCCGGCCACCCGGGAGGCCGCCGACGAGGTCGGCGTCTGACCATGCACAGCCCGGGCTGGCACAATGGCTCGGCAAAGTGCAGACGTGAGGAGACAACGGTGACGACGGCCGGCCCGCCCGTAAAGGGACGATCCACCCGCCAGCGTGCCGCCGTGTCGGCGGCGCTCAACGAGGTGGACGAGTTCCGCAGCGCCCAGGAACTCCACGACATGCTCAAGCACAAGGGCGACTCGGTGGGCCTGACCACGGTCTACCGGACCCTCCAGTCCCTCGCCGACGCCGGCGAGGTGGACGTCCTGCGCACCTCGGAGGGCGAATCGGTCTACCGCCGCTGCTCCACCGGCGACCACCACCACCACCTGGTCTGCCGCGTCTGCGGCAAGGCGGTGGAGGTGGAGGGGCCGGCCGTCGAGAAGTGGGCGGAGGCGATCGCGGCGGAACACGGGTACGTGAACGTGGCGCACACGGTGGAGATCTTCGGCACCTGTGCGGAGTGCGCCGCTGGTTGAGCGGTTGTTGTGCGGGTTTGTCGGTGTGGGCGTCTCTGGGGGCTGCCGCCCCCAGACCCCCGCCTCGGCCCCGAAAGGGCCTCGTCCTCAAACGCCGGACGGGCTAAAGAGAACCGCCTCGCATGTCCTTCTCCATCTCCAGCAACTTCTCGTTCGGGACCGCGCCGCCGAACCGCCGGTCCCGCTGGGCGAATTCGACGCAGGCGCGCCAGAGGTCGCGGCGGTCGAAGTCCGGCCACAGGACGTCCTGGAAGACCATCTCGGCGTAAGCGCTCTGCCAGATCAGGTAGTTGGAGGTGCGCTGTTCCCCGCTGGGCCGGAGGAACAGATCGACCTCGGGCATGTCCGGGTAGTACATGTACTTGGCGAAGGTCTTCTCGTCGACCTTGGCCGGGTCGAGCCGGCCCGCCCGCACATCCTCGGCCAACGCCTTTGCCGCGTCGGCGATTTCGGCCCGTCCGCCGTAGTTCATGCAGAAGTACAGGGTGAGCGCGTCGTTGTCCTTGGTCTGCTCCTGCGCGATCTGCAACTCCTTGGCCACCGACCGCCACAGCTTGGGCATACGGCCCACCCACCGCACCCGGATGCCGAGTTCGTCGAGGGTGTCACGGGTCTTGCGGATGAAGTCGCGGTTGAAGTTCATGAGGAAGCGCACCTCGTCGGGCGACCGCTTCCAGTTCTCGGTGGAGAAGGCGTACAGCGAGATCGCGCCGACACCCATCTCGACGCCGCCCTGCAACACGTCCAACACCCGCTCGGCGCCGACCTTGTGGCCCTCGGTGCGCGGCAGCCCGCGCTCCTTCGCCCACCGCCCGTTGCCGTCCATGACGATCGCCACGTGCTTCGGGATCAGCTCACCGGGCAACTTCGGCGCACGGGCCCCGGAAGGATGCGGCTCAGGCGTCTTGTACTCGCGCCGCTGGCGCCCCAGAATCCCGCGTACGACCATGACGTTCTCGTTCCTCTGTTCTCTGAGCCTCGGTGCTTACGACTTCTCTACGTACCGCAGCGAGCGGAGCCCGCGTTCCAGATGCCAGTGCAGATAGGCGGAGACCAGCCCGCTGCCCTCCCGCACATGCCGCGCCTCGCACGCGTCCGCCGTCTCCCAGTCTCCCGTAAGCAGCGCACCGAGCAGATCCAGGGCCTGCGGTGAGGGTACGACGCTCCCGGCGACCCGGCAGTCGGCGCAGATCACCCCGCCGGACGCCACGGAGAAGAACCGGTTCGGCCCGGGCATCCCGCACTTCGCACAGTCCCCGAAGCTCGGGGCGTACCCGTTGACGGCGAGCGACCGCAGCAGGAACGCGTCAAGAATCAGATGCGGCGCGTGCTCCCCGCCTGCCAGCGTCCGCAGCCCGCCCACGAGCAGCAGATACTGCTGTACGGCGGGCTCGCCCTCGTGGTCGGTGAACCGCTCGGCGGTCTCCAGCATGGCCGTACCGGCGGTGTACCGCGCGTAGTCGGCGACGATTCCGCCACCGTACGGAGCGATGGTCTCGCTCTGCGTGCACAACGGCAGCCCGCGCCCGACGAGTTCACTGCCCCGCGCGAAGAACTGCACGTCCACGTGCGAGAAGGGTTCCAGCCGGGCGCCGAACTTCGACTTGGTCCGCCGCACCCCGCGCGCCACCGCGCGCACCCGCCCATGCCCCCGGGTGAGCAGGGTGATGATCCGGTCCGCCTCGCCGAGTTTCTGGGTCCGCAAGACAATGCCGTCGTCCCGGAAGAGACTCATCGGGCACCCCCGCGGGTTTTCCGCCAGGGGTACGGAGGTCGCCCTCCGGGCGACCGCGGCATGATCCGGTCCGCCTCACCCGGCTTCCGGGTGCGCAGCACGATGCCGTCGTCGCGGAACAGACTCATGGGGCCCATTGTCCCCTACGGCCCAGTGGCCCTACGCCGTTCCGGGGCACCCCCGTCTCAAGGCACCTCGCCGCGGCTGCGGGCGTTCGCGTACGCGGTCGCCGCGCTCAGCCGCTCGGCCGGGGTCGCGTCCCGCACGGCGGCCGGCTCGACGTCCCACTCCCGTCCGCCGCCGTACGGGCGCAGTTGAACATAAGGCCCCTCATGCCCCATGACGATGCCGACTCTGCCCGTACGGGTGTCCATGGCGATCGATCCGACCGGCGGTTTCATCGGCGGCTCCATCGCTCTCCTCGCACCCGAATCCGCAATTCCATCAAGATGTCCTTCGCCTCCGAGCAGTGTGCCCACACCTGGCTCCCCTCCCTTTTCGAGTTTCACGCTTCTTAACTCGAGGGAGCCCCCGCACCCCTACACTCGGCAGGAGTCTGTCGACCACAAGTGCGGTGCGGACCAAGGGGGTTGGCCATGGCCAACGGTTCACGGCAGACGGCTTGAAGGTTCAGCGGAGTCGAGCGGGGACGGCGGCGGCACGTTTATCGGCCAGTTCGAACAGGCCATTCGGAAAACGTCGGAGTGAGTGGACCGGAGCGAGCAGACCGGAGCGGTTTGATCAGATCTATTCGTTCAGACGGGTTTGATCAGAACGGCTTGTTCAGAGCGGCTTGATTCGGGCCTTGAGCAAACAGAACTCATTGCCTTCGGGGTCGGCGAGAACATGCCACTGTTCTTCCCCGGTCTGGCCGATGTCGGCGAAGCGGGCACCGAGCTTCAGCAGGCGTTCGAGCTCGGCGGCCTGGTCGCGGTCCGTGGGGTTGACGTCGATGTGCAGCCGGGACTTCCCCGGTTCCGGCTCGTCCCGGCGGCTGAAGAAGAGCGTCGGATGCGGACCGCCGAACCCTTCGGGCGTCCCGATCTCCGCCCACTCGCCCTCCTCGCTGTCGAGCAGGACGAAGCCGAGCACCTCGCACCAGAACCGCGCCAGCGCCTCGGGGTCCCGACAACCGAGCACGAGCTCACCGATACGACATGCCACAACGGCCTCCTAGCTGTGAAAAGAACCTGGCGACCGTATCGGAGGAGTCGAGCACGGGCGAACTGTTTTCCTACCCCACCGAGACCAGCCCCGCCTCATAGGCCAGGATCACCAACTGGACCCGGTCCCGCGCGTCCAGCTTGGTGAAGAGGCGGGTCAGATAGGTCTTCGCCGTGGCCACGCTGATGCACAGCTCGGCCGCGATCTCCGTGTTGGACAGCCCTGAGCCGACCAGTGTCAGCACTTCGCGTTCCCGCTCGGTGATACGCGTCAACTCCCGCGGGGTTCGGGCCGGTTCAGGGCGGGAGGACGCGAAGTCACGGATCAGCCGCCGGGTCACGCTCGGGGCGATCAGGGCGTCCCCGGCGGCCACCACCCGTACCGCGCCGATGATGTCGTCCAGGGCCATGTCCTTGACCAGGAACCCGGACGCGCCCGCGCGCAACGCGCCGTAGACGTGATCGTCGTCGTCGAAGGTCGTGAGGACAAGTACCCGCACCGGCACCGCACCCGCCGGCGAACTCTCCATGATCGTCCGCGTGGCCTCGATGCCGTCCATCCCTGGCATGCGGAGGTCCATCACCACGACATCCGGGGCGAGTTGGGCCGTCAGCCGTACGGCCTCGGCACCGGTGCCGGCCTCCCCGACGACCTCCATGTCGTCGAGGTCGGCCATCACCATCCGCAGTGCCGTACGGATGAGTTGCTGGTCGTCGGCGAGGAGCACGCGGACGGGCCCGCTCATCGGGCCACCGCCGTCGGCACCGGAAGCCGGACCGCGACCCGGAATCCGCCCTCGGGACGCGGAGCCGCCGCGAACTCCCCGTGCAGCAGCGCCACTCGCTCCCGCATACCCGCCAGCCCGAACCCGGTGTCGGTGGCCGTCCCGTGCCCGTGCCCGTCGTCGGTCACCTCCAACGCGAGTTCGTCGTCGCGGTAGTCGAGGGTGACCCGGCACGCACTCGTCCCCGCGTGCCGTACGACGTTGGTGACGGACTCCTGGACGATGCGGAACGCCGACAGGTCGATGTCGGGCGGGAGTTGACGCGGCTCACCGCGCCGCCGCACGTCGACCCGGACCCCGGCCGCCGTGGTCGTCGCGGCCAGCCGGTCGATGTCACCGAGCCCTGCGGACAGGACCGGCGTCTCGTCGGCGGCCCGCAGCGCGACGAGCATGCGGCGCAGCCCGGCGAGCGTCTCGCGCCCCTCGGCCTCCACGGCCCGCATCGCCTGCCGCGCGGCCTCCGGCTGGGTCGTAGCGACCCGGGCCGCCGCGCCCGCCTGGAGGGCGATGATGCCGATGCTGTGGGCCACGGTGTCGTGCATCTCCCGTGCGATACGCAGCCGTTCGGCGGTGACGGCCTGGGTCGCGGCCTGCGTGGTGAGCCGCTCGGTGTACGCGCGGCCCTGCCGGACGGAGTTGCCGATCAACCAGGCGACGACAGCCAGGAGAGCGGGCATCGACCAGCTCTGCCAGTCGCCCCGGCCGGTGTCATGGGTGAGGAGGAGGGGACGGCCGAGACCGGTCCGGGTGAGTTCGTAGGCGGGCAGCACGGCGACGGCCAGAGCGAGCGCGGCGAGGCTCCGGCGGCGGGTGGAACCGGCGGCGACCCAGCCCACGGCGATGTCGATCGCCGCGCAGTGGACGAGGCCGATCGTCAACGCGTCCAGCCCCAGCGTCACGGCGTAGGTCCCCACCACCAGCAGCCCGATCCCCGACAGCGGGCGCCGACGCAACGTCACGAATCCGGCCAGGGCGAGGACACTGCCCACCCCGATGAGCACCCAGTCGCCGGGCGTGGGCGGGAAGGGGTCGGTCGGCATGTGAGGCAGCCGGAAGAAGGAGCGGACCGCGAACAACGTGCCGTAGACCCAGGGCACGCCTGCCCAGGCGCCCGGGGGTATGCGTTTGAGGAGGGGCGGGGTGGGGGGCATGGCGGGATCGTAGGGGCGAGGGGTGGGTGGGGGCATCGGCCCGGAGACGTACGACCGGGGTCGACATCGACAGCACGGGAGTGTCGGCGCCGGGCCCGTGCTGGGGACCGGTCACCCTCGCCACCGTGGTCCCGTGATCGAGGCCGCCGAACTCACCGAGCGGTACGGCCCGGGCACGTCACCGGGTTCCTCGGCCCGAACGGCGCGGGCAAGACGACAACTCTGCGGATGCTGCCGGAACTTGTGGATCCGATCGGCGACAGTGCCAGAATCGGCGCCGCCATCCCGTGGTCTGGGGCCACGTCGGCTCGCTGCTGAAGGCAGGCGATGTACATGGCGGGCGGTCCGCTCGGACGGATCTGCGGATCGTGGCCCGGAACAAGCGCATCCCGGCGGAGCGGGTGGCGCCGGCCGCATCGGCAAACTCACACGAACACCGCTTCCTCCTGTGGGAGTCGACGACCGAACACGCCTCCCCGGAGGCGGCCTTCATGGAGCTGACCGCCGACAGCGTCGAATACCTGGCCCGAGACTCCCGATGACGACCGTGATCGCGTCACCCGTGCCGGTGTCGACTACGTCGACCCGTCGGCGCGATCACGGTCGTGGGTGAGTAATCGACGGGCCTGATCCACACGGCCTTCGCGGCCGCGCCGGACCGCCGGCACCGATGCCGGCGGAAGTGGCGGTGCTGACGGCGGTCATGTTGGCCCCTGCTCGCCCCGGTGTCCGCGCCGGCCGGCCTGGCGCTGGGAGCCCCGATCCGGCACAGCGCGAGGTGGTGCGCGGTCGCGGCGTTGGTCACGGTCGTGACGGTGGGCCGGCGGGATGGGTGAGGTCAGGTGACGGCAATGGAAAGGCCCGCATGGCCAGTTGGTCACGGATGCGATGGCGAAGGTTCTCCCATTGGCGGCTGAAGCCCGGTTCCCGCTCCAGGACGTCCCACAGCTGGCCCAGCTCGCGGTCCACGCGTGCGCGGGGCATCCACAGGTGCAGGAGGTGGTCGACGGCCGGGCGCAGCGCCAGAACCGGTGCGGGCCCGTCCGCCGCACCGAGCCGGCTGTTCTCCAGCATGTGCACCACGGTCGTCAACAGCCAGTCGTGCAGCGCGAGATCCTCACACAGACCGGCGACGGCGGCGGGCGGGGTGCCCTCCGGCAGCCGCAGCTCGACGGTCCGCAACCCGTCCTCGGCCAGCGTAAAACAGTCAAGTGACGGCACCTCGCCCGCAGGCGCAAACCGCGCGGCCCAACGCAGCTGTGTTCTCCGGGACTTGAAGGGAGCCTCGCGGTCGAGGAGCGGGTGGCGCACCAGTTGCTCCAGCAGTCCCTCGGCGATCATTCCCAGGTCCAGTTCGCCGCGCCCGGCACCGCGTAACACGCCCTCCGCAGCGGCCTGTTCAGGCAGTTTCCCGAACGGCTCGACCACACCTGGCCTTACCAGATAGTGCCCCCAGGGGCGGCGCACGTCGAGGCCGTATGCCGGGACGCTGAAGTAGGCGGTGGACTGGAGGACGCGGCCCTCAGTGAGCACCCCACGGGCGGCCACCGTACCGACGGCTCGGATCTTGGCACCGTTCGAGGTGGGCAGCCTGCAGTCCACGCCCGTCAGGACCTGGGGCGAACAGGCGTACAGATTGGGCCGCTTGGACACCCTGACCTGCTCGTCGCCGCGCAGCCTCAGCAGTTGGGTGGCGCCGTACCCGTTCAGTGACTGCATGGATGGCAGCAGGCAGGTGTGCACCTCGCCGCAGATGAGGACCGAGCCCGCCGACCGGCCGGGGGACGGCATGTCAAGTCCTCTTCGGAGAAGGTGGGTTGGCAGGCTTCCCGACGGACTCCACGCCCGGCTCCTCGTAGAAGACGTAGGTCGCGCGCTGAGCCACAGCCTCCGGCACCGCGACGCCTTCGCCGGCGGAGCGCACGGCGACCTGTTGGAGCGCTACGGAATCGACGTCCACCTGGTCGAGGATGAGCCGTACGGCGTCCTCGACCGCGAGGAACCGGTTGGGCATCAGTGTGCAGGTGCGGTACGCGCTGAAAGGCGCCGCGGACTCGGTGAGCCTGAGCAGCGGCGGCAGCCGGTCCCAGTCGTGCGGGAAGTCCCCACCGGTCCAGGGGCGCGGGGCCAGCACGGGTTCGCCGAGGTGTCGTAGCAGACCGAGCCGGGCCAACTGCCATACGGCGGCCAGGAACGGACAGGACCACAGCCACTCGTCGTCCTCCTTGGACCACAGCTCGACGTCCATGAAGACCGAGTGGTTGCGGGCCATGGTCTCCTGGGGCGGCTGCCAGGCCATGCTCTCGGCCGGCACGCCGCGCGGGGCGGGAGTGCGCTGACCGTTGGCGAGCCAGCCGGTCTGGCTGACGGGCGGGCGCGCACCGTTGCTGCCCGGCGGCGGCGACTCCACGAGACGGTGCAGAACCGACTCGGCCAACGCGATCCGGTCAGCGACCGCGCAGCCCGACTCGCGGGCCAGGTAGTCGATGACCAGGCCTGCCTTCTCGGCCTCCGTCAGCACCAGTGGGACGATCTCGGCCGGTGTGGAAAAGCGGTTGAAGTAGTCGTCGATGAGAAAGCAGGTGCTGATGCGGGGCCTTTTGAGACCCGCGCGGCGAGCTGCGGAGGCGCGTACGGCGTCCACCCAGATGCGCACCTCCGCGAAGTGCTCGCGCAGCCGCTCGGGGCCGGCTTCGAAATCCTCCATGTAGAGGTGGCCCAGCTCCAGGGAGAGATGTGCGAGCGGGACGGACTGGGTACGGGGTTCCGCGGTGGATTCCCTGAACACGGACTCCGTCACAGCCGTCTCCACCTTCGTGTCATGGGTCTTGCAAACCTCGAGAACACCACGGTCGTGATGACTCAACCGTACCTGTGCGGCGCGCAGTTGATCTGTAAGATTCAGCCCCTGGCGACCACGTGACACCTGATGTCGTGCCGAACGAAACGGATGGACATGGCTGTATGGCCCACCCGGGCGGCGTCCGCCGCCGACCTGGCCGCATTGCGTTCGCTACTGACCGATTCGTGCGAGACTGCGATCATTCCGACGTCGGCACTCCTCGCCGACGCCATTGACCGCGACCTGGTTCGGGTGCTCGAATCCGCAGGCGAGCTGGTCGGGTGCATCGCTGCGGAAATGCCTTCACCGGAGCATGTGCGGATTTCCGTGATCGCGGTTCGTGAGGGAATGCGCAGGCAGGGTATAGCCAAGCAACTCCTGACCGAGATGGTGACGGACATTCCCCGGAAATCGAGCGAGCCGCCGCTGATATCCGTCGTGGCCAGGACGGAGCAACTGGCGCTGACCCGTCTCCTGCTGGCCACCGATTTCAAAGGGACCCGGGTCATACGCATGGGCGGGGCAGGAAACGCTCTCCACATTCACTATCAGTACAAGTCCCGCGTGGAATACATAGATCCGGACGCCAGGCATCTCGTACCCGTCAGTGCTCAGGCGCAGCTCACGGAGTCCCTGTCACCTGCCGACCACGCGGTGACGGGGCTGGTGACGCTGAGCGGCGAACCTGCTTTTGAAATCGCCCGATTCGAGCAGGACGACCCCGCGACCCTCCAGTCCGGGGAAGCCGCGGCCGGCATCGCTTTCTCCGGTTCGATACTCGCCGCCATCACCTTCCTCTTGGGTTTCGCCTTCTCCTCGACCCGGTTCCCCGATGATGTACGACTGCTCCTCATCGGGGCGACGTTCAGTACCGTCCTCTCCCTGATCATCTACGCGAGCGCCTCCGGCGAGCTCGCCCGGATCCGCTCGAACTCGTTCGGCAAGATCATGAAGTGGGGCAACGTACTCTCCGAGTACGGGGGTGTTTTCCCCTTCTTGATCTCACTTCCCGTCACTTACGCGCAGGCCAGCGGCGATCCCTGGACGACCATGACCCTGGCCGTCGTGTTCAGCTCGGCGATCGCCTGGTACGAGCAGTCCGAGTTCTCCATTGCCCACCGATTCCAACGAAGCTCGTTCGAGATCGCCCTGATCGTGCTGACGGCGGCCTCGCCGACGGTCGGCGCGGCACTGATCGCGGCGAACGCCACCAGCTGGCCGTGGACAACAGTCCTGATCGCCACGCTCGCGGCCCGGACCTGGCTGTACCTTTTCCGCAGAGGCGCGGAGTCCGACATCGCGGAGCGCCGGCAATGGCAGATCAGGGAGTAGCTCCCGAAGCGCCGATCAGTGAGGGGACGGCAGCTTCCCCCGGACCCGCTCCGTGACCTCACGTGCGCATCCCCAGGACAAGGTCAGTCCAGCTCCGCCATGACCGTAGTTGTGCAGCAGCAGGGTGTCCTCGTGCCACTCGCCCTCCAGCCGGACCCGGCTTCGCACCGGCCGCAGCCCCACCCGCTGCCCGATCACCCGGGCGCCGGCGAGCGACGGCTCCACGGCGGCGCAACGGCGGATGATCTCCCTGGCTTCGCCCTCGTCGGGCCGCAGTTCCCAGGCGCCCGGCTCCGCCGTTCCGCCCAGGACCACGACGTCGCCGTGCGGGTAGATGTAGGTGAGGTCCTCGGCTCCGGGGGTGTCGTCGCAGAAGAAGGTCCGGATACCCGGGTTCTCCACCACGACGAGCTGACCGCGCACCGCCTCGACCGAGGCGTCGTCCACCAGGAACCGGGCTTCCGCGCCCGAACAGTTGACGACGACCGACGCTTGAGTCAGCGCCTCGTCGAGCGTGCCGTAGCGGTGCCGGCGCATGGATCCACCGGCCTGCTCCAGTCGTCCGACCAGGTAGCGAAGGTACCGGGGCATGTCGACGAGGGGCGCTCGGTATCGCCACCCGGCCACGAACCCCTGCCGTAGCTCTGCCGGGAGGCACATGCGTGCACCCACGAGGCTTCCCCAGACCGGCATGTCCCGGGAAACCCTGGATTCCTGAGTCCCCTCCACCAGCCGGATTCCGGTCTCCGTGTCCGCGCTCAGCGCGGTCAGCTCCGACAGCGTCTCCCGGCTCCATCGTTCCACCAGGTCGCTGGGCTCGGCCAGATACGGATCCCACATGGCACCCGCGGCCGCCGAGGTCGTAGCGCCCGGGGGCCGGTCGGTGTCGACCCGAACGTCCATTCCGGACTCCGCCAGGCAGACCGCCGTGGTGAGTCCCGAGACTCCTGCTCCGATCACCACGGCACTGGTCGACACTGCTTCGCCTCCGTCGTCGGGATCTCTTCTCGTCGCCCAGGCTCGGGCAACGTTGTCACCAGAGTTGACGATATCCGAACGGGCTTTCGTCCACCCGCCCGACGTTCACCAGGCCTACGGCAAGAATTCGTCAGGCCCGCGGCAAGAACCTGTCGTCGGTGATCCGCACCTCATGTCCCCCGCACAGACCGCTCCATCAATCCCCGCGCCGCCCCCAAGCGAGGATCGATCCGGAATAACCGTCCCGCACCAAGGCGGCCCCGCTGTTGAGCCGGTGCACCTTGAGATCGTCCGCGAATGGTTCGAGACTCGCCCGCACCTCGGCTTCTCCCACGTCACAGGCGGGGAAGGAACTCTCGCCCACGTGATAGCCCCTGGAGTGTTCCATGAAAGCGGCGGCGAAGGCAGCACCCGGGTTCAGGGCGCGCATGAATCGCTCGACGCCCAGGCCGAACTCATCGAGGGAGGAGCTCATCGACTCGGCAACGAAGAACATGGTTCCCACGGACCACCGCCCCTCGCGCTGCTCCAGAGCGAAGATGTCGCCCTGCTCGACCTTGACGACTTCGCGGAACTTCTCCCGCGGGTCCATGCCGAGGGCGCGGTACGCCTTGTTCTCGCTCAGAGAAGCCCAGAACAGGTCCCAGTTCCCGTCGTACGAGTCGACCTGGCCCTCCAGGTAGGCGACATTCGCGGGCGAGTGCTCGCAGAGGGTGATCTCGTCGCACCACGGCAGCATGGACAGGGCGGGATACAGATTGGCGCCGGCGCCCACGTCGATGCCACTGACCGGGCCGACGCCCGGCTTCCGGAAATGGTCGGCGAAATGATCGCGAACGATGTGCAGGATCTCCGCGTCCTCCGCGTGCAAGGCACGGTAGTTGTGAGCTACATAGGCGATCGAATCGAACGCGCTCCAGGCCGCGTCGGCGTTCTTCACCCGAGCATCCTTTCCCCCGACGCTTTCGACGTCAATCGGACAAGGCATCAAGAGCAGACTCCCGCATACCTGCGCGCCAGCGCCCGAAACGCCTCCTTCGGCTCCCAATGCCAGGGCGAACTCGGGTCATACGGACGGGCCTTGACGGTCTTGGTGATCGCGTAGCTCGCCATGTCGAGGTCGTGGCGCGGGTCGTCGGTGCGGTGCGGGGCGTCCGGGGTGACGAACTCGAAGGCCATCGCTCCGTAGAGGCCCATCGACTCGAAGATCTCCAACAGGCCGACCACGTAAGCCGCTTGGGTGTGTTCGCTGCGGATCAGGTGGCCCTTGATCTCCTGCGGGTCCTTGCCGTAGTCGACGACGTTCCAGCCCATGCCGGCGGTCTTCTCGGCGCCCTTGTACGCGCAGGTGCCGAACTCGGTGATGGTCACGGGCTTGCCCCAGCGTGCGTAGCGGCGCAACTCCCGGATGTAGTCGGCCGGTTGGCGGAAGTACGAGTAGTAGTCGATGCCCACGATGTCGAAGAGGGTCCAGTCGACCTCGTCGTCCTGGGCGGCCGCGTAGCTGAGGTCGCCGTGGAAGACGGAACGGCCGTGTGCCGCCGCCTTCTTGGTGAAGGCGTCCAGCCTGCGCTGCATCCTGACCGGGTCGAACGTGCCGTTCAGGAGGTTCTGGACGCGGTCCAGGACCGTCGCGCCCGGCACGATCCCGGGCACGAACAGCCAGAACTCGCAGCCCACGCTGAAGTCGACGCTCGCGCCCTGGCGCCGGAGGCGTTCCGCGAACCGGCCCGTCTCCGCGAGGTGTTCGAGGATGTCCCGCTCCGGGACGTCGGCGAGGGTGGGCTGGAGCCAGATGTGCAGGCCCAGTTCGGCGGCCTCGGCGGCGGTGGCGGTGAGGCGGTCGACGCCGTCGCCGGTGACCTCGACCGTGTCGGCGTGCAACTCGTCGCGGACGGCCCGGAGATCGGCGCGCATCCGGCGCGGGTTCCAGGCGGTGGCGGGGGTCTCGCCCTCGCCGACCGTGTAGACGACGCCGTGTCGGCGCAGCCCGTGGCGCCGCCCGTCCGCCGCCTGTGTCCGTGCCGTCGCCTGCCCCGACGGCAGCAGCGCGCCCGCCGCTCCGAGCGCCAGCGCCCCCGCCAGGAACTGGCCCCGACTGATCCCCTGTGTGTTCGCCATGCGCCCACTGTGCCGATCCGGCCCCCGCTCGGAAGTCGCCCGATGGTCTACGGCGGCGCAACCAAGGGATGAGCCCTCGCGTCGGTCACTGGAGAGATCGTTGACGTAGATCGACCGATCGTCGACGGCGACCGAACAAAGGAGAGCGCGATCTCAGGCTCGGAACAGTCCTCCACGACCCCTACAACCCCTACAACCCGTACGACCCGTACGACCCGTACGGCCCGTACGGCCCGTACGGCCACCCGCCGCACCCTGCTCACCACCGGCGCCGCCACCGCCGCGACCCTCCTCACCGGCACCTCCTCCGCGCAGGCGGCGGACAGCCCCGGCATCCGCACACGTCTGGCCGCCCTCGAAGAGCAACACACCGCCCGCGTAGGCGTGTTCGCACACCACCTCGGTACGAAGAGGACCGTCGCGCACCGTGCCGACGAACTCTTCCCGATGTGCTCGGTGTTCAAGACGCTCGCCGCCGCGGCCGTCCTGCGGGACCTGGACCGGCACGGCGAGGTTCTCTCCAAGGTCGTGCACTACACGGAGGCCGATCTCGTCGACGGATCGGACCGGACCCGGGCGCACCTCGCCGACGGCATGACGGTCGAGCAGCTCGCCGACGTGGCGATCCGCTACAGCGACAACGGCGCCGGCAACCTGCTCCTGCGTGAACTCGGCGGCCCCACCGCCGTCACCCGCTTCGCCCGCTCCCTCGGCGACCGGGTCACCCGGCTCGACCGCTGGGAGACGGAGCTGAACTCGGCCGAGCCGGACCGGATCACCGACACCACCGGCCCGCGCGCGATCGCCGGCCTGTACGGCAGGCTCGTCCTCGGCGACGCGCTGCGCCGCCCCGACCGCGACCGGCTCACCGCCTGGCTGCTCAACAACACGACGAGCGCCGCCCGTTTCCGCGCCGGGCTCCCCGCGACCTGGACGATCGCCGACAAGACGGGCAGCGGCGCCTACGGCACGGCCAACGACGTCGGCATCGCCTGGACGGAGGCCGGTGACCCGGTCGTCCTCGCCGTCCTGACGACGAAGCCGACCCAGCCCGACGCGCCGTACGACAATCAACTGGTCGCGAAGACAGCCGAGTTGGTGGCGGCGACGCTCAGCTGACGCGGGAAGCGGCGTCCGGCCGACGTGGGAGGCGGCGCTCGGGCTAGCGCGGGAAGCGGCGTCCGGCCGACGTGGGAGGCGGCGCTCGGGCTAGCGCGGGAAGCGGCGTCCGGCCGACGTGGGAAGCGGCCCTCGGGCTAGCGCGGGAAGCGGCGTCCGGCCGACGTGGGAAGCGGCCCTCGGGCTAGCGCGGGAAGCGGCGTCCGGCTGACGTGGGAAGCGGCCCTCGGGCTAGCGCGGGAAGCGGCGTCCGGCCGACGTGGGAAGCGGCGCTCGGGCTAGCGCGGGAAGTACTGCCTCGGCGTCACCCCGACCACCCGGTGGAACGCCGCCGTGAAGGAGCTCGCCGAGGCGTACCCGACGCGTCGCGCCACCGCCTCGACGGGTAGCCCCTCGGCGAGGAACGGCAACGCGGCCTGCATCCGCAGCCGTTCCCGCCACTGGCCGAAGCCCAGCCCCGTCTCCGCGACGAAGAGACGGGCCAACGTCCGCTCGCTGGAGCCGACTTGACGGCCCCAGGCGGCCAACGGGCGGTCGTCGGAAGGGTGGTTCATCAGGCCGGCGGCCACCGCCCGCGCCCGAGGATCACGCGGCTCGGACACCGCCACGCTCGTCACCGGCACCGGACGCAGCTCGTCGAGGAGCACCAACTCGGCCCGCGCGCGGGCGTCCGGTGTCAGGTCCGTGCGGTCCAGGTGCACGACGAGTGCCCGGAGAAGGGGGGTGACCGCGACGACCGTGGGGTCCCGCCAGTCGATGTGCGGGCAGCTCGCTGGTTCGACGAACGCGCCGCGCATCACGGCGTCACCCTCGGACCCCGTGGAGTGCGGGACGAGCGCGGGGACCCACAGCGCCAGCGCCGGCGGCAGCAGCCAGGTCCCGTGCTCGCTCCGGATCCGCAGCAACCCCCGCTCGGAGCAGAGGAGTTGGTGGACGGGATGCCAGTGCGTGGCGAACGCCGTGCCGCGCGGCATCGTGAAGTGGCCGACGAGGATGGCCGTGTCGGACCAGCGCCCTTTTCCTGTGCCGGACCAGCGCCCCCGCTCCTGTCCGTTCCGCGACATGACACGGCAGCCTAGCCCGTGGCGGACAGCCGCCCGCCCCGCCTAGCGTCGACGTATGCCGATGAACCGAGCCCACCGCAAAATGTGCAGCTCAGAGGGTTGGGCGCAGACGACCAAGGACCGCATCCTGCCCTGGGCCCTGGAGCACGTGGAACTCGGCGCGGACGTACTGGAGATCGGCCCGGGCTACGGCGCCAATCTCCGCGTCCTCGTCGAGCGGGTCGACCACCTCACCGCCGCCGAGATCGACGCCGACACCGCGCGCCTGTTGGAGTCCCGGTGGGGCGACCGGGCCACCGTGCTCCACGCGGACGGGGCCGAACTGCCGTTGCCCGACGCGTCGTTCGACTCCGTCGTCTGCTTCACGATGCTGCACCACGTGCCCACGGCCGACCACCAGGACCGTATCTTCGCGGAGGCGTTCCGCGTGCTGCGTCCCGGCGGGACGTTCGCGGGCAGTGACAGCCAACCCGGGTTCCGCTTCCGGGTGCTGCACTTCCGGGACACGATGAACACCCTCGATCCGGCGACACTCCCGGGCCGGCTGGAGCGGGCCGGCTTCACGGGCGTGGCGGTCGATCTGCACGCGGAGAGCGGCGGCCTACGCTTCCGCGCCCGGCGCGACTGACGGCGCCCCGAACCGTCGTACGTACCGCCGCTGCCACGGTGTCTCCACGGCGTGCCGGTCGTAGTGGGCGCGGACGTAGAGGACCGCCTCCCCGGGCGGCACCCCGTCGAGGACCGCGAGGCAGGCCAGTGCCGTGCCGGTGCGGCCCCGGCCGCCCGCGCAGGCGATCTCGACCCGCTCGGTGAGCGACCGGCGCCAGGCGTCGGTGAGAACCGCGTGCGCCTCGGCACGGTCGGCGGGCAGCCGGAAGTCCGGCCAGCGCAACCACCTTGCCTGCCAGGGGACTTGGGGCAGCTGCTTGCCGAGCAGATACACACCGTACGACGGGACGGGACCGTCGGCCGGGAGCGGGCGGCGCAGTCCGCGGCCCCGGACCAGGCGGCCGGAGGGCAGCCGTAGGACACCCGCGTCCCGCTCGTCCCACACTTCTGCCATCTCGCTCGCCCCTCAGTCGACCGGCGTCTCGCGTACCGCCTTCTCCAGCAGTGCGCTCGCCGCCCACCGCATCACATCCGTCGCCTCCTCGGGGTCGAGTCCGCAGGCGTCGCGGGTCGCCAGCAGCGCCTCCGCTCCGTACACGAGGGTGACAGCCATGGTCAGACGGCGGTGGAGTCCGGGCGGAAGGGTGTCGGCGAGTGGTTCGAGAGCGGTACGGGTGTAGCCGAGGCGGGTCTGGTTGCGGGTGGGGGTGTCCATCTCGCCGTGCTCGTGCTGGGTGAACCAGCGTTCGAGGCCGGCCCGCACCAGCGCCCGCCACACCGCCTCGTCGCCGAGCTGGAACTCGGCGACGCGGGAGATCAGCGTGTCGAGACGCTCGGCCGGGTCGGCGGGCAGGTCGGCGGTGAAGTCCGGTGTACGGACGAGGAGTTGGGTCTCCTGGAGCAGTTCCTGCGGGCTGGAGAAGTAGCGGTACGCGGTGGCCAGGGACACCTCGGCCGCCTCCGCCGCCTCCGCGATCGTGACCGTCCGGCCCTCGCGGATCAGGGCGACCGCAGCCTCGATCAGCGCGCGGCGCGTGCGCAACTTCTGTCTGCTGCGGCCTTCCGGCATGCGAATACCTTCTTGTCGTGAGAAAATTTTCTCATTACAGTATATCCGTCTCACCCACGGGGGTCGCGGCCCGACCGGCACGCGGCACGACGAGAGGAGGAGCTCGATGGGCTCCATCACACCGGCGGACATGGAAGTACTGATCGGCACGCACATGCTCGCCGAGGAACACGGGGACCCGGCGGCGGCGGTGTCCGTCTACACCGACGACATCGAGCACGACGCCGTCGGCTGGCCGGGCGGCCCGGCGGTCGGCATCCCGGCCGCGCAGGAGCGCTACGAGCAGTTGGTGCGGGATCTGCGCACCGAGAAGTCCGAGCGCACCCACACCTACTACTCGGAGAACGCGGCGACCGTCGAGGACCTGATCACCTGCACGGTCCCCGGCTCACTGCTGGGCGTGCCCGGCAACAACCGCCGGATCACCTTCCGGATGCTGCACGTCTTCGAGTTCGCGGACGGCAAGATCTCCCGTGAGAACGTCTGGCTGGACGGGGCGTCGATCGTGGCCCAACTCACCGCTCCCTGAGCACAGTTCAGGGTCCGGCCGAAGGTCGGCCGTCAGCCCACTCCGCGGGACTCCTGCGCAGCCCGCGCCTCGATCCCGCGGAAGTGGTCCGCCATCGCGCGCCGCGCGCCCTCGACCTCGCGGGCGCGCAGTGCGGTGACGATGTCGCGGTGACGGCGGACGGTGAGTTCGGGGGCCGGGTCGTCGGTCCAGCCGCGGGCGCCGGCGACCCGGCGGAACACCGTCCAGAAGGCGCCGAGGAGTTGCGGGACGAGTTCGTTGCCCAGTGAGGCGTAGAGCAACTCGTGGAATTCGCGGTCGAGTTCAGGGAACGGGCGACCGGCGCGGCCCGCCTCCTCCATCCGGTTCACCACCGCTTCCAGCCTGTCCAGTTCCGGTTCGGTGACGGTCGCGGCGACCCGATGAATCAGGCCCTCCTCCAGCACCTCGCGCACCTGGAGGATCTCGGCCAGCGCGTCCGCGTCGTCCTCGTGCCGCGTGAGTGTGCGGAAGGTGAGGCCGTCGACGAGCGGGGTCAGCGAGGCGCGGCCTACGTAGGTGCCGTAGCCGTGTCGGATCTCCACGATGTCGAGGGCCTGGAGTGCCTTGAGGGCCTCGCGGACGGAGTTTCTGCTGATGCCGAGGTCTTCCATCAGCTCGGCCTCGGTGGGCAGCGGCGCACCGGGCTGGAGCTTGCGGTCGAGGATCAGCTGCACGACCTCGCGCTGTATCCGACTGTTCCTTGGCTCCCCGGACATGCGGCGCATCGTACGCGTCCCAGAGGTCCCACGTCCCATGTCTGACCCCAGCCGGACCGGAGGGGGAGTCAATTTGCGCCAGTCCCCCGCTGTTTCTAAGCGCCATTGGTCCGACCTCTGACGGCTACGCCATTCGTGTGCGATGCCTTGACCGACCCCACGGGCGCTCTTATGGTCGCGCTGACCGCAGGACGTAGGACGTCGTACCTCCTGGAGGAACCATGCGCGAAGACGTGACGCAGAACGTGCCCGCGCTGCACCGCCGGGCGTTCCTGAAGTACTCCGGCGCGCTGGGCGCGGCGGCCGCCATCTCCTCGTCCCTGACGGCCTGTTCGTCGGGGCCGCAGTCGACGAACGACACCGGCGGCGGGGGCACCGGCAAGAACCGGACGCTGACCGCGGTGATCGGCTACGGCAACGACGGCAGCTGGGATCCGACGCAGACCGCGTCCGCGTTCGCGATGGCCGGCAACAACCACATCTACGAGGGACTGATCGACACCGACCCGATCACCCGCGCGCCCTACCCGGCGCTGGCGACGGCCCTGCCGAAGGACACCGGCGGCACCTCGTGGACGTTCACGCTGCGCGCGGGCGCGAAGTTCCACGACGGTCGGCCGGTCACCGCCGACGACGTCGTCTTCGTCTTCGATCGCGTCCTCGACCCGAAGACGACGACCCTCGCGCAGGGCTTCTTCGTGAGCTGGCTGAAGGAGGTCCGGAAGATCGACGCGCAAAGCGTCGAGCTGGTCCTCAAGTTCCCCTTCCCGGACGGGATTTCACGGCTCACGCTCGCGAAGATCATGCCGAAGCACGTCTTCTCGAAGCCGGGCGCCTGGGACCAGGCGATCCAGGGGAAGGCGGTCGGTTCGGGGCCGTACCGGCAGACCGCGCACCACCCGAAGTCCAACACCACCTTCGCCGCGTTCACCGGCTACAACGGCCCGCGCCCGCCCGCCTTCAAGACGATGAACTGGCTGACCATAGTGGACGCGGCGCCCCGGGTCGCCAAGATCTCCGGGTCGAGCGCGGGCGCGCAGATCGCCGACAACATCCCCTACGCCAACATCCAGCGGCTCCAGAGCGGCGGGCGGACGGTCGGTGGCGGGGCCGGGATGAACAACTTGTTCCTGATGTTCAACACCCAGCACAAGCCCTTCGACGACGTACGGGTGCGCCAGGCGCTCCACTACGCCATCGACACCGGCAAGATGGTGCAGGTCGCCCTGCGCGGGCACGGGAAGCCGTCCTCGTCGTTCCTCAACGAGGGCAACCCGGCCTACCGGCGCGCGAAGACGGTCTACGACTACGACCCCGCCAGGGCGAAGGCGCTGCTGAAGGCGGCCGGAGTCAGCGGGCTGAAGGTCAACATCATCTCGGTGAACGTGAGTTGGATCGTCGACTGTCTGCCGACCATCAAGGCGTCCTGGGACGCGATCGGCGTGCAGACGACGCTCTCCCCGCAGGAGACCACGGCCGTCTTCACCAAGATGGACCAGAAGCAGGACTACCAGGTCGTCGCCGCCGCCTCCAACCCCAACCAGTTCGGCCTCGACGCGGACCTGATCATGCACTACAACTACGGCCCGCAGAACCTCTGGATGGGCTACGCCCGTTGGGCCGGGAACTCCGTCGCCAAGCAGCTCTTCAAGGACATGGACCGGGCCACCCAGGAACCGGACGCGGCGAAGAAGAAGACGATGATCCAGGACTACATCGACACCGTCGCCGAACAGGCCGTGCTCTACCCGGTCGTCCACAACGAGCTGATGACCGCCTGGGACCCGAGGAAGCTGACCGGGATAAGGCCGCAGCCCTACCCCGGCATCAACGTCCTCCAGGCCAAGTGGGTCTAGCCGTACAGGAGTTGGCCCATGGTCACCGTCGTCAGGATTCTGGCCCGCCGTATCGTCCTGCTCGTACCGCTGATGCTCGGCATCGTGCTGTTCGTGTTCGTGGTGATGCGCTTCTCGGACGTCGACCCGGCGTCCGCGTTCTTCCAGGGCGCCAACCCGACCCCGCGGCAACTGCACGACTTCCGCGAACGCAACGGCCTGTTGGATCCCCTCCCCCTGCGCTACGTCCATTTCGTGGGCGCACTCCTCCACGGTGACCTGGGCACCAGCGCCCTGACCCGGGCGCCGGTCGTCCAGCAGGTCACCACCGCGCTGCCGCTCACCCTCCAACTCACCTTCCTGGGGCTGGGGATCGCGGTGGTGCTGTCCCTGCTCGGCGGGGTGACGGCGGCGATCTACCGGGACCGGCTGCCCGACCAGATCATCCGGGTCGTGTCGCTGACCGGGGTCGCCGCGCCCGGCTTCTGGCTGGCGCTGCTGATGATCCAGTACCTGGCCGTCGACCGGGGCTGGTTCCCGACCGGCGGCTACATCAACCCGGCGGACTCCCTCACCGGCTGGCTCAAGACGATGGCCCTCCCGGCGCTCGCGCTGTCGCTGCCGGTGGCGGCCCAACTCACGCGCATCGTAAGGACGTCGGTGGTCGAGGAGCTGGACAAGGACTACGTCCGGACCGCGATCGGCAGCGGACTGCCGCCGAGGGTCGTGGTCGGCCGGAACGTGTTGCGCAACGCGCTGATGAACCCGCTCACCGTGCTGGGTCTGCGCGTCGGATACCTGCTCGGCGGTGCGGTCGTCATCGAGACCATCTTCTCCCTCCCCGGGATGGGCAAGCTGATGATCGACGCCGTGCAGAACGGCGACCCGGCCGTCGTCCAGGGCGTGGTGCTCACGACGGCGACCGGGTTCGTCGTGGTGAACCTGGTCATCGACATCCTCTATCTGCTGGTCAACCCCCGCCTGAGGGATGCTTCCTGATGTTCGCTCAGTTCCCCCGGTTCTCCCGCAAGGGCCTCGCGGAGACCCTGTCCCGGCCCGGCATCCGGCTGCGCGGCTGGCGCCGGCTGCCCCTGTTGTCGAAGGTCGCGGTGGGCTTCCTCGCGGTCGTGGTGCTGGTGGCGCTGTTCGCGCCGCTCCTCACCCCGCACGACCCGCTCGACCAGCGACTGCCCGTCGACGGCACCGGGCACCCCTCCGCCGGCCACTGGATGGGCCAGGACAGCCTGGGCCGGGACATCCTCAGCAGGCTGATGTACGGCGCCCGTTGGTCCCTCGCGATCGGGCTCGGGGCTACCGCGCTGGCGCTCGTGGTCGGCGCCCTGCTCGGGGCCGTCGCCGCGACCTCGCGCAAGGGCGTCGACGAGACGCTGATGCGCTGCCTGGACGTGGTGATGGCGTTCCCCGGCATCGCGCTCGCGGCCGTCCTGGTCGCCGTGTTCGGCGGCGGGATCACCGTGCTGATCTGCGCGATCGCGTTCCTGTTCACCCCACCGGTGGCAAGGGTCGTACGGGCCAACGTACTTGACCAGTACGGCGAGGACTACGTCACCGCGGAACGGGTGATCGGCGCCCGCACCCCGCACATCGTCATCAAGCACGTGGCCGTCAACTGCGCTGCCCCGATCCTGGTGTTCTGCACGGTTCAGGTCGCCGAGGCGATCGTCTTCGAGGCGTCGCTGTCGTTCATCGGCGCGGGCGTACGGCCCCCGGACCCGTCGTGGGGCAGTGTCATCGCGGACGGCAAGAACATGGTGCTGACCGGGGGTTGGTGGGCGACGGTCTTCCCCGGGCTGCTGATGCTGGTCACCGTCCTCTCGCTGAACATACTGTCCGAGGGCGTCTCGGACGCGTGGGCGGCGCCTGCCCCGCGCGAGGTGGACGTACGGCAGGCCAACGACGACGACCCGCTCGACGCGCCCGCGCCCGGCAGCGGCGAGGTGCTCCAGCTCCCCGGTCTGACGGAGGCGGCGCTCCGACTCCGGTCGCGCGCAAGGCCGTTGCCCGACCCCGACGGCCTTCCGGTGCTGGCGGTGGAGAACCTGGCCATCGGCTTCGAGGGCCGCCACCACGGCGTGGACATCGTCGACGGCATCAGCTTCGAGGTGCGGGCGGGTGAAGTCCTGGGCCTGGTGGGCGAGTCGGGCTGCGGCAAGTCGCTGACGGCGCTCGCGGTGATGGGCCTGGAACCGAAGGGCGCGCGGGTGCGCGGCCATGTCCGGTTCAACCAGCGGCAGTTGGTGGGCGAGCCCATGCGGGTGCGCCGCAAGCTGCTGGGCCACGAGATGGCCATGGTGTACCAGGACGCCCTGTCGTCCCTGAACCCGGCGATGACGATCCGCGCCCAGCTCAAGCAGGTGATACGGCGCGGAGGGCGCCGCGGGGCGGGCGAGTTGCTGACGATGGTCGGCCTCGACCCGGAGCGCACCCTGCGCAGCTACCCGCACGAACTCTCCGGCGGCCAGCGCCAACGCGTCCTGATCGCCATGGCGTTGTCCCGCGACCCCAAGCTGATCGTCGCCGACGAACCGACCACCGCCCTCGACGTCACCGTGCAGGCGCAGGTCATCGAGCTACTGCTGCGGCTGCGCGAGGAGTTGGGCTTCGCACTCGTCCTCGTCTCGCACGACCTGGCGCTGATCGCCGATGTCACCGACCGGGTGGTGGTGATGTACGGCGGACAGATCGTGGAGTCGGGTGTGACCGCCGACCTGGTGGAGTCGCCGGCCCACCACTACACGCGCGGGCTGCTCGGCAGCGTGCTGTCGTTGGAGTCGGCGGCCGAGCGGATGACCCAGATCAAGGGCGTGGTCCCCTCCCCCGCCGACTTCCCGGCGGGCTGCCGCTTCGCCGACCGCTGCCCGCTGGCGAGCGACCGCTGCCGTACGACGGCACCCGATCCGGTCGGCCCGCGCACGCACACGGTGGCCTGCCACCACCCGGCGATCGACCTGGTGACGACGGAGAGCGAGACGGTGTCATGAGCGGTGCACGGGTCGGGTCGGAGACGGTCGCGTGAACGGCCCGCTGGTCGAACTCTCGGACGCCCATGTCGTCCACAAGGCGCGCAGCGGCGGTCTGTTCAGCCGCGATCGGGTCTACGCCCTGACCGGCGCCGATCTCACCGTCGCCCCCGGCGAGACGGTCGGCGTGGTCGGCGAGTCCGGCTGCGGCAAGTCGACGCTCGCGAAGGTGCTGGTGGGCGTACAGCGGCCGACGTCCGGCACGGTGTCCTTCCGGGGCCGTGACCTGTGGTCGATGCCGGATGGTGAACGCCGGGCCGCGGTGGGCACCGGCATCGGCATGATCTTCCAGGACCCGTCGACCGCGCTGAACCGCCGTCTGACGATCCGGCAGATACTGCGGGACCCGCTGGACGTGCACGGCCGCGGCACGAAGCCCGAACGGGAGGACCGGGTAAGGGAGTTGATGTCGCTGGTCGGTCTCCCCCGCGCGCTCGCCGACGGCCTCCCGGGACAGCTCTCCGGCGGCCAGCGCCAACGCGTCGCGATCGCACGGGCGTTGGCGCTGGACCCCGGCCTCGTCGTGGCCGACGAACCGACCAGCGCGCTCGACGTCTCGGTCCGGGCCCAGATCCTCAACCTCCTCCTCGACCTGAAGGAACGGCTGGGCCTGGCCCTCGTGTTCGTCTCCCACGACATCCAGACGGTACGGCGGATGAGCGACCGCGTGATCACCATGTACCTGGGCCGGATCGTCGAGGAGACCCCGGCCGACCAGGTCACCGACCGGGCGAGGCACCCGTACACCCGGGCACTCTTCTCGGCGACCCCCGGCCTGCTCCACCTCATCGACCCGATCCCGCTGATCGGGCCGGTGCCGTCGGCGACGCGCCCGCCCAGCGGGTGTCCGTTCCGCACGCGCTGCTGGAAGGCCGACGACGTGTGCGCGTCCGTCATGCCGGACTTTTCACCCGCGTCGACGCCGGGACATCTCTACCGTTGCCACCATCCTGTGGAGGAGGACCTGTCGACCCGCGACCTCGTTCGCCAAAACCTCCCCATGGAGCCTTCATGACCTTCCCCGCCCCGCTCACCGGTGTCGTACCGCCCGTCTGCACCCCCCTGACACCGGACCGCGAGGTGGACGTCCGTTCACTGCTCAGGCTCGTCGACCATCTCGTCGAGGCCGGGGTGCACGGGCTGTTCCTGCTCGGCTCGACCTCGGAGGCGGCGTATCTGACGGACCGGCAGCGCAGGTACGTCGTCGAGGCGGTGGTGGCTCATGTGGGGGGTCAACTCCCGGTGCTGGCAGGGGCGATCGACATGACGACGCCTCGGGTGCTGGACCATGTGGCCGCGGTGACGGACGCGGGGGCGGACGCGGTGGTGGTGACGGCCCCCTTCTACACACGCACCCATCCCGCCGAGATCGCCCGCCACTACCGTCTCGTCGCCGCCGCGTCGTCGGTTCCTGTCGTCGCCTACGACCTCCCCGCGTCCGTCCACACCAAGCTGCCTTCCGACCTCGTCCTGGAACTCGCCGCCGAGGGTGTGCTGGCCGGCCTCAAGGACTCCAGCGGGGACCTCGGCGGATTCCGTACGGTCGTCACCGGCGCGCGGGTCCATCCGGACATCACCGGGTTCAGCGTGCTGACCGGGTCCGAGCTGTTCGTCGACTCTGCGCTGGCGTTGGGGGCGGACGGGGCGGTGCCGGGGCTCGCCAACGTCGATCCCCACGGGTATGTCCGGCTTGACGCGCTGTGCCGGGCCGGGGACTTGGCGCGGGCGCGGGCTGAGCAGGAGCGGCTGTGTGTGTTGTTCGGGCTGGTGGGGGTGGGTGACCCGGCGCGGATGGGGGGTGGTTCGTCGGCGCTGGGGGCGTTCAAGGCGGCGCTGCATCTGCGGGGGGTGATCTCGTGCGCCGCGACCGCGGAGCCTCAAGTCGCCCTGTCGGCGGACGAGGTGGAGCGGGTGGGGAAGTTCCTGGCGGCGGCGGGGTTGCTGTAGCCGCATTTCCCCGGGGCCCTCTGCGACAGGGCCCCTCACCCCCCGAGCGCCACTCGCCGGAACTCGATCGAGTCGTACGCGCTCATCGCCCCCGTCTCATAGAGCACGCCCACCGTGTCCGCCCCCACCCGCACCAGATCCGAGTACCCGGCCCACTCCCGGGACAACGTCACCGCCTTGACGAAGCTCGCCCCGCCGTCTCCGCTCCGCCAGATCGCCATCCCTTGACGGACGTTGGGCACGGACGGCGCCGAGAACAGCAACGCCCCACCGGCGCCGGGGAGTTGGAGCACG
Organism: Streptomyces sp. NPDC101776; assembly: GCF_044766845.1. Lineage (NCBI taxonomy): Bacteria > Bacillati > Actinomycetota > Actinomycetes > Kitasatosporales > Streptomycetaceae > Streptomyces > Streptomyces sp. NPDC101776. Next base: position 425,618 of record NZ_JBIWMV010000002.1, on the reverse strand, counting down.
CTGCCCTCCACCACCGGTACGTCGTCCAGGGTGTGCTGCACCGCGTAGGGCCGGTCCGGACTCGTACCCCCGTCGCTGGAGTACGTGTCGAGCCGGTTCCCCGTGCTCGTGCCCAACTGGTCGCGGGAGCTGAAGTACAGCCGTCCGTCGGGGAGTTCGGCCGCGGACGACTCGTTCGCGTTGTCGATGCCGTCGTACGTGGAGTCCACGAACCCCAGCCGCCAGGTGTCGCCGCCGTCGTCGCTGTACAGGGCGTGGCCGCCGTAGTACTTCGCCTCCTGCCCGGTGTCGGTGGATCCTGCGGGTGGTGCGGCGGAGTGGTTCGCGGGGATCACCAGCCGACCGGCATGCACCCCCCGCGTCAGGGCGATCGCGTGCCCGGGACCGGTCGCGTACCAGCGCCAACTCGGCAGTTTCACCTCGCCCGTGATGTCCCGAGGAGCCGTGAAATTCCGCCCGTCGTCCCAGCTGCGCTGTACGAACACCCGGCGGCTCTGCTCGGCCGTGACCTCGCCGCGCATGATCTGGCCCTCGGTCACGGTCCCGCTGTTGTAGGAGGTGACCAGCACGATCGCGCCGCTGCGGGGGTCGATCACGGGGGCCGGGTTGCCCCGGGTGTCCCCGTCGCCGGCGGCCACCACGGACAGCGGGCCCCAGGTGCAGCCGCCGTCGGTGGAGCGCCGTAGGACGACGTCGATGTTGCCGGTGTCGCCCGCGTCGTTGTGCCGCCCCTCGGCGAAGGCGAGGACGGTGCCCTGGTCGGTGGTGACGGTCGCGGGGATGCGGTAGGTGTCGTAGCCGCCGTCTCCGGAGACGTAGGGCACCGAGGACGTACAGCCGGAGCGCGCGGACGCGTGGTCGGCAAGAGTGATGGGGGCGGCCAGTACTGCGGCTACGAGAAGCGTGCGGCTCAGGATGGTCATCGCGCTCCCTTGCGGAGGTCGCCCCTCGCGGAACGACGCCGACCTGTCCGTCACAGCCTCCCTGGTGTCACCATCCCGGACTCGTACGCCACGATCACCAGCTGGGCCCGGTCCCGCGCTCCGAGTTTGCCCATGATGCGGCTGACGTGCGTCTTCGCGGTGAGCGGACTCAGGCCCAACGCTTCGGCCACCTCGGTGTTGTTGAGGCCGCGGGCGACCAGGGCGAGCACTCCGCGTTCCCGTGCGGAGAGGCATTCGGGGCCGCCGGTGGCGGGCGCGGCGGGGCTGCTCAGGATGCGGGAGATGAGCCGGGCCGTCGGACCCGGTGACAGAAGCGCCTCTCCGGCCGCCACCGTGCGGATCGCGTCGAGGAGTTCGGCCGGACGGGTGTCCTTGACCAGGAATCCGGAGGCGCCGGCGCGCAGCGCCTCCACAACGTTCTCGTCGGTGTCGTAGGTGGTGAGGACGAGGATCCTGACCCCGGCGAGGTCCTCGTCGGCGGCGATGAGGCGGGTGGCCTCGATGCCGTCGAGGTCGGGCATGCGGATGTCCATCAGGACGAGGTCGGCGCGTGACGTGCGGGCGAGCGCCACGGCCTCACGGCCGGTGGCGGCCTGTCCTACGACCTCCATGTCCCGCGCCGACTCGACGAGCATGGCGAACGCGGCCCGTACGAGGGTCTGGTCGTCGGCGAGGAGTACGCGGACGGCGGTCACCGCACCTCCTCCTCGCCGTTCGTGTGCAGCGGCAGTACGGCGTTCACGTGGAAACCCCTTGTGTCGAGTGGTCCGGCGGTCAGTGTGCCGCCGACGCTGCGGACCCGTTCGCGCATGCCGACCAGTCCGAAGCCGGGCGGGGCGGCACCGCTGCCGAGTCCGTCGTCGGTGACGTCCACGTGCAGGGCGCCGTCGCGCTCGTGGACGCCGACCCGCACGGTGAGGTCGGCGCGCCCGCCGTGTCGTACCGCGTTGGTGAGCGCCTCCTGGACTATCCGGTAGGCGGCGGCGCCGACGGCGGCCGGGACGGCGTCGGCCGGCACCGCGAGTTCGACCTTCGCGCCCGCGTCCCGGGCCGTGGCGGCGAGGTCGGGCAGTGCGCCGAGGCCGGGGAGCGGGCCGCGTTCGTCGGGCGGGCCGTCCTCCCGGAGCACCTCCAGGGTGGTGCGGAGTTCACCGCGTGCCGCCCGGCAGGTGTCCGCGATGTCGTCGAGGGCCTTGGCGACGGCGGCCCGGTCGAGGCGGTCGGGGTCCTCGGTGAGCACGTGCGCGGCCACCGATGTCCGCACGCCGATGAGGGTGATGCTGTGCGCGAGCAGGTCGTGCAGGTCGCGGGCGATGCGCAGGCGTTCCTCGGCGACGCGGCGGCGGGCCTCCTCCTCGTGGGTGCGCTCGGCACGTTCGGCGCGTTCGAGGGCCGCGTCCGTCAGCTGACGATGAACCCGGAGGTAGCCGCCGAGGACGAGCATGGAGACGATCCAGCCGGCGATCTGGAAGCTCTCGGCGACCCCGGCCATGCCGTGATCGGCCTTCAGCACCAGCATCAGCCCGACCACCGAACAGCCGATGGTCACCGTGCGCCGGGTGCTGCCGGTGACGGCCACCGTGTAGAGGAGGACCATCGAGGCGGCGGTCGGCGCCGAGTGGTCGTAGTCCTGCCGGTGGTAGACCGCGATCAGCGGGATCATCACGCACAACACCGTCAGCGGCGCCCGTCGCCGCCAGGCCAGCGGGACATGCAGGGCGAGCAGCAGTGCCCAGCCGAGCGCGTCCGGCCGCCGTCCGCTGCCGAAGCTGACGGCGACGACCGACGCGAGCACGGCGAGACCGGCGGCGAGGAACGCGTCCTGCCGCCGGACGCTCATCGTGGTGGCCCGCACGGGGTTCATCTTCCGCCGGCCGGACGTGCGGCCCTCACACCGGCTCCGGCTGCCGCTCCGGGCGTACGGTCCCGGGCGCCCGGGACAGCCGCCCCGGCCACCACACCTTGCGGCCCAGGAGCACGCTCGCGCTGGTCACCAGATAGGTCCGCACGAGGAAGGTGTCCAGCAGCACGCCCACCGCGATCACGAAGCCCAGCTCGACGAGTTGGACCAGCCCCATGTTGGTCAGCACCGCGAAGGTCGCGGCGAGGACGAGTCCGGCGGAGGCGATGACCCCGCCCGTGGTGCGCAGGGCGGTCAGCGCGGCGGCGACCGGTTCGGCGCCCCCGATCGACTCCTCCCGCATCCGGTGCATGAGGAAGATGCCGTAGTCGACGCCGAGGGCGACCAGGAAGACGAAGGAGAGCAGGCCCAGCCCCGGGTCGGTTCCCTGGAATCCGAACAGCGGGCCGAACACCAGCCCGCCGATGCCGAGCGCCGCGCCCCACACCGCGATCACGGCGGCCACCAGCATGAGCGGCGCGACCAGCGACCGCAGCAGGACGGTCAGGATGAGCAGCACGGACACGAGGACGATCGGCACCACGACGAGCCGGTCCCGCGCGTTGGTGTCCCGCAGATCGATCTGCTGGGCGCTGGGCCCGCCGACGTAGGAGCCCTCGAGCGTGTGCCGCAGGTCGTCGATGGTGCGGGTCTCGGCCGCCGACTGGGGCGCGCCGACGGCGGTCACGGAGATCTCGGTCCAGCCCTTTCCGCTACGGCCCTCTTCGGCGCCCGCGACGCCCCGGGTGGCCCGGATCGTGGCGAGGGTGGCGTCGGCGCGGGCGGCCGGGGTGACGACGTCGATGGGCTGCGCGGAGCGTTCGGGGTAGGCCTCGGCGAGGGTGCGCATCGCGGTGACGGAGTCGGGGCGGTCGACGAAGGTGTCGTCCTGTTTGACGGAGCCGGGCAGGTTCAGGGTGCCCAGGGCGAGCGCGCCGAGCAGGACGGCGCCGCCGGTGAGGACGAGCAGGGGCCGGCGTCCGGCGGAGCCGCCCATCGCGGAGAACAGCGAGCGGCGGGCCTTGGGCGTGGAGCCGAACGCGGGGACCAGCGGCCAGAACACACGGCGGCCCAGCAGGACGAGGAGCGCGGGCAGCAGCGTGAGCATCGCGACAAGCGCGGACAGGACCCCTACAGTCCCCAACGGGCCCATTCCACGGCTGGAGTTGAGGTCGGCGGCGAGCAGGCACAGCAGCCCGGCGGCGACCGTGCCGGAGGAGGCGAGCACGGCGGGCCCGCAGCCGCGCAGGGCGGCGCGCATCGCGTCGTAGGGGCGCTCGAAGCGTCGTAGTTCCTCGCGGTAGCGGGAGACGAGCAGGAGGGCGTAGTCGGTGCCGGCGCCGAAGGCGAGGATCGTCATGATGCCCGTGCTCTGGCCCGAAATGGTCGTCCCGAAGGCCTGGTTGAGACCGTAGGCGATCCCCGTGGCCAGGAAGTCGCCGACTCCGGCGACCGCGAGCGGGACCAGCCACAGGACCGGGCTGCGGTAGATCAGGATCAGCAGGAGGGCGACCACCGCGACGGTCGTGTAGAGCAGGGGTCCGCCGAGCGAGTCGAAGACCTTGCCCGCGTCGGTGGCCAGCGCGCCGGGGCCGCCGACCTGGACCGTCAACCCGGCCTTGTCCTGGGCGACTTGGCGGATGTCGTCGACGAGGGCGGTGCGCTTCTTCTCGTCGGTGCCGGGCCAGTTGCTGGTGACCGGGTACATGAGGGTGGTGCCGTCGGCGGACGGGACGCCGTGGGGCGTGGCGGAGAGCGGGTGCAAGGTGCGGATCCGCGCGAGCTGTTGGGCCGCCGTGGATCTGTCGGCGGCCGTGAGTCCGTCGGCGCGGTGGTAGACGAGGACCAGTTCGGTGGTCTGGCCGCCGGGCAACTGCTCCTGGATCTTGGCGACTTGGGTGGAGTCGGCGCTCGCGGGCAGATAGTCGGTCACCCGGTCGTGTGTGACGTCGCCGAGCTTCGACGCGAACGGCGAGGCCAGCGCGAGCACTCCGATCCAGAGCGCGAGCACCACCCAGGGGATGGCTCGTCGTCGTGTGCTGTTCCTCTGTTCGGCCCCCATGGAACGGGTCCCCTCCCGGCGCGGCGCGGATTTCTGGTTGCGCTCTCCAGACTTCCGGCGCGGGAGGGGCAAGTCGTCGCACGGGAGGGCGAGTTCGGGTGTACTGCCGGGGGCGTCAGGGGCGGCCGTATTACTCCCCCGGGAGTACGGGCACGGACTACGACGGTGTGCGCGCCGCCGCCAGGAGCCGGGTCACGTCGTCCGAGCAGATGGTGAGGGCGGCGCCCACGGTGGCGAGGGCGTCGCGTTCGGCCGGTGTGTAGGGGCCGTCGGCCAGCGCGATACGGGCGCCCTGGAGCAGGATCGATTCGCGTCCTGCGGGGGCCAGGTGCGGGGCGAGCGGGTCGAGGGCCTCGTGCAGCTCTATGGCGAGGCCGGCGCCGCTGGGTTCGCCGAAGATGCGGCCGGTGTCGGCCGCCAGGGCCTCCACGAGCGCGCCGAGCTGATCCTCGGTGCAGTCCTGGAAGCCGGCGGCGCGCACGGTGCCCGCGGCGGCCTCCAGGGACGTACGGGCGCACGTTCCGCCCGCGGCGAGGACCGCGAGGGCGACCGTGTGCACGGCGTCGCGGAGCATCGCGGAGAAGCGGCTCGTGGTGGGGTGGTCGAGGACGTCGGTGCCGTAGTGGCCCTGGCAGGCGGCGCACTCGACGACCGGGCCGGTGTCGCCGCGCGGCAGCACCGGCATGCCGAGCAGGGTGAAGCGGCGGCGCCCGGTGAGCCGCTGGTAGTTGCGGTCGCCCCCGCATCCGGGGCAGAAGAACTCGCCGTCCCCGACGCTGGTCCACGCGGTACGGATGCCCAGCACGCGCGCCGCACGGCCCTCATGGACAGCTCGGCCGTCTCGTCCCCGTTCAGGCAGCACGTCGCACCTCCGTAACGCCGCGGCAACATCGCCGCGCTGGCGTGATGTTAGCCACATTGTCGAGCCGGAGTCAGTACCCCGGACGAGACCTCTCCGTGACCTCCACACGGAATGGCCGGGAAACGACGGGGCCCCGGCCGCCGGAGACCGGCGCACGGGGCCCTTCGACGGCGGGTAAACCGCCGGTCAGGATGGTTCAGCGGGTAGCGCGGTTGACGGCCGAGACGACGGCCTTCAGGGACGCACGTGTCGTATTCGCGTCAATGCCGATTCCCCAGAGGATCTTGTCGTCGATCGCGCATTCGATGTACGAGGCGGCCTGCGCGGAGGCACCCTCGCTCATCGTGTGCTCCTGGTAGTCCAGGAGCCGTACGTCGATGCCGACGGAGCCCAGGGCGTCGAAGAACGCGGAGATCGGGCCGTTGCCGGAGCCGGTCAGGACGGTGTCGACGCCGTCGACGGTGGCCTCCACCTTGAGCGTGTCCACGCCGTCGGTGTCGGTGGTCGACTGGCCGGTCTTCACCTGGATACGGCCCCAGGCGTTGTCCGGGTTCGGCAGGTACTCGTCCTCGAAGGTCGCCCAGATCTCCTTCGGGGTGACCTCGCCGCCCTCGGCGTCCGTCTTGGCCTGAATCAGCTTCGAGAACTCGATCTGCATCCGGCGCGGCAGGTCCAGCTTGTGGTCGTTCTTCAGGACGTATGCGATTCCGCCCTTGCCCGACTGCGAGTTGACCCGGATGACGGCCTCGTAGGACCGGCCCACGTCCTTCGGGTCGATCGGCAGGTACGGGACCGCCCACTCGATGTCGTCGACCGTGACGCCCTTGGCCCTGGCGTCGGCCTCCATCGCGTCGAAGCCCTTCTTGATGGCGTCCTGGTGGGAGCCGGAGAAGGACGTGTAGACCAGGTCGCCCACGTACGGGTGGCGCGGGTGGACGTCCATCTGGTTGCAGTACTCCCACGTACGACGGATCTCGTCGATGTCGGAGAAGTCGATCTGCGGGTCGACGCCCTGGGAGAACAGGTTCATGCCCAGGGTGACCAGGTCGACGTTGCCGGTGCGCTCGCCCTGGCCGAACAGGCAGCCCTCGACGCGGTCGGCGCCGGCCATCAGCGCCAGCTCGGCGGCGGCGACGGCCGTACCGCGGTCGTTGTGCGGGTGGATGGAGAGGACGACGTGCTCGCGGCGGGACAGGTGGCGGCCCATCCACTCGAAGCGGTCCGCGTGCGTGGACGGGGTCGAACGCTCCACGGTGGCGGGCAGGTTGAGGATGATCTCGCGGCCCGGGCCGGGCTGCCAGACGTCCATGACCGCCTCGCAGACCTCCAGCGCGAAGTCCAGCTCGGTGTCCGTGAAGATCTCGGGGCTGTACTGGTACCCGAACGACGAGGAAGCAGCCTCGGCGCCCAGCAGTTCGTCCGCGTACTTCATCACCAGGCGCGTGCCGTCGACGGCGATCTGCTTGATGTCGTCCTTGGAGCCGCGGAAGACCACACGGCGGAAGACGGGCGCGGTCGCGTTGTAGAGGTGCAGGGTGGCGCGCTTGGCGCCCTTCAGGGACTCCACGGTCCGCTCGATCAGGTCCTCGCGGGCCTGCGTCAGCACGGAGATCGTGACGTCGTCCGGGATCGCGCCCTCTTCCTCGACGATCGAGCGCACGAAGTCGAAGTCGGTCTGGCCGGAGGCCGGGAAGCCGACCTCGATCTCCTTGTAGCCCATCTTGACCAGCAGGTCGAACATCGCGCGCTTGCGCGCCGGTGACATGGGGTCGATCAGGGCCTGGTTGCCGTCCCGCAGATCCGTGGAGAGCCAGCGGGGGGCTACGGTGATCCGCTGCGAGGGCCAGGTGCGGTCGGGGATGTCGACCTGCTCGTACCGGCCGTACTTGTGGATCGGCATGGAACTGGGCTGCTGGCGATTGGCGCGGCTGGTTGCCATGATGCGGGGGCTCCTCGTGGTGTCCTGAAGGACGGCCGACGACGCAACGCGAAGCTCCGCGGGGAGGGAGTCGACCTGGACTACAGGCCCTCGCCGCGGCAGCTAAGGAGAAGCAGCCCGATACGCATGATGTTCAGCAGACTAGCCGAGACGTGCGCCGTGCGGGGGGCCGTATCACTATGCGGGATATTCGCCGCCGTATACCACTCTCCGCTACGAGACTGTGATGAATGTCCGCGTTTTCCACCAATCATGGTTGCCGCTAGTGACATTCACATCACTCAGTGCCAAGGTGCCGGGCATGACGACTCACGGGGGCTTCGAGCCCGTCTTCTGCACGATCGTCCCGCCGCATGTCCTCGACAAGCTCGCCCGGCACGAGGACCCCGCGCTCTCCGGTCCCGCCCGCGAGACCCTGGAGCGCGACGCCTACGAGCGCACCCACCGCCGGCTGACCACCGTCATCGGCGCACCGACCGTCGCCGCACCGGCCGAGTCCGACAAGCCGAAGCGCACGATCTACGACGCGAAGCACAAGCAGGACCTGCCGGGCAAGAAGGTCCGCAGCGAGGGGTCCGAACCCGGCAAGGACGCGACCGTCAACCGCGCCTACGCCGGCCTCGGCGCCACCTTCGAGCTCTACCTCAACGCCTTCAACCGGCACTCCATCGACGGCCAGGGCCTGCCGCTCGACGCGACCGTCCACTACGACGTGAAGTACGACAACGCGTTCTGGAACGGCGAGCAGATGGTGTTCGGCGACGGTGACGGCGAACTGTTCCTCGACTTCACCATCCCGGTCGACGTCATCGGCCACGAACTCACCCACGGCGTCACGCAGTACACCGCGAACCTGACCTACTTCGGCCAGCCCGGCGCCCTGAACGAGTCGATCTCCGACGTCTTCGGCTCGCTCATCAAGCAGTACACGCTCGGCCAGACCGCCGCCGACGCCGACTGGCTGATCGGCGCGGGCCTGCTCGCCCCGCGCGTCTCCGGCGTCGCCCTGCGCTCCATGAAGGCCCCGGGCACGGCCTACGACGACGACGCGCTCGGCAAGGACCCGCAGCCCGCGACGATGGACGACTTCGTCAACACCGGGCGCGACAACGGCGGGGTGCACATCAACTCCGGCATCCCCAACCACGCCTTCTACCTGGTCGCCGACGCGCTCGGCGGGCACGCCTGGGAGAAGGCCGGACAGGTCTGGTACGACGTCCTGACCGGCGGCGAGCTCAAGAAGGACGCCCTGTTCAAGGACTTCGCGACCCTCACCGTGACCGCCGCGAAGGCCCGGTTCGGGGACGGCGGCGAGGAGTTGCAGGCCGTGCAGAAGGCGTGGGAGCAGGTCGGGGTACCGACGTCGTAGTCACCCTCTCTTGGTCGCGCCTGACCCGTATCCGTACTAGACAGGAACCATGCGTATTCAGGTACGGCGCACGGGCGGGTTCGGTGGCATCGAGCGCCGCGGCGAGGTCGACACCTCGGCGCGGCCCGACGCGCACGAGTGGCACGCGCTGGCCGAACGGGCGGTCGCCGACGGCCGGCGCTCGCCCGCGGCAGGCGTTCCGGACGGCTTCCACTACGAGATCACGGTGGACGGGAAGACCGTGCACACGGCCGACCCACGGCTCACCGACGAGCAACGGGAGCTGATCTCGAGGGTGTTGAAGGAAGGTGCCTGAGCGGGTGCCGACGGGTCGGCGTAACTGCTTGTTCACGCCCGCCCGTTGACACCCGTTACCACCGGTACCCATGATCCGGCGCATGGCGAATGATGCAGGCAATCCGATGCCTCGGTTCCCGGCCGATTTCCTCTGGGGCGTCTCCACCTCGGCCCATCAGATCGAGGGCGCGGCGGACCTACGCGAACCGTCCGTGTGGGACAGGTTCGAGGCCGAGCCGGGCCGGATCAAGGACGGTTCGACGGCGGCGGTGGCCTGTGACCACTACCACCGCCACCGCGAGGACGTGGCCCTCCTGGCCGACCTGGGCGTGGACGCGTACCGCTTCTCGGTCTCCTGGCCACGGGTGAACTCCCCCGGCGGCCTCGACTTCTACGACCGTCTTGTCGACGACCTGTGCGCGGCGGGCGTACGGCCGGTCCCGACCCTGTTCCACTGGGATCTCCCGGTCACCCAGGACTGGTTGGACCGGGACACGGCCTCGCGATTCGCGGAGTACGTGTCGGTGGTGGCGGAGCGGCTGGGCGACCGGGTGAAGAAGTGGATCACCCTCAACGAGCCCGCCGAACATACGCTGTTGGGGCACGCGCTGGGCGCCCACGCCCCCGGAAAGACCCTGCTCTTCGACGCGCTGCCGGTCGCCCACCACCAGTTGCTGGCCCACGGGTTGGCGGTACGGGCGCTGCGCGCGGCCGGCGCCACCGACATCGGGATCGCCAACTCGCACGGCCCGACCTGGCCGGCCTCCCAGGACCCGGAGGACATCCAGGCGGCGGACTTCTACGACCTCCTCCTGAACCGCCTGTTCGCCGACCCCCTGCTGCTGGGCGAATACCCCTCCGGCCTGGGCGAGTTGATGCCGGGCGACGTCGAGTCCGACCTGAAGGTGATCGCCGAGCCGATCGACTGGTACGGGATCAACTACTACGCGCCGAGCCGGGTCGGGGCACCCCAGGGCGCCGAGATCGAGTTCGGCGGCCTCACCCTCCCCGCCGAACTCCCCTTCTCGGTACGGGACATCGAGGGCGCCCCGGTCACGGACTTCGGCTGGCCGGTGGTCCCCGAGGGCCTGACCGAACTCCTCACCACCTTCCGCGACCGCTACGGCGACCGTCTCCCGCCCGTCGTCATCACCGAGAACGGCTGCTCGTACGAGGGCGTCGACGACCAGGACCGGATCACCTTCCTGGACGGCCATGTGCGGGCGCTGCACGGGGCGTTGGAGGCGGGCGTGGACGTACGCGGCTACTTCGTGTGGTCGCTGCTGGACAACTTCGAGTGGGCGGAGGGCTACGAGCGGCGGTTCGGTCTGGTCCACGTCGACTACGAGACGCAGGCGCGCACACCGAAGGCGTCGTACGGCTGGTTCCAGGGCATGCTCCGGGCGCAGAGAGCCCAGGCTCAGAGATGACGACGACGGGACGTTCTTCGGTGGCTTCGGTGGATGCCCTGGCCGAACCCGTCGAGCGGGTGGGCCGGGGATGGACGTCCGCGCTCTCGCTCGCCAACGGGGCGATCTGGGTGGGCTGGTACGGCCCGCTGCAGATCCTGCTGGCCTCGCAGGCCAAGGACTTCGCACCCGGCACCGGCATGTCCAAGGAGACGATGCTGGCGTGGGTGACCGGCGCGGGCGCGCTGGTGTCGCTGGTCGCCAATCCGCTCTTCGGCGCGCTGTCCGACCGCACGACGGCGCGGTGGGGCCGCCGTACGCCCTGGATCGTGGGCGGGGCGGCGGGCGGAGCGCTGTCGTTGCTGCTGCTCGCGGGCGCGGGCGGGGTGTGGACGATGGCGGCCGGCTGGTGCCTGGTCCAACTGACCCTGAACGCGGCCTTCGCGGCGGTCACGGCCGCCGTGCCCGACCGGGTGCCGCGGCTCCAACGGGGCTCTGTGGGCGGCTGGTTGGGCGCCGCGCAGATCCTGGGCGTGGTCGGCGGCACGGGCCTGGCGACGGCGGCCGGGGGCATCAAGGCGGGCTATGTGGCGTGCGCGGTGTTCACGGCGGTGGGCGTGCTGCCGTACGTCCTGCGCTACAAGGACCTCCGACTCCCGCCGACGGACCGCCCGTTGTGGTCCTGGCAGGGCTTCTTCAAGGGCTTCTGGCTGAGCCCGCGCCGCTATCCCGACCTGGGCTGGGCCTGGTTGACCCGCTTCCTGATCAACCTGAGCAACGCGCTGGTGCTGCTGTACCTCCTGTACTACCTGCGCGACCGTCTGCACTACGACGACCCGGACCAGGGGGTCCTGATCCTGACGGCGGTGAACGGGCTGACTTTGCTGGCCACGGTGGTGGTCGGCGGGGTGTGGTCCGACCGGGTCGGCCGCCGCAAGCCGTTCGTGATCTGGTCCGGCGTCCTGATGGCGCTGGCGACGGCGGTCCTCGCGGGCTGGCAGACCTGGCCGGGCGCGATCGCCGCGGCGGCCCTGCTGGGCATCGGCTTCGGCGTCTTCACGTCGGTCGACTTCGCCCTGATGACGGACGTACTCCCCAAGGCCGTGGACCGCGGCAAGGACCTCGGCGTCATCAACGTGGCGAACGCGCTGCCCCAGGTCGCGGCCCCCGTCCTCGCCGCGCCGATCGTGACGTATCTGGGCGGGTACCGGGTGCTGTATCTGGTGTCGGCGGTGATCGGGATGGCGGGGGCACTGCTGGTGCGGCGGATCCGGGGGGTGGACTGACCCGGGTCAGAGCGCGCCGGCCTCCCGCGCGGTCCACGCCGTGGGGTACAGCGGGCGGTAGCCCAGCTCCCGGCGGATCCGTTCGGTGGACATGATGCCGAACCACGGGTCGGGATCGGTGTTCCGGTCGAGATCGGCGGGGATCCCGACCCCGTTGAGCAGGTGCAGTTCGACCGCGGTGACCGGGGCGTCGTCGGCGATGTTGTAGACGCGGCCGGCGACTCCCGGGGCGTGCAGGACGCGCAACAGGCCCTGGGCCACGTCCGCGTGGTGGCCCATGTGGAGGCGCTGGTTCGAGGCCCAGTTCGCGGCCCACTGGAGGGAGTTGGCGAGGTGGGGGTCGCCCTCGCCGTAGACGAAGGGGAGGCGGGCGACCCGTACGTCCATGGTGTCGAGGGCGAGGAGTTCGCGTTCGGCGGCCACCTTCGACTCGTTGTAGGCGCCCCACATCTGGCCGCCGGGCCGGCTCTCGTCCTCCTCGGTCAGCGGCCGGCCGCGTCCCACGCCGTACACCATTCCGGTGCTGACCTGGACGAAACGCCGTACGCCCGAGGCCAGCGAGGCCTTGCCCAGGGCGACCGCCGCTTCGTGGTTGACGGCCCAGGCCTCCTCGTCCGGTACGCCGCGGAAGGAGGCGGCGACGTTCACGACAGCGTCGACGCCGGAGACCGCCTTGCCTAGGACGTCGGTGTCGCGCAGATCGCCTACGACGACCTCGGCGCCCAGTTCCGCGAAGCGCTCGGCGCGGGCCGCGTCGCGCACGATCACCCGTACCCGCTCCCCCGCCCTCGCCTGCGCCAGCAGCCTCGGTACGAAGCGCCGTCCGACCTGTCCGGTCGAGCCTGTCACCAGTGTCAACATCATCTGCTCCTCACGGTCTGGTGCCACCAGCCTCGGAGCGATCCGGCGCGGCCGGGAGAGACCTTCCGATCAGGGGATCGGCAGTGCCTGGATAAGCCGGGCGGACTGCCGCACCCTGGAAGCGTGAACCGAGCCGAACTCGCCGACTTCCTGCGCCGCGGCCGGGCCCGCCTGGACCCCGCCGACGTGGGCCTCACGGCCGGCGCCCGGCGCCGTACGCCCGGGCTGCGCCGCGAGGAGGTGGCCCAGCTGACCGGCATGTCCGTGGACTACTACACACGCCTGGAGCAGGCCCGTGGCCCGCGCCCGTCCCGCCAGATGCTGACGGCGCTCGCGCGGGCGCTCCGGCTCACGGACGACGAACGCGACCACCTCTTCCACCTGACGGGCGAGGAGCCGCCGCGCAGGGGAGGCGGGACCGCGCACCTGCGGCCGGGTCTCCTGCTGGTCCTGGACCGGCTGCACGACACCCCGGCGCATGTGTCGAGCGACTGCGGTGAGGTGATCGCCCAGAACGCGATGTCACGGGCGCTGACGGGCGACGCGTTCGCCCGCCCGCCCCGGGAACGCAACCTGCTCCGCCGCTTCTTCCTGGACCCGGCGGCACGGGAGCTGTTTCCCCCGGAGGACATCCCGGAGCACGCGCGTTCCCATGTGGCGAACCTGCGCGCGGTGGCCGCGGCCCGCCCCGACGACCCCGAGCCGGCCGCACTGGTGGCCGAACTCCGGGCGTCCAGCGAGGAGTTCGCGCGACTGTGGGAGGACCACGAGGTGGCCGTACGCCGCCGGTCCACGAAGCGCTTCCGCCACCCGCTGGTAGGCCTCCTGGAACTGGACTGCGAGATCCTCCTGAACCAGGACGCCCACCACCTGCTCATCGTCCACACGGCGCGCCCGGGGACGGAGTCGTACGAGCGCCTGCAGCTGCTGCGGGTGATAGGCCTTCAGGACATGTCCCTCACCAACACCTGAAAGTTCCGGCAGGCAGAATCAGCCCCTCCGGCGCTTGAGGAGCGGGGTCTGGGGCGGAGCCCCGGAAGGATGGGACGGGTAGGGGCGGCGGGGGCGAAAAAAGCCCCCAGAACCCCCAACTCCCCCTCTAGAACCCCAACTTCCGCAACTGCCGAGGATCCCGCTGCCAGTCCTTCGCCACCTTCACATGCAGGTCCAGGAACACCGGCGTACCGAGCAACGCCTCGATCTGCTTACGCGACTTGATCCCGACCTGCTTCAGTCGCGCACCCTTCGGCCCGATGATGATGCCCTTCTGGCTGGGCCGCTCGATGTAGACGAACGCGTGGATGTCGAGAAGCGGCTTGTCGGCGGGCCGGTCCTCGCGCGGCAGCATCTCCTCGACGACGACGGCGATGGAGTGGGGCAGCTCGTCCCGGACACCCTCCAGCGCGGCCTCACGGATCAGCTCCGCGATCATGACCTGCTCGGGCTCGTCGGTGAGGTCACCCTCGGGGTAGAGGGCCGGGCCCTCGGGCAGCAACGGGATCAGAAGGTCGGCGAGCAGCTCCACCTGCTGGCCCGCGACCGCCGACACCGGCACGATCTCCGCCCACTCGAACCCCAGCTCCTTGCCGAGCTGATCGATCGCGATGAGCTGCTCGGCGAGGGTCTTGGAGTCGACGAGGTCGGTCTTCGTGACGATCGCGATCTTCGGCGTCTTCTTGATCGACGCCAGTTCCTTCGCGATGAAACGGTCACCCGGGCCCAGCTTCTCGTTCGCCGGCAGGCAGAAGCCGATGACGTCGACCTCGGCCCATGTCGTACGGACGATGTCGTTGAGCCGCTGCCCGAGCAGGGTGCGCGGCTTGTGCAGGCCAGGGGTGTCGACCAGGATCAACTGGGCGTCCGGCCGGTGCACGATGCCGCGGACCGTGTGCCGCGTGGTCTGCGGCTGGTCGGCGGTGATCGCCACCTTCTGGCCGACCAGAGCATTCGTAAGGGTGGACTTGCCCGCGTTGGGGCGGCCCACGAAGCAGGCGAAGCCGGCGCGGTGGGGAGCCTCCGACGACTCAGGCGGCTTGGATGACGGGGTACGAACGCTCATGGCGCCCATTGTCCCTGATCCACAGGCCCCCGCCGCACAACAGTCCACCCGGGCCTCACACGGTGAGCTTTCGGTAACGCCACGGCAATGAAACGTCACGGAAACACCCCTGTGCACAACCGGAAACCAGCGCCGGTGACCCTCTGACGAGCCCCCACACCGTTGGAGACAACCGTGACGACCGCGCCGACCATGACCTCTGCCGCCGCACTCGCCGCCGAGCACATCGACACCGGCGACACCGCCTGGCTGCTCGCCGCCACCGCCCTGGTCCTGCTGATGACCCCGGGCCTGGCCCTCTTCTACGGCGGCATGGTCCGCACGAAGAGCGTCCTCAACATGCTGATGATGAGTTTCGTGTCGATCGCCCTGGTCACGGTGGTGTGGCTGGCGGCCGGTTACTCGCTCGCGTTCGGCGACGACATCGGCGGCGGGCTCATCGGCGGACTGAAGCACGCCGGCATGGCGGGCCTCGGCCCGGACTCCGTCCACGGCACCGTCCCCACCCTCCTCTTCGCCACCTTCCAGCTCACCTTCGCGATCATCACGGCCGCGCTGATCAGCGGCGCGGTCGCGGACCGGGTGCGCTTCGGGGCCTGGCTGGTGTTCGTGCCGGTCTGGGCGCTGCTCGTATACGTTCCCGTGGCGCACTGGGTGTGGGGCCCGGGCGGCTGGATCGCAGCGCACCTCGGCGCCCTCGACTTCGCGGGCGGCCTCCCCGTCGAGATCACCTCGGGCGCCTCGGGTCTGGCCCTGTGTCTGGTGGTCGGCCCGCGCCTCGGCTTCAAAAAAGACGCCATGCGGCCGCACAACCTGCCCATGGTCATGCTGGGCGCGGGCCTGCTCTGGTTCGGCTGGTTCGGCTTCAACGCGGGCTCCGCGCTCGGCGCCAACGGCCTCGCCGCCGCGGCCTTCCTCAACACCCTCGCCGCGGGCTGCACCGGCCTGCTCGGCTGGCTCTTCGTCGAGCAGAAGCGCGACGGCCACCCCACCACCCTGGGCGCGGCCTCGGGCGCGGTGGCCGGTCTGGTCGCGATCACCCCGTCCTGCGGCTCGGTCTCGCTCCTCGGCGCGCTGGTCGTCGGCCTCGCCGCCGGTGCCGTCTGCTCGTACGCGGTCGCCTGGAAGTTCAGGCTGAACTACGACGACTCGCTCGACGTCGTCGGCGTCCACCTGGTCGGCGGCGTCATCGGCACCCTCCTGATCGGCGTCTTCGCGGCCACCTCGATGACCGGCGGCCCCGAAGGCCTCCTCTACGGCGGCGGGCTCGCCCAGCTCGGCAAGCAACTGGTGGCCGTGGTCGCCGTAGGGGCGTACGCGTTCCTCGTGACGTACGGCATCGGGAAGCTGCTCGACAAGGTGATGGGCCTGCGGGCGAGCGAAGAGGAGGAGCGGACGGGGCTCGACCTTACGGTGCACGCCGAGACCGCATACGATCACGGCGTCCTGGGGCACGGAGCCCCGGTCGGCCCGTCCGTCCCCTCCTTTCAGAAAGTCACGTCCCAGCCATGAAGCTCATCACCGCGATCGTCAAGCCGTACCGCCTCGACGAGGTCAAGACGGCGCTCCAGGAGCTCGGCGTGCACGGCCTGACCGTCACCGAGGCCAGCGGCTACGGCCGGCAGCGCGGCCACACCGAGGTGTACCGGGGCGCCGAGTACCGCGTCGACCTCGTCCCGAAGGTGCGGATCGAGGTCGTCGTCGACGACGCGGACTCGGAAGCCGTGATCGACGCGATCGTCAAGGCCGCGCAGACGGGGAAGATCGGGGACGGGAAGGTGTGGTCGATTCCGGTCGAGACGGTCGTACGGGTACGGACGGGCGAACGCGGCCCCGACGCGCTCTGACCGCGAGCACTCCCCCGGCGAACCCGACGGCGAGCAGCAGCAGCGCCGCGAGCCACGGCAGCGCGAAGAACGACGCGCTCGCCGACTGCTTCGTTCCGGTCGCGCTGGCGGTCAACGTGACGTCCCCCCAGTCGAGTTGAGGCGCGTCCTTCCACCGCTCGCTGAGCTTCACGCTCTGTCCGGGCAGCAACTCGGCCGGGATCCGGGTCAGTCCGCGCGAGAGCAGCGTCCGGCCGAACAGGCCCTGCGCCTTCAGCTTCACCTTCGGGTCGAGGGTGACGTTGCCGGTGTTGTGCAGCGTGTAGGAGATCGTCGCGTCGCTGTCCCCCAACCCCGGTACCAGCGGCTGGTGATGGGACACGCGGACGTGCTCGACGGCGAGCGCGGGGAGCGTCGGTCCGCTCACCCGGAGGTAGACACGGGCACCGACGGCCCGCTGCACACCGAGCGCGAGCGATCCGTCGCCCTTGTCGACGCGCTCGTCCAGGGCGACCAACGCGCCCGGGTGGTCGCCCGGTTCGGCGCCCTCGGGTACACGCAGGGTGAACGGCACGGTGACCGACTTGTGGGCGGGGACGGTGACCCGGGACTTCGCGGGCTTCGCCCACGCGCCCACCCCGTGCATCGCCTCCTTCACCGTCCGCACGGCGAACCCGCCGTCGCGCGCGGTGTTGTAGGCGTCGGCCGCGTACAGCCGGAAGGTGAGCGGCTTCGCCGTCCTGTTGGCGACGACCACCTTGTCCTGGATGGTCTGGCCGGGATCGGCGGAGAGATAGAAGTACGGCCGCGCGGCGATCTGCGAGGCGGCCGGGTACACGGACCAACTGCCGTTGTCGGCGGCGTGGGACGACGGCGCGGCGAGCACGCCGAAGCACAGACTCAGGAGGAGGACGTGCAGCTTTCGCATGGGTGCGGACCCCCACGGACGTGGTGTGCGGCGGTCGGGCGGGTGCGGGCGCCCGGCCACCGGAGGTGAGTTCGGACGGTCAGGTGAGCGTGAGCGTCAGAACGCCGGAGTACGAGCCCGGAGGCGTGAACGCCGGTACGTTCAGGGAGAGTCCGGCATCGACGGTGAACTCGCCGCCGGTGACCGTGCCGTCGGGTGTCGACGCGAGCGTCGCTCCCGAACTGCCCACCGTGCCCGCCGAACCGGCGACACAGGTACTCGGGCTGCCCGCCTTGGTGGCGCAGGCGGGTGTCCAACTCAGCGCCCCGGCATCGATCTTGGCGCCGGGACCGGTGAAGTCGGTGACCTTGCCGGTCAGGGACCAGCCCGCGGGTCCGCCGCGGAAGTCCTGGACCGTCACCGTGTTCAGGGCGCCCGTGGAGGCACCGCCCTTGCCGAAGTCGACGGCGGAGAGACCGACGGCGTCCCCGGCCTGTGCCATCGACAGTGTGCCCGCCTTGACGGTCGTCGTCAGTTTCTGACTCCCGGGCGGAACGGGCGTGGTGTCGTTGACGACATAGGCGGCGGGACCGGCGCCCAGGTCGGTGCTCCACGCACTGCCCTCGTACGCCACGATCCCGGTCGTCGTCTTGTCGTTGACGACCAGCGAGCCGCTGATGGTGCCGGCGCTGGTGGCCGTGACGGTCGCCGTGTCCGCGGTCTGGGCGGTGCCGGACCGTCCGGCCAGGGTCACGCTGGCACCCGGGGTGAAGTTGCTGCCGGTCACGGCGACGCTGTCACCGGCGTTCCCGGAGGCCGAACCCAGGCTGATCGCACGGGTGTTGACCGGAACGGTGGCGGTCGCGGTGACGGTCTCGGAGACCGGCGCCGGCGGGTTCGTCACCGTGCAGGGGGTGTCCAGCTCCAGGATGTAGCTGGTGTGGATGTTGTAGTCGCTGGGCGAGAGGGTGATCGCGCCCGGAGTGGTGACCGTGAAGGTGCCGGTCATGGAGAACGACGGGAAAGGAGCGTTGCCGGCCACCGGGTCGTTCTTCTTGGGTCCGGCCACCGTGACGTTGCCGGTCTGGGCACCGCCGAGGGTGACGTTCCCGGTGGGCGTCATGATGTCGGCCGGCAGCGCGAGGGCGGTCGGGTTGCCGGCGGCGGGCTTGACCACCGTGTAGGTCACGGTGACGGTGTCGCCGACCTTCGGCGCGGTGTTGTCCACCGTGATCGCGGCGGTCGTGGTGCCGTCGATCGGCGGGAGGCCCGCGATCGCCGGCGGGATGCAGTGCGTTGCGAAGTCCACGTTCGTGGACGCGCCGGCCGGACAGGCCAGCGCACCGCCCGTGGCGACCGCGAGCGCGGTCACCCCGAGCAATGACGCCCATCGGCGTCTTCGGGATGTCGTAGCCATGGCTGTGCCCCCTCCTGAGGACGGTGGGCGCAGCGGCTCGTCCGCGCCCACAGGGGGCATTGATGTGGGGAACGCGTGAGAAGTCAATGCACAGGCCGAAATTAACTGATGGGCCGTCAGCTTCCGCCAACAGCGGAAGCTGACGGCCCAGTTGAGCCCGTGGGGGGATGTGTCGGGCGACTCCTCAGTCGACTTCTCCGGTGACTTCTCAGTCGAACACGAACGGACCCGGCGACTGCGCTCCGGTGGCCGTGCACGTCACGGCGATACCGAAGATGGTCATCTGAAGCGAGCCGCCGTAGGCCTCCAGGCTGTCACCGGAGGCCACGGTCCCGTCGAGCGGGCCGACGGTGACGGCGTCGCCGGTCGCCATGGCCGGGTTGGCCGTCCCGCTGAAGACGGTCGTGCCGCCGCTCGCGTTCACGAAGGTGAAGGTGGAGGCGATGGAGTCCTGCGCCAGGGGCAGCGGCGCGGTGATGGACGAGGTGACGGTGACCGTGGCCGCCGTACCGTCCTGCGTCGCGGTGATGGTGGCCGCGCCACCGCCGAAGATGCCGCAGTCCGCGGTGATCGTCGCCGTCTGGGGAGTGACGGCGAGCGCACTGGGCGCGAACGCCAGCGAGGCGGCCGCGAGGACCCCCGTCACCAGAGCCGCACCCGTTCCGATTCGCTTGCTTCTCAGCTTGCCTTTCATGGGACTGGTTCCCTTCCCGTGTCTGGGAATGCCATGTGGGGACGGACGGGAGAAACCCCTCAGCCCCACTCACGGACACGGTGCGGTGCGCCACGCGAGCAGAATCTGACGGTCCGTCGGAACTTACGGTTCCATTGATGCGCGGGAGACGGGGGAAGAGCAAGGGCGAAATCTGGACGGGTCAATTCCGGACAGGGATGCCTCTCGGACGAGGGTCGGCGTATGTCAGCCCGTCCGGCGTTTGAGGACGAGGCCCCTTCAGGGCCGATCGGGGGTCTGGGGGCGGAGCCCCCAGCACCACCTCAGCCGGCAGCGACCGTCAGCCGAACAGTCCCGTCCGGCGCAGCCACGTGCACCGGCGTCCCCGGCCCACCCAGATCCCGTACGGCAGCCCGATCCTCCGCCGAAACGCCGTCGGCACCCGTCACAACCGCCGCCGCCTCAAGAGACTTCGCCCCAGACGCCACCGCCATCGCCACAGCCGTCCGCAACGCGCTCAACTTCAACGACGAAAGATCAACGGTCCCGGCGACATACGTACGCCCCGTCTCATCCCGTACGGCCGCGCCCTCCGGCACACCATTACGGGCCCGAGCCGAACGGGCCAGGGTGACGATCTTGCGGTCCTCAGGATCAAGCGCGCTGCTCTCGGTCATGCACAGAGCATACGAAGGACCGGCACACTCACCCCGCCAAGGCCCGGTTCAGGGACGGTCGAGGCGGAGCCGCTCGGCGCGCGGTAGCCCGGCGACGACCAGGTCGTACGAGTCCTCCACCAGCTCCCGGACCAGCCGGTCCGAAAGTCCCCCGTCCACCGTCACCGTGTTCCAGTGCCGCTTGTTCATGTGCCACCCGGGGATGATCAGCCCGTCGTGCTCCTCGCGGAGTCGGATCGCGTCCTCCGGGTCGCACTTGAGGTTGACCGTGAGCGGGAGGGCGTCCAGCCGGGTCACGGCGAAGAGCTTGCCCAGCACCTTGAAGACGGACATGTCCGGGTTGAAGGGGAAGTCCTCCACCACGGCGTTGAAGGACAGACAGAAGGCACGAAGTTCCTGCGGTGTCACTCCGGCTTCGCCTCCCCCTCGGCCGGGTCGGCCGCCCCCACCGGCTCCACCAGCACCGTCACGATCTTGTTCCGCCGCCCGGCCGAGGCCTCCGCCGTCAGCCGTAGTCCGCGGCCGTCCGGGAGTTCCACGACGGAGGAGGCACCGGCGATGGGGACACGGCCCAGCGCCTTCGCGAGCAGTCCGCCGACCGTCTCCACGTCCTCGTCGTCGTACGCCTCGAAGCCGTACAACTCCCCCAGGTCGCCGATGTCCAGGCGGGCGGTGACCCGGTAGCGGTCGTCGCCCAGCTCCTCCACCGGAGGGAGCTCCCGGTCGTACTCGTCGGTGATCTCGCCGACGATCTCCTCCAGGATGTCCTCGATGGTGACGATGCCCGCCGTGCCGCCGTACTCGTCGATGACGACGGCGACGTGATTGCGCTCCTGCTGCATCTCGCGCAGCAGATCACCGGCGTTCTTCGTGTCCGGCACGAAGCTCGCGGGCCGCATGGCCGTCGAGACCAGCTCGGACTCGGCATCCCGGCTGATGTGCGTCTTGCGGACCAGGTCCTTGAGGTACACGATCCCGACGATGTCGTCCTCGCTCTCACCCGTGACCGGGATGCGCGAGAAGCCGGAGCGCAGCGCGAGCGTGAGGGCCTGACGGATCGTCTTGTAGCGCTCGATGACCACCAAGTCCGTGCGGGGGACCATGACTTCACGCACAAGGGTGTCGCCGAGTTCGAAGACCGAGTGCACCATCCGGCGCTCCTCGTCCTCGATCAGCGACTCCTTCTCGGCGAGATCCACCAGCGCCCGCAACTCGGCCTCGGACGCGAACGGGCCGCGCCTGAAGCCCTTTCCGGGCGTGAGCGCGTTGCCGATGAGGATCAGCAGATACGGGATCGGACCCATGATCCGCGCGAGCGGCAGCAGCACGTACGCCGCCGCCGTGGCCGTGTTGAGCGGATGCTGACGCCCGATCGTGCGCGGGGAGACCCCCACCGCGACGTACGACACGAGGACCATGACGCCGATCGCGGCGAGCAGCGCGGGCGCGGTGCCGTGGATCACGTGCAGGCACTCGTAGGTGACCAGCGCGGCGGCGGCCATCTCGCAGACCACCCTGACCAGCAGCGCGACATTGAGATAGCGGGTCGGGTCGGCGGCGACCTGCGCGAGCTTGGCGCTGCCGCGCCGACCGGACCGTACGGCCTCCTCGGCGCGGAAGCTGGAGACGCGCGCGAGGCCCGCCTCCGCGCAGGCGGCGAGCCAGGCGACAACGACAAGGGCGATGGCCCCGACGACGATCTGAGGACTCATGAGACGTGATGCCCCGGTGCCTTAGGAGACCGTCGGAGCCGGGGACGGGCCGGTGTGGCCCTTCTCCGCGCGCCAGCCGTCCACGATCGCGGCCTGCAGACCGAACATCTCGGCCTTCTCGTCGGGCTCCTCGTGGTCGTAGCCGAGCAGGTGCAACACCCCGTGGACGGTGAGGAGTTGGAGCTCCTCGTCCATGGTGTGCTGCGTGTCGGCCTCGGCCCCCTGCTTCGCGGCGACCTCCGGGCACAGCACGATGTCACCGAGGAGTCCCTGCGGAGGCTCCTCGTCGTCCTTGCTCGGCGGACGCAGCTCGTCCATCGGGAAGGACATGACATCGGTCGGCCCGGGCAGGTCCATCCACTGGATGTGGAGCTGCTCCATGGCGTCCTCGTCCACGACGATCACCGAGAGCTCGGAGAGCGGGTGGATGCGCATCCGCGCGAGCGCGTAGCGGGCGATGTCGAGGATCGCCTGCTCGTCGACCTCGGTTCCGGACTCGTTGTTGACGTCGATCGACATGGTCGTGCTGATCTACTTCCGCTTGTCACGGGCACCCTTGTGGGTGCCGTTCTCCGTACCGTTCTCGCTGTCGTACTTCTCGTACGCGTCGACGATACGGCCGACCAGCTTGTGCCGTACGACATCCTGCGACGTCAGACGTGAGAAGTGCACGTCGTCGAGCCCCTCCAGGATGTCCTGCACCTGCCGCAGCCCCGACTTCGTGCCGCTCGGCAGGTCGACCTGTGTCACGTCACCGGTGATCACGATCTTCGACTCGAAGCCGAGCCGGGTGAGGAACATCTTCATCTGCTCGGGGCTCGTGTTCTGGGCCTCGTCCAGGATGATGAACGCGCTATTGAGGGTGCGGCCCCTCATGTATGCCAGCGGCGCCACCTCGATCGTCCCCGCCGCCATCAGCTTCGGGATCGAGTCCGGGTCCAGCATGTCGTGCAGCGCGTCGTAGAGCGGGCGCAGGTACGGGTCGATCTTCTCGTACAGGGTGCCGGGGAGGAAGCCGAGACGCTCGCCCGCCTCCACCGCCGGGCGGGTCAGGATGATGCGGTCGACCTGCTTGGCCTGGAGGGCCTGGACCGCCTTGGCCATGGCGAGGTAGGTCTTGCCGGTGCCGGCGGGGCCGATGCCGAAGACGATCGTGTTCTTGTCGATCGCGTCGACGTACCGCTTCTGGTTGAGGGTCTTGGGGCGGATCGTGCGGCCTCGCGAGGACAGGATGTTCTGGGTGAGCACCTCGGCCGGTGTCTCCGCGGGACCATCCCCGTTCTCGCTCGCCCTGAGCATGGCGATCGAGCGTTCCACTGCGTCCTCCGTCATCGGCTGCCCCGAGCGGAGCACCAGCATCATCTCGTCGAACAGGCGCTGGACGAGGGCCACTTCGCGGGCGTCGCCGGCCGCGCTGATCTCATTGCCCCGGACGTGGATGTCGGCCGCCGGGAAGGCCTTCTCGATCACACGCAGGAGGGCGTCGCCGGATCCCAGGAGGGACACCATGGGGTGCTGGGCGGGGACGGTGAACTCTGCTCTCGCCTGCTTCTGCGCGGGGGTGTGAGCTGTGGGTGTCTGAGTCATGGGCCGGCTCTGTGGCCTTGCTCGTCCTCCTCGATATGACTCGCCCGCCACAAGGGCGGCCTGGTGATTCCCAGGGTACGCCGGGCCACTGACAACGCCGTAGGGCTTTTCGGTGACCGTCGGGCCACGAAATACGGGGTGGCGCGGGGGGTGCCGGGGAGTGTTCCCGGCGCAGGGCGGGCGCACAGGGTGACGCCGTGAGCCCTGTTCGCGCCCCCTCGCTTGTACGGACAATGTGCTGTGTCAGCCAAGTGTCAGCAGGAGATCCGGCCGGTGGGCCGTGACTCCCACCCCCGGGCCGTAAGGGAAAGCAGGTCGGCCGCTGTGTTCGTGCGTCTGCCCACGTCCGTGTCCGAAGCGCAGGAGTGCCTGACCGAGGGGGCGGTGCCCGTCGGCGGGGCGACGCTGGTGTGGGCCTCCTGGCAACGGGACGGGTTCCCGGAGCAGGCGGTGTCCCTGCGGGCGCTGCCCGAGGCCAAGGTGATCGGGGACGGGACGCTGGGCGCGGCCGTACTGCTGCACGAGATCGACGAGCGGGTGCCGGAGGTGCTGCGGCGGGCGGCGAAGGGTGTGGGGACGGGCGCGGTGCGCCGGACCGCGACGGTCGGCGGGAACATAGTCGGCAGTTCGCTGCGGTGTCTGCTGCCGGCCGCGCTGGTGCTGGACGCCCGCGCGGTGGTCCTGGAACCGGACGGTCCCGTCGAGACCGACCTCGCCGAACTGCTCGCGAAGCGCCCGCTGCTGCTGAACCTGCGCTGGGACGAGCCGATCGCCAGCGGCTATCGCAAGCTGTCCGACCAGTTGCGGGGCGAGGTCCCCTTCGTGGTCGCGGTGGCGGTGGGGGCGGGCGCGGAGACGCCCGTGCTACGGGTCGCGGTCCGTGACGGTTACGACGTGCTGAGCGAGAGCGTTCCCTACGACACCGACGCGCGCCGCGTCCTCGGGACCCTGGCGCTCACTCCGCTCGGCACCTTGCCCGAGGCGGTCTTCGAGGCCGTATGGGAAGAGGTCACGGGTGTGCTGGAGCGCGCGGGAGCCTGCTGAGCAGGAACGGTTCGCCGGGGGCGGGTGACGCGTGTCCGCCCGCTCACGTCGTCGTCACGCCGACCCGCCGAACCCGATCGTCGGCACCGCCCGCCGCAGCGGCCACGGACTGCCGTTGCCCTGTTCCTCCGGTACGAGTCCCGCCAGGAACGCGTACCGGCTCAGGGCGGTCGGGTCCTGGCCCTCGACCGACTGCACCTTGCGCCACCAGGCGCCGATCTCCGACCAGCTCGGTGCGGAGAGGGAGCCGCCGAACTCCTGGACGGAGAGGGCGGCGGTGAGTCCGGCGAAGGCGAGGCGGTCGGCGAGCGGCCAGCCGGCCAGGGTGCCGGTGACGAAGCCGGCCACGAAGACATCGCCCGCGCCGGTGGGGTCGAGGGCCTCGACGGCGATCGCCGGGACCGCGGCGGACTCCCCGGTACGCCGGTCCACCGCGTAGGCGCCGTCCGCGCCGAGGGTGACGACGGCGAGGGGTACGTGTTCGGCGAGGGCGTGGGCGGCGGCGCGGGGGCAGTCGGCGCCGGTGTAGCGCATGGCCTCCTCGGCGTTCGGCAGGAACGCCTCGCAGTGCGCGAGGTCGGCGAGTCCGGCGAGGTCCCAGGCTCCGGTGTCGTCCCAGCCGACGTCGGCGAAGATCCGGGTGCCCTCGCTCGCGGCCTGGGCGACCCAGGGCGCCTGCTTGCCGGGGGTGAGGGAGGCGACGGCGGCACGCGCGCGTGGCGGGCAGTCCGGGGCGCCGCCCTGGCCGAACACGACCTCCGGGGGCGGCTCGTGGCCGTGCGAGACCATCGTGCGTTCGCCCTCGTAGGCCATCGACACGGTGACCGGGGAGTGCCAGCCGGGCACCTTGCGCGAGGCGGAGAGGTCGATGCCCTCGCCCTGTTCCAGCGCGTCCCAGCAGTACTCGCCGTAGTGGTCGTCGCCGAAGGCCGCAGCGAGGGAGGTGCGCAGGCCGAGGCGGGACAGCGCGGTGGCCATGTTGGCGACCCCGCCGGGGCTCGACCCCATCCCGCGGGCCCAGGACTCGGTCCCGCGCACGGGGGCGGATTCGAGCCCGGTGAAGATGATGTCGAGGAAGACGGTGCCGGTGAGGTACACGTCCCAGGGCGGATCGTCCGCCGCGCGCAGCCCCTCCAGCGGGTCGACCCCGCAGGACGGCCCTTCGCTGCGGGACGACGGTCCCTTTCCGGTGGACGCGTTGGACGCGGTCACGGTGCGCTCCCTGACGTGATACGGATCAGGCCAGTGTGCACCACCACGCGCGCGTGAGGGCGGCTCCCGCACCGGGACCGCCCGTCACGCCGGTGTCGGGCAACCGCAGGTCCGGGCGCTACGGCGGCTGTCGGGCGCTGCGGTGCGTGCCGCACCGCGCGCGTCCGGATCCGGTCACCCGGTCCCTACCAGCGCGGCATCGAGGGCGTCACCCACTCCGGGTCGGTGATCCGCATCGCCGCCGCGTCGTCGCGCTCGCGCAGCGCACCGTCGTCGTCGAGCCAGCGCTGGTGCAGCAACTCCAGCTTGGCGCGGTCGAGTTGGACGCCGAGGCCGGGGGCGTCGGAGACGGTGACCTTGGCGTCGGTGAAGGTGAGGCGTTCGGTGAGGACATCCTCCGACTGCCAGGGGTAGTGGGAGTCGCAGGCGTGGTGGAGGTTCGGGACGGTCGAGGCGACGTGGGTCATCGCGGCGAGGCTGATGCCGAGGTGGGTGTTGGAGTGCATGGAGATGCCGACGCCGAACGTGCGGCAGATGGCGGCCAGTTGCTGCGTGTTGCGCAGTCCGCCCCAGTAGTGGTGGTCGGAGAGCACGACCTGTACGGCGTCCTTCGCGAAGGCCTCCTTGATCTCGGCGAACGTCGTCACGCACATGTTGGTGGCGAGCGGTACGTCGGTCCCGGCGGACACCTCGGCCATGGCGGGGGTGCCGAGGGCGGGGTCCTCCAGGTATTCGAGGACACCGCCCAGTTCCTTCGCGACCTTCAGTGAAGTCTCCACGGACCAGGCGCCGTTGGGGTCCAGACGCAGGGGGTGGTCGGGGAAGGCCGCCGCCAACGCCCGTACGGCGGCGATCTCTTCGTCGGGCGGGAAGACCCCGCCCTTGAGCTTGAAGGAGGTGAAGCCGTAGCGCTCCTTGAACTTCCGTGCCTGCTCGACGACTCCGGCCGGGTCGGTCGCGGCGCCCCAGTCGTCCTTCTCGCTCGCGACGCCCTCGGGGTGGTCGGCCCACTTGTAGAAGAGGTACGCGCTGTATTCGACGGCGTCCCGCACCTTGCCGCCGAGCAGCGCGTGCACGGGCAGCGCGAGGGACTTGCCGAGCGCGTCGAGGCAGGCGACCTCGAAGGCGGAGACGACGGACAGGCGCAGCTTGTCGGCGGTCTGGACGCCGCGCAGTCCGCCGACGTCGACCTGCGAGGAGGTCCGGGAGGCGTCGACCGTGACCTCGTCGGCGACGGTGAACAGGCCGTTCAGGTCGCTGACTTGACGGCCGATCAGTTTCTCCGCGTAAGGCCGGGCCAGTTCCAGGTACTTGGTGTCGCCGTAGGTCTCGCCGAGGCCGGTGATCCCGTCGGCCGTCTCGATCTCGACGATCAGGCGCGGGGTGTACGGCTGGTGGACGCCCTGGGTGTTCAGCAGCGGGGGGTCGGCCACCAGGATCGGGGTCAGGCGGACGTCGGCGATGGTGAGGTTCACAGCGCGGCTCCTACGAGGTCGAGTCCGGTGGCGAGCAGGGCGGTGAGGTCGGCCAGGTCGGCGGCCGTGGGGTCGGTGAGCGGGGCGCGCACGGGGCCGACCGGGCAACCGCGCAGCCGGGCCGCCGACTTGACCAGCGACACCGCGTATCCCGGTACCCGGTCGCGGAGTTCGACGAACGGGACGTAGAAGTCGCGCAGCAGTTTCTCGATCGTCTTGTCGTCCGCCTTGAAGTCCGTCTTGTCGTCCCCGTCGCGCAGGGCGTTGAAGAAGGCGTTCGCGATCTCGGGGGCGAAGGCGTGGACGGCGGAGGAGTAGGCGGGGACGCCGACGGTGGCATAGGCGCGGGCCTGGATCTCGGCGGTCGAGGCGCCGTTGAAGAAGAGGAAGCCCTCGGGGGCGGCGAGCGTGAGGCGTTGCAGGCGGTCGAGGTCGCTGTGCCCGTCCTTGAGGCCGATGACGCCGGGAATCTTCGCGATGCGCCTCAACGAGGCTGCCGTATAGGCGACTTGGCCGCGCTGGTAGGCGATGAGCGGGAGCCGGGTGCGGGCGGCGAGCTGTTCGAGCTGGGCGACCAGGCCGTCCTGCGGGGCGGCGACGAGATAGTGCGGCAGGACGAGGAGCGCGTCCGCGCCGGCCTCCTCGGCGATGCGCGCGAAGCGGGCGGCCTGCGCCCAGCCGTAGCCGACTCCGGCGACGACGGGCACGCGGCCGGCCGCCTCCTCCACCGCGATGGTGACGACCGTGCGGTACTCGTCCTCGTCGAGCGAGAAGAACTCGCCGGTGCCGCAGGCGGGGAACACGGCGCCCGGGGCGGTGGCGATCCGCTCGGCGACATGGGTGCGGAAGCCGTCGGGGTCGAGGGAGCCGTCGTCATGGAAGGAGGTGAGCGGGAAGGAGAGCACGCCGCCCGCCATCCCGTGCCGGAGCCTGCGGACCACGGACTCCGTGGTCTCCGTCTCGTCGTTCGCTGGGGCCATATCCCCGCCATCTCCCTATGTAGACGTTATCCATGTATGAAGACAGAGGTTAGATACGCGAACCGTGACCGTCAATGGGGCCCGTCGCGTCCCGGCCGCCCTCGCTACCATCGGCGCATGTCAGAGCCCGGTGGCGTCCGCGAGGTGAAGTCCGCCGCCCGCACGGTCGAGCTGCTCGAACTGCTCGCCGCGCGCGGCGACCGTCCCGCGCGCCTCCAGGAACTCGCCGACGAGCTGGAGGTGCCGCGCAGCTCGATGTACGCCCTCCTCCAGACCCTGATCGCACACGGCTGGGTCCGCACGGACATCACCGGCTCGCTCTACGGCATCGGGCTGCGCGCCCTGCTCACCGGCACGAGCTATCTGGACTCCGACCCCCGGGTGCGGGCCGTACGGCCGTATCTCGACGAGGCGTCGCAGGCGCTCGGCGAGACGATCCACCTGGGGCGGCTGGACGGGCGGGACGTCGCGTATCTCGCGACGCGGGAGTCGCACGAGTACCTGCGGAGCATCAGCAGGGTGGGGCGGCGGCTCCCGGCCCATGTGGGCGCCCTGGGCAAGGCCCTGCTCGCCGAACGGCCGGACGCCGAGTTGCCCGACGGGCCGTACGAGGCCGCGACGCCGAACACCCGTGCCGACCGGGAGTCCTTGGCCGCCGACCTCGCGGGCGTCCGCGCCCGGGGCTACTCGATCGACCGCGAGGAGGGTGTCCTGGGGATCGTCGGTTTCGGCTTCGCCCTGCGCTACGACAGCCCGCCGCTGGATGCGATCAGTTGCTCGGTGCCGGTTGTCAGGCTGACGGCTGAGCACGAGAGGGAGATCGTTGCCGTGATGCGGGAGGTCCGGGCGAAGATCGAAGGGGCGTCGGCCGGGGCCGGTGGGGCTGTGCACTGGCGGTAGTGGGCGCGCCTTCTGGGGGCTGCGCCCCCGGGCCCCCGCTTCGGCCCTGAAGGGGCCTCGTCCTCAAACGCCGGCCGGGCCGAGTATGTGCGGCCTGCGTTGAAATGAGCGGACGAGCCGATGTTGCCGGCCTGCGTCAAGAAGTGAGTGGACCGGCCGGAATCTGCTGGCCGGCACTGGAAATCGGGCGCTCGTATACCCGGCCTCTCACCCCCCAAACTGAACGTGCCCCAGATCACACCCCCCGCCCTTCTTTCGTGAACCGCGTGCTTGATACAAATTGGCCGCGCGTTCCTGTCCGTCGACGGTCGTCGCCCAATCCCCTTTTTGAGCCGCTTCTTTCGCATGCCCTGGGAACGCCCGTGTTCGCCCGCAGCACCACCACGCCCTGGCCCCTCGTCGCCCTTTTCACGGCCGGGTACCTCGCCCCCTACCTGCTACCCACCACCGTCGGCCGGCTCGACGCGGGACTGCCGCTGTCCGCGACGCAGGCCGGTGCGGTCGGCAGTGCGCTGCTGCTGAGTTCGGCCGCGGCGGGCTTTCTGCTCGCCTCGCGGGTCGAACGGGTCGGCCCGCGCGCACTCGCCCGGATCGGGCTCGCCCTCGCCGTGCTCGGCTACGGCTCGGCCGCGTTCACGCACGCCGTCCCGGCGGTCGTCGCGGGCGCGGTCGTCGGCGGATTCGGATCGGGTACGGCCACCACCGTCGCCGCGTCCGGGATCGCCGCCGAACGGGACCCCCACCGCGCTTCCACACTCGGCCTGTTGTGCGTGTCGGCGCTCGCGGGCACCGTCTATCTGACGGTTCCGCACCTCGGCGCGGGCCACGGCCAGCCGCTCGCCGCGATCGCGCTGACCGCACTCGGCGTATGGCCGCTGACCGGCCGCCTCCCGGTGCGTACGGCGACGACGGAGCACGCGCGCGTGGAGACCGCCGGGCTCCCCCACCGCCGCGCCGGACTCGTCCTCGCCGCCACCCTGCTGTGCTGGTCGCTCGCCCAGAACTCCCTCTGGGGCGTCAGCGGCCGCATCGGCATCACCCAGGCGCACCTCTCCGAGGTCACCGTCGGCGCGGTCTTCGCGATCGCGCTCGGCACCGGGCTCGTCGGCGTGATCGGCGCGGGCGCGCTCGGCTCCCGGCTGGGGCGCGCGGTACCGATCGGCGCGGGCACCGCGCTCATCGCGGGCTGCATCGTGCTCAGCGCGTCCGCGCACGACCTGAGGACGTTCGCGACCGGCGAGATCGCCTGGAACACCCTCTACCCGATCGTCCTGTCCTACGTCCTCGGTCTCGCCGCCTCCCTTGACCCGCGCGGGCGTTGGGCCGTTCTGGTCGGCTCGGCCTCGTCGCTGGGGACGGCTGCGGGACCGCTCGCGGGCAGCGTGCTGTCGGCACGGGCCGGGTTCCCCGCGATGGGCGCGATCCTCGCCGTGGGGCTGGTCGTGATCGCCGTACCGATGACCGGAGTCGCACTGCACACCGGTGGACGGCGCGGCGGTACCCCGGCCGCCGTGGTCGCCGCGTCCGGCGGCATCCCGACGGGGCCGGTACCGGAGGTCGTCGAGATCCTCCCGGCGGGTCTCCCGGCCGTTCCCACGCAGGGTTCCTACGACGTCGCCGGACCCCTGCGGGCGGGCGCCGCGCCGGGGTCCGGGAGACCGTGACGGTGATCGTGACCTACTGAACCGGGCGGGTGCCTCCACGAGCCGCCCGACGGTGCAGGTACCAGCCGGCGCCGGTGAGCAGCGCGGCCAGGGCGGCCACGGTGCCGATGGCGGCTCCGGTGGCGGCGAGACTGCCGGTGGTGGAGGTGGATGCCCCTTCGGTGCCCGTGCCTCCTGTTGTTCCCGCTCCCGTTGTTCCCGTTCCCGTAGTACCGCCCGTAGTCGAACCGGACGTGCCTGTCCCGCCCGTAGTACCCGTAGTACCCGTACTGCTCGTGGAACCCGTAGTACCCGTACCACCTGAGTCACCGGACGGGTCTCCGCCCGTCGTCCCCCCGTCCGTTCCGCCGTCCGTCCCCTCACCGGGCTCGGTGACCGTGAGGGTGATCGGTGAAGTGCGCGTCGTGCCAACGGAGTTGGTGAACTCCGCACGGTAGCGGTAGCCGTCCTGCGCGGTCTTCGCGGTGAAGGTGTACGCGTTCTGCGTGGCGCCCTCGATCGGGGACCAGGTCTGGCCGTCGTCGGGGCTGGTCTGCCAGCGCACCGTGGGTTGCGGGGTGCCGTCGGCCGCCGCGACCAGGGCGACCTCGCCGTCGGGCGCGACGGACTGGTCGGTGGGTGCCTGGGTGACCTTCGGGGACATCCGGCGGTCGAGTTCGAGGACCTTGCTCTCGGCCTGGTCCGTGACGTAGACGGTGGCTCCGCCGGGGGTGACCGCGACGCCCGCCGTCGTGTTGGCGCGGCTGCCCGGGAGGGCGAGCGTCTCGGCCGCCTTGGCGAAGGTCGCGCTGTCGAAGACCTGGAGGGAACCGATGAAGTCGGCGCCCGCGTCGGCGTTTCCGTAGTCCTCGCGGAGGACGAAGGCCCGGTGGGTGGACGTGTCGAAGGCCAGGGCGGTGGCCCGGTCGACGTCCTCCAGCGTGGCGAGGAGCTTGGCGTCCTTGTCGTAGACCAGGACCGAACTGCCGCTGCCCACCCAGACGTTGCCGGTCTCCGGGTCGGGTTCGACGAAGTAGACGGCGCCTTCCGGGAGTTCGGCCGTCGCGGTGACGGCGAAGGTCGTCGTGTCGATGCGGCGCAGCTCGCCGCCGGAGAGGCCGGTGGACCAGGCGGCCAAGTGCGCGGTGTCGACGCCCAGTTCGGAGCCGCCGTCGAGGGTGAGGGTGCGCCGCACGACACCCGTCGCGGTCTCGATCTCGGAGAGCGTCGGGCCCTGAGCCACCAGCACCGTGCTCGCGGTGGTGCCCGGGCCCGCGCCGGTGACCGCGGCGCCGGTCAGCCAGACGCCCTTCGCCGCCGTGTCGCCGTCCTTCGCCGTACCGATGCCCCGCAGGGGGTAGTGGAAGACCACGCCGTCGCCGGAGAGCGGGGCGATGATCTGCGGGACCACCCGGGCGGCGAGCGCGCCGGTGGAGCCGGGGGCCTGCGGGATGTGGCTGAGGAGTGTGCCGCCGGCCGGGTCGAGGGCGTAGAGGCCCTGTTCACTCACGTCGGCCGTGTCGACGATGTTGTCCGAACCGACGTACAGCTTCCCGGAGTTGGGGTGCAGCACTATGTCCAGGGGGCGGCCCGCCGTGGTGAACTCCGCCGCCCGGACGTAGCTGACGGTACCGGCGGGGACGTCCACGCCTTCGCCGCCGTCGTCGCCGGGGTCCTGGCCCTCGAAGGCGATGGGGACGCGTACGTCCTGCGTCCGGTCGCCCGTGTTGCGGTGGTCGACGCGGGTGACGACCGAGCAGACGACCTGGGCGCAGTCGAGGCTGCTGTCCTTGGCGGTGACCTCGATGTCGACGGCGAACGTGCCGCCCGCGCCCCAGAGTTGGGCGAGACCGCCCGCGTACGGGTCGCCCTCGGGCACGATCCACGCCGACGAACCGCCGGTGCCGCCGGTGTCCGCGCCGCCGAGGCAGGGGCTGGGGATGCGGTTGTCGCCGTTGTCCTTGCAGACGGCGACGTAGATCGCCTTGGCCGTGTCGTAGCCCTCGCCGGTGACGTGGACCGTGTCGCCGGCCGGGTCGAGTCCGGTGGAGGCGGAGACCGTGAGCCGCTGGCCGTCCTTGCTCAGGGCCGTCCTCGGGGTGCCGGCGACGGCCTGGGCGCTCGGGCCGGTCCCGAACGCGCCGAGGGCCAGGGCGGAGGCGGCGGCAAGGGCGGCGGCGCCCAGGAGCGCCGCCGGACGTCTGACTACCGTCACTGGAAGGTGACCGGGACGTGGACGTCGTACTTGCGGTCCTCGCTGTCGAAGTGGTCGGCGCGGGTGACGATCGCGCAGTCCACGTCCTCGCCGCAGACCCGGCCGTCGTCGAGCGTGGCCTTGACGAAGATCGACACGCTGAAGGTGCCGCCGGTGCCGAACTTGGAGCTGTTGGCGAACAGGCCGCCGAAGGTGTCGTTCACCCAGTGCGAGGCGCCCGTCGTGCCGGTCTCGTCCTGGCCGCCGAGACACGGGGTCGGCTTGGCCGCGCCCTGCGCGCCGCCGACCGCGCACAGGCCGACGTAGACGCCCTGGCTCGTGTTGTAGCCGGAACCGGTGACCGTGACGACCTGGCCCGCCGCCGACGCCGCGCCCGGCGCGGTCAGCGAGAGGTTGTAGGTCGTGGTTCCGTCGACCACCGAGCGGGTGGAGGTCTCGGCGGAGGCCGAGGTCGCCAGGCCCAGGGTCAGCGCGGCGGACGCGGCGACGGCGAGAACGGCGGTACGGGTGGACAGGACGGATCTCATGGCGAGGAGTGCCTTCCGGTCGGCGGCCGGATCAGCGGCCGCATCAACTTAGGTAAGGCAAACCTAAATACGATCTTCCGTTGTTTGTCAAGGAAAGGCAAAGGACTTCGGCCAACCCCAATCGGCCGACTTCCCGGGGCAGTTGGGGACGCGGCGACTCGAAGGTGGCTAGAAGACGTACGCCTCGACCTCGGCGAGATACCGTGCCCGGCGCTCCTCGTCGTCCTCCAGGAAGGACGCGACGAAGGAGTTGCGGGCCAGTTCGCGCAGCCGGTCCTCGGTCAGGTGCAGCGCCTCGCGGATCGCGTCGAAGTTGTCGCCGGCGTACCCGCCGAAGTAGGCCGGGTCGTCGGAGTTGACCGTGCAGAGCAGGCCCGCGTCGAGCATGGCGGGGAGCGGGTGCTCGGCCAGGACGTCGACCGCGCGCAGCCGGACGTTCGACAGCGGGCAGAGGGTCAGCGGGATGCGGTCCCGGACCAGGCGGGCGACCAGCTCCGCGTCCTCCATGCAGCGCAGGCCGTGGTCGACGCGCTCGACGCCGAGCACGTCCAGGGCCTCGGTGATGTAGGCGGGCGGGCCCTCCTCACCGGCGTGCGCGACCCGTCGTAGACCCAGCGCGGCGGCGGCCTCGTACACCTCGCGGAACTTCACCGGCGGGTGGCCGACCTCGGCCGAGTCGAGGCCGATGCCGGTGATCCGGTGGAGGTACGGCTTCGCCGCGTCCAGCGTCCGCATGGCCGAGTCGGCGGACTCGTCGCGCAGGAAGCACATGATCAGCCGGGTCGAGATGCCGTGGTTGGTCTCGCTGTCGCCGAGCGCCCGCCGCAGGCCCTCCACCACCGTGCCCATGTCCACGCCCCGCGCGAGGTGCGCCTGCGGGTCGAAGAAGATCTCCGCGTGCCGGACGCCCTGCGCGGCGGCGCGGGCGAGATAGGCGTTGGCCAGGTCCTCGAAGTCCCGCTCGGTGCGCAGGACGGCCATCAGCTCGTAGTAGAGGTTCAGGAAGGACTGGAGATCCTCGAAGAGGTACGCCTTGCGGAGTTCCTCGGTGTCCGCGTACGGCAGCTCGACGCCGTTGCGGGCCGCGAGGGCGAAGGCCAGCTCGGGCTCCAGGGTGCCTTCGATGTGCAGGTGCAGTTCGGCTTTGGGAATGGGCATCGAAGTATCGTACGGGTGTTTTACCGCCGTTTCGGAACCGGCACCCTGAGTAGATCGTGCGCCACGGTCAGCTCCCCCTCGAAGCCCGCGGCCCGCGCCTGCCGCTCGAACTCCTCCGGCTCGGAGTAGCGCTGGCTGAAGTGGGTGAGGACGAGGTGGCGGACTCCGGCGTCCCGGGCCACTCGGGCCGCCTGTCCCGCGGTCAAGTGGCCATGGTCCACGGCCAGTTGCTCGTCCTCGTCCAGGAACGTCGACTCGATCACCAGCAGGTCGCAGCCTTCCGCGAGCGCGTGCACTCCGTCGCAGAGGCGGGTGTCCATGACGAAGGCGAAACGCTGGCCGTGCCGCACCTCGCTGACCTCGTCGAGGGAGACGCCGTCGACCGTGCCCTCGCGCTGGATGCGGCCCACGTCCGGGCCCTTGATGCCGTGCGCGGCGAGGCGGTCGGGGAGCATGCGGCGGCCGTCGGGTTCGGTGAGGCGGTAGCCGTAGGACTCGACGGGGTGGGAGAGCTTGTGGGTCTCCAGGGTGTAGCTCTCCGTGGTGGCGAGCACTCCGTCCGCCGACACCGGGGACTCCGTGATGCCTACCGTCTCGCGGTACGCGGTCGCGTAGCGCAGGCGCTCGAAGAAGCGCCGGCCGGACTTCGGGTAGTGCGCGGTGATCGGGTGCGGGACACGGTCCAGGTTGATGCGCTGGATGACGCCCGCGAGGCCGAGGGAGTGGTCGCCGTGGAAGTGCGTGACGCAGATGCGGTTGAGGTCGTGCGCGGCCACCCCGGCGCGGAGCATCTGGCGCTGGGTGCCCTCGCCGGGGTCGAAGAGGATGCCCTCGCCGTCCCAGCGGAGGAGGTAGCCGTTGTGGTTGCGCTGGCGGGTGGGGACCTGGCTGGCGGTGCCGAGGATCACCAATTCGCGTACGGACATGGTGAGTTGGTTATCCGGGCGGCCACTGCATGCCGCGGCCGCCCATGACGTGGGCGTGGGCGTGGAAGACGGTCTGGCCCACGCCGGTGCCCGTGTTGAAGATGACGCGGTAGCTGTCGAGCTTCTCGTCTGTCGCCACCTCGCCGGCCTCGCGGAGGACGTCGGCGGCGATGGTCGGTTCGACGGTGGCCAGGGAGGCGGCGTCGGGGTAGTGGACGCGGGGGATGACCAGGACGTGGGTGGGGGCCTGGGGGTTGATGTCCCGGAACGCGACGGTGGTGTCTGTTTCGCGGACGATCGTCGCCGGGATGTG
Source organism: Streptomyces sp. NPDC101776 (assembly GCF_044766845.1). Classification (NCBI taxonomy): domain Bacteria; kingdom Bacillati; phylum Actinomycetota; class Actinomycetes; order Kitasatosporales; family Streptomycetaceae; genus Streptomyces; species Streptomyces sp. NPDC101776. The sequence continues at coordinate 389,438 of NZ_JBIWMV010000002.1, read as the reverse complement.
GCCCTCGACGATCTTGCAGAACAGGCAGTCGTCCTGTGGTTCCCCTGACATTTGGGATCCCCTCCGGGAGGTGAGCGGCGCTTTACGGTGGGCATCGTATCGTCGTTGAGTGCTGCGCCGTTGTGGCTGGTCGCGCAGTTCCCCGCGCCCCTAGGTGGGCAATCCCGGCGGTGTTTTCGCGGGAGCCGCCTCCAGTGCCTCCAGCGCCAGCCTGATTGCCTCGTCCAGCTGTGCGTCCCGTCCCGCCGCATAATCCTGAGGCCTCTGCACCACCTCTACGTCCGGATCCACGCCGTGGTTCTCCACCCCCCACCCATAACCCTCAAGCCAGAACGCGTACTTGGGCTGGGTGATCAGTGTGCCGTCGACCAAGCGGTACCTGCTGTCGATGCCGATCACGCCGCCCCAGGTGCGGGTGCCGACCACCGGGCCGATGCCCAGTGCCTTGATCGCCGCGTTGACGATGTCGCCGTCGGAGCCGGAGAACTCGTTGGCTACGGCTACGACCGGGCCGCGAGGGGCGTCCTCGGGGTAGCTGTAGGGGCGCATGCCGCGTGGGAGGTCCCAGCCGACGATGCGGCGGGCCAGTTTTTCTACCACCAACTGGGAGGTGTGGCCGCCTCGGTTGTAGCGGACGTCCACCACCAGGCCTTCTCGGGCCACCTCCACGCGGAGGTCTCGGTGGATCTGGGCCCAGCCCGGTGCCTGCATGTCGGGGACGTGGAGGTAGCCGAGGCGACCGCCGGACTTCTCGTGGACGTAGGCGCGGCGGTCGGCGACCCAGGCGTGGTAGTAGAGCGGTTCCTCGTCCGCGAGGGGGACGACGACCGCGTGGCGGGGGTCTCCGCCGCCGGCCGGGGAGATGGTCAGTTCGATGGGCTTGCCCGCCGTGCCGATGAGGAGGGGGGCCGGGCCGGTGACCGGGTCCACGGGCTGTCCGGCCACCGCGAGGATCGCGTCGCCCGCGCGGACGGCGACGCCGGGGGCGGCCAGCGGGGCGCGGGCGGCGGGGTCGGAGGTCTCGGAGGGCAGGATGCGGTCGATGCGCCAACTGCCGTCGTCGTGACGGGAGATGTCGGCGCCGAGCAGGCCCTGGCGGTCGCCGTGGCCGTGGCCGCCGCGCGGGGTGACGTAGGCGTGCGAGGTGCCGAGTTCGCCGTGCACCTCCCAGAGGAGGTCGACGAGGTCGTCGTGGGTGGCGAGGCGGTCGAGGGTCGGGCGGTAGCGGTCGAGGACTCCGGCCCAGTCGACGCCGCTCATGTCGGCGCGCCAGAAGTTGTCGCGCATGATACGGCCGGTCTCGTCGAACATCTGCCGCCACTCGGCGGCCGGGTCGACGGTCTGGCGGATGCGGGACAGGTCGACGTTGATGTTCGAGTCGCTGTCGTCGTCCTCGGAGGAGGAGGCGCGGCGGTCGCTGGGGACGACCCGCAGTTTGTGGTCCGTCCACAGCAGGACGCGTTTGCCGTCGCCGCTGACCTCGAAGTGGTCGGCGTCCCCGGCGAGGTGCTCGATGCGCTGCTGGGCGAGGTCGTAGCGCTCCAACTCCGTTTTGGGGTCGGGGTCTTCGGGGGTCGCGCGGGTGGCGCCGAGGACTCCCTGCACGGGGTGGCGCAGCCAGAGGACACCGTCCTTTGCGGCGCGCAGGTTGGAGTAGCGGCCTGCCTCGACCGGGAAGGCGACGATGCGGTCGGCGAGGCCTTCGAGGTCGACGCGGGTGGTCGGGCGGCCCTCGCTGTCGGGGGTCTCGTCCTTGTCGGGGGCCTCGAAGGGGCGGCCGTGCCGCTGCGGTCCGAAGGGGGACGGGGTGGTGGCGGCGAGGGTGATCAGGTGCGGGCGGTCGCCGACCACGAAGGCGAGGTCGAAGACGTGCTCGTCGTAGACCGGGTCGAAGGAGCGGGTGGAGAGGAAGACCAGGTGCTTGCCGTCGAGGGTGAAGGCGGGGGCGTAGTCCTGGAAGCGGAGCGGGGTCGCCTCGGTGACCGACAGGTCGGTGGTGTTGGCGAGCTTGAGCTGGCGCAGTGGGCGCGGGCCGGGGTGCGACCAGGCGAGCCAGGCGGAGTCCGGGGAGAAGGAGAGGCCCGAGGCGTCGCCGTCCTCGCTGCGGTCGACCTCGCGGACCTCGCCGGTCTCGCGCTCGACGAGGAGGACGCGGCCGTCGTGCGAGCCGACGGCGACCCGGCTGCCGTCGGGGGCCACCGTGAGGGCGAGGACGCGGCCGAGTTGTCCGGCGGCGATGCGGCGCGGGGTGGCGCCGGGGGCGAGGCCGGTGGCGGGGGCGAACTCCAGGGCGTCGTCGCCCTCGGCGTCCGTCACCCACACCACCCACTCCTCGCCGTCGGCGCGGAAGGTGCGGGGCAGCCGGGCCCGTACGCCGGGGGTGGCGGCGAGCGCGCGGGCCGGCCCGGAGCGGTGGGTGACCCAGTGGACGGTGCCGCGGACGGCGACCGCGCTGCCGCGTGCGGTGTGGTCGGGCGAGGCGGAGCCGAACCAGCGGGCGGCGGACACCGGGAACGGCTGCTGGTCGGTGCGCTGTCCGCCGAGCCGGAGGTCGAGGCGGCGGGGTTCGGCGCCGTCCAGGTCGTCCAGGAGCCAGAGTTCACCGGCGGAGGAGTACGTGATCCGGGTGCCGTCGCCGGACGCGTGCCGGGCGTAGAAACCTCCCCCACTCTCGACTTCGCTCGAGCGGGAGGTGCCCCCAAGGGGGGTGTGGCGGCGGAGGTCGGTGCCGTCGGCGAGGGAGGAGTAGAGCGCGCCGGTGCCCTCGTGGTCGGAGAGGAACGCGATCCGCTCCCCGGCCCACAGCGGGTACTCGATGTTGCCGTCCAACTCCTCGTGCAGGCGCGTGAATTCGCCGTCGCCCTCGCGGTCGATCCACAGCTTGCCGGCCGTGCCGCCCCGGTAGCGCTTCCACCAGGCGGCCTCGCGGCCCATGGGCGCGGAGAGGAGGACGGTGGCGTCGGGGCCGACGGCCGCATCGCCGACCGGCCCGTACGGGAGGGTGGTTGCCGGTCCGCCGTCCAGCGGGATCGCGCGGGCCCAGCTGCGGCGGAGGTTCGCCTGGCCGTGGGTGCTGATCGCGAGGACCTGGCCGTCCGCCGTCCAGCCGCGTACCTGGGTGCGTGAACTGCCCCAGTACGTCAGGCGTTTGGCGGGGCCACCGTCGACCGGGGCGATGTGTACCTCGGGGGCGCCGTCCCGGGTGGAGGTCCAGGCGACGGTCGTGCCGTCGGGCGAGATGCGCGGGTGGTTCACCGGCACGTTCTCCGCGCTGACCCGCCAGGCCCGGCCGCCGTCGAGGGACGCCAGCCACACGTCATCCTCGGCGGTGAAGGCGACCAACTCGCCGTGCAGGTGCGGGAAGCGGAGATAGGCCTGCGGACTGGCCTGGGCTGCGGACGCTGAGGGCTGAGTCACCTGATCAGCGTATGCAGCGGCGGCCTGCGCCGACAGTGGTTTGGATCACTTGCCCTCGACGGGCCAGCAGGTCGGGTCGCCCTTGCACCAGATCGTCTTGGTGACCGTGACGGTCGGTCCGGGGCCGTAGGTGAGGGACGGGTTCGGGTTGGACACGGACGACGGTGTCGCCGCGTTGCAGTCGCCGAGCCCGGTCACGTGGAACACCTGCTTGCCGCCGACCTTGGCGACCAGGTCGCCGCGCACACACGCGCCGTCGACGGCCCGGGTGACCTTGCCGGTGACGGTGATGTCCCGGTTGTCGTTCGTCTGTCCCTGGCAGTCGACGCTGACGACCGTGGTCTCGGTCGGCGAGGGCGTCTTCCCGGGCGTGTAGGCCTTGTTGCCGCTGCCGTAGTTGCCCGTGCAGGTCAGCCAGCGCACGCTCACATGGTCCCGCTTGAGCTCCGCGGTCGCCGTCTTGTCGGTGGTGTACGCGACGGTCGCCGCGCTGAGGTCACCGGGCTGGCACGCGACGGCCCCGCCCACGGTCACCACCGCGAGCCCCGCCACGGCGGCCACCCGTCGGCCGCGCGGCCGACGCCAGTTCTGTCTCAACGCCCCCATGGACGGCAGCCTGCCACCGTCACGGCGCACAAGGAAGAGCGCATACGGCCACCCGTGCGCCGGGGGCGCAATCACCGGCGCACGATCGTCAGCCGCGGAGCAGCAGCCACTCCTGAAGCTCCACCACATTGCCCTCGGGGTCCTTGAGATGGGCGACCCGCATCCGGTCCGTCATCGGCGCGGGCCCGTGCAGCAGCTCCGCGCCCCGGGCGGTGATCTGCTCGCAGTACCCGTCCAGACCGTCGACCCGCAGCACCACGAGCGAGCGGTGCCCGGTCGCCGACTCCCCAAGTTCGCCCAGGACTTGGGCCATCATCGCGCGGTCCTGGAGCGCGATCCCGGCCGAGCCGATCGAGGGGGAGAACTTCTCGTACGGTCCCTCGGCCGCCCCCGACTGGGGCTTCAGGCCCAGGACTTCGGCGTAGAAGCGGTAGCAGGCGGCGAAGTCGGTGACGAGCAGCCGTACTTGGGCGAGTTCCACGGCGATCCCTCCTGGTTCAGGACCAGCGTCCGGTACGGCCCAGGAGCAGGGCGGTCGCCGCGGTCCCGGCCGTCGATGTACGCAGCACGCTACGCCCGAGCCGGCAGGCCTTCGCCCCCGCGTCCTCGAAGAGCCTCAACTCCTCGGGGGAGACGCCTCCTTCGGGGCCCACGACCAGCACGATCTCGCCCTCGGTGGGGAGTTCGGCGGTGGCGAGGGGCTCGCTGCCGTACTCTCGGTCCTCGTGCAGGACGGCGGCGAAGTCGGCTTTGGCCAGAAGTGCCGCAACCTGCTTGCTCGTTACCGCGTCCGCGACCTCCGGGAAGCGCAGCCGGCGGGACTGCTTGCCGGCCTCGCGTGCGGTGGCCCGCCACTTCGCGAGGGCCTTGAGGCCCCGCTCGCCCTTCCACTGCGTGATGCAACGGGAGGCCGCCCAGGGGACGATCGCGTCGACACCGGTCTCGGTCATCGTCTCCACGGCCAGCTCGCCGCGGTCGCCCTTGGGGAGGGCCTGGACGACGGTGATGCGGGGGCTGGGCTCCGACTCGGCGGGGAACGCGTGGAGTTCGACGATCAGCCGGTCCTTGCCCTCGGCCCTGACGACTACACCGGCGGCGCCCCGGCCCTGTCCGTCCGTGAGCACGACGTCCTCGCCGGGCTGCAGCCGTCGTACGGAAACGGCGTGTCGTCCCTCGGGTCCGGCCACCTCGGCGACGGAGCCGGGGCCCACGCCCGCCAGGGACTCGACGATGAACACCGGCGCGGTCATCGGAGCTCGCCGCCGGCCGACAACGCTGTCCGGGCGACGGCCAGTTCGGCGGCCAGGACCTCGACCAGTTGGCCGGCCGGCAGCTCGCGGGCCATGCGGTGGCCCTGTCCCGCCCACAGGGCCATGCCCTGCGGGTCGCCGGACGCGGCGGCCTTCTTGCGGAGCGGGGAGGTCAGGTGGTGGATCTCCGGGTACGCGGCGGGGGCGTAGGGGCCGTGCTCGCGCATGAAGCGGTTGACCAGGCCGCGGGCCGGGCGGCCGGAGAAGGCGCGGGTCAACTCGGTTCGCGTGAACAGGGGGTTGGTGAGCGCCTGCTTGTGCAGGGCGTGGGCGCCGGACTCGGGGGTGGTGAGGAACGCCGTGCCGAGTTGGGCCGCGCTCGCGCCCGCGGCGAGGGCGGCGGCGATCTGGCTGCCGCGCATCAGACCGCCGGCGGCGACGATCGGGAGGCTCACGGTCTCGCGGATCTGGGCGACGAGGGAGAGCAGGCCTATGCCGGCGCCGTCGTTCTCCGGGAGGTCGCGGTGGGTGCCCTGGTGGCCGCCGGCCTCGACGCCCTGCGCGATCACCGCGTCGGCACCGGCCCGCTCCACGGCGAGGGCCTCCTCGACGGTGGTGACGGTGACGAGGGTGAAGGTGCCGGCCCGGCGCAGCGAGTCCAGCACCTCGGGGGTCGGGACGCCGAAGTGGAAGGAGGCGAAGGACACCGGGTTGTCGCGCAGGACGGACAGCTTGGCGTCGTAGCCGTCCTCGCGGCCGCTGTCCGGGTCGCCGAGTTCGGTGTCGTACCAGGTGGCCTCGCCGGCCAGTTGGTGGGCGTAGACGTCGACGGCCGCCTTGTCCGCGTACTCGGGGTACTCGGGCTGCGGCATGAAGAGGTTCACGCCGAAGGGGCGGGACGTCAGACTCCGCAGTTGCTTGATCTCCTGGTACATGCCGTCGGCTGTTTTGTACCCGGCGGCGAGGAATCCCAGCCCGCCGGCCTCGGACACGGCGGCCGCGAGACGCGGGACGGAGACACCGCCCGCCATCGGGGCCTGCACGATCGGATGAGGGAAGAGATCGGTCAGTGCGGAGGACATGACGGCATGTTGTCACGTCCTCCGAACAAGTCCGAATCCGGCCTTCCGCCCGGCATAGGACAGGTGCATGCCCGGTACGGGGCACGCTTTCCGCCCGGGCGGAGGGCCGGGTCAGCGACCGTTGAACGCGTCCTTCAGCCGGGAGAACAGGCCCTGCTGCCCAGGCTGGAACGTCCCCATGGGGCGCTCCTCGCCGCGCAGTTTCGCCAGTTCCCGCAGCAGGCGTTCCTGTTCCACGTCGAGCTTGGTCGGGGTGGTGACCTCGACGTGCACGATGAGGTCGCCCCGGCCGCCGCCGCGCAGATGTGTGATGCCTCTGGTGTGCAGCGGGATCGACTGGCCGGACTGGGTGCCCGGGCGGATGTCGACCTCCTCCATGCCGTCCAGCGTCTCCAACGGCACCTTCGTACCCAGGGACGCCGCCGTCATCGGGAGCGTGACCGTGCAGTGCAGGTCGTCGCCGCGGCGCTGGAACATCGCGTGCGGCAGCTCGTGGATCTCGACGTACAGGTCACCGGCGGGGCCGCCGCCGGGGCCGACCTCGCCCTCGCCCGCGAGCTGGATCCGGGTGCCGTTGTCCACACCCGCCGGGATCTTGACCGTGAGCGTGCGCCGCGAGCGGACGCGGCCGTCACCGGCGCACTCCGGGCACGGCGTCGGCACGACCGTGCCGAAGCCCTGGCACTGCGGGCAGGGGCGGGAGGTCATGACCTGGCCCAGGAAGGACCGGGTCACCTGCGAGACCTCACCGCGACCGCGACACATGTCACAGGTCTGCGCGGAGGTGCCGGGGGCGGCGCCCTCGCCGTTGCAGGTGTTGCAGACGACGGCCGTGTCGACCTGGATGTCCTTCGTGGTGCCGAAGGCCGCCTCGTCCAGCTCGATCTCCAGCCGGATCATGGCGTCCTGGCCCCGGCGGGTGCGCGAGCGCGGTCCGCGCTGCGACGCCGTACCGAAGAAGGCGTCCATGATGTCCGAGAAGTTCCCGAAGCCGCCCGCGCCGAAGCCCGCGCCCGCGCCGCCCGCCTGCGAGAGGGGGTCGCCGCCGAGGTCGTAGACCTGCTTCTTCTGCGGGTCCGAGAGCACCTCGTAGGCGGCGTTGATCTCCTTGAACCGCTCCTGGGTCTTCGGGTCCGGATTCACGTCCGGGTGCAGCTCGCGCGCGAGCCGGCGGAAGGCCTTCTTGATCTCATCCTGCGACGCGTCGCGACGCACGCCGAGAACGGCGTAGTAGTCCGTGGCCACTTAGGACTCCGCCAGGATCTGTCCGACGTACCGTGCCACTGCGCGTACCGCTCCCATCGTTCCCGGGTAATCCATGCGGGTCGGTCCGACCACGCCGAGCTTGGCGACTGCCTCGCCGCCCGAACCGTAGCCGACCGAGACCACGGAAGTGGAGTTGAGTCCCTCGTAGGCGTTCTCGTGACCGATCCGTACGGTCATGCCCGAATCCCCCGCCTCACCAAGCAACTTGAGGAGGACGACCTGCTCCTCCAGGGCTTCCAGGATGGGGCGGATGGTGAGGGGAAAGTCATGTCCGAAGCGGGTGAGATTGGCGGTGCCACCGATCATCAGCCGCTCCTCGGTCTCCTCGACGAGGGTCTCCAGGAGGGTGGAGAGCACCGTCGCGACCGTGCCGCGGTCCTCGTTCTCGAAGGCGTCCGGCAGGTCCTGCACGAGCTGCGGCACGTCCGCGAAGCGGCGGGCCGCGATCCGGCTGTTGAGCCGCGCGCGTAGATCCGCGAGCGAGGACTCCCCGAAGGGCGCCGGGCAGTCCACCATGCGCTGCTCGACCCGCCCGGTGTCCGTGATCAGCACGAGCATCACGCGCGCGGGGGCCAGCGACAGCAGCTCCACGTGCCGGACGGTCGAGCGGGTCAGCGAGGGGTACTGCACGACGGCGACCTGCCGGGTGAGCTGCGCGAGCAGCCGGACCGTACGGCCCACGACGTCGTCGAGGTCGACCGCGCCGTCCAGGAAGTTCTGGATCGCCTTGCGCTCGGGGCCGGTCATCGGCTTGACGCCGGCCAGCTTGTCCACGAAGAGGCGATAGCCCTTGTCCGTCGGAATGCGCCCGGCGCTGGTGTGCGGCTGGGCGATGTAGCCCTCGTCCTCCAGGGCCGCCATGTCGTTGCGCACCGTCGCCGGGGAGACGCCGAGGCTGTGCCGCTCGGTGAGCGCCTTGGACCCGACCGGCTCCTCGGTGCCGACGTAGTCCTGGACAATGGCGCGCAGTACCTGAAGCCTGCGTTCGCTGAGCATCGCGCACACCTCCAGTTCTGGTCGCCGTTTTGTTGCCGGGCTGCCCTTTCCTGGCACTCTGTGCGCGTGAGTGCCAGCGTTCCCCGGCCCAGTGTACGGCCGTGGGGTACACCCCGGGCAAGGCCGGTCCTACCGATGTCAATCCCTGGTCCCCTCACCGTTAGCGTCGCCGTATGACGGTGACTTGGGAAGAGGCGGGGTGGGAGCGGCTGGCCGCCGGGGTGGGGCGGTGCCGGCTGCCTGGCTGGGACTGCACGGTGGGGCTGGTCGTCGGGGGCGGCTCCGCGCTCATGATCGACGCCGGATCGAGTGTGGCGGAGGGCGCGCGGTTGCGTACGGCGGCGCAGGCGATCGCCGGGCGCCGTGTGACCCATCTCGCGCTCACCCACGCCCATTTCGACCATGTCTTCGGGGCGGCGGTCTTTGCCGGGGCGACGGTTCTCGTGGCCGGGGGCCTGAGCGAGGTGTTCGAGCACGGCGGTGAGGAGTTGCGGGCCGACGCGGTGCGCAACGGGCTGGATCCGCGGGCGGCGGAGAACGCGGCGGACCTCCTCGTGTGCCCCCGTGAACACGTGTGGGGCACCGCGGTGCTCGACCTGGACGGCGGCCCGGAGGTACAGCTCGTGGCGACGCGCGGGCACACCGCCCACGATCTCGCGCTCGTGGTGCCGGGCGACCCGCCGGTCGTCTTCTGCGGCGACCTGGTCGAGGAGTCCGGCGAACCCCAGGCGGGCCCCGACGCCGTACCGGCGCACTGGCCGGCCGCGCTCGACCGGCTCCTCTCCCTCGGCGGTGAGGACGCGCTGTACGTGCCCGGTCACGGAGCGGTGGTGGACTCGGGGTTCGTGCGGGCCCAACGGGACGCGTTGGCAACCCGTTTCGGCGTGTCGTGAAACCGGGCGGGCCGGTTCTCCTATCGTCATCCGAATGCGCCAGTACTCCGCCGATCTGACCCCGCCGTGGAAGAAGCCGAAGCCCGTCCCCGAGGTCGCCGCGGAGGCGGGCCTGGTGGTCGAGGAGCCCGGCACCGGTTTCTGCGGCGCGGTGATCCGCTGCGAGGCCGGCACGGTCACCCTGGAGGACCGCTTCGGCAAGCACCGGGTGTTCCCCCTGGAGCCGCGCGGCTTCCTCCTGGAGGGCCGCGTGGTGACCCTGGTGAAGCCGGTGTCGAGTCCGCTGCGGCCCACGCGTACGGCGTCCGGTTCGGTCGCCGTCCCCGGCGCACGCGCGCGCGTGGCCCGTGCCGGGCGGATCTACGTCGAGGGGCGGCACGACGCCGAGCTCGTCGAGCGGGTGTGGGGTGACGACCTGCGTATCGAGGGCGTGGTGGTCGAGTACCTGGAGGGCGTCGACGATCTGCCCTCCATCGTCGACGAGTTCGCCCCGGGGCCGGACGCCCGCCTCGGCATCCTGGTGGACCATTTGCTCCCCGGCACCAAGGAGTGGCGCATCGCCCAGGCCGTCACCAGCGAGCACGCGCTCGTCGTCGGCCACCCCTACATCGACATCTGGGAGGCCGTGAAACCGTCCTCCGTGGGCATCGCCGCGTGGCCCCGGGTCCCGCACGGGCAGGACTGGAAGACGGGGGTGTGCCGGGCGCTGGGTTGGCCGGAAAACACCGGTGCGGTGTGGCAGGCGATTCTCGCCAAGGTGACGTCGTACAAGGATCTGGAGCCGGAACTGCTGGGGCGGGTGGAGGAGTTGATCGACTTCGTCACGGGTAGCGGTGAGGCGTGACGTTCTCGTAGGCGGCGAATTCGCTGGTGTCCAGTTCCATGCAGATGGGCTCCAACGGTGTGCGGTAGTCCGCGTCCTCGCCCGTGCCCGTCGGCTCGGTGAGCAGGACGCACTGGGCCATGACCGGATCGATGATCAAGTACCCGGGCACTTCGGCCGCGGCGTAGATCGAGCACTTGACGCTGTAGTCGCGATGGACGCTGCTGGTGGAGACGACCTCGACCAGCAGTGTGGCGGCCCCGGCGGGCATCAGTCTTCGGCGATCGGGGCCGGTACCGCGTTCGATCACCACAAGGTCCGGCTGCGGCTCGTTCGGCTCTTCTGGGATCGCCACTCGCTGCGTCTGAAGCCGTCTCCAGCCCGTCCTGGGAATCTGGTCCTGAACCGTCGCAACGATCGCGTTGTGCACCAGGTCAGGGCCGACCGTCAGCACGATCTCCCCCGTAACCGAATCCGCCTCCTGCCCCGGTTCAGTCCCCCGAGCGATCAGTCCACCAGGTCCCGCACCACCGCGTCCGCCAGCAACCGCCCCCGCAGTGTGAGCACGGCGCTCCCCTCCTCGTACGGCCCCGCCTCCAGCAGCCCCTCCCCCAGCGCCCGGCGCGAAGCCGCGAGCCCCTCCGGCCGGAGCAGGTCCAACGGCGCCCCCTCCCGAAGTCGTAGCTCCAGCAGAATCCGCTCCACCCGGCGGTCCTCCTCCGTGAGGATCTCCCGGCCCGCGCCCGGGGAGCGGCCGGCGGCGAGGGCCCCCGCGTACGCGCCCGGGTGCTTCACGTTCCACCAGCGGACGCCGCCGACGTGCGAGTGCGCTCCGGGGCCCGCGCCCCACCAGTCGGCGCCGCGCCAGTAGAGCTCGTTGTGGAGACAACGGCCGGAATTCGACGTCGCCCAGTTCGAGACCTCGTACCAGTCGAAGCCCGCCGCCGACATCACCTCGTCGGCGATCAGATAGCGGTCGGCGTGCACGTCGTCGTCCGTCATCGGGACCTCGCCGCGGCGGATCCGGCGGGCGAGCTGGGTGCCCTCCTCGACGATCAGGGCGTACGCGCTGATGTGGTCGGGGCCCGCGCCGAGGGCCGAGTCGAGGGAGGCGCGCCAGTCGTCGTCGCTCTCGCCCGGGGTGCCGTAGATCAGGTCGAGGTTGACGTGGTCGAAGCCGGCCGCGCGGGCCTCCGCGACGCAGGCCTCGGGGCGGCCGGGGGTGTGGGTGCGGTCCAGCACTTTCAGTACGTGCTGTTTCGCGCTCTGCATGCCGAAGGAGACGCGGTTGAAGCCGCCGTCGCGGAGGGCCGCGAGGTAGGCGGGGTCCACCGACTCCGGGTTCGCCTCCGTGGTGATCTCCGCGTCCGGGGCGAGGCCGAACTCGTCCCTGATCGCGCCCAGCATCCGTACGAGATCGCCCGCCGCCAGCAGCGTGGGGGTGCCGCCGCCGACGAAGACCGTGCGGACCGGGCGCGGGTCGTCGCCGAGGACCTTGCGGGCCAGGCGGACCTCGTCGATCAGGGTGTCCGCGTAGTTGTCGCGGGAGGCCAGCACTCCGCCCGTGCCGCGCAGCTCGGTCGCCGTGTAGGTGTTGAAGTCGCAGTAGCCGCAGCGGGTCGCGCAGTACGGGACGTGCAGATAGAACCCGAGGGGGCGGTCTGCGGATCCGGCGAGCGCCTGCGCGGGCAGGGCACCGTCGTCGGGGACGGGATCGCCGTCGGGGAGTGCGGAAGGCATGTCCTCCATTGTCCCGCACGCGGGCGGACTACTCCGCCTGGAGCACCAGCAGCGCCATGTCGTCCTCCGGCGGACGGCCGCCGAACTCGTGCACCAGCCGTTTGATCCGCTCCGCGATCAGCTCGGCGTTCAGCCCCGCGCACCCGGCGAGCGCGGTCGCGAGCCCGTCGCCGTCGTCGAACTGGACGGAGCCGGAGCGCCGCTCGGTCACGCCGTCCGTGACGCACAACAGGCTGTCGCCGGGCCGGAGTTCGAAGGTCTCGCTGGTGTAGGTGGCGTCCTCGACGACGCCGAGGAGGGTCTGCGGGCGGGCTGCCGTAGCGACGCTGCCGTCCGGGCCGAGGAGCAGTGGCAGCGGGTGTCCGGCGGAGGCGAGGGTGCAGCGGACGCCACCGTCGAAGGGGACGAGCTCGCCGTAGAGGAGGGAGAGGAAGCGGGGGCCGTCGCCGACCGGGCCCGGCATGCCGCGAGCGGCCACCAGGGCGTGGGCCGCCGCTTCGGCGGCCTCGGTGGCGTCGTCGAGGAGGAGCTGGTTGAGGCGGTCGAGGACGTCGGCGACGCGATAGCCCTCGCGGGCGAGGAGGCGCAGCCAGGGGCGGGCGAGGCCGATGAACACGGCGGCCTCGGGGCCCTTGCCCTGGACGTCGCCGAGGGCGAAGCACCAGCGGCCGTCGCCGGCCGGGAACAGGTCGTAGAAGTCGCCGCTGGGGCCGCCCTTGTCGCACGGTTCGTAGACGAGGGCGCTGTGCACGCCGGGGATCTCGGCGACCGCGCCGGGCAGCAGGCCGCGCTGGAGGACGCGGCTGATGGTGGCCTGGCGGGCGTACTGGCGGGCCGCGCCGATCGCGAGCGCGACCCGGCGGCTGAGGTCCTCGACCAGGCCGGTGACCTCGTCGGGGAAGCACGGCAGCCCTGACCGTCCGATGACCAGCGTGCCCAGCGGCCGGCCGCCCGCGATCAGCCGGTACGCCAGGGCCGCGCCGTAGGTGCCGTGCGGGCCGAGGGCGTCGGCGGGCCAGGGGTAGGACACGGGCCGCAGCGAGTCCGGCGGGCGGGGCGGGTCCTTCTCCAGGGCCTCGCGCAGCTCCTCGATGCGGTTCTCGCTGCCGTGCCAGACGCGGGCGAGACGCGGCCCGGCGCCGGCCCCGGCGTCCTCGCTCCAGCCTCCCCCACTCTCGGCTCCGCTCGACCGGGGGGACCCCCATCGGCCCAGCGCCTCGTCCTCCAGCCATACGGCGCACCAGTCGGCGAGCCTCGGCACGATCAGCTGTCCGGCGAGCGCGGCGACGAGGTCCTCGTCGAGCTGTCCGGCGAGAAGGTCGGAGGCCTCGGCGAGGAAGGAGAGGGCGCCGCGGCCCAGCCAGTCCCGGTCGCGTTCGGCGCGCTGGGGTTCGGGGGCGAGGATCTCGGCGACGCGCAGGCCGCGTTCCACGGCGTACGGCCCCAACTCCTCGACGGCCAGGGTGCCTTGGGCGGACAGCCGGGCCCAGACGGTCTTGGTGCCGGTGCGGTAGGTGACGCCCCAGGCCTCGGCGAGGGTGGAGACGAGCCGTAGGCCGCGCCCGAACTCCGGTGTCTCGTAAGCCGGTTCGGTGTTGTTGTCGCGCGGGGCGCGGGAGGGGTGGTGGTCGGCGACCTCGACGACGATCGAGTCCGTCTCCTCCAGCCGGCACACCAGCTCCACGTCCGTGCCCGCGTGCACGACGGCGTTGGTGACGAGTTCGCTGACGACGACCATCGTGTCGTCGGCGAGCCGGTCGGTGAGGAACTCGGTTCCGGGCAGGCCGAGTTCGGCCCACTCGTGGAGCGCGGCCCGCACCAGACCGCGGGCGGAACCGGGCGCCAGGGAGCTTCCGGACAGCGTGGCGCGCACCGTCGTACGTCGGTCCGCGCCGTGGTGCGCGGGCGCGCCGGGAGCACGCGAAGTGGTCTCCCGTTGCGTCGGTATGGCCCCCATGGACAGCTCCCCGAGCAGATCGGACGAATACACCTCGGTCGATGCGGACAGAGTGACAGACTGACCGCGGCCATAAGCGCCGAGTCACCGAAGTGGGCCACCATGAGTGAGAACAGTGCTACGCGTGTGCTCGAAGACGGACACGAATCCGTCGTGGACGACTGGATTCGACCATCGGATCTCCGTCCCCTGCTCGCCGTGATGACCGCGGCACGGGACGGCGACTTCACGAAGGCACCGGAGACAGGTCACGGCATAGTGGCCGAACTGACCGCCGTCTTCAACCAGATCATGGACCGCAGCACCCACTTCAACGCGGAGACCCAGCGCGTCAAACGGGAACTGGTGCGCCACGGCCGCCTCGACGAACGCCTCTCGGCCAGCCCCGGCCAGGGCGGCTGGACCTCCCGCGTCAACGATGTCAACCAACTCCTCGACGCCCTGGTGGCCCCGGCCGCCAACGCGACCCGGGTCCTGGACGCGGTCGCGGGCGGCGATCTGACCCAGCGGGTCGATCTGCACGACGGCAGCAGGCAGTTGCGCGGTGATCTACGGCATCTGGGCCGGGCCGTGAACAGGATGGTGGACCAGCTCTCCCTGTTCACCGGCGAGGTGACCCGGGTGGCCCGCGAGGTCGGCACCGAGGGCAGGCTCGGCGGCCGGGCCAAGGTGACGCGGCTGTCGGGCAGTTGGCGGGACGTGACCGAGGCGGTCAACACCATGGCGTCCCGGCTGACCGCGCAGGTGCGGGACATCGCCCTGGTGACGACGGCGGTGGCGCGCGGTGACCTGACCCGTACGGTCACCGTCGAGGCGACCGGTGAGCTGCTCGAACTGAAGCTCACCGTGAACACGATGGTCGACCAGCTCTCCGCGTTCGCCGACGAGGTGACCCGCGTCGCCCGCGAGGTGGGCACCGAGGGCCAGTTGGGCGGGCGGGCGCAGGTGCGGGGCGTCAGCGGGGTCTGGAAGGACCTGACCGACAACGTCAACTTCATGGCGTCGAACCTGACTTCGCAGGTCCGCAACATCGCCCAGGTGACGACCGCCGTCGCCAACGGCGACCTCTCGCAGAAGATCACCGTGGACGCGCAGGGCGAGATCCTCGAACTGAAGTCGACCATCAACACGATGGTCGACCAACTCTCCGCGTTCGCCGACGAGGTGACCCGCGTCGCCCGCGAGGTCGGCACCGAGGGGAACCTCGGCGGGCGCGCCCAGGTGCGGGGCGTGTCCGGGGTCTGGAAGGACCTCACCGACAACGTCAACTTCATGGCGGACAACCTGACTTCACAGGTACGGAACATCGCGCTGGTGTCCACCGCCGTCGCGCAGGGCGACCTCGGCAAGAAGATCACGGTGGAGGCCAAGGGCGAGATCCTGGAGCTGAAGTCCACGATCAACACGATGGTGGACCAGCTCTCCGCCTTCGCGGACGAGGTGACGCGCGTGGCGCGGGAGGTCGGCACGGAGGGCAACCTCGGCGGGCAGGCGCAGGTGCGGGGCGTCAGCGGGGTCTGGAAGGACCTGACGGACAACGTCAACTTCATGGCCCTGAACCTGACTTCGCAGGTCCGCAACATCGCCCAGGTGACGACGGCCGTCGCCAACGGCGACCTCTCGAAGAAGATCACCGTCGACGCGCGCGGCGAGATCCTCGAACTGAAGGACACCGTCAACACGATGGTGGAACAACTGCGCGCCTTCGCCGACGAGGTGACCCGGGTGGCCCGCGAGGTCGGCACCGACGGCCGACTGGGCGGCCGGGCCCAGGTGTTGGGCGTCTCCGGGGTCTGGGCGGACCTGACCGACAACGTCAACTACATGGCCGACAACCTGACTTCACAGGTACGGAACATCGCCCAGGTCGCGACCGCGGTGGCACAGGGCGACCTGTCGAAGAAGATCGACGTGGACGCGCGCGGCGAGATCCTGGAGCTGAAGACCACCATCAACACGATGGTCGACACCCTCTCCTCCTTCTCCTCCGAGGTCACCCGGGTGGCGCGCGAGGTCGGCTCCGAGGGCCAACTCGGCGGCCAGGCACGGGTGGAGGGCGTCTACGGCACCTGGAAGCGTCTGACGACCAACGTGAACGAACTCGCGCTGAACCTCACCACGCAGGTCCGCGCGATCGCCGAGGTGGCCTCGGCGGTGGCGCAGGGCGACATGTCCCGCTCGATCACGGTGGAGACCCAGGGCGAGGTCACCGAGCTGAAGAACAACATCAACCTGATGGTGGCCAACCTCCGCGAGACGACCCGCGCGAAGGACTGGCTGGAGTCCAACCTGGCCCGGCTCGCCGCGCTGATGCAGGGGCACCGGGACCTGATGGAGGTCGCCGACCTGATCCTGCGCGAGCTGACGCCGCTGGTGAACGCGCAGTACGGGGCGTTCTTCCTGGCCGACCCGGACGAGGACAGCCTGCGAACGGCCATCCCCGCCAAGGGACTTGCCTTCATCGCCGGGTACGGGTCGGCGCAGGGGGCGACCGTGGACACGGGCGGGATGCCGGTGCACGGTCTGGTGCGGCAGGCGGCGCGGGAGAAGAAGCGGATCCTGGTGGAGGAGGCCCCGCCGGACTACATCAAGATCAACAGCGGGCTCGGGGAAGCCGCACCGGCGAGCGTGGTCATCATCCCGATCATCTTCGAGGACAAGCTCCTCGGCGTCATCGAACTGGCCTCCTTCTCCCGCTTCTCCGACGTCCACCTCGCGTTCTTCGACCAGTTCGTGAACACCATCGGCGTCGCGATCAACACCATCATCGCCAACTCCCGCACCGAGTCCCTGCTGGGCGAGTCCCAGCGGCTCGCGATCCAGTTGCAGGAACGTTCGGACGAACTCCAGAAGCAGCAGGCCGAGTTGCAGCGCTCGAACGCCGAACTGGAGGAGAAGGCGGCGCTGTTGGCGACCAGCTCCCAGTACAAGTCGGAGTTCCTGGCGAACATGAGCCACGAGCTGCGCACCCCGCTGAACTCGCTGCTGATCCTGGCGCGGCTGCTCTCCGACAACCCGGACGGTCATCTCACCGACCAGGAAGTGCAGTTCGCGACCACGATCCACCGCTCCGGCTCGGATCTGCTCCAGCTCATCAACGACATCCTCGACCTTTCGAAGATCGAGGCCGGCCGGATGGACGTACGCCCGAAGCGGCTTCCGCTCATCAAGCTCCTCGACTACGTCCACGCCACGTTCCGCCCGCTCACCCTGGACCGGGGGCTCTCCTTCGAGGTGTCGGTGGGCGAGGACGTGCCGCGCGAGATGTGGTCGGACGAGCAGCGGCTCCAGCAGATCCTGCGCAACCTGCTGTCCAACGCGATCAAGTTCACCGCGAAGGGCCGGGTCGAACTCCGCGTCAACCGGGTCAAGGACCCCGAGCACCTCTACTCCACGGACAGCGACGAGGTCATCGTGTTCGCCGTCTCCGACACCGGTATCGGGATCGCCACCGAGAAACTCCCGGTGATCTTCGAGGCGTTCCAGCAGGCCGACGGCACGACCAACCGCAAGTACGGGGGTACGGGGCTGGGGTTGTCGATCAGCCGCGAGATCGCCGGGCTGCTCGGCGGCCGTATCGTCGCGGAGAGCGAGCCCGGGAGCGGTTCGACGTTCACGTTGTACGTCCCTGTGGCCAGCCCGGGGCACGCGGCGACCGGACGGGGCGCGGAGGCGGGGCAGGCCGGGCAGGTGGGGCGGACCTTGCTGGCCTCGGAGCCTTCGGGGACCTCGGGGCTTTCGCAGGCCGCCGAGGACCGGGAACCGCCCTCGCTGTCCGAGGAGTTGTCCTCCGAGCCGTTCACCGGGTACGAGGTGGACGACTCCTGGCCGACGCCCACCAAACTGGAGGCGTGGAAGGCCGGGCGGGCGGGCCAAGTGCTGCCGGGGCGGCGGGTGTTGATCGTGGACGACGACATCCGCAACGTCTTCGCGCTCACCCATGTGCTGGGCCGGGTCGGGATGCCGGTGCTCTACGCGGAGAACGGCCGCGAGGGCATCGAGACCCTGGAGCGCAATCCCGACGTCGAACTCGTGCTGATGGACATCATGATGCCGGAGATGGACGGCTACGAGACCATCGCCGCCATCCGCCGCGCCCCGCGCTGGACCGGGCTGCCCATCGTCGCGCTCACCGCCAAGGCGATGCCGGGCGACCGGGAGAAGTCCATCGCGCGGGGCGCCAACGACTACGTACCGAAGCCGGTGGATGTCGACCAGTTGCTGACCGTGGTCTGCGGTCTGCTGGATCCCGAGGGTGCGGACATCGCGGGGGCGGATGCGGGTACGCCAGGAGAGACGGCTGCACCGCCGACGACTGAGTGAGGCACAGTCATCATGAGCGCTGAGGCAACGACCGAAGAGAGTGCCGCCATCCTCCTGGTCGACGACATGGAGGACAACCTGGTCGCGCTGGAGGCCGTCCTGGGGTCCCTCAACGAGCCGCTGGTGCGCGCGCGTTCGGGCGAGGAGGCGATGAAGGCGCTGCTGCGGCAGCGCTTCGCGGTGGTCCTCCTCGACATCCGGATGCCGGGCATGGACGGGTTCGAGACCGCGGCCAACATCAAACGGCTCGACCAGACCAAGGACGTGCCGATCATCTTCCTGACCGGTACGGATTCGGACGCGGGGTACGCGTTTCGGGGCTACGCCACGGGCGCCGCCGACTATCTGACCAAGCCCTTCGATCCGTGGGTGCTGCGGGCGAAGGTGACCGTCTTTCTCGAACTGCACCGGAAGAACCAGTTGTTGGAGCGGATGCTGGCGCGTGAGCAGGGCCAGTTCGACGAACTGGCGTCGCGGCTCAAGGAGGTTGAGGCGCGGATGGCTGCGAGCACGGTGGAAGAGGTGCGGGGGCTTCGGGATCAGGTGCGGGAGATGGGGCAGCTGGTGAGAGATCTGCGGCGGCGTTAGGCCCTGGGTGGTGGGTTCGTGCGCGTCCGGTGGGGGCTGGTCGCGCAGTTCCCCGCGCCCCTGATGGGCCCCCGCGGCCCCTTCGGGGCGCGGGGGCCCATCACATCGTCATGCCTCGCGCGACCCTGCGTACATCTCGTCGATCAGGTGCTTGTACTCGCGTTCCACCACCGGGCGCTTGAGCTTGAGGCTCGGGGTGATCTCGCCGTGTTCGATGTCGAGGTCGCGCGGGAGGAGGCGGAACTTCTTGATGGTCTGCCAGCGCTGGAGGCCCTCGTTGAGTTCCTTGACGTAGCCCTCGATCAGGGCGACCGTCGCGGGGGCGGCGACGACCTCGGCGTAGGACTTGCCCGCGAGGTCGTTGTCCTTGGCCCACTCCAGGATGGACGGCTCGTCGAGGGCGATGAGGGCGGTGCAGAAGTTCCGGTCGGCGCCGTGCACCAGGATGTTGGAGACGTACGGGCAGACGGCCTTGAACTGACCCTCGACCTCGGCGGGCGCGATGTACTTGCCGCCGGACGTCTTGATGAGGTCCTTCTTGCGGTCCGTGATGCGCAGATAGCCGTCCGGGGACAGCTCGCCGATGTCGCCGGTGTGGAACCAGCCGTCCGACTCCAGGACCTCGGCGGTCTTCTCGGGCAGCCCGTGGTAGCCCTCCATGATGCCGGGGCCGCGCAGCAGGATCTCGCCGTCGTCCGCGATGCGCACCTCCGTGCCGGGCAGCGGCTTGCCGACCGTGCCGGTGCGGTAGGCCTCGCCCGGGTTCACGAAGGAGGCCGCGGAGGACTCGGTCAGGCCGTAGCCCTCCAGGATGTGGATGCCGGCGCCGGCGAAGAAGTAGCCGATGTCGGGCGCGAGCGCGGCCGAGCCGGAGACACAGGCGCGCAGCTTGCCGCCGAAGGCCTCGCGGATCTTCGCGTAGACCAGCGCGTCGGCGACCTTGTGCTTGGCGGCGAGACCGAAGGGCGCGGTGGCCGTGCCGGTGCGGCGGAAGTTGTCCTGGGTGACCTTCGCGTACTCGCGGGCGACCTCGGCCGCCCACTGGAAGATCTTGTACTTGGCGCCGCCACCGGCCCGCGCCTTGGCCGCGACACCGTTGTAGACCTTCTCGAAGATGCGCGGGACGGCCGCCATGTACGTCGGCTGCACGACCGGCAGATTCTCGATGATCTTGTCGACCCGGCCGTCGACGGCGGTGACGTGCCCGATCTCGATGTGCCCGGAGGTGAGCACCTTGCCGAAGACGTGCGCGAGCGGGAGCCACAGGTACTGCACGTCGTCGGGGCCGAGCAGGCCGGTCGCGGCGATCGCCTTCGCCAGGTACGACCAGTTGTCGTGCGGGAGCCGCACACCCTTGGGGCGGCCGGTCGTACCCGAGGTGTAGATGATCGTCGCGAGCTGGTCCTTGGTGATGGCCCCGACCCGCTCCTTGATCAGGTCCGGGTTCTTCTCCAGGTACGCGGCGCCGCGCTGCTCCAGCTCGGCGAGGGTCAGCACCCAGTCGTCGGCCTCGCCGGTCCCGCCAGACCCTCCGGATCCGCCGGTTTCCACGCCGGTCGGGTCGATGACGACAACATGCGTCAGCTCGGGGAGGTCGGCGCGCTTCTCGCGTGCCTTGGCCAGCTGTGCCGCGTCCTCCGCGATCAGGATCCTGCTGCCGGAGTCGGCGAGGATGAACGTCGACTCGTCGGCGTTGGTCTGCGGGTACACCGTGGTCGTGGCGGCGCCGGCGCACAGGATGCCCAGGTCGACGAGGATCCACTCGACGCGGGTGGCGGAGGCGAGGGCGACGCGCTGCTCGGGCTCCACGCCCAGTTCGATCAGACCGGCCGCGATGGCGTAGACCCGCTCGGCGGCCTGCGCCCAGGTCAACGACTTCCACTCGTCGGGGCCCTCACCGGAGGCCGCCGGTACCGGGTAGCGGTAGGCCTCGGCGTCCGGCGTGGCGGCCACGCGCTCCAGGAAGAGGCCCGCCACGGACGGCGGACGGTTCTCGATCAGGGTCTGTGTGTCGCTCACGACATCCTCCGGGGCCCGCGACAGTGCGGCTACCTCATTGCTGCGGCTGTTGACTCGATGCGGCTGTGACTCGATGCGGTGGTTTGTGGCTCGATGCGGCTGTTGTTTAACTCGCGAGTAACTATCGAGCAGTGATCAGAGTAAGCCGGGACCGGCCGGTGCGTAAGGGGCGGCGGACCGTCACTTCCTACAGAGCCATGACCATTTCGTACGGAGCCACAGCCACTTCGTGCAGAGCCACAGCCGCTTCGTGCAGAGCCGGCACATAGGGCCCGCCGCGCGAAAGCGCAACGGGCCCTGTGCATCACCGCTACTTCTTGCCCTTGGCTCCGGGACCGCTGTCGTCGCTGGACAGCACCGCGATGAAGGCTTCCTGGGGAACCTCCACGGAACCCACCATCTTCATCCGCTTCTTGCCCTCCTTCTGCTTCTCCAGCAGCTTCCGCTTACGGGAGATGTCACCGCCGTAGCACTTGGCGAGGACGTCCTTGCGGATGGCGCGGATGGTCTCGCGGGCGATGACCCGGGAGCCGATGGCCGCCTGGATGGGCACCTCGAAGGCCTGCCGCGGGATCAGCTCGCGCAGCTTGGCGACCAGCCGCACGCCGTACGCGTACGCCGCGTCCTTGTGCGTGATCGCCGAGAAGGCGTCCACCTTGTCGCCGTGCAGCAGGATGTCGACCTTGACCAGGCTGGAGTCGACCTCGCCGGTGGGCTCGTAGTCGAGCGAGGCGTAGCCGCGGGTCTTGGACTTCAGCTGGTCGAAGAAGTCGAAGACGATCTCCGCGAGGGGGAGCGTGTAGCGGATCTCGACCCGGTCCTCGGAGAGGTAGTCCATGCCGAGCAGGGTGCCGCGCCGGGTCTGGCACAGCTCCATGATCGACCCGATGAACTCCGACGGCGCGAGGATCGTCGCGCGCACGACGGGCTCGTAGACCTTGTCGATCTTCCCCTCGGGGAACTCGCTCGGGTTGGTGACGATGTGCTCGCTGCCGTCCTCCATGTCGACCCGGTACACCACGTTCGGCGCGGTCGCGATGAGGTCGAGCCCGAACTCGCGCTCCAGGCGCTCCCGGATCACGTCCAGGTGCAGCAGCCCGAGGAAGCCGACGCGGAAGCCGAAGCCGAGGGCGGCGGAGGTCTCCGGCTCGTAGACCAGCGCGGCGTCGTTGAGCTGGAGCTTGTCGAGGGCCTCGCGCAGCTCCGGGTAGTCCGAGCCGTCCAGCGGATACAGCCCCGAGAAGACCATCGGCTTGGGGTCCTTGTAACCGCCGAGTGCCTCGGTCGCGCCCTTGTGCAGGGTGGTGATCGTGTCACCGACCTTGGACTGGCGGACGTCCTTCACACCGGTGATCAGATAGCCGACCTCGCCGACCCCGAGCCCGTCCGCGCCGAGCATCTCCGGCGAGTTCGTCCCGATCTCCAGCAGCTCGTGCGTGGCGTTCGTGGACATCATCCGGATCTTCTCGCGCTTGGTGAGCAGCCCGTCGATGACCCTGATGTACGTCACGACACCGCGGTAGGAGTCGTAGACCGAGTCGAAGATCATGGCGCGGGCGGGCGCGTCCGCGTTCCCGACGGGCGCCGGGACCTCCTTGACGACCTTGTTCAGCAGTGCGTCGACACCGAGCCCGGTCTTCGCGGAGACCCTGAGAACGTCCTCGGGGTCACAGCCGACCAGGTTCGCCAGCTCCTCCGCGAACTTCTCGGGCTGCGCGGCCGGCAGGTCGATCTTGTTCAGTACGGGAATGATCGTGAGCTCGTTCTCCATCGCCAGGTAGAGGTTGGCGAGGGTCTGGGCCTCGATGCCCTGGGCGGCGTCCACGAGCAGCACGGTGCCCTCGCAGGCGGCGAGCGACCGCGAGACCTCGTACGTGAAGTCGACGTGTCCCGGGGTGTCGATCATGTTGAGGATGTGCGTGCTGCCCTCGTCGGCCCCGTCGGTGGGGGCCCACGGCAGACGCACGGCCTGGGACTTGATCGTGATGCCACGCTCGCGCTCGATGTCCATGCGGTCGAGGTACTGAGCACGCATCTGCCGCTGGTCGACCACTCCGGTCAGCTGGAGCATCCGGTCGGCGAGCGTGGACTTGCCATGGTCGATGTGCGCGATGATGCAGAAATTGCGGATCAGCGCCGGGTCGGTACGACTCGGCTCGGGCACATGGCTGGGGATCGCGGGCACGCAGGGTCCTGATTCTTGAGGCGTCCGCAGTGTCTGCGGTCTCGGGTCGGATCGATACGTAGGCTCCATCGTCCCACGGGTGGGAGGTGCGGTCCGGTTTGGGACGGTGCGGGTGGGTGGGGGTGGGGGGTCGGGGGGCTGTTGGGTGTGGTTTGGGGGGCGGCTTCGGGGCGGCCTTGGGGGTTGTTTTGGGGGTTGTTTCAGGGGCGGTTTCCGAGGGGGCGGGCGTGGCTCGGGGACGGTCCCGGGTCCGGGGACTGTGTGGAGTGACCCGAGGACTGTGTGGAGTGACCCGAGGGTGGTTCGAGGTGACCCGAGGGTGGTTATTTGGGGTGGTACGGGGTGGTTGGGGACGCGGTTTCGAGGTCTGGGGATCTTGGGGGCCGTAAGGATTTGGGGAACCGTGGGGATGGGAGGAGTTGGGGCCTCTAGGGGAGATGGTGGTCGGGGCCGCCCGCCGGGATTGGCGGGGAGGGGTTCGGGGGGCGGGGATTTGGTCGGTCTCTCGGGGGACAGTGGGGACGGTCGGAACGTCGGGACGGTGGCGGACTGCCCGGGGATGCGCTGATGCCTCGGTGCCGGCGTGAACGGACAGGGGCTCGGGACCTTCAAGGGGGCGGATTCCGTGAGGCCGCCCTTCCAGGCGGGCTTCTTGCGAACTGGTTCCGGACCCGGTGAGCGGGAGTGGCCGTCCGGTTGGCCTCGGCATGAGGCGGTGACGGTGGCTGTGGCGGTGGCGGTGGCCTCTCGGGGGCCGGTTTGGGCGGGCCGGTGGCCGACTGGTAACCTGAGTAGCTGTGTCTCCGCCCTCTCGGCGCGAGACGCGACCCAAGGAAAATCATCGGCCCGGGACCCGTGCGGCCCCGTGCCAGAACCTGCAAAGGCTCATTCGTGGCGAACATCAAGTCCCAGATCAAGCGGATCAAGACCAACGAGAAGGCTCGGCTGCGCAACAAGGCCGTCAAGTCCTCCCTGAAGACCGCGATCCGCAAGGCCCGCGAAGCCGCTACCGCGGGTGACGTCGAGAAGGCCACCGAGTACCAGCGCGCTGCCGCGCGTCAGCTCGACAAGGCCGTCGCGAAGGGCGTCATCCACAAGAACCAGGCCGCCAACAAGAAGTCGGCGCTTGCTTCCAAGGTCACCGCGCTCAAGGGCTGATCCTTCCGCACTTGCCTCGGCCCGCGCTCGCGCGGACCGGACCAGTAGCAATCCACCGTGAGGACACGTCGAGCCCTCTACCTCGATTCACGGACAGACATCGTGGTCGCCACGCCACGTACAGTGCCCCCGGACCCACTTCGGGGGCATTGCTGTGTCCCCGTCCTCCCGGTCATCCCTGTCGCTGCATCCCCGTCTCCGCTCAGCGGCACCCCCGTCTCCGCGCGGTGTCCCGCCCCAGGGGCAGAGCCGCTAGGGGCAGAGCCGCCAGGGTCTGTCCGCCGGAGCGAGCAGGCCGGAGGAAAGTCCAGGGAACCGGTGCTCGACTCGCCCCGGTGGCCGAGGGCGACGCGGCAGATCGTCGTGCCATACCCCGCGTCCACGACGGCATGATCCGCCGTGTCGACAACCCTGCGGTTCAATACGCCTGGCCCTAGCCCTAGTTCTGGCCCCGTGACCGGGCCACCCGGGCGATCGCGACGACCGCCTTCTCCAACGCGTACTCCGGATCGTCCCCCCCGCCCTTCACTCCCGCGTCCGCCTCGGCCACCGCCCGCAGCGCGACGGAGACCGCGTCCGGTGTCCACCCCCGCATCTGCTGCCGCACCCGGTCGATCTTCCACGGCGGCATCCCCAGCTCACGCGCCAGATCCGCCGGCCGTCCCCCACGCGCGGACGACAGCTTCCCGATCGCCCGCACCCCCTGCGCCAACGCGCTGGTGATCAACACTGGCGCCACCCCGGTGGACAACGACCACCGCAATGCCTCCAGCGCCTCCGCCGCCCGCCCCTCCACGGCCCGGTCCGCGACCGTGAAGCTCGACGCCTCGGCCCGCCCCGTGTAGTACCGCCCGACGACCGCCTCGTCGATGGTCCCCTCGATGTCGGCGACCAACTGGGTCACCGCGGACGCCAACTCCCGCAGATCACTGCCGATCGAGTCGACCAGCGCCTGGCAGGCCTCCGGCGTGGCCGACCTCCCGGTCGCCCGGAACTCGCCCCGGACGAAGGCCAACCGGTCCGCCGGCTTCGTCATCTTCGGGCAGGCCACCTCCCGCGCCCCCACCTTGCGCGCGGCATCGAGCAGCCCCTTGCCCTTGACCCCACCCGCGTGCAACAGCACCAGGGTGATCTCCTCGGCGGGCGCACCGAGATACGCCTTCACGTCCTTGATCGTGTCCGCGGACAGGTCCTGCGCGTTGCGTACGATCACGACCTTGCGCTCCGCGAAGAGCGACGGGCTGGTCAACTCGGCGAGTGTGCCGGGCTGCAACTGGTCCGAAGTCAGGTCACGTACGTCCGTGTCGGCGTCGGAGGCCCTGGCGGCGGCCACCACCTCCCGCACGGCACGGTCGAGCAGGAGGTCCTCCTGGCCCACGGCAAGCGTCACCGGGGCGAGAGGGTCGTCATTCGCAGTCTTCCTGGCCATCTCGTAAAGCATCGCACGCGCCACTGACAACGCGTCCCGCATGCGGGGGACCGGTAATGGATTCGGATGCGGACTCGGGACCGCTACGGCTCCTCGCGCCAGCCGTCCCACTCCCCCGCGAACGCGTCCAGCTCCGCGGGATCGAGCCGCCCGTCCTCGTCCCGCAGAACGAGAAGCCACTGCGCGTCCTCGGCATCGTCCTCACCGGCCAGCGCGTCCCGCACCAGCCGCGGTTCCTCGTCCAGCGCGAACCGCTTCCCGAGCACCTCCGCCGCCTCCTGAGCCGCGTCACGATCGGGCAGCACCAGCACATGTCTCACATCACTCACGGGGACATTTTCCGGTACGGCCACGGTTTCGCGCGAACCCGCCCAGGGCCTGCGCGGATCCATGCGTGACCTATGCGGGCCTGTACGGGCTTATGTGGGCTTATGCGGGCTCACACACCTCGGGAACCACCCTCAACTCGATCCCGAACCGCTCCCGGTACACCGTCAACACCTCCTCGTCCGTGGTCAGTTCACGTGCGTCCCGCGTCCCGTCCGCCCCCGTCACCGTCAGGCCCCGACCGCTGAGCGTGACCCGCCCGCCGTCGTCCATGAGCCGTGAGCAGACCAGTGACCGGGTGAAGTGCGAGGCAGGCGAGGTGCTGTGCCACCACGCTCCGGCCACGAAGTCACCGAGCAACCGGGGCCGCGTCTCCAGCCGGTACTCGGGCCTTCCGTTCCGGACCACATCCAGGTCCCGGTCCGGGTCCGGGTCCGGGTCCCCGGCCGCATCCGCTCCAGACGCGACGACCCTGAACGTGCCGCCGGGATCCTTCTGTTCACCCCGCTCCTCGAAGGCCAGCGGATAGTGACTGTGCGTCCCGAACCCCACGTCGGCCAGCCACACTCCCCCGTCCACCGTCCGCACCTTCAGCGCGAGATGGTCGTACGGAATCCCCGGCCGCCCTTCGTCCCCGTACACCCGCGCCGCGAGCAGTGCGACATCGAAGCCCAGCGCGGTGAGCAACGCGCCGAACAGTCCGTTCAGTTCGTAGCAGAACCCGCCCCGGCCCGCGCCCACCACCTTGTCCAGCAGCCGGTCCTCCTCCAGCACGATCTCCTCTCCCAGATGGATCGACAGATTCTCGAAGGGCACGGTCCGCAGATGGCGCAGATGCAGCTCGCGCAGGACATCGACGGTGGGCGAGACCGGGTGCTGGACTCCCAGCCGGCGGAGATAGGCATCAACCTGTGCGGGATTCATGCCCCCAGTCTCGCGCCACCCGCAGCTCGCCGGCAGGTCACCGGCCCCATCCATGCCCATGGCCGTCGCCCCTCTCATTCCCGTGTCACCCGAAGCCCGCCGCCCTCACCTCCCACCGCCAGCGCCCCGTCCACGTCCGTCCGCAGGACCACCGTGCCCATGGCCCGCAGCGCCGCGACCGTGCTGGGGGCCGGGTGTCCATACACGTTGTTCTCACCACAGGAGATCAGCGCCAGCCGTGGGGCCACCTTCCGTATCAGATCCGGATCTTGGTAGGCCGAGCCATGATGGGCGACCTTGAGCACATCCACGCCTCCCAGCAGCGCGGCCGCCGGTGACCTCAACAGCTCCTGCTGGGCCGGGGGTTCGAGGTCCCCGAGCAGCAGCAGACGGAGTCCGGCCGTCCGTACCAGGAGTGCGACGCTGGCGTCGTTCGGGCCGTCCGGGTCCGGCGCCGGGCGCGGTGGGGGCCACAGCACCTGCCAGGAGAGCGAACCAGTGCGTCGCTGTTCCCCGGCTACGGCCCGGGTGATCGGGATGTGCCGTTCCGCCGCCGCCCTTCGTACGAACTCGGCCTGTTCCGCGGGTTCTTCGAAGGACGTCGTCTCGATGGCGCCCACCGAACGGCCACGCAGCACTCCGGGCAGTCCTGCCACATGGTCGGCGTGGAAGTGGGTGAGGACGACGAGCGGAATCCTGGTGATACCCAGGGTGCGCAGACACTGGTCGACCAGCTTCGGATCGGGGCCGGCGTCCACGACCACGCCGGTGCCCTTGCCCGCCGCGAGCACCGTCGCGTCGCCCTGCCCGACGTCGCACATCGCGAACCGCCAGCCCGGCGGCGGCCATCCCGTGATCACCCGGGTCAGCGGCGCAGGCTCCACCACGATCAGCAGCAGAAGCAACCCGCAGAGACCGCACAGCCAGGAGTGCTTCAACAGCCGCCGCCCGACCAGCACGAGGGCCGCGACCGAGAGGGCGAGCAGCAGTGCCCCGGTCCAACTACCCGGCCAGTCCACTCCCCCACCCGGCAGCGCCGCGCCGCTCCGGGCCACGTCCGCGATCCATCCGGTGGGCCAACTCGCGCCCCAGGCAAGGACCTTGGCCACCGGCATCGCCACCGGCGCCGCGGCCAGTGCCGCGAAGCCCAGGACCGTGGCCGGCGCGACGGCGATCTCCGCGAGCAGATTGCACGGCACCGCCACCAGGCTCACCCGCGCCGACAGCACGGCCACGACCGGTGCGCACAACGCCTGCGCGGCAGCGGCGGCGGCCAGCGCCTCGGCCAGCCGCGGCGGAACCCGGTGCCGACGCAGCGCCTCGCTCCAGCGCGGCGCGAGCGTGAGCAGGGCACCGGTGGCCAGCACGGAGAGCAGGAAGCCGTAACTGCGGGCCAGCCATGGGTCGTAGAGCACCAGCAGCAGTACGGCCGTCGCCAGGGCCGGGATCAGTGATCTGCGGCGGCCGGTCGCCAGGGCGAGCAGCGCTACGGCACCGCAGGCCGCGGCCCGCAGCACGCTCGGGTCGGGCCGGCACACGACGACGAACCCGAGCGTGAGGATCCCGCCGAGCAGTGCGGTCGCCCGGAGGGAGATGCCCAGGCGCGGTGCCAGGCCCCGGCGTTCGATGTGCTGGGCGAGGCCGGGTGGTCCGATGAGGAGGGCGAGCAGGATGGTGAGGTTGCTTCCGGAGACGGCGAGGGTGTGCGCCAGGTCCGTCTCCTTGAATGCCTCGTCCAACTCGGGTGTGATCCGCGCGGTGTCCCCGACGACCAGTCCCGGCAGCAACGCCCGCGCGTCGCCCGGCAGTCCGTCGGTGGCCGCACGCAGCCCGGCCCGCAACCGCCCCGCGAACCGCTGCGCTCCGGACGGTCCCTCCACCACCTCCGGCACCGGCTGGTTCCGTACCCGCAGCACGGCCGCGACCCGGTCCCCGCTCGTCAGCGAGGGCGCCAACCGTGCGGTCACCTTCACCCGCGTGGACGGAAGCAGCCCGAGCCAGGGCGAACTCTCCGGCCCACCGCCGGAACCCCGCGCTCTGCCCACCCCTCCCCCGCCCTTGCCGGACGAGCTCGGGTCGACGATCAGCAGCACCGGCGCCCGTGTCTCCACGATCGTCCCGTCCATCTCTTCGACCCGCCGCACCTCGGCGTCGATCAGCACGGAGACCGGTGCCGCGTGATCCCCGCTGACCCGGGGCCGGGTCAACCGTGGATCGGAACCGATCTCCACCTCCGCGGTCGCGGTCGCGTACTCCCGCGCCAGTTCGGGCACCGGTCCTCGACGCAGGTCCGCTCCGTGCAGTCCGGCGGAAGCGGCGGCCGCGGCGATGGAGAGGAGAAGGGCGGCGATCGAGACACGGGGCCATGCGGCCTGCCGCCATGACGCTGCGGGGCGAACTCCTTCCGGTGAGAGGTCAGCGTCCGACTGTGGAGAGGTACCGCTGCCGCCTGCACTGTCCCGCCGTCGCGTCACCAGCAGCAGTACGAGCGCCACCGTCAGCGTCGCGACGGCGATCCCTGTGACCCAGGCCGGCGACGCGTCCAGCGCCAGCGCCGCCGTCGCCCAGGCCGCGAGTGCGGGCGGTACGAGTCGCAGGTCCGTCGGTCCTTCCTGTTGGGGGTGTGCGGCCCCCCGCCGGTTCCCGGAGGCGGCGTGCACGTTGCGGCGACGGGCGGGTGAGGTGGCGGGTACAGCTCGGTGGGCGGAGGAGGAGACGTCGTCCGGTGCCGCGCGCCGGGGAATCGCGGGCTCGGGCGGGTCGTCGTGCATGTGGGGCGTGACCGCACCGGATCCCGGGGGCATGGCCGCACCGGATCCCGGGGGCGTGACCGCACCGGATCCCGGAGTCATGGCTGCACCAGGTCCCGCAGATCGGAGAAGCGGCGGTCGCCGATGCCGTTGACCTGGCGGAGCTCATCCACCGAGCGGAAACCGCCGTGCTGGGTGCGGTAGTCGATGATGTGCTGGGCGAGCACCGGTCCCACGCCGGGCAGGGTGTTGAGCTGATCCGCGGTGGCCGTGTTGAGGGAGACCGGCGCCGTTGGAACAACTCCCGCAGCGGAGCCCACCGAGCCCGCCGCCCCCGTGCTGCTCGCGCCTCCCGCACCAGGCACCGCCGCAGCGACCGGACCGCCGACGACGATCTGTTCCCCGTCCACGAGGAACCGAGCGCGGTTGAGCCCTTCCGTGCTGGTGCCCGGACGCACCCCACCCGCCGCGCGCAACGCATCGGTCACCCGCGAACCGGCGGGAAGCCGATGAACCCCGGGCTCCCGGACCTTGCCGCTGACGTCCACGACGATCTCGGTGCCGGTCGCGCCCGAAGCACCCCGCGCTCCGGCCGACGAGGCGCGCGACCCGCTCTGTTTGCCCGCAGCCACGCCCCCGCTGCCGCTGTCCCTGCCTCCGGTCTCATCTCCGTCTCCATAGGGGGACGCCGCTCCCACCACCTCCGGGGCGCGCACGGGCTGGGTCCGGCCCACCCAGAAGTGCTGCACGGCGAAGACCGCGGCCACCACGAGCAGGACACCGAGCGCGATCACGTTCCGGCGCTCCAGCCCACACCGCGTCTGCACCCACACCGGCATCCGCTCCCGCAGAGCAGACCCGACCCGCTCCCGCCAGGCCCCCACCGCACGATCCCGTACGACGCTTGTCCCTACCTCTCCGGTGCCGCCGAACTCTCCGGAGTCTCGGGCCACGCCG
Source organism: Streptomyces sp. NPDC101776 (assembly GCF_044766845.1). Classification (NCBI taxonomy): domain Bacteria; kingdom Bacillati; phylum Actinomycetota; class Actinomycetes; order Kitasatosporales; family Streptomycetaceae; genus Streptomyces; species Streptomyces sp. NPDC101776. Next base: position 358,748 of record NZ_JBIWMV010000002.1, on the reverse strand, counting down.
GCCCCTCCGGCGTACGAGAAGGCATCAGGCTCCAGGGCAACACCCACCGGCGACTCGACCCGGATCGCCCGCTTACCCGACCCCGGCCCAGACCCTGGCCCAGACTCCGGCCCAGAGCCCAACCCCGGCCCAGACTCCGACTCCAACTCCGGTCCAGACTCCGGCTCCGGCTCCGGCTCCGGCTCCCGAACGGCCCAAGGCCCCGCATCAACCGGCGCCGGGAATCGAAGCCCCTCCGCCCTGACCACAGGCGCAACAGGCCGTCCCCCGCCATCAGTCACGAACGAATACGAAGACCCCATCCCTCCAACCCCCGGCGAACGAAGACTCCCCACGGGCTGCGTCACGGCCGGAACAGGACACCCCCCGGCTTCACCCATCGACGGAAGAACACTTCGCCTGCCCTCCCCCGCCGATGGAGGGGAACCCCACACGACCTCGTCCACAGGCAGAGCAGGAGACCCCAAGTCCTCAGCCGCAGACGGGATCGAGCGCCTCAGGACCTCGCCCGCAGGCAGAAGCGAACCCACCACTCCCTCACCAGCCGGCGAGTTCAGACGCCCCGCCCCCTCCGCCACCGGCGCGCGAAAGCCCTCACCTCCGCCCCCGCGAACCCCTGTACCGCCGCCGTCCCCACCTGGCGGCCCATTCCCCAACTCCCCCCGCTGCTCGCCCCGTTCACCGAAGAGCAGTTCCGCCCGGCGCCGAAGTTCCTCCGCCGATGCCTGGCGATGTGCCCGCCCCCGTGTCGGTCGGCGGCGATGCCGAGTTCGGCCGTCGGAGGACGAGGCGCGGCCCGGGCCGCTGGTCGCAGTCGCTGTGTGTGAGCGTGATCGAAGTGCCATGCGCCGAGGATCGGACATTCCGCGACTTCGCGATGATCTTGGTCAATTCCCGGGGACGACCGCCCAGTTGTGGATAACTCCGTCACCCACACGAGCGTCACCGGCGCGGGGAACCGGCACGGGGAACCGGCACGGGGAACCGGCCAAGCCGTCAGTCCAGGACGCCCGTTCAAAGCACCACCTCAGTGCGCCCGGCTCAAGGCATCAGCCCTCGAACACCGCCCCGGCAAACCCGTCATCGGCAAGGCAACCCCGTCACCGAGGCGAAACCACGGCCCCCAACAACCCAGGCCCGGTATGCGCCCCGATCACCGCCCCGACCTCACTCACATGCAGATCGGCCAGCCCCGGCACCCGCGCCCGCAACCGGTCCGCGAGAGCCGACGCCCGCTCGGGCGCGGAGAGATGGTGCACGGCGATGTCGACCTGGGCGCTGCCCGCCCGGTCGGCCGCGAGTTCTTCAAGGCGGGCGATCGCCTTCGACGCCGTCCGTACCTTCTCCAGGAGTTCGATGCGCCCGCCCTCCAGCTGGAGCAGCGGCTTCACGGCGAGCGCGGAGCCCAACAGGGCCTGGGCCGCGCCGATACGGCCGCCCCGGCGCAGATAGTCGAGGGTGTCGACGTAGAAGTAGGCGGAGGTGCCCGCGGCCCGCTTCTCCGCGGCCGTGACCGCCTCGTCCACCGTGCCGCCCGCCTCCGCCGTCTCGGCCGCGGCGAGTGCGCAGAAGCCGAGTGCCATCGCGACCATCCCGGTGTCCACGACCCGCACCGGCACCGGTGCCTCACGCGCGGCGACGACCGCCGCGTCGTAGGTGCCCGAGAGTTCGGCGGAGAGGTGGAGGGAGACGATGCCGGTGGCGCCGGACTCGGCGACCTTGCGATAGGTCTCCGCGAAGAGCTGGGGGCTGGGGCGTGAGGTGGTGACCGGGCGTCGCTTCTGCAGGGCCTGGGCCAGGGAGCGGGTCGAGATCTCGGTGCCCTCTTCGAGTGCCTGGTCGCCGAGGACCACGGTCAGCGGCACCGCGGTGATGCCGTGGCGCTCCATCGTCAGCGGCGGCAGGTAGGCCGTTGAATCGGTGACGATCGCGACATGGCGGGACATGAGCTGGAGGTTACCTGCCGTAGCGGCCGGGTGGCAGCCCGACCCCTTTCACCTGGGCCGGAACCGGCCGGATCACACCGCACCGACGGACCGATCCGTGCCGCCCGATCAAGTCGTGCTCTCGGGACGGGGTTTCTTCTGCCAAGGATAGGTGGGGCGCCGTCCAGGCGGGGTGATGGCGGACGGGGCCGGTTCCTCGGTTGCGGGGCGGGAGCGCGGGGGCTCCGGCCAGGTCTGGCGGCCCGTCGCGGCGTCGGCGGGCGGGGCTTCGGGCCACGGTGGCGTCGTGTGCTCCGACTTCGTCCAGTGCCGCAGGGCGCCCGCCTCCACGTCTATCTGGGCGCTCAGTGTGTCCAGGTCGTCCTCCGCGAAGCGGCCGGCGCGGTCGCGGGCCGCCCAGCGCAGTGAGTCCGCCGACTTCGTGATGCGCTCGGTGCGCTCGCGCAGGGCGGGCAGCCGCTCGGCGAGCGTCCCGCGGTCCGGCTCGGACTCCAGTCGCCTGAGTTCGCCGTCGAGTTCGCGGCCGTGCGCGCTGAGCCGCTCGAAGAGGCCCAGGGACTCCTTCAGGGACTCGTCCTCGGTCACGCCCGCGTGCAGCGCGTCCTGGGTCGCGCGCATCGACGTCCGCAGCGCGAGCCGGAGTTGGGCCACCTGTCCCTGCGGGCCGGGCTGGGCGAAGGACTTGGCGCGCAGGGTGTGGTCCTCGACCGAGCGCCGGGCCTGCGCGACCGTACGGTCGACGCCTCGTTTGGCCGCGCCGACCGCCTTGACCGCCGCATAGCCGCCTACGACCACGAACAGCAGGAAGAGAAGGGCGAAGACTGCGATCACGGCTTCCAACGCTCCTCCACCGGCTCCGGGCGGCGCACGCCGCGCCGCTCTTCAACGGTAAACGCAAAGGGCAGGCCCGGAGTTCCAAAAGAACCCCGAACCTGCCCGTAGGGGACTACCCCGAGGCACTCACCCCGGACGGCCCCAGCGCTGTGCCGAACTACGCCGGAACGATGTTGACCAGCTTCGGCGCCCGCACGATGACCTTGCGGATGCCCGCGCCCTCCAGCGCGGCGACGACCTTCTCGTCGGCCAGCGCGACCTTCTCCAGCTCGGCGTCGGAGATCGTCGGCGAGACCTCCAGGCGTGCCTTGACCTTGCCCTTGATCTGCACGACGCAGGTCACGCTCTCGTCCACGACGTACGCCGGGTCGGCGACCGGGAAGTCCTGGTGGACGACCGTGTCGGTGCGGCCCAGCTTGCGCCACAGCTCCTCGGCGATGTGCGGGGCCAGCGGCGCGACCAGCAGCACCAGCGACTCGGCGACGGAACGCGGCACCGCGCCGCCCGCCTTCGTCAGCTGGTTGTTCAGCTCGGTGATCTTGGCGATGGCCGTGTTGAAGCGCAGCCCCTGCAGGTCCTGGCGGACACCGTCGATCGCCTTGTGCAGGGCACGCAGCGTCTCCACAGCGATGTCGGCGTCCGGGACGTCGACGACCGTGACCTCACCGGTGTTCTCGTCGACGACGTTGCGCCACAGCCGCTGCAGCAGCCGGTACTGGCCCACCACCGCGCGCGTGTCCCACGGCCGGGACACGTCCAGCGGGCCCATGGCCATCTCGTACAGGCGCAGCGTGTCGGCGCCGTACTCGTCGCAGATCTCGTCCGGAGTGACCGCGTTCTTCAGGGACTTGCCCATCTTGCCCAGCAGCCGGGAGACCTTCTCGCCCTGGTAGAAGTAGGCGCCGTCGCGCTCCTCGACCTCGGCGGCCGACACCGGGAAGCCGCGGCTGTCCCGGTAGACGTAGGCCTGGATCATGCCCTGGTTGAACAGCTTGTGGAACGGCTCCGGGGACGAGATGTGCCCCAGGTCGAACAGCACCTTGGACCAGAAACGCGCGTACAGCAGGTGCAGTACGGCGTGCTCGGCGCCGCCGACGTACAGGTCGACGCCGCCGTGCGGCATGCCCGCGCGGGGGCCCATCCAGTACTGCTCGATGGCCGGGTCGACCAGCTTCTGGTCGTTGTGCGGGTCCAGGTAACGCAGTTCGTACCAACAGGAACCGGCCCAGTTCGGCATGGTGTTGGTCTCGCGGCGGTACTTCTGGGGGCCGCGGCCGTCGCCCAGGTCCAGGGTGACGGCGACCCAGTCCTCGTTGCGGGACAGGGGCGTCTCCGGGGACGTGTTCGCGTCGTCCGGGTCGAAGGTGCGCGGCGAGTAGTCCTCGACCTCCGGCAGCTCCAGGGGCAGCATCGACTCGGGCAGCGAGTGCGCGATGCCGTCCTCGTCGTAGACGATCGGGAAGGGCTCGCCCCAGTAGCGCTGGCGGCTGAACAGCCAGTCGCGCAGGCGGAAGTTGACGGTGCCCTCGCCGATGCCCTTGCGGGCCAGCCACTCCGTGATGCGGGCCTTGGCCTCGGCGACGGGCAGGCCGTCCAGGGAGATGTCGTCGTTCGAGGAGTTGACGATCTTCGCGTCGTACGACCCGAAGGCGTTCTCCCACGTGGACGTGTCGGTACCGCGGCCGTCGGTCGGCTCGACGATGCAGTGGATCGGCAGCTCGAAGGCGCGCGCGAAGTCGAAGTCGCGCTGGTCGCCCGCCGGGACGGCCATGATCGCGCCGGTGCCGTAGCCCATCAGTACGTAGTCGGCGATGAAGACGGGGATGCGGTCGCCGTTGACCGGGTTGGTCGCGTACGCGCCGGTGAAGACACCGGTCTTGTCCTTGGCCTCGGCCTGGCGCTCCACGTCGGACTTGGTACCGGCCTGCGCGCGGTACGCGGCGACGGCCTCCACAGGGGTGGCGTGCCCCCCGGTCCACACGTCGTGGGTGCCCTCGGGCCAGGCGCCCGGGGTGAACCTGTCGACCAGCGGGTGCTCGGGCGCCAGCACCATGTAGGTCGCGCCGAACAGGGTGTCGGGGCGCGTGGTGAAGACGGTGATGTTCTCGCCGTCGACCGGGAAGTCGACGCGGGCGCCCTCGGAGCGGCCGATCCAGTTGCGCTGCTGCAGCTTGATGGCCTCGGGCCAGTCCAGCTCCTCCAGGTCCGCCAGCAGCCGGTCGGCGTAGGCGGTGATGCGCATGTTCCACTGGCGCAGCTTGGCCTTGAAGACGGGGAAGTTGCCGCGCTCGGAGCGGCCGTCGGCGGTGACCTCCTCGTTGGCCAGGACCGTGCCCAGGCCGGGGCACCAGTTGACCGGCGCCTCGGAGGCGTACGCCAGGCGGAACTCGCCCAGGACGTCGGCGCGTTCGCCGGCGGTCAGGTCCGGCCACGCGCGCGTGTGCCCCGGTACGGCACGCTCACCGGACTCGAACTGGGCGATCAGCTCGGCGATCGGGCGGGCCGTGTCGGCCTCGTCGTCGTACCAGGAGTTGAAGATCTGCAGGAAGATCCACTGGGTCCACTTGTAGTACTCCGGGTCGATCGTGGCGAACGACCGGCGCTTGTCGTGGCCCAGGCCCAGCGCGCGCAGCTGCGACTTCATGTTGTCGATGGCGGCGACGGTGGTGATCCGGGGGTGCTCGCCCGTCTGGACGGCGTGCTGCTCGGCCGGCAGACCGAAGGCGTCGAAACCCAGGGTGTGCAGTACGTTGTGGCCGGTCATCCGTTGGAACCGGGCGAACACATCGGTGGCGATGTAGCCCAGGGGGTGGCCGACGTGCAGGCCCGTACCGGAGGGGTACGGGAACATGTCCATGATGAACTTCTTGGGGCGGGCGGCCAGTTCGGGGTCGCCGGCCAGGTCACCGGTCGGGTTGGGCGCCTCGTAGGTGCCCTCGGCGTCCCAGAAGTCCTGCCAGCGTGCCTCGATGTCCGCGGCCATGGCGGCCGTGTAGCGGTGCGGCGCGACCACCTCGGCGGCGACAGCGGGGTTCGTCTCGCTCATGATCCTCAAAGCTCCATCGATCGTCTCTGCCAGCGGCTGCGGGAAATGAAAAATCCCCTCGCACAGGAGGGGACGCCGCGCCGATTCCGACCTCACCGGTCACCGGTGGTCGGGACTCATCAGCGCGGCTCGCTAAGCAGAAGGCGTACGGCACGCATGGCATGAGGGTACCGCAGCGCTTGAGCACAACGCGACGCGCTTCCGTATCACCCTTGGCACCCCTGACCGCACCGGCCGACACTGAACCAAGTTCAAGGACTACCTTCGCGTACCACCCACTACGGGACATCACAGCAAGCGCATTGTCGTTTGATAACAACGCAATAACTCAAACCTCGTACCCACCGGTATGGAGCCACTTAGAGTTCGGCAGCGGGACCGCTTTCCCGATACTGCTCGGAGTTGCCCCCATGAACGCTCGTCGTAGTACCAGTTCGCTCCCCAAGCCGGGCCGTTCGGCCTACGGCGTGGTGAGCCTCGTCGTCCTGCTCTTCATACCCGTGTTCGTGCTGCTCGGAGGCAGCCGGGTACAGGACTTCCTCAACTTCGGTGCGGGCGTCCTCTCGCTCGTCTCCCTCACCTGCTCGGTGATCTGGGGGCTGGTCGCCCAGGACCGGGTCATCCTCAACATCCGCCAGCGGATCGTGGCCCAGGGCATCCACCGCGTGACCGCCGTCGGCTCGATCGCGTTCCTCGTGATTCACATCACGGTCAAACTGGCGCTCGACCACACCGTCCTGATCGCCGCGCTGATCCCGTTCAGCCTCGGCGTGACGGGCAGCGCCGGACTCATCGGCCTCGGCTCCCTGGCCGGTCTGCTCATGATCTTCGTGGGCATCACCGGCGCCCTGCGCAACCAGTTCGCGTCCCCGGCGCCGGTGGCCGCCCGCTGGCGCGCGATGCACATGCTGGCCTACCCGGCCTGGTGCGCGGCGCTGGTCCACGGCCTGTTCGCGGGCCGCGCGGCGAAGCCGTTCTTCATGATCTCGTACGAGCTGTGCCTGGTCGGGGTCGCCGCGGCCCTCGCCCTGCGCTCGGCACCCCGCCCCATCAAGCGGAAGTTCGCCGACAAGGCCGCGATGCTCCTGGGCAACGGGGAGCGGCCGGGTCTCGACGAACTCGACGCGAGCCGGGGCCGCGTGGCCGAGTCCGCGCTGCCGGGCTACGAGAGCCGGCGTCCGGCCGAGGGCCGACGCGGCGGGCCGCAGCCCTCGTTCACGGAGACCGGGTCGGTCCCGCGCGTGGACCCGATCGCCGCGCAGTACGAGACGAGGTCCATGACCCCGGTCGCCGACACGAACGGCTTCGCGGCCGCCTACCGCACCGCCACGCCGGAGTCCACCGGGCAGATGCCGTACGTCACCGACCAGAACTCGCGCATGAACGTGCCCATGGACATGCAGAACACGCAGGCCGTCCCGCGCGCGGACAACGGCGGCAGCACTTCCGGGACCTGGCCCGTCCCGTCGCCGCCGCCGGTCGGCGAGGCGCCCCCGTCGGCCTACGATCCGCTCCAGGACACCGGGTACAACATCCCGACATACAACAACAACGCGGGCACGGGCGGGTACGGCGAGGGATACGTCTACCCCACCGGTGAGTCGAACGGCACCTCCGGTACGTACAACCCCAATGACACGTACAACAGCGGTCCCGCCACTGATCAAACGCCCAACGCTTCGTACGACTTCGACGCGCAGGGCGGCTCGGGCGAACCTTGGAACACGCCTTCCGGAGGCTATAGGTGAACGAGGCCCTGCCCGACGTCCCAGAAGTCCGCGTCGTCGGGCTTCCTCAGCTCACGTCGGGCTTCGACCTTGTCGAGAGACTCGACCTGCCCATGCACCTGAAGGTGCACGGGCCGCTCGAACCGATGGGCGGGGAGCAGCTCGCGAAGCTCTCCGAGGCCATCAACCTGAAGGGCCGCGGCGGCGCGGGCTTCCCCTTCCACAAGAAGCTCCGGTCGGTCGCCGAGGCGGCGATCAAACGCGGTGTACGACCAGTCGTCGTCGTCAACGGCAGTGAGGACGAACCGGCCTGCCGCAAGGACACGGTGCTCATCAACCGTGCCCCGCACCTCATCCTGGACGGCGCGCTGCTGGTCGCCGAAGCCCTGGGTGCCCGCACGCTCGTGGTGGGGGTCACCCGGGAGTCGACACAGCGCTCCATGGAGGCCGCGCTCTCGGAGCGCGGCCTGAGCAACACCCGCCGCTCGGCGCTGAAGGCGTTCGTCCAGCGCAACCCGGTCCGCATGGTCACCGGCGCCGCCGCGTCTCTGATCCGCTCGATCGACGGCGGCCCGGCGATCCCGCCCGGCCGCAAGGTCAGCGCCTCCCAGAACGGCGTCGGCGGCGTCCCCACCCTGCTGTCGAACGCCGAGACCTTCGCCCAACTCGCCATCGCCGCCCGCATCGGACCCGAGCGCTACGGCAACACCGGTCTCTACGACGAGCCCGGCACCGTCATGCTCACGGTCTCCGGGGCGGTCGCGCGCCCCATGGTGCTGGAGGTCCCCACAGGTGTACCGCTGCGCTACGTCCTGCAGCTGGCCGGCGCCCCGCCGGTCCCCCAGGGAGTGCTGACGGGCGGTTACCACGGCAAGTGGATCGACGCGGCGACGGTCAACGAGGCGATCGTCTCCCGCAACTCCCTGGACGCGGTGGGCGGTGCGCTCGGCGCGGGCGCCATCATGCCGATCACCCAGGAGACCTGCCCCCTGGGCGAGTCACTGCGCGTGGCCCAGTGGCTGGCCGACGAGAGCGCGGGACAGTGCGGTCCCTGCTACCTCGGTCTGCCCGCCGCCGCGCGCGGCATGGAGGACATCCTCAACGGCGGCGGCCCGGCCGCCCTGGAGGCGCTGAAGCAGGTCGCCAAGGCCGTGAAGCGGCGCGGTGCGTGCTCGCACCCCGACGGCTCCGCGATGTTCCTGGAATCGACCATCAAGGCGTTCACGGACGACCTCGCCGCCCACGTCCTCGGAAACGGCTGCGGAAGGCCCGTGGAGGGCGTTCTGCCGCTCTTCGAGGGCGGCCAGCTCCCCGCGGGCATCACGAGCGGCGCGGAGGCCGAGGACAACGGCCCCAGCCGTCAGAAGATCTACGTCGACTGGACGCTGTGCCGGGGCCACGGTCTGTGCGCGGACATTCTCCCGGAGGTGTTCGAACTCGGCGCCGACGGCTTCCCCACCGTCGCGCAGGCCCAGGTGCCGCGTTACGCGGAGGCGAAGGCGCTCCGCGCGGTACGCCGTTGCCCGGCGCTCGCCCTCCGTCTGGAGGAGGAGACCGCACGGGACAAGGGGCCCGCGCGCAACCTGCCGGTCCTCTCCCAGGGCCGCGGCCGGCGGGCCCTGGGCCGCTGAGCACACGAACAGCGGGCCGCCTTCTCAAGAAGAGGGCGGCCCGCTGTTCCGTGAACGGCCCCAACTCCCCCTGAGCGCACCGAAGGCGGGTCATCCCATCGGATGACCCGCCTTCGACTTCTGTGGAGCTAAGGAGAATTGAACTCCTGACCTCCTGCATGCCATGCAGGCGCTCTACCAACTGAGCTATAGCCCCGCGCAGTGTGCTACCAGGTCTCCCCGGCTGCGACGCAAACATTACCGGTGGACCCTCTGGACCACCAAATCGTTTCCGTCCCCGTCATCGTGACCGTGATCGCCGGGACCTCCTCGCGGGGTCCCGGCCGGGGTCAAGCGGTGACGAAGGAATAGAACCGTTTCAACGTGCAGTGCTCTTCCAGGAGTCGACCGTAGATCGGCTCGCCCTCGAGTTCGCGGTACGTCTCGATCGGGTCGCCTTTTATGATCAGCGCCCGCGCGCACTCCTCGCACCAGTACTGGTAGTCGGGATTCACCGGTTCCATGTCACGGACGATCGGCGTCCCACTGCCGCACCAGTCGCACTTTCGCCTGTGTGCACCCATCGATCAGCTCCAGCTGTGGCCGCAGGCCGTGCACACGTAGGAAACTCCGCCGTTGTCACCGAGGACTTGGGCCACGTGGGCGGAACCGCAGGAAGGGCAGCTCAGGCGGGTGATCGTATCCCGTATCAACGCCGCATCGAAGAGGTGGTCGACCTCCTCGATGATGCTCGCAGGCATCGCTACTCCCTCCCGTCGGGCCGCGCCCCCTTCCGGCCGTTTGATTCTGCCACGGCCGGACCAATACGGTCAGCGACGCCTTCGTACCAGTCCGGACACGGCACCCACCGCGGCCGTCCCCGCCAGCGCGAACATGCACGCCAAAAGCGCCTTCGCAGAGGTATACGCCCCCGGGGCCCCAAGTGACTCAAGCCGGTTCAAGAACAGTGTGCCGAAAACCGCGACTCCGAGGAGCTGACCCAGCTGCGCGACCGTGGACAGCAGACCGCTGGCGTCCGCCGCGTCCTCGGGCCGCACGGTCGCCAGGGCCCGGGTCAGCGTCGGGCTGAAGGCGAGCGCGAGCCCGGCCCCCACGCCGACGTACGCCACGTACAGTACGGCTCCGCCGCGGTCGCCGCCTTCGAACGCCAGGCCGACTCCCGCGACGGCGGGCATCGTGATCACGAAACCGAGCGGGGTCAGCGCCCGCTGCCAGGCCGCCGGCCACCGGCGCCAGGTCAGGCCGACCGCCCCGAAGACGACCGCGGTCGGCGCGAAGGTGAGCCCCGCGCGCAACGCGCTGAAGCCGAGGCCGCCCTGGACGTGCAAGGTGAGCGCGAACAGGAAACCGGCGTTGACGGCCATCACGGCCAGGATCCGGAAGACCGCCAGACCCATGCCGGGGTGACGCAGCACACGCGGTGCGATCAGCGGGGCGCCCCCGCGCCGGGCGAGCCGGGACTCGTAGCCGCAGAACGCCGCGAAGAGCACCGCCGCCGCGATCAGCGACAGCCACGACCACAGCGGCCAGCCCTCCTCCTGTCCCAGCACCAGCGGCACCGTCAGCAGCGAGACGGCCGAGGCGAGCAGCACCAGACCCGGCACGTCGAAGGCCCGCGCGCGCTCCGGCTCCGCCCCGCCCTCGCGCGGGAGCACGCGCCTGCCGACGAACAGGAGTACGACCCCCACGGGCACGTTGACGAGGAACACCGGCCGCCAGCCCGTGCCGAAAAGGTCGGCGCTGACTAGGACGCCGCCGAGGATCTGGCCGGCCGCGGCGCCGACGGCGATGACCGCCGAGTACACACCGAGCGCCCGCATCCGGGCCTCGCCGATGAAGTTCCGCTGGATCAGGCTGAGCACCTGCGGGATCATCAGCGCCGAGCCGCACCCCTGGATCAGGCGGAACACGATCAGCTCGGTCGAGCCCTGGGCCAGGCCGCAGGCGAGCGAGGCGGCGGTGAAGAGGGCGAGCCCGGCGAGATGGACCCGGGCGTGACCGAGCCGGTCGCCGAGCCGGGCGCCGGTGATCAGCAGCACCGAGTACGTGATGGTGTAGCCGGCGATCACCAGCTGCAGGTCGGCGCCGGACGCGTGGAGTTCGGTGCCGATGGTGGGGGCGGCGACGTTGACGATGAACACGTCGAGCAGCGCCATGAACAGGGCCGCGAGCAGGACCGCGAGCATCGGCCCACGGCGATTGTCAGTGCCAGGGTCTTTACTGGTGGCAGGAGTTGGAACGGGGGCGGAATCCGGTTCCGTCCGGGGTGTCGTCGTCATGCGATCGAGCGTGGGGGCGCTCCGGTACGGGTGCCGAGAGCCCACCGATGCTGGTACCGACAGCACCTGGCAGGGACCAACTCGGGCGTCGAACATGGGGGATGTGACGATGAGGATGGGGACGACACAGCGCCGCCGACCTGAGCTGGCCGCGTTTCTGCGCAGCAGGCGCGCCCGGGTGACACCGCACGACGTCGGCATGCCGCCGGGTTTCCGTCGGCGTACGCCGGGACTGCGCCGCGAGGAGGTCGCGCAGCTCTCCGGAGTGGGCGTCACCTGGTACACGTGGCTCGAACAGGGGCGCCCGATCAACGCCTCCGCACAGGTGCTGGACGCCGTGGCGCGCACGCTCAGGCTCGACGCGCCGGAGCGCGAGCATCTGTACCACCTGGCCGAGGTGCCGTACGCGCATCAGCCGGAGGTGATCGCACAGTCGGTGGGGCCGGAGATCCAGGGCATCCTCGACGCCCTCGATCCGCGCCCGGCGGTGGTCTACAACGCGCGCTACGACATCCTCGCCACCAACGCCCCCTACCGGACGGTGTTCTGGCTGGAGCCGCTGTCGCCGGGCCCGATGCCGAACGCGCTGTGGAAGCTGTTCACGGTGCCGGAGGAGGAGTGCCCGCTGCTGTACCGGGAGACGGAACTGCCGGTGATGGTGGCGACGTTGCGCTCGACCTACGGAGTACATACCGGCGAGCCCGTCTGGGAGGACTTCATACGCGGGCTGTCGGCGGCGAGTCCGCTCTTCGCGCGGCTGTGGAAGAGGGGGGACGTGGCGGAGCCGGGGCGGCGGGTGAAGACGTTCCGGCACGAGGAGGTGGGCGAGATGCGGATGACGTCGGTGTCGCTGTCGGTCAACGGCATGCCGGAGTGCCGGATCGTGGTCTACACCCCGGCCGACGAGGAGACTCGGCGGCGCACGGAGGCGCTGACAGCGACGAAAAAATCCCACCCCTGAAAGGGATGGGATCTCATCGATTCGATCGTGGACGACTCTCGATCCTTGACAACTCAAGAGTGTCGATCTGTGGAGCTAAGGAGAATTGAACTCCTGACCTCCTGCATGCCATGCAGGCGCTCTACCAACTGAGCTATAGCCCCGTCTGTTCTTCCCGCTCGGCGGGCGAACAAGAAGAACTTTAGCCTGCGACCTGCCGGAAAGTGAAATCCGGGGTCGAGGCCCTGGAGGGCCGCTCAGTCGTCGTCGCCGAGCACCGGTTCCGGGAGTGTGCCGGCGTTGTGTTCCAGCAGGCGCCAGCCGCGGGCGCCCTCGCCGAGCACGGACCAGCAGCAGTTGGAGAGGCCGCCGAGACTCTCCCAGTGCTGGGACTCCAGACCGAGGAGACGTCCGATGGTGGTGCGGATGGTTCCGCCGTGGCTGACCACCACGAGGGTGCCGTCCTCGGGCAGCTTCTCGGCGTGCCGCAGCACGACGGGGGCGGCCCGGTCGGCGACCTCGCTCTCCAGTTCACCGCCGCCGCGGCGGACCGGCTCCCCGCGCTTCCACGCGGCGTACTCCGCGCCGTGGCGGGAGATGATCTCCTCGTGCGTCAGCCCCTGCCAGACGCCCGCGTAGGTCTCCCGCAGGCCCTCGTCGTGAGTGATGTCGAGGTCGGTGAGGGCGGCCAGCTCGGCGGCCGTGTTCGCCGCCCGCTTCAGGTCGGAGGCGACGATCGCGTCCGGCTTGAGGGAGGCCAGCAGCCGGGCGGCGCGGCGGGCCTGGCCGACGCCGGTCTCGGTGAGCTCGACGTCCGTGGTGCCCTGGAAGCGGCGCTCCACGTTCCACGCGGTCTGGCCGTGCCGCCACAGGATGACGCGGCGGCCCCGGCCCGCCTTGCGGCCGTCCGCGCCGGCGGTCACCGCACCTCCCCGTACTCCGAGAGGTCCTCCTCGGCCTGCAGCTTGGCGTGCTCGGCAGCCTTGCCGCGGGTGGCCTTCGCCTCGGCGGGGAGGTCCAGCTCGGGGCAGTCCTTCCACAGCCGCTCCAGGGCGTAGAAGACGCGCTCCTCGCTGTGCTGGACGTGGACGACGATGTCGACGTAGTCGAGCAGGATCCAGCGGGCGTCACGGTCGCCCTCGCGGCGCACCGGCTTCGCGCCGAGTTCCTTGTTCAGCCGCTCCTCGATCTCGTCGACGATCGACTTGACCTGACGGTCGTTGGGAGCGGAGGCCAGCAGGAAGGCGTCCGTGATCGACAGCACATCGCTGACGTCGTAGGCGATGATGTCGTGCGCGAGCTTGTCGGCGGCCGCCTGGGCGGCGGCGGAGATGAGCTCGATGGAGCGGTCAGTGGCGGTCACTACGCGGCTTTCGGTCGGCGGTCAACAGACCTCAAGGGTCTCACGGACCGCGGACGGGCCCCCACGCGAATAACGGATCATGCCCCGGAGGCCGCCCCGGACACCGACTGCGGCCTCCGGGGCGTGCTCTCCGTCACGAGGACGACGACGGCTTGTAGTCGGTGCCCAGGATCACCGAGACATCCGCGTTCGCGGCGACTGTGCCCTTGGTCACGGTGCTGGTGGGCAGGCCCAGGGTCTTGGCGACCTCGGTGGCGTTCTCCTTGTCGGCCGCGTCGGAGTACGTGATCTTGGACGTGGCCGAGGTCCCTGATGCGGTGCCGGCCTCCAGGAAGGTGAAGCCGCCGTTGAGGAGGACGACGCGGGCCTTCTCGGTGTCGTCCTTGACGCCGGTGGCGTTCTGGACGGCGACCCGGACCGCCGAACCCTCGTCGGGGCTCTTCGCGGTGCCGCCGAGGATGTCCTTGACGACACTGGCCGAGGCCTGCGCGGTCAGGGTGCCGTCGTTCTGGACGGGCAGCAGGGCCGTCTTGTAGTCGCCGCTCTTGGCGAGGTCGGCGAGCTTGGCGAGGAAGGTGCCGAGGTCCTTGTCGGTCAGGGGCGGGTCCAGGATCTGGGCCAGTGTCTGCACGGTGGTGGTCGCCGCCGTCGGGTCCGAGGTCAGCTGGCGCAGCACGCCCTGCATGACCTGGCCGAACCGCTCCAACTGCGCGTTCTGGGCCTCGCCGGACGCGCGGTAGGTGGCGTAGGCGACGGCCATCTTGCCGCTGAGGGTCTGGTCCTTGCCCTTGTGGACGAGGGGCGCGGCGCTCTTCTTCGTCGCGGCCGGGTCGGGCACGTCGGCGTTGGTGTCGAGGTCGATGTTGCCGACGAGGTCGACCAGGTTCTGCAGGTAGGGGGTGTCGAGGCGCCAGGTGCCCTCGATGTCGGTGCCGAGGACGGTGTTGAGCTGGTCGACGGTCCCGGAGGTGCCGTCGTCGTCGACCGACTTGGCCAGCGTCGTGGTGTTGCCGTCGTCGTCCGTGAGGGCGAGGGAGTTGGGCAGCAGCACGGTGGTGCCCTGCTTCAGGGTGGTGTTGTCGACGAGCAGCACCGAAGAGGTGCCGCCCTTCGAGGTGTTGTGCAGGTGGACGACGATCACGTCACGGTTCTGGGCGCCCGCGGCCGTCGTGGTGCCCGCCTTCGAGGCGGACGAGGACACTCCGGGGAGCTTCCCGGCGTACCAGAGGTAGCCGACGCCGCCGGACACGACCAGCGCGAGGACCACGACGAGGGCGACCACGCGGCCTCGGGCGCGGCGCTTGGCCTCCTCGCGGCGCTCGGTGCGGTTCTCGGTGAAGTTCAGCCAGTCGATGACGTCCTCGGAGTCACCGGCCGGCTCCTCCACGAAGGCGAACTGCTCGGTGCGGTAGTCCTGTTCACCCGCGGCCGGGGCTTTCGGGGCTTCCGTGTCCTCGGCCGGGCCGCCCTGCTGCGGGATGTAGGCGGTCTGCTCGGCGACCCGGGGCTGCTGTCCGCTGCTCGCGGTCTGCCCGTAGGGGTCGTAGGCCGTCGTGGTGCCGGTGGCGTACGGGTCGTAGCCGGACTGGGGCGCCTGCCGGCTGTCGTAGGCCCGCTGGGCGCCCGTGTCGTAGTCGGGCGTCTGCTGAGTGCCTGTCGCGTACGGGTCGTAGGCGTAGCCCTGCTGTTGCTGCTGCCCGTACGGGTCGTACGGCTGCTGCTGCGGGGGCTGTTGGGTCCCCTGGGCCGGGACCTGCCGGTAGACAGGCTGGTTGTACTCGTCGTAGCCGACGAGCTCGTACTGGTCGCCGCCGTACCCGGCGTCGTATCGGTCGTTCACCGGTGCCCCTCTCGGCTCACTCGCCGCGGTACAGCTCGCGCTTGTCGATATAGCGCACGACTCCGTCGGGCACCAGGTACCAGACGGGATCACCCTTCGCGACTCTCGCACGGCAGTCTGTGGAGGAGATGGCCAGCGCGGGAACCTCGACCAGCGAGACGCCGCCCTCCGGGAGACCGGGGTCGGTCAGCGTGTGGCCGGGGCGGGTGACCCCGATGAAGTGCGCGAGGGAGAAGAGTTCCTCCGCGTCCCGCCAGGTCAGGATCGCGCCGAGGGCGTCGGCGCCGGTGATGAAGAAGAGGTCCGCGTCGGGGTTGAGCGCCCGCAGGTCGCGCAGGGTGTCCGTGGTGTAGGTGGGGCCGCCGCGGTCGATGTCGATCCGGCTCACCGAGAACTGGGGGTTCTCGGCGGTCGCGATGACCGTCATCAGGTAGCGGTCCTCGGCGAGCGCGACCTTGCGGTCGGTCTTCTGCCACGGCTGGCCGGTCGGGACGAAGATCACCTCGTCCAGGTGGAACTGCGCGGCGACCTCACTGGCCGCCACGAGGTGTCCGTGATGGATCGGGTCGAACGTTCCGCCCATGACGCCGAGCCGGCGCTTGCCGGGGTTCGACGGGCCGTTGTTGCGCGGGCCGTTCACCATTCGGATCTCCGTGCCGCGCGTCGTGTCGTTCGCCGGACCGGTAGGCATGTCCTGCTCTCCCATGCGTGCAGACCCTACCGGCCCGGTGTGAAGACCCCGGGACCCGTCCGGTGGACAGAAGGGACAGACCCTAGCGGTCGCGGTTGAAGCGGGTGGTGATCCACAGCAGGAGCATGAGGAGGACGAACGCGCCGCCACCGGTGATGATCGGCTGGAGGCTCTCGTGGTTGCCCCCGCCCTCCCCCTCGGCGGCAAGAGTGACCAACTGGGCAACAGTGCCGTGGTAGCTCATCTTCAGCAGAACCTATCCGGTGTGGGCGGGATAAAGATGTCGGCCCATCGTAAGCGGGCACGCCTACGGCGATCACGCCGACTCCGCCATTGGGGACATGGGCAGAACACGGGCGGAACACGACCCGGTACGCGACAGGGAACTCGACGGGCGTCTCAGTCGTCCTTCTGTTTGTACCCGCGCAGCAGGAACCACGCGGTCAGGATGCAGCCGAGGAACATCACGATCAGTACGACCCTGAGCAGATCCCCCGACCCTTGCCGGGGGGCGGCGCTCGCGGCCTCTGCGAGCCAGGCGGCTGCGGAATGGGGCTCCATGCGTTGACTCCTTCGCTGTACTGCCCGTCCACGGTATCTCCGCCTAGGCTGGGCTCTGCTTCGGGGGCACTCAGGGCACTCACACGCACATGGGGGACCACATGTCCGAAGACGGCCACGAGCAGAACGGGCACGAGAACGTACCGAGCAGGCAGCGCAGGCGTTTCGAGGGAATCTCGTCGCGTGCGTACGAGCACCCGGCCGACCGTTCCGCCCTGGTGGCGCTGCGCAAGCTGACCGGGTTCGACACGGTGTTCAAGGCGCTCAGCGGACTGCTGCCCGAGCGCAGTCTGCGGCTGCTGTTCCTGTCCGACTCGGTGCGCGTGTCGGACCAGCAGTTCGCGCACCTCAACGACATGCTGCGGGACGCCTGTTACATCCTGGACCTGGAGAAGGTCCCGCCGATGTACGTCACCCAGGACCCGCAGCCCAACGCGATGTGCATCGGCCTGGACGAGCCGATCATCGTCGTCACCACCGGCCTGGTCGAGCTGCTCGACGAGGAGGAGATGCGGGCGGTCGTCGGCCACGAGGTGGGCCACGCGTTGTCCGGCCACTCCGTGTACCGCACGATCCTGCTGTTCCTGACCAGCCTGGCCCTGAAGGTCGCCTGGATCCCGCTGGGCAACCTCGCGATCCTGGCGATCGTGACGGCGCTGCGCGAGTGGTTCCGCAAGTCGGAGCTGTCCGCCGACCGCGCGGGTCTGCTGGTCGGCCAGGACCTGCGGGCCTCGATGCGCGGCCTGATGAAGATCGCCGGCGGCAACCACCTGCACGAGATGAACGTGGACGCCTTCCTCAAGCAGGCCGAGGAGTTCGAGTCGGGCGGCGACCTGCGCGACTCGGTCCTGAAGATCCTGAACGTGCTGCCCCGCTCCCACCCGTTCACCACCGTGCGGGCGGCCGAGCTGAAGAAGTGGGCCGAGTCCCGCGACTACCAGCGAATCATGGACGGCCACTACCCGCGGCGCAGCGAGGACAAGGACACCTCGGTCACGGACTCGTTCCGCGAGTCGGCGGCGAGCTACGCCAGCAACGTCAAGAGCTCCAAGGACCCGCTGATGAAGCTGGTCAGCGACATCGCCGGCGGCGCGGGCGACCTGGGCGGCCGGGTGCGACGCGGCTTCGGCGGCTTCTCGACCACGTCACCGCAGGACGAGTCCCCGTCCGGTCCGGCCAACGGCACCGAGCAGCCGCCCACGGACGCACCGCCGCGCGACGAGGACTGACCCCCACCGACCCGCCTGCTCTGACCCGCCCACACCGGCTTCACACCTACGGCTGCCGCCCGCGCGGGAGGCGCCCCCGGTGCCGGTGCGGGCGGACCGGTGTGCGGGCGGGCGGAAATTCAGGAAACTCACACCTTGGGCAAACTCACACCTTGGGCTGCGCGCTCGTCGCCAGGGTGCCGCACAGGGCCGGGGCGCCGCCCGTCGCGTACGGGTCCGTGCCGGCCGGGCCGCCCGCCTTGGCGGTCTGGCCGGCGAGCAGGGGGCGCAGATGGGTCACGGAGTCCTCGGCGCAGGACAGGGGCCCGGCCTGGACGTAGGAGACGACGACCTGGGCCTGGTGCATGCGCAGGTCGTCGCGGTCGAAGCGGAAGTGCAGTTCGCGGCGGACGGTGAACAGGGAGACTTGGGCCTGGACACCGGAGCCGGCCGAGGCCGTCGAGCCGGTGGGCCGTAGCGCGTAGACGAAGGTTCCGTCGGCGGTGACCTCGATGGTGGACGAGTCGATCTCGGTGGCCTGGAGGGTGCCCTGGACGCGGATCTTGCGGTCGGCCAGTTGGACGCGTGAGGGGTCGAAGCGAACCAGCCATCCGGTGGGCTCGTGCCGGCCGTCGGCGGTCGGGTGCTCGAAGCTCTGGTCGAACTGGTCGAGTTGGTCCGGGTCGACGAGGACGCGCGCGGGGCGGATCTGTCCGCCGGTGAGGACGGCCGGGTAGAGCGAGGACTCCACGATGTAGTCCTTGGCGGTGCTCAGGGCGGCGATGACCTGGCTGTCCGAGAAGTGCGCGGTGCGCCGCGCGGCCGGCAGCGGGATGCCCTCGCCGCCGATGCCGAACTGCGCGGCGGGACTGTGCGCGTACAGGGACTCGGCGTCGGCCGCCCCCGGCACCTTGCCCTGCGGGGACAGCGGGATCACGGTCATCCGCAGCGGCTCGACGGGCTGCTGGGCCGTGGGGGTCGTGTACGGGTGCCGTACGCCCATGTAGATCGCGGTGCCGAAGGCGACGGCGATCAGCATGACCAGGATGAGCGCCTGGCGGGAGAGGCCGCGGCGCAGGGCCGGGCGGCGGCGGACGGCGGGGGCGTGGTCTGCCATGCGCTCCTGCGCGGAGAACTCCTGGAGCCGGGCAGCGCGGACGAACGACTCGTCGAAGACGACGGATCGGTACTCGTCCTCACCACCACCGGGAGCGCCCTCGGGCGTCCCCTGGGGTGGGTCTCCTGGACCGCCCATACTTTCAGAGTAGGTCTCTGGAGCCTCAGGTAAACGCCCTGGTACACGACAAGTTCTGACAGGTTCTCACCGAGCCCGTCACAGCCCGGTCAGGGCGTTCGCGGGACCGCGGACAGTGGTGGCTGGGAGTTGTCGGCGGAAGCGGAGGGTGCCGCCGCCGTGCCCTGCTCCACGCCGGTGGAGGCCGGGGGCGGGACGCGGTCCCTGCTGCCCGAGGACGCGCCGCGGTAGACCGCCGAGAAAGCCAGGGCGACCATGCCGATGCCCATCACGAGGGCGAGCAGCCAGGCGACGGGGCGGTGCCAGCGGACCTGTTTGCCGTAGGTCCCCGGGGCGCCGTAGCGGCCCTCGACGACATCGGGGTCGTCCAGGTCGTCGAGTTCCGGATCATGGCCGAATTCACGGCCGTAGGCGTCCTCGAAGGGGTCGTCGTCGCCTCGGGCCCGTCTGCCGTACTGGGCGCGGCGGGCTTCGGCCTCGGAGGCCTCGGCTCTTGCCTGCGCGGCGGCTAGGAGGCGCTCGACGGCGGTCGGCTCGTGTACTACGGCCGCCCGCACGAAGGCCTCGTCGAAGACCACGGATGCGAACTCTTCGTCCGACATTCCGCGGTCGTGGTCGTCGTCGGGCTCCCAGCCGTCAGGGAACGGCGTGCCCCCCACGTCCTCCGGCACCTCTCCAGAGTAGACCTGGGGGGTCAATTTGGGCAGGCGGTAGGGAAATTCATCCGCTGGGTGAGACGTCCGCCTCAGGACGTGGCCTTATGTCCGACGCATATGCCGGACGCCCACCGGATCAGCGGCGGATGTGGCCGTCGCCCGTGACGATGTACTTGGTGCTGGTCAGTTCCGGCAGGCCCATCGGGCCCCGGGCGTGCAGTTTCTGGGTGGAGATGCCGATCTCCGCGCCGAAGCCGAACTGGCTGCCGTCCGTGAAGCGCGTGGAGGCGTTGACGGCGACGGTGGTGGAGTCGACCAGCTGGGTGAAGCGGCGGGCGGCCTGCTGGGAGGAGGTGACGATCGCCTCGGTGTGGCCGGAGCTCCAGAGCCGGATGTGCTGGACGGCCTTGTCCAGCGAGTCGACGACGGCGGCGGCGATGTCGTAGGAGAGGTACTCGGTGTCCCAGTCCTCCAGCGTGGCCTCGACGACGGTGGCGTCGGAGTCCTTGGCGTAGGCGAGGACGCGCTCGTCGGCGTGGACGGTGACGCCGGCCTCGGCGAGGGCGTTCAGGGCGCGCGGCAGGAACTCGGGGGCGATGTCCTGGTGGACGAGCAGGGTCTCGGCCGCGTTGCAGACGCTGGGCCGCTGGGCCTTGGAGTTGATCAGGATGTCGATCGCCATGTCGAGGTCGGCGTCGGCGTCCACGTAGACGTGGCAGTTGCCGACGCCGGTCTCGATCACGGGGACCGTGGACTCGGAGACGACGGTCTGGATCAGGGAGGCGCCGCCGCGCGGGATCAGGACGTCGACCAGGCCCCGGGCACGCATCAGTTCGCGGACGCTCTCGCGGCTCTCGCCGGGCACCAACTGCACGGCGTCGGCGGGCAGTCCGGCGCCGCCGACGGCGTCGCGCAGCACGCGCACGAGGGCGGTGTTCGACTCGTAGGCGGAGGACGAGCCGCGCAGCAGGACCGCGTTGCCGGACTTGAGGCAGAGGGCGGCGGCGTCGACCGTCACGTTCGGGCGGGCCTCGTAGATGATGCCGACGACGCCGAGGGGGACACGGACCTGGCGCAGGTCGATGCCGTTCGGCAGGGTCGAGCCGCGGACGACCTCGCCGACCGGGTCGGGCAGCGCGACGACGTCCCGTACGTCCGAGGCGATGGCCCGCACGCGCTCGGGGGTGAGCGTCAGCCGGTCGATGACCGTCTCGCTGGTGCCGGCCTCGCGGGCCTTGGCGATGTCCTTGGCGTTGGCCTCGACGATCTCGCTCGTACGGACTTCCAGCGCGTCCGCGATGGCGAGCAGCGCGTCGTCCTTCTCGGCGCGCGGCAGCGGCGCGAGGTCGGCGGCGGCGGACTTGGCGCGGTACGCGGCCTGCGTGACCGGGGACAGGGAGTCGTACGGCGAGAGCGTGGTCATGAGGGAAGGGTAGTGCGCCGGGCGGAGGCGTCCACCGGCTGTACCAAACCGCGAGACAGGCCCAGAAGGGCCCGAAGCGGACTCACCACGGATCTCAGAAGGGGTGTACGCCGACCGGGGTCGCGGGCAGCGGGCCGTAGCCCTCGGAGATGCGCTGGTGGTAGGTCTCGCGGTCGATGACCTCCAGGCCGACGATCTCCCACGGCGGCAGCTTCGCGGTCTGACGGTGCTCGCCCCACAG
This sequence comes from Streptomyces sp. NPDC101776, assembly GCF_044766845.1. Lineage (NCBI taxonomy): Bacteria > Bacillati > Actinomycetota > Actinomycetes > Kitasatosporales > Streptomycetaceae > Streptomyces > Streptomyces sp. NPDC101776. The sequence continues at coordinate 337,107 of NZ_JBIWMV010000002.1, read as the reverse complement.
GCGCAGGGCCACGGCGGCGGCGTCGTGCAGGTCGCGGGCCTCTTCCCAGTAGCGGATCTCCGCGTGGTCGTTGGCGTAGCGGCTGGTCAGCAGAAAGGGGTGGTCGTGCGCGAGCTGTTCCAGACCGCGCCGTACCTCCTTCAGCGGGGCCTCGCCGCCGGAGACGCTGAGGGTGACATGCCACAGCCGGGGGAGGTCCTTGGGTTCCCCGCCCTCGTACCGGGCGCCGGTCGCGACGCTGGTCAGCGTGCGCTCCTCGCCGGGCGCGCGGGAGGCGGCACCACCGCGGGACGCCGCCGCCCCAGAGCGCACTCGTCTCACGACGGCCTCCTTACGCAAGGGGCGAGCTGCTGGGCTCGCGCGGATGTGTCCCTGAGCAAAGTTGAGCAGGCCGAAGGCGTCCGCGTGGCGCTTTTACGGAAGGTCCACCTCTCGGCTGTTGTCCGGGGCGGGCGTTCCCACTCTTTTCGACCGGGGGCCCGGGATGTGTCCCCCGGGTGGGCACAGCACGGAAGGTCCGCCCTGGGGAGACGGACGTTTCGGTTGTTCTACGGGTGCAGGATCACCAGGTCGTCCCTGTGCACGACTTCCCTCTCGTACGACGGTCCCAGCTCCCGTGCCAGTTCCCGGGTGGAGCGGCCGATCAGCTGGGGGATCTCCTTGGCGTCGAAGTTGACGAGCCCCCGGGCGACCGCGTGCCCGGCGCCGTCCCGGAGTTCGACGGGGTCGCCCGCGCTGAACTCGCCCTCCACGGCGGCGATCCCGGCCGGGAGCAGCGACATCCGGCGCTGCACGACCGCGCGGACGGCGCCGTCGTCGAGGGTCAGCGAGCCCTGCGGGGTGGACGCGTGCTGGAGCCAGAGCAGCCGGTCCGCGGAGCGTTTCCCGGTGGCGTGGAAGTACGTGCCCGTGTCGCCGCCGGTCAGCGCGTCGGTCGCGTGGACCGTGCTGGTGAGCACGACGGGGATGCCCGCGGCGGCGGCGATACGGGCCGCCTCGACCTTGGTGACCATGCCGCCGGTGCCGACGCCGGCCTTGCCCGTGCTGCCGATCTCGACGTGCGCGAGGTCCTGCGGTCCCCGGACTTCCGCGATCCGCGAGCTGCCCGGCCTGCTGGGGTCGCCGTCGTAGACGCCGTCGATGTCGGAGAGCAGGACCAGCAGGTCGGCGTGGACGAGGTGGGCGACGAGGGCGGCGAGCCGGTCGTTGTCGCCGAAGCGGATCTCGTCCGTGGCGACGGTGTCGTTCTCGTTGACGATCGGCAGGGCACCCATGGCGAGGAGTTTGTCGAGGGTGCGGGACGCGTTGCGGTGGTGGGAGCGGCGGCTCATGTCGTCGGAGGTGAGCAGCACCTGGCCGACGCGGATGCCGTAGCGGGCGAAGGAGGCGGTGTAGCGGGCGACGAGGAGTCCCTGGCCGACGCTGGCGGCGGCCTGCTGGCGGGCGAGGTCCTTGGGGCGGCGGCGCAGTCCGAGGGGCGCGAGGCCGGCGGCGATGGCGCCGGAGGAGACGAGGACGACCTCTTTCTCGCCTCCGCTGCGGCTCTTGGCGAGGACGTCGACGAGGGCGTCCACGCGGTCGGCGTCCAGGCCGCCGGCCGCGGTGGTCAGGGAGGAGGAACCCACCTTGACGACGATCCTGCGGGCCTCGGTCACGGCCTGCCTTACCCCTGCCACGTGCGCGTTCCCCTCGGGTAGGTACGGCTGGCAATCTACGCGAGCCGGGTCGCCCTGTGCACGTTGGTCCAGGTTGCGGACAGGAGGGTCGAGTTCACAGTGCGGCCCGGTGGGGGCTGGTCGCGCAGTTCCCCGCGCCCCTCAAAGGCCTGCACTGGTCCGGTCTTTCAGGGGCGCGGGGAACTGCGCGACCAGCCACGACGAACCTGCACCCGACGCACTCTCCGCGCCACCCTTCGCAAGAACACCCCCGCTCCCCCCTCCCGATACCCCTTCACCCCACGCGCCTCACGAGGCTCGGCCAGATAGAGGGAGTCCGGCAAACCCGCGGAGCGGAAGTGCGGATACGCCAGGTAAACCCGCCGCCCCCGCCCCTCCACCACCGCGTCCGGCCGCTTCTTCGACTTCACGAACTCGACTACGTCCAGCAGGAGTTCGGGGCGTTCCTCGGCCACCAGATGCAGCCGCAGACGCTCGTCGACCTTGAGGCGCACGGCGACCTCGGGCGTCCAGTGCGCGGCCATCAACGGCTTGGCCAGCTCGAACTTGTGGCGTCTGACCTGCTCGCTGTCCCCCGCGTACTTGGGCCCGAACTGCGGGAGCATCGTGACCAGGAACGGCCGGAGCATCAGCTTGTCCCGCTCCACCCCCGGCGGGACCATCTCCGCGATGAGGTTCATCAACGCGCGCGCGGAGTCGAAGCGCAGGGTGTAACTCCCGCTCTTCGTCACGTGTTTGCCGTCGTCGCGGCCCACCAGGTAGTAGCAGGTGTGGTCGGCGATCACCGAGACCCCGTCGGCCCGCAGATACGCCTCCATCGTGAACAGCGCGTCCTCGCCGGTGAACAGCGACTCGTCGAACCGCATCCCGTTCCGCTCCAACAACGCCCGCCGGAACAGCTTCTGCGCGCTCAGCGTGAACTTGATGTTGGAGTGGAAGACGTCGGTGCGCTCCAGCGTCTCGACCCACGCGGCCTTGGGCGGGACCCGGTTGATGCCCTCGACCTTGCCGAGCACCACGTCCGTGCCGTTGCGGTCGGCCATCGCGACCATCCGCTCCAGCGCCTCGGGGGCGAGCCGGTCGTCCGCGTCGAGGAAGAAGACGTAGCGCCCGCTCGCCTTGCCGAGGCCGACGTTGCGCGGGGAGCTGGGGCCGCCGGAGTTCTCCTGGCGGATCACGGTGACGTGGGTCGCGGCGCGGGCCGCGAACGCCTCCAGGTACTCCCCCGTGCCGTCGGTCGAGCCGTCGTCGACGGCGATGACCTCGATGCGGGCCGCGTCCAGGGTCTGCGCCTCGACCGAGCGCAGGCACTCGACGAGGTACGGCATCGCCTCGTACGCGCCGATGACCACGGTCACATCAGGCTGCGTCACGGTCACGCGCCCCCCTTTGTCCATTGAATCGCCGTCTGCAAGACAGCCGACCGAGTGGATCGGTTGTCTTCCGTCAGCAGGGGATACGCAAAAGAGCCCGGTTTTCGAGGATCACTCCCCAAAACCGGGCTCTTCTTGACCAAGTACTGACGCGTGCAGGTCAGCCGACCGTGGGATCGGCCGACAGCTGGGCCTCCGGCGGACTCGCCGCGTCGCCGGTCGCCGTCGCCCGCTCCTGACCCACGTTGCGCGCCTCGGACTTCAGCGCGAGGTTCTCCACCGCGGTGTTGAACTGCTCGATGGACGTGGGCTCGTCCGGGCCGAGCAGGTACTCCTTGAGTTCCCTGCGGTCCTCGGCCATCGGGTCGGTGTCCGGGGCGCGGACCGCCGCCAGCAACTCACCCAGTTCCGAAGCCTTGTTGGACAGGATCACGGCGGCGCGCACCGCGGTGTTCTGCCGCTTGAACTCCTCGACGCCCAGCTTCGCGGAGTCCGTGACCGCGTACGGCTTGCCGCTCGCGATGAAGTCGGAGACCACGCTGGAGATGTCGGAGACCATCGCGTCGGACACGTTGAAGCAGTCGTACAGGCGCGGCTCGGAGCCCGAGATGACCCGGTGCTCGAAGGTGCCGACCGAGGTCCAGTACGCGTCGTTCCACTCGGCGCGCAGCCGGGCGATCTCCTCGTACTTGGCCAGGTCGACCACGCCGTCACGGGTGAGCTCGGCCTCGTCGCCCTTGTCGGCCGGGCCGCCGGAGAGTTCGGTGATCCGGGCCTCGATGCGGGCCAGGTCGGCCCTGGCCTTGGTCCGCGCGGCGGCGTCGGCCGTGAAGCGCGGGTCGGTCGCGCGCTCGGCGGCGGCCTTCTCGATCAGCGCGGTGACCTTGCGGTGCGCGGAGCCGGCCGCGGAGCTGACGGTGCCGGTGAAGGGGTGCGGCTTGTACAGGACGCGGACCGGGGGGTCGGCCTTGAGCAGCTTCTTCACGATGTTCTCGCCGGCGAGGAGCAGGGAGGTGTTGCCGGGGTCGTTGTCCCAGCCCTCCCAGGTCGGCGCGTAGAGAACGGTGGGGCAGCGTCCATCAGCGGCTCCGCCGCGGGGGCCCTCGGGCACGCCCTGCAAGCTCTGGATCGGGGCGAGTTGGGGGCGGCCGACCTCGACGATGTCGTCGTCGCGGACGCCGACGTCGGCGATGGCGTAGCGGTCGCGGCCCGCGCGGCCGGCGGTCCACACCTCGTCGTAGACCTTGCTGAACGGGTTGACGCTGGCCAGCTTGTCGCTGTCGCCGTGGCCGATGAAGACGTGCTTCATGGTGGGGACGCGCAGCAGGTGGATGTTCTTGCCGACGTTCGCCGCGTACAGCGCGACGCGCACGCTCGACAGGTCCATGTTCATCAGGTGCACACCGCCGGGCACGCAGATGACGGGTGCCTTGGTGGGGGCGAGGTTCTGCAGTATCACGCGCTCACGGAGCAGGACCAGCGGCCGGGTCTCCAGCTGTTCCATGGTCTCCAGCCACATGTTGACCTGGTAGGCCGAGTCCTTGGAGCCGGAGAAGCAGAGCACCGTCTGCGGCTTGTACTCGCGCAGCCAGTCGTCGACGGCCTTGAGGATGACCTCGGGCGTCGGCGGGATCTTCGTACCCCTTATGTACGGCAGGAGCGCGGCGACGTAGAGGGTGCCCAGGAACAGGGTGACGCCGATGCCGACGAAGGCGGCGCCGGCCGAGTCCAGTTGCGCGGAGATCAGCAGGCCGACGACGGCGAACAGGTCGAGGTGGAGCATCTTCTCGGCGGAGCGCTCCAGCAGGCCGAACCTCGGGGCGTCCGGGATGTGGATGCGCGAGCCCAGGTCGACGTTGCGGGTGGCGACCGGCATCCGGCGGCGGTTGCGGATCAGCGTGACGACCGCGCCGTGCGGGGCCTGGAGGCCGTAGAAGGCGATGAAGCAGGCGATCGCGCCGTAGAAGATCAGGTGGTCGGAGAGGTCCATGCGGGCCAGCAGCAGGATCAGCAGGAGCTGGCGGATCAGGAAGCGGATGGAGAGGCCCGCCCTGACCTTGCTGAGGCGGTTGACCAGGTAGCTGGCCTGGCGGTGCAGATAGTGGTCCGCGACGTAGGTCACGACGGCCGCGGCGGCGAAGGCGGGGACACTCGGGATGAGGGCGGCCAGCATGAGGGCCGGGAATCCCAGCATCATGAGGACGGCGGCGGCGAGCTCGGCCGCGCTGCCCACCCGGGCCACGCGAATAGCGGTGGAAATCACTGATAAACCTGCTCTTGGGGGTTTCGAGTAATTTACCGGGAACTCAGAGTCAGGCTTGATTAAACGCCGTCCTGGACGTCCAGGACCGAGGCGAGGGCGGCCTCGAAGCCGGAGGCCCTGGCCGCGCCGGCCGTCGGGTCCTGCTGGCGGACGTCGATGACATGGCCGGTCAGCTCGGACAGCAGTACGTCGAGCGAGGTGCGGGCCACGGCCTCGGAGGAGAGCAGCGTGCCCGTGGGCTCCTGGCCGAACGCCTTGGTGCGCATCGGGGTGGCGGTGCGCTCCGGGTTGATGCAGTTGACGCGGATGCCGTCGCCGGCCCACTCGTCGGCCAGGGCCTGCGTGAGGTTCACCATCGCGGCCTTGGTCGAGGAGTACAGGCTGTACTCGGCGCGGCCCCGGGTGTAGCTGCTGGAGGTGTAGAGCAGCAACTGGCCCTTGGTCTCGGCCAGGTACTTGTACGCGGAACGGGCGATCTGCACGGGCGCCAGGTAGTTGACCTTCAGCGCCTCCTCGATCGTCGCGTTGTCCGTCTCGGCCAGCTTGCCGATGCGCAGCACGCCCGCGGTGTTGATGACGTAGTCGATGCGCCCGGTCTCGGCGTACGCCTTGGACAGCGCGTCGTCGACCTCCTCGGGGTTCTCGACGTGCGTGCCGGTGGTCGAGCGGCCCAGCGCGTACACGGTCGCGCCGTAGCCCTCGGCGACCTCGGCGATGTCCTTGCCGATGCCGTACGAGCCGCCGAAGACGACCAGCGTCCTGCCGGTGAGCAGCTGACGGTAGGCGTCCTCGTCGACCTGCTCGGGCGCGGCCGTGGAGGCGAGCTGGAAGAGCTTGTCGGCGATGAAGACGTCGACGGGCTGGGTGACCTTCATGTTGTACTCGTCGCCCGCGACGACGTGGATCGGCACGTCCGGCAGGTACTTGAGCACGACCGAACAGTCGTCCGTGGCCTGGAAGTTGGGGTCCCCGGCGGCGACCTCGTAGGCGCGGCGGATCGTGGACAGCTTGAACGCCTGGGGCGTCTGGCCGCGGCGCAGCCGGGAGCGGTCGGGGATCTCGGTGATGAACTCGCCGTCGTCGCCGTGCGTGCGGGTCACGATGATGGTGTCGGCGGACGGGATGGCCACGTCCACGGCCTGGAAGCGCTCCAGGGCGATCACACAGTCGTCGATCACGCGCTGCGAGAGCAGGGGGCGCACGGCGTCGTGGAAGAGGACGTTGCGGTCCTCGCCCTCGGCCAGGCCCTCACCGAGGGCGGCGATGGCGCGCTCGGTCGTCTCGTTGCGCGTGGAGCCGCCCTCGATGATCCGGGTGACCTTCTGGAAGCCGGCCTTGGCGACGATCTTCTCGATGTCGGGGACGTAGCCCGGCGCCATCAGAACGATGATGTCGTCGATCGAGTCGGCGTTCTCGAAGGTGGTCAGGGTGTGCTCGATGACTGCCTTGCCGGCGATCTTCAGCAGCTGCTTGGGGATCGAGAGACCCACCCGCTGACCGGTACCGCCGGCCAGGATCACTGCGGTGGTGCGGGGCTTGGCTATGTGCGACACAGGTGACCTTGACCTACCTCGGGACAATGGGGGAACGCGCAAATGGTCCCACTCACGGTTACCGCAGTGCAAGGCGAGTGACCTCCGCCGCATAGGCGCGCGACATCTGTCATTCATCTTGTACTGCTGGTGACCGGGCGATGACACCACTCAGCGGCGGCGCAGCCTCTTCAGACAACGGTGACCGAGAACGCGCACGAGTTCCTTCGACGAGGTCTGGTGAACCGTCCGCGCCTTCGCCGGCGCACTGTGCCGGACAGGCGCCGAGGCGACCGCCGCGAGCGCCCCGTACAGCGCCTGCGCGGCCACCTCGGGGGCGATCCGCGGCGCCGCGGGCACCTTCTCGACCGCCTCCGGTACGGCCGACAGCAGCGCCGTGTCCCCTACGACCCGTACGCCCGTGGCGGCGATGGTGCCGGCCATCTCGGCACCGATCGCGCCGGCCGCCTCCAGTGCCCAGCGGGGAGTGGTGATCTTCACGTCCTACGGGGTCGGGCTGCACGCATTCTTCATATGCATGACCGCGCCGTTGCGCACGAGCTTGGAATACAGCTCGTCGGGGAGCCCATTCCCGCGGAATTCGACGTTGAGCTTCCGCAGCATTTCGGTCTCGGCGAGGGTGAGAGAACGGTTCGCCGCGTCCGGAACCGGTCGCAGGAGATTCGCGGGCAGCCCGAGCAGGGTCTCGAAGGTGCGCAGCAACCCGTCCCGGTCGCTGTCGTCGACCACGACGACGGTGACCCGCTCGGGACCCACGACCCGGGTCCAGCGCTCGACCAGCCGGTCGTGCCGGTGCCGCCGCCAGAAGCTGGGGTTGGGCTGCTCGTACGGCGCCTTGCGGAGCATGTGCTCCAGCCAGTTGTCGTAGCCCATGCGCAGACCGTTCTGCACGTACTGCTGCCACTGCGAGGGCATGATCCTCGCCAGCGGGCGCAGGGTGATCAGGATGTGCACGCGCTCGCCGCCGAGCTGCTCCACGATCCTGGCGAGCGTCTCGTCGTCCTGGGCGTCGGCGAAGAACTCGCTGCTGATCACCGAGGTGCGGTCGCCGGTGGCGCGCACGGCGTCGAGGAGGCGTGTCCAGTGCTTGTCGGTGGGCACGGTGTCGCCCATCATCGCGGGCCGGGCGCAGGCGGCGAGGGCCGCTTCCATCGGGTGTCTGCTGTGCGCGGGGAAGTCGACGCCGTGCGCGGGCATCGTGTCCTTCGCGGCGAACAGCGCGCCCTGGATGGCGGTGGTCCCGGTCTTGTGCGGGCCGATGTGCAGCAGCCGGGTCCCGACAGGCAGCGCTTCCTTAATACAATCCGTCTCCATGGTTAACGGACGGTAAGAGTTGTTCCTGAGTTTGCCCTGAGAGGAGCCTGGGACACAGATGAGTCCCAGGCTCCGGTTACACAGGCTTCACAGCCGCCTAGACGACACGGACGCCGGGATCGCCCGACTCCACCCGGAGTGCGGCGTACGTGCTCGGTGCGGCCGTCGGCTTCAGCACGGTGTCCACGACCCTCACCTTCGCGTCGATGCCGTCCTTGCGGATGTCGAACAGGTGGTAGCCGCGGTGCGCGTCGATCACCTTCCAGTGCGGGTTGTCCGCCATCAGCGGGTCCCACTGGGCGTGGAAGGCGGCCTGGTCCTGGTCGCCGTTGCTGGAGATGGACGTACCGACGAACTCGGCGCCGACGACGGCGGAGCCGGGATCGGCGAAGTCCTCCTTCAGGTCGCTGATCATCGTCAGGTGCCGGTCGCCGCTGAGCACCACGGGGTTGCGGACGCTCTTGAAGTCCTCCAGCAGGGCGTTGCGTTCGACCTGGTAGCCGTCCCAGGCGTCGTAGAACCACTGCTTGCCCGCGCCGAGCAGGGTGTCCGTCTCGGCCATCATGATCTGCGAGGCGATGACGTTCCAGCGGGCGGGCGAGTGGCGCAGCCCGTGCAGCAGCCACGCCTTCTGCTCGGCGCCCATCATGGTCATCGACGGGTCCTCGGCGCCGGCCTGCGTGGTCGTCTGGTCACTGCGGAACTGCCGGGTGTCCAGGACGTTCAGGCGCATCAGACGGCCGAACTCGAGCCGCCGGTACATCTGGATGTGCGGCCCGTTCGGTACGGCGCTCGCGCGCACCGGCATGTGCTCGTAGTACGCCTGGAAGGCCGCGGTCAGCCGCGCCACGAACGCGTCGTGCGACTGCTGGGCGGGGTCCTGCGGGATCTCCCCCGCCCAGTCGTTGTCGACCTCGTGGTCGTCGAAGGTCACCACCCAGGGGGCGTTGGCGTGCATCGCCGCGAGATCCGGGTCGCTGCGGTACTGCGCGTACCGGTTGCGGTACTGGACCAGGCTGTACGGCTCCCCCGTCCCCTCGTGCCGGCGCGGGCCCGCGTTCGACGGCGCCGACTCGTAGATGTAGTCGCCGACGAAGAGCACGAAGTCGGGGTCCTGGGCCAGCATGTCGGCGTACGGCGTGAAGTAGCCGTTCTGCCAGTTCTGACAGGAGGCGAGCGCGACGCGGAGCTGGCCGCCCGAGCTGTCCGCGTGCGGCGCGGTGCGGGTGCGGCCGGTGGCGGAGAGCTGCCCGCCGGTGCGGAAGCGGTACCAGTAGTCACGGCCCGGGCGCAGTCCCCGTACATCCACGTGAACGCTGTGCCCGTACTCGGGCCGGGCGGGCGCGGTTCCGCGGCGCACGTGCTTTCTGAAGCGGGCGTCCTCGGCGATCTCCCACTCCACCGGGACCACCTGGTCCGGCATCCCGCCGCCGTGCAGCGGGTCCGGGGCGAGCCGCGTCCACAGCACGATGCCGTCGGGCAGCGGGTCGCCGGAGGCGATGCCGAGGCTGAACACACCGTCGGGCAGCGGGATTTCGGCAGCCCGGGCGGAGGTCGGCAGCCACAACTGGGCGGAGGCGGCGGCCCCGAGCACCGCCGCGCCGGCCGCGAGAAAACGTCGTCGATCGGGTGATACGGCTCCGGTCATCGTGAACTCCCTTGCGACGGTGGCCTCTTGGGTCACTTGGAAGCCTCACAGTGCGCGGAGTCCCGCCCGTTGAACAGTACGTATCGCGTCCATGACAAATAGGCACACAGCAAGAGACCCGTTGCTTCGAGAGCAACGGGTCTCAGCCGGTCCGGGTTACGCCTGACGGGCCGTCAGAGTGCCACGCCGGTGGTTCAGAAGGGCTTGAAGTCCTCGAACTCCTGCGTCGCGTCGTCCCGCTCGGCCTGCTTGTCCCGGCGTCGCTGGGTCGCCGGCCGCGGCTCGTCGAGCCGGTGGTCCTCGCCACGCCTGCCCAGCATCTCCGCACCGGCCATGACGGTCGGCTCCCAGTCGAAGACGACCGCGTTGTCCTCGGGGCCGATCGCGACACCGTCGCCGGAGCGGGCGCCCGACTTCATCAACTCCGCCTCCACACCGAGGCGGTTGAGCCGGTCGGCGAGATAGCCGACGGCCTCGTCGTTGCTGAAGTCGGTCTGGCGGACCCAGCGTTCGGGCTTCTCGCCGCGCACGCGGAAGAGGCCGTCCTCCTCCTGTACGACGGTGAAGCCGCTGTCGTCGACCGCCTTCGGGCGGATGACGATCCGGGTCGCCTCCTCCTTCGGCTTCGCGGCACGCGACGCGGCGATCACCTCCGCGATCGCGAACGACAGTTCACGCAGTCCGGTGTGCGCGACCGCCGACACCTCGTACACGCTGTAGCCGCGCGCCTCCAGGTCCGGCCGCACCATCTCGGCCAGGTCCTTGCCGTCCGGTACGTCGATCTTGTTCAGGACGACCATGCGCGGCCGGTTGCCGAGACCGCCGTACTGCTTCAGCTCCTCCTCGATCATGTCGAGGTCGGAGATCGGGTCGCGCTCGGACTCCAGGGTCGCGGTGTCCAGGATGTGCACGAGGACGCTGCACCGCTCGACGTGGCGCAGGAACTCCAGGCCGAGGCCCTTGCCCTGGCTGGCGCCGGGGATGAGGCCGGGGACGTCGGCGATCGTGTAGACCGTCTCGCCGGCCGTGACCACGCCCAGGTTCGGGACCAGGGTCGTGAACGGGTAGTCGGCGATCTTCGGCTTGGCCGCGCTCAGCACGGAGATCAGCGAGGACTTGCCGGCGCTCGGGTAGCCCACGAGGGCCACGTCGGCGACCGTCTTCAGCTCCAGGCCGATGTCCTGGACGTCACCGGGAACGCCGAGCAGCGCGAAGCCGGGGGCCTTGCGGCGGGCCGAGGACAGCGCCGCGTTGCCGAGGCCGCCCCGGCCGCCCTGCGCGGCGACGTACGAGGTGCCGTGGCCGACGAGGTCGGCGAGCACGTTGCCCGCGCCGTCGAGCACGACCGTGCCGTCCGGGACCGGCAGGATCAGGTCCTGGCCGTCCTTGCCGGAGCGGTTGCCGCCCTCGCCGGGCTTGCCGTTGGTGGCCTTGCGGTGCGGGGAGTGGTGGTAGTCGAGCAACGTGGTCACGGACTGGTCGACGATGAGGATGACGTCACCGCCCCTTCCGCCGTTGCCGCCGTCCGGGCCGCCGAGCGGCTTGAACTTCTCACGGTGGACGGAGGCACAGCCGTGGCCTCCGTTACCCGCGGCGACATGCAGCTCGACGCGGTCCACGAAGGTGGTCATGGGATGTGCCTCCAGTTACTTACGGGGTGTCTTTCTTTCAACAACACGCGAAAGGCGGACCCGCTTCCCACCAGGGGAAGTGAGGTCCGCCTCGCGCAAGCTTCCGATCAGGCGACCGGAACGATGTTCACGACCTTGCGGCCACGGTGGGTACCGAACTCCACCGCACCGGCGTTCAGCGCGAACAGCGTGTCGTCGCCGCCACGGCCGACGCCCGAACCGGGGTGGAAGTGGGTGCCGCGCTGGCGGACCAGGATCTCACCAGCGTTGACGACCTGACCGCCGAAGCGCTTCACGCCGAGCCGCTGGGCATTGGAGTCGCGACCGTTCCGGGTGGACGATGCGCCCTTCTTGTGTGCCATCTCTCCTCAGTCCCTTACTTCGCAGCCGCGGGGATCTCAGTGACCTTGATCGCCGTGTACTGCTGGCGGTGGCCCTGACGACGGCGGTAACCGGTCTTGTTCTTGTACCGAAGGATGTCGATCTTGACGCCCTTGTGGTGGTCCACGATCTCGGCCTGGACCTTGATGCCGGCCAGCACCCACGGGTCGCTGGTCACAGCGTCGCCGTCGACAACGAGCAGGGTCGAGAGCTCGACCGTGTCGCCAACCTTGGCAGTGGAAATCTTGTCAACCTCAACGATGTCGCCGACAGCAACCTTGTGCTGGCGACCACCGCTGCGCACGATGGCGTACACGCGGATCTCACTCTCTAGCTCAGGGACGGCACCCCCGCAGTCCAGCCGCCCTGCGAGAGCAGGCGGCCTCTCCCGGTGGAACACACCCGGGAGGAAGAGGTTTACGGGGATGTGGCGTGTCACCAGTGGACACGCCGACATTCAAAGTTACCGGGCCGCAGCCGAACGGGTCAAACCGGGCCCGTGGGGAGTGCGACCGGTCACAGGGACCGGCCGCACCCGCCCGGGGTTCAGCCCTCGTCGGTGGAGGCGGTGACGGCGGACGGGCTCGTCTGCTCCGCCGCCGCGGTCTTCTTCGACGTGGTCTTGGCGGCCTTCTTGGCCGTCGTCTTCTTGGCGACCGTCTTCTTGGCCGCGGTCTTGGTGGCCGCCGCCTTCTTGGCGACCGCCTTCTTCGCCGGGGCCTTCTTGGCGGCCTTGCGAGCGGCCGTCCTCTTGGCCGGAGCGTCAGCCTCGACCTCGGCACCGGCATCGGCCTCAGCACCAGTCGCGACCTCGACGACCGGCGCCTCCTCCACCACGGCCGACGGTACGACCGTGACGGCCGCCTCCTCGGACGCGGTGGGCGCGGTGGCCTTGCGCACGGCACGACGCCTCGGGCGGGCCGGAGCCGCGCTCTCGGCGGGCGCCTCGGGCTGCTCGGCCTCGGCCGCCGGTGCGGGTGCCTCGACGACGACCGGCGCGGCGGCCTCGGTGACCGTCACGACGGCAGCCTCCTCGGACCCTGCCGGAGACCCGGCGGGCGCGGTCGCCTTACGGGTCGCACGACGGCGCGTACGCCCCTTGGGAGCGGCGTCGTCGACAACCGGCGCCTCGACCGCGGGAGCCTCGACCACGGGGGCCGGGGTCTCCTGAACCGCGGGCGCCTCGACGACCGGGTCCTCCACGGCGACCGGCGCGGCCTGCGCGACGGACACCGGCTCGGCCTCCTCGCGCACCTCGTGGACCTCACGCGGCTGCCGCGACTCACGGGACTCCGCCCTCGGCGCACCGGCCGGAGCCGACGCCCGCCGGCTCGTCCGGCGCCGCGAACGCCCGCCACGGGTGGCCGCGGCCTCCGCCTCGGCGGCACTGCTGTACAGATCCTCGTCGGGCCTGAACTCTGACTCCGCGAACGGCACCGGCATCGCGACCTCGGCGGCGACCTCCGCCTCGGTCTCGACCTCGTCGGACTCGTGGTCGTGCTCGTGCGTCTCGTGACCGTCGTGCGTGTCGTGGGCGTCCTGCCCGCCGTCACCGCCACGCCCGCGCCGCTTGCGCTTGCCGCCGCCACCGACCGAGGTCGGCTGCTCCATGTGCACGATGACACCGCGGCCGTTGCAGTGGACGCAGGTCTCGGAGAAGGACTCCAACAGGCCCTGTCCGACGCGCTTGCGGGTCATCTGGACCAGGCCCAGCGAGGTGACCTCGGCGACCTGGTGCTTCGTACGGTCGCGGCCCAGGCACTCCAGGAGCCGTCGCAGGACGAGGTCCCGGTTGGACTCCAGGACCATGTCGATGAAGTCGATGACGACGATGCCGCCCAGGTCGCGCAGCCGCAGCTGGCGCACGATCTCCTCGGCCGCCTCCAGGTTGTTCCTGGTCACGGTCTCTTCGAGGTTGCCGCCCTGACCGGTGAACTTGCCGGTGTTGACGTCGATCACGATCATCGCTTCGGTCTTGTCGATGACCAGCGAACCGCCGCTCGGCAGCCAGACCTTGCGGTCCAGCGCCTTCATCAGCTGCTCGTCGATGCGGTACGTCGCGAAGACGTCGACCTCGGAGGTCCACCGGGACAGCCGGTCGGCGAGGTCGGGGGCGACGTGCGAGACATAGCCGTGGATGGTGTCCCACGCCTCGTCACCGCTGACGATGACCTTGGTGAAGTCCTCGTTGAAGATGTCGCGCACGACGCGGACGGTCATGTCCGGCTCGCCGTACAGCAGGGTCGGCGCGTTCGAACCGCCGCTGCCCTTCGACTTCTTCTGGATGTCCTCCCACTGCGCCTGGAGCCGCTCGACGTCACGGCTCAGCTCGTCCTCACTCGCGCCCTCGGCGGCGGTGCGCACGATGACGCCCGCGTCCTCGGGGACGATCTTCTTGAGGATGGTCTTCAGCCGGGCGCGCTCGGTGTCGGGCAGCTTGCGGCTGATGCCGGTCATCGAGCCCTCGGGGACGTACACGAGGTAGCGCCCCGGGAGGGAGACCTGGCTGGTCAGACGGGCACCCTTGTGGCCGATCGGGTCCTTGGTGACCTGCACGAGGACCGACTGGCCGGACTTGAGGGCGGACTCGATGCGGCGCGGCCCGTTGGCCATGCCGAGCGCCTCGAAGTTGACCTCGCCGGCGTACAGGACGGCGTTGCGTCCCTTGCCGATGTCGATGAACGCGGCCTCCATGGAGGGCAGCACGTTCTGGACCTTGCCCAGGTAGACGTTGCCGACGTACGAGGTCGACTGCTCCTTGTTGACGTAGTGCTCGACGAGCACGCCGTCCTCCAGGACGCCGATCTGCGTGCGCTCACCGCTCTGCCGCACGACCATCACACGCTCGACGGCCTCGCGCCGGGCCAGGAACTCGGCCTCGGTGATGATCGGGACGCGCCGGCGCCCCTGCTCGCGGCCTTCGCGGCGACGCTGCTTCTTGGCTTCGAGGCGCGTCGAGCCCTTGATGGACTGCACCTCGTCGCTCGGGTGCTCGTCCTTCTTGGCGCGCGGCTCGCGGACCTTGACGACGGTGCGCTCGGGGTCGTCGGTCGACGAGGGCGACTCGCTCTCGCCGCCCGAGTCACCGGCACGACGGCGCCGACGACGCCGACGACGGCTGCTGCTCGACCCGGAACCGCCCTGGTCCTCGTCGGCGTCCTCAGCGTCCTCCTCGATCTGCTCGGCGGTGTCCTCCGCGTCCTGATCGGCCTGGGCGGCCTGCTCGGCGGCGTACTCGTCGCCGTCCTCGCCCTCGTCCTCACCGGTGGCGGACTCGCCACGGCGACGACGCCGGCCGCCACGGCGACGGCGGCGGCGCGAACCGGTCTCCTCGGCCTCGTCACCGTCGGCGGAGTCCTCGGCCTCTTCAGGCTCGTCCGACTCCTCCTCGACAACGGCCTCGACCACGACGGGAGCCTCGGGCTCCGCCTCGAAGGCGGCCCCCCGGCGCCGACGCCGACGACGCCCACCGGTCTCTTCCTCGACAGCCTCCACCACGACGGGCACGGGCTCCGCCACGACGACGATCTCGTCCTCGTCCTCGTCCTCGTCGTCAGCGGCCTCGGCGGCAGCGGCCGCGGCGGCGCGCTCCGGCGTCTGGAACATCGGCTCGGTGAAGACGGGCGCCTGGAACACGGCCACCGCGGGCCGCCTCGGCCGACGCGGTCCGTCCTCGTCCTCGGCGGCGTTCCCGCTCTTGGGCGCGGGCGCGGAGAAGCCTCCGGCAGCGGTCCGTACGGCCCGACGCCGACGGCGCGGCCCGGAGTCCTCCACGGGAGCCTCGGCGGGGGTACTGGTCTCCGCGGTGTCCGCGGGGGTCTCGTCGTTCACAGGGGCCTCCTCGCCCACGGGCGTCCCGGCAGGCGCGGACACACGGCGCGTGGCGCGACGACGGCTCCGACGCGGCCCGGCATCCTCTTCGGACCCGGCAGCCGCGGAACCTTCGGTCACTTCTTCGGTCACGGAGGTGGCTTCGACACTCTCGACGGCCTCGGGCACGTCACTGGCCTCGGGCGCACCGGCAGGCGTGGACACCCGCCGAGTGGCACGCCGACGCGTACGCCCGACAGGCGCGACCTCTTCGGCCACGGCCTCTTCTTCCACGTCTTCTACGACGGCGGGCGCCTCGGCGACGACAGCCACCTCGGGCACCTCAGCCACCTCGGCCTCGGGCGCGGTCACCCGGCGCGTGGCCCGACGGCGGGTACGCGGCGGAGCCGCGTCCTCGACGGGCTCGGCGGTCGGCGCGGCCTCCTCGACGGCGGCGGGCGCGGCGGCGGCAACGGCCGGCACCACGATCCCGGCCGCCTCGGGCACCTCATTCGCCTCGGGCGCACCGGCAGGCGCGGACACCCGGCGAGTGGCACGCCGACGCGTACGCCCAGCGGGCGCTGCCTCTTCGGCAACGGCACCTTCTACGACGGCGGGCGCCTCGACGGCCGCCACCTCGTCGTTCTTCTCGTCGCTCACGTCGGCCGGTATGGCCGGAGCGCTGTTCTCGACCGCGCCCTCGGCGGCGGTCGGCGGTCCCGCTGGGCGAGACGCGGCGCGGCGCCTGCGGCGCGGCGGCAACGTGTCGCTCGGGGTGTTCGGTTCGGAACCCTCGATGGGTTCGGTCGGTTCGAGCATGCGGGCGTTTCTCCCGTCAGGCTCCCGGGCGCCGCGCCTGGTCCGGCATGGATGCCGGTGACGTCCGCGGCTCGCGCGTTGCGCGGTGCCGCCGTCCGGGGCGCGGGCGCCGCACGGGAGCTCTCTGTGTCCTGTCTCGCCGGTTCCGTACGCCCATTTGCGGACGGCCTGGCGAAAGTCTTGTGGTCGGTGCGCTGCCCGACCCAGGTGGCTCCCGAGTCCGAGGGCGACGCTACGACGTCCGTCCTACGCGGAACCTTCCCTACGCCGGCACCTTCGCGGCGGCAGCTTCGGCGACCGTGGTGTTCCCGGTCACTACTGCCTCGCGGTCGGGCGCGAGCGGGTCGGTCACCGTGCCGGTCTCTTCATCGAACAGCCCCTGCGCCAGCCTGGTCACCGCTGCGGCGACCGGCGGCGCCAGGTCGGCCACGGCGCGAAGACCGGACAGGACGTCGTCGGGTCGAACGGCAGGCGTCACGTGCCGAACAACCAGCCGCAGTATCGCACAGGCCTGGTCGGTAGGCCTATCAGCCTGTGGACTGAGCGTCTCGGAAACAGCCTCAAGGCTCGCTACGGCCGAACGGGCGTCGAACGTGCGCATGCCGTTCTTGGCCATGCGCTGGACCTCGACGCTCTCGGCCGCGTTGAACGCGGCCACCGCGCGCTCGGCGTCCTCGGGAGCCACCCCGTCCAGCCGCAGCTCCCACACGGAAGCCGTCAGCCGGTCGGCGAGCCCGGAGGTCCGGGCCACGACCGCGTCGACGATGTCGAGCCCGACGGGCATCGACTCGTCGAGCAGCTCGCGCAGCTTGCCGGGGTCGCGCTCGGCGGTGAGCGCGATCTCCAGGTACTCCGCCTCGCTGCCCGTGCCGGTGGGTGCGGCATTGGCGTACGACACCTTCGGATGCGGCGTGAACCCCGCCGAGTACGCCATCGGCACCTCGGCGCGGCGCAGCGCACGCTCGAAGGCGCGCTGGAAGTCACGGTGGCTGGTGAACCGGAGGCGGCCGCGCTTGGTGTAGCGCAGTCGGATGCGCTGCACCGCGGGTGCGGGCGGCGGGCCTTCGGGCTGTCGCTTGCCCAGTGTCCTAGTCCTTCGTGAGAACGGTCGTACTTCTACCAAGAGTACGTGTGTCGTCGTCCATCGGTTCCCGCCGCTCCACCGGCTGCGGCTGTCGCGGCTCGCCGAAGACCATCCGCCGGAAGTCGGCACGCGCCTGCCGGGCGGACTCGCGCACGGCGCCCAGCACCTGCCGGGTGACCCGCCCCACACCGCGCGCGGCCTCGGCGGCGGGCCGCAGCACCAGATCCCGTACGACGTGTCCGACCGGGGTGAGGACGGTCCGGTACACCCAGGTCACCGGCTCCACGAAGATCCACCGGAAGAGGGTCCCCAGCACCCGCCCCACGGCGCGCGAGATGTGCCCCGCGATCCGCCAGGCATGCCCGAGGGCGTCCCACACCTCCCGCCCGACGACGGCGAGCACCCGCCCGACGGGCGTCAGGACCCAGCGCCACAAGCCGATCGCGGGCAGCACCAGCAGAATCCGCGCCACCCAGTACAGGACGACCCCGACCCCCGTACCGACGGCCTTCACGAGCCACAGCAATCCCCGCCCGCACCAGGAGACCGCGCGCCCGATCGGCGTGAGGATCCAGGCGTACAGCCACCCGGCGGGCACGACGAGCAGGTACCGCCCGAGCCAGGCCACTCCGGCGGCCACCCCGGCGACGACCCACGCGCACGCGTACCCGACGGGAGTGAGCACGCGCGCGTACACCCACGCCAGCCCGTCCCCGATCTGCCGGGCGACCCAGGCGAGGGCGTGCCCGAGCGGGGTGAACAGACGGCGGTACAGCCAGACCAGGGGCACCAGGACGAGCACGTTGACGAGCCATCCGAGCGCCTTGGCGAGCGGCACGACGACGTACCGCCACAGCGCCACCCACGGCCACACGAACACCGCGCGCGCCACCGGCCGCAGCACGGTCCGGTACAGGAACCGCCCACTGACCACCAGCGCGTCCCACACCAGCCGTACCGGCACGACGAGCACGAGCACGACGATCCGCACCGGGACGCGGATCGCGACGGCGAGACATCCCTCGGGCGGCTGCGGCGACGGCCGCGCGGCGGGCGGCTTCTCGAATTTCCTGGGGGCGTCCATACCGGGCAAGACGCCTCAGCCCCCCGTCCGGATCCAGTACCGCAGCTTCCCGTCCCGCTCGTCCTCGAACTCCCCGCCACCGGCCTCGATCACCTTGCGGGAACCGATGTTGGTCGAGTCACAGGTCACGAGGACCCGGTCCAGGTCGAGCGCCTGAGCGTACGGCAGGACGTCACGGAGCATCGCGGTCGCGTGGCCCCGGCGACGATGGGCCGGCCGGACGCCGTACCCGATGTGGCCGCCGTAGTCGAGGAGGTACGGGGTGAGCCGGTGCCGTATCTGGATCCGGCCGAGGTAGGTGTCGCCGTCGACGTACCAGTACCAGGTGTTCGGCACGAAGCCCTCGGGCCGGTGACCCGCCTCCGACTCCTCCTCGCGCACCGCCTCGACGTACCGCGCGAACCCGGCCGGCTGCCGCCAGGTGCCGCCGTGCTCCCGCAGTTCACGCGCGAGGGTGCCGCCGAAGAAGTCGTCCTCGACGATGTGCTCGTGCACCGCGTCCAGAAAGGAGACCCGGAACCGGGCGTCGGGCGTGATCAGTTCAGGCATCGGTCAAGGGTAGGGGTCGGCACGGCCGACACGGCCGACACGGGCATGGAGAAGCCGGGGCGAGGACACGAAGCCGCGGCGGGCGTAGGCGGGGATCACGTACACGCACTACAGATCACCCCACGTTCACCGCCGCCCAGTTGACGATCTGCCGTACGAACTACTCGCGAGCGGTGATGAGTTGGTGGTGACGGGTTGGTGGTGACGGGTTGGTGGTGACGAGTTGGTGTCCGCTCTCGAGAATCCAGCGCCACCGAAGCCCCGTGATGTCGTCCACCCGTGCATTGTGCGGCAGTTCAGCGCTCGTCGGCAGGGGGCGCCAGGAGCGCGTCGACGATCTCCCGCAGAGGCGCGGCCAGTTGGGCGGCGGTCGCGTCGCGCAGGGGGCGCAGACCCACGGCGGACCGTACGACCGCGACGCCGACGCCGAGCGCGACGAGGAGTTCCGCGCGCAGCAGCCGTTCGTCGTCCTCCCCCGCCGGGCCCTCGCCGGACGCTTCGAGGATCTGGCGGCTGTACTCGTCCAGCGCCTTTCGGCGCAGGGCGTCCACGCGTTCGTCGCCGGAACCGCGCAGCAGCATCAGTACGGGATGTTCGCCGAACTCCGGCCAGGCACCGGCGGACAGTTGGTGACTGAGCGCCTCGGCGAGACCGGCCCGGTCCGAGGGGAACTCCTCGTCCCGGCCCAGGAAGCGGGGAGTCGAGGCCAGGGCCGCCTTGAACAGCCCTTCCTTCGAGTCGAAGTACCGCTTGATGAGAGCCAAGTTGACCCCGACGTCGGCGGCGACGTCCCGCAAGGTCGTGCGGTCGTACCCGAGTCGGGTGAACCGGCTGCTGGCGGCTTCGAGCAGCGCCTGCCGGGTCGCCGCGGCATCACGCCGACGGGGCGCGTCGACTTCACCCGTCTCATCCGTCTCATCCGTCTCACTCGTCACCACCGGCGACCTCCCATAACCAAGCCCAGCCCAAGTTCAAGCTCAAGTCCAAGTAATCACTCGTTGACATGACTACAGGGCATGGTTACGTTAAGCAAGTAATCACCTGATGACTTAGCCCGCCCTTCTCCCTCCCCCTCCCCCGTACGAAAGGACAGCGGTGTCCCACCAGGCCCTCCTCGTCATGGACGTCCAGCGCGTGATCGTGGACCGTTACCCCGACCCGGCCTATCTGCCGCGCCTGCGCAAGGCGATCGACACGGCCCGTGCGAACGACGTCCGCGTGATCTACGTGACCGTCGGATTCCGCCCCGGCGCCCCGGAGATCAGCCCCCGCAACAAGCTGTTCGGCAGGCTCGCGGGTGTCACCCTGCCGGCCGCCGCAGCCCAGGCCAACGAGATCCACCCGGACGTGGCCCCCGGACCCGACGACATCCAGGTCACCAAGCGCCGCGTCAGCGCGTTCGCCGGCAGCGACCTCGACATGGTCCTGCGGGCGAACGGGATCGACCACCTGGTCCTGACGGGCATCGCCACCAGCGGCGTCGTCCTGTCCACCCTGCGCCAGGCCGCCGACCTGGACTTCACCCTCACCGTCCTGTCCGACGGCTGCCTCGACAACGACCCGGAGGTGCACCGCGTCCTCACCGACAAGGTGTTCCCGATGCAGGCCGAGGTGACGACGGTGGCGAACTGGACGCCCTGAACCGGGAGTTCAGCCCTGCGCCGTCGGCCTGATGACGATCTCATTGACGTCGACGTCCGCGGGCTGACCGACGGCGTAGACGATCGCCTCCCCGATCGCCGTCGCCGGGATCGCGATGTCCATCATGTTCTCGGAGACCGCGCGCATGCCCAAGTCGCTGATGCCGTCGGTCAGTTCACTCCGGGTGAAGCCGGGACTGACCACGGTGACGCGCAGGTCGCGGCTCTCCTGCCGCAGTCCCTCGGAGATGGCGCGGACCGCGAACTTGGTGGCGCAGTAGACGGCCGCGGTGGGATCGACACGGTGCCCGGCGACGGAGGCGACGTTCACGATGTGTCCCGCGCCCTGCTCGCGCATGACGGGCAGCACCGCGGCGATGCCGTGCAGCACCCCGCGGATGTTGACGTCGATCATGCGATTCCACTCGTCGACCGTCAGCGCCTCCAGCATCGCCAGCGGCATCACGCCCGCGTTGTTGACGAGCACGTCGACCCGTCCGTACGACTCCTGCGCGGCCCGGACGAACGCCCGCACGCTCTCCAGGCTGGTCACGTCCAGCTCGCGGTGGTCGGCGGTCCCCCCGTCGGCCTGAATGTCCTTGGCCACGGCGGCGATCCGGTCGGCGCGCCGGGCGCCGAGCAGCACCCGGTGCCCCGCCGCGGCCAGCAACCGGGCCGTGGCCTCGCCGATACCGCTGCTCGCGCCGGTGACCAGGACGACCTTGCCGGTACGGGAGGTGGAGTGGACGGTGGTGGCAGTCATGAGGAGCCTTCCGGGAACGCCGATCCGCGCGGCGGTGATCCACCGCACGGATCGAGCATCGACGGGATCGGCCCGATGAGGCAGGACGGGACTTCCTGGGTGCGCCACTCCTAGGAAGCGGGAAGGTCGGCAGGGGGGGGCGCCGTAGGCTTTTGGAATGGACGGCACGCACGGTACGGACGGCACGCACGGCTACCCGCTCGGTGATTTCCTGCGGGCGCGGCGTTCCCGGCTGACGCCCGCCGAGGTGGGTTTTCCCCGTTCCGGGGCGCGCCGGGTGGCCGGGCTGCGGCGGGAGGAGGTCGCCGTGCTGGCCGGGGTCAGCGCCGACTACTACGCGCGGCTGGAACAAGGCCGCGAACGCAGCCCCTCCGGCCAGGTGGTCGACGCCATCGCCCGCGCCCTGCGCCTCGACACGGACGCCCGCTGGCACGCGTACCGGCTGGCCGGCCTGGTCCCGAGGCCCGTCCCCGCCGAACCGTCCGACGAGGTGGACCCGGCGCTGCTCCAGTTGATGCACGCGTTCCCGACGGCGGCGGCGTACGTCATCAACCGGCGCCTGGAGGTCCTCGCGTCGAACCCACTGGCCGCCGCGCTCCTCGCTCCCCTGGGCGACCGTAAGCACATGGTCCGCACGCTCTTCCTGGACCCCGCCGCCAAGAACCTCTTCGCCGACTGGCACCACGTAGCCCGCTGCTCGGCCGGGGCACTGCGCCTGGCGACGGGCCACGACCGGGACGACCGCGAACTCGCCTCCCTGATCGCCGAACTCCTCGACAACAGCGAGGAGTTCGTCACCCTCTGGCAACACCACAGCGTCAGCCGCCCCGGCCGCCAGTCCAAGACCTTCAACCACCCGGCCGTGGGCCGCATCACGCTCACGTACCAGACCTTCGACGTCCAGAGCGCCCCCGGCCAGTGCCTCCTGGTCGGCACGGCGGAGCCGGACACGGAGGACGCGGCGTCACTGGCCCGACTGGGTTCCCTGCACACGACAAAGCCCTGAGCAGACCCAGGCCGGGGTCCGATGAGCACTGCTCAGGACGCCGATCTCAGTGCGCGTGCCCACTCCCCGCAGGCTGCTTGACTGTCAACGGCAGCAACTTCTTGCCCGTAGGCCCGATCTGGATGGACGTGTCCATCTGCGGACACACCCCGCAGTCGAAGCACGGCGTCCACCGGCAGTCCTCGACCTCTGTCTCGTCGAGGGCGTCCTGCCAGTCCTCCCAGAGCCAGTCCTTGTCGAGGCCCGAGTCGAGGTGGTCCCAGGGCAGGACCTCCTCGTACGTCTTCTCGCGGGTCGTGTACCAGTCGACGTCGACGCCGAACGCGGGCAGGGTCTTCTCCGCGCAGCGCATCCAGCGGTCGTAGGAGAAGTGCTCGCGCCAGCCGTCGAAGCGGCCGCCGTCCTCGTAGACCGCGCGGATGACCGCGCCGATACGGCGGTCGCCTCGGGAGAGCAGGCCCTCTACGATGCCCGGCTTGCCGTCGTGGTAGCGGAAGCCGATCGAGCGGCCGTACTTCTTGTCGGCGCGGATCTTGTCGCGGAGCTTCGTGAGGCGGGCGTCCGTCTCCGTCGCCGAGAGCTGCGGGGCCCACTGGAAGGGGGTGTGGGGCTTGGGGACGAAGCCGCCGATCGAGACCGTGCAGCGGATGTCGTTCTGGCCGGAGACCTTGCGGCCCTCGGCGATCACCTTCATGGCCATGTCGGCGATCTGGAGGACGTCCTCGTCGGTCTCCGTCGGCAGGCCGCACATGAAGTACAGCTTCACCTGGCGCCAGCCGTTGCCGTACGCCGTGGAGACCGTGCGGATGAGGTCTTCCTCCGACACCATCTTGTTGATGACCTTGCGGAGGCGTTCCGAGCCGCCCTCGGGGGCGAAGGTGAGGCCGGAGCGGCGGCCGTTGCGGGTCAGTTCGTTCGCCAGGTCCACGTTGAACGCGTCCACGCGGGTCGACGGGAGGGACAGGCCGACCTTGTCCTCCGTGTACCGGTCCGCCAGGCCCTTCGCGATCTCGCCGATCTCCGAGTGGTCCGCGGAGGACAGGGAGAGGAGGCCCACCTCCTCGAAGCCCGTCGCCTTCAGGCCCTTCTCGACCATCTCGCCGATGCCCGTGATCGACCGCTCCCGCACCGGGCGCGTGATCATGCCCGCCTGGCAGAAACGGCAGCCGCGTGTGCAGCCGCGGAAGATCTCGACCGACATGCGCTCATGGACCGTCTCGGCCAGCGGCACCAACGGCTGCTTCGGGTACGGCCATTCGTCGAGGTCCATCACCGTGTGCTTCGAGACACGCCACGGGACGCCCGACTTGTTGGGGACCACGCGCGCGATGCGGGCGTCCGGCAGGTACTCGACGTCGTAGAAGGCCGGGACGTAGACCGAACCCGTCTTGGCGAGGCGGAAGAGCACCTCCTCGCGACCGCCGGGGCGGCCCTCCGCCTTCCAGTTGCGGATGATCTTCGTCATGTCGAGGACGGCCTGTTCGCCGTCGCCGATGATCGCCGCGTCGATGAACTCCGCGATCGGCTCGGGGTTGAAGGCCGCGTGGCCGCCCGCCAGCACGATCGGGTCGTCCAGCGTCCGGTTCTTCGACTCCAGCGGGATGCCCGCCAGGTCCAGGGCCGTCAGCATGTTCGTGTAGCCGAGTTCGGTGGAGAAGGAGAGACCGAACACGTCGAAGGCGCCCACCGGGCGGTGGCTGTCGACCGTGAACTGCGGGACGCGGTGCTCCCGCATCAGCGCCTCCAGGTCCGGCCACACGCTGTACGTGCGCTCGGCGAGGACGCCCTCCTGCTCGTTCAGCACCTCGTAGAGGATCATGACGCCCTGGTTGGGCAGGCCGACCTCGTACGCGTCCGGGTACATCAGCGCCCAGCGGACATCGCACGACTCCCACGGCTTGACCGTGGAGTTGAGCTCACCGCCCACGTACTGGATCGGCTTCTGCACATGCGGGAGCAGGGCTTCGAGCTGCGGAAAAACGGACTCTGCGGCCGCAGCGACTTCGGCAGGCATCTCGCGAACCTTCGTGAGCGGGACTGAACGGACGGGTGACCATCCAGACTAACGCGATCCCGGACCTCACCCGTAACCCGTACGCCCCGGACCTCCGTGCCTGAGCCCCGGCCGTCACCCCCGGGACGGACCCCCCGCCGTCACCCCTGCACGGCCCCCTCGGCCACGATCTCCGCCCACGCCCCCGGCAATGCCCTCTCCACCCCGGCCGCCCGCTGCTCCTCCCGCCCGTACAGCACCCCGTACGTGAACGAGCTCTCCCCCGCCGCGTGCGCCACCGCGGACAGCTCCCGCAGGGTCACCCGGACCATCACGCTGTCCTGGTGCTCGCCGAGCAGGCTGGTCAGCGACTTCATGGACTTGGCCAGCGCGCGGGCCGGGCCGCCGAGCGCGGGCGTCGCCGCCTCCGCCGCGTACCGGGTCCGCTTGGCCTTCTTGCGCGCCTCGTGCAGCGCGAGGTCCCGGTCCGCGCCGGGCGGCGCCCCGATCGCCTCCTCGACGAGCGCGGACACCTTCCCGAAGTCCTTGCGTACGGCCTTGGCGATCACCTTCTCCGGCGTGCCGGCCGCGTCCTTCAGGAGGGGCGGCTCGGCGACCAGCGCGTCCAGGGTGTCGAGCAGCGCGAGATGGCGACCGGAATCCAGGACGCCGATCAGCCTGCTCCGCGATCCGCCGCGCCGGGCGCCCGCCCAGGTGTCGAGCCGGGTGCGGATCGGGCCGGAGACCAGGGTGCCGGGTAGTTCGGCGAGGACCGTCGTGAGGCGCTCGGTCAGCACCTCGCGGTCGCGGTCCACGCCCAACTCGCTTGCCAGCCACTTCAGTTCCTCGCCGATCGGGTCGGTGACCGTGCGGTCGAGCACCTTGCCGTACGACCGGAACGTGCTGCGCAAGCGGCGGGTGGCGACCCGCATACGGTGCACGGAGTCGTACGCGTCCTGCCGTACGGCCGGGTCGAGTTCGAGGATCGCGTCGCGCTGGGCACGGACATAGGCGAGGACGTGATCACCGGCGGACTGCGGCTCCTGCGGCGGCGACACGGGCGCCCTGCGCTTCTTCGACTTCTTCGGTGCCGTCTCCGCCAGCGCCCGCGCCAGCTTCGACGCGGACGACGACGGCCGTACGCCCGCCTTGCGCAGCCGTTTCTCCACCTTGTCGAGGAAGACCGGGTCGCCGCCGTCGGCGAGTTCGACCTCGATCTCGGTCCACTGGGCGGTGCCGCCGCCGTCGGTCAGGCGCTCCGCGCGCACGGCGTCCACGCTGACCTCGGCGAGCAGCGCGCCGTCCGCGTCCACGAGGTGCCGGATGTCGCGGTCGGAGCGCAGGCGGACGACGGGGAGCAGTTCGGCCTCGCGCACCCGGGCGCGGACCAGGCCGGCCAGGGTGTGCGGCACGGTGTCGGAGAGCGGTTCCCGGATCTCGTCGCGGACCCCGGGCGCGACCGGCACCTTCAGGTGCCAGCCCGCGTCGGAACCGCCGGTGCGGCGGCGCAGGGTGAGTGAGGCGGCGGCGAGGCGCTCGTCGGCCGTGTCGTAGTACACGGCGTCCAGGTGCGCGACGCCCTTGTCGATGACGGCCTCGACACCGGCGACGCCGGTCAGGTCGGGCAGACCGCTCTCGTCGGACTCGTACTTACGCTCGATCTCGCGCTGGGTGTCCGCCATGAACCGAATCTAGTTGCTGACGAGCCGGGATGGCAGGGGGCGTCCCAAATGAACCCGCGGGAAACCCGGGTGAATGCGCAGGTGGCGACCACGCGAACGTGGCGCCTATGCGGACATCGGCCGCTGCACGCGGATCGACTGCAACAGCCCCACCGCCACCCACACCGCGAACATCGATGTGCCGCCGTACGACACAAAGGGCAGTGGCAGACCGGTGACCGGCATGATGCCGAGGGTCATGCCGACGTTCTCGAAGGCCTGGAAGGCGAACCAGGCGACGATCCCGGCGGCGACGATCGTGCCGTAGAGCTCGGTCGAGTCGCGGGCGATGCGGCAGGCGCGCCACAGGACCACGCCCAGGAGGACGAGGATCAGGCCCGCGCCGACGAAGCCCAACTCCTCGCCCGCGACCGTGAAGACGAAGTCCGTCTGTTGTTCGGGGACGAACTGGCCGGTCGTCTGGGAGCCGTGGAACAGGCCCTCGCCGGTGAGGCCGCCGGAGCCGATCGCGATGCGGGCCTGGTTGGTGTTGTAGCCGACGCCGGCCGGGTCGAGGCTCGGGTTGGCGAAGGCGGCGAAGCGGGCGATCTGGTACTCGTCCAGGATGTGCAGCTGCCACACGGCGACCGCGCCCAGGGCGCCCGCGCCGAGCAGGCCGAAGATCCAGCGATTGGGAGCACCGGAGGCCAGCAGCACGCCGAGCACGATGATGACCATGACCATGACCGAGCCGAGGTCGGGCATCAGCATGACGATCATCATCGGGACGGAGGCCAGGCCCAGGGCCTGGAGGACCGTGCGGTGGTCGGGGTAGGGCTTGTCGCCCGCGTCGACCCGGGCGGCGAGCACCATCGCCATGCCCAGGATGATCGTGATCTTCACGAACTCCGAGGGCTGGAGCGAGAAGCCGCCGCCGAGCACGATCCAGGAGTGCGCGCCGTTGACCGTGGAGCCGAGCGGGGTGAGCACCAGCAGGATGCCGAGCACCGAGGCGCCGTACAGGAAGGGGACGATGACGCGCAGGGTGCGGTGGCCGACCCAGACGACGGCGATCATCAGGCCGATGCCGATGCCGGTGTTCATCAGGTGCCGGAGCAGGAAGTAGTACTGGTCGCCCTGGTTGATCTCGGTGCGGTTGCGGGTCGCCGAGAAGACCAGCAGCGAGCCGATCAGGGACAGGCCGATCGCGGAGAGCAGTATCGGCCAGTCCAGTCGGCGGGCCAGCGAGTCACGGGAGAAGACCCGGGTCCAGCCGGCCCGGTCGGGACCGTATCCGGAGACGGAGAAGCTGTTGCCGGTCATGTGAGCATCCTCCGGTTTCCCCTTCTGCGCGGGCGCCTTCGGGTGTTGCTGTTGGTGGTGGACGGTGAGGGCGCGACGGCCGGCTGCTGGGTGTCGTCCGCGGCCGTGACCCCGCCCTGGGTCGCCTGCTCCTGCTGCTTCTCCAGCTCCTTGGCCGGGTCTGCGGTGATCTTCGGGGAGGCGATCGTGCCGTCGGCGCGGACCTTCGGAAGGCTCGTCTGCGGCGTGGGCAGCATCGCCTTCTTCTTGTCGATGGAGCCGTCGGCCTGGACGCCGTACATCGCGTTGTAGATGTTGCGCACGGCCTCACCGGAGGCGCCCGAACCCGTACCGGCCTGGGCGATCGTCATGACGACCGTGTAGTCCTTGGTGTACGTCGCGAACCACGAGGTGGTCTGCTTGCCGTAGACCTCGGCGGTACCCGTCTTGGCGTGCAGCTCGATCTTGTCCTGCGGCCAGCCCTGGAACTTCCAGGCGGCGGTACCGCTGGTGACCACGCCCGCGAGGGCCTTGTCGATGCCCTTGTGCGTGGCCGCGCTGATCGGCAGCTTGGCCTTGACCTTCGGCTTGATCTCCGTGACGGTCTTGCCGTCGGCGCTGACGATCGCCTTGCCGATGGTCGGGACGTACTCGGTGCCGCCGTTGGCGAGGGCACCGTAGATCATGGCCTCCTGGATCGGCGTGACGAGGGTGTCGCCCTGGCCGATGGAGTAGTTGATCGAGTCGCCCTCGCGCATCTTGTTGCCTTCGAGGCAGTTCTCGTACGCGATCTGCTGGACGTACGTGCCGCCCTTCTTGCCGGTCTTGCACCAGTAGGCCTTGTTGGCCTGCCAGGTCTCCTGCTTCCACTTGCGGTCCGGGATGCGGCCGGTGACCTCGTTCGGGAGGTCGACGCCGGTGGTCTTGCCGAGACCGAACTGGTGGGCCGCCTTGTAGAAGTAGTCCTTGGGCTCACCCTTCTTCGGGTTGATGCCGCCGTCCTTCTTCCACTGGGCGTCCGCGAGGCCGTAGAAGACGGTGTCGCAGGAGACCTCGAGCGCGCGGCCCAGCGAGATGGGGCCGAAGTTCTCGCCCTCGAAGTTCTTGAAGACCTGGCCGCCCACCGAGTACGAACTCGTGCAGGGGTAGCCGCCGTCCCACTCGTAGCCGGCCTCGACCGCGGCGGCCGTGGAGACCACCTTGAACGTCGAACCGGGCGCCGACTGACCCTGTATGGCCCGGTTCAGCAGCGGGTAGTCGGAGTTCTTGCCGGTGAGCTGCTTGTAGTCCTTGGCGGAGATGCCGCCGACCCAGACGTTCGGGTCGTACGTCGGCGCGGACGCCATCGCGACGATCCGGCCGGTCTTGGCCTCCATCACGACGACGGCACCGGAGTCGGCCTTGTAGTTCTCGCCGGTGATCTTGTCGAACTGCTGGCGGGCCGTCTTCATCGCCTTGTCGAGCTGGTACTCGGCGACGCGCTGCACACGGGCGTCGATGCTCGTGACGAGGTTCGAACCGGGCTCCGGGGCATCGGACTTGGCCTTGCCGATCACGCGCCCGAGGTTGTCGACCTCGTAGCGGGTGACGCCGGCCTTGCCGCGCAACTCCTTGTCGTACTCGCGCTCAAGACCCGAGCGGCCGACCTGGTCGGAGCGCAGATACGGCGAGTCGGAGTCCTTGGCCTGGGTGATCTCGTCGTCGGTGACCGGGGAGAGATAGCCGAGGACCTGCGCCGCGTTGGCGTCGCCGGGGGCCGCGTAGCGCCGTACGGCCTCGGGCTCGGCGGTGATGCCGGGGAAGTCCTCGGCGCGCTCGCGGATCTGGAGGGCCTGCTTGGCGGTGGCCTCGTCGGTGATCGGGATGGGCTGGTAGGGGGAGCCGTTCCAGCAGGGCTGCGGGGTCTTCGCGTCGCACAGCCGGACCTTCAGGATGACGTCCTCGGGCTTCAGGCCCAGCACACCGGCCAGCTTGGTGAGGACGGCCTTGCCGTCGTCGGCCTGCTTCAGCAGGTCGGTGCGGGAGGCGGAGACCACCAGCCGGGTCTCGTTGTCGGCGAGGGGCACACCGCGCGCGTCCAGTATCGAACCGCGCACCGCGGGCTCGACGACCTGCTGCACATGGTTGCCGGACGCTTCCTTCTGGTACGCGGCGCCCTCACGGATCTGGAGGTACCAGAGGCGCCCGCCGAGGGTGCCGAGGAGGGAGAGGACCAGAATCTGGATGACGACGAGCCTGATCTGGACCCGTGGAGTCCGTCCGGTCTCCGGGATGTTGGTCATTGGTGCTGCCTCCCCCTCTCAGTGCGGGTACGTGCGTGTATGAGTCATATACGACGGACCTGTGTGCCGGTACGCCAACTCCCCTGCCCTCAAAGCCGCTTGACCCCCTTGATACGGCCGGCCCGGGCCACCCGCGCGCGAGCCGTCCTCATCCGCAGGCCGCCACGCTGGCCGCCGATCTTGAGGCCGGTGCCCGAGGAGAGCCAACCCGAGGAGATGTCGGCCGACTTGGCGGCGTTGGTCTCCGCGAGCGGGTCGTTCTCCGCGCGCCGGGCCAGCGCCATCACACCGGGGACGACGAACGGGGCGAGCAACAGGTCGTACAGCGCGGCCGTGAACAGCAGGCTGCCGAGGCCCACATGGCGGGCGGCGGTGTCGCCGACGAGGGCGCCGACACCGGCGTAGAGCACGGTGGCGCCGATCGCGGCGGCGACCACGACGGCCATCGGGCCGGTGGCCGACTTGAGCCGGCCGTTCTCCGGTTTCGCCAGGCCCGCGAGGTAGCCGATCACGCACAGGACGAGGGCGTACCGGCCGGCCGCGTGGTCGGCGGGCGGGGCCAGGTCGGCGAGGAGACCCGCGCCGAAGCCGATGAGG
This sequence comes from Streptomyces sp. NPDC101776, assembly GCF_044766845.1. Taxonomy (NCBI): domain Bacteria; kingdom Bacillati; phylum Actinomycetota; class Actinomycetes; order Kitasatosporales; family Streptomycetaceae; genus Streptomyces; species Streptomyces sp. NPDC101776. The sequence goes on along the minus strand of NZ_JBIWMV010000002.1, from coordinate 306,678 downwards.
GAGCCCGCGACATGGCCGTAGACCATGGCCAGGCCGAGGACCGTGAGGAGGAGCAGGTCGGGGACGGCGCCCGGGAGATGGAGGCGGGCGAGGACGCTCACCTGGATCACGAGGGCGACGACGACCAGCGGGACGGAGAGCAGGATCCGGTTGACACGCATGGGGAAGGGCTCCTAGCTCCTACTGCTGTTGCTGGCCGTCGACCGGCGCGTTCGCGGACGGGGTGACCGTGACGGTCACCGTCGGGATCGGGGTCGGCCTGGGCTTCGCCGGCAGGACCGTGTCGCGCGGGTCCTTCTTCGGGGCCTCGACGACCACGCCGACGATGTCGAGTTTGGTGAAGTTGACGTACGGCGTGACGTACAGCGTGCGGGTCAGGCCGCCGCCGGAGGGGTCGACGCGGGAGACGACACCGACCGGGACACCGGGCACGAACGGCTTGTCGGCCTCCGAGCCGAAGGTGACCAGACGGTCGCCCTTTTGCACCTCCGCCTTGCCGTTGAGGAGTTCGACGCGCAGCGGGCCGTCGCCCTCACCGGAGGCGAAGCCGAGTTCGTCGCTGCCCTCCATGCGGGTGCCGACCGTGAAGTCGGGGTCGTTGGCGAGGAGGACGGTCGCGGAGTCGGGGCCGACGGTGGTGACACGGCCGACCAGTCCGTTGCCGTTCAGGACGGTCATGTCGCGCTTGATGCCGTCGCCCGCGCCGACGTCGATGGTGATCGTCCAGGAGAAGCTCTGGGCGGCTCCTATGGCGATGACCTGGGCGCCCTTGATGCCGTACTGGCCCTCACCGGCCACCTTCAGCAACTTGTCGAGCTGGGTCAGGCGGCTGCGGTTGCGGTCGTCGCTGCCGAGCTTCGCCTTGAGGGCCGCGTTCTCCTTCTCCAGGACGGCGAGCCGGTCGTGCCGCTCACCGGAGTCGCGGACCGCGGAGACCGCGTCACCGACCGGGTTGACGGCGGACGACACACCGTTCTCGATCGGGCCGAACACGGTGGCCGCGGCCCGGCGGGCACCGTCGACCGGCGAGTCCTGCCCTCCCCGGATGTCCACCGTGATCAACGCGAACGCTACGGCGATCAGCAGCACCAGGAGCAGCCGGCTCTCTCGTGTGTCCCTCACGTGCGGCGGCCGTGCCTTCCTCATAGAGATGTACGGAGGTTCAGATATGCAGGTGTTGTACGTGCGGATGAATGATGAATGCAGACGGAAACGAAGGCGTATGTCGGAGCCTATGCCTCCGTATCAACGATCCGCCGCACGAGAGGGGATCATCCCGTACGGCGGAATCGAAGCGTTACGTCATCTGCGCGGCTGGGCGTCCAGCACCTGCTGGAGCGCCTCGAATTCCTCGACGCACTTGCCCGAGCCGAGCGCCACGCTGTCGAGCGGGTCCTCGGCGATGTGGATCGGCATTCCGGTCTCCCGGCGCAGCCGCTCGTCGAGACCCTTCAGCAGGGCTCCACCGCCGGTCAGAACGATTCCGCGGTCCATGATGTCGCCGGACAGCTCCGGCGGGCACTTGTCGAGGGTCGTCTTCACCGCGTCGACGATCGCGTTGACGGGCTCTTCGATCGCCTTGCGGACTTCGCCGGCGGAGATGACGACGGTCTTGGGCAGGCCGGAGACCAGGTCCCGGCCGCGGATTTCGGTGTGCTGGTCGTCGTCGAGGTCGTACGCGGAACCAATCGTGATCTTGATCTGCTCAGCCGTCCGCTCACCCAGAAGGAGCGAGTACTCCTTCTTGATGTGCTGGATGATCGCGTTGTCCAACTCGTCGCCCGCGACGCGGATGGACTGGGCGGTGACGATGCCACCGAGCGAGATGACCGCGACCTCCGTGGTGCCGCCGCCGATGTCCACCACCATGTTGCCCGTGGCCTCGTGGACCGGCAGGCCGGAACCGATGGCCGCGGCCATGGGCTCCTCGATGATGTGCACCTGGCGCGCCCCGGCCTGGGACGACGCCTCGATGACGGCACGGCGCTCGACGCCCGTGATGCCCGAGGGCACACAGACGACGACACGGGGACGGGCCAGATAGCGCCGCTTGTGGATCTTCAGGATGAAGTAGCGGAGCATGCGCTCGGTGATCTCGAAGTCGGCGATGACACCGTCCTTCAGCGGACGTACGGCGACGATGTTGCCGGGTGTCCGCCCGATCATCTTCTTGGCTTCCGAGCCGACCGCGAGAATGCCACCGGTGTTGGTGTTGATCGCGACGACGGACGGCTCGTTGAGTACGATCCCGCGACCCCTGACGTACACCAGCGTGTTGGCGGTCCCGAGGTCGACAGCCATGTCACGGCCGATGAACGACATTGAGTTCCCCATCAGGATTCGTCTGGCCTTCCTGGGAGCTTTTGAGGGCTTTTCAGGTCGGCGAAGTGGGTGCAGTGACGTGAAGGCTTCCATCGTAGACGCGCCTGCACGAACACTGCGCGAGGGTCTTCGCCATTGTCAGCATGTGAGGCGTCGCCTCGCTTGTGGAGACGGCCCAACGGGGGCACTCGTTCCCCCGATCGGCACGCATATGCCAAGAGACGGCCGGAAAATCGCGGCCGTCCCTGGTCAGGGTCGGTCAGGCATGTGGGTTACTGGTGACTCCTCCACCCCGTGACCGGGGCGGCTTCTCGCTGTGCCGGGTTGGCGTTGCGACGGACCAGCCCGGCCCGTAGAACGTTGAGTGCTCCGACCTCGTCGGCGTGCGCGGTGTGGCCGCAGCTGACGCAGTGGAACTTTTCCTGTGTGGGCCGGTTCTCCTTCACGGTGTGCCCGCATTCGGGACACTCGCGGGAGGTGTTGCGGGGGTCCACAGCGATCACATCCCGTCCGGCGCTTTCAGCCTTGGCGTGCAGGATCGTCAGGAACACCCCCCATCCGGCATCAGCTATCGAACGATTGAGCCCGGTCTTGGCGGTGGCCCCGTTGGGCAGGAACGCACCCGGCTTGTCGGGGTCGGGGCTGGGTGCGGGGGTCCTGCTCATGTTGCGGATCCTGAGGTCTTCGTGCGCGATGAAGTCGTAAGCGCGGACCAGGCCGAGCGCGGTCTTGTGTGCATGATCCAGGCGTTGGCGTCGCACCCTGCCGTGAAGCTGGGCAACCTTCTCCACGGCCCGCTGGTGGTTGCGGGTACGGTCCTTGGCCCTGCGGTGCGGGAACCGGCTCAGCGCCTGCTGCGCCGCTTCGAGCTTCGCGGCGGCCTCGCGGGCGTAGCGCGGGTTGGCGGCGTGCTCACCGTCGGAGGTGGTGAGGAACGAGGTGATCCCGAGGTCGATGCCGACCACAGAGCCAGCCACAGGCAGCGGTTCGGGCTGCTCCTGCTCGGCGGTCAGCACGACGAACCACTTGCGGCCTTCACGCTTCACCGACACGGTCTTGACCTTGCCGACCACCGCGCGATGCTGGTTGATCTTGATGTGCCCCACGCTTTGCAGGCGAACGCGGGTGACGGGATCGTGCGGTGTGGAGTCCCACCGGCAGCCGTCCCCGTCCTTCGGGAAGTCCACCGTGTCGAACCGGTTCACCCCGCGAAAGCGCGGATATCCCGACGTGCCCCCGGCTTTCACCCGCCGGAAAAAGCCGGCGAACGCCTTGTCCAAACGGCGAAGCGTGGCCTGTTGCGAGGAGAACGACCAACGCCCTTGGCGCTCCGGGTCGAACGCCCGGATCTCCTTGAGCTGCGCAGATTGCTGCCCGTACTTCACGCTCGTCTTCGAGACATGCCGGTAGGCGTCACGGCGCTCCTGCAACGCCCCGTTGTAGAGGGAGCAGTGATCCCGCAGCATCTCGCCCAGAGCCTGCTCCTGGCGCACGGTGGGCCGCATGAGGAACTTGTACGCACGGATCATCCAACCCACCCCCTACGGTTTCCGTCATCAACCTACCGGCCGCCACTGACAACGAAGTGATCTCCAGCGCTCCGCACCTCCGGGCCGGGGGGTCGCATTCCCGCCCGGCCCGAAGGCCTGGATTCCCTGCGAAGATCGGGGATGGAGATTCAGGAACGCCCCGGGAAGAAGATCTTCACCTCGCGGTCGGCGGACTCCTCCGAGTCCGAGGCGTGGATCAGGTTCTCGCGCACGATGACACCGAAGTCGCCGCGGATCGAGCCCGGCGCGGCGGCGATCGGGTCGGTCGGACCGGCCAGCGCGCGGACGCCCTCGATGACCCGGTCGCCCTCGACGATCAGGGCGAGCACCGGCCCGGAGGCCATGAACTCCATCAGCGGCTCGTAGAAGGGCTTGCCCTTGTGCTCGCCGTAGTGCTGCTCCAGGGTGTCCTGGTCCAGGGTGCGCAGCTCCAGCGCGGTGATCTGCCAGCCGGCCTTGCGCTCGATGCGGCTGATGATCTCGCCGGTCAGGCCACGACGGACGGCGTCGGGCTTGAGCAGGACGAGGGTGCGCTGGGTCACGACAGGACTCCTTCTGATCATGATGGTGCGGGTCGGCTCATGGTCGTGTCACGGTCGTCTCACGACAAGGCCGAGGCTACAGGGCGTGTCCATGCGGCCATTACGCAACGTCAGGTGTATGGAGTCACGCCGCGCCGGGAGTGGTGGAGTCGGCCTGCGCGGCCTGTGCCGCTTGTGCCGCGAACCGCGCCTTCGCCTCGTCGATCTTCCGGCCGTAGTGCACCGACGCCCACCACAGGGCCGCGAAGATCGCCCCGAGGAAGAACATCGACGGGACGACGAAGCCGGACGCGATCAGCGCGATCTGGAGCGCCCAGCCGAGCGCGATGCCGCCCGGCCGGGTCACCACGGCGCACAGCGCGACGGACAGGAACATCGCGATCCCGCTGACCGTCCACACCGTGGCCGTGGTCAGATCGGGGTCCTTCATGGCGACCAGACCGGCGAAACCGATCACGAAGAACTCGCCGATGAGTGTCGAAGAACAGAGCGTACGCACGGAAAGTCAGCCCCTCCCCAGGAGCAGTCGGGCCTCACCCACGGTGATGACGGAACCGGTGACGAGCACACCGCCGCCCGCGAACTCGCCGTCCTCCTCGGCCAGCGTGATCGCGGCCTCCAGAGCGTCCGGCAGCCGCGGCTCGACCTGTACCCGCTCGTCGCCGAACACCTCGACGGCGATCGCGGCCAGGTCGTCCGCGTCCATCGCGCGGTGACTGGAGTTCTGCGTGACGACGACCTCGGCGAACATCGGCTCGAAGGCTTCGAGCAGCCCGCGCACGTTCTTGTCGCCGCTGGCCCCCACCACCCCGATCAGCCGGCTGAAGTCGAAGGCCTCGGCCACGGCTTCGGCGGTTGCACGGGCGCCCGCCGGGTTGTGCGCCGCGTCGAGCACCACCGTCGGCGACCGCCGCACCACCTCCAGCCGCCCCGGCGAGGTGACGGACGCGAAGGCCTTCCGCACGGTGTCGATCGCGAGCGGATCGGGCCGCTGCGCCCCCACCCCGAAGAACGCTTCTACGGCGGCCAGGGCGACGGCCGCGTTGTGCGCCTGGTACGGCCCGTGCAGCGGGAGATAGATCTCCTCGTACTCCCCGCCGAGCCCGCGCAGGTTGACGACCTGCCCGCCGACGGCGACCTGCCGGGACACGACCCCGAATTCGAGCCCCTCCCGGGCCACGGTCGCGTCCACCTCGACAGCCTTCTTCAGCAGCACCTGCGCCGCGTCCACCGGCTGCTGCGCCAGGATCACGGTCGCGTCCTGCTTGACGATGCCGGCCTTCTCGGTGGCGATCTCACCGGTCGTCCCGCCGAGGCGGTCGGTGTGGTCGAGATCGATGGGGGTGACCACGGCGACGTCCGCGTCGATGACGTTGGTGGCGTCCCAGGTCCCGCCCATCCCGACTTCCACGACGGCCACATCGACGGGCGCGTCCGCGAACGCGGCGTACGCCATGCCCGTCAGCACCTCGAAGAACGACAGCCTGAACTCCTGCTGCGCGTCCACCATTTCGATGTACGGCTTGATGTCGTTGTACGTCTCGATGAAGCGCTCGGCGGAGATCGGGGCGCCGTCGAGGCTGATGCGTTCGGTGATCGACTGGACGTGGGGCGAGGTGTAGCGGCCGGTGCGGAGTTCGAAGGCGCCGAGGAGGGCCTCGATCATGCGGGCCGTGGACGTCTTGCCGTTCGTCCCCGTGATGTGGATCGAGGGGTACGAGCGCTGGGGGTCGCCCAGGACGTCCATCAGCGCGGCGATACGGGTGACCGAGGGCTCCAGCTTGGTCTCGCCCCAGCGGGTGGCCAGCTCTGCCTCCACCTCGCGCAGGGCCTTGTCCAACGCGGGGTCCTCGGGGCGGCCGGGGACGTCTGCCTCGGGGGCGCCGGTGCCCTGGGTGCGGAGGGTGCGGCTGCCGGCCTCGATGACCGCGAGGTCGGGGTCGCGGTCGGTCTCGGCCTCGATGATCTCGTCGAACGGGTCGCTGTCAGTCACGTGGGTCAGTCTACGGAGGTCGGGGTCGCCTTTCGTCTGCGGGCCCGTGGGGGCCGGTCGCGCCCACGCGGCGGAGCCGCATATCGATACAGCCCCGCGCCCCTTCAGGTACGGCAAGGCGCCCGGTGCTCGCAAGCACCGGGCGCCTTCACCGCCCTGAAAACCCTTACGCCTGCGGCAAGCCGTCCAGCTGGGCCTTGATCCGCTCGATGTCCTCGTCCGCCTTGGACAGGCGGCCCCTGATCTTGTCGACCACGTTGTCCGGGGCCTTGGCCAGGAACGCCTCGTTGCCGAGCTTGGCCGTCGCCTGGGCCTTCTCCTTCTCGGCGGCGGCCAAGTCCTTCGCGAGGCGCTTCCGTTCCGCCGCCACGTCGATCGTGCCGGACAGGTCGAGGGCGACCGTGGCACCCCCGACCGGCAGGGTGGCCGTCGCCGCGAAGGCGTCGCCCTCCGGCTGGAGGCGGAGGAGCTGGCGGATGGCGGCCTCGTGGGGAGCGAGGGCCGTGCCGGTCAGGGTGAGGCGGGCCGGGACGCGCTGGCCGGGCTGGAGGCCCTGGTCGGCGCGGAAACGGCGGACCTCGGTGATGACCTGCTGGAGCGTCTCGATCTCCTTCTCGGCGGCGGTGTCCCGGAAGCCGCTGTCCTTCGGCCAGTCCGCGATGACGATCGACTCGCCGCCCGTCAGCGTCGTCCAGAGCGTCTCCGTGACGAACGGGACGATCGGGTGCAGCAACTTGAGGGTGACGTCGAGGACTTCGCCCAGGACGCGGCCGGAGACCTTCGCGGGCTCGCCGCCCGCCATGAACGTGGTCTTCGACAACTCGACGTACCAGTCGAAGACTTCGTCCCACGCGAAGTGGTACAGCGCGTCGGAGAGCTTGGCGAACTGGAAGTCGTCGTAGAGCGCGTCGACTTGGGAGACCGTCTTGTTGAGACGGGAGAGGATCCAACGGTCCGTGGCCGACAGCCGCTCGGCGGGCGGGAGTTCGCCCTCGATCGTCGCGCCGTTCATCAGCGCGAAGCGCGTCGCGTTCCAGATCTTGTTGGCGAAGTTCCGGGACGCCTGGACCCAGTCCTCGCCGATCGGCACGTCCGTACCGGGGTTGGCGCCGCGGGCCAGGGTGAAGCGGACGGCGTCGGAGCCGTACGCGTTCATCCAGTCCAGCGGATCGACCGCCGTGCCCGAGGACTTGGACATCTTCTTGCCGAACTGGTCGCGGACCAGACCCGTCAACGCGATGGTCTTGAAGGGGACTTCACCGTCCATCGCGTACAGGCCGAACATCATCATCCGGGCGACCCAGAAGAAGATGATGTCGTGGCCGGTGAGCAGGACGTCGGTCGGATAGAACTTCTTGAGATCCGGGGTCTGTTCGGGCCAGCCGAGGGTCGAGAAGGGCCACAGGCCGGAGGAGAACCAGGTGTCCAGGACGTCGGAGTCCTGGGTCCAGCCCTCACCGGTGGGCGGCTCGTCGTCGGGGCCGACGCAGACGACCTCGCCGTCCGGGCCGTACCAGACCGGAATGCGGTGTCCCCACCACAACTGCCGTGAGATGCACCAGTCGTGGAGGTTGTCGACCCAGTCGAAGTAGCGCTTCTCCATCTCCTGGGGGTGGATCTTGACGCGGCCGTCGCGGACCGCGTCGCCTGCCGCCTTCGCGAGCGGGGCGACCTTGACCCACCACTGCATGGAGAGGCGCGGCTCGATGGTCGTCTTGCAGCGGGAGCAGTGGCCGACGGAGTGGACGTAGGGCCGCTTCTCGGCGACGATCCGGCCGTCGGCGCGCAGCGCGGCGACGATCGCGGAACGGGCCTCGAAACGGTCCAGGCCCTCGAAGGGGCCGTGGACGGTGATGACACCGCGCTCGTCCATGACGGTGAGCGCTTCGAGGTCGTGGCGCTGGCCGATCGCGAAGTCGTTCGGGTCGTGCGCCGGGGTCACCTTGACCGCGCCCGTGCCGAACTCGGGGTCGACGTGGGTGTCCGCGACGACCGGGATGGTGCGGTCGGTGAGCGGCAGCTTGATGCGCCGGCCGACGAGGTGCTTGTACCGCTCGTCGTCGGGGTGGACGGCGACGGCGGTGTCGCCGAGCATCGTCTCGGCACGGGTCGTGGCGACGACGATGGTGTCGTCCCCCTCGCCGTACTTCATGGAGACGAGCTCGCCGTCGTCGTCCTGGTACTCGACCTCGATGTCCGAGATCGCGGTGAGACAGCGCGGGCACCAGTTGATGATGCGCTCGGCGCGGTAGATCAACTCGTCGTCGTAGAGCCGCTTGAAGATGGTCTGGACGGCCTGCGAGAGGCCCTCGTCCATGGTGAAGCGCTCGCGGGTCCAGTCGACGCCGTCGCCGAGGCGGCGCATCTGGCCGAGGATCTTGCCGCCGTACTCGTCCTTCCACTGCCAGACGCGCTCGACGAAGGCCTCGCGGCCCAGGTCGTGGCGGGACTTGCCCTCCTTGCCGAGCTCGCGCTCGACGACGTTCTGGGTGGCGATGCCCGCGTGGTCCATGCCCGGCAGCCACAGCGACTCGAAGCCCTGCATGCGCTTACGGCGGGTCAGGGCGTCCATCAGCGTGTGCTGGAAGGCATGCCCGAGGTGCAGGCTGCCCGTGACGTTCGGCGGCGGGATGACGATCGTGTACGGCGGCTTCTCGCTCTTCGCGTCCGCTTCGAAGTACCCCCGCTCGACCCAGCGCTCGTACAGCGGCCCCTCTACCTCGGCCGGCGCGTACTGGGTCGGCAGTTCGGAGTCGGGCGCTGGTGGCTGCTGCTGAGCGTTCTCGGTCACGGGCCCAGTTTAGGGGTGTCGCGGGGGTGTCCCGAAACGCGTTTGTTCTGTAACGGTGCGGCCCCCGATGCCATGCGGTTCCTGTGACTGGGCCAGGATGTCGGGATCACATAAGTATCTGGAGGGGAACCCAGAAATGAGCTACAACCAGCCGGGCCCGTACGGCGGGCAGCCCCAGCAGCCCGGTCCGTACGGACAGCCGGGTCCCTACGGCCAGCCGCCCCAGCAGGCGCCGCAGGGCGCCCCCCAGCCCGGCTACGGCTACCCCCAGCAGGCTCCCCCCGCACAGCCCGGTTACGGCTACCCGCAGCAGCCCCCGCCCCCGCAGGGCGTCCCGCCGCAGGGTCCCTACGGCCAGCCGCAGCCGCCGTACGGTCAGCAGGCGCCCTATGGCCAACCGCCGTACGGGCAGCCCCCGTACGGCGTTCCGCAGCCGCCGCCCGGCGGGAAGAAGAAGACCGGGCTCATCATCGGCGCGGTGGCGGTCGTGGCGGCCATCGGTGTGGGTGTGTACTTCGTCCTCGGCTACACCGGGTCCTCCGGCCTGGCCGACGACGGCCCGCACAAGCTGACGACACCGGCGAAGGTGCTCGGCGACTACAACCGGGCGACCAAGGACGGCGACACCAGCGACAGCGGTTCCTCGACCGTGAAGGACCTGGAGAAGAGCGGCATCAAAAACGGCACCGCGGTCTTCGGCGCCTACACGACGGCCGACCTGAGCGGGTACGACCCGGACGATCCCTCCACCGCGCCGGGCCAGACCGAACTCCTCACGGCCAAGGGCATCTCGCTCATCGGCGCCTACGGCAAGATCGCCGATCCCCAGGCGGCCCTGGACGCGTTCTTCGCGGACATCCAGAAGGACGTCAAGGAGAGCAACTCCTCCAACAGCAGCACGACGGGCAAGAGCGAGCTGGTCGGAGAGCCCGAGTCGGTCGACGTCGACGGCGCGGTGATGAAGTGCCAGGCGGCCAGGGCGACCAACCAGTTGACCAAGAAGACGCAGACCGACTGGTTCTGCGCCTGGGCCGACTACAGCACGATCGCGATGGTCTCCCCCGGTGACAACACGGGCGATGTGTCGAAGGACACCGCCGTCAGCATGACCACCAAGCTGCGCAAGGAAGTTCGGGTGACGCGCTGACGCCCCGACCGTCAACTACGAAGGGCGCCCGGTCAGTTGATGACCGGGCGCCCTTCGTGTCGTAGAAGAAGCTGGTTCCTGGCGGAAGCCGCTACGCCGTCTTCTGCTCGCCCGGGCCGCGGCCCCGCGCGTCGCGCGGGATCAGGGTCGGGTTGACGTTCGAGAGGACGACGTCCGCGGTGATGACGACGCGGGCCACGTCCTTGCGGGACGGCACCTCGTACATGACGCCCTGGAGGACTTCCTCCATGATGGCGCGCAGGCCGCGGGCGCCGGTCTGGCGGAGGATGGCCTGGTCGGCGATGGCTTCGAGGGCCTCGCGCTCGAAGTCCAGCTCCACGCCGTCGAGTTCGAAGAGGCGCTCGTACTGCTTGACGAGTGCGTTGCGCGGCTCGATGAGGATCTGGAGCAGGGCCTCGCGGTCCAGGTTGTGGACCGAGGTGATGACGGGCAGACGGCCGATGAACTCGGGGATCATGCCGAACTTGACCAGGTCCTCGGGCATGACGTCCTCGAACTGGTCCTTGGCCTGGAGCTCCCGCTTCGAGCGGATCGTCGCCCCGAAGCCGATGCCCTTGGCGCCGGCCCTGGACTCGATGAGCTTCTCCAGGCCCGAGAAGGCGCCGCCCACGATGAACAGCACGTTCGTCGTGTCGATCTGGATGAACTCCTGGTGGGGGTGTTTACGGCCGCCCTGCGGCGGGACCGAGGCCGTCGTGCCCTCCAGGATCTTCAGCAGGGCCTGCTGGACGCCCTCGCCGGAGACGTCGCGGGTGATCGAGGGGTTCTCGCTCTTCCGCGCGACCTTGTCGATCTCGTCGATGTAGATGATGCCCGTCTCGGCCTTCTTGACGTCGTAGTCAGCGGCCTGGATGAGCTTCAGCAGGATGTTCTCGACGTCCTCGCCGACGTAGCCCGCCTCCGTGAGCGCGGTCGCGTCGGCGATCGCGAACGGCACGTTCAGCATGCGGGCCAGGGTCTGGGCGAGGAGGGTCTTGCCCGAGCCCGTGGGGCCGAGCAGGAGGATGTTGGACTTCGCCAGCTCGATGGCGTCCTCGCGGTTCTGGCCGCCGCCGTGCTCACCGGCCTGGACGCGCTTGTAGTGGTTGTACACCGCGACCGAGAGGGCCTTCTTCGCCGACTCCTGGCCGACGACGTAGCCCTCCAGGAACTCGTAGATCTCGCGAGGCTTGGGGAGTTCCTCCCAGCGCACCTCGCTCGTCTCCGCGAGTTCTTCCTCGATGATCTCGTTGCAGAGGTCGATGCACTCGTCGCAGATGTACACACCGGGCCCTGCGATGAGCTTCTTGACCTGCTTCTGGCTCTTGCCGCAGAACGAGCACTTGAGCAGATCGCCGCCGTCACCGATGCGTGCCACGGTGTGCTTCCCCTTCGCCTGGGAGTCGCCTGGGTCCAGCGGCTCCTGGTGCTGCCTTATGTCCGACGGTACCTTGCCGGGCCCCCCGTTCGGGCCCCCCTTGGCACGGTTCACTTCCACGTGGACCGTGCCGAGGGGTGGTGGACGATACAGGTCCGGGTCAGCGGACGTCGGCGTTGTTCATCTTCCGGGTGGAGATGATCTGGTCGATGAGGCCGTACGCCAGGGCGTCCTCGGCCGTGAGGATCTTGTCGCGCTCGATGTCCTCGCGGATCTTCTCCAGCGGGGTCGTCGAGTGCTTGGCCAGCATGTCCTCGAGCTGGGCACGCATGCGGAGGATCTCGTTGGCCGCGATCTCGAGGTCGGAGACCTGGCCCCGGCCCGTCTCGCTGTAGGGCTGGTGGATCAGCACGCGCGCGTTCGGCAGCGCCATGCGCTTGCCCGGCGTACCGGCGGCCAGCAGGACGGCGGCGGCGGACGCGGCCTGGCCCATGCAGACCGTCTGAACGTCCGGCTTCACGAACTGCATCGTGTCGTAGATCGCAGTCAGGGCCGTGAAGGAGCCGCCCGGGCTGTTGATGTAGATCGAGATGTCGCGGTCGGGGTCCATCGACTCCAGGCACAGCAGCTGCGCCATGACGTCGTTGGCCGACGCGTCGTCGATCTGGACACCGAGGAAGATCACGCGCTCCTCGAAGAGCTTCGCGTACGGGTCGTACTCACGCACGCCCTGCGAGGTGCGCTCCACGAACCGCGGGATCACATAGCGGGATTCGGCGGCGGGAGCCGTGTATTCGGCGCGTGCGTGCTCGTACAGGCCGTTGCCGGGGAAGTCGTTCACTGTCTCTCTCCTGGGGGCTGTGGCGGTCGGCTGGGGGCTGTCCTGGGGCACTCAGGCCCCGGTGCCGCCGCCGCCCGGCATACCGGCGGCCGTGGGCATGATGTCGTCGATGAGGCCGTACTCCTTGGCCTCGATCGGGTCGAACCAGCGGTCACGGTCCGAGTCGCGGGTGACCTGCTCCACCGTCTGGCCGGTGTGGAAGGAGGTCAGCTCCGCCATCCGCTTCTTGGTGTGCAGCAGCCGCTCGGCGTGGATCTTGATGTCCGACGCGGAACCGGCGAGGCCGGCCGAGGGCTGGTGGATCAGGATCTCGGCGTTCGGCAGCGCGAAGCGCTTGCCGGGGGTGCCCGCGCTGAGCAGGAACTGGCCCATCGAGGCCGCCATGCCCATGGCGATGGTCACCACGTCGTTCTTGATGTACTGCATGGTGTCGTAGATCGCCATGCCCGCGGTGATCGAACCACCGGGGCTGTTGATGTACAGAAAGATGTCCTTCTCCGGGTCGGAGGCAAGGAGCAGCAGCTGCGCGGTGATCTTGTTGGCGATGTCGTCGTCGACCGCCTGGCCGAGGAAGATGATCCGCTCACCGAGCAGTCGGTTGTAGACCTGGTCGCCGAGGCCACCGATAGAGGGCTCGCCGGCGGCTGTAGGCATCAGATTCGTCACGTATCCACCTGCTCGTCTTTACGACGGCGCCGGGCCGTCTCACCGTGTACTGCCGGGGGCAATGGGGACTCCCCTGCCCTCGTATTCATGGACCCTAACGCGCGGGTCCCTTCGGAGAATCCCGCAAAGGGAACTGTTCGCTGTCAGCACATCGCGCTGCGCTGGCCTGAGCGGAATCCCCTGCGGTGGGGTGGGTGCGGTCCGTGGCGGGGCTGCGGGTCGGTGGGGGCTGAGCGCGCCCACGCGGCGGAGCCGCGAATCGATACAGCCCCGCGCCCCTTCAGGGCGCGCCAGTGGACGGTACGACAAAGGGCCCCGGGGCTTGATGCAAACCCCGGGGCCCCTCGTGCGCTGCTTACGCCTCAGCGGGCTCCTCGGCGGCGGCCTCGACCGTCTCGGTGGCCGTCTCGGCCTCCTCCTCGTCCTCGAGGTCGACGATCTCGCCGTTGGTGTCCTTGACCGTGGCCGCCTCTACGACGACCGCCAGGGCCTTGCCGCGGGCCACCTCGCCGACCAGGAGCGGAACCTGGCCGCCTTCGACGACCGCCTGGGCGAACTGGTCGGGGGACATGCCGGAGGAAGCCGCGCGGCGCATGAGGTGCTCGGTGAGCTCCTCCTGGTTGACGTTCAGCTTCTCCTTGTTGACGAGCTCGTCGAGGACGAACTGCGTCTTGATGCCCTTGACCGCGGCGTCCTTGGTCTCGGCGTCGAACTCCTCGGCCGTCTTGCCCTGGATCTCGAGGTACTTCTCGAGGTCGAGGCCCATCTGACCGAGCTGGTGGTGCTCCAGGTTGTGCTTACGGGTGTTGATCTCGTCCTCGAGCAGCTTCTCGGGGACGGGCACCTCGACGAGCTCCAGCAGCTTCTCCAGGACGCGCTCCTGGGCCTGCGTGGCCTGGTCGTACTGCTTCATGTTCTCGAGGCGCTTGCGGCTGTCCGCGCGCAGCTCCTCCAGGGTGTCGAACTCGGAGGCGAGCTGTGCGAACTCGTCGTCCAGCGCGGGCAGTTCGCGGGCGGCGACCTGGGTGACCTTGACGGTGACCTGGGCCTCCTGGCCGGCCGCGGAGCCGCCCTTGAGCTCGGAGGCGAAGGTGGCCTCGCCACCGGCCTCCAGGCCCGTCACGGCCTCGTCGATGCCTTCGAGCAGCTCGCCGGAACCGATGGTGTAGGAGACGCCCTCGGCGACACCGTCCTCCAGGACCTCTCCGTCGACCTTGGCCTCCAGGTCGAGGGTGACGACGTCACCGTCGACGGCGGCGCGCTCGACCGGGGAGGTCGCCGCGAAGCGCTCGCGGAGCTGCTCGACCGACTCGTCGATGTCCGCTTCGCTGACCTCGACGGCGTCGACCTCGACCTCGATGCCCGAGTAGTCCGGGATCTCGATGGTCGGGCGGATGTCGACCTCGGCGGTGAAGTTCAGCGTCTCGCCGTCCTTCAGCTCCGTGATGTCGACCTCGGGCTGGCCGAGCGGGTTGAGCTCCGCCTCGTTGACCGCCTCGGTGTAGAACTTCGGAAGCGCGTCGTTGACCGCTTCCTCCAGGACCGCACCGCGGCCGAACCGCTGGTCGATGACGCGCGCCGGGATCTTGCCCTTCCGGAAGCCCTTCACCGTGACCTGCTGGTTGATCTTCTTGTACGCCGCGTCGAGGCTGTCCTTGAGCTCCTCGAAGGGCACCTCGATGCTGAGCCGAACCCGGGTCGGGTTCAGGGTCTCCACGGCGCTCTTCACGGTTCGGTCTCCTTGGGGGCTGACTTCTTGGGTTGCGGACCCAGACAGGTCCGGCGGTTTCTGGTCGCCCGGAGGACTTCAAAGTGTGAGAGACACACGGGCGCGCAGCTTGCATAGTAGCCGCAGCGGCTGGACGCCCCAAAAGGCGATCTCGCGAGGTCCTCGTGTGGTATCGATCCTGCTGCCGGTCCGGCTACCGGTCCTGTCGCCGGTCCCGAAGGTCCGGCATGTGGTCGGGGTGGCGGGATTTGAACCCACGGCCTTCCGCTCCCAAAGCGGACGCGCTACCAAGCTGCGCCACACCCCGTCTGGTGCGACACGAAGGCTACATGCCCGCAGACGGTGAGGCCTCCGCATTTCACGAGCACCGGAGTGCCGGGCGGGGCATGGAGAAGGCGGTGTGCGCGGAGGGCACCCGACCCGCTACGATGCCTTGTGTGCCGCGGTCTTCTCACCTGCGGCGCGTCGTGTGCGGGCGTAGCTCAATGGTAGAGCACTAGTCTTCCAAACTAGCTACGCGGGTTCGATTCCCGTCGCCCGCTCCAGGCATCTCAGGGCCAGGTCGGAGGGTCGTTTCCTCTCACCTGGCCCTGAGTCGTTCCCGGGGTCTTCCCCGGTCATGACTCAGAAACCGGGTCCGGGACTCAGAAGCTGATCGAGTTGATGGTCTCCGCCAGCGAGTTTATGAACCGGTTGATGGACGGGGCCATACCGGTCGAGGCGAGGAAGAAACCGAAGAGGATCGCGACTATGGCTGGGCCAGCCTTGATCGATCCCCCTCGGATCAACACCACCAGGATGATCGCCAACAGCAGCACCACAGACAGTGAAATGGCCACAACTGATCACACCCTCGGTCGGTCCGCTCTGCCGGCCCTGGGACGCAGTACCGCGCACCCCCGCCAGAACCATCGTGCCACCAACGCGGCCCACCTATGCGGCGGGTGACGCATCGTTGGTCGCAAAGGTTCGGAAGGGACGCGTTCGCAGTTCCTTCGCACTCTTGGCACCGGCACACGAACAGGCCTTTCCGGTGTGCCGGTTTGCGCCTTTTGATCGGGATGAATCGTGACATCGTGAGCAGATTCCGGACGCGAGCCCGATGGTTTCCGCGATTTCCACAGGCAACGCTAGGGTGCCTCAGATGTTCCACGCCGACACGCCCGCGGGCCAGAACGAACAGAGCAAACAGAACGAAAAGAGCGAACTGACCAAACCGCGCGACGCGTTCTTCGACAACGCGAAGTACCTGGCGATCCTGCTGGTCGCCATCGGGCACTCCTGGGAGCCCCTCAAGGGCGGCGACCGAGTGCTGCAGGGGCTGTACCTCGTCGTGTACAGCTTCCACATGCCGGCCTTCATCGTCATCTCCGGCTATTTCTCCCGCAGTTTCGACATGAGCCCCGCCCGGCTGAAGCGGCTGCTGACCGGTGTCGCGCTGCCGTACATCCTCTTCGAGATCGCCTACTCGCTCTTCGGCCGCTACGCCAACGACGACCCGCACCAGCGGATCACCCTCCTCGATCCGCTGTATCTGACCTGGTTCCTCTGCGCGTTGTTCATCTGGCGGCTGACCACCCCGATCTGGAAACTGGTCCGCCATCCGCTGCCGATCGCCCTCGGCATCGCCATGCTCGCCTCCTGCACCCCGGACATGACCGACGACTTCGATCTGCAGCGGCTGGCGCAGTTCCTGCCGTACTTCGTGCTCGGTCTGGTCCTGAAGCCCGAGCACTTCGTGTGGGTGCGCCGGCGCGCGGCGCGGGTCCTGTCCGTGCCGGTGTTCGTGAGCGCGCTGGCCGTCGGCTACTGGGCGGTGCCGCGGATGAACGCCGGCTGGGTCTACCACCACGACTCCGCGCAGGAGTTCGGCGCGCCCTGGTGGGCCGGGCCGGTGATGATGCTGCTGATGTTCGGCTGCTCGCTGCTGCTGACGGCCGGCTTCTACTCCTGGGTGCCGGGCCGCACGACGTGGTTCACGGCGCTCGGCGCGGGCACGCTCTACGGCTATCTGCTGCACGGCTTCCTGATCAAGGGCGCCGGTTACGCCGGCCTGTACGACCACGCCTGGCTGCACCGGCCCTACGGCGTCGCCCTGGTGACCGCCCTCGCGGCCACCGCCGTCACACTGCTGTGCACCCCGCCCGTGCGGCGGGTGTTCCGCTCGATGATCGAGCCGGACATGGAGTGGGCGTTCAAGCGCGACGCGGCCGAACCGGCCCGCGACCGCACGCGGTTGGAGCGGCCTGTCGTACGCGAGAAGGTCGGCGTCTAGTCCGAGGGCCCCAGGCCGAGAAGTGCGCGCATGCGTGCGTACTTCTGGGTCAGCCGGGTCCGGGTCGCCCCGTCGAGGACCGCGAGACGGGCCGGGTCCGCGTTGTGCGCCAGGTCCGCCTCCTTCACGAGGAGCGCGCCGGGGGTCGCGAGAATGCGCCCGGCGTACGCCTCCGGGAGCTCGCCCACCTGCTTGGTGACCGCGAGCACGATGTCCTTCGTACGACGGGACAGCGCGGCCTCCTCCAGCCATCGCCCGGTGAAGGCGTCGTCCTCCACGGAGTCGTGCAGCCAGGCCGCCGCGACCTGGTCCGGATCCCCGCCCCGCGCGCGTACACCCTCCGCCACGGCCTGGAGGTGCTCGGCGTAGGGGCGCCCCGCCTTGTCGGTCTGGCCCTCGTGGGCGGTGCGGGCGAGGGTCTCGACCTCGGTCACCGTGAGGAGTGCGGTCATCGCGGCAGCGCCTGGGCCGCCGCCGTGGGGCCTTCGCGGCAGACCAGCAGCAGGGCACGGTCGTCGTTGACGTCCTTGGCGACCGCCTCGATCAGATGCCAGGCGGCGCCGTGGAAGCCGCCGGCCACATAGCGGTCGGCCTCGCCAGTGAGGCGGTCGATGCCCTCGACGATGTCGCGGTCGGAGGTCTCCACCAACCCGTCCGTGAACAGCATCAACACGTCCCCGGGCCGCAGCGTCCCCTTCACAGGGTCGAACTGCGCGCCGTCGTACACACCCAGCAGCGGCCCCTCGGCCGCCTTCTCCTCCCAGCGGCCGCTGCCCGCGCTGAGCTGGAGGCCCGGCGGATGGCCGGCGGAGAAGAGTTCGTAGTCGCCGGAGTCGAGGTCCAGGACGAGGTGGATCGAGGTCGCGAAGCCCTCGTCCCAGTCCTGGCGGAGCAGATAGCCGTTGGCGGCGGGCAGGAACGCGTGCGGGGGCAGCGAGCCGAGCAGGCCGCCGAAGGCGCCCGACAGCAGCAGGGCGCGGGAGCCCGCGTCCATGCCCTTGCCGGAGACGTCGGTGAGGACGACCTCCATGGTCCGGCCGCCGTTCGTCCGGGCCGCGACGACGAAGTCACCGGAGAACGACTGCCCGCCCGCCGGCCGCAGCGCCATCTCCCGGTGCCAGCCCTGCGGCAGTTGCGGGAGCTTGCTCTGCACCCGGATCCGCTCGCGCAGGTCGAAGAGCATGGTGCCGCCGCGCCGCCAGGGCACACCCACCCGGCTGCGGAACTGCGCGATCAGCAGCCCGAAGAAACCGCACGCGGCCACCACGAGCACCACACCCGGGGTCACCCGCGCCGGGCCCTCGGTGTACGGGCCGAGCTTCACCGACTCCACGATCAGGCCGGTGGCCGCCGCCGCGTACAGCCCGAGCAGGCTCGCGGGGCGCAGCAGCAGGCCGCCCGCGACGATCGGGAGGACCAGCGCGTTCGGCGAGCACCACACCGGGTTGGCGAGGGTCATGACCACGATCACCGGGATCGTGATCAGCAGCCCGGCCAGCGCGACCCAGTCCGAACCGTCCCCGCGGAAGTAGTCCACGGCACTTCTGCGCAGGCCGGTGCGGACCCGGTGAACCAGCTTCCTCAACCGGGCCATGAACGTGTCGGCCTCCGCGCGCCGCTCTCGTCCTGCTGCCATTAGTTCGGGACCCTATCCATCCGACCAGCCGCTTGGCACGGGAGGTCCCACTTGTCCCCCCTGCGAGGTTCAACTTCACAGTGAACTTCACCAGAGGCTCCTGTGCGGGCCCCCGGCGGAAATTCCCTGGCTCGTCCCGCAATGCGCTGATAGGCATGGGTCATGGGCACAGTTGCGAAGAACACACCGACCGGGCGGACCGAGCTGCGGGTACTGCGCCAGGACGAGTGGGACACCTGGTACGACAACCTTGTCAGCGCCTTCGGTGCCGTCCCGGAGTCGGCCGAGGAGCGTGAGCTGACGCGCGGGCTCACCGAGTTCGACCGCTCCCTCGGCGTCTGGGACGGGGACGCGTGCGTGGGGACGGCGGGCGCGTTCGGTTTCCGGCTCACCGTGCCCGGTGGCGCCTCGGTGCCCGCCGCGGGCGTCACGATGGTCAGCGTGGCCGCCACGCACCGGCGCCGCGGCATCCTCACCTCGATGATGCGCCGGCAGTTGGACGACGTACGGTCCTGGGGTGAGCCGCTGGCCGTGCTGACGGCCTCCGAGCCGGTGATCTACGGCCGGTTCGGGTACGGCATCGCGACGATGGCCATGGCCGCCGAGATCGACACCGACCGCGTCCGGCTCTCGGTGCCGCCGGGCACGGACGACGTAAGGCTCCGGTTCGCCGACCCCGTCGCCGCACGCGACCGGTGCGAGGCGGTGTACGCGCGGCAGGTTTCCGGACGCCCAGGGATGCTCGCGCGGCGGCCCGGGTGGGAGAACGAGCCGCTGCTGGACCCGGAGAGCGAGCGGCAGGGTTCGTCGCCGCTCCAGTGCGTGCTCGCCGAGCGGGACGGTGAAGTCGTCGGCTACACGCGGTACTTCGTCAAACCCGAGTGGGACCTGCAGGGCCCCAAGGGGACCGTACGGCTGCGGGATCTGGAGGCGCTGGACCCGGCGTCGTACGCGGCGCTGTGGCGGTTCCTCTGTGAGATCGACCTGACGGGGAAGGTGGCGATGTACAGCCGGCCCGTCGACGACGCCTGGCAGCATCTCGTCTCCGACATCCGCCGGTGCGCGATCCGGCAGCGGGACTCACTGCACGTACGGCTGGTGGACCTGGGGGCCGCGCTGGAGGCGCGCACGTACCAGGCGCCCGTGGACGTCGTGTTCGAGGTCGCGGACGCCTTCTGCCCCTGGAACGAGGGGCGTTGGCGGCTCACCAGCGACGCGAAGGGCGCGGCCTCCTGCAAGCGCACCGAGGAGGAGGCGGATCTCGCCCTGTCCGTACGGGAGTTGGGGGCCGCGTATCTCGGCGGGGTGTCCCTCGTCTCGCTCGCGGGCGCCGGGCGGGTGCGGGAGCTGCGGGCCGGGGCGCTGGCGGAGGCGTCACTGGCGTTCGGGTCGACGGTCGCGCCCTGGCTGCCGCACGGGTTCTAGCACCGCCTACGTCAACTGCCCTACTTCTTCTGGCAGTCGGGGCACCAGAACAGGTTGCGGGCGGCGAGGTCGGCGGTGCGGATCTCGCCGCCGCAGATGTGGCAGGGGCGGTTGGCCCGGCGGTAGACGTAGACCTCGCCGCCGTGGTCGTCGACGCGGGGCGGGCGGCCCATCGCCTCAGGGGTGTGTTCGGGGCGGACGGTGTCGATGCGGTTGTTGCGGACGCCCTCGCGCATCAGGTCGACGAGGTCGGTCCAGATCGCGTCCCACTCGGCGGGGGTGAGGTCCTTGCCCGCGCGGTACGGGTCGATGCCGTGCCGGAAGAGGACCTCCGCGCGGTAGACGTTGCCGACGCCCGCGATGACCTTCTGGTCCATGAGGAGTGCGGCGATCGTCGTACGGCTGCGGGAGATACGGCGGTACGCGGCACCCGGGTCGGTGTCCTTCGGCGGGCGCAGCGGGTCGGGGCCGAGGCGGTCGTGTATCGCCTGCTTCTCGGTGTCCGTGATCAGGGCGCAGGTCGTGGGGCCGCGGAGATCGACGTACGACGTGTCGTTCACGAGGCGTAGGCGGACGGTGTCCGTGGGCGGGGGTGCGGGGGCTCCGCCGAGGTTCACCTTGCCGAAGAGGCCGAGGTGGATGTGGATCCAGTCGGCGTCCCGGAAACCCAGGAAGAGATGCTTGCCGTGGGCTTCGGTGCGGGTGAGTTCCGTACCGTTCAGCAGTGCGGCGGCGTCGCTGAACTTGCCCTGGGGACTGGTGACTTGCACTGCTCGGCCGCTGAAGTGACCGCCGTAGTCCAGCGCAAGCCGATGAATCGTGTGCCCCTCTGGCACCTGCCGAACTCCCTTTCCCACCCGCCCACCCACCCGTCTCGATTCCTCGACGGGTGGGCCTTGAAAAGACTTCCTACTGCTGCGGGTGGTGCGCCGGAATCTCCGGCAGCTTCCCCGTCGCCTCGTACTCCACCAGCATCTCGATCCGCCGAATGTGCCGCGGATCCTCGGAGAACGGCGTCCCCACGAACGTCTCGACGAACTTCGTCGCCTCCTCGCGCGAGTGCATCCGCGCACCGACCGCGACGACGTTCGCGTTGTTGTGCTGCCGCCCGAGCGACGCGGTCTCCTCGCTCCAGGCGAGGGCCGCCCGCACGCCCTTCACCTTGTTCGCCGCGATCTGCTCGCCGTTGCCCGAGCCGCCGATGACGATGCCGAGGGCATCGGGGTCGGCGGCCGTGCGCTCGGCGGCGCGGAGGCAGAAGGGCGGGTAGTCGTCCTGGGCGTCGAAGATGTGGGGCCCGCAGTCGACGGGCTCATGACCCGCCTCCTTGAGCCACTCGACGAGGTGGTTCTTGAGTTCGAAGCCCGCATGGTCGGAGCCGAGATACACGCGCATGGGTCGAGTGTGACATGCCTGTTTCGGGGCAGCAGCGCGGGGGGCTGATCCAGAAAACGGGCGGCAACACTACAGCCACCCGAAGGAACCTCAAGAAAACCTCAAGTAACGATCAGGAATCAAAGGTTCACTAATCACTTTGCCTCCGATTCACTGGACCGTCTTGTTCAACGGCGCAAAGGAATTTCCCCCCATGACTGCCCCCAAGACTGATGGTTCCGGCACTGACGGTTCCGGCCCTGGCGGTTCCGGCCTCCAGGCAGGACTCAAGAACCGGCATCTGTCGATGATCGCGATCGGCGGCGTCATCGGCGCCGGTCTGTTCGTCGGTTCCAGTTCCGGCATCGCGACCGCGGGACCCGGCATCCTTCTCTCCTACGCGCTCGTCGGCACGCTCGTGGTGCTGGTGATGCGCATGCTCGGTGAAATGTCGGCCGCGAACCCCACTTCCGGCTCGTTCTCCGCGCACGCCGACCGCGCGCTCGGCCGCTGGGCAGGTTTCTCGATCGGCTGGCTGTACTGGTTCTTCTGGGTCGTCGTGCTCGCCGTGGAGGCGACCGCCGGCGCCAAGATCCTCGAAGGGTGGATCCCCGCCGTACCGCAGTGGGGGTGGGCACTCATCGTGATGGTGGTGCTGACCGCCACGAACCTCGTATCGGTCGGCTCCTACGGCGAGTTCGAGTTCTGGTTCGCCGGGATCAAGGTCGTCGCGATCGGCGCGTTCATCGTCGTCGGCGCGCTGGCGGTCTTCGGCGTGCTGCCCGGCGCCCACACCGACAAGGCCGGCCTCGGCAACCTCACCGACCACGGCGGTTTCCTGCCGAACGGTCCCGGCGCGATCCTGACCGGCGTCCTGCTGGTCGTCTTCTCCTTCATGGGCAGCGAGATCGCGACGCTGGCCGCCGGTGAGTCGGAGGACCCGCAGCGCGCGGTCACCAAGTCGACCAACAGCATCATCTGGCGGATCGGCGTCTTCTACCTCGGCTCGATCTTCATCGTCGTCTGTCTGCTGCCCTGGAACGACCCGTCGATCAAGGAGCAGGGCTCGTACGTCGCCGCCCTCGACTCCCTCGGCATCGCGCACGCCGGCCAGATCATGAACTTCATCGTGCTGACGTCGGTACTGTCCTGCCTCAACTCCGGTCTGTACACGGCCTCCCGCATGGCGTTCTCGCTCGGCGGCCGGGGTGACGCGCCGGCCGCGTTCGCCCGCACCACCTCGCGCGGTGTGCCGATGGCGGCGATCATCGCCTCGGTCGTCTTCGGCTTCGTCGCGGTCTTCTTCAACTACGCCTTCCCGGACACCGTCTTCCTCTTCCTCGTCAACTCCTCAGGCGCGGTGGCCCTGTTCGTGTGGCTGGTCATCTGCGCGTCGCAGCTCCGCCTGCGCCGGATCATCGAACGCGAGTCGCCGGAGAAGCTCGTCGTACGGATGTGGCTGTTCCCGTATCTGACCTGGGCGACGATCGCCCTGATCGTGTTCGTCCTCGGCTACATGCTCACCGACACGGAGGGCGAGAGCAGCGGCCGTACGACCGTTCTGCTGTCCCTGATGGTCGCGCTGGCCGTGGTGGCGGTCTCGGTGATCAAGGAGCGGGTGCGGGTGCGGGGCGGGGACGCGGTCACGGCCGCCGACCCGGATCCGAACACGGACAAGGTGTCTGTGGGCTGAGGCCGTTCACAGCACGACGAAGCTGTTCCTGACCTTGTCGTAGGTCTTCAGGGCCCGGGTCTCCACGTCCGGCTGGTACCAGGTGTTGATCTGGTACGACTTCCCGTCCTCGTCGAAGCCGAGCAGCCGGGCGTGCCAGGCGATGCCCTTGAGCGTGAACGTGTACTCCCAGATCACCGCCGGGTGACCCCTGAACGTCGTCCTGTCGAGGCGGATCTTCCGGTAGTCCGCCCCCTGTTGAGCGTTCCGCTCCGAGGCCTCCCACGTCTCCATCAACTCGCCCCGGGCGAGGGACGACTTGCCGACGAGCTCCTGACTGCCGTCCGGGGAGGTGTAGTGCACCTCGGCCCCCGTCTTCAGATCCCGCCGCCACCCGGCGGGCGTGGCCCACGCGAACCCGCCCGCCTCACGGTGCGTGCCAGGGGGGAGGGTCTGGGGGCGGGAGGTGCCTTCGACTGTGGGCGGCGGGGAGGTGGCTGTCGGGGACGCGGACGGTTCGGTCGAAGCCGATGAAGTCGCCGAGGCCGATGACGTTGATGAGCTTGACGAACCTGATGAAGTGCTGGACGAGCCACCGGAGTTGGCGAGGATCGTTCCGACGACCGCGCCTACGACCACCATGGCAGCGGCGGCGATCAGTCCGACACGGCGGCGCGTACGAGTACGGGTGCCGCGTGGGGTGAACGGCTCGGCGGAGTCCGGGAGTTCGCTGCCTGTCGGCGGTGGCGCCGGGCGGGGCAGGCGGGCGGGGTGCGGGCCCAGGGCGGGGCGCCGCGACGCCGAGCGGGGAGTGCGCGGGCGCCCCGGGTCGGGGTGCGGTGGCGCCGGGCGCGGGGCCGGTGGGTGGTCCGGGAGGGGGATGGGCTTCCGCTCGGTCAACGCTTCGGCTGGTTCGGCTGGTTCGGCTGGTTCGGCTGGTTCGGCTGGTTCGGCTGGTTCGGCTGGTTCGGCTGGTTCGGCTGGTTCGGCTGGTTCGGCTGGTTGAGCATGCCCGCCGGGCTCGGCTTGCTCGGCGAGTTGAGCCGGTACGACGCGCTCGGCGGGTTTCGCGACTTGGGGCTGGTCGACGCGTCCGGCCTGCTCGGCGGGTTGGGCCTGTTCAACACGCCCGGTCTGCTCGGCGAGTTGAGCCAGTGCGGCCCACTCGGCCGGATTCGCGACCTGAGGCTGTTCAAGACGTCCGGCCTGCTCTGCGAGTCGGACCTGATCAACACGTGCGCCCTGCCCGGCGAGTTGAGCCGGTGCGGCCGGTTCGGCGGCGGGTTCGGCTTGCTCGGGGTGTTCGGCGCGCTCGGGCTGCTCGGTGCGGGCGAGGGAGACACCCGCCCTGCGGGGAGCGGACGGCCGGGAGTTGTGCTCAGCGGCGGGACGCTGCGTCGGTATCGCGTCCTCAACGGGGTCGGGATCAGGGTCGTACAGCCGGGGATCGCGTGCCGCGCGGACGAGCGACGGCTCCAGGAAAGTCAGGGTGGGCGACTCTCGATAGGCCTCGGGAGCCTCGGGCTCCGCCGCCGACTCCAAGTCCAAGTCCAAGTCCAAGTTCGGGTCCGGGTCCAGTTCCGCCGAACCGGATTCCTCAGCCCCCTGAACCGCCTCCTCCCCCTCCCCCTCCTCCCTCGGAAACGCGACCGGCGTCAGCGCCCCCTCCACCTCCTCCAACCCCGGCCGAACCACAGGGTCCTTCTCCAGCAGCTCGGCCAGCACTCCCCTCAACGGACCCGCCGCCGAGGGGAGTTCGGGCTCCTCGTACAGAACCGCGTGCAAGGTCGCCATCGTGGTGTCGCGGGTGAACGGTGAGCGGCCGCCGAGCGCCGCGCAGAGGGTCGCGCCCAGCGACCAGAGGTCCGAGGGCGGTCCCTGGGGACGGCCGGAGATCCGCTCGGGGGCCATGTAGTCGGGCGAGCCGACGAGCATGCCGACCATGGTGAGCGCCTTGGCGTCCTGGATCGCGGCGATGCCGAAGTCGGTGAGCACGACCCGTCGGCCGCCGCTCTCGACGAGGACGTTGCCGGGTTTGATGTCACGGTGCAGGACGCCTCCCGCGTGCACCTGGCGCAGCGCGGCCACCAGACCGAGCCCGATCCGGGCGACCTCGCGCGGACCGAGCGCGCCGTCGTCCGCGAGGATGCGCTCCAGGGAGCGCCCGACGACCAACTCCATGACGATCCACAGGCGTTCGCCCTCGTCCACGACGTCGTAGACCCGCACGACGTTGGGGTGGTCGATGCGGGCCGTCGCCCTCGCCTCGCGCAGGGTGCGCTCGCGGCGGGTGCGGGTGTCCTCCGCGTCGAGGCCGTCTATCCGCATTTCCTTGACCGCGACCTGCCGGTGCAGCATTTCGTCGGCGGCTCGCCACACCCGCCCCATTCCCCCCTGACCGATACTTTCGACCAGCCGATAACGCCCGGTCACCCATAGCCCCGGAGTTCCGCCGCCCCTCAAGTTCCCCGTATTACCCGCATTCCCCGGCAATCCGCTGCACCCCCACAATGGTCACACTTCATGCCGTACCAGCATAGTGCGGAGAAATCTTGTGGTACCTCTTCAAGTACTGCGAATTCAGGCGCAGCCCCAGGGGGACACAGGGGAATGCAAGGGGAACACAAGGGGGACGAACATGAGTTCTCGTCGCGCTGCGGGCATGGCCACAGCCGTCACAGGTTCGCTGCTCACGGCATCTTTCTCGGCGGTGATGATCCTTTCCTTCACCGCCTCGGCGGATGACCAGGGACCGGGGAGCAGCAAAGGCGGAAAGGCGATGGACGCGGCTCCGGCGGGTGTGAAACTGACCACGACCCTGCCGGAAAAGATCTCGGTCGACAACAGTTCGAAAGAGACGGCGATCACCGCCACGGTAAAGAACGAGGGGATCAAGGAGAGCGGCGATCTCAATCTCCTGGTCGTCGGCTTCGACGGCCTCAAGGTCACGAATGTGCAGGGCTGTTCGGCGATCGGTGAAAAGGATCTGCCGCCCGGTTCGAACAGCGGATTCAAGTGCTCCGTCGGCGCGCTCGACGCGGGCAAGTCGAAGTCGTACGCCGTCGACGCGACGTACGACCTGAGCAAGGCCGGGAAGATCTGTCTGCCGGTGGTGTCCGCCGACGGCAAGAAGACCTTCTGGCAGCAGGGCCCGGTCCCGTTCGGTACGACGAACCCGGCACCGAACGCGCCGGCCACCCCATTGCTGCTCGGCACCGACAACAAGCCGGTGGCACCGGGCGGCGACACGCTGCCCAAGACGGGAGTCGGCAGCGACGTCCTGCCCCTGGGCGCGGCCGGTGCGGCACTGATCGCGGCGGGCGCGGCGGGCCTGTACTGGTCGCGGCGACGGCCGAGCCGCCCCCTGGAGAGCTGAGGGCACGAAAAGGGGGAGGGCCGGGATGCTCGCGCACCCCGGCCCTCCCCCTCAACTGACTCGTCAGCGCTGCTTGTTGACGAACTTCCAGGCCGTCGGCGTCGCGCCCATCGCCAGGGCCGCCTTCAGCGCGTCGCCGAGGAGGAACGGGGTGAGGCCCGCGGCGATCGCGGCGCTCGTCGAGAGGTCGAGGGACAGCGCCAGGTACGGGACGCCGATCGCGTAGATGATCGCCTCGCCCAGCAGCATCGTGCCGGCCATGCGCAGGACCGAGCGGTCGGCGCCGCGGCGGGCCAGCGCGCCGACGGCGGCGGAGGCGAGCAGCATGCCGACGATGTAACCGAAGGAGGCGCCGCCCCCGGAGGTGCCCTCGGCGAACCACGGCACGCCGGCGAGGCCGAGCAGGGCGTACAGGGCGAGCGAGAGGAAGCCGCGGCCGGCGCCGAGGGACGTGCCGACGAGCAGCGCGGCGAAGGTCTGACCGGTGACCGGGACCGGGGAGCCCGGCACGGGCACGGCGATCTGCGCGGCGAGGCCGGTGAGCGCGGCGCCGCCGATGACGAGGGCGAGATCCCGGACGCGGGAGGCGGGCAGCAGGTCGGCGAGGACCAGTCCGGGGCGGGCGGTGGCGACGGCGGTACTCAAGGGGGACTCCGCAGGTAGACGGGGGTACGGCGGGGGACTCCGTGACGCTATCCCAGGGTCCTTCGGCCGATCACCGTCAGCGCTCGACAAAGGCTTCGGCGCGGACTTGGTGGGCTCCGCACAAAGGATGCCCGCTACACACGCCCGGGCGTGATGCCCATCACGCGGACCCCGTGCCGTCTCGCACACCGGTCACCGTCTGGGCAGCGGTGGCCCGTTTTGCTAGCTTCGACCGCATGGTTGCCCAGGCCCGGAACTTCGCGTCGCGTCGCTATGTCGACCTGCGACGCCAAGCCGCGGCGACCTGTTACCGCCCCTGAGGCGGGCGGAGCGGATCCGGTGCGCCTCGATGCGTCTCATTCGGCTGATGCGGCTGATGCGGCTGATGTGTGAGACGTACAAGACGACGGCGCACTGTCGGACCCGTTCCTGAGGAAGATCCCCATGCCCCGTACCGCGGCACCCCTTCGTACGTCCCCGTCCCTCTCCCCCTCCCTCAAGTCCCCCGTGCCCCGCGCCGCCGACAGCGACCGGCGGCGCACCAACGCGAGTGTCATCCTGCGCTCGGTGCTGGAGCACGGGCCGGTGGCCCGCTCCAGCATCGCCCGGCTGACCGGTCTGTCCCCCGCGTCGGTGACCGACTACTGCGCCCGCTTCACCGAACTGGGGCTGATCCACGAGTCCGCCACACCTCAACGGTCGAACGGTGTGGGCCGCCCCCATGTGCCCGTCGACCTGGACGCATCGCGGTTCGTAGTGGGCGGAGTCCATGTGGCCGTCCCCTATACGACGGTCGCCCTGCTCGATCTGCGGGGCCGGGTGGTGGCCGAGCGGCGGATCGGGCACGACAGCACCGATCCGTCCCGGGTGCTGATGCGGGCCGCCGACATGCTGGACGCACTGCTCACGGAGGCGGCCGGAACGACACCGCTCGGCGTCGGCGTGGCCGCCGGCGGCTGGGTCGACCGGGACTCCGGGGCCATCGTCGAACATCCGCTGCTCGGCTGGCGGGACGTGCCGGTGCGCGAGATCCTCGGCGCCCGCACCGGACTCCCGGTCCATGTCGACGGCCACGCACGGGCGTTGGTGAACGCGGAGCGCCTGTTCGGGCGGGCGGCCCGCGGCAGCCGTAGCGTGCTGCATCTCTTCGTCGGCAATGTGGTCGACGCGGCCTTCGCCACCAACGACGAGGTGCACCACGGGCCTCGGTCCCAGGCCGGGGCGATCGCGCATCTGCCCTTGCGCGGCGGTACGGAACCGTGCGGCTGCGGACGCGTCGGCTGCCTCCAAGTGGAGCTGAGCGAACGGACGTTGTGCCGTCGGGCCCGGGAGGCGGGGCTCATCGACGGGGTGAACCCGACCCATGTCGTGGCCGTGGCCGAGGGCGGAAACCCGCTCGCCGTACGGCTGTTGACGCAGCGGGCGCGGATGGTCGGGCGGGCGGCCGGGCTGCTGCTCGACATCCTCAACCCGGAGACGGTGGTCGTCACCGAGCTGGGGGTGATGCGGCGGGAGGACTGCCTGCGCGCGCTGCGCGAAGAGGTCGGTGACGAGCGGGCGTCGGCCGTCGTGCCGACGAGTTTCCCGGATTCCGTGCTGGCCGTGGCGGGCGGTTCGGTGCTGCTGGACGTGCTGTACCGGGATCCGCTGGCCGTTTCACCAAGCGCCTCACCGGGGCGTATTTAATTCAGAAACTCGGAATGTTGACATGGGGTGCGCATGGCCGGGAACATCCTGGTCATGAGCCTGCAGATGAGTTGTCGCACTTCTTGTTGCTGACCCGTTGACGCGCCCCTGGCGCCGGTCTCATCCTGCCTGCATTTCTTTTTCCGGCTTTCCTCTGCCGTGAATTCCGCGCGCATTCCCGCGTTCCCGCGACTTTTGATCAGGGAGTACTCCCATGCCTCATTCCCGTGCGCCCGGCGTCGACCGGCGGCTCTTCCTCACCTCGGTGCTCGGTGCCGCCGCGGGCATCGCCGGCCTCAGCGGCTGCGCCACGAGCAGTGCCGCGACCGCCAAGTCGGGGGCCGGTCTGTCCGCCCCGCTCGCCGAGAAGGTCCCGTCCGGCACGAGCCTGAAGATCTCCTCGTATCTCAACACCCAGCAACTCCAGTTCAAACTGGCGAAGTTGCCCAAGTTGCCGTTCACCGTGTCGAGTTGGGTGAACATCGGGGCCGGTCCCGATGTCATCAACGCGTTCCGCGCCAAGTCCCTGGACCTCGGCAACAACGCGGGCATCCCGCCGATCCAGGCGCACTACCAGGGCTTCGACGCCAAGATCGTCGCGATCAACATCACTCGTAAGCCCAACTACCTCTTCGCCACCAAGCCCGGCAGCGACATCCACAGCGTCGCCGACTTCAAGGGCAAGAAGCTGGCGTTCTCGCAGGGGCAGGCCCAAGGCGTCGTCCTGCTGCGGGCGTTGAAGGAAGCGGGCCTGAAGTACGACGAGGTGAAGCTGGTCCCGCTGACCAGCAACCAGTTCTTCACGGCCCTTCAGTCGGGCCAGGTCGACATCGCCCCGCTCGCCAACAGCCAGGCACCGGCGTACCTCAAGCAGTACGAGGCGAAGGGCGCCCGCGCCATCACGACGGACGTCGTGGATCTGCTGAACCTGTTGTGGGCGCCGGCCGCCGTGCTGGCCGACTCGGCGAAGGCCGCCGCGATCGCCGCGTACATCCCGCAGTGGGCGCAGGGGCAGGTCTGGCAGTACGAGAACCCCGACACCTGGAACGAGGAGTTCTACGTCAAGACGCAGAACCTGACCCTCGCGCAGGCGAAGGCGGTCACCGCGCTGGCCAACAAGCCGTTGTTCCCGCCGAGTTGGGACGAGGCCGTGAAGTGGGAGCAGGAGACCGCCGATCTGCTCGCGGAGGGCGGCTTCGTGAAGGAGTTCAAGGTGGACTCGCTCTTCGACCGGCGCTTCGAGGGCATCGCGGCGAAGGCCGTGGCGGCGGAGTACCGGAAGTGACGGCCATGACGACCTCGACGTCCCAGACCACCGACACAACCGCCTTGGCGGTGACGGCCGTTGAGGAGAAGTCGGCCGTACGGCGGCGCGGGCGGCGGCGCGGCCTCGCCCCCGGCAAACGTCTCCCCGCCTCCCGGGTCATCGGCCCCGCGCTCTTCTTCGCCCTGTGGGCCATTGCCTCCGCCGCCGGGCAGTTGGACCCGGCCGCGATCCCGGCGCCCTGGACGGTACTGCGGACCGCCGGCCGGCTGTGGACGTCCGGCACGCTGCCCACGGACGTGCTGACTTCGCTGGAACGCGCCGCCTACGGCTTCGCCCTCGGCCTCACCGCCGGTGTCGTCCTCGCGCTGGCCGCCGGGCTGAGCCGGGTCGGCGAGGCGCTGATCGACGGGACCGTGCAGCTCAACCGGGCGATCCCGACCCTCGGCCTCATCCCGCTGTTCATCCTCTGGCTGGGCATCGGCGAGACCTTCAAGATCGCCATCATCGCGATCGTCGTCTACATCCCGATCTATCTCAACCTGCACGCCGCGCTGTCCGGCATCGACCACCGCTATGTCGAACTGGCCGAGGTCCAGGGCCTGTCGAGGCTCCAGTTCATCCGGCAGATCGTCATCCCCGGCGCCCTGCCCGGCTTCTTCGTGGGCCTGCGCCTCGGGGTGACCGGCTCCTGGCTGAGCCTGGTGGTCCTGGAGCAGATCAACGCCACCAGCGGCCTCGGCTACATGATGTTCCAGGCCCAGAACTACGGCCAGTCGGACGTCATCCTCGTCGGCCTGCTGATCTACGGCGTGTTCGGTCTGGTCTCCGACAGCGCGGTCCGTCTCGTCGAACGGAGGGTGCTGTCATGGCGCCGCACACTCAGCAGCTGACCGTCGCCCCCACCGTCCGACTCCGGGGCCTCACGCGGTCGTTCGACGGACGTACGGTGCTCGACCACGTCGACCTCGACCTGCCCGCCGGACAGTTCACCGCTCTGCTCGGGCACAGCGGGTCCGGCAAGAGCACGCTGCTGCGGGCCATCGCCGGGCTCGACCACGAGGTGGTGGGGAGTGGTGAACTCAGCGCGCCCGAACGGGTGTCGGTGGTGTTCCAGGACTCCCGGCTGCTGCCTTGGCGGCGAGTGCTGGACAACGTACTGCTGGGGACGGAGGGCAAGGAGGCCGCCGCGAAGGGGCGCGCGGCCCTTGCCGAGGTAGGCCTTGCCGGCCGTGAGCGGGCCTGGCCCAACGAGCTGTCCGGCGGTGAGGCACAGCGGGCGGCGCTTGCTCGGTCGCTGGTCCGTGAGCCCGAACTCCTGCTGGCCGACGAGCCGTTCGGGGCGTTGGATGCCCTGACCCGCATTCGGATGCACGTGCTGCTGCGCGAGCTGTGGGAGCGGCATCGGCCCTCGGTGTTGCTGGTCACCCATGACGTGGACGAGGCGATCGTCCTCGCGGATCGGGTGCTGGTGCTGGAGGAGGGGCGGATCGGGCTCGACTTGGCGATCGATCCTGAGGTGCCGCGGGCGGAGTACCGGGAGCGGTTGCTGGCGGCGCTCGGGGTGACGTCGGACTCCCGCTGACCGTCGGCTGCGCAGTGACCGTCCGCTGCTCGTGCCGCCTGGGGGCTGCGCCCCAGACCCCTCATCGGCCCTGAAGGGGCCTCGTCCTCAAACGCCGGACGGGCTGGATAAAAGGCGGCCCGCGTCGAAAAGTCGCCGGACGGGCTGGCTGTACGCACCCCGGAACTCCCACCTAAGGAACCTGGCATGCCCCGCCACCTCCACCTCAACGCCTTCCTCATGAACACCGGTCACCACGAGGCCTCTTGGCGTCTCCCGGAGAGCAACCCCTACGCCCACGTCGAGCTGGACCACTACATCCACCTCGCCCGGATCGCGGAGCGCGGCACCTTCGACTCCCTCTTCCTGGCCGACGGACCGCAGTTGTGGAGCAACCTGGCCCAACGCCCGGCCGGCGCCCTGGAACCGCTCACCCTGCTCACCGCACTGGCGACAGCGACCGAGCACATAGGCCTGATCGCCACCGCCTCGACCTCCTACAACTCCCCCTACAACCTGGCCCGCAAGTTCGCCTCGCTCGACATCATCAGCGGCGGCCGGGCCGGCTGGAACATCGTGACGACCGCCGGTGCCGAAGCCGCCCGTAACTTCGGTCTGGAGCACGAGCCCGCGCACGCCGAACGGTACGCACGGGCCGCCGAGTTCCTTGATGTGGCGCTGAAGCTCTGGGACAGCTGGGAGGACGACGCGATCGTCGCCGACAAGGCGGCCGGGGTGTGGGGCGACGACGCGAAGATCCACCCGCCGCACCACCAGGGGACGTACTTCAGCGTCGAGGGCGCCCTCAACGTGCCCCGCTCGCCGCAGGGTTACCCGCTGCTCGTGCAGGCCGGTTCGAGCGAGGACGGCAAGGCGTTCGCGGCCCGGTACGCGGAGGCGGTGTTCACCGCGCAGCAGACCCTCGCCGACGCGCAGGACTTCTACCGGGACCTCAAGTCCCGTACGACGGCGGCCGGTCGGGACCCCGAACACATCAAGGTGCTGCCCGGCATCGTCCCGGTGCTCGGCGGGACGGAGGCCGAAGCCCTCGCGAACGAGCGGCTGCTGGAGGACCACATCGTCTACACGCACGGCGTGGACCGCCTGGAGCAGCTGCTCCAACTGCCGTCCGGCGTCCTGGAATTGGACGCCCCGCTCCCCGCCGACCTGCCGCCCGAGGACGCCATCGAGGGCGCAAAGAGCCGCTACACCCTCGTCGTCGAACTCGCCCGCCGGGACCGGCTCACCGTACGGCAGTTGATCGGCCGGCTCGGTGGCGGACGCGGGCATCTCACCTTCACCGGTACGCCGGAACAGGTCGCCGACGAGATCGAGACCTGGTTCACGCAGGGCGCGGCCGACGGCTTCAACATCATGCCGGCCGTCCTCCCCTCCGGCCTCGATTCCTTCGTCGACCACGTCGTCCCACTCCTCCGCACCCGCGGTCTGCTCCGCACGGAGTACGGCCCGCGCACCACCCTCCGGGAGCGCTACGGCCTCCCCCGCCCCGCCAACCAGTACGCCCAACCCGCCCTAGTCTGAAAGGACTTCACCATGTCCAGCGAGACCGAGATCGAGATCCAGAAGGTCACCGCGCACATCGGCGCCCGCGTGTCCGGCGTCGACATCAACAAGCCCCTCGACGACGAGCAGGTCGCGGCGGTCCGCGAGGCCCTCAACGTCCACAAGGCGCTGGTCTTCGACGACGTCCACCTCGACGACGAGGGCCAGGAGGCCTTCGCCCGCCACTTCGGCGACCTCACCACCGCCCACCCCACCGTGCCCGCCGTCGACGGCGCCCCGAACGTGCTGCCCGTCGACAGCGAACGCGGCCGGGCCAACCACTGGCACACGGACGTGACCTTCGTCCTCAACCCGCCCCAGGCCAGCACCCTGCGCAGCATCACCGTCCCGCCGTACGGCGGCGAGACCCTGATCGCCAGTTCGGCGGCGGCCTACCGCGACCTGCCCGAACCGCTCCGCGCCCTCGCGGACACCCTGTGGGCGGAGCACACCAACGACTACGACTACGCCGTACCGGACGAGGAGATCGACGACGAACAGGCGGCCCAGCGCGCCCAGTTCACGTCGATCAAGTTCCGCACGGTCCACCCGGTCGTCCGCGTCCACCCGCTGACCGGTGAACGCGGCCTGTTCATCGGCGGGTTCGCGCAACGGATCGTAGGCCTGTCGACGGGCGAGTCCCGCAAGATTCTCGACATCCTCCAGGCGTACGTCACCCGCCCCGAGAACATCCTGCGCCACCGCTGGTCCCCGAACCAGCTCGTCCTGTTCGACAACCGCATCACCCAGCACTACGCCATCGACAACTACGACAGCCAGCCCCGCCGCCTCAACCGCGTCACCGTCGCCGGCGACATCCCGACCGGCATCGAGGGCAAGGAGAGTTACTCGATCGAGGGCGACGCGTCGCACTACACGTCGGTCGCGGAG
The DNA here is from genome assembly GCF_044766845.1 of Streptomyces sp. NPDC101776. Taxonomy (NCBI): domain Bacteria; kingdom Bacillati; phylum Actinomycetota; class Actinomycetes; order Kitasatosporales; family Streptomycetaceae; genus Streptomyces; species Streptomyces sp. NPDC101776. The sequence continues at coordinate 272,348 of NZ_JBIWMV010000002.1, read as the reverse complement.
TAGCCACACGAATCCTTTTCGCTGCTAAGTTGTAGTTGCAAGTGATGTGCAACAAGAGGTCCGGAGGGGATCGATCCGCCATGCCCGTCTACACGCTGCCCGACCTGCCCTACGACTACTCCGCGCTCGCCCCCGTGATCAGCCCCGAGATCATCGAGCTGCACCACGACAAGCACCACGCGGCCTACGTCAAGGGAGCCAACGACTCGCTGGAGCAGTTGGCGGAGGCTCGCGACAAGGAGCAATGGGGGTCGGTCAACGGGCTGGAGAAGAACCTGGCGTTCCACCTCTCCGGACACATCCTGCACAGCGTCTACTGGCACAACATGACCGGCGACGGCGGCGGCGAGCCTCTGGAGGCCGACGGCGTGGGCGAGTTGGCGGACGCTATCACCGAGTCCTTCGGTTCCTTCGCCGGCTTCAAGGCCCAGCTCACCAAGGCCGCCGCGACGACACAGGGTTCGGGCTGGGGCGTGCTCGCGCACGAGCCCCTGAGCGGCCGGCTCATCGTCGAGCAGGTCTACGACCACCAGGGCAACGTCGGCCAGGGCTCCACCCCGCTCCTCGTCTTCGACGCCTGGGAGCACGCCTTCTACCTCCAGTACCGGAACCAGAAGGTCGACTTCATCGACGCGATGTGGGCGGTCGTCAACTGGCAGGACGTGGCGCGACGTTACGAGGCGGCGAGGTCCCGGCAGACGATCCTGCCGGCCTGACCTCCACCGACCTCCGGAGAACGTCCTGCCTCGTGATCGTCTTCTCACCGTTCACTCAGGCAGGCGATGGAAGAGGAGGGCCCCCGCGGGGACGTGACTCGCGGGGGCCTTCCTCGTCAATTCTCCTCCGCACAGGGCACGTTGAGCGACAGCAGAGCCATCTCCCCGCCCTGCGACCTGAGTTCGCTGACGGCCGCGTTCCGCAGCCGTGGAAACACCCGCCGGTACTCGCTGAGCGGAATCCCCAGCAACCGGCACAGCACCAGCCGCAGCAGGCTGTTGTGGGCGACGACCAGGACGCGTTGGCCGGGGTGGGTGGCGGCGATGTGGCGCAGGGCCGCCGTGCCGCGTGTCGCCGCCGCCGTCGGGTCCTCGGCCTCCGGGAAGGGGTTCGCCACCGGGTCGGCACGGAAGGCCTGTGCCGCTGCCGGGTTCTCCGCCTCGAACTCCGCGAGCGTACGGCCCTCCACCACCCCGAAGTCGCATTCGGTCAGGGCGGGTTCGGTGTGCGGGGTGAGGTCCAGGGCGCGGGCGGCGGGGGCCGCCGTGCGGACGGCTCGGGACAGGGGGGACGTCCAGATCGCGTCGACCGGGTGCGCCGCCGCCCAGCGGCCCAGGGCCTCCGCCTGTGCGACGCCCGTGTCCGTCAGGGCGACGTCGCTGATGCCGGCGTAGCGGTTCTCGGCGTGCCAGACGGTCTGGCCGTGGCGGGCCAGGAGGAGAGTCGTGCTCATGAGTCGGCGGCTTTCTCGTTCAGGCGCGTGCGGGTGTGGGTCGCGAGCGGGGTCGGCAGCCAGCCCCGGTTCTCCAGTTCGTCCACCAGGCGAGCGTACGGCTCGACGAAGCGTGCCGTGCGGGACGCGCGGGGTTGGAGGACCGTGCGGATACGGACCATGCGGTCGGCCGCGTCGACGAGTGAGCCGGCGGCCCCCGTGCCGTACGCCGCCAACACCGCCATTCCCAGGGCCGGTTCGATCTGTTCCGGTACCCGGGCCGGGCGGCCGAGGACGTCCGCTCGGAGCTGGTTCCAGTACGCGCTGCGGGCCGCGCCGCCCGTGAAGGTGAGCGGGCCGTCTATCGGGGCGCCGAGCTGGTGCAGATAGTCGAGGCACAGGCGCTCGGTGAACGCGACGCCCTGGAGTACCGCCGCCCAGCGGTCCGCCTCGGAGGCCGGGGTGCCGAGCGTGAAGGCCGTGGCGTCCGGGGCCAGGAAGGGGAAGCGTTCGCCGGGTGAGGAGAGGGGGTAGGTGAGAACGCCCGACGGTTCGTGCTCGGCCGCGAGCAGGTCCATCTCCGCCGGGTCCACCCCCGCCGACGGCAGCGCGCCCGCCCCCACGCTCGACGCCCCGCCCGGCAGCCAACTGCCGTCCGGCGCGCGGTGGTTGTAGACCACCCCGGCGTCGTCCCGGACGGGCTTCGCGGACGCGCCCTTGAGGACCAGGGTGGTGCCGAGCACCGAGTTCCACGCGCCGACGCGCAGCGCGCCGGACGCGATCTGGGCAGCGCAGCCGTCCGTCATCCCGGCGACGACCGGCGTACCGACGGGGATGCCGGTCGCTTCGGCGGCGGCCCGGCACACCTCCCCGAGCCGGGTCCCGGGCCGGACCACCTCCGGCAACACATCACCCAGGCAGGCCACTTGGGATGGCCAAGCCTCGCGCTCCACGTCGTAGCCCGTCTTCAGCGCATGGCTGGAGTCGGTCGGAATCGCCGTCCCGCCCGTCAACCGGGCCGTGATCACGTCGGGTTGATGAGTGACCCGCCCCCTCCCGTACGTCTCCACCAACCACAGCGCCTTCGGCAGCGCCCAGCTCGGCTGTGTCCCGACCCGCGCCGCCTCCGCGACCGCGCGCCCGTCGTCGTACATCAACGCCGGTGTGAGCGGGCGCCCTTCGGGGTCCGTCAGCAGGACGGTCCCGGAGGTGCCGCACACCGCGAGCCCGCCGAGCCGTAGGGACCGCTGTCCCGTCAGGGCGGCCCGGGACGCGGCGCACACCGCCTTCCACCACTCCCCCGGGTCCTGTTCGTGCCGCGTGCCGTCCCGGTGGCCGGTCAGCGGGGCGGCACCGGCGCCGAGGACCCGGCCGTCGCCGGTGACCAGCAGCGCGCGGACGCTCTGCGTGCCCAGGTCGATGCCCAGCCACGCCCCGCCGTCACCCTCGAACACCATCCGGACCTCCCACAGGGGTTACGCATTCGGCATTCCCCGTTCATCGTGGCAAAGAGGGAGGGAGTCCCACGATGACCGAGACCCTGCGTGTCGTCGCCGCCGGTGACCATTTCGTCCTGCCGTCGCTGATCACTTCCGCGATCGCCGAGGAACTGCGTGAACACCCTTTCGCCGTAAGCGAGTTGACGCTCGGCTGGCCCCTGGAGCCCTTCGGGGCCGTGGCCGAGGTGGAGGAGGCGAGCGATGCCGAGGACGAGGTGATCGACGCCCTGCGCGGCACCGGTGCGCCGGTGCTGGTCACCCAGATGGGCCCGGTCACCGAGCGCGTGCTGGACGCCTGCCCGGAACTGCGGCTGGTCGTCGTGTGCCGGGGCGGACCCGTCAACGTCAACCTCGACGCGGCGAAGACCCACAACGTACGGGTGTGCTTCGCCCCCGGCCGCAACGCCGCCGCGACCGCCGAGTTCACCGTGGGGATGATGCTGGCCGCACTCCGCCGCATCCCGCAGGCGCATGAACTCCTTGCCGGGCAGGGCGGTTGGGAGGCGGGCGCCGCCTACTACACGTACGAACGGAGCGGTCTGGAGCTGGAGGACCTGCCGGTCGGGCTCGTCGGGTACGGGGCCGTCGGCAGCCGGGTCGCCCGCGTCCTCTGCGCCTTCGGCGCCCGCGTGATGGTGTACGACCCCTATGTGCACGGCGAGATCCACGGGCTGCGCGTCACGGCGCTGGACGAACTCCTCCGCCGCTCCCAAGTCATCACCCTGCACGCCCGGTTGACCCCCGAGACACGTGGCCTGATCGGCACCCGCGAGCTGGCGCTGCTGCGGCCCGGGGCGGTGGTGGTGAACGTGGCGCGGGGCCCGTTGCTGGACGAGGACGCGCTGTGCGAGGCGTTGGAGAGCGGTCGGGTGTCGGCGGCGGCCCTGGACACGTACGCGCGCGAGCCGTTGCCCGCCGGTTCACGCATTTTCGGGCTCGCGGACCGGGTCGTCCTCACCCCTCACCTGGGCGGTGCCTCCCGAGCCGTGGCCGAGAAGGCGGCGCGTATCGCGGCGGCGGAGGTGGGACGTTGGGCGCGCCGGGAGTCGCTCGCGCACAGCCTGACCTGAGGATCGTCACCAACTCCGAGGAGATGTTATGTACATCGGCATCGACGTAGGCACCTCCGCCGTGAAAGCCGCCGCCTTCGACGCCTCCGGTCGCCAACTCGCCGTAGCCGCCCGCCCGGTGGAGCTGTCGATGCACGGTGGGTTCGTCGAGCAGGACATGGACGAGGTCTACGCCGCGGTGGTCGCCGTACTCGACGAGGTCACGGCAGGCGTGGCCGAGCCGGTCGAGCTCGCCGGGCTCACCGGGCAGGGCGACGGCGTATGGCTGGTGGACAAGGACGGCCGGCCGGTACGCGCCGCGGCGTCCTGGATGGACGGGCGGGCGTATGAACTGCTCGACCGGTGGCTGGCGGACGGGACGTTCGAGACGGTGTTCCGGCGGACGGGGAGCGCGATGTTCCCCGGGTGTCCGGGGCCGTTGCTGGCCTGGTTCGAGGCGCACGAGCCGAAGGCGCTGGACGCGGCGAGGCACGCCCTGTACTGCAAGGACATGGTCTTCCGGCGGCTCACGGGGGCACCGGCGACCACCGATGTCTCGGACGCGTCGATGCCGTTCCTCGACCCCCGGACGCGGTCGTACGACAACGGTGTCGTCGAGCTTCTCGGTCTGACCCGGCGCCGCGGGCTGCTGGCCCCGGTCAGTGACCCGGTCGCGACGGCCGGGACGCGCGGCGAGGGGCTGCCGGCGGGCACCCGGATCGCGAACGGGCCGTACGACCTGCCCGCCTGCGCGCTCGGCGCGGGGGTGACGGAACCGGGGGACGGGCTGCTGATCGTCGGGACGTGTCTCGCCAGTCTGGTCGCGACCACCGAGCTGGACCTGAGCGGCGAGCCGGCCGGGCTGTACATCTCGCTCGACCGGCCGGGGCACTGGCTGCGGGCCATGCCGGCGATGGTCGGTACGGCGGCCCTGGACTGGGTGCTGTCGACGACGGGCGTCCGGCACGAGGAGGTGGACGCGCTGCTCGCCGCGACCCCGGCCGGGGCGAACGGGGTGCGGGTGCTGCCGTACTTCGCGCCGTCCGGCGAGCGCGCGCCCTTCGTCGAACCCCGGCTCCGCGCCGAACTGACCGGTGTCTCCCTGGAGTCGACGCCCGCCGACCTGATCCGCGCGACCTGCGAGGGCATCGGTTACGCGGCCCGGCACTGTCTGGAGGCGGCCGGGCTGACGGGTTCGCTGGCCGTGTGCGGCGGGGGGACGCGCAGCCGCGCCTGGATGCGGCTGCTCGCGGATGTGCTGGGACGGCCGTTGCGGGTGGTCGAGGGTGAGGTGGGTGCGCGGGGCGCGGTCCTCGCGGCGGCCGAGCGCTACGGGGTCGCGCTGGACACGGCGGCCTGGACCCGGCCGACGGAGGTCGTCGAGCCGGACGCGGGGCGGGCCGCGTACTACGCGAAGGGGTTCGAGGACCATCTGGCGCGGCTGGCGGCGGCGCGCGACCGGAGCCGGTGATTTCGGGGGCGGGCGCCCGCGATTCGCGGTGTACTACCGGCCTGGCCCGTGCGTGGCGAGGAGGAGTTCATGACGGTGCTTCGACGGTGGTGCCCGAACTGCCTCGGGTGGCAGGACTTCCAGAAGATGGCCGACGCCGAGAAGGCCGCCGTCCGCGAGGAGCGGGGGCCCCGGCACTACGTGGGGGATCTGTGGCGCTGCGTCGTCAAAGGCTGTGTGCGGTACCAGCCGGCGTACAACGCACGGGGCGGCGGTGATCTCCCCGAGAAGTTCCGCGAGGAGAAGACCGCCGCCCAGGAGTGAGTGCCGCCGTGCTTACACCAGGTTGCTGAAGTCCGGGCCCTTGGTACGCGAGCGCTTGATCTCGTAGAACCCGGGGACCGAGGCGACCGCGACGGTGCCGTCCCACAGGCGGGCGGCCTCCTCGCCCTTGGGGGCGGGGGTGACGACCGGGCCGAAGAAGGCGATCTGCTCGCCGTCGGGGCCGGGGACGGCGATGACGGGGGTGCCGACGTCCTGGCCGACCTTGTCGATGCCCTCCTTGTGGGAGGCGCGCAGCTCGGCGTCGAACTCGAAGTCCTCCTGATCGGCGTAGTCGATCAGGTCGGCGGGCAGGCCGACCTCCGCGAGCGCGCCGGCGATCGCCTCGACGGTCGGGCCCTCGCCGTTGTTGTGGATGCGGGTGCCGAGCGCGGTGTAGAGCGGGCCGAGGACATCCGAGCCGTGCTTCTGCCAGGCGGCGGTGACCACGCGGATCGGCTTCCAGGCCTTGGTGGCGAGCAGCTCGCGGTACTCCTCGGGCAGCTCGTCCAGCTTGGGCTCGTTGAGCACCGCCAGGCTCATGATGTGCCAGCGGACCTCGATGTCCCGGACCTTCTCCACTTCGAGCACCCAGCGGGACGTCATCCAGGCCCACGGGCACAGCGGGTCGAACCAGAAGTCCACGGGGGTCTTGGCGGTCTCAGACATGACGCTCCTCGGAATACGGCCGTTTCCCAACCGCAACACCGCCTCTCGCCACCTCATTCCCGGGTACCCGCGGTCAGGGGCGCATGGCAGGATCGGCCCTGACCACACAGCTATGACCACCAAGCGATGACCATCCGAGGGAGTGCCTCCGTGCCCGGTGAGAATCTGTCCCGCGACGAGGCCCGGGAGCGGGCCGCACTGCTGTCCGTCGACGGGTACGACGTGTCCCTCGACCTGCGCTCGGCGGTGGGTGACGATGCCGGGGAGGGGCCGCGGACGTTCCGGTCCGTGACCACGATCCGGTTCCGCTGTGCCGAGCCGGGCGCGGCGAGCTTCGCGGACCTGATCGCGCCGGGCGTCACCGCCGTGTCGCTCAACGGCAGGGACCTCGACCCGGGCGCGGTCTTCGACGGCTCGCGCATCCAGCTGGAGGACCTGGCCGCCGAGAACGAGCTGATCGTCGACGCGCGGTGCGCGTACTCCCGTACCGGCGAGGGCATGCACCGCTTCGTCGACCCAGAGGACGGCGAGATCTACCTCTACACCCAGTACGAGCCGGCCGACTCGCGCCGGGTCTTCGCCAACTTCGAGCAGCCGGACCTCAAGGCGCCGTTCCGCGCCGAGGTGCGGGCCCCCGAGGGCTGGACGGTGTGGAGCAACGGTGTCGGCGAACTGACCGACGGCGTATGGAAGTTCGCGGAGACGAAGCCGATCTCGACGTACATCACGGCGTTCCTCGCGGGCCCGTACCACTACGTCACGGACTCCTACTCACGCACCTTCGCCGACGGTACGACGCTGGAGATCCCGCTCGGCGCGATGTGCCGCAAGGGCCTGGCTCCGTACTTCGACTCCGACGACGTGTTCCTGGTGACGAAGCAGGGGCTGGACTTCTTCCACGAGCACTTCGACTACCCGTACCCGTTCGGGAAGTACGACCAGGCGTTCGTGCCGGAGTACAACCTCGGCGCGATGGAGAACCCGGGGCTTGTCACCTTCCGCGAGGAGTACATCTTCCGGGGGAAGGTGACGCAGGCCTCGTACTCGGCGCGGGCGAACACGATCCTGCACGAGATGGCGCACATGTGGTTCGGCGACCTCGTCACCATGGAGTGGTGGGACGACCTGTGGTTGAAGGAGTCCTTCGCGGACTTCATGGGGGTGTTCGCGAGCGTCGGCGCGACCCGCTTCACCGATGCCTGGATCAGCTTCGCCAACCGCCGCAAGGCGTGGGCCTACCGCGCGGACCAGCTCCCCTCCACGCACCCCATCACCGCCGACATCCGCGACCTCCAGGACGCGAAGCTCAACTTCGACGGCATCACGTACGCCAAGGGGGCGTCCGTACTGAAGCAGTTGGTGGCGTACGTCGGCCAGGACGCGTTCCTGGAGGGCGCGCGCCGCTACTTCAAGCGGAACGCCTACGGCAACACTCGGCTGGGTGATCTGCTGTCGGTCCTTGAGGAGACGAGCGGCCGGGACATGGCGTCCTGGGCGCGGTCGTGGCTCCAGACGGCCGGGGTCAACTCCCTCACCCCGCAAGTGGTGTTGGACGTGGAGGGCGGCAGGATCGCCGAGCTGACGGTGCTTCAGGACGCGACTCCCATTGCCCCGGCGGACCACCCCGAGCTCCGCCCGCACCGAGTGGTCGTCGGCCTCTACCGGACGGAGGACAGGCGTCTCGTCCGGTACGAGCGGGTCGAGGTGGACATCGACGGCCCGCGCACGGTCGTAGTGGAACTGGCCGGTGCGGACGCGCCGGAGCTGGTGCTCGTCAACGACGAGGACCTCACCTACGCCAAGACCCGTTTCGACGCTACGTCGTTGGAGACCCTGCGGGACCGGCTCGGCGCGCTCACCGATCCGATGGCGCGGGCGCTGTGCTGGTCGGCGCTGTGGAACATGACCCGGGACGCACTGCTGCTCGGGCCCGACTTCATCGACCTGGTGATGCAGTTCGGGCGCCGGGAGACCGACATCGGCGTCCTCCAGATGCTGCACGCGTGGGCGAACTCGGCGTTGGTCAACTACTCGCCGCCGTGGTGGCGCGAGATCGGCGCGGAGATGCTGACGGACATCGCGGAACGGGATCTGCGGGGGGCCAAGCCCGGCAGTGAGCAGCAGCTGGCCTGGGCGCGTTTCTACGCGTCGGTGGCGTCGGCGCCGGAGGAACTGGCGCTGTTGCGGGGCCTGTTGGACGGTACGGAGAAGATCGAGGGCCTGGTCGTGGACCAGGAGCTGCGCTGGGCGTTCCTGGAGCCGCTGACCTCGCACGGCGTCGCCGACGCGGCCGTGGTGGCCGCCGAACTGGCCCGCGACGACACCGCGTCCGGCAAGCGGCACCAGGTCCGCACGCTCGCCGCCCGTCCCTCGGCGGCCGTCAAGGCGCAGGCGTGGGCGCAGGTCGTGGAGTCGGAGGTGCTGTCCAACGCGCTGGTCGAGGCGACGATCGCGGGCTTCGTGCAGCCCTCGCAGCGGGAGTTGCTCGCGCCGTACACGGAGAAGTACTTCGCGGCGATCGAGCGCGTGTGGGAGGAGCGGTCGATCCAGATCGGCATGGATGTGGTGCGGGGTCTGTTCCCGGCGTTCCCGACGGCGGAGGACGGGCAGGCGACGCTGGCCGCGACGGACGCGTGGCTGAGCGCGCACGAGGGTTCGGCCCCCGCCCTGCGGCGGCTGGTGCTGGAGTCGCGGGACGATCTGGCGCGGGCGCTGCGGGCGCAGGCGGCGGACAACGAGGGGCGCGGCGATCAGGGGTGACGGCGCGGGGCCGAGGGCGGACCCTTGGCCTGTGATTGATCCCTCCGTCACCGTTACCGAATACAGGTAATCGCAACCGTAACCCCTGGTCCACCCCATCCGGACCAGGGGTTTTCGGCGTCTACTCGGCATCCGAACGCCTGTCCTTTAGTACCGCGTTGTCCGGATTTGTCGACGACCGTGTAACAGCGGTTAGGGAGCGGATCCGGCGCGGGAAACCCCGTTGCATGAACCACAACACCCCGCTCTCCCCCCGCCCCCTCAGCCACCTCTCCGAGGTGCACCGCCGGGTTCTGACGACGGCTCAGCTCCGTGCGCACGGCGTCCCGGCCGCCGAGGTGAACGAGCAGTGCCGCCCAGGCGGCCCCTGGCAGCAGCTCCTCCCCGGCGTCGTCCTGCTGCACTCCGGCCCGCCCACCGGCGAGGAGCGGCTGCACGCGGTGCTGATGTTCGCGGCGCGGGAGCGGACGGCGGGGGTCCCGGTCCAGCCGGGCGCGGAGGGTCCGCACCGGCCGACGTACACGGAGACGATGGTCACGGGCCTGGCCGCGCTGACCCTGCACGGTTTCACCGCGGCCGGGCCGCTGCCCTCCCTCGACCACATCGACGTCCTGGTCCCCCGGATGCGCCGGCTCCGCTCCACGGGCTGCGCCCGCATCGTCCGTACGTCGGCGCTGCCCACCCCGGAGCAGGTGAAGGGCGTACCGGTGGCCCCGGTGCCGCGGGCCCTCGCGGACGCGGTGGCCGAGCTGTCGGACGCGGACGCGGTACGCCGGCTGCTCACCGAGGCCGTCCGCGGCGGCCACTGCGAACCGGCGGCGGTGGTACGGGAGTTGAACAACGCGAAGCTGCTGGGCCGCCCGCATGTGGTGGACGCGGTGGACTCCCTCCTGGCGGAGGGCAGGTCGATCGCCGAGGACCGCCTCTACCGGATGGTGAGCGAGCACGGCCTTCCCGACCCGGTCTGGAACGTCGACCTGCGCCTGCCGGGCGGCCCGCACCTGGGCGGCCTGGACGCGTACTGGCCGGAGCAGTCGGTCGCCGTGGAACTGGACACCCGCGCGCCCCGCCAAGGCCATCGGCAGGACGATGCCGCCCTGTGGTCGGAGTACGCCCGCAAGCGCGAGCACCTGGAGCGGCTGGGCATCACGGTCGTCCACATCACCCCCAAGAAGCTCCGGGACGCGATGGAGCAGCAGGCGGCGGTGGTCCGTACGGCACTGATGGCGGCGGCGGACCGTGATCCGGCCGCGTATGTCGTGGTGCTGCCCCGGTAGTGACGGACCGGGGCGGGATCAGGAGGGGAGAGGAGGGGCCACCGGGGGGTCGGTGGTCCCTCCTCGTACGTTCGTCTAGAAGGGTTCGGGCAGGGGCGGCGGGGCAGCGGCGGCGCTCGTGTGTCCCGCGTGGAGGCCGTCGATGAGGGCGGCGTAGGAGGCGATCATGCGCGTACGGCTGAAGCGTTCGCGGCTGCGGGCGTGGGCCTGGGCGAACTCCGCGCGGCCGATGACCGCCTCGGTCCAGGCCGACGCGATGGCGTCCGGGTCGGGGGGTGTGACGATGCCGTGGCCGGTGACGATGGACGCGCTGTCGCCGACGTCGGTGGAGACGGGTACGGCCCCGCACATCATGCCCTCGATGAGGCAGAGGGGCGCGGCCTCGCCGAACGAGGACGTGAGCGCGACGACGTCGGATCCGGCGTAGACGGTCTCCATGTCCCGCCGTACGCCGAGGAGATGGAGCCGATGGCCGAGTCGCTCCCTGTCCTCCCCGAAGGCGGTGTCGATGTCGGCGGAGAGGGCGGGCTGGGTGTCGGTCATGCCCGTGCCGCACATGAGGACGTGGCCGGCGGGTTCGCGCCGTAGCCACTCGTGGGCGGCGCGGAGGAAGAGCGGGATGTTCTTCATGGTGGCGTAGCGGGCGGCGAAGACGACGACGGGGGCGGTGTCCGGAATGCCGAGGGAGGCACGGAGGGCGAGCCGCCGGGCGGGGTCGGGCCGGAAGCGGAACAGATCCACGCCGTTGGGGATGACGTGGAGGACCTCGGGCGGGATGCCGGCGGCCCGGTAGGCGTCGCGGGTGGACTCCGCGCAGCAGACGCAGGCGACGACCTTGCCGTCGGCGATGGCGGCCTTCAGTTCGTCGAGGGCGGCGCCCTGGTGTTCGGGGTCCGAACGGTGCAGGCACACGACGACGGGGCGGCGGGGCAGGCCCGCCTGGTTGAGCAGCGAGAGCGGCTGTTCCTTGAGCGACAGGACGACGTCCGCGTCGGCCAGGGCGCGGGCCGCGTCGGCCAGCTCGGGGCCGGTGAAGCCGTCGCTGACGGTGCCGTCCGGGTCCCGGTCGCCGCCGAAGCTGCGGCCGAGGGTGGAGACGCCGACGCCGGCCGCGGTCAGTTGTTGGTAGCAGGCGTCGTTCTCCATGGCCTGCCGGGTTGCTTCTCGGTGGACCTCGCCGTGGATGCTGAGCACCGAATGGTGCTGGCCGCCCTCCACCAGTCCCAGTACAACGTCGCTGTGGACGATTCGGGCTCCTCCGGAGAAGAAGCCCTCGTAGACCGACAGCACGTGCAGCTCGTGTCTAGCGCGCACACGACCACCCGCCTTGCGTATGAATCGAGCCATCCCCGTGAACAGCGGGTTAGCCGTTATGAGGCGGCACGGACATTTCGCATGAATGAACTGGGCGTCTCGTATCCGAGTCCGGTTGGTTATCCCGGGGTCAATTGGTGGCGAGGCGGGCGCGGACGGTCTTGCCGACGTCGCTCCGCGGAAACCAGTCAAGAGACGCGGACACCCCGGAAACGACCAAAAGCCCACGCCCGCTCTCCCCACCGGGCGCCTGACTCACCACGGGGAACTCCAGCACCGGGTCCGATACGTCGATCGTCAGCGCGGAGTCCTTTTCTTCGTCTACGGCGACCCGCAGCCAGACCTCGTGTCCGGGGAGGCGGCCGTGTCGTACCGCGTTGGCGACGAGCTCGGAGGTGACGAGGACGGCGTCGTCGATGTCGCCGGGCCAGTTCCAGAGGGTGAGGCGGCGGCGGGTGTGGGTGCGGGCGAGGCGGACGCTGCGGAGGGTCATGGGGTAGCTCATGGACCAGTCGGGGGTGGGCATGGGGGGTCCTTTCGGGTGGGGGTGCCCAACTACGGTGGCGGGATTGCCGGTTGACCTGCAATCGAAACCCGCTCGAATATTCAACGAGGATGAAAATGGACTATGCCGAGTTCTGCACAACCGACTGCATGCGCCGCACTCGTGATGCAAGACTCGGCACACAGCACGGAGGAACACTCACAGAGGCACGAGGGTGGTGCACATGGCGGCCAAACGCGGGCGCACAGGTCAACGGCTCGAACTCGGATTACAACTGCGCCAGTTGCGCGAGAACTGCGGACTCGGCGACCGGGGCAGCGGGCTCACCCGTAAGCAGGCCATCCAGGGAACACGCATCTCGGAAGCTGCCCTGCAGCGGATCGAAACCGGCTCCCTCAACTTTCGGAACGTAGGCGATCTCCGCAAGCTGCTGGCCAGATACGGCGTGGCAGACGAGACGGTCGTCGAGTCGCTCATCAACCTCAACCGGGAGTCGGCGACCCAGGACTGGCTGACCCAGTTCCGGGGCATCATGCCCGCCGGAATGCCGGGCTTCGTCGGGCTCGAACCGGAAGCGCGAAGCATGCGGGCATACCACCCGACGCTGGTCTACGGCCTGCTCCAGACGAAGCGTTACGCGCAGGCGCTGCTCGAACTCCACAAGCCGGTCGAGGAGACCACCTCGGAGTTCATCCGCAGTAGCGTGGAGCTGAGGGTGAAGCGTCAGGAGGTGCTCACCCGGGAGGATCCGGTCAGGCTCCGCGTCATCCTCGGCGAGGCCGCCCTACGGTATCCGGTGGGAGGCCCCGAGGTGATGCACGAGCAGTTCGAGAGACTGGTGACGCTGAACTCCCGGGACCACATCACCATCCAGGTGTTGCCATTCAGGACCGGCTATCGCTCCACGCACGACTTCGCGATCCTTGAGTTCGGTGATCAACTGCCGTCGAGAGTCCAGATCGACAACGCCTGGGGAGCCCTCTCCACCTCCGACAAACCCCGTGAAGTGGACCGGTTTGTACGCCGATTCGACTCCATGGTGGCGTCGGCGTTGCCGCCCGAGGACACCCCCGACTTCCTTCACCGACTGACACGAGAGCTGTAGGTCCATGCCCACTGCCCCCACTGCCGCCACCGCCTCCCAACTCGCCCCCGAAACGGCCTGGCGCAAGTCCTCCTACAGCGACGGCACCGGAAACAACTGCGTCGAACTGGCCCCGGAACAGAGCTGGTTCAAGTCCTCCTACAGCGACTCGGGCGGCCAGAACTGCATAGAGGCCGCCCGACTGAACCCCGGCATCGCCATCCGCGACTCCAAGAACCCCACCGGCCCGGCACTGCTCCTCCCCGCGACGGCATGGGCCCCCTTCCTCTCCCATCTTCGCGAGACGGACTCACGCGGCTAGCGAAGGGGCCGGTGCATGGGGCGATCGCGAGCTGCCGCTCCGAGAACGGCGAAGTTGAGCGACGCCCTCCTCCACCTCCCCCCGCCACCGGCACCCACTTCGTGGAAGTGTGACACTTCGGCGCTAACTGTCACACTTCCACGGCCCCCCTCCCTGAGTGCTGACCGTCCACGCGCACCCCGCACCGCCGAAGGCACACCAAACGAGAGCCACAGGCCCATGCCCACACACCCCACCGTCGCCGAACCCGCCCCCGAACACGCCTGGTTCAAGTCGTCCTACAGCGACGCGGGCCAGAACTGCATCGAAGCCGCCCACCTCACCCCCACCGGCATAGCGATCCGCGACTCCAAGAACGCCGCCGGCCCCACGCTGCTCCTCCCCGTAACGGCATGGGCCCCTTTCCTCACCCACCTCCGCGAGACGAACTCACGCGACTGACGAACGCCCGCCCCGCTGCCCGCCCCCGGCTCGCCCCCGTCATGCGCGGTGAAGACGAACGCCGACGTATCGCCATCAAGGTCAATGGTCAGCGAGGCGTCCAGCGCGCTGGCCAGCCGGGTGAGCAGGGGCAAAGTGGGTACGGAGTCGCCACCCTCGATGTTGGAGATCTGCGGCTGAGTCATCCCCGCCCCGCGAGCCAGCTCGGCCTGCGACAGGCCGAGCTGGGTACGCCGGTCGTGGACCGCCTGCCCCAGAGCGAACGCATACCCGGCCTCCACATAAGCCGGCGACTCCTCAACGGACTCGCACAGAAGCTTCCTGGTCCGCCGGGTCTTCCATTCGGAGTGGTTCACGGCCCCTCCTCCTCGATCCGCTCGTAACTGTGCTCAGCGACCCCATGCTCCGCCTCGCAGACCTGTTGCACCTGCTGGGCGCGTTCAACCCTCGCCAAGTGTGGTCGGCTGAGCCACGAGCAGGTCGACAGCTCGCTCGGCCTTGGCGTAGTGCGCATCCGAGAGGAGCTCCAGCCACTGCCGGACCTCGGGCTCGATCTCGTTCCGCCAGAGGTCACTCACACACGCGGGTATACAGAGATCTGTATATCGAGGCAGATAGCTGATCGCCCCTGACAGTTCGGACGAGAGCTGCCGGCCAACTCCCCTGGAGTCACAGCCCAGTTCACCGGTCTGGCGAAATCACCCTGCCCCCGCCCCCGACGTACCGTCACCCACATGGTGTCCCTGTTCGCGATCTTCGGTCCGCCCCTGATCACGGTCTTCGTCTTTGCCGTCGGGGCGGTTCCGTACGCGCTGTGGGTGACGAGGAAGACGCCCCCGCGGGCGGCCCGTTGGGCGGTGATGGGGGCGGGGACCGCGATCGGCGCCTACGGGGCCGGGACCGTGTACGGGCTTGCCTTCACGAACCCGTTGGACGTGTGCGGGGACAGGACCGGCGACGGCGTGTACATGGACGCCGGGCGGGACTCCAGCCTGACGTCCGTGCACGTGAACGGCTTCCCTCCGTCCATCACCTGCCGCTGGGCCGGCGGGCACAGCACCGAGGCGGTGTGGTTCTGGGTCTCGCCCCTGTTGTACGCGGGGCTGGCCTGCTCCCTCGTGTGCTGTGTGCTGCTTCTTCGCGACCGCTATCCGCGCGGAGGCGTCACTTCCCGCAGTACTCCCCCACCACCACCGCCCCCGCGTCCCCCGACCAGTCCCCGTTGAAGTTGAACGCCAGGGAGTGGCGGCCGTCCGGCGTCGTCACCACCGCCGATGACGAGCCGTGGATGCCGCCGTCGTGGCCCCAGATGTGGACGCCGCAGGGCAGCTTGATGTCGGAGATACCGAGGCCGTAGCGCGTGGTCGGGCTGTCGCCCGCCGGTACCGTCGTCTTCATCTCCCGCAGTTGCCTCGACGGGAGGAGTCGTCCGCCCAGCAGGGCGCCGTAGAAGCGGTCCAGGTCGGCGGAGTCGGAGATCATCTCGCCCGCCGAGGAGGCCAAGGACGGATTCAGTTTCGTGACGTCGTACGTCGGGCCCGTCGTCTCCTCCGCCAGCTTGCCGTAGGCGCGGCTGCTCGGGCTCGGGAGAGTCGCCTTCGTGCCGGGGAGTGAAGTCGCCTTCAGGTGGAGGGGGTTGATGATGCGGTTGCGGATCTCGGTCGCGTACGAGTGGCCGGTGACCTTCTGGATGACCATCCCGGCGAGGACGTAGTTCGTGTTGGAGTAGTTCCACGACGTGCCGGGCGCGAAGTCCGGCTTGTGGGACATGGCGATCGCCACCAGGTCGGCCGGGGTCCTCGTGTCGTAACGGTGCTGGAAGAAGCCGTCCTTGAGGAAGTACGTGCGGCCGAAGTCGTCGTCCGCCGTGTAGTTGAAGATGCCGCTGGTGTGGTTCATGAGCTGGCGGACGGTGACTTTCGTGCCGTCGTTGCCGTGGCCCTCGACCACGCCCGGCAGCCACTTCGCCACCGTGTCGTCCAGTGACAGGCGTCCCTCCGCCTCCAGTTGGAGCAGCACCGTCGACACGAACGTCTTGGTGATGCTGCCGATCCGGTAGCGGTCGTCGGCCGAACGCGGCGCCCCGGTACGGAGGTTGCCCACGCCGGCCGTCGTCGACCAGGTGGTGCCGCTGTCGCGGACCGTGGCCGTCACGCCGGGTACTCCGTCCTTCACGGCCGCCTCGATCGCCTGCCGGGTCGCCGTGTGATCCCCTCCGGCGGGCGCCGCCAGCGCGGGACCCGCCAGCGCCGCCGACAACGCCACCGCCGTCGCACCCATCACTACCGCGCGAACTGCCATGTCTTCCCCCTCTGTTGAGCCCGGTTCGGCTCGGTTCAGCTCGGTCGGGGGGATGGACACGGCCTTCCGGTACGAAGGTTGCTCCGCCGTGCGCCAGTTGAGTGAGTTTCGGCCGTTCTGGAAGGTCAGCCCTTCTTCAGGATCAGCTCGGTGTTGCGGTCCTTCGCGTCGCCGCCCAGCACCGTGCTGGATCCCGGCGCGTTGTACGACAGTTCGCGGTACAGGGCCGCGAGGCCGGTCTGGGTGAGGTCGGAGAAGTCCGTGCGGTGCGGGGCCGCGGACTCGATCAGCGTGGTGAAGAGGGACAGCGTGCCGTCCTTGTTGTCCACCAGCTCGATGACACGGGCGAGTTGGGGATAGTCGACGTGCGAGGCGGTGGAGATCTCCCAGAAGCTGCGGCCGTCGGGCGCCGAGTGCGGGGTGATGACGTTGCGGTGGATGTGACCGTTCACCCAGGCCAGCACGTTGGGGTGGCTGCCGAGGAGCGCGATGACCGCGTTGCCCTCGTAGCGGCGCTCGGTGGGGTGCGCCGGGTCGGGGCGGGTGTTGTCCATCGTCTTGCTGGTGTGGTGGCTGAAGATCACCGCGTACGAGTCCTTGTTGTCGCGGAGCGTCTTGTCCAGCCACCTCAACTGCGTTGCCCCGATGGACCCTTCGTAGTGGCCGCCCGCGTCCGTGGTGTCGAGGCTGATGCCGATCACGTCGTCGGCGATCCGGAACGCGTAGTACTGCGTGCCCGCGTCGACGTTCGCGGAGGAGTAGCCGTGCCCGACCGGGCCGTAGCCCTGGTAGGCCGGGTCCAGGTGGGCCTTGAGGTACTCGGCGGAGGTGTACGGCGCGCGCTGCTCGTCCGGCGTGACCGAGCGCGCGGAGCGGGCGTGCGCCTTCAGGAAGTCGCGGTAGCCGGTGCCCTTGGGGTCCTTGGCGTCCCGGATCGTGTTCTGCAGCTTCTTCGCCTCGGCGGCCGTCGCCGTCATCAACTTCTTGCCGCCGATGGCGAGTTCGGTGAGGTACGGGTCGGCGTGCGAGCCGAAGCAGCCGAGCGGGAGCGCGTCGTGGTTGCCGACCGTCGAGTACCAGGGCAGGTTGAGGCCGGGGCTGCGGACCTCGCGGATCGCGGCGGCCAGGAAGCCCTTGAGGTGCGGGAAGCCGACCTGCTTGTCGCCGTCGCGCAGCGTGGAGTCGGGCTGCCAGTACAGCTTGAGGCCGCTGTTCATGACGCCCTCGTAGTGGCGCGGGTCACCGGTGTTGGGGGTGAACCGGCCGCCGCTCATGATCTTCATGAACCATTCCAGCTCGGACTTGGCGTTGTTGTCCGTGTTGTCGCCGGTGGTCATCACGAAGTGCAGCGGGGAGCCGGTCACCGGGGCGCCGCGCAGCGCGTTGACCCGCTCGACCAGCGAGATCCCGCCCTGCACGGTCAGCGCCTCGTGCGGGCGCCAGGCGTGCTTGTCGGTGGAGCGCAAGTACTCCAGGCGCAGGGGGTGTTGAGTGTCCATCAGGTGCAGGTCGGTGAACTGCACGAACGACGCGAGTGCCGTACGGCGGCCCGCGCGCCCGGACTTGGCGGCGGCGAGGTCGGCGCGCACGACGCGCTTCCAGCCGGCGCCGTCGCCGAGGCGGCGGTAGCCGGAGTGGGTGCGCGGGGCGGCGACCGTGGCGAGGGTGGTGCCCTTGGTGTACGGGGCCAGGGGTGCGGCCGGCGCCTTGCGGGACTCCGCCACGGGCGCCTCGGCGGCGGCGTTGGAGGCGTTGGTGGCGTCGGCGGTGGCGGCCTGGCTGTCGGTGGGCCGTAGGGCGTAACCGACACCTGCGGAGACGGACACGGCCGCGGTGGCGGCGAGGACGGTACGGCGGTTGACCCCCAGCACGGAGCTGGCGACAGAGCGTGTGCGCGACATGGCGCGATCTCCCCGAGTACGAACTGCGTCGGCAGTGGTCGCGGGGATTCGCGTCGATCGGTTTTCGATCGCGGTCGCGAACTTCCCGCTCGTACTGGATGCTTGGCATCGGGGATGACCTGCGCGTAAACGAGGCAGCAACGCGTGGCGCCGATCACCGTACGTGGATCTTGGCGCCCCCTGTGCGTTCGTGAACGCTCGTCGAGCCGCCGGGAAGTGGCTACTCCGCGTTCATCTGCCGGGGTACTGAAGCTATTCCGGGACCCGTTCGACCCGCCCTACGGCCGGCTTCTCGCGCCACAGTCTCAGTGCGACGTCGATCAACGGGACGCGGCGCAGGGCCGACACCTCGTCCAGTGGATGCCAGGCCGCCATGTCGGTGGAGCCGCCGATCTCGTTGCGGAGCTCGCCTCCGACGATTCTGGCCTCGTAGACGATTCGGAGGCCGTGGTGGTCCACCTTGCGTCGGTAGCTCCACGGGATGACGTGGTGGGTCGTGTCCATACCGAGGAAGCCGGTGACCTCGATGTGGTAGCCGGTCTCCTCTTCCAGCTCGCGTACGACTGTGTCGTTGGGGTGCTCGCCGTGGTCCATGCCGCCGCCGGGTAGGACCCACTCGTGTCCTCCGCGCTCGGCGGGGGAACGGGCTAGCAGGAGTTGGCCGTCGCGGACGCAGACGGCGTAGGCGGCGACCCTCAGTTTCTTGCGCACGTCGGTGAAGCTAGGCGCTTCGATAGGGGTGGCGCATGTGGATTTTCGGCTGACGCGCCGTCGTGGCTGGTCGCGCCCACGCGGCGGAGCCGCATATAGATACAGCCCCGCGCCCCTTTAGGGGTGCTCAGCGCGTCGGGGTTGGGTTGGCAGGGGAGTATTCGGGGGCGGACCAGCGCAGCGGGAGTGCGGCTGCACTCTCGATGACCTCATCGAGTAGGAAACGGACCCTGCGCTCCCCGTCCTCCCCGAACTCCGTCCTTGCCTCGCCGGTGAGTTGGAGGGTTGTGCCCGTGTTCCAGTCCAGGAAGAGGAGGCCTGCGCGTGGGTCGGTGAGGAGGTTGCCCAGGCTCAGGAACATGGCGTTGCCGGAGTAGTCCGGCCAGGTCAGTTCGTGGGGTGACGTCGCTCGTACGAAGCCGGGGTTGCCGCCCCGGTGGCTGGCGTCGGCGCCGTGGTCGTGGACGGTGGCGAGGAAGAAGGTGTCGGCCGCCGCGATGAACTCGGCCTGGGTGGGGGTGAGTTCGCCGCTGTGCCGGGCGGGCGCCGGCTCACGGTCCGCGACCGTCTCGTAGGACTCTCTCCGCTGGATGTATTTCGGGCAGTTGGCGAACACCCGCTCCGCCTCGATCGCGAATCCCCTTGTCGTGGTGCGGAGTTGGCCGTCGACTCGCATACGGCGGCGGGTGCGGGGGTCCAGGGCGATCGTGCCGACCGGGAGGTCCCGTGCGGAGGAGAGGGCCGGGGTCAGGGGGTCGGCCGGGCGCGGGCCGCCGGTGAGCGAGATCTGGTGCGGGCCCGTCGCCCGTACGAAACCGGGTGGGCCGGTGAGCGGTGAGGCCCACACCTTTCCCGTCGTCGGGTCGGCGGCGCCCAGGATCAGGAGGGGCTGGAGTTCCAGGAAGGCGGCGGCCACGGGTTTGATGCCCTGGCCGATGATCTGGCCGACGTGATCGGCGAGGTCACGCACCCCTGCCCGGTCCTGCACGGCGCGGGAGCCGGCGTGGTAGGTCTCCATGGCGGTCACTGCTAGAAGAATCCGCAGGTGGGGGCTTCGGTGTGCGGGGCCGGGGCGTGTTCGGCGCCGGTCGGTATCGAGATCTCCAGGCGGGTGCCGTCCGGGTCGTGGAAGAAGATGCCGCCCGAGGCCGCGCCCTCGCGATGGGCGACCACTCCCTCGTACGCGAACTCGGCGCCGTAGGCCTTGAGTGCCTCCTCGTAGCGGCCGACCTGCTCGATCGAGTCGGCGGCGAAGGCCAGGTGGTGCAGGCCCGCGCGGTCGCCGCCGTACGGCCCCTGCGCCTGCTGCCAGAGGGTGAGCACGGGGTGGTCGCCGCCGTCGCCGAGGAACGCGAACCGGCGGTCGTCCTCCTTGCCCTCGGCGAGTACCGCGAAACCGAGGACGTCGCGGTAGAAGGCGAGCGAGCGGTCGAGGTCGGTGACGTTCAGTCCGGCGTGGCCGACATGCAGGGTCATGAAAAGCCCTCCTTCGATATAACCGTTGTCGATGATGTTAGTGGTTAGAATCGAGAGGGTCAACCGCTCACGTACTCTTGACCGGTTAGATCAGAAGGGAGCTTCTCCATGACCACCGACCCCGACCCCCGGCCGCTCCTCGGCGAACCGCTCGCCCTCGACCTGCTCAACACGCGGTGGATGCGGGACGGGACGGTGCAGGACCTGCTCTCCAGTCCCGGCGGGCTCGGCGTATGGCTCGGCTCGAACGGGCTCGACGAGCGGTTCGAGGCGAATCCGATCACCCTGCTGCACACCAAAATCGCGCGCAAGGCACTCCACGCGGTGGTGGACGGTTCGCTCGCACAAGGCGCCGAGGACCTCGATCTCGTCCTCGACCAGGGCCGGATCCGGGCCACGCTCACCGCCGAGGGCCCCGGCGAGATCCCCGAGTTCGACGACCCCCGGTGGGGCCCCGGCTGGCTCGCGGCCCGCAACTACCTGGAGTTGCTCGGCGCCGCCCCCGACCGCATCCGCCGCTGCGCCCACGAGGCGTGCGTCCTGCACTTCTTCGACACGTCACGCAACGGCACCCGCCGCTGGTGCTCGATGTCGGCCTGCGGCAACCGCGCCAAGGCGTCCCGCCACTACACGCGCTCGAAGGAGTTCTGAACCCCCTTGACCGGATAGGGGGTTTTCCCCATACATCCATATCGATTCGGTCAACACTTCCCAAACAACTGTCCCTTGGGTAAAGCTGTGCGCTCGTCCGGCACTGGATTCTTCACCTACAAGGGATGCCGATGACCCTCAACCCCAAGAGACGTGTGGCCCGGATATCCGTGGCCGCCGGTCTCGCCGCCGCCCTCTCCGCGGCCGGGCCGATACCCATGGCCTTCTCCGCCGACTCCCCCTCCGCCACCGCGCCCGCGGACGGGACCGTCAAGTCCGCCGCCGCCAAGCTCGGTTCGGACGACGCCGATCTGCTCGCCGCGGCCAAGGCCGACGGCGACAAGAACGTCACGATGATGATCGCCACCGCGCCGGGCTCGACCGAGCAGGTCGCCCAGCAGTTGGACGCGGTCAAGGGCGGCTCCGTGGGCCGTACGTACGACAAGCTCGGCTATGTCCGCGCCACCGTCCCGACCGGTAAGGCCGACTCGGCGATCGCCGCCGCCGCGAAGCTGTCCTCGGTGCACGCGATCGACCTGCGCCAGGAGATCGCCCTCGACGACCCGACGCCGAGCGCGGACACCGCGACCACCGCCAAGAGCGCCAACAAGGCCACGGCGAGCACCACTTACTCCGCGCCGAACAAGAACACCCCGGCCGTGAACCCGTACAACCCGTCCTTCGAGACGGGCGCCGTCGACTTCGTGAAGAAGAACCCGAAGGCGGACGGCCGCGGCATCACGATCGGCATCCTCGACTCCGGCGTCGACCTCGGCCACCCGGCGCTGCAGAAGACCACCACCGGCGAGCGCAAGATCGTCGACTGGGTCACCTCGACCGACCCGATCGTCGACGGCGACCAGACCTGGCGCCCGATGATCACGGCCGTCTCCGGCCCCAACTTCACTTACGGCGGCCTGAGTTGGACGGCGCCGACGGGGTCGTACGAGATCAGCACGTTCAAGGAGTCGTACACCACCGGCGGTGACGCGGCGGGCGACGCGAACCGTGACGGTGACACCACCGACTCGTGGGGCGTCCTGTACGACCCGGCGGCCGGCACGGTGACGGTCGACCTGAACAACAACCACGACTTCGGCGACGACGCGCCCATGAAGCCGTACAAGGACGGTTACCAGGTCGGCTACTTCGGTACCGACAACCCGGCGACGGACGTCGTCGAGCGGCAGCCGTTCGTGGTGCAGATCAGCAAGGACGTCCCGATGGACCCGTACGGCGGGTCCTGGGTCGGCAAGACCGCCGACTTCGTCAACATCGGTGTCATCGAGTCCGAGCACGGCACGCACGTCGCCGGCATCACCGCGGCGAACGGCCTGTTCGGCGGCAAGATGAACGGTGAGGCGCCCGGCGCCAAGCTGGTCTCCTCGCGCGCCTGCACCTGGTCCGGCGGCTGCACCAACGTCGCGCTCACCGAGGGCATGATCGACCTCGTCACCAACCGCGGTGTCGACATCGTCAACATGTCGATCGGCGGCCTGCCCGCGCTGAACGACGGCAACAACGCGCGCGCCGAGCTGTACACGCGCCTCATCGACACCTACGGCGTGCAGCTCGTGATCTCGGCCGGCAACTCCGGTCCGGGCGCCAACACGATCGGCGACCCCGGCCTGGCCGACAAGGTGATCTCGGTCGGCGCCTCGATCTCCAAGGAGACGTGGGCGGCCAACTACGGCTCGCAGGTGACGCGGAAGTACCAGCTGCTGCCCTTCTCCTCGCGCGGACCGCGTGAGGACGGCGGCTTCACGCCGACGCTCGTCGCGCCCGGCGCCGCGATCAACACGACCCAGACCTGGCTGCCGGGTTCCCCGGTCGCCGAGTCGGGCTACACGCTGCCGGCCGGCTACTCGATGCTCCAGGGCACCTCGATGGCCTCCCCGCAGGCCGCGGGCGCCTCGGCGCTGCTGCTGAGCGCCGCAAAGCAGAAGCACATCGCCCTCACCCCGGCGACCCTGCGCACGGCGCTGACCTCGACCGCCGATCACATCACGGGTGTTCAGGCGTACGAGGAGGGCGCGGGCCTCATCGACATCGTGGACGCGTGGAAGTCCATCAAGGACGGCGCGACCAGCCACGAGTACACCGTCAAGGCTCCCGTCGACACCGCGATCGACTTCGCGCTCAAGACCCCGGGCTTCGGCACGGGACTGTACGACCGTGAGGGCGGCCTCAAGGCCGGCGCGAAGAAGACGTACGACGTCGTCATCACCCGAACCACGGGCAGCAGCAAGGCCGTTCGGCACGAGCTGGACTTCGCGAACAACGCCGGTGGCACCTTCCGGATCGTCGGCTCGGACGAGGTCAAGCTCCCGCTGAACCAGCCGGTCACCGTCAAGGTGCAGGCGGCGCCCAAGAGTTCGGGCATCAAGAGCGCGATCCTGGAGGTCGACGACCCGAAGACCGAGGGCGTCGACAAGCAGATCCTCACGACGGTCGTGGTCTCCACCCCCGTCAACTACACCTACTCCAAGTCGAGTTCGGTGCAGCGCAACAGCACGCAGTCGTACTTCGTGACCGTCCCGGCGGGCGCCAAGGCCCTTGAGGTCGCGATCGGCGGGCTGAAGGACAAGAGCCAGACGCGGTTCATCTCGATCCACCCGTACGGCGTTCCGGTCGAGGACACCGGCACCCCGTACTGCTACAACAACTACCTCGACGGCAACGGCTGCAAGCCCGACGTGCGCTCGTACGCCGACCCGCAGGCCGGGGTCTGGGAGATCGAGGTCGAGGCGCGCCGCACCTCGCCGCTGCTCGACAACCCGTACAAGCTGGACGCCACCGTGCTCGGCGCGGCCTTCGACCCGGAGACCGTGACCGTGCCCGAGGCCAAGGTCGGCGTCCCGACCACCGCCTCGTGGAAGGTGACCAACAACTTCGCCGCTCTGGACGGCACGTTGAAGGGCGGCCCGCTCGGCTCCTCGCTGAGCGCGCGGCCCACCATCACCGAGGGCGTCACCCAGACCACCACGGTCGACGTGCCCGCCGGCGCCACCTCACTGGACGTGTCCATCGGCAACGTCTCGGACACGGCGGCGGACCTGGACCTGACGGTGAAGAACGCCGCCGGTACGGTCGTCGGGCAGTCCGCCGACGGCGACTCGGAGGAGGCGGTCTCGGTCGCCAACCCGGCCGCCGGGACGTACACCGTCGAGGTCGCGGGCTACTCGGTGCCGTCCGGCTCGACCGCGTACGACTACCTGGACGTGTTCTACTCGTCCGCGCTCGGCACGGTCGCCGTCGGCTCGACGCCGGTGAAGCTCGCCACGGGCGCCTCGACGAGCGTCTCCGGCAGCGTCACCGCGCTGGCGGCCGCTCCGGCGGGCCGTGAGTTCTTCGGTCAGGTCCAGCTGGTCAACGCGCGCGGCACGGTCGCGGGCCTGGGCAGCGTGAAGATCGAGAAGGTCACGTCGTAGCAGGAACGCAGTCCTGATACGGCGGTGAGGGGGGCGGGCGTCCGTGTGGGCGCCCGCCCTTCGCGCTGTCAGCCGGCCGGGCAGGTGACGGTACCGGCGCCGGTCAGGGCGTCGACGACCGCGGCACTGTCCGTGGCGACGGCGTCGTCGCCGACGGCCCAGAGGGTCGCCGTGTCGGAGCCCTTCGGGACCCCCACCAGTACGTGCTGCCCCTGGCGGGGCGCAGGACTCGCCCCGGCGGCCAGGACGACCGTGACATCGGCCGGGCCGTGAGCGGGCCGGTAGGACCGGGTGACGGCGATCGTGATCCGCTTCCGGGGGTCGGAGCCCGGCTGTACCTCGGTCACCGTCCCCTCGACGAGGAGGCGGGAGCAGGCCACGTACTGCTCGGGGTCGGACAGCGGGCCCGGGGTGACAGCCTCCTTGTCCTGGGCGGCTCCCGACCCGGAGTCCGCGCTGCTGCTCGTCGAGGCGTCCATGTCCCCGTTGTGCGCGACCAGCCAGGCCAGCCCGGTGATCATCGTGGCCGCGACCGCCGTGGCGAGGGTGCCGTAGGCGAGGACGCGCAGGGCGGGGCGGCGGCGCGGGCGTACCGGCCGGGCCGCGGGCACGGGTTCCGGAGGTGCCGACAGGGCCTCCCCGATGATCCCCAACTGCTCGCGCAGCAAGGCCACTTCGGCCGTGGCGACCCGGTGCTCGGCCATGAACTCGGCGTCCGCGTCGGCCCCCTGCGGCAACGGCTCGTCCGTGAGCGCGGCCATCAGCGCGTCCACGCCGTCGTACTGGGCAGCCACGTCACACCACCTCGTCCTCGTGCAGGCGGTCGCGCAGCGCGCGGACCGCGGAGTGCAGCCGGCTCTTGACCGTGCCTTCCGGGATGCCGAGTTCGGCGGCGATCCCGCGCACGGGCAGGTCGGCGAAGAACCGCAGGACGAGAACCTGGCGGTGCTGGTCCGGCAGTTCGTCCAGGCCCTGTGCCACCGCCACGGACAGGACGCTCGTGTCCTCGCCGGAGGGGTGCTCCAGCGGGCGCAGAGAGGCCAGCCGCTCCCCGAGCCGCTCCTGGCGGCGCTTGGCCCGGTGCCAGTCCATGGCGAGGTTCGAGGCGACGACCGCCGCCCACGCCGAGACGTCGCGCGGCGCCTCGTCGCCCTTCGCCGCGCGCTCCAGCAACCGCAGCCGTACCTGCTGGACGCCGTCCGGCAGATCCGCCTGCGGCACCCCGCCGAGCGCGAGCACCGCCCGTACCCGGCGTTCCTGGGCCGCGTCCAAGGGATCGTCCGCCCCCTCGGCCCGCCGAGCCTTTCTGCGCAGCACAGCCACCCCTCCCCTCCCCCGCGTTTCCCCTACGACGCGGGGGAGGGCCGAAACGTTCGTCCGACGCGGAGGAGTTTTCCCGACCGGCGGCCCGAGTCGTGGATCACACCGTCGGGCGGGACGGCTTGCGGCCCCGGGCGGGTGCGGGGCGGATTTCTTCGCAGCGCGCGGAGCCGTCGCCGCAGGATCGGGCCGGGCGCGGCCGCTCCCCGTGTCCCACTCCTCGGGCCGGGCGGCGAAAGGATTGGACACACCGCCACGGGTGAGACGCATCATGGAAGCGCTGGACCACGTAGAACGCACGCAGAGGGAGTCGTCGTGAAGGTCGGAATCGTCGGAGCCACCGGTCAGGTGGGCACGGTCATGCGCGGGATCCTCAAGGAGCGCGGCGGCTTGAACGGACACAGCCCCGTCACGGAGCTGCGGCTCTTCGCCTCGGCCCGTTCGGCGGGGACGGTCCTGGACGGCGTGACGGTGGAGGACGCGGCCATCGCCGACTACTCCGGCCTCGACATCGTGCTGTTCTCCGCGGGCGGCGCGACCTCCAAGGCGCTGGCCGAGAAGGTCGCCGCGCAGGGCGCGGTCGTCATCGACAACTCCTCCGCCTGGCGCAAGGACCCGCAGGTCCCGCTGGTCGTCTCGGAGGTCAACCCGCACGCGATCGTGGACCGCCCCAAGGGCATCATCGCCAACCCGAACTGCACGACGATGGCCGCGATGCCGGTCCTGAAGCCCTTGCACGCGGAGGCGGGCCTGGAGGCGCTGGTCGTCGCGACGTACCAGGCGGTGTCCGGTTCCGGGGTGGCCGGGGTGGCCGAGCTGCACGGGCAGGCGCTGAAGGTCGTCGCCGACGCGGACAAGCTCACGCACGACGGCAGCGCGGTCGACTTCCCCGAGCCGCAGGTCTACCAGCGCCCCATCGCCTTCAACGTGGTCCCCCTCGCGGGCTCGATCGTCGACGACGGCCTGCACGAGACCGACGAGGAGCAGAAGCTCCGCAACGAGTCCCGCAAGATCCTGGAGATCCCGGAGCTGAAGGTCTCCGGCACGTGTGTCCGCGTCCCGGTCTTCTCCGGCCACTCTCTCCAGGTCAACGCCCGGTTCGCCCGCCCGATCTCCGTGGCGCGCGCGACGGAGCTCCTCGGCGGCGCCCCGGGCGTGGCCCTCTCCGACATCCCGACCCCCCTCCAGGCGGCCGGCCAGGACCCGTCCTACGTCGGCCGCATCCGCGCGGACGAGACGGTCGAGCACGGTCTCGCGCTGTTCGTCTCCAACGACAACCTCCGCAAGGGCGCTGCGCTGAACGCGGTGCAGATCGCGGAGCTGGTGGCGGCGGAGCTGCGGGGCTGACCCGGTTTTTTCTCGCCCCCGCCGCCCCTACCTGTCCATCCGTCTGGGGCTCCGCCCCAGACCCCGCTCCTCAAACGCCGGAGGGGCTGAGATTTTCAGCCTGTCCTGCGTTTGAGGCGCTACGCCCGACGTACCTCGAAGTGGAAGCAGCCGTACTCCACCGCCCGGACGTGGACGAGAACCACGGACGGGTCGGTGAAGGCCCGCTGGAAGGCCTCGTCGTCGAGGGTGTCGACCAGCTCGCCCCCGAGGATGTGGCCCTCGGCGGAGTAGCGGCGGATCACCCGGTGCGCCTCCGCGAACGGATACCCGGAACCCGCCGCAGGCCCCCCGCACTCCTCCGCGTGGACGAACACCGGCCCCACCTCGTCGTACGCCCCCGGCTCGGTCGCCCAGCGCCGCAGCGGGGCGTAGGAGACGAGGGCGATCCGCTCACCGCGCTCGCTGCGGCGCAGGCAGCAGCGGAGCGGAGCGCCGCCCTCCTCATCGCGTGCGGGAACCATTCCGCTCCCCGCATCGTCAGCAGAGCGCAGCTCCTTCAGGACCGTGGGGTCGATGGGTCGTGCCGTGTACGTCGTCATGACTCCAGGCTCGCGCCCGTCCGCCCCGCTCACCGGCGGGATACGGACATCGCGTTCTCCGCAGGTCCCGTGGAAGGATGGCGCAACCCACACATAACGAGGAGATGACCGCGTGCCTGGCACAAACCTGACTCGCGAAGAGGCGCAGCAGCGGGCAACGCTGCTCACCGTTGACTCGTACGAGATCGATCTCGACCTCTCCGGCGCGCAGGAGGGCGGGACCTACAGGTCCGCGACGACGGTGCGCTTCGAAGTGACGGAGGGCGGCACCGAGTCCTTCATCGACCTGGTCGCCCCGGCCGTCCACGAGGTGACGCTGAACGGCGACCCGCTCGACCCGGACGAGGTCTTCAAGGACTCGCGGATCGCGCTGGCCGGGCTGCTGGAGGGGCCGAACATCCTCCGGGTGGTCGCGGACTGCGCGTACACCAACACCGGTGAGGGGCTTCACCGGTTCGTCGACCCCGTCGACCAACAGGCTTATCTGTACACCCAGTTCGAGGTCCCGGACGCGCGCCGCGTGTTCGCGAGCTTCGAGCAGCCGGACCTCAAGGCCACCTTCCAGTTCACCGTGAAGGCGCCGACGGGCTGGACCGTCGTCTCCAACTCCCCGACGCCCGAACCCCGGGACGACACCTGGGTGTTCGAGCCGACGCCGCGCATCTCGACGTACATCACCGCGCTGATCGTCGGGCCGTACCACTCCGTGCACAGCGTGTACGAGAAGGACGGGCAGAGCGTCCCGCTCGGCATCTACTGCCGGCCCTCGCTCGCCGAGTACCTCGACTCCGACGCGATCTTCGAGGTGACACGGCAGGGCTTCGCCTGGTTCCAGGAGAAGTTCGCCTACGCGTACCCCTTCAAGAAGTACGACCAGCTGTTCGTCCCGGAGTTCAACGCGGGCGCGATGGAGAACGCGGGCGCGGTGACCATCCGCGACCAGTACGTGTTCCGGTCCAAGGTGACCGACGCCGCGTACGAGGTGCGTGCGGAGACGATCCTGCACGAGCTGGCCCACATGTGGTTCGGCGACCTGGTCACCATGGAGTGGTGGAACGACCTGTGGCTGAACGAGTCGTTCGCCACCTACACCTCCATCGCCTGCCAGGCGTACGCGCCGGACTCGCGCTGGCCGCACTCGTGGACGACGTTCGCCAACTCGATGAAGACCTGGGCGTACCGGCAGGACCAACTGCCGTCCACACACCCGATCATGGCCGAGATCGGCGACCTGGACGACGTCCTCGTCAACTTCGACGGCATCACGTACGCCAAGGGCGCGAGCGTCCTCAAGCAGCTTGTCGCGTACGTCGGCATGGACGAGTTCTTCGCGGGCGTGCAGGCGTACTTCAAGCGCCACGCGTTCGGCAACACCCGCCTGTCCGACCTGCTGGGCGCGCTGGAGGAGACCTCCGGGCGTGACCTGAGCACCTGGTCGAAGGCATGGCTGCAGACGGCCGGCATCAACATCCTGCGCCCGGAGATCGAGACGGACGCGGACGGTGTCATCACCGCCTTCGCGATCCGCCAGCAGGCCCCGGCCCTCCCCGCCGGCGCGAAGGGCGAGCCGACGCTGCGCCCGCACCGCATCGCGGTCGGCCTGTACGAACTCGACGAGAACACCGGCAAGTTGGTCCGTGACGAGCGCGTCGAGCTGGACGTGGACGGCGAGTTGACCGCCGTACCGCAGCTCGTCGGCAAGCGCCGTCCGGACGTGGTGCTGCTCAACGACGACGACCTGTCGTACGCGAAGGTCCGCCTCGACGAGCAGTCGCTGGCCTTCGTCACCGAGCACCTGGGCGACTTCGAGTCCTCGCTGCCCCGCGCCCTGTGCTGGGCCTCGGCCTGGGACATGACCCGCGACGCCGAACTCGCCACCCGCGACTACCTCGCCCTCGTCCTCTCGGGCATCGGCAAGGAGTCCGACATCGGTGTCGTGCAGTCGCTGCAACGGCAGGTGAAGCTGGCGATCGAGCTGTACGCCGACCCGGCCGCCCGCGAGGCGCTGCTCACCCGCTGGACGGACGCCACGCTGGCGCACCTGCGCTCCGCGGAGGCCGCGAGCGACCACCAGCTGGCATGGGCCCGGGCGTTCGCGTCCACGGCCCGTACGCCGGAGCAACTCGACCTGCTGGACGCCCTGTTGGAGGGCACGCAGACCATCGAGGGGCTGGCCGTCGACACCGAGCTGCGCTGGGCGTTCGTCGAACGCCTCGCGTCCGTGGGCCGGTTCGACGAGGCGGAGATCGCCGGCGAGTACGAGCGGGACAAGACGGCCGCCGGTGAGCGCCACGCGGCGACCGCCCGTGCCGCCCGCCCGACCGAGGAGGCGAAGGCGGAGGCCTGGGCGCAGGTCGTCGAGTCCGACAAGCTTCCCAACGCCCTTCAGGAAGCGGTGATTTCGGGCTTCGTCCAGACCGACCAGCGTGAACTCCTGGCGCCGTACACGGAGAAGTACTTCGCGGCGGTCAAGGAGGTCTGGGACACCCGTTCGCACGAGATCGCCCAGCAGATCGCGGTCGGCCTCTACCCGTCGATCCAGGTCTCCCAGGACACCCTGGACCGCACGGACACCTGGCTGACCACCGCCGAGCCCAACGCGGCCCTGCGCCGCCTGGTCTCGGAGTCCCGCTCGGGCGTGGAGCGCGCGCTCAAGGCCCAGGCGGCGGACGCGGCGGCGTCGTAGTCCGGCCGTAGCGCATCCGTAGTACCTCCGGGGTTTCTCCTACGGTCACGAGGGCGCCCGGCATTCCGCCGGGCGCCCTTCGTCGTTCCTCGGGCGCCCTTCGCCGTCCGTCGTGCGGCTGCTGCCGGGCCGGGCCGCGCGGGTGGGGCGGCCCAGGACGACTCCGGCCAGGACGAGGGCCAGCCCGCACAGTTGCCGGCCGGTCAGCACCTCTCCGGCGACGGCCGTGCCGAGCAGCACGCCGGTGACGGGGTTGAGCAGTCCGACCAGGCCCACCGTGCCCGCGGGCAGGTGCCGCAGCCCGGTGAACCAGGCGACGAAGGCCAGCGCGGTGGCGACGAGGGTGACGTAGCCGAACGCGAGGAGCGCCGGGGTGGAGAGCGCGGGTGGCCGGCCCTCCACGACCGCGGCGACCGGCAGCAGGAACAGTCCCCCGGCCGTGAGCTGCCAGGCGGTCGAGGCGAGCACATCGGTACCGGTGTCGTTCCACCGTTTGGTCAGGATGTGGCCGAAGGCCGACACGAGCATGGCCGCGGCCGAGGCGAGGACTCCCGGCACGCTCACCCCGCCCGCCCCGGTGAGCAGCATGAGGCAGACCCCGCCGAGCCCGATCGCGGCGCCGGCCAGGTGCGTGCGGCCGGGCCGCTCGGAGACCAGGGCCCAGGCGATGAGCATCATCGCGAGCGGGGACACCGCCATGACGGTCGAGGCGATGCTCGTCGGGAGCAGTTGGGAGGCGGCGTAGACGAGGACGAAGAACACGCTCACGTTGAGCAGCCCGAGCACCGCGGACCGCCACCACCAGACACCACGCGGTCGCTGTCTGCACAGGCCCAGCAGGACGAGGCCGGCGGGCAGCGCGCGCAGGGCGGCCCCGTAGAGCGGGCTGTCGGGCGGCAGGAACTCGTGGGTGACGTAGTAGTTGGCTCCCCAGGCCACCGGCGCGACCGCCGTGAGCGCCACCCACCGCATATTGGCTTCCATGGAAGCCAATATAGCTTCCCGGGAAGCTACCATGGTGTGCATGGACGATCCGCAAGCGCTGGACCGCGTGGCCCGCATCCAGACCGACTGGCGCCGCGAGCGGCCCGACGTCGACATCACCCCGCAGGGCGTGATCGGCAGACTGCACCGCCTGGCCGACCGTCTCACCGAGGAGCTGTGCCTCGTCTACGGCCGATACGGCCTGAGCGAGGGGGAGTTCGACGTCCTGTGCGCACTGCGCCGCGCCGGCGAGCCCTTTGAGCGGGCACCCGGCGAACTCGCCGCGCACACCATGGTCACCACCGGCGCGATGACGAAGCGGATCGACCGCCTGGAACGAGCCGGACTCGTCACCCGCCGCCGTTCCGGCGACGACCAGCGCGGCCGGATCGTCGCCCTCACCCGGCCCGGACGCGAACTGATCGACCAGGCGTTCACCGACCACATGCGCAACGAACGCCGCCTGCTGGACCTGCTGACGCCCGCCGACTCCGTGGCGCTCGAAGGGCTCCTCACCACCTGGCTCGCCCGCGTGGAGACCCCGCGTCCGTCCTCCGACAGCGGGTGAGCCGCCGCCCTCGGGCCGCGCTCAACGCTCCGGAGGTCCAGGAACAGGGCTCAGCCCGGGAACATCCCGCCCGTGACGTTCACGAACGTGCCGGTGATGCTCGCCGCGTGGTCCGAGGCGAGGAACACGGCGGTCGCGGTGATCTCCGCGAGGGTGGGGTTGCGACGGGTCATGCGCAGGCTCGACAGGTGGTCGAGGATGCTCTGGATCGCCGCCTCGTTGAGGTCGGGGTTGACCTTGCCGAGCTTCTCGATCGTGAGGGTCTCGGGGATGCCGGCGGCCCACAGTCCTACGGCACGCACCCCGCGCGGACCCAGCTCCATCGCCAGGTTGCGCACCAGGCTGTCGGTAGCCGCGTCGGCGGGACCGGTGCCGCCCATCATCGGACTGCCGTGCGCGGAACCGCTGTTGAGGGTGAGGACGACACCGCTGCCCCGCTCGGCCATCCGGCGGGCGGCGGCGCGGGCGGTGATGAAGTTGGCGCGGGTGCCGTTGATCACCGGCGCCAGGAAGTCGTCGACGGGCATGTCGGTGATGGGCAGCCCCTGAACGTCGCCGCGCGAGACGAGGTTGAAGGACACGTCCAAGTCCCCGACGCGGGCGAGGTGTTCGGTGACGGCCGTCTCGTCGAGGGCGTCGACGACGGCTACCTCGGCCTCGTCGAGACCGGCGTCCTTGATGTCACCGGCCACGGCCTCCAGCGTCTCCCGGGTGCGTCCCACGAGGTGGACCCGGGCTCCCTCGGCGGCGAAGGCACGGGCGACCGCGCCGCCGATCGAGCCGCCGGCGCCGTAGACGACCGCGGTCTTGTCGGTGAGCAGCATGGTGAACTCCTTGTGGGTCGTGATGCGTGATGTACGTGTCGTTCGTGTCGGTCATACAGACGCACAGGGAGCCCGGCACTCATCGGTCACAGCCGCAGCGGCAGTCCGAAGGCCGGGAACAGGTGCGGCTCGAAGGACGTGATCTCGGCGATCCGGTCGTCGGCGTCGAAGCGGAGCACGTCGAGAACCTGCGCGCGGTAGACGGTCGTACCGGGCCGGCGGACGTAACCCCCCGCCGCGAGCTGCCCGTTGGCGCGGGCGGGCAGATGACGCCAATGCCCAAGGAACATGGGCGAGTTGACGTCGAGGCTGACGCTCAGGAACTCCACGAGCGCGTCACGGCCGGTGAACCAGAACGGGTTCGGCGGCATGGTGAGGGTGACGTCCTCGCTGAGCAGCGTGGCGACCTCGGACAGGTCGAGGCGTTCGGCGGCGGCCATGTACCGCTTGACCAGGGCGCGTTGATGCTCGGTGGGCCCGTCGGCCGTCCAGTCCGCACGCCGGCCGGGGAGCCGGTCGCGCAGGGTGGGGCGGGCGCGTTGCAGCGCGCTGTTGACCGAGGCCACGGTCATGTCGAGGGCCTCGCCGGTCTCTACGGCGGTCAGCCCGAGCACGTCCCGCAGCACCAACACCGCGCGCTGGCGCGGCGGGAGATGCTGGACGGCGGCCAGAAAGACCAGTTCGAGGGTCTCGCGGGAGACGGCGGCGGCCTCCGGCTGCTCCTCGGCGGAGGGCAACTCGTCGTCGGGGTAAGGCTGTAGCCAGGTGACCCGGGCGGGCGGCTCCCCACCACCGTGGTTCATCCCGGGCAACGGCTCGTACCGCTTGGGTCGACGGGCCGTACGGCGCTGGAAGTCCAGGCAGGTGTTGGTCGCGATGCGATACAGCCAGGTACGGGCACCGGCCCGCCCCTGAAACGTCTCCCGGGCCCGCCAGGCCCGCAGGAACGTCTCCTGCACCAGGTCCTCGGCGTCGTCGTACGACCCGGTCATGCGGTAGCAGTGGACCTGGATCTCGCGCCGGTGGGACTCGACGAGGGCGGCGAAGTCGCCTTCGTCGAGCGGGACTTGGAGTTCCGTGGCGGCGGGGCTTTCCGTAACGGCCGCGGGCGTGACGGATTCCCGAGCGGTGTCCCGCGCCGTGCGTGCCACTCGCCTCAGCCGCGCGACGGACGAGGACAGTTCCGTCACGCCGGAGTAGAAGACGGAAGGCGGCTGCGGCACCAGCTCCTCGACCTGCCGCCCGATCTCCTTGATCAGCCCGTCGACACCGACTCCGCCGCTCCCCTGCCGCTCCCGGTACGCCTTCTGGCGACAGGCGGCGGAGCAGTAGACGGAGCGGCGGCCGGTGCGGCCGGCCCGTGCGGTGAGCGGCTTGCCACAGCTGGGGCAGGATTCGTCGGCCACGGGCGCCTCCGGCGTTGCGTCACGGTGTTCCCGCGTGACGCTACCTCGCGAACGGAAACGGACGGGGGACGCGCCCCGATCTGCCCGGCCACCGTCGCCCCGAACGCCACCCCCATCCCCGCGAGTTGCAGCGGTGTCAGCGTCTGTCCCAGCGCCGCCCAGCCCACGATCGCCGCGGTCAGCGGGGACAGTGGGCCGAGGAAGGTGACCTGGGTCGCGGAGAGTCGGCCGATGCCGCGGAACCAGAGCCAGTACGCGATCGCCGTGTTGGCCAGGGCCAGGTAGAGGTAGCCGCCGATCGCCCGGGCGTCGAGCGCGGGCGGTGCTCCCTCGATCAGGAAGGCGACGGGGGCTATCAGCAGGCCGCCCGCGGTGAGTTGCCAGCCGGTGAGGGCGAGCGGGCCGACGCCGTCGGGGCGGCCCCAGCGCTTGGTCAGCACCGTGCCGGTGGACATCGACGCGGTGGAGGCGAGGGCCGCGAGCACGCCGACCGGGTCGAGCGCTCCGGCCGCCTTCAGTACGACGAGACTGACGCCGAAGGCCGCGACGGTGCCGGTGAGCACGCTCCGGGCCGTGGGCCGCTGCCCCAGCAGGACCGCCGAGAGGCCGACCACGATGAGCGGCCCGATCGAGCCGACGACCGCCGCCATACCGCCCGGGAGCCGGTACGCGGACAGGAACAGCAGCGGGAAGAACGCGCCGATGTTCAGGGCGCCGAGGACCGTCGCCTTCCACCACCAGGCCCCGCGCGGCAGCACCCGGGCCAGCGCGAGGAGCACGAGACCGGCGGGGAGCGCGCGCAGCAGGCCGGTGAAGAGGGGGCGGTCGGGCGGGAGGAACTGGGTGGTGACGGCGTAGGTGGTGCCCCAGGAGATGGGGGCGAGGGCGGTGAGGACGATGGTGCTGGAGCGGTTCATGCCATCCCCTTCAAAAGTCACTTGCCACTAATTAGCTTAGTCGCAAGCAACTTTCCGTCAAGTCACTTTCTTGCGGGCGACCCATGAACCGGCCGATACTCGGCACATGAGTGCACGCCCGGAGCAGCGCAAGGACCCCGTCGACGCGATCGTCGAGCAGTGGGCGGCGGTGCGGCCCGACCTCGACACCGCCGCGATGGAGGTCTTCGGGCGGATCTTCCGGCTCTCCCGGGCCATGGGCGACAGCATGGAGAAGGCGTACGCGTCGTACGGCATCTCGCGTGGCGAGTTCGACGTCCTCGCGACCCTGCGCCGCGCCGACCAGCCGTACACCCTCTCGCCGCGTCAGCTCTCCGCGACGCTGATGCTCACCACGGGCGGCATGACCGGCCGCCTCGACAAACTCGAACGGGCCGGCCTGCTCCGCCGCTCCCCCGACCCGCACGACCGGCGGGGGCTTCAAGTGACGCTGACGGAGAAAGGGTTGACGCTGATCGACGAGGCGGTAGGCGCCGGGCTCGCCACGCAGACGGCAGCGCTGTCGGGCCTCGACTCGGAACAGGCCGGCCAACTGGCCGGCCTGTTGCGGGAGTTGCTGTCCTCGACCGAGCGGTAGCAAGTCCCGCCGCCGGCACGCCCGTTGAGCCGGTTCCCTTCTTCGGCACCCGTCAGCCGACGTGCTCGGACAGCGCCGCCTCGACCTGGGCCGGGTCGGCGTCGTCGGCCGCCCAGGCCACGTATCCGTCGGGGCGGACCAGCAGTGCCGTACGACGGTCGCTCGCCCAGCGTTCCGCGGTCAGCCGGTCGTCGTGGGCGCCCTTCGTGTCGTATGCCTCCGGGGTGACCAGTACGAAACGGCCGCCGCGCAGCGCCTCGTAGAGGCGGGTGTTGTTCGCGAGGGAGAGGTCCGGGGCTCGGGTGCCGGTCAGACGGTGGGAGCCTCGGGGGGCCGGGTAGGCGTAGCCGATGCCGGTGAGTTGGCCAAGGGCCTTGCGGCGGGCCGGAGTTACGTGGTCGAGGACGGTGGTGAGGGCCGCGCGCAGGGCGAGGGTCCAGGGGCGTTTGGCCATCGCGAGGCGGACGATTCCGCCGCTGCTGCGCAGGACCGCCCTGCCGACGGGGTGGCGCTCGGACTGGTAGGTGTCGAGGAGGGTGCCGGGCGCGTGGCCGGCGAGCACCGCGGCCAGTTTCCAGCCGAGGTTGGCCGCGTCCTGGAGGCCGGTGTTCATGCCCTGGCCGCCGGCCGGGGTGTGCACGTGCGCGGCGTCGCCGGCCAGGAAGACACGGCCCACCCGGTAGGCGGGCGCCTGGCGTTCGTCGCTGTGGAAGCGGGACATCCAGCGGGCGTCGCGCATCCCGAAGTCCGTGCCGAGCGCGAGCCGGGTGATCTCCCTGACCTCGTCGAGGTCGAGGGGCTCGTCGTCGGCGGCGTCGCGGGCGCGGTTCCAGCCGATGACGCGGTGGTAGCCGTCGCCGAAGGGCGCGATGAAGGCGAAGGCGTCGCCGACGGTGGCCACGGTGAGCAGGGTGTCCGGCTTCTCGTCGAGCAGGACGTCGGCGAGCACCACGGAACGGATGACGGAGTGGCCCGGGAAGGGCAGCCCGATGGCGTTCCGGACCGCGCTGCGCATGCCGTCGGTGCCGACGGCGTACACGGCACGCAGCGACCCGGTCGCCCCGTCGGGTCCTCGCGTCTCGACGGTCACGCCGTCCGCGTCCTGCGTCAGCCCGGTCAGCTCGGTGTCGTAGCGGAAGTCCACGCCCGCCTCGACCGCGCGCCGCAGCAGCACCTTCTCGACCTCGTACTGCGGGAGGACGAGGAGGTGGTTGAAGCGGGAGGGGAGGGGCGTGAGGTCGATGGTCAGGCGGCCGAACAGGCGGAGCCGGTCGAGGGGTTGACCGATGGCTTCGAGTTCGTCGGCGAGGGCGCGGGCGTCCAGCTGCTCCAGGGTGCGGGCGTGCAGGACGAACGCGCGGGAGAGGTTGCTGATCTTCTCGGGGCGCTTCTCCAGCAGGGTGACCGGGATGCCGGCGGTGGCGAGGTCACCGGCCAGAAGCAGGCCGGTGGGACCGGAGCCGACGACGATGACGGTGTGGTTCATGGTGACCTCCTAGTGCCAACGCTTGTTTGCCAACGCTTGTTGACGAGACTAGAACCGGCTCCCTGGACTGTCAACATGTGTTGGCCTACGCTTGTTGGCATGAACGACAGCGCCAGCCCGGCCCCCCAACCCCGCCGCTCCGACGCCACCCGCGCCGCCATCCTCGAAGCCGCCCGCGAGCGCTTCGCGACCGACGGCTACGAGCGCGCCACCATCCGCGCCATCGCCAAGGA
Organism: Streptomyces sp. NPDC101776; assembly: GCF_044766845.1. Classification (NCBI taxonomy): domain Bacteria; kingdom Bacillati; phylum Actinomycetota; class Actinomycetes; order Kitasatosporales; family Streptomycetaceae; genus Streptomyces; species Streptomyces sp. NPDC101776. The sequence goes on along the minus strand of NZ_JBIWMV010000002.1, from coordinate 234,789 downwards.
CGCCCGTATCGACCCGTCGATGGTGATGCGCTACTACGGCAACAAGGAGGGGCTCTTCGCGGCGGCGGTCTCCTACGACCTGCGGCTGCCGGATCTGACCTCGGCCGCGCGGGGCGAGGTGGGCCACGCCCTGGTGACGCACTTCCTCGCCATGTGGGAGGAGAACGAGGAGCTGACGGCGATGCTCCGGGTCGGTGCCACGAACAAGGGCGGGGCCGAGCGGATGCAGGAGATCTTCCGGGAACAGTTGCTGCCGGTAGCGCGGCAGGCGTGTCCCGACCCGGAGCAGGCGCCGGCGCGGGCCGGGCTGGTCGCCTCCCAGCTCCTTGGGCTCGCGCTCACGCGCTATGTGCTGCGCTTTCCGCCGACCGTGGCGCTGGCCCGCGAGGAGATCGTGGCCTGGCTCGCGCCCACGGTGCAGCGTTACCTCACGGCGCCGAGCCCATGAGCGGACGTCGCATGAGCGGACGTCCCATGAACGGACGTCGCATGAGCGGATCTCCCGCGCGCGGACATGCCGAAGGCGCCCGCCTCACCGCTGTGGGTGATGTGGGCGCCTTCCGGAAGAGGTGAGCTCGGACCGGGGGGTCAGGCCTTCGCGTCGACGGTCGTACCCGTGCCGGTCTTCGTGCCGGACTTGGCCTTCGGCGCGCGGTCCTTGGACTTGTCCAGCGCCATGACGAGGCCCGCGATGATCGCGAACAGCGCGAGCGGGCACAGGACATAGAGCCCCAGCGTGTCGGCGACGCTCAGGCCGGAGCCCGGGTCGTCACCGTCGTCGCGGGTGAGCGCGAGCGCGGGGGACGTCATGAGCAGCATCATCAGCGTCGTACCGGCAGCCAGGGCGCCGGCGCGCAGGGCGTTCTTCTTGTCCACACCGCAAAAGTAGCGAACGCCCGAACGAGCCGCGCGCCCGGGGGTGCCGTATGGGGTGCAGGGGTGGGCGCGGAAGGGTGCAGGGGTGTGCGTACGGGTGTCACGGGCCCTCTTCCCCGCCGCCCTCCGAACCCGGCCCCGAACCCGAACCCGACCCGGTATCGGATGCCAACCCCACCCGCAGCACATCCACCAACGCGTGCAGCCGCGGCGACGCGGCCAGTTCCTCCAGCGTCACAGGACGTCCGTCCGCGTCGGCGACGGGAAGGCGCCAGTTCGGATACTGGTCCCACGTGCCGGGCAGGTTCTGCGGGCGCCGGTCGCCGACGGTGTCCGGGAGCCAGACGCCGATCATGCGGGCGGGGGTGCGGAGCAGGAAACGGTGGACGGCGTGGATCTCGGCCTCCTCCTCGGACGCGGGCCGGCCGCCGCCCGTGGCGTGTTCGTAGAGGCCGAGCCGGGACAGCAGCGCCAGCCACTCCCCCACGTCGGTGGCGGACTCGATCCGCTCCTCCTCCACCGGGCGGGTCAACAGGCCGAGCCGGTTGCGGAGTTCGACGTGTTCGCCGGTGAGCCGGGCCGCGGTGGGCGGCAGGTCGTGGGTGGTGGCGGTGGCCAGCGAGTCGGCGCGCCACTTCTCGGGGGCGAGGGGGCGGCCGTCACCGTCCCAGTCCCGTTCGAACCACAGCACCGACGTGCCGAGGACCCCGCGCTCCTGCAAGGTCTCGCGCACACCCGGTTCCACGGTCCCGAGGTCCTCGCCGATCACCACCGACCCGGCGCGCGAGGCCTCCAGCGCGAGGATCGCGAGCATGGCCTCGGCGTCGTAGCGGACATAGGTGCCCTCGGTGGGCGGCCGGCCCTGCGGGACCCACCAGAGGCGGAACAGGCCCATGACGTGGTCGATGCGCAGGGCGCCCGCGTAGCGGAAGAGCGCGCGGAGCAGGCGGCGGTAGGGGGCGTAGCCGGAGGCGGCGAGGCGGTCGGGGCGCCAGGGGGGCAACCCCCAGTCCTGGCCGAGGGAGTTGAAGGCGTCCGGGGGCGCGCCGACCGACATGCCGGCGGCGAAGTACTCCTGCTGCGCCCACGCGTCGGCACCATCCGGGTGCACCCCGACCGCGAGGTCGTGCACGACCCCGATCGGCATGCCCGCTTCCCGTGCGGTCCGCTGGGCGGTGGTGAGTTGGGTGTCGGTGAGCCAGGCGAGGCGGCAGTGGAAGTCGACGCGGTCCATCAACTCGGTGCGGGCGCGGGCGGTTTCGGGTGAGCGCGGGTCGCGCAGAGCGGCGGGCCAGTGGTGCCAGTCGGAACCGTGCGCCTCGGCCAGCGCGCACCACGTGGCGTGGTCCTCCAGCGCCTCGCCCTCACGGGCGAGGAAGTCGGCGTAGGCGGCCCGTCGTCCGGGGCCGAGGGGGACCCGGCGGACGCGTTCCAGCGCCTCGCGCTTCAGCTCCCATACGGCGTCGCGGTCGATCAACGCGTCCTTCTCCAGGACGGATCGACGCAGCCGCGCGGCCTGTTCGAGGAGTCCACGCAGTTCCTCCCGGTCCTCCTCCTCGACGTACGCGAACTCGGGGATGTCCTCGATCCGCAGATACACCGGGTCGGGGAAGCGGCGCGAGGAGGGCCGGTACGGCGAGGGGTCGGTGGGTGCGCCCGGCACGGCCGCGTGCAGGGGGTTGACCTGGACGAAGCCGGCGCCGAGCGATCGCCCTGCCCAGGCGGTGAGTTCACCCAGGTCACCGAGGTCGCCCATGCCCCAGGAGTGCCGGGAGAGGAGGGAGTAGACCTGCACCATCAGCCCGTACGAACGTCCCGCGGGCGTGGGCAACCGGTCCGGGGCGACGACGAGTTGGGCCTCGGCGGTGCGGCCGTCGGGTGCGGTGGCGGTCAAGTGGTGGACGCCGGGCGGGAGTTGCTCGGCGCTCGCCGGGATCCCGCCCTGCCCGGTCTCGATGCGCTCCGTCTCGCCCTGCTCGGTGTCGATGCGCAGCACGGTGCCCTCGGGCAGCGCGTCGAGCGCGGCGGGCGTACTGCCGTGGCGGCCCACGACGGTGGTCGGCAACAGCCGTTCGGCCAGCTCCTGTCGGCGGGCGGCGAGCGCGGCGGCGATGGCCTGCGGGGTGCTCGCGTCGATGCCGAGGGCGGCCAGTACGGCGACGACCGCGACGGCGGAGGCGGGGACCGCGTGGTCCGGGGAGGGGCGGTAGGCGGTGGCGACGCCGTGCAGTTCGGCGAGCCGGGACAGGTCCTCGCCGAGGGTGTCCACCGGCCGGGGTGCGGTCATCTAGGGCCTCGTGGAGTCCGGGTCGGCGAAGGCGGGCGATTCACCGCTCATCAGGTCGGCGAGGGCGGCGAATTCACCGCTCGTCGTCATCGGGTCGTCGAACGCGGCGACCTCGCTGGTGAGGGGCGCGTCCATCGTGGCGGACTCGCTGGTGAGCGGGGCGGTGTCGGCGAGCGGGGGCTCGCTGGTGAGCGGTTCGGCGTCGGTCAGCGGCGGTTCGCTGGTCAGCGGGGTCTCGGCCCAGGCGCCCTCGGAGTCGACGAAGAACAGGTCGGGCGCGAGGCCGGACGAGAGCTCGGGTGCGAGACGGTCGGACGGCTCCGCGGTGCGTTTGGAGCGGGCCGGGAGCGGAAGGGACGCCGATGCTGCGGCCACGGGGGCCTCCTTGTCGTGTCGGGCGTGCGGGCGGGTCACCGCAGCCCTACCCAGCGGGCGCGACGGCAGACCTCCAGGTTGGAGTACGGGTGGCACTGTGGCCACTCCCGCACCCCGCTGCCCGTACTTTTCCGGCTGATCACTATTCACTCAGTACATGTATCCGGTGCATACTGAGCGCCATGAGCACCCGCCACATCCTGTTGGGCCTGCTCGCCGGAGGACCGAGCCACGGCTACGACCTCAAGCGACGCCACGACGAGCGCTTCCCGCAGGCCCGCCCGCTGGCGTACGGGCAGGTCTACACGACCTTGCAGCGGCTGGTCCGGGACGGTCTCGCGGAGGTGGACGGCACCGGTTCGGACGGTGGTCCGGAGCGGACGGCGTACCGTTCGACGTCGGACGGTTCGCGTGAACTCGCCCGCTGGGCAGGGGAGATCGCGCCGCCCGCGCCCTTCGTGACGAACGAGATCTTCGCCAAGGTCGTCGTCTCGATCCTGGCCGACGGCGACCCGGAGGCGTATCTCCGGGCCCAACGCGCCGCCCATATGGAGCGGATGCGGGAACTCACGGCGGTCAAGACCGCCAAGGGCACCGACCTGGCGACCGTGCTCTCGGCGGACTACGCCCTCAACCACCTTGACGCGGACCTCCGTTGGATGGCGACGACGGCGGCCCGGCTGACCACTCTGACCGCGGAGGTCGACACAGCATGAGCAACCAGGGGGACCCCCAGGACACGGTGGCGGTGCTGCTCGCGGCCCGTGACCTCGCCAAGACGCACGGCAGGACGCGGGCGCTGAGCGGCGCCTCGGCCGACCTGTGCGCCGGCGAGATCCTCGCCGTCACGGGGACCAGCGGCAGCGGCAAGAGCACGCTGCTGCACTGCCTGGCCGGGATCGTCCGCCCCGACGCGGGGACGGTGACGTACGCGGGACAGCGGCTGGACAAGCTGCCCGAGAAGCGGCTCAGCGAGCTGCGGCGCACCGAGTTCGGAGTGGTCTTCCAGTTCGGGCAGCTGATACCCGAGCTGACGGCCGTCGACAACGTGGCGCTGCCGCTGCTGCTCGCGGGTGCCTCGCGTACGGACGCGCGGGCCGGGGCCGCCGAGTGGCTGGAGCGGTTCGGGGTGCGCGGGCAGGCGGAGCTGCGGCCGGGCGAGATGAGCGGCGGTCAGGCCCAACGGGTCGCGCTCGCCCGGGCGTTGATCACCGGCCCGAAGGTCGTCTTCGCGGACGAGCCGACGGGCGCGCTGGACTCCCTGGCGAGCGAGCAGGTGATGACGGCCCTGGTGACGGCGGCCCGCGAGTCCGGTACGGCGGTCCTGCTGATCACCCATGACGCGCAGGTCGCGGCGTACGCGGACCGCGAGATCCGGCTGGCGGACGGCATCGTGACGACGGCGGGGGTGATCGCATGAGGTCGTTGCTCACCGATCTGCGGCTGGCCTGGCTGCTCACCCGGGGTTCGGACCGGCGGGAGTGGTGGCGGGTCGGGCTCACGGCAGTCGGGGCCGCGCTGGCGACGGGGATCGGACTGGGCGTCGTAGCGCTGCTGTCGTTGGACGGGTTCTACGCCGTGTCGATCGGGTCGGGGTTGTTCGACTCGCCCGGTGACCGGCAGAACGTGAGTCTCGCGCTGGGGCTGCTGCTGATCCCGGTGCTCGGGTTTCTCGCGCAGTGCGCGCGGATCGGGGCGGTGCACCGGGACCGGCGGCTGGCCGCGCTGCGGCTGGCGGGGGCGGCGCCCGGGCAGGTGCGGCGGATCGCGGCGCTGGAGTCGGGGCTCGCCTGTCTGGCGGGCGCGGTGGCGGCGACGGCGGTCGTCGTACCGCTGCTGCCGTACGCCACGAACTGGGCCGGTGTCGTCCTGGTCGCCGGGGCCGTGCCGGTGCTGGGCGCGGTCGTGAGCGCGGTGGCGCTGCGCCGGGTGGTGGCCGATCCGCTGGGCCGGGTACGGCGGACGCGGCCGGCGCGGGGTCCGGGGCCCTTGTTCCGCGCCGCGACCCGGCTGCTCGCGGTCACGTCCGTGCTGATCGCGCTGACCCCGGTCTTCGGCAGTCCCGTCTCCTTCGGGCTGGCGCCGGTGACGGTGCTCGTCCTGGCCGTACTGATCAGCCTGGTCGCGATCTGGCTCTCCGGCGCCTCGTCCCGCCAACTGGGTGAGGGCTTCGCGGCCGGCACCGGGCGCCCCGCGCTGCTGATCGCGGCGGAACGGCTCCGCGAGGACCCCTGGTCGACCGCCCGCACCCATGCTGCGCTGCTGCTGGTGACGGTCGTCGGCTCGGGCTTCGCGGGCGTACGGCAGATCCTGCTCGCGGACCTGAACTCGTCGCGCCGCGCGGGCACCCTCGGGGCGCGCATGAGCTACTACACGACCGGCATCGACCTGACGGCCGCCGCGATCCTCGTCGCCCTCGCGCTGGTCCTGACGGCGCTGGCCGTCTCCACCGCCGAGTCCCTCGCCACCCGGCGCCGGGGCCTGGCCGCGCAGGTCGCCGCCGGGGTGCCGCACGCCGTACTGGCCCGCGCGCTCCTGCTGGAGACCGCGCTGCCGCTGTTCCCCGCGATCGCGGTGGCGGGCCTCGGCGGCACGGCGATCAGTTTCTGGTACGGCGCCGCCGTCTCGCGGTACGCGGACGTGCCGGTGCCGTACACCGCGCTGCTGGTCCCGGTCGGCGTGTACGCGGCCTGCGTGCTGGCGGCGGCCACGTCGCTGCCGCTACTGCGGCGGTCGGTGCGGCCGGGGGAGCTGCGGTACGCCTGACGGCCGCGGTACGCACGACGGCCGGCCCCGGGGAACGAGGGTTCCCGGGGCCGGACCGTGCCGCTGTGCCGCCGTACCCAGGGGGTGACCCTGGGTACACAAAAGCCCGGATCGTCAGGCGGAGATGCCGTCGATCCGGGCCATCGCGTCCTCCGCGCCGTACGGCTGCAAGTACGGCAGCCAGCGCGGGTCCCTATGCCCGGTCCCGATGATGCGCCAGGCCAGGCCGGTGGGTGGGGCGGGTTTGTGGCGCAGCCGCCAGCCGATCTCGAAGAGATGTCGGTCGGCCTTCGTGTGGTTGCAGCGGCGGCAGGACGCCACCACGTTGTCCCACACGTGCTTGCCCCCGCGGCTGCGCGGAATGACATGGTCGACGCTGGTTGCGACGCCACCGCAGTACATGCACCGGCCCCCGTCACGCGCGAACAGCGCCCGCCGGGTGAGAGGAACGGGCCCCCGATAGGGAACCCGTACGAATCGCTTGAGCCGGACCACGCTGGGTGCGGGGACAGTGACGGTTGCGCTGTGCATAAAGGCGCCGGATTCCTCAAGGGAGACTGCCTTGTTCTCCAGGACGAGGACGAGCGCGCGGCGGAGCGGTACGACGCCGAGTGGCTCGTACGACGCGTTGAGGACCAGGACATGCGGCACGGATGCCTCCTTGTGCGTCGGCGGCGCGTGGCTCGCGCCGGGACGATCTGTAGTCAGTCTCCCCTCATGCCTGGTGGAAGCGCCACCATGTCCCGGTAACGGGCTGGGAGTGTTTTCGACCACATGTGATTCATCCCCGGGACAGCCGTGGGTTCGTCCCACCTGTTCTTTCCCGGTCGGGAAGGGCCTCTCCCCCGAACACGGCAACAATCCTCGCGCGTTGCCCCGATAGTGTGGTGGGCCTGCCCTCTCGGTGACCTATTCGTGACCTTGCCCCTGTCGGACGACGCCGGAGGACAGACGCAGCACCTGGAGGTACCTGCCGTGTCCTTGTCCGCCGTCCTACTGGCCGCCACGCCGTCGCCGACTCCGAGCCCCTCGGAGACAGCGGTGACCGTGCCCTCGCTCCAGGACGCCCAGGAGAGCGCGACCAACGCAGCGAGCTGGGTCGAGCAGAACTGGTCCACATGGCTGGCGATCGGGCTCCGGGTGCTGCTGATCGTGGTGATCGCGGCGGTCCTGAGAATGACGGTGCGGCGGGCGATCACCAAGCTGATAGACCGGATGAACCGCACGGTCGAGTCGGTGGACGGCACGGCGCTGGGCGGACTGCTCGTGAACGCCGAGCGCCGCCGCCAGCGCTCCCAGGCGATCGGCTCGGTCCTCCGCTCGGTGGCGTCCTTCGTGATCCTGGGCACGGCCGCGCTGATGATCCTGGGCACCTTCGAGATCAACCTCGCCCCTTTGTTGGCGTCGGCCGGTGTGGCGGGCGTGGCGATCGGTTTCGGCGCCCGCAACCTCGTCACGGACTTCCTCTCCGGCGTCTTCATGATCCTTGAGGACCAGTACGGCGTCGGCGACCAGATCGACGCGGGGGTCGCCGCCGGCGAGGTCATCGAGGTCGGCCTGCGCGTGACCAAACTGCGCGGCGACAACGGCGAGATCTGGTACGTCCGCAACGGCGAGGTCAAGCGCATCGGCAACCTCTCCCAGGGCTGGGCCACGGCGGGCGTCGACGTCACCGTCCGCGCGTCGGAGAACCTGGACCGGGTGAAGGCGACGCTCGACGCGGTCACGGAGAAGATGAGCAAGGAAGAACCCTGGAACGAGCTGCTCTGGGGTCCGATCGAGGTCCTGGGCCTCGACAGCGTGTTGATCGACTCGATGGTCGTCCGCCTCTCCGCGAAGACCATGCCGGGCAAGTCGGTCACCGTCGAGCGAGAGCTGCGGTGGCGGGTGAAGCGGGCCTTCGACGAGGCGAACATCCGGATCGTGGGCGGGGCGACGGCGGATCCGGTGGACGACGTGGCGGACCCCACGGAGGCGGTGGCCGCGCCTTCGGTGTACTCGAATACGGACTCGCCTCAGGTGGCGGCCGCTTCGCCCATTTCTTCGGCGCGGCCTTCGACGCGGTAGGTGTGGCGGTAGGTGTACGGGGGCGTACGCGGGGCGCGGAACTCGGGGCGCGGGCGGAACGGTTCAGCACGCTCGTTCGAGTGAACGGGGGCGGAATCGCAGGTCGCGGCGTGTCCGGATGCCTCAGCGTTCTGCCGAGGCACCCGGCACGGGCGTAGCCTGGCATCAGCGTGACGAGGGAGAAGCATCGATGAGCGCCGAACCCATCATGGAGCCGGTCATGACGCAGACGCAGCAGGACCCCATCGATCTGCTGATCGCGATCGAGGAGGCGTCGACGACGCCGATTCGACCCGAGTACGTCGAGGGGATGGCCATCGTGCCGCCGGCACCGAACGACAATCACAACGACGGCGCGGGGGAACTGTTTTTCCAGTTCCGTGTCGCCGGACACCGCCTGGTGGGCATGGGCAACGGCTACCGAGCCGCCCACAAGGACGGCACCACGATGGCCCTGCTCATCCCGGACTTCTACGTCCGTCGACGCAGGCCGAGCGAGCTCGACGACTCATATCTGAAAGCCCACAGGGGCTGGTACCCCATCGACATGATCGCCCTGGTCGGTGAGGTCACCTCCACCAACCACGAGACGGACACCGGCCCGAAACTCCGTACCTACGCCGCCGCCGGAGTGCCGATCTACATCCTGATCAACCGGAACACGAAGACGGCCCACTGCTACACCGCCCCCGTTCTCCCCGGCGACGATCCCAAAGAGGCGTACTACGATGCCGAGTCCAAGGTCGGCCTGGGCAATCCCCTCGTCCTCCCGGCCCCGTACCCCACCCTGGACACGGCGCCCTTCCTGGACAACTGAGCCCGAGGCCGCGCGTACGCCTCAACTCCCCGTCCGCTCCGCCCCCGTGGCGAAGAACCGCCCCACATACTCGCCCGCAGGCAACCCGCTCTCCCGCATGAGGGAGAAGACCTCGGCGCCCTCTCCCGGCTCGCCGCCCATCCGGTACGCCTCGGCGAAGTCGACGTACTCCACGCCGTCGAGGTCCGCGCAGTACCCGCGCGCCTCCAACTCCCCACGCTCGATGGCCTCTTCGAGCGACCGGGCCCGCCACAGGGTCAACCGCTCTTCGTAGACCCCGAGTTCGCCATGCCGGAACACGCATCGGACGCCGTACCAGGACAGTTCACCCGTCCAGGTCATCTCGAAGTATCGGACGCCTTCGTCCTGTCCGGCCGGCCGCATGCCCGCTGCCAGCATGACGCGGTGCGACGCGATGTTGTCGTGGTCGGCGTCGCCCTTCACGCACGTGATTCCCTGTGTCCGCATTCCCTGTGTCCGCGCGAACAGCAGCAGTGTGCGGAGAGCCTCGGAGGCGTATCCCTGCCCCTGGGCCGACGGGACGATGCCGTAGCCGATCGTGACGCTGCCGTTCGCGTCTACGGGTCCGTGGAAGCCGACGCCGCCGATCGCCCGATCGTCCTCCCGGCGCCGGATCTCATAGTTGCCGAACGGCTGGGGATCGCTGGTGGCCGCGCAGGTGCCGAGGAAGCGCTTGGCGGCGAACACGTCCCCGTCGGTGGGGTATTCGGGTCCCCATCGGTCACCGCCGTCCGGCTCGCCCGCCACCACTCGCTCGGCTTCGCCGACGGTCATGGGGTGCAGCACGAGCCGTGCCGTCACGAGATCGTTCATGGCAGGGAGGAGTATCACGCGGGGCGACCGGGGCGCACGGGGATTGTCCGAGCGGCGCGGCCTGCGGCAGGCTGGCGGCTCCCCTGAAGCCAGACCAGTGGGGAGCCGCCGACACCGTTTTCCTCAGCCGGAAATCACCGCGAGGTCACGCAAGAATCGACAGCAGATCTCGCGCGCTACGGGATATTTCTGGGTTCGCGTCATCCAACATTTTTTGGAAATCTCCGGCGCCGGCCAAGACAGCATCTCGACCCGCCACCTCCCAGGAGATTTTCTCCTGATGGATTTCCGCCTCTTTCACCGATACAGCCCCGGCCGCGCATTCCCATTGCCTGGCCGAGTAGATCGGTGATGCGAAGCCGCGACATCGCAGCCTGACACAGGGGACGGCCAGGCAGAAGTCGCCTGTTGCGCGGATGATTTGACGCATTCGTAGAACCCAAGTGACCCTCATCGACAGCCTGCGCAAGGAGATGTGAGCCGTGCCCGAGTTCAACTTCACGAAGTCCAGTTACGGCACACCATCCAACGAGTGCCTCGAAGTCGCTCGCAACATCCTCGGCACGATAGCCATCCGCGACTCCAAGACCCCGGGCGGCCCGATACTCCGCCTGGCCCCCACCACTTGGACGAGGTTCACGGCAACTCTGCACTGACCGGGGATCAAGACAACGGCCTACTCGGCGTCGAGCTCGTCGAGCTCGTCGAGCTCGTCGAGTTGATGGTCGGCCCAGACGTAACTCTCGGGCAGCAGCTCGGTGACCGCGACGGTTCGGACGTGGTCGCCCTCGCCGACGATGACCTTGAGGGCGGGAAAGTAGTCGAGAAGGGCTTGTCGGCATCGGCCGCACGGCGGAACCACCCCCCGGTCCCGGTCGCCCACGGCGACCATCGTGTCCAGCTCGTAGATGCCCTGGGCCGCCGCCGTGCCGATGACGACCAGTTCGGCACAGGGACCACCGGTGAAGTGGTACGCGTTCACCGCCGTGACGATCCGGCCGTCCCGGGCGCGGGCCGCGGCCGCCATGGTGTGGTTGTCTCCACGGCAGCGCGTGCGCGCGACGTGTGCCGCGGCCTGGATGAGTTCGTGGTCGACCGGGTGGACGTGCGTGGTCATCTTCTCCGCCTTCGTCGGGTGTCAGGCGACGTTGACCCGAGCGGTGAGGGTGCGCAAGCGGATATCGGCGGTGTGCTCGCTCGTTCCGCCGGACGACGTCGCGGAACGAGCGCACCGAAGCGACGGCACGCCCCCACCACCGCTCGACCCGACCGAATGAAGACCTACGCCACCCGGGCCTCCCCCGCCCCCTCACCCTCGTTCTCGTTCTCGTTCTCCTCGCTCAACCCCAACCCCCCGGCCACCTGACACAACGCCACAAAAGACGCCCCCCGCCGCAACCCCGAAGACCCCGTGTACACCCCGCTCGCCCGCAGATCGAGCCGGACCGTCCCCGCCCCCTCGTCGAAGGCGATCGAACCCCAGACCGTGCGGTTACGGCGGCCCGGACGCCAGTGGAACCAGATCTCCTCGCGGCCCTTCTCCGCGGTGACGGAGGCGCGGGGCGACGACTTCAGCTCCGCGCGCAAGCCCACCGAGGGCCGTAGGACGCGGAGTCGGCGGGTCTGGTGGGCGGCGAGGGCATCGGAGGCGAGGGCGATGCCCGACCTGTGCGCCCGGTGTCGTAGCGACAGCCATGCCACGGCGGCCCATACGACGGTGCCCGCGACCCATGTCGCAGCGATCTCGCCCACCGCACCCCAGTCGCCGCCCTGGTCCCAGAGCCGGAAGCCGACCTGGATCACCATGGGTACGGCGAGCGCGCACACCGCCTCCCACCAGCACCCCACCCACACCTTCATGCCCCACACCTTCATGCCCCACACCCCGCCCCGCCCCGTTCTCCGCCGCCCGCAAACGGGGTTGATCAAAAGTCAGGATGCTGTGAGGTGGCTGGCAGCCCACGGCCGTGACGTCACGAATCGGCCTCGGCGGCGGAGCCGTAGCGGCCGCAAAGAGCCCCACGCACAGCGCAATTGCGGCAGATCGGGGGAATCCTCACCACCCCGCTCCCACCTGCGGCTTTGTCCATCGTGACGAAGCCGTGATGCGATCACCTTCACAGGCTCAACTCATTTTCATCGCAGGGTCGCCATGCCTAAGGTCGGCCCACGACGGGCCCTTGTTCTGGAGCGCAATGCCCAGGGGTCCGTTTCGAATGTGGGGACAAGAATGAGGAAGCTCGCCATCGGCGCCGCCCTGAGCGGTGCCCTGGCCCTGACCGGTCTGGCTGCGCCGCTCGCGCAGGCCGCGTCGCCGGCCCTGGTCTTCTCCGGTGTGACGGTCAACAAGGGGAAGGCGATCGTCGTGGGGACGACCGCGACGGTGAAGGTGCCCGTCACCTACACGCTGACGCGGCCGTCCACCGTGACGATCGACTACAAGACGACGTTCGCCGGGGTCATGCTCTACCGCGGATCGCTCGCGGACTCCGACAACGAGCTCGACGCCGGCCTGGCTCCGACGTGCACGACGACCGCGACGACGGACACCACGGTCACCGAGTCCTGCTCCGACACGATCGTGATCGACCCCGAGGACAGCCTGTACGAGACGGCCGACGCGACCACCTGGAACGTCGCCGGTGTCTATGCCCACGTCGACGCCGACCTGGACGACTCGGACGAGCAGATCAGCTACTCCACCGACTTCGCGGCCTGGGGCGGCAAGGGCAAGGTCAAGATCCAGCGCGCCGCCAAGCTCACCGCCAACGCCTCCCCGGAGCCGGTGAAGAAGGGGAAGACCATCACGGTCACCGGCAAGCTCACCCGGGCCGACTGGGAGAACGGCACCTACACCGGGTATGTGTCCCAGCCCGCCAAGTTGCAGTTCCGCGCGAAGAGTTCGAGCACCTACACCACCGTCAAGACGGTCACCACCGGCAAGAGCGGTGCGCTGACGACGACCGTGAAGGCCGCGCAGGACGGGTACTTCCGCTACGTCTTCGCCGGCACCGCCACCACCGGCGCGGCCACCGCCGCCGGTGACTACATCGACGTCAAGTAACACCCGTACGTCCCAGCACCCCTCCCACCGCCCCCGCAGGTAACGAGTCTGTTGCCTCGGGGGCGGTCTCTATTGACGCCCCCTTCGCCTCGGGCTTACGTTCCTTCCACCCAATAGGAAACTTTCCTAACAGTGATCACGTGACAGGCTGTGCGGTTCGGACGTTCGAGGGTTTCGAGGGTTCGACGAGAGTTCGAGAGGCAGGTGGCGTACGACATGGCAGGAACCTCCGGCACCCCGGGCACCGGTACCAGCACCCCGGGCACCCCCCGCGTCCTGCGCGCCATGAACGACCGCGCCGCCCTCGACCTCCTGCTGGAGCACGGCCCGCTGTCCCGTACCCGGATCGGCAAGCTCACCGGCCTCTCCAAGCCGACCGCCTCCCAGCTCCTCGCCCGGCTCGAAGCGGCCGGGCTCGTCCTCGCCACCGGGACGAGCGAGGGGCGCCCGGGACCCAACGCCCAGCTCTACGTGGTCAATCCGGGCGCCGCACACGCCGCCGGGCTCGACGTCACGCCGGAGCGCATCCGCGCCGCCGTCGCCGACGTCACCGGCCGTACGGTGGGCGAGTTCGAGCTCGCCACCCCCGGCCGGCGGCCCGCCCAGCCCGTCGTACGGCAGGTGACGGATGCCCTCGACGGCGCGGTGAAAGCCGCCGGGCTCGCCCGCGACGACGTCCACCGCCTCGTCATCGGCACCCCCGGCGCCTTCGACCCCAACACCGGCCGGCTGCGCTACGCCTCGCACCTGCCGGGCTGGCACTCCCCCGCCATCCTCGACGAACTCGCCGCCGCGCTGCCGATGCCGGTGGAGTACGAGAACGACGTGAACCTGGTCGCCATAGCCGAGCAGCGGCTCGGCGCGGCCCGCGGGCACGGCGACTTCGTGCTGCTGTGGAACGAGGGCGGCCTCGGCGCCGCCCTGGTCCTCGGCGGCCGGCTGCACCGCGGCTGGACCGGCGGCGCGGGCGAGGTCGGCTTCCTGCCGGTGCCCGGCGCGCCCCTGGTCCGTCACGTGACCAAGGCCAACAGCGGTGGTTACCAGGCACTGGCCGGATCCCAGGCCCTGCCCCAACTCGCCCGCGAACTCGGCATCACCGAGATTCCGACGGGTCCCTACGCCGAGGTCGCCGCCGCCCTCGTCGCCACCGCCGCCGACCACACCAGCGGTCCCCAGCGGCAGCTCCTGGAGATCTACGCGACCCACCTCGCGACCGGTCTCGCCTCGCTCGTCTCCGTACTAGACCCCGAACTCGTCGTCCTCAGCGGTGCCTCGCTGGCCGCCGGCGGCGAGCCCCTACGTGCCCTCGTCCAGGCCGAGTTGGAGGAGCTGGCGGCGTCACGCCCCCGGCTCGTCGTCGGCGACGTCCATGAACAGCCCGTGCTGCGCGGCGCGTTGGAGAGCGCGCTGGCAACGACCCGCGACGAGGTCTTCGACACCTCGCGCTGAGACCACCCGACCGACCCCGGTTCCCGTACCGACCCCGGTTCCCCGCACCGACTCCGGTTCCCCCAGACCGGCTCCGGCTCACCCCGACCCACCCCGGCTTCCCCAACCACCTTGCCCCGCCCCGCCCTTGGGAGACTTCGTCATGCCCGGAACATCCCGGAAGATGCCTGTAACGTCCCGGAACCGGAAAGCGGCTGTCGCGCTCGCCGCCACCGCCTCCTTCGCCCTGCTCGCCACCGCCTGTACGGGCCAGTCCTCGTCCGGTGCCTCCGACGACGCCTCGAAGGACGTCACCATCAACTTCTGGCACGCCTGGAGCGCCGACTCCGAGCTGAGCGCCGTGAAGTCGCTGGTCGCCGGATTCGAGAAGGCGCACCCCAACATCCATGTGAACGTCGTCGGCAACATGACCGACGACAAGATCAACCAGGCGCTGCGCACCGGCGGTGGCAAGTCCCCCGACGTGATCTCGTCGTTCACCACGAACAACGTGGGCAAGTTCTGTTCGTCGGGCGCCCTCGTCGATCTCAACCCCTTGTTCAAGAAGGACGGCATCGACCCGGAGACCACGTTCCCGAAGGCGATGAACGAGTACACCCAGTTCGACGGGAACCGCTGCACCGCTCCCCTGCTGGGCGACGCGTACGGGCTCTACTACAACAAGACGGAGTTCAAGAAGGCCGGCATCACCAGCCCGCCCAAGACCTGGTCCGAATTCGAGGCCGACGCCAAGAAGTTGACGATCAGCAAGGGCGACTCGTACTCGCAGCTCGGGTTCATGCCGGACTACCACGGCTGGGAGACCACGACCGAGCACATCTTCGCGCAGTTCTCGCCGACGTACTTCGACAAGAGCGGAAACTCGGCGCTCGCCACGGACCCCGCCTTCAAGGCCGGGTTCACCCTCCAGAAGAAGCTCGTCGACGAACTCGGCGGATTCAAGAAGCTGGAGAGCTACCGCTCCACGCTCGGCGACGAGTGGGGCGACAAGCACCCCTTCCACACCGGCCAGGTCGCGATGCAGCTCGACGGTGAGTGGCGGCTCGGGATGGCCGTGGCCGCGAATCCCAAGCTGGACATCGGAGTTGCCCCGCTGCCCGTCCCGGACGACCAGGCCGCCCAGTACGGCAAGGGCTACATCACCGGCACGATCACCGGGATCGCCGCCAACAGCAAGAAGCAGAACGCCGCTTGGGAGTTCGTCAAGTACATCACCACGGACACGGACGCGGTGGTCGGCTTCTCCAACGCCATCCACAACGTGCCCTCCACCCTCGCCGCCCTCAAGTCCCCGAAGCTGAAGTACGACCCGCGCTTCAAGACCTTCCTGGACATCGCGTCGAACCAGTACTCGACGACAAGTCCCGCCTCCATCAACGGCGGTGTGTATCTGACGACCATCCAGAACCTCGGCTACGACTACGAGAGCGGCAAGGTGAAGGATCTCGACTCGGCCCTGAAGAGCACGGCCAAGCAGATCGACACCGACATCGCGCAGGCGAAGTAGCCGCAGCATGAGCACAGTCACCCTGGCGAAGAAGCGCCGCCCGCCCGGCCTCGCCGCGAAACAGCGGAAACAAGCGCTTCGCACTCTCGCCTTCATGTCGCCCTGGCTGATCGGCTTCGCGGTCTTCTTCGCGTATCCGCTGATCTCGACGGTCTATTTCTCGTTCATGCACTACGACGGCTTCAAGCCGCCGACGTGGGTGGGGACGAAGAACTGGACGTACGTCTTCAAGAACTATCCGTACTTCTGGCCCGCGATGCGCAACACCCTGTGGCTGGTCGTGGTGATGGTCTCGCTGCGGGTCGTGTTCGGGCTCGGCGTCGGCCTGTTGATCACCAAGATCAAGACGGCGACGGGCGTCTTCCGCACGCTCTTCTACCTGCCGTACCTCGCCCCGCCGGTCGCGGCGACGATGGCGTTCGCGTTCCTCCTCAACCCCGGTACCGGGCCCGTCAACTCGATCCTGGAGAAGGTCGGCATCCCGGCCCCCGGCTGGTTCAACGACCCCACCTGGTCCAAGCCGGCGCTCACCCTGCTCGCCCTCTGGGGCATCGGCGACCTCATGGTCATCTTCATGGCCGCGCTGCTCGACGTACCCCAGGAGCAGTACGAGGCGGCCGAGTTGGACGGCGCGTCGGCCTGGCAGCGGTTCCGGTACGTGACGCTGCCGAACATCTCGCCCATCGTGATGTTCGCCGTGGTCACCGGCGTGATCCAGACCATGCAGTACTACACACAGCCCCTCATCGCCGGGAAGGTCGCGTCGGGCGTCATCCAGGGCGCGGGCACGCAGTTCGAGCCCGGCTACCCGGAGAAGTCCACGCTCACCCTTCCCCAACTCGTCTACAACCTCGGCTTCCAGCGCTTCGACTACGGCTCGGCCTGCGTGGTGGCACTCGTCCTCTTCGCCCTGTCGATGGTGTTCACCGCGTTCCTGATGCGGCGCCGGGGCGGGCTCAACCTGGCAGGTGACTGACCCATGGCCCAAGTACTCGACAAGCCCGTGGAGTTGCGGGCGCCGGTGACCCCCGCCGAGCGCACCGCCCGCCGCAAGGCGTTCATGGAGTGGATCGCGATCCACTCGCTCGGCGTCGCCGCCGCGCTCTTCTTCACCCTCCCCTTCGTGTTCGTGTTCCTGACCTCGCTGATGAGCGACAGCCAGGCCCTCAGCCGCGACCTGATCCCGCACACCTGGGAATGGGGCAACTACCGCAAGGTCTTCGACACCCCGGGCTTCCTCACCTGGTGGAAGAACACGCTGATCTACGCCGGTCTCGGCACCGTCCTGACCGTCGTGTCCTCGATCCCGGTGGCGTACGCGCTCGCCAAGTTCCGCTTCCGGGGCCGGAATCTGTCCCTGATGCTGGTCATCTCGATGATGATGCTGCCGCCGCAGGTCGTCATCATCCCCATGTACCTGTTCTGGTCGAAGCAGTTGGACCTCTCGGGCACACTGTGGCCGCTGATCATCCCGATGGCGTTCGGGGACGCGTTCTCGATCTTCCTGCTTCGCCAGTTCCTGATGACCATCCCGAACGAGTACCTGGACGCGGCGAAGGTCGACGGCTGCGGCGACTTCAAGACGCTCGTGCGGGTCGTCCTGCCGATGGCCAAGCCGGGGATCGCGGCCGTGGCGCTCTTCCAGTTCTTCTACGCCTGGAACGACTACTTCGGGCCGCAGATCTACGCCTCCGAGAACCCCGGTGCCTGGACGCTGAGTTACGGCCTGGAGTCGTTCAAGGGCGCGCACCACACCGACTGGAATCTCACCATGGCCGCGACCGTGCTGGTCATGGCCCCCGTGATCCTCGTGTTCTTCTTCGCGCAGAAGGCGTTCGTCGAGGGCGTCACGCTCACCGGAGTGAAGGGTTAACCACGAATGAAACTCGCCGTGGTCGGCGGAGGCTCGACCTACACACCCGAACTCATCGACGGCTTCGCCCGGTTGAGGGACACCCTGCCCGTCGAGGAACTCGTCCTCGTGGACCCGGCGCCCGAACGGCTGGAGCTGGTGGGCGGGTTGGCCCGCCGGATCTTCGCCAAGCAGGGACACCCCGGCAAGATCGTCACGACCTCCGACCTGGACGCCGGTGTCGAGGGCGCCGACGCGGTGCTGCTCCAGCTCCGCGTCGGCGGGCAGGCGGCCCGCGAGCAGGACGAGACCTGGCCGCTGGAGTGCGGCTGCGTCGGTCAGGAGACGACCGGTGCGGGCGGCCTCGCCAAGGCGCTGCGGACCGTACCGGTGGTTCTCGACATCGCGGAACGGGTCCGCCGCGCGAACCCGAACGCCTGGATCATCGACTTCACCAACCCGGTGGGGATCGTGACCCGCGCCCTGCTCCAGGCCGGCCACAAGGCCGTCGGGCTGTGCAACGTGGCGATCGGCTTCCAGCGGAAGTTCGCCGGACTCCTCGGGATCTCCCCCAGTGATGTGCACCTCGACCATGTGGGCCTCAACCACCTCACCTGGGAGACCGGTGTGCGGCTCGGCGGTCCCGAGGGCGAGAACGTCCTGCCCAAGCTGCTCGGCGAGTTCGGCGACGACATCGCCACCGACCTGAGCCTGCCCCGGGTGCTGCTCGACCGGCTCGGCGTCGTCCCGTCGTACTACCTGCGCTACTTCTACGCGCACGACGAGGTCGTACGGGAACTCCGCACGAAGCCGTCGCGGGCCTCCCAAGTGGCCGAGATGGAACGGAACTTGCTCAAGATGTACGCCGATCCGGCGCTCGACGAGAAGCCCGCGCTGCTCGCCAAGCGCGGGGGTGCCTACTACTCGGAGGCCGCCGTGGACCTGGCCGCCGCGCTGCTCGGCGGGGGCGGGAGTCCCTACCAGGTGGTGAACACGTACAACAAGGGCACGCTGCCGTTCCTGCCGGACGACGCGGTGATCGAGGTGCAGGCGGCCGTCGGCTCGAAGGGCGCCACCCCGCTCCCCGTCACCGAAGTCGACCCGCTGTACGCGGGGTTGACGGCCAATGTGACGGCGTACGAGGACCTCGCCCTGGAGGCCGCGCTGCGCGGTGGCCGGGACCGGGTGTTCAAGGCGCTGCTCTCGCATCCCCTGATCGGCCAGTACGAGTACGCCGAAGCCCTGACCGACCAGCTGATCGCGCACAACCGGGAGCACCTCGCGTGGGCCTGACCGCAAGTGTCCTCGCCGTAGACGCGGGCAACAGCAAGACCGACGTCGCGGTCGTGGCGGCCGACGGAGAAGTCCTCGCCACGGCCCGCGGCGGCGGGTTCCGGCCCCCGGTCGTGGGCATCGAGACGGCCGTGGACAACGTGGCGGAAGCCGTCGCCCGTGCCTTCGCGGAGGCAGGGGTGAGCGGCGTCGAGCATGTGTCGGCCTGTCTCGCCAACGCCGACTTCCCCGTGGAGGAGGAGCAGTTGGCCGCCGCGCTGCGCACGCGCGCGTGGGGCACGAGTGTGGAGGTGCGCAACGACACGTTCGCGGTGCTGCGGGCCGGGATCACCGAGCCGCGCGGAGTCGCCGTGGTGTGCGGGGCCGGCATCAACTGCGCGGGCATGCGGCCCGACGGCCGCACCGCGCGCTTCCCGGCGATCGGCCGTATCTCCGGTGACTGGGGCGGGGGTTGGGGCCTGGCGGAGGAGGCCCTGTGGCACGCCGCCCGCGCCGAGGACGGCCGCGGCGGCCCCACCGCCCTGGCGCGTACGCTCCCGGCGTATTTCGGCCTGGACACGATGTACGGCCTCATCGAGGCGCTGCATCTCGAACACGTCACGCACGAGCGGCGGCACGAGTTGACACCGGTGCTGTTCGCGACGGCGGCGGACGGCGACCCGGTGGCCAGCTCGATCGTGGACCGGATGGCGGAGGAGGTGGTGGCGATGGCGACCGTCGCGCTGACCCGCCTGGACCTGCTCGACGAGGAGGCGCCGGTGCTGCTCGGCGGCAGCGTCCTCGCCGCCCGGCACCCCCAACTGGACGACCGTATAAGGGAGTTGCTGGCCGCCCGCGCGCCCAAGGCGGTGGCCACGGTCGTCACCGCGCGGCCGGTGCTCGGCGCCGTCCTGCTGGGCCTGGACCACGTGGGCGTTCCGGCCGGGGCACATGCGCGGGCCAGGGCCTACTACGAGCACTGACACCCGGGAACCGAACAGATTCCCACGGCGTATTCATGGACAGGGGGGCGGTGCGGGGCGTTGTGTGGTGCCGGAAATCCGGTGCTCACGCTGCGATCCGATCAAGATCCAGTGAAGGCCCGTGCGGAATGTCAGTCCTGGCGGCGATACTTGCGGCGACGGGATGACCCTGGGGGAGGTCAGCAGTGACAGAACCGCCGAAGACCAGTGCGGCACCACCGGGCACCGCCGTGCCCACGATTCCGGTGCTGCCGGCGCAGTCGGGCCGCCCGGTGGCGCCCGCGCCCCGGCGTACGCCGGACACGACACCCGCGCGCCGTACGGCGCTCGCCGAGGGTGTCGACCAGTTGCGCGCGGCCGCCACCACCGAGCCGGGGCGGCTGCGGGCCATCGGCGCGCTGCTGGCCCTGCTGGTGGTCGCCTTCGGCGTGGTCACCGCCTGGCAGACCGACAGCCGGGCGACGGCGGCCGGCGACGTGCTGCACCACAGCCAGCCGCTCACCTCGGACGCGGCGGACATATACCGCTCGCTCGCCGACGCCAACACGATGGCGGCCACCGGCTATCTGGCCGGTCTGCAGGAGTCCCCGGCGACCCGCAAGCAGTACGAGCAGGACATCAGGACGGCGGCCGCGAAGCTCGTCACCGCGGCCGCCAACACCGACCCGGGCTCGTCGTCCGCGACCACCATCAGGCAGCTCAACGAACTCCTGCCGCAGTACAAGGGGTTGGTCGAGTCGGCCCGCGCCAACAACCGGCAGGGCTTCCCGGTGGGCGGCGCCTATCTGCGCGCCGCGAACGACACCATGCAGAAGCAGATGCTCCCGAAGGCCGAGGCTCTCTACGACAACGAGAACGAGCGGCTGAGCGCCGACTACGGGAACGCGACGCCGTACCCGTGGTTCGCGATCGCCCTCGGGCTCCTCGCGCTCGGCGGTCTGGCCTGGGCCCAGCGGCGCAACTACCAGCGCACGAACCGGGTGTTGAACCACGGCCTGGTCGCCGCCTCGGCCACCACCGCGGTCGTCCTGCTGTGGGTGGTCGTCGGCCACACCTTCGCCCGCGCGGGCCTGAACGACTCCTACGACCACGGGGTCAAGTCGCTCAACGTGCTGCACGACGCCCGGATCGCCTCCCTGAAGGCGCGCAGCGACGAGAACCTGATCCTGGTCAGCCGCGGCGCGGAGACGAAGACGCTCCCGGACAAGACGGTCGTGGACGCCTACGACTGGGGGTACGACCAGGAGATCGCCACGCTGGGCAAGGGCCTGAAACTGGCCGACTCGCTCGCCGACGACTCCGCGGGCCGCAAGCCCGTCGCGGTGGCCAACGACTCCATGACGGTGTGGATCTCCCGTCACAAGGAAGTCAGCAAGGCCAACGACGAGGGCAACTACCAGAAGGCGCGCAGCGGTGTCATCGGCGACGACAAGTCGACGGCCGAGTGCTTCACGTCCGTGGACAGTTCGCTGAACCTCGCGCTGAAGCAGGAGACGAAAGAGTTCCAGCGGTCGGCGGGTGACGGTCTGGACGCCATGACCGGCCTCACCGTGGGCGCCGCGGTGCTCGCGGCGCTCGGCGCGGCCGGCGCCGTCCTGGGCATCGGGCGCAGGCTGTCGGAGTACCGGTGAAAGGGGGCGTGACGATGCGGGCACGGAGTGACTTTTTTCGCCGCCTGAGCGCTGTACGACGTATGCGGGCCGGTCTGCGGGGCTGGGGCGGGGTGGGCGCGATGGCGGTCGTCTGCGTCCTCGCCGTCGCCTTCGTCCTGCTGCTGCCGCTCACCCAGTCACGCGGCGAGGCCGGTGCGGACCTCGGCGGACAGCGCATGGTCCAGGGCATCCAGGCCAAGGCCCCCGCGTGCGACGAGAGCACGATCCAGGACCAGAGCCCGGCCCCGTCGGACGCCGAGGGCAGCACGATCAGTGCCATCAGGGAGCGCGGCTACCTGAACGTGGGCGTCGACCAGAACAGCTACCGGTGGGGCTACCTCAACCCCAACAGCTCCGGTGAGCTTGAGGGCTTCGACATCGACCTCGTGCACGCCATCGCCAAGAACATCTTCGGCAGCTCCTACAGCGCCGACAAGGTCCGGCTGCTGGCCATCCCGACCGACCAGCGCGTCCTGGCGCTCCAGAAGAAGCGCGTCGACATGGTCGTCCGCACCATGACGATCACCTGCGACCGCGCCGAGCAGGTCGCCTTCTCCGCGCCGTACTTCGTCACCGGCCAGCAGGTCCTCGCCCCGAAGGTGTCGACGATCAAGGGTTACGACGACACCCTCGCCCACAAGAGGGTCTGCTCGGCGAAGGGCTCCACGGCGAACAAGCATCTGCTCGCGGACAAGGGCCACAAGATCCCCGCCACGGTCGACATCCTGGCGGCCGTCCCCAACCAGCTCGACTGCCTGGTGGAGCTCCAACTCGGCCAGGCGGACGCGGTGGTGACCGACGGCGCGCTCGCCGCGAGCCAGGCCGCGCAGGACCCCACGGTGGAGCTGAAGGGCACCCCCTTCACCACCGAGTACTACGGCGTGGCCATGAACAAGAGCGCCACCGACCTGGTGCAGCGGGTCAACCGAATACTGGAGACCTACCGCACCAGCGCCGACGGCTGGCACGCGTCCTACACGAAATGGCTGCTGCCCACCCTGGGCAAGGACTCGTCGTCCGCCGACCCGCCCACCCCGCACTACAAGTGACGAACCGTCAACCACCGAACGACACAACGGACTTCCGACAGAACACAACGCAGCGAGAGGTGATCGATGGGCGGCGTCACGGGACCCCCCGGGCCGGTAATGGACCGGGACGAGGTGGACCGTGCGCTGGCGCGGCTCGGCGCGGAGCACGAGGCCATCGAGACCTCGCTCCTCGCTCTCCAGGACCACGCGGGCCGCAGACTCCTCGAAGGCGCCCAGCTGACCGGGACGACCAAGGAGCGCTGGGCGTCCACGGACGCGGCGATCACGCTGCTGTGGGCGTACTTCGACGCGTACACGGACGCGTTCCACGCCGCCCAGAGCATCCGCTCCCGGCGCCGCTGGTCCAGCCGTGAGGACCTGGTCGAGCTGACCGAATTGCTGCGCGGCGACTCCGTCACGGTCGCCGGATCCACCACGGCGACGGCCAACATGCCGACGCTGACCGGCGGTTCGAGCAAGCTGAGTCACCAGTACTCGCTGAGCACGCTCGTCGACGAGATGAACGACCTGTACGCGAACTCGCTGGACATGGTCGTCACCTCCGACGCGGTGTGGTCGGCGCTGCCCGCCCGGATCGATTTACTGGCCGCGGAGTTGCACCGCACCCGGCAGCTCGCCCACTCCGTCGGGGTCCGCCCGGGCGAGCACCCGGCGGGCGACGACCTGGAGCGCATCACCCGCGTGCTGACCGAGCTGCGCGAGCGCGTGGTGTCCGATCCGCTGGCTTTCTGGATAAAGGCGCAGGGCAGTTCGGCCCCCGGCGGCGGCCGGCCCGACACGACGGTCTACGACCGGGAGGCGCGCGCCCTGGAGGACGTGCGCCGCGAGATCGACGCCGTGCTGACCGTGCGGCAGGACGCGGAGGCGCGGCTGGTGAAGCTGCGGGACGTGCTCTCCCGCGCGGACCGTACGCTCGCCGAGGCGCGCACCGCGCGCGGTGAGGTCCTCGCGAAGATCGCCGCCACGGAGGTGCCGGTCGTCGGCGGACCGCCGACCGTGCTCCAGGAGCAGTTGTCGACGGCCGCCGAGTACCGCAGACACGCCCAGTGGCACCGTTTGTCGCCGCTCCTGGAGTCCCTGGAGCAGAAGGCGGAGGACGAACTGCTGCGCGCCCGCGAGTCGTTGACCGCGGTGACCCAGCCGCTGGCGGTCCGCGCGGAGCTGCGCGGCCGCCTCGACGCGTACAAGGCGAAGGTCGCCCGGCACGGCCTCGCGGAGGACCCGCTGCTCATCGAGCGGTACGACGCGGCGCGCCGCATGCTGTGGAGCGCGCCCTGCGACCTGCGCGTCGCCGAACAGGCGGTGCTGCGCTACCAGCACGCCGCCGCCGAGCAGTTCAACGCTCCGCGGACACGGCCGCAGAGCGAACCCGAGGACCAGAGGGGGCCGGGCGCGTGAGTGACGAGGGAGAAGCGGGGTCGGTCATGGGTGAGGCACAGCGGAAGTGTCAGCGGCCGGGCTGCGAGGGGTCGTACGAGGACGTCGGCGGCGGCGAGCTGTACTGCGACACGTGCGGCTTGGCGC
This sequence comes from Streptomyces sp. NPDC101776, assembly GCF_044766845.1. NCBI lineage: Bacteria > Bacillati > Actinomycetota > Actinomycetes > Kitasatosporales > Streptomycetaceae > Streptomyces > Streptomyces sp. NPDC101776. Next base: position 210,412 of record NZ_JBIWMV010000002.1, on the reverse strand, counting down.
CGGTGGTCGCGGCGAACGGTGCGATCAGTTCACCGCCCACCGGGATGGCCAGCGGCAAGGGGTCGCGCGGAAGCGCCAGTTCCCGTACCAGCAGCCGCAGTTCGCGTACGTCGTCGCAGTCGTCGAAGTCCCGGCGCTCGGTGTCGGGGCGGCTCTCGCGCTCGGAGTCGGGCCGGTCCACGGGCCGTTCGGTGTCGGTGCGCAGCTCCGGCTCCTCGTCGGGGACCTCCAGCCGCGGCCGGCTCGGGGTCGGTCTGGTGCAGGTGCCCGGGGTGCCGCGGCCCGACCCGCGCGGGATGGTCCTGGAGAACCCGGAGGTGCCCGAGCGCAAGCGGTTCTGCTCGCGCTCGGACTGCGGTGCGCCGGTGGGGCGTTCGCGCGGGGACAGCCCGGGGCGCACGGAGGGCTTCTGCACCAAGTGCGGCAACCCGTACTCGTTCTCGCCGAAGCTGGCCGAGGGCGATGTCGTGCACGGCCAGTACGAGGTCGCGGGCTGTCTGGCGCACGGCGGTCTGGGCTGGGTCTATCTCGCCGTGGACCGCGCGGTCTCCGACCGCTGGGTGGTCCTCAAGGGCCTCCTCGACACCGGCGACCAGGACGCGATGGAGGCGGCGATCTCCGAGCGGCGCTTCCTCGCCGAGATCGAGCACGCCAACATCGTGCGGATCTACAACTTCGTGGAGCACCTGGACCAGCGGACGGGTTCGCTGGACGGGTACATCGTCATGGAGTACGTCGGCGGCAAGTCCCTCAAGGAGATCGCCAACGACCGTCGCACGGAGACCGGGAAGCGCGATCCGCTGCCGGTGGAGCAGGCCTGCGCGTACGGCATCGAGGCCCTGGAGGCGCTCGGTCATCTGCACAGCCGCAACCTGCTGTACTGCGACTTCAAGGTCGACAACGCGATCCAGACCGAGGACCAGCTCAAGCTGATCGACATGGGCGCGGTGCGCAGGATGGACGACGACGAGTCGGCCATCTACGGCACGGTGGGCTATCAGGCGCCGGAGGTCGCGGAGGTCGGCCCGTCGGTGGCGAGCGACCTGTACACGGTCGCCCGCACGCTCGCGGTGATGACCTTCGACTTCCAGGGCTACACGAACGTCTTCGTGGACTCGCTGCCCGACCCGGACAACATCGAGGTGTTCCGCCGCTACGAGTCGTTCTACCGGCTCCTGGTGCGCGCCACCGACCCCGACCCGGCCCGCCGGTTCGCCTCCGCGCAGGAGATGGCCGAGCAGTTGACGGGCGTGCTGCGCGAGGTCGTCTCGCTCCAGACCGGGCGGGCCCGCCCGTCCCTGTCGACCCTGTTCGGCCCCGAACTGAAGGTCACGGACACGGAGTTGTTCCCCACGCTGGACGGGGACGTGTCGTCGCTGGGGGCGCGGGCGGCCCGGCCGCCGAAGCGGAACGGCACGGCGCTCGCCGAACGGCCCCGTGCCGACGCCGAGTCGACGAGACTCAACGGCGGTGCGCCGAGCGTCGTCAGGCAGATCGACTCCCCCGCCGTGGCGCTCGCCCTGCCCGTCCCGCACGTCGACCCGGCCGACCCCAACGCGGGCTTCCTGGCGGGCCTGATGGCGACCGCGGCGACCGAACTGCTCGGCGCGCTCGCGTCCGCGCCCTCGCCGTCCGTGGAGACCCGGCTGCGGCAGATCAGGGCCTGGCTGGAGAACGGCGACTCGTACACCGCGCTGGACGCCCTGACGAAGCTGGAGGACGAGCGGCCCGACGACTGGCGGGTGGTCTGGTACACGGGCGTGGCCGCGCTGGCGACCCGTGACTTCGAGGCCGCCGCGCTGTCCTTCGACGCGATCTACGACGCCTTCCCGGGCGAGCCCGCGCCGAAGCTGGCGCTGGGGCTGTGCGCCGAGGTGCTGGAGCAGCTGGACAACGCGGCCGAGTACTACCGGCTGGTGTGGTCGACCGACCCGAGCTATGTGAGCGCGGCCTTCGGCCTGGCCCGCGTCCAGTTCGCGACCGGCGACCGGCCCGGCTCCGTACGCACGCTGGAATCGGTGCCCGAGGCATCCATCCACTACACGGCCGCGCGGGTGGCCGCCGTACGGGCACGGCTTCGGGAGCGGGCCGCGGCGGCCGACGACACGCCGTTCCTGGACGATCTGACCGCGGCCGCCGGACAGGTGGAAGCGCTGGAGGGATACGGTCTGGACGCGGTCCGGCGCGAGCGGTTGTCGGCCGAGGTCCTCGGCCGGGCCCTCGACTGGATACTCTCCGGAGGCCAGGGTTCCGTGCCGCTCACGCGGCGGGAGCTGCTCGGCAGCGAACTGGACGAGCGGGGACTCCGCTTCGGCCTGGAGCGTTCGTACCGCACGCTGGCCCGGCTGGCACGGGGCGGCGAGGAGAGGATCGACCTGGTGGAACGTGCCAACCGTTACCGCCCCCGGACGTGGGTGTAGTTGATGTCGCAGATGCCCCAGCTCTCCGCCTGCCCGAGCTGCGAGGAGCCGCTCGAGTCGGGCGACCGCTTCTGCGGCGCGTGCGGATACGACCTGTCCGCCGTGCCCGCGCCGCCGGACGACCACCCGACGCTCACCATGAACGGCGCGGTGCCGCTCCCGCCCGAGGAGGCCACGGACGTGAACTGGCCCGTGGTACCCCAGCCGGAGGGCGCCGAGACCGCGCCGACGGTCCATCTGCCCACCGACCTGCCCGGCACCGACTCGGGCGGCACCCCGCTGGCGTCGCACGCGCCGCTGCCGCCCAACGCCCCTTTGCCGCCCACCGGTTCACCGCTCTCCCCGGCCACCGGCGTACGGTTCGACCGGCCGCCGGAGCCCGACGAGTACCCCCTGCAGGCGCCGGACCCGCGGGTCGCCGCCGATCCGCCGACCGCCGGTGCGGGCGTCAAGGTGTGCGTGGCCTGCCGCTCGGGCCGGGTGGACCCGGACGGCTACTGCGAGAACTGCGGGCACGCCCAGCCCCGCGAACGCGACCACATGGAACAGGAGTTGGGCCCGCTCGCGGCGGTCAGCGACCGCGGGCTGCGGCACCATCGCAACGAGGACGCCTTCGCCGTAGGACAGTGTGTGCTGCCGGACGGGGCGCCCGCGCTCGTCGCCGTCGTGTGTGACGGGGTGTCCTCGGCGACGCGGCCCGACGCGGCCTCGTTGGCCGCCTCGCGGCAGGCGGGCGAGGCGCTGCTGACCGCGCTGCCGCAGGGGACGCATCCGCAGCAGGCGATGCACGAGGCGATCGTCGCGGCCTCGCACGCGGTCAACTCCCTTGCCCAGGAGCCCGCGACGGCCCGCGAGCACGCCCCGCACCAGAACGCGCCGGCCTGCACGCTGGTCGGTTCCATCGTCACCCCGACCCTCCTGGTCGTCGGCTGGGTCGGCGACAGCCGCGCCTACTGGATCCCGGTGGACCGCAGTTCACCGCCGGCCCGGCTCACCGAGGACGACTCGTGGGCGGCCCAGATGGTCGCCGCGGGCCTGATGAGCGAGGCGGAGGCCTACGCCGACGAGCGCGCCCACGCGATCACCGGCTGGCTCGGCGCGGACGCGTACGAACTGGAGCCGCACACCGCTTCCTTCAAGCCCGACCGGCCTGGTGTGGTGGTGGTGTGCACGGACGGGCTGTGGAACTACGCGGAGTCCGCCGAGGAGATGGCCGAGGTCGTCCCTCCGGACGCGGCGCTCCGCCCACTGCACAGCGCCCAGGTCCTGGTCGGCCACGCACTGGACGGCGGGGGCCACGACAACGTAACAGTGGCCGTCGTGCCGTTCCCCGCCCCCTCGCAAGGGGCAGTATCCGGCTGAGGCCAGACAAACGGGGACGGTCTCGGACCGGAGGGGACCGGTCCGCACATAGTCATCGCCCCATCCAGGTGGGGTATTTGAGGGGGATCAGAGCAGTCATGGCCAATTTCTCGAAGTCGAACGTGCCACAGTTCTCGGTCGACGTGTACCAGAACGAGTACCTGCCGGAGGGCGGGCGTGAGGTCAACGCGATCGTCACGGTGACCTCGACCGGCGGCGGCACGATCGGGAGCCCGGTCGCGGCGCCCCACCTGTACTCGGCCGGGCAGGGCCCGGACGCGGCCGTGGCGATCATGGTCGACTGTTCGGGATCGATGGACTACCCGCCGACCAAGATGCGCAACGCCCGCGACGCCACGGCCGCCGCGATCGACACCCTGCGGGACGGGGTGCACTTCGCGGTGATCGGCGGCACGCATGTCGCCAAGGAGGTCTATCCGGGCGGCGGCGCGCTCGCGGTCGCCGACTCCCGGACCCGCGACCAGGCCAAGCAGGCGCTGCGCAAGCTGAGCGCGGGCGGCGGCACCGCGATCGGCACCTGGCTGCGCCTCGCCGACCGGCTGCTGTCCTCCGCGGACGTCTCCATCCGGCACGGCATCGTGCTCACCGACGGCCGCAACGAGCACGAGGCGCCGGAGGATCTGAAGGCCGCGATCGACTCCTGCGCCGGACGTTTCACCTGTGACGCCCGCGGTGTCGGCACCGACTGGGAAGTGAAAGAAGTCACAGGCATCGCCTCCGCGCTGCTCGGCACCGCCGACATCGTCGCCGACCCGGCGAACCTCGCCGCCGACTTCACGAAGATGATGGAGACGGCGATGGGCAAGGAGGTCGCGGACGTCGCGCTGCGGCTGTGGACGCCGGTGGGCACGGCCATCAAGTTCGTCAAGCAAGTCGCGCCCCGGGTCGAGGAGTTGACCGACCGTCGCACCGAGTCGGGCCCGCGCGCCGGGGACTACCCCACCGGGTCCTGGGGAGACGAGTCCCGTGACTACCACGTGTGCGTCGAGGTCCCCGAGGCCGGGATCGGCCAGGAAATGCTCGCCGCCCGGGTCTCGCTGGTCGTCCCGCAGCCCGACGGAAGTACTCAAAACCTGGGCGCCCAGGGGCTGGTGAAGGCCGTGTGGACCGACGACATGGTGGCATCGACGTCCATCAATCCGCAGGTCGCGCACTACACCGGCCAGGCCGAACTGGCACAAGCCATCCAACAAGGGCTCGATCTCCGCAAATCGGGTGATGTCGATGGAGCAACGGCCAAACTGGGACGGGCCGTTCAGCTCGCCAGCGTCTCCGGAAACGCGGATACTGCGAAACTGCTTGCGAAGGTGGTGGACGTGGTCGATGCCGCGGCGGGTACTGTGCGACTGAAGGCGAAGGTCGCGGAGGCCGACGAGATGACTCTCGAGACACGGTCCACAAAGACTGTTCGTGTAAAGAAGTGACCTAGCCGGAAAACTTCGCGAGACCTAGAACGACCCTGTGAGAAAGGGGGACGCGCCGACATGCCGACCTGCCCGAACGGACACCAGTCGGGTTCCGACGACTGGTGCGAGGTCTGCGGTCACCGCATGGCCGGTGCCGTACCCCCGCCCCCTCCCCCGCCTCCGGGCGGCGGCTACGGCTTCCCGCCGCCCGCGCGCCCGAACGCCGAGGCGGAGCTCTGCCCGCAGTGCCGTACGCCCCGTGAGGGCGGTGCGCCGTTCTGCGAGGAGTGCCGGTGGAACTTCCTCACGAACACGGCGACCTCGTACACCCCGGCCGCGCCGCGCCCCGCGTCTCCCGGCCCGAGCCCGGCGGCCCGCTTCCAACAGCAGCCGCCGCCCGGTCCGACGTTCGGCGGTGACCCCTACGAGTACCAGGGCTCGCGCCCGTCACAGATGAACCGGCCGGCCGAGCCGATACCGCCGTTCGGCGGCGAAGCGACGGGACGGCCTGGTGGGCCGGGTGGATCCGGGGGGTCTGGAGGACCCGGGGGACCTGGTGGGCCCGGTGGGCCGAACGGTCCCGGTGGCTTCGTCGGCGAACGTCAAGGTGGGCCTGGTGGGCAGGGCGGTCCCGGTGGACCCGGCGCACAGGGCTTCGGCAACGAGCGGCAAGGTGGGCCCGGCGGTCCTGGTGGACCCGGCTCGCAGGGGTTCGGCGGTGAACGCCCCGGTGGTCCCGGTGGTCCGGGGGCGCAGGGCTTCGGCAGTGAGCGTCCGGGCGGACCCGGTGGACCTGGCAGTCCCGGTGGCCAGGGCGCGCAGGGCTTCGGCGGCGAACGCCAAGGCGGTCCCGGTGGGCAGGGCGGTCCTGGTGGACCCGGCGCACAGGGCTTCGGCAACGAGCGGCAGGGCGGGCCCGAGGGTCCCGGTGGTCCCGGCTCGCAAGGTTTCGGCAACGAGCGGCAAGGCGGGCCCGGCGGCCCCGGCCGCGCGCAGGGCTTCGGTGGTGAGCGCCAGGGCGGCTCTCCCCCGCCCTTCGGCAGCAACGACCCGTCCGGCCCGCCGCGGCCGTTCGGCAACGATCCCTCCGGCCCGCCCCCGCCCTTCGGCAACGAGTCCTCCAGCCGACCCGGTTCGTTCGGCAACGACCAGTCCACGGGTCCCGGCGGCCAGTTCGGCAACGAGCGCGGCGGTCAGGGCGAGTTCGGCGGCGGCCGACCCGGTGCCTTCGGCGGTGAGCGGCAGGGTCCGCCCGGACCGTTCGGCAACGAGCCCTCGAACCCGCAGGGTCCCCCGAACTTCGGCCCCGACCCCTCGCGGCCGGGCCCGCCGCCGCCCGGACCGAACCCGACCGCGGGTCCCGGCCGGACGAGCGGCGCCCCGCAGGCGTTCCAGCAGTCCGCTCCGCCGGCCCCACCCGGATTCCCGCAGGAGACGAACCGTCCGCAGCAGGGCGGCCCGTCCTTCGGCGGGGGTGACGACGACTGGGTGATCTCCCCGCCGACCCCCGGCTCCCCGGGCGGTCCCGGTGGCCCCGGCGGTCCTGGTGGTCCCGGTCAGGGCGGTGGCGGCTACGGCTATCCGCAGCCCGGCGCCACCCAGGCCCCGCCCCCGCAGCGTCAGGCGTACCAGCAGCAGCCGACGACGTGGATGGCGACGATCGGCCCGGACCGCGAGTACTTCATGGCGATGATGCAGCGCTCGGGCCCGGAGGCCGCGGGTCTCAACCTGCCCGCGTACTCCCCCGAGCAGCAGCGCCGGCTCACCGGCAACCAGATCACCATCGGCCGCCGCCGGCACTCCACCGGCGAGTCCCCCGACATCGACCTGTCGGTGCCGCCGGAGGACCCGGGAGTCTCGCACCAGCACGCGGTCCTGGTCCAGCAGCCGGACGGCAGCTGGGCGGTCGTCGACCAGAACTCGACGAACGGTACGACGGTCAACAACGGCGAGGAGCCGATCCAGCCCTTCGTGCCGGTGCCGTTGCAGGACGGGGACCGGGTGCATGTCGGGGCGTGGACGACGATCACGGTCCGGCGCGGCTGAGATCAGGACCCGTCACCGCAGAGGCCAGGTGTACGGCCCCTCCGGAGCGTCCAGCCATGCCCACACCCGGGCACCGGCGACCGTGACGCCGTAGCGCTCGCGTCCTGGCCTTCCCTCGCGCTCCCACAGTTCGCGGGCGTCCTGCGGGGCGAGGGTGCCGTGGGTGAGGGTCAGCAGGAAGCGGAGTGGTTCGGGGTCGCCGGGGCGGTGCGGGATCTCGCTCGGCGTGGTGGGCCCGGTGCCGCGCAGGGGCACGAAGTACGCGGCCGTGTCCAGGAAGGTGCCCTCGGCGTGCGTCGGGTCGCGGACGGTGAGCGCGATCAGGCCGGTGGCCAGCGGGGCCAGGACGCGGGCGCCGGGGCGGCACTGGGCGATCCAGGCGCGCGGGACCGTCGTCAGGGCGCAGGTCGCGACGATCCGGTCGTAGGGGCCGTGTCCGGGGACCCCGCGGGTGCCGTCGCCGGTGACGACGGCCGGGCGGTACCCGGCGTCGGCGAGGTGGGTGCGCGCGGACTCGGTGATCTCCGGTTCCAGGTCGACGGTGGTCACCAGGTCGTCGCCGAGCCGGTGGGCGAGCAGCGCCGCGTTGTAGCCGGTGCCCGCGCCGATCTCCAGCACCCGGTCGCCGTCCGTCACCCGCAGTTCGGCCAACATCCTTGCCATCAGCGAGGGTTGACTGCTGGACGACACCAGCTCGCCGTCCCGCAGCCGCGTGGCGAGCGGTACGTCGGCGTACACCCCGCGCAGCCAGCGCTCCCGCGCTCCCGGGTCGGTACTCCCCCGCCACAGCCGCTCGTGCCCACGCCCGCGCCCGTCTCCGTCCGGGACACCGACGTAGTAGTACGGCACGAACAGATGCCGAGGCACCGCCGCGAACACCGCCCGCCATCCGGGGTCCGTGTCCCAGGCTCCGCTCAGGCCGATCGCCCGCACCAGTTCCGCCCGCGCGGAGACGGCCACGGCGTGCAGGTCCTTGTCGAGAGCGTGCGCGCTCATACGTCCACTGTCCTGCGGCGGGGGCCGGGAGGCGAGCGGTCCCGGGGAGCGGTCCTAAGCCTGAAGTCCTCCGCCACCCGGTCTGAGACCATGGGAGCGTGAAAGAGATTCGGCGCGGCACGCTTCAGGAGCAGACCTTCTACGAGCAGGTCGGCGGGGAGGAGACCTTCCGTCGGCTCGTGCACCGTTTCTACGAGGGCGTCGCCCAGGATCCGCTGCTGAGGGCGATGTACCCGGAGGAGGACCTGGGCCCGGCCGAGGAACGCTTCGCGCTGTTCCTGATGCAGTACTGGGGCGGCCCGACGACGTACAGCGACAACCGCGGCCACCCGCGCCTGCGGATGCGCCACGCGCCCTTCCAGGTCGACCAGGCCGCGCACGACGCCTGGCTGAAGCACATGCGCGTCGCCGTCGACGAACTCGGCCTGTCCGAGGAACACGAGCACACGCTGTGGAACTACCTGACGTACGCCGCCGCGTCGATGGTGAACACGGCGGGCTGAACGTCCTTTGCCGTACGGGGAGTTGGACGGGCGCGGGAAGTTCGACCTGCCGCGCGGGGAGTTCGACGGGCGCGGGAAGTTCGACCTGCCGCGCGGGGAGTTGAACGGCGCGCTCAGCGCACGCTGACGCCGAGTGCGCCAAGTCCCGCCCTGCGTACGGCGATCGAGCCGTACGGCGTGCGCAGCCGCAGCCACGCTCCGGACGAGAAGAGGCCCGACTCGCCGCCGGGGCGCAGGAATCCGAGCGACTGGGCCGCGTGGATCGCCCGCACCGGCAGCGAGGTCTCGCCGACCGTGCGGGACCAGATCTCCCGCCCGATGCGGTCGAGTTCGCCGCGTGTGCGGCCCTCGGGTGCCAACTCCTGCGTACGGGACCGGAATTCGGCGACTCCGGCCGCGATCATCCCGCGCAGTGCCTGCGGGCCCGGCAGTCCGGACTCGGGGGTCCAGCCGCCGCGCGGGGGCAGCACCCCGGCCCACGGCGGGCCGGTCACGGCGGTCGGCACCCCGGCCGTGGCCGCCGACTCGTCGAGGGATTCCAGGAGTTCACCGGCGGAGACGGTCACGTCGAGCGTGACGTCGAGACCGTCCTCGTACGGCTTCGCCAGGCGCACCGCGCGGATGGCGAGGACCTCGAAGGACGGCGGGCGGCCGAAGACCGCGAGGGCCGTGCCGGCCGCCTGGAGGCGGACGGCGGCGGCGCGGTCGTAGTGGATCAGCCGGGAGAGGAAGGCCGCGAGGTCCGCCGCCTCCCCTTCGTCGGCGAGGTGGAGGACCGTCATGCGGCGACGGCCTCGTCCTCGTCGTCGTCCCGGTATTCCTCCAGGAACTCCCGTTCCTCGGCGGTGATCCGGCGCGGTCGCTGCGTCTCGAAGTCGAACGGCACGACGACCGTGGAGGCCCGGACGTAGATCTGGTCGCCGTCCTTCACCTCGTAGGTGATGGTGAAGGACGCCGCCCTGATCTCGGTGATCCACAGCTCGATGTCCACCGGGGTGTGCCGGTGGACGAGCTGGCGTTTGTAGTCGATCTCGTGGCGCGACACCACCGAGCCCTGCTTGAAGTCCTTCTCCGGGCGGAACAGGAAGTCGATACGGGCTTCCTCCAGGTAGCGGAGGAAGACCACGTTGTTGACGTGGCCGTACGCGTCCATGTCCGCCCAGCGCAGTGGGCAACGGTAGATGTGGCGCAAGAAGATCAGCCCCGGGTCAGCTTCTTGTAGGTGGCGCGGTGCGGACGGGCCGCGTCCGCGCCGAGTCGCTCGACCTTGTTCTTCTCGTACGACTCGAAGTTGCCCTCGAACCAGTACCACTTCGACTCGCCCTCGTACGCGAGGATGTGCGTCGCGACCCGGTCCAGGAACCAGCGGTCGTGGGAGATGACCACGGCCGCACCGGGAAACTCGAGCAGCGCGTTCTCCAGCGACGACAGGGTCTCCACGTCGAGGTCGTTGGTGGGCTCGTCGAGGAGCAGCAGGTTGCCGCCCTCCTTGAGGGTCAGCGCCAGGTTCAGGCGGTTGCGCTCACCACCGGAGAGGACACCGGCCGGCTTCTGCTGGTCCGGGCCCTTGAAGCCGAAGGCGGACACATAGGCCCGCGACGGCATCTCGACCTGGCCGACGTTGATGTAGTCGAGCTCGTCGGAGACGACGGCCCACAGCGACTTCTTGGGGTCGATGTTGGCGCGGCTCTGGTCGACGTAACTGATCTTGACGGTGTCGCCGACCTTGATGGAGCCGGAGTCCGGGGTCTCAAGGCCCTGGATCATCTTGAACAGCGTGGTCTTGCCCGCGCCGTTGGGACCGATGACCCCGACGATGCCGTTACGCGGCAGCGTGAAGCTCAGGTCGTCGATGAGAACCTTGTCGCCGAACGCCTTGGAAAGGCTCTGGACCTCGACGACGATCGAGCCCAGACGCGGGCCCGGCGGGATCTGGATCTCCTCGAAGTCCAGCTTCCGCATCTTGTCGGCCTCGGCCGCCATCTCCTCGTAACGGGCGAGGCGCGCCTTGGACTTGGTCTGACGGCCCTTGGCGTTGGAGCGAACCCACTCCAACTCCTCCTTGAGCCGCTTCTGGCGCTTCTCGTCCTTGCGGCCCTCGACCTTGAGGCGGGTGGACTTCTTTTCGAGGTACGTGGAGTAGTTGCCCTCGTAGGGAATCGCGCGGCCGCGGTCCAGTTCGAGGATCCACTCGGCGACGTTGTTCAGGAAGTACCGGTCGTGAGTCACGGCGACGACGGCGCCCGCGTACTTCTGGAGGTGCTGCTCCAGCCAGTTCACCGACTCGGCGTCGAGGTGGTTGGTGGGCTCGTCGAGGAGGAGCAGGTCCGGGGCCTCGATCAGCAGCTTGCAGAGCGCGACGCGGCGCTTCTCACCGCCGGAGAGGTTGACGACCGGCCAGTCGCCGGGCGGGCAGCCCAGCGCGTCCATGGCCTGCTCCAACTGCCCGTCGAGGTCCCAGGCGTTGGCGTGGTCGAGGTCTTCCTGGAGCTTGCCCATCTCGTCCATCAGGGCGTCCGAGTAGTCGGTCGCCATCAGCTCGGCGACCTCGTTGAAGCGGTTGAGCTTCCCCATGATCTCGGCTGCGCCGTCCTGGACGTTCTCCAGGACCGTCTTGGTCTCGTCCAGCTCCGGCTCCTGCATGAGGATGCCGACACTGAAACCTGGCGTCAGGAACGCGTCGCCGTTCGAGGGCTGCTCAAGGCCCGCCATGATCTTGAGAACGGTGGACTTACCGGCACCGTTAGGTCCGACCACACCGATCTTCGCGCCGGGCAGGAAGCTCAGCGTCACGTCGTCAAGGATGACCTTGTCGCCGTGCGCCTTGCGCGTCTTGCGCATGGTGTAGATGTACTCAGCCAAGAGAAACCGTCCGGCAGCTTGAAATCTGGAGTGGGCAGATGTAACCCATACTGCCTGACCCCTGCCCCTCGGGGGAAACGCGTTGGGGCGGGGGGCTGTGAGCTGGGAGTTCGGCGGACACGACCGGAAGTCGACGGTTACTTTCAGCACTCGGATCACCACCTACAGTCAGTCGACCTCCTCGCGGTCGCCGTCGGCCTCACCACCCGCAGTCGATGTCGGCTTGTCCGCCGCTGACAACGGGATTGCCGGTCGTGCCGCTGACGCGCAGCACCCCGCCGTCCCGCTCCCAGCTCAACTCGTACGTGCCGCCGGCGACGGGCCGGTACCCGTCGTCGACCACCCAGGAGCCCGCCTCGCCCCAGGCCATGCCGGTGCGTCCGACCGCGTACGCCTCGCCGTTGCCGATCATGAGGAACGACGTCTCCCGCACTACGGCCGTGCAGCCGCCCGGTCCCGTGGGGCGCAGGACGTAGTACCGCGCGTCCGAGCCCAGGTCGTCCACCGCCTTCCACGCGACGCCGAACGCCGCCACGCCGATCAGCAGCGCGCTCAACGGCGGCACCCACCCGGCTCGCCGCGCCCCCGGGAGCCGCGCGGCCTCCGCCCTGCGGGCCGCCCGGTAGAAGGTCCCCCACAGGACGAGCGCGAGCACCACGAGAACCCCGCTCAGCACCCAGCCGGGGACCACGTGCCCCCGCACGACCAGCAGCAGGTCGCTCCAGCCCGCCAGGGCCGCGAGAGCCAGGGTCCCGACGCCCGCCGCGGTGAAGGCACCGGGCGACAACCCGACGCCGTGCTCAATTCGTGCTCCGGTCATGGCGGTTACGACTCCCCGAACACCCCGACAGTTGCGCCGAGAAGCCGGGGAACCGCCACGCCGTCGGTGTTTCCTCAGCCCTGGCCGGGCTTGCGGTCCCGCAGGAGGACGAGGGTCGTGGCGCCGATGCCGACCAGGCCGAGGGCGAGGACCGTGATCATCGGGGTGATGCCGGAGCCGCCCGTCTCGGCGAGGTTGGTGTCGACGGTGGTGCCGCCCACCGTCGCGGGGCTCGGCTCGCTGAGCGTCTGCGTCACGGTGCCGCCCGCGTCGCTCTGCGTCCGGCAGTCGAGGACCCCGGTGAACCGCTTCTCGTAGCCGTTCGGCGCCGTGATCGTGAAGTCGTACGCCTGGTCCTCCTGGAGCGGGATCGTCACCGTCGCGGACTTCCCGGCGTCGATGCCGTGCTCGACGCCGAGCAGGTCGAAGGTGAACGTCGCGTCGCCCTGGTTGGCCGCGGTGATGTCCACGCCGCTCTCGGCACAGTTCTTCTGCGCCGACAGTGCCGGTATGGCACCGGTCTCCGCCCAGTTCGCGCTCGCGGCGGCGGAGACCGTCGACTCGCTGGAACCGGCGAGGATCTGTGTCTGGCTTCTGCTCTCGGAGGTGAAGGCCCGGCCGACGGGCACGGTGGTGGAGGCCTGGACGGTCAGCTCGGCCGACCCGGCCGCCGCGTCCTCGGGCACGTCGAAGAAGACCTGGCTGCCGTCCGCCGCGGACGTCACGACCTTGCCGTCCTTGTCGACGATCCGCACTCCGCTCGTGGCGGCGTCCGCGGGCGGTGTCACCGTCACCCCGCTCGCGTTCGTGTGCACCGTCACCGGTCCGAGCCGCTCGCCGGGGTGCCCGGACACGGCCGGCGGGTCGAGGGTCAGCGAGGCCTTCGGCTCCGCCGCGTTGCGCGCGCTCTTCTCCAGGTAGTCCGCGAGCTTCTCGGCCTGCGGGTCGACCGCGTCGACGTCGGCGCCGTCCGAGTAGCGCCAGATGGCCACCTGCGTACCGGCCGCCGCGTCGCTCTCGGTCAGGCCCTTGGTGCCGGCCTTCGCGGAGAGCGCCGCGAGGTCGTTCACCTGCGGGTAGGAGTGCTGGAGGATCCAACGGATCCTGCCCGCGCTCTTGTTGGCGCCCAGCGAGGTGCCGCTCCACGCGGTCTCGTGGTACTTGGCGTCCCGCTGGGTGGGGTTGCGGAGATCGACGCAGTACGTCTGGAGGGTGCCGCCGCCGTCCACGGACATCTCGAACAGGCCCGCGGAGACCTGGACATCGCCGCTGCCGTCGTGGATCACGGCGGCGCCGTACGTCTTGAGCCCGCCTATCGTCGCCGTCGCCCCGCCCTGGCTCTGCGGTGTCTCGTCGGCGACGGCAGGGCCGGCACCGGCCAGCACTCCGGCGGCGACGAGTCCGCACGCCCAGGTCGCGGCGACGAGGCGCACGGCGCCTCGGCCGCGCAGGGACAGCGCGGAGAAAACTGACAACGCAGATGACACGGAATTCCCCTTCGAGCAGGACCCGTCGACGTGGGGGTGCGGTCCCACCAGCAGAATCAATAACGCCGGGAGCTGTGCCCGAGCTATGCCCGGCATCCTAGGGACGCGGGCGGACCACGATCTCCGGTCGGGTCGTCCGATAACCGATCCGACTCGGAATCGTTATCGCCAAGATCGCTTGCGAGCAGGGCTTATCGACAAATCCACCGGGTCTTTCGGAGCGCATTCATCGATAAGCCGCAGTTCGATCAGCTCGGGGCATTCACTGACATCACGTCACCGCGAGCGACTCCGCGAGCTGTTGGTCGGAGGGCGCCGAATCGGCGGACGAATCCACGGCCGAATCCCCGCCCTGCGTCTCCCAGTTGGGCTCGGACCGAGGTGGGGAGGCCGTCGTCTCCTGCCTGTTGGCCCGGCGGAAGGCCGAGGTGCCGCGCGCCAGGTCGTGGCCGATCGCCACGGCGTCGATGTCCGCCGAGGACCAGTTCGGCTGTCCCTCGCGTACCTCCGTGCGCACCTTCAGCCGGCCCTGGACGACGATCGGGTCGCCGACCGACAGCGACGCCGCCACGTTCGTGGCCAGTTGGCGGTTGGCCCACACCGTGAAGAAGCTGGTGTGGCCGGCCGTCCACACACTCTTCTCGCGGTCGAAGTAGCGCGCGGTCACCGCCAGCCGGAAGCGCACCGACGGCCCCGCCGCCAGGTCCCGGTAGATCGGCTGGGTCGCCACGTTCCCGACCGCGCACACCATCGTCTCGTTCATCGCGTGTCCCTCCCTGACCCGGCCCCGCGGGGCCGGGCGGAAACGCGTACGGGCCCGTCCCGTACGGCTGCAGTCAGACTGCCTCCGCCGAGCCGGGCCCGCCGAGCGCTGTGGACCACCGCCCACCTGTGGAAAACCTCGTCACCCGCACGAGGGAACGACGTTCGGACCGAAGTTCACCCGGCCCCGACGCCCGCCCCCGTGACCCGCGCGTACTGCTCCCGCACCTCCCGGTACCGCAGCAGCTCCGCGGCCAGCGGATCGAGCACCCGCGCCCGTCCACAGCCCGCCGCGGCCTCCCGCAGTCGCCGCTCGGCGTCGAGGCCGTAGCGCCGGGCGGGGCCGCGGGCCGCCATCCGACAGCTCCACTCGACGAGCGGGCCGCCGATGATGCCGGCCACCATCAGCAGCACCGGCACCCCCAGGTTCGGCGCCATGAACCCGATGATCTGGCCCAACAGCCAGATCCCGCCGACGACTTGGAGGATCGTCATGGACGCCTGCGCCAGCACGGCCGCCGGCCACCACCCCGGCCGCGGCGGCCGTCCCACCGGCAGCCCGGCCCGCGCCGCCAGCTCGTCCAGCGCCTCGGGCAACCCCTGCGACCCGCGTACGGCCGCCTCCCGCACCGCCTGCGCCCACGGCGTCGGCAGCCCGCCGGAGGCCCGGTCGGCGACCGTACGGACCGCCTGTTCGACGCGCTGGCGTGCCGTGGCCTCCTCGTCCGCCTGCGCGCGGATCGGCAGTCGGCCGGTGGTCGGCTCGCGCCGGTCGTTGTACCAGCGCCACAGCCGCAGCCAGGGCGTGCCACAGGCCCGGTTGGCGTTGCGCAGCCAGGCGCGTTCGGCCGCCTCGCCCGCCGCGGTCGCGCCCACGGAGTCCGCGAGCCGCGCGGCGAACTCGTCCCGCGCCTCCTCGCTGAGCCCGGTGCGCCGCCCGGTCGCGTAGACGGGGCGCAGCCGCCAGGCCGCCGCGTCGACATCGGCTGAAATTCGCCGTGCGGCAGCTCCACGATCCGCCACGAACTGGCCCAGAACTTCGCGCAGTTCGGGGATGCCGTCCCCGGTGAGCGCCGACAGGGAGAGCACGGTCGCGCCGGGTTCGCCGTACTCCCCCAGGGCGATCCCGTCCTCGTCGAGCAGTCGCCGCAGATCGTCGAGGACCTGGTCGGCGGCCTCCCCGGGGAGCCGGTCGATCTGGTTGAGGACGACGAACATGACCTCCGCGTGGCCCGCCATCGGCCGCAGATAGCGCTCGTGGAGGATCGCGTCGGCGTACTTCTCCGGGTCGACGACCCAGATGACCGCGTCGACGAGCGCGAGCACCCGGTCCACCTGTTCGCGGTGCGCGACGGCCGCCGAGTCGTGGTCGGGCAGGTCGATCAGGACGAGCCCGCGCAACTGGGCCTCCATCTCGGCGCTCTGCAGCGGGCGTCGGCGCAGCCGTCCCGGGATGCCGATCCGGTCGATGAGGGTGGCCGCGCCGTCACTCCAGCTGCACGCGATGGGCGCGGCGGTGGTGGGCCGTCGTACGCCCGTCTCCGAAATGGGCACTCCGGCGAGCGCGTTGAAGAGCTGCGACTTGCCGCTGCCGGTGGCGCCCGCGATGGCGACCACGGTGTGCTGCCCGGAGAGCCTGCGCCGCGCGGCGGCCTCGTCCAGCACCCGCCCCGCCTCCGCGAGGGTCCCGCTGTCGAGCCGGGTGCGGGAGAGCCCCACGAGTTCCCGCAGCGCGTCGAGACGGGACCGTAGCGGCCCGTCGTACGCCAACGGGGCGGGGACGTGCGCGGCTTGCACGGCGTGCGCGGTGTGCGCCGCCTGCGCGCGGGAGGCCCTGATCTCCACGGCGGCGGCCTGCTGCGCGGCGGTGGTCTCGTTGACCCGCCGCGCGATCAGCCCGTCGTCCCAGGAGCCCGTCGCTTCCTCGGGGTCGGTGGGGTCCGTGAGGTTCGTCGGACCCGCGGCCGCCTTGGACTCCGTACGACCAGAGGTGTCGGCCGGCACGCGCGCGTGGTCGTCGACGTCCTCCAGGTCACCCGCTTCCGCCGCGTTCTGCGCGTCCGGCACGTCCTCTACGGGGGGACGGTTTCCGAAGGTTTCCACTGAACCGCCCTCTACAGGGGAGGCATCGGCGTGCTGGGCACGGTCGGTGTGATCGGCGTGATCCATCTCGTCCGTGTGGTCCTGGTCAGTGACGGCAGTCACCGGTCACCTCTCCTTCTGCAGTACGGACAGCGCGGCGATGAGTTCGGCCTGGGGTTCGGGGTGCACGTCGAGGGCGTCGAGCGGGGCGAGCCGTCGTTCGCGCTCGGTGTGCACGACCCGGTCCAGGTGGTCGTTGAGCAGTCGCCCGGCGCGGTCGCGCAGCCGCAACGCGCCGTGGGCACCGATCCGTTCGGCGAGCCCCTCGCCCGCGGACCGCGCCCTGCGCCCGCCCAGCAGCGCGGTGGCGACCAGGGCGGCGACCACCTCGGGATCGGGCGCGACGCTCCGGTCGAGGTCGGCGACCTCCTCCTCGGCGTACTCCTCCAGTTCGCGCCGCCAGCGTCGTACGGCCATCCCGATCCGGTGCTCCGCGCTCTCCAACGAGGCGTCGCGGTCGGTGAGTTCGGGGGCGCCTGCGGCCGGTTCGCGCCGCCAGGCGTCGTCGACGCGCTCGTCGGCGGCCGTGACGCCGCACAGCAGCAGGGCGGCGAGGCTCTCCGCGAGGGCGTCGAGGAGTTCACCCGCGGAACAGTCGAGCGGGAAGGCGCGCCAGCGCTTCAACGCGTCCCCGGCGAGCACGGCCCCGGCCTGCAACCGCCCCCGCACACGCGCGTGCTCGCTGTCGTACGCCCCGTCGACGGCGGCGGTGAGCCGGAGCGCGGCGGCGTACTGGGCGGCGGCGGCGCTGGCGAGTTCGGGCATCCGCGACTTGAGCGAGTCGAGGACGCCGTAGGCCGTGCGGGCCATCGCCCGGTGCCGGGCGCCCGGGTCCTGGACCTGCTGCACGAGCCAACTCCGTAGTGTCGCCACGGCACTGGCCGGAAGCAGCCCACCGCCCCAGGCGGATTCGGGCAGTTCGGGCACCGTGAAGCGGGGCACGTCCCCGAGGCCGGCCTTGGCGAGCAGGGCGCCGTACTGTCGGGACACCTCGGACACCACCTGGTGGGGCACCCGGTCGAGCACGGTGACCAGGGTCGCGTTGTGCTCCTTGGCGGTGCGCAGCAGATGCCAGGGCACGGCGTCGGCGTAGCGGGCGGCGGTGGTGACCATGACCCAGATGTCGGCGGCGCAGATCAGTTCGGCGGCCAGCACCCGGTTGTCGGCCACCAGGGAGTCGATGTCGGGCGCGTCCAGGAGGGCGACTCCGCGCGGGAGGGTGTCGGCGGTCTCGATCCGCAGCACGCGCATGCCGTCCTCACCGGGGAGGAGCAACTCGTCCCCCGGGTCCTGATGGGGCACCCACACGCGCGTGAGGTCGGGCAGGACCCGCATCCCGCTGAACCAGTGATGGTCCTCCGGGTGGCAGACCAGCACCGGTGTACGGGTCGTCGGCCGCAGCACGCCGGCCTCGCTGACCCGGCGTCCCACAAGGGAGTTGACGAGGGTGGACTTCCCCGCCCCGGTGGAACCGCCGACCACCGCCAGCAGGGGTGCTTCGGGCTCTTTCAGGCGGGGCACCAGATAGTCGTCGAGCTGGGCGAGCAGTTCGTCGCGATTGGCACGCGCGCGTGGAGCCCCCGCCAGGGGCAGCGGGAAGCGTGCGGCGGCGACACGGTCGCGCAGGGCGGAGAGTGCGTCGAGCAGCTGAGGCCGTACGTCCAAGGTCACCACATGTGAAGAATGCCCAATTTTGGGGGAATTCTGAAGCATATGCGCATGCCTGCGCGCCGACGGAACACAACGGACGGAAGGGATGACTGGGGCAAGGGCACAGTCCAGGCATAACGAGTGCACAACACCCGTGGCGCCGGACACCAAAAGCGATGCACGATTCGTACCTGCCTGCGATTATCAGGACCGCTTCACCGAACCTCCACATCGAGCCACGGAGGGGAAGCAACAGGGACAAGGACCCGGGAGCCCTATCCTTGTCCCCGGCACCGTCACGGCCCGGCTCACACCGGGGCACACCACGACCGAGGCCACCACACCCGGCCCCCGTAGCTCAGTGGATAGAGCAGGCGCCTTCTAAGCGCTTGGCCGCAGGTTCGAGTCCTGCCGGGGGCGCCACCACCCTTCTTCCCCAGCACCGAACCGCGAGCGGAACGCCGCGGCGTCGGCCCCTTTTTCGCGCGCCGAACAGGCCGCCATGTTTCGGCACGATTTCCGTTACGTCCGAGTGGATACGTAATGGTCAAGACTTGTGTCCGAACACTTGTGGGCTTTTGTGAGGGCATCGGATCATTGGCCGAATCCCGCCCCTCCGCACCCCCGCAGGAGCCCCCGTGGCCGCTGGTCAGATCGCTTCCGAGCCGGCCGGGACGTCGGCATCGGCCCAATCGGAGCGGCAGAAGCTGCGCAAGCACTTCGGCCGTTTCGACATCCTCTTCTTCCTCCTCTGCACGATCGTCGGCGTCGACACCATCGGCACGGTCGCCTCCTCCGGCGCCGAGGCGTTCACCTGGCTCATCGTGCTGGCCGCGGTGTTCTTCATCCCCTCCGCGCTGCTGACCGCCGAGCTCGGCGCCGCGTTCCCCGAGGAGGGCGGCCCCTACATCTGGACCAGCCGGGCCTTCGGCCGCCTCGCGGGCGCCGTCAACAACTTCCTGTACTGGATCACCAACCCGGTGTGGCTCGGCGGCACCCTCGCCGTCTCCGCCGTCACGGCCTTCACCACCTTCTTCAACGACGGCAAGGACCTGAGCACCCCGGCCTTCTACGTCTTCGCCCTCGTCTTCATCTGGGTGGGCGTCCTCGCCGCGATCCTCTCCTTCGACGTCGGCAAGTGGATCCCCACCATCGGCGCCTGGAGCCGCTTCGTCCTGCTCGGCCTGTTCACCATCACGGTCGTCGTCTACGGCATCCAGCACGGCCTGCACGGCTTCGGCCCCGGCGACTTCTCACCGACGTACGTGGGCTTCGTCGGCCTCGTGCCCGTGCTGATGTTCAACTACGTCGGCTTCGAACTGCCCAACACCGCCGGCGACGAGATGACCGACGCCCAGAAGGACGTCCCGTTCGCGATCTTCCGCAGCGCCGCCCTCTCCGTACTCCTCTACGCCCTCCCCATCCTCGGCATCCTGCTCGTCCTGCCGGTCAAGGCCATCACCGGCCTCGGCGGCTTCCTCGACGCGATCCGCCAGGTCTTCACCGTCTACGGCGGCGACGTGGCCGCCGACGGCACGGTCACCAGCAGCGGCGCCGGCACGGTCCTCGGGGACATCGCGGCGGTCCTTTTCATCCTCACGGTGCTGTCCTCGGGCGTCACCTGGGTCATGGGCTCCGACCGCGCCCTCGCCGTCTCCGGCTACGACGGCGCCGCGCCCCGCTTCCTCGGCGTCATCTCCAGCCGGTTCGGGACACCGGTCCGGGTCAACATCCTCAGCGGGCTGGTCTCCACCCTGGTCCTGGTCCTGGCCCACCAGCTCACCCACGGCAGCGCGGCCAAGCTCTTCGGCGCCGTCCTCGGCCTCGCCATCTCCACCACGCTCATCAGCTACCTGGGCATCTTCCCGGCCCTCGCGGTACTGCGCCGCAAGGCCCCGGACGTCCCCCGCCCCTACAAGGCGCCCTTCCCCCGCACCATCAGCGTGGTCCTCACCGTGCTCATCCTGTTCGCCAGCGTGCAGTTGATCGCCCCCGGACTCGGCGACCAGTGGTTCGGCGCCAACTACCTCCCGGACGGCTGGACCCACGCCGAGCGCTGGCAGTACCTCCTCACGGAGGCCGTACCGCTCGCCGCCTTCATCCTTCTCGGCGTCCTCTTCTGGGCCCTGGGCCGCCCGACCCGCAGGGCGATCTCCCTCGCGAAGAAGTGAAGAAGTAGCGTTCGGAGGGAGTAGCGATCCCGGACCCGACCGAAGGAACCGAACCGCCGTGCCCCTGCGCTGTGTTGTCCTCGACGACTATCAGAACGTGGCGACCGAACTCGCCGACTGGTCGCTCGTCGAGGACACCGTGGAGGTCGTGAGCCTGCGTGAACACCTCGACGACGAGGGCGAGTTGGCCGCCGCCCTCGCCACCGCCGACATCGTCGTCACCCTGCGCGAGCGCGTCCCCTTCCCCGCCTCGCTGTTCGCACGACTCCCCCGGCTGAGGCTGCTGATCGCCTCCGGCATGCGCAACACGGTCATCGACTACGCCGCCGCCGAGGCGCACGGCGTCACCGTGTGCGGTACGGCCAGCTCCTCGGCCCCGCCCGTCGAACTGACCTGGGCCCTGCTGCTGGGCCTGGCCCGCGGCATCGTCGAGGAGAGCAACTCCCTGCGCGCGGGCGGCCCTTGGCAGCAAACAGTCGGCGCCGACCTGCACGGCCGCGCCCTCGGACTGCTCGGCCTCGGCAGGATCGGCAGCCGGGTCGCCCGCATCGGCCTGGCCTTCGGCATGCGCGTCACCGCGTGGAGCGAGCACCTCACGAAGGAGCGCGCGGACGAGATCGGCGTACAACTCGCCGCGTCCAAGGAGGAGTTGCTCGCGGACGGCGACTTCGTGTCGGTCCACCTCGCCCTCGGCGACCGCACCCGCGGTCTCCTCGGCCCCGCCGAACTCGCCCTCCTCAAGCCCACCGCGTACCTGATCAACACCTCGCGCGCGGCGATCGTCGACCAGGACGCCCTGCTCGCCGCCCTCCAGGAGGGCCGTATCGCCGGCGCCGGACTCGACGTCTTCGACCTCGAACCCCTCCCCGCCGACCACCCGGTCCGCACGGCACCCCGCCTGCTCGCGACCCCCCACCTCGGCTATGTGTCGCACGCCAACTACACGACGTACTACGGCCAGGCCGTCGAGAACATCCAGACCTACCTGGCGGGTTCACCCGTACGACAGCTGCCGTAGGCCCCGCTGGCCGCCGCCCCAAAACCGGTCGCCCATACGGCAGTTGCCGTGGAACCGGACGGCGGTCACGCCTCCGTGAGGCGCCGGTAGACGCCCTCGCTGCGGCGCAGATGGCGCAGGTCCACCAGGTACCGGCGGAGCGTCACATGGTCGACCTCCCCGTCCTCGCACCAGGCGCGCAGCTTCTCGTTGACGATCCGCTCGGGGTACTCGACGCCGGGGGCGAAGGTCTGCTCGGCGATGTACTGGAGCACCACCTGCTTGCGGGCCCACTGGGCCGGGAGGCGGACCAGCCGGCCGCTCCGGACGAAGGTGCGCAGGATCATGTCGGTGTGTTCGTCGCCGGTGACCGGGCTCTCGTCGGCGGGCTCCTCGCCCTGCCGCGCGAGCTTCCTGAACAGGTCGTAGTCGACGCGCAGTTCGCCGTCGTCCATGGTCTTCAGCACGCCCTGTTCGCGCAGCTTGAGCAAGGCGACGGCCGTGCCCTTCGGGGTCAGGCCCGCCACCTCGGCGACCTGCTCGGAGGTCTCCGCGCCCAGGGCCACCGCCGCGAAGGCACGCACCCGGTTCTGCTCGGCGAACAGACGGAACAGTTGGTCGGTTGCCATGCCGGGAGGTTAGTGGACACCCACCCGCCCGGGGCACCGAATTTCCGGCCGTCGAACGTCCGCGCCCGGCGCTCGAAGTCCTGTTCAAAAAGGTGATCGCGGCGCTGTCGCCGTTACCAGCCATGCGCCGCCGCGTTGAACTCGAAGTGCGGTGGCGAGTCCTGCCGTCGCACTCCTCGAACCAAAGGAGAACGTGATGTCTCGCATCGCGAAGGCGGCCGTGGTCGCCCTCGGCACGGGTGCTGTGGCGCTCGGCGGCGCCGGCCTGGCCATGGCGGACGCGGGCGCGCAGGGTGCGGCCGTCGGTTCGCCCGGCGTCCTGTCGGGCAACGTCGTGCAGGTCCCGGTCCACATCCCGGTCAACGTCTGCGGCAACACCATCAACGTGATCGGCCTGCTGAACCCGGCCTTCGGCAACACCTGCGCCAACGTGAGCGGCCACGGCAAGGGCGGTCACCCCGGCCCGGGCGGCTACGGCGACAACGGCTACGGCCACTGATCCGACCGCACGCGCGGACGGACGTACGCGAAGAGCCCCGGCACCTCAGGCGCCGGGGCTCTCCCCGTGTCTCCCAACTCTCCGCGCCCGCCGGTCAGGCGTAGCGATAGACGCCGCCGACGTCCTCCAACTGCTCCGGTGTCACGTCCCACGGCGGCATCCGCTGCTGCCGTGCCACGATCCGCCCCTCCTGGTCGTCGCCCGGCCCCGGCGGCTTCGCCGGGAGGTAGCGGGCGCCGCGGTGCCTGTTCTGCCAGCGCGTCCACTGGAGGTCGATGAACGCGTGGTGCAGCCAGAACACCGGGTCGTTGACGGAGGCGCCGCCGAGCATCACGCCCCCGACCCACTTGTGGACCCGGTTGTGGTTGCGCCAGGACGCGCTGCCCGACCCGGTGCCCCACCCTTCGAGCCGGTTGCGGAACCCGGTGCGGCAGGTCGAGTCCCAGGGCGGGATGTCGTAGACGGGGTCGGCGAGCGCCCCGTCGAGATCGCTTTTCGTAGGCAGCGCGATCGGGGCGCCGGCGCGGCCCAGGTCCCGGGTGAGGTACGGCTCGTCGGTGATGTTCTCCGTGATCTTCCACTTGCCCGCCGCGTAGGCGAACGGCCCGGTCGTCACCTGGTGGTCCGAGCGGCGCCCGGTGCCGCCGAGCAGGTCCTTGGTCCAGGGCAGGGCGGTCGCGCCGCGGTCCCGCGTCCAGTCCCAATAGGGCACCGTCACCGAGGAGTCGACCTTGCGCAGCGCCCGCTCCAGGTCCAGCAGGAACTGCCGGTGCCAGGGCAGGAAGGAGGGCGCCATGTGCGCGGAGCGCAGTCCGTACTCCCCGTCGGGCACGAAGTACTCGATGTGGGTGCGCACGAACTCGTCGTACTCGCCCCGCCGTTTGACCTCCAGCATCGCGGCCACGAACCGCCGCTTCTCGGCGGCCGTGAGTGTGCTGACGTCCTTACGCGTGTACGCCATGGTCTCCCCCCATGTGCATCTGCCTCATCGAGCCGTCCGCCTCGCGCAGTTCACGCCCGGGGCTCAGCTCGTCGACGGCCGCGCGGGTCGCCTCCAGCGCGGTGGGATACGAGCGGTAGTGGTCGACCATGCTCAGCCAGGTGCCGTCGGCGCGGCGCATGAGATGCAGCGGCCTGCCGTCGACCGTCACCTGCCAGCCGTCCCTGAGGACACCTCGGATACGGCGGCCCCGGTACGTCTCGTCGAAGGCGGTGTCCCCGGGGTCCTCGCCGGAGCGGGTGGGCCGGGAGGCCGCGACGACGGGCACCAGGGCCACGGCGAGGGCGGCTCCGAACACCCCGCGCAGCGCCTCCCGCCGCGTTCTGCGCACCGGTCCCGGTCTCGCCGAATCCCGGCCCACGGACACTCCACCGACGCTCACACTCATGGCCAACTCCCTCGTCCGTCCGGCTCGTTCGAGGGGCTAACCGTCCGACACCCCGCACGGTCACCGTCCGCAGCACCCCGGCATGCGGAAGGGCCCGGGTCGCCGGACCCGGGCCCTTGTCCACTGGTGGCTACGGCCTACAGGCCGGCGCCCGTCACCAGGTCCGCCCCCGGCACGGTCTGCAGGACCGGTGCCAGGACGCCCACCTGCGGCGCCTTCAGGTCCGGGAGGCCGAAGTTGTCGGGGTTGGGCGGGGTCAGCGGGACGTCCAGGGCCAGGCCCGGGGCCACCGTGCGCAGGTCGGAGGCGGGCGTGGTGACGCCGAGGTGGTCGAAGCCGTCGCCGAGGACGTGCGGCAGCGGTGCGCGCAGGCCGATGCCGGGCAGGCCGCCGTGGACCGGGAGTTGGGGCAGCGCGTGCTCCGGGATGAGCCGGCCCTCGACATAGCGCGGGCCCTCGGGCGAGCCCGGCATGGGCACCGGGATCTCCCCGCCCAGCTTGGGGAGTTCCATGCCGAGGGCGCTCTCCGCGCCCCCCAGCGGCACGGGCACGGGAACCGTGCCGAGCGCGGCGGCGGGGGTGGCGGCGGCGCCGGCCGCGGCCGCCACGGCCGTGATGACGGCGGCGATGGTTCCTCGGGTGGTCGACTTCATCTCGAGTACGGTCCCTTTCGGAATTCGGAGGCTCTGCGTGCTGAGGCTCTACGTGCCGAGCTCTACGTTCTGAGGCTCTGCGTGCCGACCGGGTAACGAGGCCGGGAAGGACAACAGTTCAAGATTCCCCCGAGTGCCGTAGTAGTCAGCTTTTCCAGTTTTCCCGAATTCCCGCCAGCGGGCCGGAACCGACAATTCCCGCCCGCTGTCCGGTCGTCAGCCGCGCAGGCTGCGGGCGGGCAGGATGATGTGCGCGGCGGCGTTCAGGGTGTCCTCGGAACCGGCGAACTCGGCCAGCGCCTCGGGGGTGACGGGCTTGCCGGGTCGGGCCTCGGGCCACGGGCGGGTGGTGAACACGAGGTAGGCGAAGCCGCGTTCGCCGACCGCCGCGATCCACTCGGGCGGCGGCACGCACTGGGCGTTGAGCTGCGGCATGTTGAGGACGGCCTGCCCGCCCTCGACGAGCATGGTGATCGGCAGGCTGGGCTTGGTGGCGCCGTCGACGACGTTGCCGCCGACCGGGAGCCCGTTGTCGGTCAGCAGCCGTTCCACGGCGGCGGTGGCGGCCTCGGGGCCGTCCGCGGCGTCGCCCAGGGTGTAGGCGAGGAGGTAGGGCATGTCCCCGTCGGGGGCCTCGCCGCTCCACGCCAGGACGACGAGGGTGCCGAGGTCGGCGACGCGGAAGGGGCGCGTTTCGCTTGAGGTTGAGGTCACCGCGCGACCTTATCGACGGGCCGGAAGGCCACCGGACGCCTTCTCACCCGTCCGGCCGATGGCGCGGGCGACCCGCCACACGAACGAGGGACGCCTCTCGACGCCCCTCGAACACCACCGGAGAGACTCAGCCCTGCAGCGGCAGACCGCCGAGCAGCGGGTTGTGCTGGTTCAGCGCGGCGGTCGCACCCTTCACGGTGTTGAGCGCGGAGCCCTTGTTCTCGGTGTCGAGCGCGTCCGACTGGTGCTGCAGCGGCATCACGTCGGCGGGCTGGAGCTGACCACTGGTGAGGGTGTTGACGGCGCCGGTGAGGCTGGTGGGCGTCACGTCGGCGGGGCTGTAGGCGAACGCGGGCGCGGCGGCACCGGCGATGGCGAGCGACCCGGCAACGACAGCGGCAGCCTTCAGGGACTTCATCGCGTTCCTTTCTTCGGCAACTCATGTCACCAGAGGGAATTCTGTCGCCGTGTGTAACGAGTTCCGGCCTGGCCGGAAACCCCGTGCGCAGAAAGTTTCTGCTGCCCCACTCGAATGCAGCGGGTGTCTCATCGGCGTTTCCCATCCTCATACGAAAGGGCCGTACAGCGAAAAAGGCCGCCGACCCGATCCCGAAAAGGACCGGCCCGACGGCCGTTCTACGACTGCTCTACGGACGACTCCGCAGACTGTTCTGCGACTTCTCTACGGCCGTTCGCGTCACACTCCCGGAAGCGCGGGCAGCGCCGGAGCGGCCGGGACCGCGGGCACCGCCGGGAGCGAGGACGTCGACGGCAGCGACGGCAGACCGGGCAGGCTCGGTGCGGGCAGTCCGGCGCCGAGCAGCGTGGCCGCGACCACGTTGACGAGGCCCGTCACCACACCGGTGACCGCCGGGACGACCCCGGAGACATCGCCGGACGTGACCGCCGCGAGCAGCGTGGCGACCGCTTTCTGCAGGGAGGCGAGGGCGTCACCGGCGAGGTCGGTGGGTGCCTTGGCCCTGCCCTTGGAGTCGTCGCCGCTCTTCGGGAGCCCGGGCAGGGCCGGCGTCGCGGGGAGCGCGGGGGTGGCGGGCAGCGCGGGCGTGGCGGGAACAGCGGGTACGGCGGGCACGGCCGGCGCCGCGGGAACCGCCGGGACCGCCGGAGCGGCAGGCGCCGCCGCGGTGATCTTGGCGACGGCCTGGTTGACGGTGTCGCCGAGCTTCTGCGCCTGGTCGGCGGAGAGTTGGCCGTTGTCGGCCTTCAGCACCTGGTTCAGCAGGTCGGTGACAGGGGTGAGCACGCCGGCGGTGTCGCCGAGGCCCTTGACCTGGGCGAGCAGCCCGTCAGCTCCAGGGACCGGCACGCTCGACGCGGCGTGGACGTGCTTCCGCGCCGAGTCGTTGTCGGCGGCGACGGCCGCGGGGCCGGCGATTCCGACCAGGACGGTGGCACAGAGTACGGAGGACGCGATGCGCCGTGCGGGCAGACCACGCATGGGGGTGTTCCTTTCGGTGGTGCTTCGGATCTTGAGCCCACCGTGAAAGCGCTCACCACCATCTGCAACCGGTCGAACGCGCCGAGTGACCGCCCGTCAGCCGTACGGTCGACGTCGTGCCTGGTGAGGGCCATGTCAAGACCGAAGCGCCGGACCGGCGCCGCTACCGCCCATTCGGGGCAACACCGCCGAACGCCGACCGGCCGTCCCCCCGTGGAGACACCACGGGAGAACGGCCGGCCGAAGTGATGCGCGCGGACGTCAGTCGTTGACGCAGGTGTTGCCGAAGGCCGGGTTCAGCAGGCCGATGACGTTGACGGTGTTGCCGCAGACGTTGACCGGGATGTGAACCGGGACCTGGACGACGTTGCCCGACAGCACGCCCGGGGAGTGGGCGGCAGCGCCGTGCGCGTCGCTGTCCGCGGCGGCGATGCCGGCGGTGCCCGCCATGGCGGCGGCGGCAACGGAGGTCAGGACCAGGCCCTTCGCGATACGCGACATGGAGAGGTGCTCCTTGGGGTTGAAACAAACATCCGGGCGGGGATGCCCGGCGCTGTGTCAACGCGCGGCGCCCACAGGGGTTGTGCCGCCAATGGGGTGATCCGCGACAAGGCCGAACTTCACCATTCCGACACACTTGTCACGTTTCGCCGGATTAATCCGGATAGCCACTAGAGTTGCGCACCTCCCGAAGTACCCCTATAGCCAGCAAATCGCACATAGGGGCCGTGCTTCCCGAAAGGGCAACTCCGGTCATGCGCAATTCCCTGGGTCCGCTGCTGCGCCGGGCGTCGACGGGCGCTCTCGCCCTCGCCACGATCTGGGCCCCGGCCGCCTCCGGAGCGTCCGCCCCGCCCGCCGAGGCGGGGCGCGTCCCGTTCACCCAGCGCTTTTCCGCGCTCCAACACGGCGGCATCGTCCGCGCGGCCAACACCTCCATCAGCTGCCGCACGACCTCGGCCGCCTGCCCGGCCGTACGCGAAGGACAGACGGCGGTGAACGGCGACTTCGACATGTTCTACGTCGACGTCGACCGCGACCCGAACACCTACAACTCCTCGCGCGCGGAGGTCCGGTTGCCCGAGGGCGCCCGGGCCACGTACGCGCGCCTGTACTGGGGCGGCAACCTCCGCGTGGGCGAGCAGAAGCCGCCCAAGGACAACGGGCGGGTGCTGGTCGCGGAGCCCGGCGGCGCGTACAAGGCGGTGCGCGCGGACACGGTCGTCGGACACCGGGTGGCGGGCGGCGCGGACGCGTTCCAGGCCTCGGCGGACGTCACCAAGCTGGTCCGGGCGAGTGGTCCTGGCCTCTACACCGTGGCCCAGATCAACACGGCGATGGGGAAGTCGGCGGCCGGCGCCTGGGGCGGCTGGACGCTCGTCGTGGCGTACGAGCAGCCGCAGGAGCCGCTGCGCCGACTGGAGCTGTGGGACGGCTTCGACACGCTGAACTCCCGTACCGGCGCGGAGATCCGGCTGCGCGCGCCCCACACGCCCGCGCACGCCGGGGGACGCGCGGGCGTGGTGGCGTACAACGGAGATCGCGGCCGCACCGGGGATTCGCTCACGCTCTCGACCGGTCGTACGAACGCCGTGCCGCTCGGTGACGGCGCCAATCCCCGTGACGACGTGCTGAATTCCACGATCAGCGAGCCGGGGGCGGCGCCTTCGGAGCGTGCGCCCGCGTATGCGAACACGCTCGGCTACGACTCCGATGTGTTCGATCTCGGCAAGGCGCTGCGACCGGGCGGTGACCAGCTGGCCTTCCGGCTCGTTTCCCAGCGGGACGCGGCGTGGTTCGGGGCGCTCTTCGTCGCCGTCGACGCCCAGCAGTGAGGCGCGTTCCCGCCCGCAGTCCCGAGCGCCACCCGTGAGCGAGGAAACCGCGCAATGCACCAGCCAGCAACCGACCCTCGGCCACGGGTCCTGCACCTCGCCCAGCCCGTGGACGCCGGGGTCGCCCGGGTCGTCACGGATCTGACGCGGGCCCAGCTCGCCTCCGGTCTGCACGTCACGGTCGCGTGCCCCGACGGCGGTTCGCTCGCGGACGGGGTCAGAGCGCTCGGCGCCGACGTACGACTGTGGGAGGCCACGCGGTCGCCTGGTCCCGCGCTCGTCTCCGAGGTGCGGCGGCTCGCCCGGGTGGTCGCGGAGGTGCGGCCCGATCTGGTGCACGCGCACAGCGCGAAGGCCGGGCTGGCCGGGCGGCTCGCCGTGCGGGGGCGGATCCCGACCGTGTTCCAGCCGCACGCCTGGTCGTTCGAGGCGGTCGGCGGGGTCACCGCCGCGCTCGCCGTCGGCTGGGAGCGGTGGGGCGCGCGGTGGGCCACCCGGACGGTGTGCGTGAGCGAGGCGGAGCGCACGACCGGACTGCGGGCCGGGGTCCGGGGCCACTGGAGCGTGATCCCGAACGGCATCGACACCGGGCGCTTCCACCCGGCCGCCGTCGACACCGTACGGGCCGGGATCGAGCAGCTCGCCGGGGTCGATCCGGCGGCGCCGCTGGTGGTGTGCGTGGGGCGGCTGTGCCGGCAGAAGGGCCAGGACGTCCTGCTGAGCGCGTGGGACGAGGTGGTCCGGCGGGTTCCGACGGCGCGGCTCGTGCTCGTCGGCGACGGACCCGACCGGGCCGCGCTGCGTCAACTCGCCCCGGAATCCGTGCTGTTCGCGGGCGCCGTCGCCGATGCCGTGCCCTGGTACCAGGCCGCCGACCTGGTGGTGCTGCCCTCGCGCTGGGAGGGCATGGCGCTGGCCCCGCTGGAGGCGATGGCCTGCGGGCGCCCCGTCGTCGTCACCGATGTGGCCGGCGCCCGCGAGAGCCTGCCCCCCGGACTCGCCCCGCGCTGTCTGGTTCCGGCCGAGAACCCGGCGGTGCTGTCCGGGGCCGTCGCCGAGCTGCTGCTCGACCCGCTGCTGCGCGAGTCCCTCGGCCACCAGGGGCGCCGGTACGTCCAGTCCACGCACGACGTGCGGCACGCCGCCGAGGCGGTCGCGGACGTCTACCGCGATCTGCTCGGCGCCGAGCCGGTCGTGCCCACCGAGTGCAGGGAGTCCATCCACTCGTGACCGCGGAAAGCACCGTCCCCTCCCCCGGCGGACAGCCACGGGACCACGGATTCTCGAACGTCTCGGTCATCCCCCGCCGCACCGGCGGCGGTTTCCGGTTCCCGGTCCGCCGCCCGGCCGCGCGGCCGGCCTCACCGCTGCCGCTGCTCGGCGCGGACCTCACCGCCGCCCTGGTGGGCGCCCTCGCGCTGACCGGCGGCCAGCGCCGGCCGCTGCTGGTGGCGCTGCTGATCGCCGGGTCGATACTGCTGCGCCCGCATGTGCCCCGGGCCGTGCCGCGGGTGCTCGACGAACTGCCCGCCGTCTGCGGGCGGATCGCGGTCGCGTGGCTCGCGCTCGGCACCCTCACCGCGGCCTACGCGCCCGACCGCGCGCTGTCCGCACGCACCCTGCTGCTGGGCTTCGCCCTCCAGACGGCGACCGGTTGCGTGACCCGCGGCGCGGTGCACCTGCGCCGCCGCAAGACCCTGCTCAGCCGCCCCCGCACCGCCCTGGTGATCGGCCCCGCGACGACCGCGCAGCGCGTGGCCGCCGCGGTGCTGCGGCACCCGAAGTGCGGGGTCGAGCCGGTCGGGATCGTCGCCGAACACCCGGACGGCACCGAGGGGTTGCCCGTCCTGACCACCGGCGAGGAGGTCGAGCGCGCCCTCATCCAGAACGGCGTCCGGGCCGTCCTCACCGTGCATCCCTCCGTACGGTCCGAACGCGGGCCGCTGCTGCGGGCGTTGGCGGAGTCGGGCTGCACGGTCTGGGAGGTCGACGCCGACTCGCCCTCGTACGAGATGCGCGACCAGCTCGCCGGATTCGCCTGCAGGCGGCTGGAGTTGGGCTCCCGCAGACGAGGCAGCCTCGGCAAGCGGACCCTGGACGTCCTGACCTCGGGCACCCTGCTCCTCCTGGTCAGCCCGCTCCTCCTCCTCTGCGCGACGGTCCTGCGCCTCACCGACGGACCCGGCGTCGTCTTCCGCCAGGAGCGCATCGGCAAGGACGGCCGCCCCTTCACGCTCCTCAAGTTCCGCACCCACCGCCCGGTCGACGAGCACGAGGCGGCGACCCGCTGGAGCGTCGCGGGCGAACATCAGATGAGCCGCTTCTGCCGCTTCCTGCGCGAGACCTCGCTGGACGAACTGCTCCAGCTGTGGAACGTGTTCCGGGGCGACATGAGCCTGGTCGGCCCACGCCCCGAACGCCCGTACTTCGTCGCGGAGTTCAGCCGGACCTACCCCGGCTACGCGGCCCGCCACCGGATGCAGACCGGCATCACCGGCCTCGCCCAGATCCACGGGCTGCGCGGCGACACCTCGATCGAGGACCGCTGCCGGTTCGACAACGCGTACATCGACAACTGGTCGCTGTGGCAGGACATCTGCATCCTGGCCCGCACGGTGACCGCGCTCGTACGTCCGACGGGGAGCTGAGCCGTGAACCACCGCCTGCGCATGTTCGCCCCGGTCCTGCCCGTCGTCGCCGTGATCGCCCTGCTCGGCCTGCCGCTCGTCCCGGGCGAGGGCGGCGCGGGCCCGGCGGACGCGGTCTCCGGCCTGGTGGTGCTGTACTGCGCGATCCGTCTGCTCCGGGACCGCAGCCGCCCGCTGACCCCAACGGCCGTAGCGGTCATGGGACTTCCGGTCCTGGGCCTGTCGATCGCCGCGATGGGCGCGTCCTCACCGGGCGCGGGCCTCAGCGGTCTCGGCCGCTACCTCCAGATCTTCGTCCTCGTCCCGGCCGCCGTGGTCCTCCTCGTCCGCGACCGGCGCGACTTCCGCCTGCTGGCCTGGTCGTTCGTCGCACTCGCCGGCTGGCAGGGGGCGATCGGCGTCAAGCAGTACGTCACCGGGACCGGCGCCTCGTACCAGGGCGCGGAGATCCGCGCCGTGGGCACCTTCGGACCGACCGACGTGATGGGCATGGCGACGGTCGTGTCCTTCGGCCTGATCTGCGCGCTGGCCCTCGCCCTGGGCCGGAACGACGTACGGCAGCGGGCAGTTGCCGCGTCCTGCGCCTTCGCCCTCCTGATCCCCCTCGCCCTCTCCTTCAGCCGCGGCGCCTGGATCGCGACAGCGGCAACCTGCGCGATCCAGCTCGCCCTGGCCGGACTGCGCCGGGCGCTGAAGGTGGCGGCGGCCGTGGCGGCGGCGGGCGTGGTCCTGGTCGGCGGCTTCGGCGTCGGTACGACGATGCTCCAGGAGCGGATCAGCAGCATCACCCAAGTCACCGACGCGCCCGACCAGTCGGTGATCGACCGGTACACCATGTGGGCGGCGGCCACCGCGATGTGGCGCGAACACCCGCTGACCGGCGTCGGGTTGAAGGGTTTCCCCGAACACCGCGACGGCAACGCCTCGTTGGCCCTGTCCTCGGGCAGCGACACGGAGGGCGCGGGCGCGGCCTTCCTCAAGCAACCGCTGCTCTCCCCGCACAACATGTACCTCCTGATCCTCAGCGAACAGGGCCTCCTCGGCCTCCTCACCCTCGCAGGCAGCTGGCTGGCCCTACTGGTGTGCGCACTGCGCGGCCTCCTCCGCACCCACCGCACCGGCCACCCCGGCCTCGACTGCGCCCTGGTCTCCACCGGCCTCCTGACCTGGCAGCTCATCGACTTCATGTACGCCGACATCGGCGGCCCGTCGACAGTCCTGACGGCGGTGGTGTTCGGCGTGGCGGCGTGGTGGTCCCTGGTGGGAGCGACCGAGGAGAAGCGGCTCACGGCGCCGACTCCGGCCCGCGCAACCGCCGAAGGGGCCCTGACCCCATGACGGTGACGCCTCCCGAGCAGGCGGGTCACTTCGAAAGCGCCCCAGGGGACAACGCCCTGAAGGGGCGCGGGGAACTGCGCGACCAGCCCCCACGCCGCAGCACCCAACATCCAACCGAACCACCCTTGATCCCAGCCCCCTCGCGAGAACACACCCCGGCCCCAGAATCCCGCCGGTTCCTGGCCAAAGCCGCACTGATCACCGCCGCGCTCTCCATCACCGGCTCCCTCCTGGGCCTCGCACGAGACCAGGCCCTGGCCCGCCTCTTCGGCGCCGGCAGCGAAACGGACGCCTTCCTCGTCGCCTGGACCATCCCCGAATTCGCCGCCACCCTCCTCATCGAGGACGGCCTCGCCTTCGCCCTGATCCCCGCGTTCAGCATGGCCCTGGCCCGCAGAGCGCAAGGCGCCCCCGGCGACCCCGTCCGCACCCTGGTGAAAGCCACCCTCCCCCGCCTCACCCTGGCGTTCATCGCGGTATCGGCACTGCTCATCGCGACGGCCCCCTACCTGGTCGAAGCCCTGGCCCCCGGCCTCCCCCACCCCGCCCTGGCCATCAGCTGCACCCGCATCACCGCGACCTGCGTCCTGAGCTTCGGCCTGGCCGGCTACTGCAGCGCGGCCCTCCGCGCCCACCGCCGCTTCGTGGCACCGGCTGCGATCTACGTGGCGTACAACATCGGCATCATCGCGGGGATGTACACCTTCGGTGCCCACTGGGGCGTACGGTCGGCGGCCCTCGGTGTGGCCGGCGGCGGCTTCCTGATGGTGCTGACCCAACTCCCGGCGCTGTGGCGCCAGTTGACAAGCCACAAGCCCACCACCCCGGAGACCGGCACCGGCATCGCCACCGCCGCCGGCCCCGGCACCGCCCCCGGCCCCACCGAGCCCCGCCCGATGAACCTCGCCCTGATGGCCACCGTGCTGCTCTTCGCCCTCTGCCGTCAGTCCCAGGTCCTCATCGAACGCTTCCTCGCCTCCCACCTCCCGGCCGGCGCCATCTCGCACCTGAACTACGCGCAGAAGGTCGCCCAGATGCCGATGGTGCTGTCGCTGATGCTGTGCACGGTCACCTTCCCGGTGGTCGCTCGGGCGCTCGCCGAGGGCGACACGGAGAAGGCCCGCAACCGCGTGGAGCGCGACCTCGCCCTCGCCGCCTGCCTGGTCCTGCTCGGCGCCGCCACGGTGATCGCCTGCGCCCCGCAGATCATCCAACTCCTCTTCCAGCGGGGCGCGTTCACCGCTCACGACACCGCCGCGACGGCCGGTGTGATGCGCGTGTACGCCCTCGGGCTGCTCGGCCAGACCCTGGTCGGCGTCCTGGTCCGCTCCTACTTCTCGGCGGGCCGCCCCACCTGGTACCCGGTCGGCGCGATGGCCGCCGGCATCGTCGTGACCTCCTGGATCGGCGCCTGGACGGTCGGCCCCTGGGGCGTCGTCGGCATCGCCGTCGCCAACGCCACCGGCATCACCTTCACCGCCGTACTCCTGCTGTGCGGTTCGGGCCCGCGCAGTGTCCCGATCCGCACCCGGCAGGTCCTGATCGAGCTGAGCCGGCCGGTGCGCGCGGCGGCGGTCGCGACGGTCGCAGGGGCCTTCGTGGCCCGCGCGCTGCCCTCGCCGCTGCTCGGTCTGAGCGTCGGCTGCGCGACCGTCACCGTCGTCTTCGTCCTGCTCGGCTGGGCCCTGGGCGCCCAGGGCTTCGCACCCGCACTGGAATCCGTACGTTCCGTCACACGGAGGCTCTCGCATGGTCGCTCCCGTTGATTCCCCGACCACCGGCAGACGCGTCACGGGCCCGGTCCCGTGGGTGGCGATGTACCACTCCGTGGGCGACTGCTCCGACGACCCCTACCGCATCACGGTCACGCCCGACCGCCTTGTACAGCAGCTGAGTTGGCTGCGGCGGCGCGGTCTGCGGGGCGTGTCCATGGCCGACCTGCTCGCCGCCCGCGCCCGGGGCGAGGGCCGGGGCCTGGTCGGTCTCACCTTCGACGACGGCTACACCGACTTCGTCGACAACGCCCTTCCCCTGCTGGCCCGTTGGGACTGCGGCGCGACCCTCTTCGTCCTCCCGGGCAGACTCGGCGGCGACAACGCATGGGACCCGGAGGGCCCCCGCAAACCCCTCCTCACCGCGGCCGGCATCCGCCACGCCGCCGCCGAGGGTGTGGAGATCGGCTCGCACGGCCTGACCCACGTCGACCTCACCCAGGCGGACGACGCCACGCTGCGGGCCGAGGTCGCCGAAAGCCGTTCCGTACTGGCCGAGTTGACCGGCACCGCCGTCGACGGCTTCTGCTACCCCTACGGCACGGTCGACGCCCGCGCCGTCGACGCCGTACGCGAAGCCGGATACACCTACGCCTGCGCCATCGACCCGGGCGAGCTCAACGGCGTCCACGCCCTCCCCCGCGTCCACATCGGCCAGAACGACACCGCCGTACGCCTGTTCCTCAAGTACCGGCTGCACCGGCTGCGCCGCCGCCCGGTGGAGGGGCTCGCATGAGGGCCCTGCACATCATCACCGGACTCGGCGTCGGCGGCGCGGAGCAGCAACTGCGGCTGCTGCTGCGCCACTTGCCGGTCGACTGCGAGGTCGTGACGCTCACCAACCCGGGCGCGGTCGCCACCGGCCTCACCGCCGACGGGGTGCGCGTCCTCCACCTCGGCATGACCGGCAACCGCGACCTGGCCGCCCTCCCCCGCCTGGTCAGGATCATCCGCACCGGCCGCTACGACCTCGTCCACACCCACCTCTACCGCGCCTGCGTCTACGGCCGCCTCGCCGCCCGGATCGCGGGCGTGAAGGCGGTCGTCGCCACCGAACACTCCCTGGGCGACTCGCAGATGGAGGGCCGGGGCCTCACCGCCGGGGTCCGCGCCCTGTATCTCGCCAGCGAGCGCCTGGGCCGGTCGACGGTCGCCGTGTCCCCGACGGTCGCCGAGCGCCTGAAGAGGTGGGGCGTGCCGGGGCCGCGTATCGAGGTGGTGCCCAACGGCATCGACCTGGACCGCTTCCGCTTCGACCCGGTCCAGCGACTGCGCGCCCGCCAGCGGCTCGGCCTGCCCGAGGGCGCGTACGTCGTCGGTGGCATCGGCCGCCTCGCGGCGGGCAAGCGCTTCGACGTCCTGGTCCGCGCCCTGGCCCAACTCCCGGACGACTACTGGCTGTTGCTGGTCGGCGGTGGCACCGAGGAGAACCTGCTGCGCCGTACGGCCCATGAGTGCGGGGTCGCCGACCGGGTGCTGTTCACCGGCGAGCGCCCCTACGTACCGGACGGCTCACCGGGACCCGACCTGCCCTCCCTCACCGCCGCCATGGACCTGCTCGCCTCGCCGTCCCCCGAGGAGGCCTTCGGCCTGGCGGTCGTCGAAGGGCTGGCGGCCGGGCTGCCCGTGCTCTACGCCTCCTGCCCCGCCATCGAGGACCTCCCCCCGCAGGCCGCGTCCGGTGCCCGGCGGGTGCAGGGCGGTCCCGAGGTCTTCGCCCGCGCGCTGGCGGCGGCCCGCGCGCGGGGCCCGCGTCCGCGCACCGCCCCGGACGCCGCCCACCACTACTGCATCACCCGCAGCGCCGCCCAACTGATGGACGTGTACGCGGCCGCGGTCTCCACCTCGTCGCCGTCCCCCGCATCCCAGGGAGCCAGTTCCTCATGACCGAGATCCGACAGCACCTCCCCCTCAGCCGCGCGAAAGCCCTCCCGGCCTGGTCCCTCCTCGCGGCCGGCGCCGTGACCGGCGGACTGCTCGGCGGCGGCTACGGCGTCCTCAAGACCCCGACGTACACGGCCACCAGCTATGTCATCGCCGTCCCCACCGACAAGGCCGACTCCTCGACCGCGCTCGGCTTCGCGCAGGCCTACGGCCGGGTCGCCACCCAGCTCGCGGTGCTCGGGGACGCCCAGGTGTGGGCGGGCGTGCCGGTGAAGACGCTCCAGTCGAGCGTGCAGACGGCGACCTCGCCGGACGCGCCGATGGTCGCCGTCACGGCCACCTCCTCGCGCGCGGACCTCGCCGCCGACATGGCCAACGCCGTGTCCCGCTCGCTGACCGTGCACGCGAACGACTCGAAGGACTCGACCCACGTCGAACTCCAGACCTTCGCCCGCGCCATCAAGCCGGCCTCCGCCTCCTCGGCCCCGGCCGCGGTGACCGGCCTGGTCGGCGCGAGCGCGGGCGGTCTCCTCGGCGGCCTGCTGCTCCTGGTACGGCCGCGCCGGACCACCGACGGGGCCGGCCGCCCCGCCTCCGTGCCCAGCCCGGCCACCGCGGCCGACGTCCTGTGACACCGGTGTACTCGACCGAACTCGTCACCGACCCCCAGGACTTCGCCGAACTGGCCCCGGCCTGGGGCCGGTTGTACCAGAGGTGTGGCTCGGCGACCCCGTTCCAGTCCCACGCCTGGCTGCACTCCTGGTGGCTGTCCTACGGCCGAACAGGCCGCCTGCGCCTGCTCGTTGTCCGCGACGGCCGCGAACTCGTCGCCGCCGCGCCCCTGATGCTCGTACGGTCACCGGTGCCCGCCCTTGTCCCGCTCGGTGGCGCGATCTCCGACTACGGCGACGTCCTGCTCGACGACGAACACGGCGACCCGGCCGTCCTCGCGCTCACCGAGGGCCTCGCGTCCGCCGCCCGCACCGCGCTGATCGACTTCCGCGAGGTGCGGCCCGGCGGCGCGGTCGAGCGCGTCTACGACCGCTGGCGCGGCCCGCGCCGCCGGGTGCACGACTCGCTGTGCCTGGAGCTGCCCGCCGTACCGATGGACGAACTGGTCGCCCGGCTCCCCTCCTCCAAGGCCCAGCGGGTCCGCGCCAAGCTCCGCAAGCTGACCGCGCTCGGCGTCGAGCGCACGGTCGTACAGCCGGACGGGGTGGACTCGGCGCTGCGGCGGCTGCTGGAGCTGCATCAACTGCAGTGGCAGGGGCGGAAGGTGACGTCCGAGCATCTCCAGACCCGGTTCTGCGAGCACCTCGTCCGCTCGGTCGGGCCGATGGTCCGCTCCGGGGACGCGGTCGTCACCGAGTTCCGGCTCGACGAGGACGTGGTCGCCGTAGACCTGACGTTGTTGTCGCGGCGGCTCGCCGGCGGGTATCTGTACGGCGCGCATCCGCGGCTTCGGGAGCGGAAGGCGGATGTGGCGGTGATGCTGCTCGACGCGTGCGCCGAGCACACCGGCGCGGAGGAGCCCCGCACGCTCAGCCTGCTGCGCGGCGACGAGCCGTACAAGCATCACTGGCGGCCCGAACCGGTGCTCAACCAGCGGCTGTTGCTGGCGCGGCGGCGGACGGCGCCGCTGATGACGGCGGTCGTCTGCGATGTCGCCGCGCGCCGGCGGGGCAAGGCGATACTGCGGAAGTGGAAGGAGCGCGGTGGCGACGGACCGTGAGCGGCCCGCCGCCACCTCTGGTTCAGCGGTCGCGCTGCCACCAGTCGAACTTCACGCACAGCTTCCCGCCGAGCCAGTACTCCACCCAGTCGCCCAGCTCCACGGGCGAGCAGTTGACGGGGTGCGTCGAGGTGGGCGGTGTGGTGGGTTCGGTCGGCTTGGGCGGCTCCGGGGTGACCGGGGTCGTCGGTGTGGTGGGTGTCGTGGGTGTGGTGGGTGTCGTCGGGTCCTCGGTGCGGCCGAACAGGACCGAACGGTAGACCTTGGACGACTTCGGGTTCTGGGAGCACTGCCACACACCGTGCGGGCAGTAGTCGGTCACGGTGTTGTACAGCGGCTTGTGCTCGTCCATCCAGGCGAGCATGCGCTTCATGTACTCCGCGTTGTCGCCGTTACGGAAGAGTCCCCATTCAGGATAGGAAATGGGCTTGCCGTGGGATTTGGCGAAGTCCACATGTGCCTGGAGTCCGTACGGCTCTTTCACCTGTTCGTCGAACGTCAGCCCGGAAGGCTGGTCGTACGAATCCATGCCGACGATGTCGACCGTGGCGTCCCCCGGATAGCACTGCGTCCAGGGAACGGCGTCCCGGCCCCGGCTCGGAGTGAAGTCGAACCGGAATTTCTGGCCCGGCACCGAGCGCATCGTGGTGACGATCCTGTTCCAGTACTTCTTCCAGGCCTCCGGGTCCGGCCCGCAACGAGAGGTGTACGTGGTGCCGTTCATCTCCCAGCCGAGCACGATCACCGTGTCCGGCACCTTCAGGTCGACCAGCCGTTCGGCCAGGGCCTTGAAGTGCTGATCGAACTGGCCGGCCGCGCCCTGCTGGACCAGTCGCCGGACCTGCCAGTCGGAGACACCGTCCTCGTTGTGCTCCTGCATGGGCACATTGAGGACGAGCATCCGGTCGGTCTTCTCGGTGCGCCAGTCCGCCCAGACGTCGAGGAGACCGGGGGCGCCCTCGATGTCGCTCCAGTGGTTGCCGGGCAGGTAGGTGTGGCCGACGCGCAGTTCGGCGCCGCCCAGCCAACTGCTCAGCGCGGCCATGCGGGCCACGCCGCGGGCACCGGAGTCGAGGAAGGCACCGAACGCGGGGGCCTCCTTCGGCTCGGGGGTCCTCACCGGTGCGACGACAGCCGGGGTCGTGACCGCGGCGGTCGTGGGTGTGACGGCCGTGGGTGTGACGGACGTAGGAACGGTGGTCACGGGTGCGGTGGTCACGGGAGCAGGCGGATCGGTGACCCGCGCCACCTCCGCCCCCGCCGCGAACCCGGGACCCGACGCCAGTGCCGCCGACGCGGCGACCGTAGCCGCGATGAAGGCCAGCCGTCCGGTCCGGGACCGTCGCTGCTGTGGGGCCATGCCTGCTCCTCTCTCCACTCTCGTGTTCTTGTTTCTCTTTTTGACACTCAGTCATACGAATATGAATTACGCCACCGCCGCTACGGCTTTTGAGTGTCCCTGTCGCCCGCGTGGGTGAACCGAACCGAAGGAAACAGTCCGTGTCGCTGCTCGACATCCGTGTCCCCGCAGTTCTGTTGCGGATCGACCGGAATCCCTTTCACCACGGAACGCTGGGGGCCGTGCGTTCGCTCGGCAGGGCGGGAGTGGAGGTGCATGTGGTCGCCGATTCCACCGGAAGTCCCGTACGCAGCTCGCGCTTTGTCTGCCAGATGCATCCCCCGCCGCCGCCCGCCGCGTCTCCCGCCGAGATCGCCGGCACGCTCCGGCGGGTGGCCGCCCGGATCACGCGTCCCGCCGTGCTGATCCCGATGGACGACGCGAGCGCCGTCGCGGTCGGCCGGCTGGGCGCGGAACTCGCGCCGTCGTATCTGCTGCCGCAGCAGCCCGGCGCGCTGCCCGAACGGGTCGCGGACAAGGCGGAACTGGCCGCCGTGTGCGCGAGCGCGGACATCCCGCACCCGGTGACGCTGATCCCGGAGAGCCCGGCGCAGGCCGCGAGCGCCGCGTGGCAACTGGGGCTGCCGGTGATCGCGAAGTGGAGCCGGCCCTGGCTGGTGCCGGCCGGAACCGGGCTGCGCAGCACCGTGGTGGTGCGCAGCGCGCAGGAGGCGCGCGAGTTGTTCCTGCGCGCCGACGAGGCGGGCAGCCGACTGCTGTTGCAGGCGTTCCTGCCGTCCGGCCCGGACCGCGACTGGTTCTTCCACGGGTACGCCGACCGGTCCGGCGCCGTACGCGGCGGCGGACCCGGCCGCAAGCAGCGGGCCTGGCCGCGCGGGGCGGGCCTGACGGCGGTGGGCCGCTGGACGCCCAACCCACAGGTACAGGCGCTCGCCGAGCGCCTCACCACCGAACTCGGCTACCGGGGCATCTTCGACCTGGACTTCCGCCGCTGCGGTACGACGGGCAGCTATCACCTGCTCGACTTCAACCCGCGGCCCGGCGCGCAGTTCCGGCTCTTCGCCGACTCCGCGGGCCTGGACGTGGTCCGCGCGCTGCACCTGGACCTGACCCACCGTCCGCTGCCGGACGGGGCGCCGCGGCCGGGCCGTTCGTTCGTGGTGGAGAACTACGCGCCGCTCAGCGCGCTGCGCCCGGCGCCGAACGGACGCGAGCTGGCCTGGTACGCGCCGGACGACCGGGCGCCGGGCCGGGCGATGTGGGGGCTGTGGGCCCTGCACGTGCTGCGCAAGGTGCGGGAGCGGCTGGGCGGGGCGGCCCCGGTGCGCCCGACGGAGGTCCGGGTGGTCCGGCAGGCGGGCGCGAGCCCGATCGACGAGCCTGCGGAACCGGCCGAGTTGACCAAGCCGACGAAGCCGACCGAGTTGACCGACGACGAGAAAGCGAGCAGTTGCTGATGTACGACCTGCTGGTGGTGGGCGCGGGCCCATACGGCCTGTCCATCGCGTCCCACGCCGCGGCCGCCGGGCTGAACCTGCGCGTCTTCGGCCGGCCCATGGCGTCCTGGCGCGACCACATGCCCCGGGGCATGTTCCTCAAGTCGGAGCCCTGGGCCTCCAACTTGTCCGACCCCGAGGGCCGTTGGCCGCTCGACGCGTATTGCGCGACCCAGGGCGTGGAGGCCCGGCACGGGGAGCCGATCCCGGTCGAGATGTTCGCCTCCTACGGCCTGTGGTTCGCCCGCAACGCCGTGCCCGAGGTGGACGAGCGGACGGTGGAGCGGATCGCGCCGGTGCCCGGCGGCTTCGAGGCGGTGACCGACGACGGCACGGTGCTGCACGCCCGTACCGTCGCGCTCGCGATCGGTGTCATGCCGTTCGTCGAAATCCCGTCCGCTCTACGGGGGTTGAGCCGGTCCCTCGTCTCGCACAGCAGCCACCACAGCACACTGGACGACTTCCGCGGCAAGGACGTCACGGTGATCGGCGGCGGCCAGGCGGCACTGGAGACGGCGGCCCTGCTCGCCGAACAGGGCACGCGGGTAAGGGTGTTGGCGCGGGCCGACGAACTGTTCTGGAACGACGTACCGCCGGCCTGGGAACGCCCGTGGTGGCGGGAGGCCCGCTCCCCGCACAGCGGCCTGGGCCCCGGCTGGCGCAACTGGTTCTACGCCGAGCGCCCCGACCTCTTCCGCCGCCTCCCGGAGTCGACCCGGGCCAGGATCGCGGCCAACGCCCTTGGCCCGGCCGGTGCTTGGTGGGTGCGGGACCGGGTCGAGCCGGCGGTGGAGGTGCTGCTCGGCCACGAGGTCGCGGCGGCCGACGTGGTGCCGGGCGGGGTCCGTCTGGAGACGGTGGGCGGAGCGGGCGGGACACGCTCCCTGGAGACCGAACACGTCATCGCGGCAACGGGGTTCAAGGCGACGACGGGCCGACTCGGGCTGCTCTCAAGCGAGTTGCGGGGATCGCTGGCCGCGGTGGGCGACGGTTCCCCCGAGGTCGGCCGGGACTTCGAGTCCTCGCACCCCGGCCTCTTCATGGCGGGCCTGGTGACGGCCTCGGGCTTCGGCCCGGCGATGCGTTTCGTGCACGGCGCCACGTACACGGCGGGCGCGCTGGTGCGGGGAGTCCGACGCCGGCTGAACTCTGAGCCGCGCGGCGGCGTGATCCCGGCACCGGGACGACGGAGCACGCCGGCATTCGTGCGGCGCTGAGGTACAGGCGGTTCGGGTGTGCCGGGCGGTGACGTCCGGCACCCCGTGCGCATTACCTACGGGACGCGGCTCGGCCTCGTCGGTACAGGATCGTGCCACCCGCGATCAGCGCGGCACTGACACCAGATGCGGCCAGCATGGCCTCACTGCCGGTGTGCGCCAGAACGGGCGGCGGGGTGTGCTCCCCACCGGCGGGTGGGGGCGTGTGATGCCCACCCGTGGGGGGAGGCGGGGTGTGGTGTCCGCCGGTGGGAGGCGGCGGGGTGTGATGCCCACCGGTAGGGGGCGGGGGCGTGTGGTGTCCGCCCGTGGGAGGGGGCGGGGTGTGGTGTCCGCCGCTCGGAGGGGGCGGAGTGTGATGCCCACCGCTGGGAGGCGGCGGAGTGTGGTGCCCACCCGTAGGCGGGGGCGGAGTGTGGTGCCCACCGGTCGGAGGCGGGGGCGTGTGGTGCCCACCCGTGGGGGGAGGCGGGGTGTGGTGTCCGCCGGTCGGAGGGGGTGGCGTGTGATGCCCGCCCGTGGGAGGCGGCGGGGTGTGGTGTCCACCCGTGGGAGGCGGCGGGGTGTGGTGTCCACCCGTGGGAGGCGGTGGAGTGTGGTGGTGGCCACCAGGAGGAGGCGTGTGGTGGTGGCCGCCGGGAGGACCCGGTGGTGTCTCCTCGCAGTCCGGAGTGCCGTGGCCCGAGTGGTCGTTGTGGTCGTTGGAGCCGTAGCCCGAATCGCCGCCGGAGCCGTAGCCCGAGTGGTCGCCGGAGCCGTAACCCGAGTCGTCTCCGTAGCCATGACCGGAGCCATGACCGTGGCCATACCCGTAGCCATAGCCATAGCCGGAGTCGTCATCGGAGTCGTCGGAGTCGGCGAGCGCCTGCTCGGCCCATCGGTGCCCGCCGGTGTGCTCGCTGTGCCGGTGGGCGTCCTTGTCGCCGGCGCACGAGTTGCCGAACGTCGGGTTGAGCCCGGACGCCACGTCGACGGAGTCGCCACAGGCGTTGACCGGCGCGTCGACCGGGACCGAGAGGCTGTTGCCGGACAGGACGCCCGGCGAATCCTTGGC
Organism: Streptomyces sp. NPDC101776; assembly: GCF_044766845.1. Taxonomy (NCBI): domain Bacteria; kingdom Bacillati; phylum Actinomycetota; class Actinomycetes; order Kitasatosporales; family Streptomycetaceae; genus Streptomyces; species Streptomyces sp. NPDC101776. The sequence goes on along the minus strand of NZ_JBIWMV010000002.1, from coordinate 167,089 downwards.
AGCGCCGCCGGTGTACGAGTCGGCCAGGGCGGGGCTGCCGCACAGGGACAGAATGCTCGTCGCGGCGGCCGCCGCGACCATTCCCTTACCCAGGGTCTGTCGCAATCTCGTTGTCTTCCTGCTTGAAGTGGGAAAAGCCGGCCTTGGGAACCTGTCCAAGGCCGGCCAATGACACAGCCGGAACGGCTGGTGCGTTACGTCGTCAGTCGTTGACGCACGTGTTGCCGAACGCCGGGTTCAGCAGGCCGATCACGTCGATCGAGTTGCCGCACACGTTGACGGGGATGTGCACGGGAACCTGGACCACGTTGCCCGAGAGGACACCCGGCGAACCGATGGCGGCACCCTCGGCGCCGGCGTCGGCGAAGGCCGGGGCGGCCATACCGAGAGCCATGATCGCACCAGCGACAACAGCAGCGCTCTTCTTCATTGACGTTCCCTTCTCTGCGGTCATGCCCACCATGACCTGCAGCCTGTAAAACGAGGGATAGACACAGGAAGAAACTGAAGAACGCGTGTCACCTGACAATTCACTCGATCGTCGGCACCGAATTGACACGGTGGACGCAACCCCACGGACATATCAGCGAAGAAACGCTTCTCTTCAAGGGAAGAACTTCAAGGCAAAACAGTCTTTTCAGCGATCCGGGCGACCCGCACGAAAATTCCGGCGGGCCGCCCGGGTCACTCGGACGTACGGTCTCAGCTGCCGATCGCGCCGTTGCCAGACAGCACCGGGATGTTGTCGGCGATGTGCGACAGCGGCTCGTCACCCTTGGCCTGGGTGGAGTTCTCGGCGCACTGCTGGTTCTGCGGGGCCGAGAGGACCGGCACGTCCTGGAGGACGGTGACCGGCACCAGTACGCCCACGATCGAGGCCGCGTTGGCCTTGACCGGCACGCCGAGGCAGAGCTTGTTCAGGGCACCCTGGGCGACCGAGAGCTGGGGGCTCATGTCGCCGGTGGTCTTGGCGTTGCCATAGGCCTGCTCGGCACCGTTCCCGTTGACCGTGGTGACGCCGTTGTCGTTGCCGATGGCCAGCGCCTGCGGGGCGGCCGTCGCCGAGACGCCGACGACGGAAGCCGCGACAGCCGTCGCAGCCATTGCCTTCTTGAGCATTTCTGCGGTCCTTTCCTGGCAGAGACACAATTCCTGCTCCCCCATCAACCGAGGTGGGCCGGATTGGTTGCGTGGCTTCACCCGGTTGGATTCATCTGGGCCATTGGAGTGAATCGGAGCAACCATGCGGCCCGGCACCAGTTGTTCAGGTCGCTCCGGTGGACGGGGTTACTCCAGAAGGGACCACGCAAGTGATCAAGAAGGTTATGGCTGCTGCGGCTGTCGCCGCTTCCGTCGTCGGAGCCTCGGCTGCCGTCGCCGCCCCGGCGATGGCGATCGGTAACGACAATGGCGTCACCACGACGAACGGCAACGGCGCCGAGCAGGTCTACGGCAACCAGGCCACGTACGGCAACATGAGCCCGCAGATGGCGCTCATCCAGGGTTCGCTGAACAAGCCCTGCATCGGCCTGCCGGCCAAGGCGAACCTGGCCTCGCTGGTCGGCCTCGTGCCGGTCACCGTCGCGCAGGACGTGCCGATCCTCTCCGCGCCGCAGAACCAGCAGTGCACCGAGAACTCCACCCAGGCGAAGGGCGACGAGCCGCTGTCGCACATCCTGGACAACATCCCGGTCCTGTCGGGCAACGGCGCCGCGGGCAGCTGACCCCCAGACGCACACGACGGGCCGCCGGCTTCTCGGCGGCCCGTCGGCCTGTCCTCTGCGCCTGACGCGTTCCGCGCGCCGACCGATCCGGTGGAGACGGCGCAGGTGAACCGACTTATTGCTCCATACGGGGCAAAGGCCGCAACCAAACCAGTCCCACTCAGTTGATCACCGCGCGGCTCCGCAACGGGAGTCCGTCCTCCGAAAGGGTTTGAACATGAAGAAGCTGTGGGCGACCGCGGCTGTTGCCGCCTCCCTCGCCGGTGCCACGGCCGCTGTCGCCACCCCGGCGATGGCCATCGGCAACGACGACGGCGTCACCACCACCCAGGGCAACGGCGCCGTCCAGAAGTACGGCAACCAGGAGACCAAGGGCGACATGAGCCCCCAGCTCTCCCTCGTCCAGGGCTCGCTGAACAAGCCCTGTGTCGGGCTGCCGGTCAAGGCGAACCTGGCCTCGCTGGTCGGCCTCGTGCCGGTCACCGTTCTGCAGGACGTGCCGGTCCTCTCGGCCCCGCAGAACCAGCAGTGCACCGAGAACTCCACCCAGGCCAAGGGCGACGAGCCGCTGTCGCACATCCTGGACAACATCCCGGTCCTGTCGGGCAACGGCGCCGCGAACAGCTGACCCCAGCAGCACCACGAGAGCGGGCCGCCGAGCACATCGGCGGCCCGCTCTTCCGTGTCGTAGGGCCGCTTCCGCTACGGCCGCTGCGGCTTCGGTTTCGCGTAGAGCGCCTCGATGTCCTCCGCGTACGCCGCCGTCACCACGTGCCGTTTGAGTTTCAGGGACGGGGTGAGCAGGCCGTTGTCCTCGGTGAACTCGCCCTCGACCAGGGCGAAGGCGCGGATCGACTCGGCGCGGGAGACGGCCTGGTTGGCGTGGTCGACGGCCTTCTGGACGTCGGCGCGCAGGCGCGGGTCCTCGACGAGGTCGGCGAGCGGGGTGTCCGCGGGGAGGCCGCGGACCGACAGCCAGTGGGCGAGGGCCTCGGGGTCGAGGGTGATCAGGGCGGCGACGAAGGGCCGGTTGTCGCCGACGACCAGGCACTGGCCGACCGGGGCACGGCTGCGCAGGCGATCCTCCAGGACGGCCGGGGAGACGTTCTTGCCGCCGTTGGTGACGAGGATGTCCTTCTTGCGGCCGGTGATGGTGAGATAGCCGTCCTCGTCGAGGGCGCCCAGGTCACCGGTCGCGAACCACTCGTCCTTCAGTACGGCGTCGGTGGCCACCTGGTTGTTCCAGTACGCGCCGAAGACCACCCCGCCCCTGATGAGCACCTCGCCGTCGTCGGCGATGCGGATCGTGGTGCCGGGGACCGGGAGGCCGACCGTGCCGGGGCGGGGCCGCAGGGGCGGTACGACAGTGGCGGCGGCCGTCGTCTCGGTGAGGCCATAGCCCTCGTAGACGATGATCCCGGCCGCCGCGAAGAAGAGGTTGAGGTCGCGGTCGAGCGGGGAGCCGCCGCTGATGGCGTACCGCAGCCGGCCGCCGAGTTCCTTGCGGATACGGCGGTACACCAGCAGGTCGTAGAGGGCCCACGCGGCGTAGAGGCCGGGGCCGGGGCCCTTGCCGGTGCCGAGGAACCTGTTCAGGTAGGCCTCGCCGAAGCGGACCGCGACGCGGTCGGCGCGGTCGAAGGAGGCGGCGCGGCCCATCTTCTCGGCGGTCGCGCGGCCGGCGTCATGGATCTTCTCGAAGAGGTACGGCACGCCGACGAGGAAAGTGGGCCTGAACTCCCTCAGTGCCGGGCGGAGTTCGTCGGGCTTGATGCTCGGGCAGTGGCCGACCTCGATGCGGGCCGCCAGACAGGCGATCTGGAGGGTGCGGCCCATGATGTGCGCGAGCGGGAGGAAGAGCAGCGTCGAGGCGACCTGACCGGTGACCTCCGTGAAGAGGGGGTGCAGCAGTTCGACCATGTTGGCGGCCTCGGCGTGCAGGTTGGCGTGGGTGAGCACGCAGCCCTTGGGGCGGCCGGTGGTGCCGGAGGTGTAGCAGACCGTCGCGATCGTGTCGGGGGTGAGGGAGGCGCGGCGCTTGGTGATCTCGTCGTCGGGCAACTCACTGCCCAGGGCGGTGAGTTCGTCAATGGCTCCGGCGTCCAGCTGCCAGACGTGCGGGAGTTGGGGGTGGCGGGCCGTGCCGGTGGTGACCCTGTCGGTGTGCTCGGGGGTCTCCGTGACGACGAAGCGGGTGCCCGAGTCCCTGACGATCCACTCCACTTGCTCGGCGGACGAGGTCGCGTAGATCGGCACGGTCTGGCCGCCGGCCGCCCAGATCGCGAAGTCGAGGACCGTCCACTCGTAGCGGGTACGGGACATCACCGCGACCCGGCCGCCCGGTTCGAGGCCCGCCGCCACCAACCCCTTTGCCACGGCGGTGACTTCATGGGCGAAGGCCGCCGCCGTCACGGGGTGCCAGGTGCCGTGCCGCTCGCGGCGGAGGACCACCGTGTCGGGGGCCTGTGCCGCGTTGGTGAACGGGAGGTCGGCGGTGCTGCCGGTCGTCGGGCGCGGGGCGAGCGGCGGAGTGCCCGCCTCGCGTACGACGCCCCGCTCGTCGCGGGTGAGTTCGACCCGGGTGCGGGCCGCCAGGTCGGTGCGTTGCCGCGCCCGCTTCAGGTCCTTGCGTACGCCCATGTCGGCTGCTCCCGGTCGGCGGTGAGACGGTGACTGGGGCGCCAACTTACTCGCAAGTAGGGGAAGGTCAATGGGGCCGGTGGGATCGGGGCCGGGTTGGTTCGGGTTCCGTCGGGTTCAGTTCATCCGGCTTGCCTCGTCGATCGCTTCGGCGAGTTGTCGTACGTCCTTGTCCTCTGTCTTCTTGGCCAACGTGTGGGCCCGGGTGGCGAGTTCGTCGAGGCCTGGGTTGCCCGGCAGGGCGCCGGAGCGGAGGGAGTCGGCGAAGTAGGCGGCCACGGCGGTGACTTGGAAGCGGAGGGGCGCGTCGGTCAGGGAGTCGCGCAGGGCGTCGGTCTCCAGTTGGCCCGAATCCTCGTGCGGGGCGCGGGAGTCGGGGTCGAGCCAGCGGACGCTCGCCGTGGCGAGGTGGCCCTCGGCGCCGGGCCGGGTGCGGACGGCGTAGAGGGCGGTCACGGTGTGGCCGGGGCCGATCTCGCCGCCGTCGACGTTGTCGTCGCGGAAGTCGTCGTCGGCGACCTTGCGGTCCTCGTAGCCGATGAGGTGGAACTGCGCGACCGTCTCGGGGTCGAAGGCGACCTGGGCCTTGGCGTCGCGGGCGGTGAGGTCGATGTTCTGCGGGAGTTGGTCGACGAAGACCTTGCGGGCGTCGGCGTCGTCCGAGACGTACGCGGTGTGACCGTCGCCCTTGTCGGCGAGTTTCTCCATCAGGGCGTCGCCGTAGTCGCTGCCGACGCCGACGCCGAAGAGGGTGATGCCGTGGTCGCGGCGTTCGTCCGCGATGCGTTCCAGGATCGAATCGGCGCTGGTGTCACCGGTGTTGGCGAGGCCGTCGGAGATGAGGACGACGCGGTTGGTGGCGCCCTTGCGCAGGCCCTCGGTGGCGGTGGCGTAGCCGGTCTCGACGCCGGCGCCGAGGTTGGTCGAGGACTGGGTCTCCAACTCGTCGACGGCCTCGTGGACTTGGCCGCGATGGCCGTCGAGCCGGGTCATCGGAAGGACGGTCTCGGCCTCGTCGCTGAAGGTGACGAGGGCGACCGAGTCGTCGTCGCGCAGTCGGTCGGTCATCTCGTCGAGGGACTTCTTGGCGAGGTCCAGGCGGCCCGTCTCGGCCATGGAGCCGGAGACGTCGATGACGAACGTGAGGGCGGCGGGCGGGCGTTCGGCGGTGTCGTCGGCGGTGCGGGTGGCGAGGCCGACGCGGACGAGGGACCAGTTGGACCTGTCCGTGCGGGCGCCGTCGACGGTGACCGAGAAGCCGTTGCCGTCCGGGCGTTCGTAGTCCTGCCGGAAGCTGTTGACGAACTCCTCGGGGCGGATCGTCGACGGGTCGGGGAGCCCGCCGTCGGCGAGGACGCGGCGGGCGTAGCCGTAGGAGGCGGTGTCGACGTCGAGGGCGAAGGTGGAGAGGTAGTCGGGGGACGGGGCGATCTTGTCGGCGGGGGTGCTGGTCTGCTCGCCGTCCTGGTCCGTGCTCTGTCCGCCGTCCTTTCCGCCGTTCTGTTCTCCGCCGGAGGTGAAAGCGGGCGCCGGGGCCGGGAAGCCGGTCCGGTTCGCCGAGTCCGAGCTGTTGGAGTCGCCGGCGTCGCCCGCGCCGCAGCCGGTGAGCAGCAGGCCGCTCGCGGCGGCGAGGGCGAGCAGGGTGGTGCGCAGTCGCCGGGTGCGGTGGTGTGCGTACGGCTGTCGCCTGTGCCGCTCCGGTCGTGCTCGGCCGGTCTGGTTGGTCTCCATCTCCCGTGCCCCCTCGGTCCGTTGACGTCGACTTCTTGCGACTGTGACGGCGGAGGGGGCGGGAATGTGCGCTACGGGGAGTTGCGGAAGCGTCTCGAAGGGGTCGCGATCATGGCCCGTCGAGACCGGTGGGAGACCCTCCAGTGACCTACGACACGATGTCCTTGCGGGCGAAACCCCGGAAGGCCAGGGCGAACAGCACGATGGCGTACGTAACGGAGACCGCCGTGCCCTGGATCATGCCGGACCACTCCGGATGGGGCTGTACGGCGTCGGCCCAGGCGAACTGCCAGTGCGCGGGCAGGAAGTCGCGCCAGTGGCCGAGGGCCGTGACGGCGTCCAGGACGTTGCCGACGATGGTCAGGCCGACCGCGCCGCCGACCGCGCCGAGCGGGGCGTCGGTCTTCGTCGAGAGCCAGAACGCGAGCCCCGCGGTGACCAGTTGGGACACGAAGATGTACGCCACGACGACCAGTAGGCGTCCGGCGGCCGTGCCCGCGCCGATCGCGCCGCCGGTGGGCAGCTCCAGTGGGCCCCAGCCGTAGGCGGCGGTGCCGACGGCCACGGCGACGAGCGGGAGCAGGATCATCGCGCCGAGGCTGAGGCTCAGGCCGACGACCAGCTTGGACCACAGGAGGCGGGCCCTGGGCACGGGTGCCGCGAGCAGGTAGCGCAGGGAGGACCAGCTGGCCTCCGAGGCGACCGTGTCCCCGCAGAACAGGGCGACCGGGACGACCAGCAGGAAACCCGCCGACACGAACAGGTTCACCGCGGCGAAGTTGGCTCCGGACGAGGTGGCCGTGTCCATCAGCGTCACCTGGCCGTTGCGGTCCCCCGGGGTGCCGCCGATCGCGAAGGCCGCGACCAGGATGAAGGGCAGCGCGGCGAGGATGCCGCCCATGACCAGCGTGCGGCGCCGCTTCAACTGCCGGACCAGTTCGACCCGCAGGGGCAGGGTGCGGCCCGCCCGGTAGCCGGAGGCCACCTCGACGGGCTCGGCGAGCGTGCTCATGCGGAACCTCCGATCAGGGTGAGGAAGGCGTCTTCCAGACGGCGGTGCGGGCCGACCGAGGAGACGGGGACTTCGAGTCGTACGAGTTCGACGAGGAGTCGGGCCGCGGTGGGCGAGCCGTGGGCCGGCGGGGCGTGGGTGGGGAGTTGGGGCTCCGGGTCCTTGTCGGGGGACGGGGGTGTCGGCTCGGCGAGTGCGGTGCCGGACGCCTCGGAGGTGGTGCTGTCGTGCTCGGCGAGCACGATGCCGGACGCGTCGGTCGTGGCGGCGCCCTGCACACCGCGCGCGGTGCCGGACGCCTCGGCGGCGGTGCCACCCGGCGTGACGGTGGCGACCGCGCGGGGGGTCGTGCTCGCGTCGGTGGCCTTGCTCGCGCCGTCCGCCGGGGAGGTGGCGGAGACCAGGTGGTCGCCGGGGGCCGGGCCGTCGCCGGAGGCCGACTGCTCGCCGGAGGACAGGCGCTCGCCGGAACCCAGGTGCTCGCCGGAGGCCAGCCGCAGCAGCAGGCCGCCCTCCGCTCGGGTCACCGACTCCACGTCCGGGAGGGCCGCGATCTTTTCCACCAGGGGGTCGGGGACGTCGGCGGCGAGGCCGACCAGGAGGGTGTCTCCGGAGCCGACGATCTCGGCGACCGGGCCCGCCTGGACGAGGCGGCCGCGGTCCATGACCACCAGGTGGGTGCAGGACTGTTCGACCTCGGCGAGGAGGTGGCTGGAGACGATGACCGTGCGGCCGGCCTCCGCGTAGCGGATCATCACCTCGCGCATCTCACGGATCTGGGGCGGGTCGAGGCCGTTGGTCGGTTCGTCGAGGATGAGGAGGTCGGGGAGGCCGAGCATGGCCTGGGCGATGGCGAGGCGCTGGCGCATGCCCTGGGAGTAGGTGCGGACCGCGCGGGCGAGTGCGTCGCCGAGGCCCGCGATCTCCAGGGCCTCCTCCAGGTGGGCGTCCTCCGAAGGCCGTCCCGTGGCCTGCCAGTACAGCTCCAGGTTCTCGCGACCGGAGAGGTGCGGAAGGAAGCCCGCGCCCTCGACGAACGCGCCGACCCTGGACAGCACCGGGGCGCCCGGGCGGATCGCGTGGCCGAAGACCCTGATCTCGCCGGCGTCCGGTTTGATCAGGCCCATCAGCATGCGCAGGGTGGTCGTCTTGCCCGCGCCGTTCGGACCCAGCAGGCCGAGCACCTGGCCCTTCTCGACGCGGAAGGACAGGTCCCGTACCGCGTACCGGTCCGCCGACTTCGCGTACCGCTTGCTCAAGTCCGTGATCTGGAGCGGGACTTCGGACAGTTCGGGGGCGGGGGGTGTCGATGCCGTACGCCTACGGCCGGTCAGGAGCAGGGCCGCGGCGATCGCCGCGCCCGCGAGCGGGAACCACCACACCCAGGACGGCAGGGTCGCCGCGGCGGTCGTGACACCGGGGGCCGTCGGGACCTTGAGGTCGCTCTTCAGGGTGACGGTGTACGTCGCCGGGGCCGCCGGGGAGGCGTAGCCGAGGTCCGTCGAGGCGAGGACCAAACGCAGGTGGTGGCCGCTCTGGACGTCGTAGTCGATGGCCGGGAGGGTGATCGTGACGTCCTTGCCGGCCTTGGTGCCCTCGATCCTGAGGGGGGTCACGAGCTGGGAGGGGAGCACCTGTTGTGTGCCGCTCGGGCCCGCGTCGTAGACCTTGCCGAAGAGGACCGTGTCGTCGCTCGTCGACTTGACGTGGACGGTGACCGTGGGCGAACCGGTGACGCGGAGGCTCTTGGTGAGGGGGGCCGAGTCGAACGCGGCGTACTGGCCGGGGAAGTCGAGGGAGACTCCGATGCCCAGGGAGGACAGCTGCGAGAGGCCGCCGGTGCTGCCGAGGCCGGGGAGGGCCGAGATGGCGGGCGGGCTGGCGCCGGCCGGGTTGGTGAAGGACTGCTCGCGGCGGCCGGTCAGGGCGATCGTGCGCGGGTCGCTCTCCAGGCCCGGGTACGCGCTGCCGCTCGCGCCGCGCAACAGGGCGGCGCCGTCCGTGGAGTCGATGCCTCCGGTGCGGGTGACGCGGAAGGCCGGGCCCGTGTCGGTGTTCTTGTCGTCCTTCAGGTACCGGTCGAACCAGGACGTCACGCGCGCCTGGACGCGGCCCGTCTCCATGTCGCCGCCGTCATGGCCGCCGGCGATCCAGTCGACGTCCACGGGGGCACCGTTGGCGCGGATCGCCTTCGCGGCGGCGTCGGCCTGGCCGAGCGGGAAGAGGGAGTCGGTCTGGCCCTGGAGCAGGAGGGTCGGCACGTTGATGTGCGTGGCCACGGCGGACGGGGAGCGGGCTTCGAGGAGCGCGCGGGCCGCCGCGTCCGGCTTGCCCGACTCGGCCACGCGGTCGTACATCTGGCACAGCGTGGGCTCGAACTTGGCGCAGCCGCCACCGGAGTTGATGAAGATTCCGGCCCAGAGCTTCTTGAAGACGCCGTTCGGGAACAGCGCGTCCGCGAGGTTCCAGTACGTGATCGCCGGGGCGATGGCGTCGACCCGGTCGTCGTACCCGGCGGCCAGCAGGGAGATCGCTCCGCCGTAGGAACCGCCTGCCATGCCCACGCGCGGGTCGCCCGGTTTGTCGAGCTGGACGTCCGGCTGCTTCGCCAGCCAGTCGATCAGCTTCGATACGTCCTTGACCTCGCCGTCCGGGTCGTTCAGGCCGATCTTGCCGGTCGACTTGCCGAAGCCGCGGGCCGACCAGGTCAGGACCGCGTATCCGTCCCGGGCCAGGTCTTCGGCCTCTTTGCGTACATCGTCCTTGTTGCCGCCGAAGCCGTGCGCCAGCAGTACGGCGGGGCGGCGGGTGGTGCCGCCGTCCGTGAAGTACGAGGTGTCGAGGCTGACGCCGTCGACCGCCATCGCCCGGTCTGTTCTGTGCACCGGGGGTGTGTCGTTGGAGGCTGCGGCGGTCCAGGTGCCGGCGGCGGCGAGCGCGACGACGGCTGCGGTGGCTGCTAGCCAGCGCCGGGGGCGTCGTGGTCGTCGTAGGCCTTGCAGCCCGGGCAGTCGAAGATCCATGCGTTCAACGGTACGGGGCGTCTCTGACAGTTGGGGGCGACCCTGGGGTGAACCGGGGGTGAGGGGTGTACCGCATCTGGTGTACGGCTACTGGCTCGGGGGGCTTATGTGCGTTGCCGAGTGCGGGTGCGTTGTGGCTTGTCGCGCAGTTCCCCGCGCCCCTGAGGAGGACTCGCCCCTGCGGGGCTCAGTCCTCCTCGGGGATCGACACCAGCCAGCGGGTTTCGCGGCGCGGGCGCAAATAGAACGCCCAGTAGAGGGTTGCTGCGGCGACGATTCCACCCGTCCACAGCAAATAGCTCGTCTCCTGTTGCGTCAGGATGTAGGCCAGAACTGCTATCAGGAGGATCGGCATCGCGGGCCACAGCGGCATGCGCCACGCGTGTGTGTGCCTGTGGTGGCCTCGGCGGGACAGGAGTGCGGCTACCGCTACCAGCAGGTACATGCCGGTCACCGAGACGCCTGTCACGCCGTACAGGGTGTCCAGGTTGACGAAGCAGAGGACGGCTCCGGGGATGCCTACGGCGAGGGTGGCGACCCAGGGGGAGCCGAAGCGGCCGAGCTTGGAGAAGACCTTGTTGACCGGGGTGGGCCACGCCTTGTCGCGGGCCGAGGCGAAGAGGACTCGGGAGTTCTGGATGACCATGACGATGCCCGCGTTGATGATCGCGAGGGCCACGCAGAGGCTGACGAAGGTGCCGACCGCCGAGTTGGACCAGGCCGTGACCATGCTGCTGATGTCGCCGCCGGTCAGTTCCGGGAGGTCGGACGCGCCCATCGTGATCGCGACCACCGGGACCAGGATGATCACCGTCGAGATCGCGAGGGTGGCCAGGACTGTGCGGGCCACGTTTCGGCGAGGGTTCTCCAACTCCTCGGAGAGGTACACCGCCGTTGAGAACCCCTGCGTGACGAAGAGGGCGATCGCCAGGCCGGAGACCACCAGCATCGCCGTGACCGTGTCCGTGTGGCCGCCGGTGCCCGCGACCTGCATCGAGGTGAGGCTGCCGAGGCCTCGGTGGCTGTGGGTGAAGCCGAGGAGGGCTACGACTCCGGCCGCTATGACCTCCAGGACCAGGAAGATGCCCGTGATCCACGCGTTGGCGCGCAGGTCCAACAGGCCCGCCAGGGTGGCCAGGAGCATCACGCCCGCGCCGGTCATCGACGGGTTCAGGTGGACGATCGGGGTCAAGTAGTCCGCCGTGCCCATCGCTATCACCGGCGGGACGATCATCACGACCAGGAGCGAGAGGACGAAGACCAGCCAGCCTGCCAGGCGGCCCGCCAGTGTCGACACCATCGCGTACTCGCCGCCCGCGCTGGGGATGAGGGTGCCCAGCTCCGAGTAGCAGAACGCCACGGCGATGCAGAGCACCGAGCCGATCGCGATCGTGAGGGCGGTCGCGGTGCCCAGCGTGCCGAACAGGTCGGGGACGACCACGAAGAGCGTGGAGGCCGGTGTCACGCAGGAGAGCGTGAGGAGGGTGCCGCCGACGACGCCGATGGAGCGCTTGAGTCGGCGTGGACTCTGGGGGCTGTCCGACGTCGCCTCGGAAACGGCGGCTTCGGCGGTGCGGAGGGTGTCGGTCACGCGCTGATGGAACATTGACGGAAACCATCACGTCAATGGGTGTTCACCTACGGAATTCGTTGATCCAGCCCGCTCTGGGTTCCGTGATCGGCCGCTCGGGGCAGTGTCGGCCCCGGTTCGGGTTGCTACGGGAACCGTAGCCGTCGTAGACAAAAAGAAGGGGCCGTCCGCGATGCGGACGGCCCAACTCGGTGGTGCTCAGTGGTTGCGCGGGAAGCCCAGGTCCACGCCCGTGGGGGCGTCGGCCGGGTCCGGCCAGCGGGTGGTGACCACCTTGCCGCGGGTGTAGAAGTGCGTGCCGTCGTTGCCGTAGATGTGGTGGTCCCCGAAGAGGGAGTCCTTCCAGCCGCCGAAGCTGTGGTAGCCGACGGGGACCGGGATCGGGACGTTGACGCCGACCATGCCGGCCTCGATCTCCAGCTGGAAGCGGCGGGCCGCGCCACCGTCGCGGGTGAAGATCGCGGTGCCGTTGCCGAAGGGGGAGGCGTTGATCAGCGCCACGCCCTCGTCGTACGTGTCGACGCGCAGGACGCAGAGGACCGGGCCGAAGATCTCGTCCTGGTACGCCTTCGCGGTCGTCGGCACCTTGTCGAGGAGCGAGATGCCGATCCAGTGGCCGTCCTCGAAGCCCTCGACCGTGTAGCCGGAGCCGTCCAGGACGACCTCCGCGCCCTCGGCCGCCGCGCCGGTGACGTAGGACGCCACCTTGTCGCGGTGGACCTTCGTGATGAGGGGGCCCATCTCGGAGGTGGGGTCGTTGCCGGGGCCGATCTTGATCTTCTCGGCGCGCTCGCGGATCTTCTCCACCAGCTCGTCGCCGATCGAACCGACCGCCACGACGGCCGAGATCGCCATGCAGCGCTCGCCCGCCGAGCCGTAGGCCGCGGACACGGCCGCGTCCGCCGCAGCGTCGAGGTCGGCGTCCGGGAGGACCAGCATGTGGTTCTTGGCGCCGCCCAGGGCCTGGACGCGCTTGTGGTTCGCGGCGGCCGTGGTGTGGATGTAGCGGGCGATCGGGGTGGAGCCCACGAAGGAAATCGCCTTCACGTCCGGGTGCTCAAGGAGGCGGTCAACAGCCACCTTGTCGCCGTTGACGACGTTGAAGACGCCGTCGGGAAGGCCTGCCTCGGCGAGCAGTTCGGCGATCTTCAGGGACGCCGACGGGTCCTTCTCGGAGGGCTTGAGGACGAAGGTGTTGCCGGTCGCGATGGCGATCGGGAACATCCACATCGGCACCATGGCCGGGAAGTTGAACGGCGTGATGCCCGCGACCACGCCCAGTGGCTGACGGATCGACGACACGTCGACGCGGCTCGCGACCTCGGTCGACAGTTCGCCCTTCAGCTGCACGGTGATCCCGCACGCCAGGTCGACAATCTCCAGGCCGCGCGCGACCTCGCCGAGCGCGTCGCTGTGCACCTTGCCGTGCTCGGCGGTGATCAGCTCGGCGATCGCGTCCCGGTTGGCGTCCAGCAGCGCGCGGAACTTGAACAGGATCGTGGTGCGCTTGGCGAGCGACGAGGTGCCCCAGGTCGCGTACGCGTCCTTGGCCGCGGCCACCGCCGCGTCTACCTCGTCGACGGTCGCGAAGGCGACCTTCGTGGTGACCGCGCCGGTCGCCGGATCGGTGACCGGCCCGTAGTTGCCCGAGGCGCCTGCAGCGGCCTCAACGGGCTTACCGCCGATCCAGTGGTTGACGATCTTCGTCATGCCCAGATACTCCTTCACAGATGGCGGCGTCGGGTGGAGACGTGCCGTTCGTACAGCTCACGTGCCTTGACCGCGGACGATCGGGTCGCGGTCGCGGCCACAGGTACATCCCACCAGGCCTGCGCGGGAGGCGCGCCCGACACTGTGTCTGCGGTTTCGGTCTCCACGTAGACACAAGTGGGAGTGTCGGCGGCCCGTGCCTCAGCGAGCGCCTCGCGCAGGTCACTGACGGTCTTGGCGCGCAGCACGCGCATGCCGAGACTGGCCGCGTTGGCGGCGAGGTCGACGGGGAGCGGGGCGCCGGTGTAGCTGCCGTCGTCGGCCTGCTGGCGGTAGGCCGTGCCGAAGCGCTCGCCGCCGACCGACTCCGACAGGCCGCCTATCGAGGCGTACCCGTGGTTCTGTATCAGCAGCACCTTGATCGCGATGCCCTCTTGTACGGCGGTCACGATCTCCGTCGGCATCATCAGGTACGTGCCGTCGCCGACCAGCGCCCACACCGGCCGGTCCGGCGCGGCCAGCTTCACACCGATCGCGGCCGGGATCTCGTAGCCCATGCAGGAGTAGCCGTACTCCAGGTGGTACTGGTCGAACGACCGCGTCCGCCACAGTTTGTGCAGATCGCCGGGGAGCGAGCCCGCCGCGTTGACGAGGATGTCGGACTCGTCGACGATCTCGTCCAGCGCGCCCAGGACCTGGGGCTGTGTCGGGCGTACGTCGGGTTCCTCGGCCTCGTAGCAGGCGTCGACGCGCTGTTCCCAACGCTCCTTGTCCTCGCGGTACTCGGCGAGGTACGACGGCGCGACCCGGTACGCGTCCGGGCCCAACTCCCTTGCCAGCGCGGCCAGTCCGTCGCGGGCGTCCGCGACCAGCGGCTGTCCGGCGAGCTTGTGACCGTCGTACGCACCGATGTTGAGGTTGAGGAAGCGGACGCCGGGGCGTTCGAAGAGGGTGCCGGAGCCGGTGGTGAAGTCCGTGTAGCGGGTGCCGATGCCGATCACCAGGTCGGCCAGACGGGCGAGTTCGTCGGCGGTCGCGGTGCCGGTGTGGCCGATGCCGCCGACGTCCTGGGGGTGGTCGTGGTTCAGGGAGCCCTTGCCGGCCTGGGTGGAGGCGACCGGGATGCCGGTGGCCGACGCGAACTCGGCGAGGGCGGCCTCGGCGCGGCTGTGGTGGACTCCGCCGCCCGCGATGATCAGGGGGCGCTGCGCCGCGCGAACCGCCCTTACCGCTGCGGCGAGTTCGGCCGGATCGGCGGCCGGTCGCCGTACGTACCAGGTGCGTTCGGCGAAGAACTCCTCCGGCCAGTCGTACGCCTCGGCCTGAACGTCCTGCGGGAGAGCGAGAGTTACGGCTCCGGTCTCGACGGGGTCGGCCAATACGCGCATGGCTTGCAGCGCCGCCGGGATCAGGGCTTCCGGGCGGGTGATCCGGTCGAAGTACCTCGACACCGGGCGCAGACAGTCGTTGACCGACACATCGCCCGCGTACGGGACTTCGAGCTGCTGGAGCACCGGGTCGGCGGGGCGGCCGGCGAAGGTGTCGCCGGGGAGGAGCAGGACCGGGAGGTGGTTGATGGTGGCGAGGGCGGCGCCGGTGACGAGGTTGGTGGCGCCGGGGCCGATCGAGGTCGTGACGGCGTGCGCCGACAGGCGGTTCGACTGACGCGCGTAGCCGACCGCCGCGTGCACCATGGACTGTTCGTTACGGCCCTGGTGGAACGGCATGGCGGGAAGGGTCTCCCCGTCGGGCGCCGTGGCGTACTCGATGAGCGCCTGGCCGAGGCCCGCCACGTTGCCGTGGCCGAAGATGCCCCAGGTCGCGCCGATCAACCGCCGCCGTACGCCGTCGCGTTCGGTGTACTGGACGGACAGGAACCGGACGAGTGCCTGTGCGACCGTGAGCCTGGTCGTCGAGGTCATCGGTAACCACCTGTGCTTTCAACGTGATCCGGGTGGAAGCAGATCCGCCACTCCCTCGTTCCACCCGGCCCCGCCATGACGTTCAGGTAGTACATGTCGTGACCCGGCTGGGCGATCGACGGGCCGTGCCAGCCATCGGGCACGAGCACGGCGTCGCCGGAGCGGACCTCCGCGAGGACGTCGGATCCGCCCTCACGGGAGGGGAATACGCGCTGATAGCCGAAACCGTTCGGGCCGTCGATCTCGAAGTAGTAGATCTCCTCCAACTCGGCTTCCTCGCCCGGCCGTTGTTCGTCGTGCTTGTGGGGCGGATACGAGGACCAGTTGCCGCCGGGCGTGATCACCTCCACGGCGATCAGCTTGTCGCAGGCGAAGGCGTCGGCCGAGGCGAAGTTGCGGACGCGGCGGAGGCAGGTGCCCTCGCCGCGTCGTTCCACCGGAACCTCCGGCGCGGGGCCGTAGCGAGCGGGGAGTCGTCGCTCGCACTTCGCTCCTGCCAGGGCGAAGCGGCCTCCCGCGCCGGAGGCGATCTTGACCTGGGCGTCTCGGGGCATGTACGCGAAGTCGGTGACTCCGGCGAACACGCTTTCCCTGCCCAGGAGTTGGAACTCTTCGTCCACAATTCGCACGGTACATCCACCGCTGAGCGGAAGCACGATCCACTCGCTGTCACCGGTGGTGAAGTGGTGTGTCCCGCCCGGCTCCAGCTCGACGACCCGCAGACTGCTGTGGGTCCAGCCGGCCCGCTTGGGGTCGATGTCCACGGCGTACTGCGCGTTGGCGGCGGAGCCCTTGGGGACGTACAGCTCGGGAACGTACGGCTCGGCGGTCGTCATAACGCGGCCCTCACAGCAGTCCTACGGCGGTGTCCACGGCTGCCGACACGTCTCCGTCCGGCGGGTAGAGCAGCGAGCGGCCGACCACCAGGCCGCGCACGGTGGGGAGTTGGAGGGCGCCGCGCCACTTCTCGTAGGCGCCGTCCTGATCGTCCCCGACCTCGCCGCCGAGCAGCACGGCGGGGAGGGTGGAGGTCTCCATGACCTCGGCCATGTCGTCCGGGTTCTCGGTGACCGGGAGCTTCAGCCAGGTGTAGGCCGAAGTGCCGCCCAGGCCCGAGGAGATGGCGATGGACTTGATGACGGCCTCGGCGGAGAGGTCGTTCCTCAGCTTGCCCTCGTCGGTGCGGCGGCTGATGAACGGCTCCACGAACAAAGGGAGTTGGCGCGCGGCCATGTCGTCGATGGCGCGGGCGGTGGACTCCAGGGTGGTGAGGGAGCCCGGGTCGTCGTAGTCGATGCGCAGGAGGAGCTTGCCCGCGTCGAAGCGGAGGCGCTCGATGTCCTGGGCGCGGTGGCCGGTGAAGCGGTCGTCGAGTTCGAAGCGCGCGCCCTGGAGCCCGCCGCGGTTCATCGAGCCCATGACGACCTTGCCGTCGAGGGCGCCGAGGAGCAGCAGGTCGTCGAGGATGTCGGCGGTCGCGAGCACGCCGTCGACGCCGGGGCGGGAGAGGGCGAGGCAGAGGCGTTCGAGCAGTTCGGCACGGTTGGCCATGGCGAACTTGTGCTCCCCGACGCCGAGCGCGCCGCGGGCCGGGTGGTCGGCGGCGACGATCATCAGCCGGCCGGCGTCGTTGAGGAGCGGACGCCGCACGCGCCGGGCGGCGGCTTCGGCGATGGCCTCGGGGTGGCGGGAGCGGGTGCGGACCAGTTCGGAGATGTCCACGCGGGGGCCGGTGACGGGGGTGCCCGTGGTGCCGGGAGCGGTCGTGGTGCCCGCGGTGACGGAAGCGGCTGTGGTGCCGGTGGGGGCAGGGGCTTGGCGGTTGCCGGTGATGCCGGTGGCTCGGCGGTCGCCGGTGGTGCCGGTTGGGTCCGCGATGCCCGTGGTGCCGGTTGCGCCCGCGACACCGGCACTGCGGGTACGACCGCCTGCCACGCCGGTCGTACCACCGGCTCCGGTCGCGCCCTCTCGGCCGCCCGTCGCGCCGGTTCCCTCGTGACCCGGAAGGTTCGTCGTGCCGTCCCCGCCGTTCTGGTCGCCGTGCGCGTGCGTCACGCCGTCCCCGCCTCCGTGTTCGCCCTCGTACTCGCCACCGTGCTCCGCACCCGCCACTCGGCCCGCCCTCACAGGACCGCTCCGGCGGCGATCGCGGCCTCGACCTCGGCGACCGTGGGCATCGCGGACGAGCACTCCAGGCGGGAGGCGACGATCGCGCCGGCCGCGTTGGCGTGCCGCATGATCTTCTCCAGGTCCCAGCCGGACAGCAGGCCGTGGCAGAGCGAGCCGCCGAAGGCGTCACCGGCGCCGAGTCCGTTGAGGACCGTCACGGGCAGCGGGGGCACCTCGGCCGACTCGCCTGCCCGGTTGACCGCGAGGACGCCCTTCGGGCCCTGCTTGACCACGGCGAGTTCGACACCGGCGTCCAGCAGCGCGCGGGCGGCGGCGTGCGGCTCGCGCACTCCGGTGGCGACCTCCACCTCGTCGAGGTTGCCGACGGCGACGGTCGTGTGGCGCAGGGCCTCCTCGTAGAAGGGGCGGGCCTCGCTCGGGTCCTTCCAGAACATCGGGCGCCAGTCGAGGTCGAAGACCGTCGTACCGGACTTGGCACGGTGGGCGAGGGCCGCGAGCGTGGCCGTACGGCTGGGCTCCTCGCTCAGGCCCGTGCCGGTGATCCAGAAAACGCGGGCCTCGTGGATCGCGTCCAGGTCCAGCTCGTGGGCGTCGATCTCCAGGTCAGGGGCCTTGGGCTGCCGGTAGAAGTACAGCGGGAAGTCGTCCGGCGGGAAGATCTCGCAGAAGGTGACCGGGGTCGGCAGTCCGGGGACCGGGGTGACCCAGCGGTCGTCGACGCCGAAGTCGCGCAGCGCCTCGTGCAGGTAGGTGCCGAAGGGGTCGTCGCCGGTGCGCGAGACCAGGGCGACCTCGCGACCCAGCCGGGCGGCGGCGACCGCGACGTTCGCCGCCGAGCCGCCGAGGAACTTCCCGAAGGTCGTCACCTGGGGCAGCGGCACGCCCGTCTGCAGCGGATAGAGGTCTACCCCCAGCCGCCCCATGGTGATCAGGTCGTACGGCATCGACTTCCCTTCGCGCCCGCGCGACCGGCACCCCTGAGGGCCGGACACGGAGCGGCTTCGTTTCGGCTCTCCACGGTTTGTAGTCCCGCGCCCCGAGCCCTGTCAATGTTTTGTCCAGACATTCGGACGAGACATGGACAGGTTGAGGGTAAGGGCTTGCCCGGTGACAGCCATGACGGGTCATTCATCCGATGCGGTCAGGGGATGCGGGGGGCAGCTGCACCCGCCCCTTCCCGTGTCAACGCGCCGCGCCTCCGCGCCCGCGTGCGCCTTTGCGTCACCTCTGTCACAAAAGCCCCCCTCGTGTCACACATATCGCGTGTACGCGGGTTTTGCGTCACACCCGGTCGACAGGCGCTTCCCGTTCCTCACTCTGTGTCGTTCACCGGGCACAGGCTTTGTGATCGCCAGCGCAGCGCACGGCTCCCCCGACGGCCGCCCCCGGCCGCCGCCGCGGCGCGCGCAGGGAGGTGCCTCATGACCGACCGACGGCTCTGGTCGTACAAGGAAATCGCGGCCCACATCCGCGTCCAGCCCGACACCGTCCGCTCCTACCGCAAGCACGGCCTGCTGCCCCCGCCCGACCACGTGGAGAGCGGCAAGCCGTTCTGGTACGCCGACACGGTCCGCGCCTGGGTCGCCTCCCGCCCCGGCAACCGGGGCCGTAGGGACGACTGACCCGAGCGGGGTCGTTACCGCGACCGGGTGCCCGTGCCGTGCCGTGCCGTGATGTGCCGTGGTGCGGTGCGGGTGCCCGGCGCCTGTTGTCGGCACGGGAAGCGCATGCCGTAGTGATACGACAATCCGCTTAGCGGTGGCGCGATCCCGCCGCCCTTCCTCCGCCCTTCGTCGCGCCCTGTATGACGTCTTTTCCCGGTGTGACGATTTTGTCGAACAGCGCTCCCGCGACCTCAAGAGGCACGCATGACCCGCTATCTGTTCGACAACGCGGCCGTCCAGGCGGCAGGGCGTTTCTCCGTCCTCGAATCCCGCTACGACGCCGCGTCCAGAACGGCGTTGGAGCGCACCGGGCTCGGGCCGGGGTGGCGGTGTCTCGAAGTCGGCGGTGGCGGTGGGTCGTTGGGGGACTGGCTGGGTGAACGGGTCGGGCCGGAGGGGGAGGTGGCGGTCACGGACATCGATCCGGCCCGCGCCGCGGCCCGGCCGCGCGCCGGCAATGTGCGGGTACTACGGCACGACATCACCCACGACCCGCTGCCCGGCGACGGTTTCGACCTGGTGCACGCCCGGCTGGTGCTGATCCATCTGCCGGAACGGCTGAGGGTGTTGGAGCTGCTGGCCGGTGCCCTGCGGCCGGGCGGCTGGCTGGTGCTGGAGGACTTCGACTGCGGCTGGACCCCCGTGCTCGCCGCGCCCGACGACAGCGCGGCCCTGCTCTTCGAGCGCCTGCACGCCTCCCTGCTGGCCCTGTTGGAGCGGGCCGGGGCCGAACCGCGTTGGGGACGGCAGGTGGTGGGCGCGATGCTGCGGGCGGGACTTGAGCAGGTCACGTCGACCACCTACGCGGAGGCCTGGCAGGGCGGCGGCGAGGGGATCGCCCTGCATCGCGTCAACACCGAGCAAGTCACCGACGGCCTGGCCGAGTTGGGGGTCGCGGCCGGTGACGTGGCCGCCTTCCTCACCCTCCTCGACGACCCGCGCTTCGTCGTCAACTCCTATCCCCTGGTCAGCACACTGGGCCGACGCCCGGGAGGGGCGACCTCATGACCACCGCCGAATACCGGGAAACCCGGCTGCACTTGAGGGAGGAACCCCTCACCCTCATGGCCCGGCTCGCCCGCAGCGGCCTGTACGACGAGTACGCGGTGTACGAGAACGGCCCCGAGTGGTCGTACGCCGGCGGCACCCTCGCGGCGTTCCGCCTCACGACGGACGCACGGGACCTGTCGGCCGTCGAGGAGTGGCTCGCCGCACTGCCGGTGACCGGATGGCGGGTCTACGGCTGGGCCGCCTTCGAGTTGGGGGCGGCCCTGGCCGGGGTGCGCACGAGTACCGCGGACGGCGAAGGGGCCCTGCTCCACCTGGTCGTACCGGCCGTCGAGGTCCGGGCCACAGGCGACCGGCTGCTCCTCCGCGCCACCGACCCCGACCACCTCGACCGGCTGCTACGGCTGGTCCGCGCGCCGGAGACCGGGACCGAGACCACGGGCGAACCCGTATCTCCCGAGCCCGCCGGGCGGGTCGACATGGCGCTGGACGACACCGGCGGCTATCGCGCTGCCGTCGCCACCGCCCTCGACGAACTGCGCGGGCCGGGTCCGTTGACGAAGGTGATCCTGTCGCGGCGGGTCACGGTGCCCGTACCGCTGGATCTGACCGCCACCTATGTCGCGGGGCGACGGGCCAACACCCCTGCCCGGTCCTTCCTGTTGAACCTCGGTGGCATCGGCGCGGCCGGCTTCAGCCCGGAGACCGTCGCCGAAGTCACCGGCGACCGGCGGGTGGTGAGCCGACCGCTGGCCGGGACCCGGGCCCGCACGGGCGCACCGGACGAGGACGCCCGGCTGCGCGCCGACCTCCTGAGCGACCCGAAGGAGATCCACGAGCACGCCATCTCCGTGAAACTGGCGCTGGAGGATCTCGCCCTCGTCTGCGACGACACGTGCACCACCGAGTACATGACGGTCGCCGAACGCGGCACCGTCCAGCACCTCGCCTCCACCGTCGTCGGCCGCCTCCGCACCGACCGCACCCCCTGGCAGGCCTTCGCCGCCCTGTTCCCCGCGGTCACCGCCACCGGCATCCCCAAGACACCGTCCTACGACGCGATCCGCGCGCTGGAGGGCCGCCCCCGGGGGCTGTACGCGGGTGCCGTCCTCACCTACGACGTCTCCGGCGCCCTCGATGCCGCGCTCGTCCTGCGCAGCGTCTTCCGGCAGGGCGACCGCTGCTGGCTCCAGGCCGGCGCGGGGATCGTCCGGGAGTCGCAGCCGGCCCGGGAACACGAGGAGACCTGCGAGAAGCTCCGCAGTGTCGCCGGGTACCTGGTGCCGGTGGCGGAGGGATAACTCCCTTCGTTCGGGGCCTGTTTGGGGTCTGCTCCGAGTCTGTTCGTTGGCTTGCTCCGGGCTTGCTCGGAGCCTGTTCTGCCGGTGGGCCGCTCTCAGCTCCACGGTTCGATGACCGTCACCCCCGCTCCCGGTGCCGTCCCCATCGCGGCGAGCGCCGCCGGTGTCTCCTCCAGGGTGATCGTCGCGGTGGCCAGGAGGTCGGGGCGGAGCACTCCCGCTCGGACCAGTTCCAGCATGGGCGGGTAGGTGTGGGCCGCCATGCCGTGGCTGCCGAGCAGTTCGAGTTCCAGGGCGATCGCCCGGGCCATGGGGACCGGGGTCGTACCGGAGGCGGAGGGCAGGAGGCCCACCTGGATGTGGCGGCCTCGGCGGCGCAGGCCGTTCACCGAGTTGGCGCAGGTCGTCGGTGAGCCCAGGGCATCCAGGGACAAGTGGGCGCCGCCGCCCGTCAGTTCGCGTACCGCCTGCGCGGTGTCCGGGGTCCGCGTGCCGTCCACGCACTCCGTCGCCCCGAACTTCCTTGCCAGCGCCAGTGCTTCGGGGGAGATGTCGACGGCGACGACACGGGCGCCGGACGCCGCCGCGATCATCACCGCCGACAGGCCGACCCCGCCGCAGCCGTGCACCGCGACCCACTCCCCCGCCGCGACCCGGCCGCGCTGCACCACCGCGCGGAACGCCGTCGCGAACCGGCAGCCCAGCGAGGCCGCCGTCGCGAAGGACATCTCGTCCGGGATCGCCACCAGGTTCACGTCCGCGTGGTCCAGGGCTACGTACTGGGCGAAGGAGCCCCAGTGGGTGAAGCCGGGCTGGGTCTGGCGCTCGCAGATCTGCTGGTCGCCGGCCGCGCAGGCTCCGCAGGTTCCGCAGGCGCACACGAACGGGACGGTGACTCGGTCTCCGGGGTGCCAGTTGGTGACGCGCTTGCCTACCGACTCGATGACACCGGCGAGTTCGTGGCCCGGGACGTGGGGCAGGGTGATGTCGGGGTCGTGGCCCTGCCAGCCGTGCCAGTCGCTTCGGCAGAGGCCGGTGGCTTCTACCCGGACGGTCACTCCGTGGGGTGCGGGGTGGGGGTCGGGGACGTCTCGTACGTCGGCGAGCTCACCGTATTGCTCGAACACCACCGCTTTCACATGGGCTCCCATCGTCGTTTTCGTCTGCGGGTACGTCGTGGCTGGTCGCGCCCCGCGGCGGAGCCGCAGATTGACACAGCCCCGCGCCCCTGGGTGGTTTCTCTCCCCCTTCGCCGAGACCGAACCGGTCATGCACTTTGCGCAACCGACCCGGCGCGGTGCTGGTGAGGGCCGTACCGATGTGGACGCCCTTGGACCAGCCGACGAGGAGGGTGGCGAGGGCGAGGCCTACGGAGAGGGAGATCAGCCACGCGCGTGCCGACCGTTTCAGCGTGTCGCCGCGGATCCGGTCGAACTCGATCTCGTACCCGGCGAGGAAGATCAGCATCGTCAGACCGAGGTTGGAGAGCGTGTCGATCACCTGCCCGTCGCCCGCCCAGCCGAGTACGTCCGGGCCGACGAGGACGCCCATGAGGATCTCGAAGATGACCAGCGGGACCGGGAGCCACCGGCCCATGCCGTAGGCCGGCAGGGGTGCCAGTACGGCGATGGCCATGATCAGGACGAGCGTCCCGGACTGCGGCATGAGGCGTATCTACCATAAAGTGCCGGTAAATCTGCCCTGTAGAAGTACGAGGGGATTTGCCGTGACCTACTCTCCGCCGCCGGGCGCGCCCCGGGCCCGTATCCCCGGGCCGCAGCAGCCGCCGCCGACGTACCCCCAGATCCGCACCGGCCTGTGGAAGCAGTGCCTGGGCGGCGGGCTGGCGCTGTGGGTGCTGACCGCGCTGGTCACGTACGCGACGAAGAACACGACCCTCCTGCCGACGCTGATCCTGCTCGGCAGCTTCCTGGTGCCGGTGACCTTCGTCCTGTGGGCGTACGAGCGGCACGGGCGCGACCTGGGCGTCAGCGTGATCCTCGGCTGCTTCCTGACCGGCGGCACGCTCGGGGTGCTGGGCGCCTCGGTGATGGAGTACTACCTGTTGCACCCCTCCTTGTGGATGTTCGTCGGCGTCGGGCTCATCGAGGAGGCCGTGAAACTCGGGGCACTGATGTTCGTACTGCGTCGACAGCCCCGGCTGCACGGCATCCGCGCGGGGCTGGTGCTGGGCGCGACGGTCGGCTTCGGTTTCGCGGCCCTGGAGAGCGCCGGGTACGCCTTCAACGCGGCCGTCTCCGCCAAGGGCATCGATCTGCGCGCCCTCCTGGAGACCGAGATCCTGCGCGGGGTCCTCGCCCCCTTCGGGCACGGCCTGTGGACGGCGATCGCGGGCGGGATCCTGCTCTCCTACCGGCAGTTGAACGGTCGCTTCCGCTTCACCGGCCCGGTCGTCGGCACGTTTCTCGGCGTCGCCCTGCTGCACGCCCTGTGGGACTCGACGCACGGCATCGCCATCTGGCTGGTCGCCCGGCTGTCGGGAACGGGCCTGGAGAAGCAGTTGTTCGCCCAGGGGTACATCCCCCGGCCGACCGACCAGCAGGAGCATCTCTTCACGATGTTCTCGGTGGGCGGAATGGTGCTCGTGGCCCTGCTCGGCATCGGCTGGGTGCGGTCGCTGGCCCGCCGTGATCCCTCTTGGAGAAATACCCCCTAGGGGTATACCCTGGGGACAGAGTGAGCCACCGTGGGCCACTTGGACCTCACACGCCTCCACGAGGAGAACGACATGACCGCCCAGACCGACACCCAGGGTTCCGTCACCGCCGTCTACAAGGTGACCGGGATGAGCTGCGGACACTGCGAGGGCTCCGTCTCCGGCGAGATCTCCGGGCTGCCCGGCGTCAGCTCGGTGAAGGCCGTCGCGTCGACCGGCGAGGTCACCGTCGTCTCCACCGCCCCGCTCACCGACGAGGCCGTCCGCGCGGCCGTCGACGAGGCGGGCTTCGAGCTCGTCGGCCAGGCCTGATCGGCTACGGCCGCACACTTCATGTTCTCCGACCGGGCCGTGCCGACCAGCTGATACTGGCTCCGCGCGGTCCGGTCCGATGTCTGGAGTCCGGACATGACCAGCACCACCGCAGCGACACCCGGCACCACCGAGACACCCATGGCCCCGGCCCCCGAAGCGGCCGAGGTCGAGCTGCTCATCGGCGGGATGACCTGCGCCTCCTGCGCGGCCCGCGTCGAGAAGAAGCTCAACCGCATGAACGGCGTCAGCGCCACCGTCAACTACGCGACGGAGAAGGCGAAAGTCAGCTACCCGGCGGGCATCCAGGTCGCCGACCTCATCGCGACCGTGGTGAAGACCGGGTACACCGCCGAGGAACCCGCACCGCCGCAGCCGGAGACACAGCCCCGTGACGACGATCCCGAACTCGCCTCCCTGCGCGAGCGGTTGACCGTCTCGGCTGTCCTCGCACTGCCCGTCGTGCTGCTGTCGATGATCCCGGCCCTGCAGTTCGACAACTGGCAGTGGCTCGCGCTCACCCTCGCCGCGCCGGTCGTCGTCTGGGGCGGACTCCCGTTCCACAAGGCCGCGTTCACCAACGCGAGGCACGGCGCGGCCACCATGGACACCCTCGTCTCGGTCGGCACGCTGGCCGCGTTCACCTGGTCGCTGTGGGCGCTGTTCTGGGGCGACGCGGGCATGGCCGGCATGCACGACGAGTTCCGCCTCACCGTCTCGCGCACGGACGGCGCCTCGACGATCTACCTCGAAGTGGCCGCCGGAGTCGTCGCGTTGATCCTGCTGGGCCGCTATCTGGAGGCCCGCTCCAAGAGGCGCGCGGGAGCTGCCCTGCGCGCACTCATGGAACTCGGCGCCAAGGACGTGGCCGTACTGCGGGACGGCCGTGAAGTACGGCTCCCGGTCGGCGAGTTGGCGGTCGGGGACCGTTTCGTCGTACGGCCCGGGGAGAAGATCGCGACGGACGGCACCGTCGTCGAGGGCGTCTCGGCGGTCGACGCGTCGATGCTGACCGGCGAGTCGGTACCGGTGGACGTGGCACCGGGTGACACGGTCACCGGCGCGACCGTGAACGCCGGCGGGCGGCTCGTCGTAGCGGCGAGCCGGGTCGGCTCGGACACCCAACTCGCGCGTATGGCGCGGCTGGTGGAGGACGCGCAGAACGGCAAGGCCGAGGTGCAGCGGCTCGCGGACCGGATCTCCGGGATCTTCGTGCCGGTGGTGCTGCTGATCGCGCTGGGCACCTTCGGAATATGGCTCGCGGTCACGGGCGATGTGGCCGCCGCCTTCACCGCGGCCGTCGCCGTGCTGATCATCGCCTGCCCCTGTGCGCTGGGCCTGGCCACCCCGACCGCCCTCATGGTCGGCACCGGCCGCGGCGCCCAACTGGGCATCCTGATCAAGGGCCCCGAGGTCCTGGAGTCCACCCGCCGCGTCGACACGGTCGTCCTCGACAAGACGGGCACGATCACCACCGGCCGCATGACCCTCCAGTCGGTCCACGTCGCCGAAGGCACCGACGAGCGGCAGTTGCTGCGGCTCTCGGGCGCCCTGGAGCACGCCTCCGAGCACCCCGTCGCACGGGCCGTGGCGGCGGGCGCGGAGGAGCGGGTGGGCCCGCTGCCGTCGGCCGAGCACTTCGAGAACGTGCCCGGCCGTGGCGTACGCGGGCGCGTGGAGGGCCGTGAGGTGGCCGTGGGGCGCCTCTTCGACGACCTTCCGGAGGAGTTGGCCCGAGCCAGGTCCGAGGCCGAGAGCGGCGGACGTACGGCCGTGGTGGTCGGCTGGGACGGAACGGCGCGCGGGGTCCTCGCGGTCGCCGACGCGGTCAAGGAGACCAGCGCCGAGGCCGTACGCGAGCTGCGGGCCCTCGGGCTCACCCCCGTGCTGCTGACCGGAGACAACCGCGCGGTCGCGGAAGCGGTGGCCGCCGCTGTGGGGATCTCCCCCGGGGACGTCATCGCCGAGGTGCTGCCCGAGGACAAGGTCGCCGTCGTACGGCGCTTGCAGGGCGAGGGCCGGACCGTCGCCATGGTCGGCGACGGCGTGAACGACGCCGCCGCGCTCGCCACCGCCGACCTGGGGCTCGCGATGGGCACCGGGACGGACGCGGCGATCGAGGCGAGCGATCTGACGCTGGTGCGCGGGGATCTGCGGGTGGCCGCGGACGCGATCCGGCTGTCCCGGCGGACACTGACCACCATCAAGGGCAATCTCGTGTGGGCTTTTGGATACAACGTGGCGGCACTGCCGCTCGCCGCCGCGGGCATGCTGAACCCCATGATCGCGGGGGCCGCGATGGCCTTTTCGTCGGTGTTCGTCGTGTCCAACAGCCTGCGACTCAGGACATTTCGCTGAAGTTCCGCAAAGTTACCGGGAGTTACGGGAACCTGAAGTAAGAGTCCCTCTAGAGACCGACGACGGCCTCACATAAGCTCTTCACAAGGCTCGCGCATCATCCTTACGCTGGGGTCCCGACCACGACATCGGGGCTCTTGCGTACCTAACGGACATATGCAAGAGACGCAGATCACAGTGATGTGAACGTAACCATCGAAGGGGTTCGAAGGTCTAAGTTGACGATGTCGGCAAGCGTCTTGGGGGGCGCGAACTGACATCTGAGGATGTCTTGGGGGACTTCCTCAGAGATGCGTTGCCGGGACACGTACACCGGGGAGCTTTGAGCGGCCCTCCCGTCGTGCGATGTCCCGGCAGATCGCACACATCACTGGCTCCACCCGGTAGTACGAGGAGTTTTGCTCGTTCTACTCAACGAGGCTCAGCTCGATCGAGCCCCGGCAGTACGCAGTACAGCGATTCAGGCGCTGGTTCTCAAAGACGCCCGGCCGGATCCCGTGGGGGGAATCCGCACCGGGACATGGGAAGGCGCCCTGTACGCCGGCCCGTGGGGGGACCGTCGGCAGGGCGCCTTCTTCCCACCCCTTTTTTTGAAGCTCGGTTCGCCTCCGGGGCGCCAAAGTCGGTGTCGAGAGCGCGATCGTGCTCGACCCTGCGGGTCTCCGCGCTCTCGACACCGACGCGCCCCTTCGGCTCACTCGCCGACTTGAGGCGAGGGGGTCGAAAGGGCGCCGTATTGCCGTGATCCGGAATTGTTGCTGCGCTGATGCGCCCCATCCCTCAGGGACGCCGGGCACTGCCGCTTTCAGGGGCGCGGGGAATTGCGCGACCAGCCCCCACCGGGCCCGCAGACAAAATCCGGCGGACCCAGCGGAGCGATCAGCGACCCTCGACCGGAACGAAGTCCCGCTCGACGACACCGGTGTAGATCTGACGCGGACGGCCGATACGCGAACCGGGCTCCTTGATCATCTCGTGCCACTGAGCGATCCACCCCGGAAGACGGCCAAGGGCGAACAGCACCGTGAACATCTCGGTCGGGAAGCCCATGGCCCGGTAGATCAGACCGGTGTAGAAGTCGACGTTCGGGTAGAGGTTGCGCGAGACGAAGTAGTCGTCCGACAGCGCGTGCTCCTCCAGCTTCAGCGCGATGTCCAGCAGCTCGTCGGACTTGCCGAGAGCCGAGAGGACGTCGTGCGCCGCCGCCTTGATGATCTTCGCGCGCGGGTCGAAGGACTTGTACACCCGGTGGCCGAAGCCCATCAGGCGGACGCCGTCCTCCTTGTTCTTCACCTTGCGGATGAAGGAGTCGACATCGCCGCCGTTGGCCTGGATGCCTTCCAGCATCTCCAGGACGGACTGGTTGGCGCCGCCGTGCAGCGGGCCCCACAGCGCGTTGATGCCGGCCGAGATCGAGGCGAACATGTTGGCCTGCGAGGAGCCGACGAGGCGGACCGTGGAGGTCGAACAGTTCTGCTCGTGGTCAGCGTGCAGGATGAGCAGCTTGTCGAGCGCGGAGACGACGACCGGGTCGAGGTCGTACTCCTGCGCCGGGACCGAGAAGGTCATCCGCAGGAAGTTCTCGACGTAGCCGAGGTCGTTGCGCGGGTAGACGAACGGGTGGCCGATCGACTTCTTGTACGCGTACGCCGCGATCGTCGGAAGCTTCGCGAGCAGCCGGATCGTGGAGAGGTTGCGCTGCTTCTCGTCGAACGGGTTGTGGCTGTCCTGGTAGAAGGTGGACAGCGCCGAGACGACCGACGACAGCATCGCCATCGGGTGGGCGTCGCGCGGGAAGCCCTTGTAGAAGTTCTTGACGTCCTCGTGCAGCAGGGTGTGCTGCGTGATGTCGTTCTTGAACACGGTGAGCTCGTCGACGGTCGGCAGCTCGCCGTTGATCAGCAGGTAGGCGACCTCCACGAAGGTGGAGCGCTCGGCCAGCTGCTCGATCGGGTAGCCGCGGTACCGCAGGATGCCCTGCTCACCGTCGAGGTAGGTGATGGCGGATTTATAGGCGGCGGTGTTCCCATAACCGCTGTCCAGCGTCACCAGACCGGTCTGAGCACGGAGCTTCCCGATGTCGAAGCCCTTGTCGCCGACGGTGCTGTCGATCACCGGGTAGGTGTACTCGCCGTCGCCGACCCGCAGTACTACAGAGTTGTCGCTCACGTCATCCCTCACCGACGTTGTGCCTCTTCTTCGAGGTTGCCCTGACTGTCTCTACCATCCCCCATTTGGCGCAGGAGAGTGCACTCGGGGTCGACCATTGGGCCTATTGGCGGCACTGAGTGCCGCCAACCTGTTCATCCTGCCCCCTCCACCCCGCTATCAGGAAGTGCTGTGTGACCTTCACGACTCATTTGATCGATCATTTTTTACGGTCAGTCGGAAGTCCAGTGCGGTGCAGCGCCGCCCCGCGGACACCGTGCGCACCGCCTGTCCGATCGCCTTGCGCGATCCGACCAGCACGACCAGCTGTTTGGCCCGGGTCACGGCCGTATACAAAAGGTTCCGCTGGAGCATCATCCACGCGCTCGTGGTGACCGGGATCACGACGGCCGGATACTCGCTGCCCTGCGAACGGTGGATGGTGACCGCATACGCGTGCGCCAACTCGTCCAGTTCATCGAATTCGTACGGCACTTCCTCGTCCTCGTCCGTCAGCACGGTGAGGCGCTGGTCCACCGGGTCGAGTGAGGTGACGACGCCGACCGTGCCGTTGAAGACGCCGTTCTCGCCCTTCTCGTAGTTGTTGCGGATCTGGGTGACCTTGTCGCCGACCCGGAAGACCCGCCCGCCGAACCGCTTCTCCGGGACATCCGGCCGCCCGGGCGTGATCGCCTGCTGGAGCAGTCCGTTGAGGTTGCCCGCGCCGGCCGGCCCCCGGTGCATGGGCGCGAGCACCTGCACGTCCCGGCGCGGGTCGAGCCCGAACTTGGCCGGAATCCGGCGCGCCACCACGTCCACGGTGAGCCGGCCGACCTCCTCCGTGTCGTCCTCGACGAAGAGGAAGAAGTCCTTCATGCCGTCGGTGACCGGATGCTGCCCGGAGTTGATCCGGTGCGCGTTGGTGATCACGCCGGACTGCTGGGCCTGACGGAACACACGCGTGAGGCGCACGGCGGGGATCGGACCGCCGTCGGCCAGCATGTCCCGCAGCACCTCGCCGGCGCCGACGCTGGGGAGCTGGTCCACGTCACCGACGAAGAGGAGATGGGCTCCCGGAGGCACAGCCTTCACCAGCTTGTTGGCGAGGAGAAGATCGAGCATGGAGGCTTCATCCACCACGACCAGATCGGCGTCCAGGGGCCGGTCCCTGTCGTAGGCGGCATCGCCCCCGGGCTTCAGCTCCAGCAGCCGGTGGACAGTCGAGGCGTCGGCACCGGTGAGTTCGGCAAGTCGCTTGGCGGCACGGCCGGTTGGGGCGGCGAGGACGACCTTGGCCTTCTTCGCGCGGGCCAGTTCGACGATCGAGCGCACGGTGAACGACTTCCCACAGCCCGGCCCACCGGTGAGAACGGCGACCTTCTTGGTCAACGCGAGCCGGACGGCGGCCTCTTGCTCGGGTGCGAGCTCCACGCCCGTCTTCCCCTTCAGCCAGCCCAGCGCCTTGTCCCAGGCCACGTCGTGGAAGCCGGGCATACGGTCCGCGGTCGTGTGCAGGAGGCGGCGGAGCTGGGCGGCGAGGGAGAGTTCGGCACGGTGGAAGGGGACCAGGTAGACGGCGGTGACGGGTTCCGAGTCGCCGTCGGGCCCGGGGACCTTTTCGCGTACGACGCCTGGGTCGCCCGACTCCTCGTCCGGCAGGGCGAGTTCGGCGAGGCACTCGATGACGAGACCGGTATCGACCTGGAGCAACTTCACCGCGTCGGCGATGAGCCGCTCCTCGGGGAGATAGCAGTTGCCCTGGTCGGTGGCCTGGGAGAGGGCGTACTGCAGGCCCGCCTTGACGCGCTCCGGACTGTCATGAGGAATCCCGACGGACTGGGCGATCTTGTCGGCGGTGAGGAAGCCGATGCCCCAGACGTCGGAGGCGAGGCGGTAAGGCTGGTTCTTGACGACGGAGATGGAGGCGTCGCCGTACTTCTTGTAAATGCGCACGGCGATGGACGTGGACACCTCGACGGTCTGGAGGAAGAGCATGACCTCCTTGATCGCCTTCTGCTCCTCCCAGGCCTCGGCGATCTTCTTGGTCCGCTTGGGCCCGAGCCCCGGAACCTCGATCAGCCGCTTGGGCTCCTCCTCGATGATCTGGAGCGTGTCCATGCCGAAGTGCTGGGTGATGCGGTCGGCGAAGACGGGTCCGATGCCCTTGACGAGACCTGAGCCGAGGTAGCGGCGGATGCCCTGGATGGTGGCGGGCAGCAGTGTTGTGTAGTTCTCCACGGTGAACTGCTTGCCGTACTGGGGGTGGGACCCCCAACGCCCCTCCATACGGAGGGATTCGCCGGCCTGGGCACCGAGCAGCGCGCCTACGACTGTGAGGAGATCGCCGCCGCCCCTGCCTGTGTCTACTCGGGCGACTGTGTAGCCGTTGTCCTCGTTGGCGTAGGTGATCCGCTCCAGGACACCTTCGAGGACGGCGAGGTGCTGCCGCTCGCCTGTGGGGTTCCCTGGGGGTGTCGCCTGGTTGGACATGGGTCGACGGTATCGGGCGGGTGTGACAGCGCTCAGGAGAGTCGGCGGAGGGGGTGCTGCTGCTTGAGGGCTTCGACGAAGGTGGTGAAGGTGGGGGCGGTGACTGTGACGGTGGCTCGGGGCGGGGCCTTGGAGTCGCGGATGGCTATGTGAGTGCGGGAGCTTGCGATCTCCACGCAGTTGTTCCTGTCGTCCGGGCCCGAGTAGGACGACTTCCGCCAGGTTCCCACCGGAGTTGCCGCATGCCCGAAAACCCACCCGCACCCTGGGAGTACTGCCTCTACGTCCCGAACGACCCGCGTGCCGTCACCGTCAGCCGCCGCACTCTCCGCCTGATCCTCACCGTGCGCGGCCTGATCCGCCTGGCGGACACCGCCGAGCTGCTTGCGACGGGGTTGGTCGCCAACGCCGTACGGCATACGGAGGGCCCCGCCGCCCTGAGGGTGGGCTGGACGGCCGGAGTACTGCGGCTCGGAGTCTGGGACGCCGATCCCCAACCGCCGGAGCCGCCACGGCCGTTGGAGGAACTCGGCGACTCGGAAGACGGGCGCGGTCTCGCACCGGTCCGAGCCTGCGCCGACCAGTGGGGGTGGCAGCCCCTGTCCCGGAACGGCAGGCGGGGGAAGCTCGTATGGTGCGAGCTTGCTGCCGCTTGAGGTGATGTCCCGCCAGAACTACCGCGCGGGGCAAGTCAGTTCGGGTCACGCATGGTTCGGGGAGCACGTCACCAGTGCCAGACACTCAGGGCGTTCGAGGTAGAACCCGAGCAACGCATCGGCTCCCCGAGTCGAGTTCGAGTACGCGACACCCCTCCACGGAACCCGGAACCGCCTCATTCGGCCCATGATCGACGTACTGGCCCAGTTCAGCCACGTCCTCTCACCCCTGGCATTCACGGTTCGGCGTGACCTGCACCCCGACCGCGCACCTGCCCCAAGGACCAACCAATGACATGCGGTGATCCCTCCCGGCGCAAGGGCCCAACTCCAACGCACGGGGACACGACGAGCGGGCCGCCGGCCTCAGTCACCTGACCCGAGAGTCCGCAAGGAGAACAACCCGATCAGCATCGACGTCGAACCCGAGCACTGGATGGCCGTACTCGCCCTCCGGGTCCATCAGCACCGGTCTGCCCAACCGCCGCCCGATCTCCCGGAGGAAGTCGCACAGCACATCAAGTCGGTCCTGGCCCTGCAACTCCCGTAGATCAACGTCGAAGTCGACTTCGTCATCGGCGTGGAAACGGAAGATCGCCAACACATCGGCGGTCGGCCAGACCCGCAGTTCCGGGCACTCGGCATCCGCCGGACGGGACAGGACGGCCTCCGCCCGAGGCACTGAAAGCACCGTCTCCCCCTCGGAGTACTGGTGCTCCCAGCCCTTATCGGCGACAAGATCGAGCACCGCCTGCCAGTCCTCCACCGAGGCATTCGGGACCCGCACGTCCGGCAGCGACCCCATCAGGTCCAGGTCGAAGAAGCACTTCACGTCATCCCACAGCAGGTCGGCCACCCCGCCATGCTGCCCGGACCGCCAACCCGAAGCACCTCCGTTTCCTTTGACCAAAGACATGGGGCTCCCACATCACAATCCGGTCACACCCCCTTGTTAACTCGCATGTAATCGATTCCAATCCTCCATGTAATCGATTCCACGAGGAGGTGGACCGTCGATGGCGAGCATCAAGGACGTCGCCGCCGAGGCCGGGGTCTCCGTGGCCACGGTGTCGCGGGTGCTGAATGATCATCCGTCGGTCAGTGCTGACGCACGGGCACGCGTGCTGGCCGCCGTCGACGCGCTGGGGTACCGCCCGAACGCCGTCGCCCGGTCGCTGCGCACCGACCAGACCCGCACCCTCGGCCTGGTCATCAGCGACGTGCTGAACCCCTACTTCACCGAGCTGGCCCGTTCCGTGGAGGAGGAGGCCCGCGCTCTCGGCTACAGCGTCATCATCGGCAACGCCGACGAGCGGCCGGAGCTCCAGGACCACCACGTGCGGACGCTGCTGGACCGTCGTATCGACGGACTGCTCGTCTCCCCCACCGACGGCGGCTCCCCCGGCATGCTGGACGCCGCGCGTGCCGGGACCCCGATGGTGTTCGTGGACCGGTGGATCCCGGGCCTGGACGTGCCCGTCGTGCGGGCCGACGGACGCGCCGCCATCCGGGATCTCGTCGCGCATCTGCACAGGCTCGGGCATCGCAGGCTCGCCATCATCGCCGGCCCCGCCGCCACGACCACCGGCAGTGAGCGCGTCGCCGCCTTCCGGGACGCGCTCGGCGAGTACGGCATCCCCCTCCCCGACGCCTACATCGGGCAGGGCGACTTCCAGGCCGAGAGCGGGCGGCGGGTGACGGAAGGCTTCCTCGATCTGGCCGAGCCGCCCGAGGTCGTCTTCGCCACCGACAACCTGATGGCACTCGGCGCCCTGGACGCCGTACGCGCGCGTGGGCTGCGGGTTCCCGAGGATCTCGCGCTGGCCGCGTTCGACGACATCCGGTGGTTCGTGCACACCGATCCGCCGATCACCGCGATCGCCCAGCCGACCCCCGAGTTGGGGCGGGCCGCCGTCCGCGCGCTGGTCGATCAGATCGAGGGGCGGGCGCCTGAGTCCGTCACCCTCCCCGCCCGCCTGGTCGTGCGCCGCTCGTGCGGTGAGCCGGGTCCCGAGCAAACCCCTGTTCAGATCACCCCTGTTCAGACCGCCCCTGTTCAACCTGTTCGAAGGAGCAAGTCGTGAGCAACGACGACGAGTTGCTGCGCATCGAGGGCATCCGCAAGACCTTTCCCGGTGTCGTCGCGCTGGACGGCGTCGACTTCGATCTGCGCCGAGGCGAGGTCCATGTGCTGCTCGGTGAGAACGGTGCCGGCAAGAGCACCCTCATCAAGATGCTCTCCGGTGCCTACCGTCCCGACGGCGGGCGCATCCTGGCCGGTGGCGAGGAGGTGCGCATCCACAGTGCGCAGGACTCCGCGCGGCTCGGGATCGCCACCATCTACCAGGAGTTCAACCTCGTTCCCGATCTGACGGTCGCCGAGAATATTTTTCTCGGACGGCAGCCGCGTCGGCTCGGGATGATCGACCGGAAGCGGATGGAGGCCGACGCCGCCGTTCTGCTGGAGCGCGTGGGTGTGAACGTGTCGCCGCGTGCGCGCGTGCGTGAACTCGGTATCGCTCGGCTCCAGATGGTCGAGATCGCGAAGGCGCTGAGTCTCGACGCGCGCGTTCTGATCATGGACGAACCTACCGCCGTGCTGACCTCCGAGGAGGTCGAGAAGCTGTTCTCCATCGTGCGGCAACTGCGCGCCGACGGGGTCGGGATCGTCTTCATCACCCATCATCTTGAGGAAATCGCCGCCCTCGGTGATCGCGTCACCGTCATCCGGGACGGGAAGTCCGTCGGGCAGGTGCCCGCCTCCACCCCCGAGGACGAGCTCGTACGGCTCATGGTCGGGCGGTCCATCGAGCAGCAGTATCCGCGTCAACGGGCCGACACCGGCGCCGCGTTGCTCTCCGTCGAGGGGCTCACCCGGGACGGGGTCTTCCGCGACATCAGCTTCGAGGTGCGGGCCGGTGAGGTCGTCGGGATCGCCGGGCTCGTCGGGGCGGGTCGTACGGAAGTCGTACGGGCTGTCTTCGGGGCCGACCCGTACGACCAGGGGACCGTGAAGGTCGGCGGCTCCGCACTGCGCTCGCACGACGTCAACGCGGCCATGACCGCCGGGATCGGGCTCGTGCCGGAGGACCGCAAGGGGCAGGGGCTCGTTCTCGACCAGTCCGTGGAGGAGAACCTCGGGCTCGTCACCATGCGGGCCGCGACCCACGGCGGGCTCGTCGACCTCAAGGGGCAGCGGGTCGCCGCCGCGCGGATCGCCGAGCAACTGGGCGTGCGGATGGCGGGACTCGGTCAGCAGGTGCGGACGTTGTCCGGTGGCAACCAGCAGAAGGTCGTCATCGGCAAGTGGCTGCTCGCCGACACCAAGGTGCTGATCCTCGACGAGCCGACGCGCGGGATCGACGTCGGCGCCAAGGTCGAGATCTATCAGCTGATCAATGAGCTGACAGCCGCCGGTGCCGCCGTGCTCATGATCTCCAGTGATCTGCCCGAGGTTCTCGGCATGAGTGACCGGGTGCTCGTCATGGCCCAGGGGCGCATCGCCGGCGAACTCTCCGCCGAACAGGCCACCCAGGACTCCGTGATGGCACTCGCCGTCAGCACACCCGACACACCCGGCACATCAACCCAAGCAACTACCGCTCCAGCTACCGCCGCTGAAGCAACTACCGCTGTGGAGGACCACCGTGGCCACTGACACGCTCAAGAGCACTCCGGGCGCGAGTGGCGCCTCGGGAATCCGCCGACTGCTCCTGGACAACGGCGCGTTGACCGCGCTCATCGTCCTCGTCATCGCCATGTCGGCGCTCTCCGGCGACTTCCTCACCACCGACAACCTCCTCAACGTCGGTGTCCAGGCGGCCGTCACCGCCATCCTCGCCTTCGGTGTCACCTTCGTGATCGTCTCGGCGGGCATCGACCTGTCGGTCGGTTCGGTGGCCGCGCTCTCCGCGACCGTGCTCGCCTGGAGCGCCACGCAGCACGGCGTCCCGGTCTTCCTCGCCGTGATCCTCGCGATCGCCACGGGAATCGCGGCCGGTCTCGTCAACGGTTTCCTCATCGCCTACGGCAAACTCCCGCCGTTCATCGCGACGTTGGCGATGCTGTCGGTGGCGCGCGGGCTGTCGCTGGTGATCTCGCAGGGCTCCCCGATCGCCTTCCCCGACTCGGTCTCGCACCTCGGTGACACGCTCGGCGGCTGGCTGCCCGTACCGGTCCTGGTGATGATCGCGATGGGGCTCATCGCCGCCTTCATCCTCGGGCGGACGTACATCGGCCGGTCCATGTACGCGATCGGCGGCAACGAAGAGGCCGCGCGGCTCTCGGGGTTGCGGGTCTCCAAGCAGAAGCTCGCGATCTACGCCCTGTCCGGCGTGTTCGCCGCCGCCGCGGGCATCGTCCTCGCCTCCCGGCTCTCCTCGGCGCAGCCGCAGGCCGCCGACGGTTATGAGCTGGACGCGATCGCCGCTGTCGTCATCGGCGGTGCCTCCCTCGCGGGCGGTACCGGCAAGGCGTCCGGCACGCTCATCGGCGCGCTGATCCTCGCGGTGCTGCGCAACGGCCTCAACCTCCTTTCCGTGTCGGCGTTCTGGCAGCAGGTCGTCATCGGTGTCGTCATCGCGCTGGCCGTCCTGCTGGACACCGTGCGCCGCAAGGCGGGCGCAACTCCGGTCGCCGGTGCGGGCGTTGGCGGTGGCGGCAAGGGCAAGCAGGCGACCACGTACGCGCTCGCGGCCGTCGTCACCATCGCGATCGTCGGCGCGACCTCCTTCCTGCACAACGACTCCTCCACGACGTCCAAGCCCAAGCTCGGTCTCTCCCTCTCCACGCTCAACAACCCGTTCTTCGTGCAGATCCGGGCCGGTGCGCAGGCCGAGGCCAAGAAGCTGGGCCTGGACCTGACCGTCACCGACGCGCAGAACGACGCCTCCCAGCAGGCCAACCAGCTCCAGAACTTCACCAGTTCGAACTACGGCGCGATCATCGTCAACCCGGTGGACTCGGACGCGGCGAGCAACTCCGTGAAGGCCGCCGACAAGGCGAAGATCCCGGTGATCGCGGTCGACCGCGGCGTCAACAAGGCGGCCGTGGACACCCTCGTCGCCTCCGACAACATCGCCGGTGGTGAACTCGCCGCGAAGACCGTCGCGGAGAAGCTGGGCGGCACCGGCAAGATCGTCATCCTCCAGGGCCAGGCGGGCACTTCGGCGGCGCGCGAGCGGGCCGAGGGCTTCACCAAGGGGCTGAAGGCCTACCCCGGCATCCAGGTCCTCGCCCAGCAGCCCGCCGACTTCGACCGCACCAAGGGCCTCGACGTGATGTCGAACCTGCTCCAGGCGCACCCCGACGTCCAGGGCGTCATCGCCGCCAACGACGAGATGGCCCTCGGCGCCATCAAGGCGCTCGGATCCAAGGCGGGCAAGTCCGTCTCGGTCGTAGGCTTCGACGGCACGCCCGACGGGCTGACGGCGGTGAAGCAGGGCACGCTGTACGCGTCCGTGGCACAGCAGCCGAGCCAGTTGGGCAAAATCGCCGTGGACAACGCGCTGCGCGCGGCTCAGGGCAAGAAGGTGGAGACGACGGTGAAGGTGCCCGTGAAGGTGGTCACCAAGGAGAACGTGGCCGGTTTCACCGGCTGACGGCGGTCACGTCACCATCGGTCAAGTCACCATTGTGGGGAGTGAATTGATGTACGACTACGACCTCCTGGTCGTCGGATCGGCCAACGCCGACCTCGTGATCGACGTCGAGCGGCGGCCGGCCGCCGGCGAGACGGTCCTCGGTTCCGACCTGGCCGTGCACCCCGGCGGCAAGGGCGCCAACCAGGCGGTCGCCGCCGCCCGGCTGGGCGCCCGTACGGTGCTGCTGGCCCGGGTCGGCGACGACGCGCACGGGCGGCTGCTGCTCGACTCGCAGCGGGCCGCCGGGGTCGACACGGTGGGCGTGCTGGTCGGCGGTGCGCCGACCGGGGTCGCGCTGATCACGGTGGACCCGTCCGGCGACAACAGCATCGTCGTGTCGCCGGGGGCCAACGGGAAGCTGTTCCCCGTCGACATCCAGGCCGCCGCCTGCCTCTTCCACGCCTCCCGCGTGGTCTCCGTACAGCTGGAGATCCCGCTGGAGACGGTCGTGGAGGTCGTACGGAGTCTGGCGCCCGACAGCCGGTTCGTGCTGAACCCCTCGCCGCCCCGGCCGCTCCCGTCCGAAGTCCTGGCCGCCTGCGACCCGTTGATCGTCAACGAGCACGAGGCGAGGGTGATCCTCGGGGACGCGTGTGTGAGCGAACGGCCCGAGGACTGGGCGCGGATCCTGCTGGCGAAGGGACCGCGTTCGGTGGTCGTGACGCTGGGCGCGGAGGGTGCGTTGGTGGCCTCGCGGGAGGGGGTCACCCGGGTGCCGTCCGTGAAGGTGGACGCCGTGGACACGACGGGCGCGGGCGACGCCTTCACCGCCGCGCTGGCCTGGAAACTGGGCACGGGTTCGTCCCTGGCGGAGGCGGCGACGTACGCCGCGCGAGTCGGGGCCGTGGCCGTCACCAGGAAGGGCGCCCAGGAGTCCTTCCCCACGGCGGACGAGGTCGCCGCGCTGTGAAGAAGGCAGGGATTCTCAACCGTCATCTCTCCGGCGCCCTGGCCGAGTTGGGGCACGGGGACGGGGTGCTGGTGTGCGACGCCGGAATGCCGATCCCGGCGGGTCCCCGAGTGGTGGACCTGGCGTTCCGGGCCGGGGTGCCGTCGTTCGCGGAGGTGCTCGACGGGCTGCTGGCCGAGCTGGTGGTGGAGGGCGCGACGGCGGCGCGCGAAGTGCGCGGTGCCAATCGAGCGGCCACGGCGCTCCTGGACGCGCGCTTCCCCGACCTGGACCTCGTCTCCCACGAGCGGCTCAAGGAACTGTCGGCGGGTGCGCGGCTGATCGTACGAACGGGCGAGGCGCGGCCGTACGCGAATGTGCTGCTGCGGTGCGGGGTGTTCTTCTAGAAATGTGACAGTTCGAGCGAATGTGTAACGCTTTCAAATTCGAGAGGGCCCGGTCCGTCGACCGGGCCCCCTCGGGTTTTCCCCTCCAGCATCAGAACCCCCACGATCCCCCCAGATCCCCCTCCAAGAGTCCTGATGCCAAGTACGACCCGCGCGGTGCGGGCAGGGTTGTACGGACTTCCAAGATTCTTTTGACGAAGACGACGAAGACACGGAGAGGGGCGGCCGGATGATCGGGACGTTGTTCCGGAGTGACGACGTGCCGGTGGAGGACCGGTTCGAGTACTGGCGGGAGTTGACCCATCAGGCGATCGCGCCCAGTCACATCAGCAGCGAGCACGCCGGGGACTTCTGGGCGGAGCAGCGGATGATGGAGCTGGGGCCGGTGCATGTGTGGCCCACGTCGTTGCTGCCGGCGCGCTTCGTACGGACCGAGAAGCTGGTGCGGCAGTGCGACCCGGAGACGTACCACCTGACACTGATACTCGGCGGCGGCCTGGGCCTGGACCACGTGGGCCGGACCGATTTCTACGGCCCGCGCGACCTGTGGGTGACGGACAGTTCGCGCCCGTACGACGTCCACCCGTCGACGGCGGACGGACAGCGGGTGATCACGGGGGTCGGAGTGGACTTCCCCAAGACGTTGATGCCGATGCCCCCGGACCGGATGCTGCCGTTGCTGGGCAGGCGGTTGTCGGGCCGGGAGGGTACGGGCGCGCTGCTGACGGGTTTCCTGGCCGGCCTGGACCAGCAGGCGGAGTCCCTGCGGTCGTCGGACGCAACGCGGTTGGGCACGGTGATGGTGGACCTGCTGGCGGCGTGGTTCGCGCAGGTGCTGGAGGCGGAGTCCGCGCTGTCGCCGGAGACGCGCCACCGAACCCTGATCGCACACATCCGGGCATTCATCCGGGACAACTTGCACGATCCGGAGCTGACTCCGCCGGTGGTGGCTGCCGCGCACCACATCTCCTTGAGCTATCTGCACCGCCTCTTCCAGGAGGACGCCCGGGGCGAGACGGTGGCGGCGTGGATACGTACGCAACGTCTGGAAAGTGCCCGCCGCGACCTGGCGAACCCGGCGTTGCGGGACACCCCGATCCGCGCGATCGCCGCCCGCTGGGGCTTGTTGCGCGCCGCGGACTTCACGCGGGCGTTCCGCCAGGCGTACGGGTTGTCGCCGAGGGAGTACCGGATGCGGGGAGTCGAGTAGACGGAGAACCAACACCACGCATGGACTCTCCGCTAACGACAGTTCCGGGGCTCACCCCGCATCCTGATCATTCGGTGCCTGGTGCTCCATCTCCGCGGGGGTGTGATGGAGCACCAGGGCACCGCCTTTCTCCAACCGGGCTCCCCGGCTCTCCGCGATCCGCCGGACATCGCTCAGGGACTCGACCAACCGCCTTACCAGATAGCGCAGTTCGGCACCGGTGGCGCGGTGCGCGGCGAGGATGGCATCGGCGTGCCCGAGCAGTTCGTCGGCCATCCCGAGCTGTACGTCTTCGACGTCGTCGGCCATGCGCGATACGTAGCCGGCGCCGTCACCGACGACGTAACAGGGGTTGCCGTCCAAGGTGGTCCAGGGCAACAGGCGCCCTTGGTCGGTCACTTGCCGTCCTCCCGACGGGGAACGCCGAGCGAGCCCATGCCGGCACCGCGGAGTTCGTACGCCTGGGTGGGCGGGCGCTCTCCGGTGGCGTAGCGGGTGGAGCCGCCGACGTACGGACACGAGTAGGGGCGGTAGCGCCTTGGCTTCAGGAACCGGGCGATGCGGGCGAACACGGTGACCTCCTGCTTTCCCTCGACTGCGAGCTGTGGCGAATCAGTCACAGAGTGGGGTCGGCGCTGGCTACGCTGCCAGTACCTGGAGGTTGACAGCGCGTACGTCAAGTTGGGGGTCGCGGCCATGACCGAATCTCGTTCACCTCGGACGCAACGGGAGAAGTACGGGGCGGAGTTGAGGCTGCGGCGACTTGCGGCCGGTCTGACGCAGGAGGAACTGGGCGAACTGGTCGTGTGCTCACCGACGTTGATCAGTCACTGGGAATCGGGGAGGCGTCTGCCGAGGCCCGATGACGCACGGCGGATCGACCAGGCGCTGAAGACGGACGGGTTCTTCCTGCGCTGGTTGGAGGACCTGGAGTCGAAGTACGCCGACCACTTCGCAGCCGTAGCAGAGCTGGAGCAACAGGCCACGCTCATCCAGCAGTTCGCTCTCTCGCTCGTTCCGGGCGTGTTCCAGACCGATGACTACGCGCGTGCGTTGTTCCGCGCGTACCGGCCGAACCACACCGCGGCGGAACTTGACGAGGCCGTTGTCATTCGAACAAAGCGTGCCCAGATTCTCGATGGCCCGTTGAAACCGGTCGTCTGGACGCTGCTCGACGAGTCCGTGCTGCGGCGCCGGGTTGGCGGCTGTCAAGTGATGGCCGAACAACTGCACAAGATCGGCGACTTGGCTGAAGCGGGGCGCATGCGACTGCACATCCTCCCGTTCGGCGTCGGAGCACACGCGCTCCAACAGAGCCTGCTCACGCTCATGAGCTTCGACGACTCGGCCCCGGTGGCCTACGCCGAGGGCTTCCTCACCGGCAACTTGATGGATGATCCAGCGCTGGTGACCGCCGGCCAGACGGCCTACGCTCTGGTCTTGAGCGACGCCTTGTCGCAGCAAGAGTCACTGACCCTCGTCAGAGCGGCAGCGGAGGAACACACGCATGGTCAGCAGTGAGCACATCGTCTCCGACTCGTCCGCCCTCACCGGGTGGTACAAGTCCAGCCACAGCGGCGGCGATCAGGGCGAGTGCCTTGAGGTGGCGCGCGGCTACGCCGGTGTGCCCGTCCGCGACAGCAAGGCCGTCACCGGCCCGGCGTTGGTGTTCTCGACCGGCCACTGGGCGGCGTTCGTCGGTGCCGTCAAGGGTGGTCGGGTCTAGTACGTCGAGTCGGCGGCCGACCGTTTTCCAGGAGTGGGACTCCCGCACCGGTGAGTCGACCCACGGCACGGGAGCCCCACGCACACCTCACCGGCTCACAGCACGTGCTCCACGAACCGCGCCGCCGTCTCCGCCAGCACCTCGCGCCCGTCCCGTGCCCACAGCCCGTCGTTGAACAGCTCGACCTCGATGGACCCGGTGTACCCGGCCGCCTCGACGTACGACAACCACTCCCGCATGTCGATCGCGCCGTCGCCGATCTGCCCGCGGCCGTTGAGCACGCCCTCGGGCAACGGGGTGGTCCAGTCGGCGAGTTGGAAGGTGTGGATACGGCCGCCCGCGCCCGCCCGGGCGATCTGCTCGGGCGCCCGGTCGTCCCACCAGATGTGGTACGTGTCCACCGTGACGCCGACCTGCTGGGCGGGGAACCGCTCGGCGAGGTCGAGAGCCTGGGTGAGCGTCGAGACCACACAGCGGTCGGAGGCGAACATCGGGTGCAAGGGCTCGATGGCCAGCCGTACGCCCCGTTCCTCGGCGTAGGGCCCCAACTCGCCCAGCGCGTCGGCGATCCGCTCCCGCGCGCCGTACAGGTCCTTCGAGCCGGCCGGGAGACCGCCCGACACGAGCACGAGGGTGTCCGTGCCGAGCGTGGCCGCCTCGTCGACGGCCTTGCGATTGTCATCCAGGGCGTGGGCTCGCTCGGCCGGGTCGAGTGCCGTGAAGAAGCCGCCCCTGCACAACGTTGTCACCGCGAGGCCCGCGTCGCGGACCAGCTTCGCGGTGGCCTCCAGGCCGTACGACTGGACCGGCTCGCGCCACAGGCCGACGCCGGGGACGCCCAACTCCAGGCAGGCGTCGACCAGTTCGGGCATGCCGAGCTGCTTCACCGTCATCTGGTTGATGGAGAAGCGGGACAGGCCGGGATCGCTCACTGGGTCACTCCGTACAGGGCGAGCAGGTTCTTCATCCGTTCCTCCGCGAGCTTCGGGTCGGGGAACAGGCCCAGACCGTCGGCGAGTCGGTAGGCGCGGGCGAAGTGCGGGAGGGAGCGGGCCGATTGGAGGCCGCCGACCATCGTGAAGTGCGACTGGTGGCCCGCGAGCCAGGCCAGGAACACCACGCCCGTCTTGTAGAAGCGGGTCGGGGTCTGGAAGAGATGGCGGGACAACTCGACGGTGGGGTCGAGGAGTTCACGGAATCCGGCCGCGTTCCCGGTGTCCAGGACGCGGACCGCCTCCGCCGCCAGCGGGCCGAGCGGGTCGAAGATGCCGAGCAGGGCGTGGCTGAAGCCCTGCTCGTCGCCCGCGATCAGTTCGGGGTAGTTGAAGTCGTCGCCGGTGTAGCAGCGGACGCCCTGCGGCAGTCGGCGCCGGATGTCGATCTCCCGCTGAGCCTCCAGGAGCGACACCTTGATGCCGTCCACCTTGTCCGGGTGGGCCGCGATGACTTCGAGGAACGTGTTGGTGGCCGTGTCGAGGTCGGACGAACCCCAGTAGCCCTCCAGCGCCGGGTCGAACATCGGGCCCAGCCAGTGCAGGACGACGGGTTCGGTGGCCTGGCGCAGGAGATGGCCGTAGACCTCCAGGTAGTCCTCGGGTCCCTTCGCCACCGCCGCGAGCGCCCGCGAGGCCATCAGGATGGCCTGCGCGCCGGACTCCTCGACGAGGGCCAACTGCTCCTCGTACGCGGCCTGTACGTCGGCCAGGGTGCCGCCGGTGATCTGGTCGGTGCCGACGCCGCACGCGATCCTGCCGCCGACCGCCTTGGCCTCGGCGGAACTCCGGCGGATCAGCTCGGCCGCGCCCGCCCAGTCCAGGCCCATGCCGCGCTGGGCGGTGTCCATCGCCTCGGCGACCCCGAGCCCGTGCGACCAGAGGTGGCGGCGGAAGGCGAGGGTGGCGTCCCAGTCGACGGCGGCGGGCGAGTCGGGGCTGGTGTCGGCGAAGGGGTCCGCGACGACATGCGCCGCCGAGAACACCGTACGAGAGGTGAA
This sequence comes from Streptomyces sp. NPDC101776, assembly GCF_044766845.1. Classification (NCBI taxonomy): domain Bacteria; kingdom Bacillati; phylum Actinomycetota; class Actinomycetes; order Kitasatosporales; family Streptomycetaceae; genus Streptomyces; species Streptomyces sp. NPDC101776. The sequence goes on along the minus strand of NZ_JBIWMV010000002.1, from coordinate 123,125 downwards.
GGGGGTGCCGGAGGTGACGGCGAAGGGTTCGGACCGGGGCTCGTAGGCCCTCAATACCCCACCGCTGTCCGGGAGTTGGATGGTCACAGGGCGATCTCCGGGACGTCGAGTCGGCGGCCCTCGGCGGACGACTTCAGGCCCAGCTCGGCGAGCTGGACGCCACGGGCGCCGGCCAGCAGGTCCCAGTGGTAGGGGGCGTCGGCGTAGACGTGGCGGAGGAACAGTTCCCACTGCGCCTTGAACCCGTTGTCGAAGTCGGCATTGTCGGGGACCTCCTGCCACTGGTCGCGGAAGACCTCGGTGGCCGGGATGTCGGGGTTCCAGACCGGCTTGGGGGTGGAACTGCGGTGCTGGGCACGGCAGTTGCGCAGACCCGCGACCGCCGAACCCTCCGTCCCGTCGACCTGGAACTCGACGAGTTCGTCGCGGTTGACGCGGACGGCCCAGGAGGAGTTGATCTGGGCGATGGCTCCGCTGTCGAGTTCGAAGATGCCGTAGGCGGCGTCGTCGGCGGTGGCGTCGTAGGGCTTGCCGTTCTCGTCCCAGCGCTGCGGGATGTGGGTGGTGGCGATGGCCTGGACGGACTTGACGCGGCCGAACAGCTCGTGGAGGACGTACTCCCAGTGCGGGAACATGTCGACGACGATGCCGCCGCCGTCCTCCGAGCGGTAGTTCCATGAGGGGCGCTGGGCGGTCTGCCAGTCGCCCTCGAAGACCCAGTAGCCGAACTCGCCCCGGATGGACAGGATCCGGCCGAAGAAGCCGCCGTCGATGAGGCGCTTGAGCTTGAGCAGGCCCGGGAGAAACAGCTTGTCCTGGACGACGCCGTGCTTGATGCCGGCGGCGTCGGCGAGGCGGGCCAGTTCCAGGGCGCCGTCCAGGCCGGTCGCGGTCGGCTTCTCGGTGTAGATGTGCTTGCCCGCGGCGATCGCCTTCGTGAGCGCCTCCTCGCGGGCCGAGGTGACCTGGGCGTCGAAGTAGATCTCGACGGTCGGGTCGGCGAGGACCGCGTCGACGTCCGTGGAGACGTTCTCCGGGTCCAGTCCGTGCTGCTCGGCAAGCGCCTTCAGCGCGTGCTCGCGGCGGCCGACGAGAATCGGTTCCGGCCACAGCACGGTTCCGTCGCCCAGGTCTAGACCACCCTGGTCTCGCAGTGCGAGGATCGAGCGGACGAGGTGCTGGCGGTAGCCCATGCGTCCGGTCACGCCGTTCATGGCGATACGCACCGTCTTGCGTGTCACGTGTTTCCCTTCGTCCGCATGCGTCCCAACGACGCAGCAAGCGCTTTCTATATATGCAGAAGCTAGCCTTTGCCCACTGGTCTGTACAAGACCGTGATGGGGTGGAGTTGTTCGAGGGGGCGAACGACCGGGGTGAGTGGCCTTATGGTCTGCTCGGACGGGGGCTTCCTTTGAGCAGCCTATGTACAACGGCGTACGACAAGATGCGCGACCGGAGGACGAACAACATGACGGTGACCCTGGCGGACGTGGCGGCCCGCGCCCAGGTCTCCCCAGCGACGGTGTCGCGCGTACTGAACGGCAACTACCCGGTGGCGGCCACCACGCGGGAGCGGGTGCTCCGGGCGGTCGACGAGCTCGACTACGTCCTCAACGGTCCCGCGAGCGCGCTGGCGGCGGCCACCTCCGACCTGGTCGGCATCCTGGTCAACGACATCGCCGACCCCTTCTTCGGGATCATGGCGAGCGCGATCCAGGCCGAGATCGGGGGTCCCGGCGGGCGTGCGGGCGGGGAGCGGCTGGCTGTGGTGTGCAACACAGGAGGCTCCCCGGAGCGCGAGCTGACGTACCTGACGCTGCTGCAACGGCAGCGGGCGGCGGCCGTGGTGCTGACCGGCGGCGCGATGGAGAACGCGCCGCACGCGGCGGCGGTCGCGGCGAAGCTGCGGAAGCTGGGCGAGGCGGGGACGCGGGTGGTCCTGTGCGGGCGCCCGCCGGCGCCGGACACGGGGGCGTTCGCGCTGACCTTCGACAACCGCGGGGGCGGCCGGGAACTGACCGAGCACCTCATCGGGCTCGGCCATCGGCGGCTCGGCTACATCGCCGGGCCGGAGGAACGAACGACGACCCGCCACCGGCTGGAGGGCCACCGCGAGGCACTGGCCGCGCACGGCATCGACGAGGACCCCCGCTGGACCGTGCACGGCCGCTACGACCGGCGGTCGGGCTACGAGGCCACGCTCGAACTCCTGCGCAGGGACCCGTCGTTGACCGCCGTGGTCGCCGCGAACGACTCCGTCGCGGTGGGGGCGTGCGCGGCCCTGCGCGAGTCCGGTCTGCGCATCCCGGACGAGGTCTCGGTCGCCGGCTTCGACGACCTCCCGTTCAGCGTGGACGCGGTGCCTTCGCTGACGACGGTGCGGTTGCCGTTGTCCGAGGCGGGGGCTCGGGCGGGGCGGATCGCGATGGGGCGGGAGGAGCCGCCGCCGGGTGGGATCGCGACGGTTCGGGGGGAGTTGATGGTTCGGGGGTCTTCGGGGGTGCCGCGGAAGCAGCCGTGAGTGTAGGTCGGCTTGTGTCGGCCGGCTCCTTGTCAGAGGTGGCTGGTAGACCCTTGCCGTGACGTTCCTGGTGTGGGTCGAGAGTGACGCGGACGGGTGGCATGCCGAGCCGGAGGCATTGACGCGGGCCATCCGCGCCCGGTGGCCCGAGGTCGGGGTCGACTCCACGCACCGCAGCGAGGTACAGAGCGTCGTCTGGGAGTTCGAGACGGAGAACGGTCCCGGTGAGGTGTATCTGCACGAGACCGGCATCTGCCTGTACATGGACGTCTGGGAGGAAGACGCCGTCCGGCTGGCGATCGCTTTCCGTGAGCTGGCACCGGCAGACCTTGACCTGGTGTTCTGTGACGTGGGCTATACCTTCGATGTCCCGTTGCGGGCCGGTGTCGCCGAGGCGGAGCTGAGCGATCTGGTGAAAGCCGCCAACTGACCCTGCGTCACGGGTGGGGCTGTGCGGTGAGTGTCGCGAGTCGGTGCAGGCGCTCGTAGTAGCGGACCTCCTCCGCCTCCGTGAGGAGGGGCAGGACCACGTCGAGTTCGGTGAGGCAGCGGCGCAGTGCCCGGAGGGACTTCGTCTGCCTCGCGCCGGTCATGGACACCCGCGCGGATCCGTGGAGACCATGGACGCACACCCCTCCCCGGCACTACCGTCGGAACCGCAATACCTCTGACTGAGTCAACTACCCTGAGCGAGCACCGGGGATCGATCATGACCGTCCAGGACATCCGCGCCTTCAACCGCTTCTATACGAACGTCATCGGCGCCCTCGACTACAGCCGTCATCTCTACGCCCCCTTCACCCTCACCGAGTCCCGCGTCCTGTATGAACTCGCGCATTCACCGCGCACGGACGCCGCCGATCTCCGTTCCGAACTGTCCCTGGACGCCGGGTACTTGAGCCGGATCCTGAACCGGTTCGAGCAGGACGGGCTGATCGAGCGGGCGCCCTCGCAGAAGGATCCGCGGCGGCGCCAGGTCACGCTCACCGTGCGCGGGCGGGAGACCGCCGACCTGCTGGCCGAGCGGGCGGACGAGTCCGTCGGGGCGCTGCTGGCGACCGTGCCGGACGCCGACCGGCCGCGGCTCTCCGAGGCCCTGCACACCGTACGGACGATCCTGTCGGACGGGCCCCCGCCCACCCGGTCCGGGGAGGTCGCGCTACGGGAGCCGGGGCCCGGTGATCTCGGGTGGATCGTGCAGCGCAACGCGGCCCTGTACGCCGCCGAGTACGACTTCAACGCCGACTACGAAGGGCTCGTCGCGCGGATCGTCGCCGATTTCGCGGAGGATCACGATCCGCATCTGGAGCGGGTGTGGATCGCCGAGCTGGACGGGCGGCCGGTGGGGTCTGTGATGTGCGTGCGGGACGACGCACCGGGGACCGCCCGGCTGCGGCTGCTGCTCGTCGAGCCCGATGCGCGCGGGCATCGGATCGGCGAGCGACTCGTCTCGGCTGTCGTCGAGTTCGCGCGCGGTGTCGGTTATCGCGACCTCGTGCTGTGGACGAACGACATCCTCGGCGCCGCCCGCCGCATCTACCAGCGGCACGGGTTCGTCCTCGTCGCGGAGAAGCCGCACCGCTCCTTCGGCCAGGATCTCGTCGGCCAGGACTGGCGCCTCGACCTGCATGGGACCCTGGAGTGACCGCGTACGGGACCTCGGAGTGACCGTGTACGGGACCCGGAGTGACCACGTACGGAACCCCTGGGTGACCGAGGACGAAATCCGTATGTGCCGAGTAGGGTCGGTTCCATGAAGCTCGCCTTCTCCACCCTCGGTGTCCCGGGCCTCCCCATCGCCGACGTGCTGCACCTCGCCGTCACGCACGGTTACCACGGCGTGGAGTTGCGCGCGCACCCGGAGGAGCCCGTGCACCCCGGCATCGACGCCGGCCAACGGGCCGACGTGGTCCGCGAGTTCAAGGCGGCCGGCGTCGAAGTGCTGGGCCTCGCCGGGTATCCGCGGGTGGCCGCGCCGGGTGACGACGACGTCGTCCTCGCGGAGATCCGTGAACTGCTGGAGCTGGCACGGGACTTGGGCGCGCCCTTCGTCCGTGTCTTTCCCGGTGGCAGCGGTGAGCAGTCACCCGGGGAGGCCGACGCCACGGCCGCGCGGCGGCTCGGTACCGCCGCGGAGTGGGGTGCCGACCTCGGCGTACGGGTGCTGCTGGAGACCCATGACTCGCACCGGACCGGCGCGGACGCGCTCCGCGTGCTCGGCCCGGTCGGGCACCGCCAGGTGGGCGCCCTGTGGGACGTCATGCACACCTGGCTGGGCGGCGAGCAGCCGTCGGAGACCTACGCCGCGCTGGGTCCGTATCTCGGATACGTCCAGGTCAAGGACATCGCCTCGGCCGACGACACCACCCCGCTGCCGCTCGGGGCCGGTGCCCTGCCGCTCGCCGAGTGCGTCGAGGTGCTGTCCCGGCACGAGTGGGACGGCTGGCTGTGCTGGGAGTACGAGAAGCGGTGGTACGAGGGTGCGGCGCCGCTGCCCGAGTTGCTGGCCGCCGGTCACGATCACCTGGCAAGGCTGCTCAACGAATCGGCGTAGAAGGCCTGTTCGGCGACCCGTCGTAGAAACGCCGACCCTGTAATTCGCTGGTCGGCACGGCGGCCAGCGCCGTACGGTCCCCCGGTGCCCCAGCGACCCGCCCCGTGCCCTGTCATGCCCTCATGAGCCCCGCCCTCGCCCTGACGTTGATCGACGTCCGGCCGTTGCGGACGTCCCCGGTGTTCCGGCGGCTGCTGATCGGGCGGACGGCGTCACTGCTCGGCTCGTTATCGCGAGGCGCGAACCGCAGACCGCGCGGCTCAGGCCCCGTAGCCCGACGTGCCAACCGCATGCCACGTGGCGCGTGGTGTGTAGCCCAGGCATATATCGCGAGGCGCGGGCCCGTATCGCGAACCGCAGGCCGCGTAGGCCGACCGCGAGCCGCGTGGCGCCGAGCGCGGGCGTGACCGTAACCGCGCGGTGCCTGACGCGGGCCGGACTGCACCCGCGCACCGCCAGACACACCCCCGACCACACCCGCGCACCGCCAGACACACGCCCAACCACACCCCCCACAAGACCAGCCACCAGCCCGGCGACCCCACCCGCCCGGCAGACCGGAACCGTCGCTACCCCGGAGGCCGAGCCGTGAGACGTGACGTGTCATCCAGGCACCAGTCCAGTACCGCCGGCCAAGACCCGTACCCGGCGACCAGGTCGAGGTGACCCCCGCCCGGGATCATCTCGGTGGGGATCCCGAACGGATCGCCGTACGCGGCCCGGGCGCCTCCCTCGCAGTACGGGTCGTCGTCGCCGGCGACGAGGCGGACGTTGCCCGGGAGGGTGAACTCGGCTGCGGGCGGGGCGAATCCGGCTACTTCCGGATAGCTCGCGACCACGGAGGCGGACGGCGGCCCGACCAGCAGGACCCGATCCACCTCACCGCCCCGGACCACCCCGCGGGCGACGGCGTGCAGCCAGAGCAGGGCGGAGGCGCTGTGCGCGAGGACGACCCGCTCGGAGTCGGGGCCGGCCGGCAACTCACCTAGATGGCGGCTCAGTTCACCCAGCCATACGTCCAGATCGGGGTCGTCGGGGTCGGGCAGCTGGGGGTAGGTGACGTGGTGGCCGAGGTCGCGGAGGCGGTCGGCGAGCCAGTGCTGCCAGTGGTCCTTCGGCCGGTGGTTCTGCCAGCCGTGGAGGATGAGGTACGCGGTCATGCCCCCGATCTTCGCCGGTACCGCGACGTCGATCCAGTCGGTGATCCGGTGCCGGGCGCGGTACGCGATCAACTCGGGCTCTCCGCCTACGGGTTGTACCGATCCACCCTCGCCTCCAACTCTCCCCTCCGCTCCCCCCACTCCTCCACCGTGATCGAGTAGATCGCGGAGTCCCGCAACAGACCGTCCTCCCCCGGCGCCCAGGACCGCGACCAGTTGCGCAGAACTCCCTCGAAACGCGCGCCCACGCTCTGGATCGCGGCGCGGGAGCGGTCGTTGCGGGCGTCTGTCTTCAGGTCGACCCGGGACACTCCCCACTCCTCGAACGCGTGCCGGAACAGCAGGAGTTTGGCCTCCGCGTTCACCCCCGTGCCCTGCGCCGAACCGGCCAGCCAGGTGAACCCGACCTCCACGGCGTCGAGTTGATCGTCGGTCAGCCAGGAGCGGGGTTCCCAGTAGGCCGTGACGCCGACCGTCTTCCCCGTGGTCGTCGACACCTGGGCGTACGGCGCGAGCCGGCCCGTCGCCGCGCGGCCCAACTGGGCGTCGACATAGGCCTCCACCTCGTCCGCCCTCGGGACCCAGGTGAACGCGTACGAACCCCGGTTCTCCTCCGCCGCCACCGCCAGATCGGCCGTGTGCCGATGCTCCAGCGGCTCCAGGCGCACAAGTCGGCCCGCCAGGACCGGAGCCTTCAGTGCGAGCCCTGCTCCGAACCCCACGCCCATCCCCTCACGCCCGTTCCTTCATCCCGGCAACTGCCCCCGCAGGGACGCGAATTCCTCGTGGAAACCCGGGAAAGTCTTCCGCACACACCCCGGGTCGTCGAACGAAATACCCGGCACACGCAACCCGGTCACCGCGAAGGACATGACGATGCGGTGGTCACCGTAGGACTTGATCTCCGCGCCCGACACACCCGACACGCCCGACATACCTGACACACCTGACACACCTGACGCCTCCGACGCACCCGAAGTCCCAGGAGTCGCCCCCGGCCGGACCTCGATCCAGTCGTCCCCCGTCACCACCTCCACCCCCAACAGTCGGAGGTTCCCCGCACAGGCCTCCAGCCGGTCGCACTCCTTCACCCGCGTGTTGCCCACGTCCTCGATCCGGACCGGGCCGGACGCGAACGGGGCGATCGCGGCGAGGGTCGGCATGGTGTCGGAGATGTCGCGCATGTTGACCGTGAGGCCGCGGAGTTCGCCCGTGCCGCGTACCCGTGTGCCGTCCGCGCCGGTCTCCACCTCCGCACCCATGCGCCGCAGTACGTCGACGAAGCCCAGGTCGCCCTGGAGCGCGCCCGTGCCGAGCCCGGGGACCGTGACCTCGCCGCCCGTGAGGGCCGCCGCCGCGAAGAAGTAGCTCGCGGTGGACGCGTCCGGCTCGATGTCGTACGTCGTCGCCGTGTAGCCGCCCGGCGGGACCACGTACACCCGCCCCTCCTGCCGTACCTCCGCCCCGAACGCCCGCATCATCGCGATCGTGATCTCGACGTACGGCGCGGAGACGAGGTCGGTGACCTCGATGCGCAGGCCCTTCCTGGTCAGGGGGCCCAGCAGAAGCAGGGCGGTCAGGTACTGGGAGGACTGGCCCGCGTCCAGCACCACCTCGCCGCCCTCGACGCCGGACGCCTCGATACGGAGGGGGTGGTGGCCCTCCGCCTCTTCGTGGCGCAGGTCCACACCCAGGTCGCGGAGGGCGGTGCTCAACGGACCCAGCGGGCGGCGCCGCATCTGCGGGGACGCGTCGAAGCGGAAGCTGCCGTGCCCCGCCGCCGCCAACGTCGGCAGGAAGCGGGCCGTCGTCGCGCCGTCCCGGCAGTACACGTCCGCCTCCGCGACCGCCGGGCCCTGCGGGCGGCCGTCGATCTGCCAGGCGTCCGGGGTCCGTCCCACGCGATAGCCGAGCCGGGTCAGCCCCTCGGCGAAACCCTCGGTGTCGTCCGAGCGGAGGGGGCGCCGGAGGGTGGTGACGCCGTCGGCCGCCGCCGCCAGGAACAGCGCGCGGGCGGTGATGGACTTGGAACCGGGGATGTCGACTACGGGCATGCCCTCATGATCGGGCGACGGCCGGCCGCTCCGCCGGGACGTCCACGGGATGGACGGCCCGACCGTCCGTGCGGACCGGTGAGCGGTCCCGTCCGTCCCACTGTCCCCAGCCGCACCGACTTCCGGGAATCGACCGCGCGAAGGGAACCCGCGTCCCCTCCCCTCCGTCCAACCGGCATGCTGCCGGATGAGTCTCCGTGGTACGGCGTCGGCCTCGCTGCTGGCTGCGAACGCTGACCAACCCTCTCCTCCGCACCGCGGCCGACAGCACGCCGTCATCGGCGCGCCCCCCTCCAACTGCGCCGATGGCGGCCCCTCCACGGGCTCCTGTGCGCGCTCCCTTGACTGGCAGAAACTTCCCGGATACTGCTGAAAGCTCGGAAGTTTCCTTCACCGGATCGGAAGTGGGTCCGACACCGGATCGGAAGTGGATCCGCCGTGGAACCACTCCGGAAGGAGCGCACGTGCCCTCCAGACGTACCGTTCTCGCCGCGACCATGGGCGTCACCGCGTCCCTCGCCGTCGGCGGCACCGCCCACGCCGACGACAAGTCACTCCGCGCGCTGATCTCCCGTATGACACTGCCGGAGAAGGTCGGCCAGCTCTTCGTGATGCGGGTCTACGGCCACTCCGCGACCGCCCCCGACCAGGCCGACATCGATGCCAACCTGAGCGAGATCGGGGTGCGGACGGCCGCCGAGCTGATCGCCAAGTACCGGGTCGGCGGCATCATCTACTTCGCCTGGGCGCACAACACCCGTGACCCGCACCAGATCGCCGACCTGTCCAACGGCATCCAGAAGGCCTCGCTGAAACAGCCGCGCGGGCTGCCCGTGCTCGTCGCCACCGACCAGGAACACGGCGCCGTCTGCCGGATCGGCGCGCCCGCGACCCTCTTCCCGGGCGCGATGGCGATCGGCGCCGGCGGCTCCCCCGCCGACGCCCGCACCCTCGGCCGGATCTCCGGCGCCGAGCTGCGCGCGATGGGTGTCAACCAGGACTACTCCCCCGACGCCGACGTGAACGTCAACCCGGCCAACCCGGTCATCGGCGTACGGTCCTTCGGCGCCGACCCGGACGCGGTGGCCGCCCTCGTCGCCGCCGAGGTGAAGGGGTACCAGGGCAGCGGGGTCGCCGCGACCGCCAAGCACTTCCCGGGGCACGGCGACACCGCCGTGGACAGCCACTTCGGTTTCCCCGTCATCACGCACAGCCGCGAGGTGTGGGGGAAACTCGACGCCGTCCCCTTCCGGGCGGCCATCGGCGCGGGCATCGACTCGGTCATGACCGCGCACATCATGGTCCCGGCCCTCGACGACTCCGGCGACCCGGCCACCCTCTCCCACCCGATCCTCACCGGCATCCTGCGCGGGGAGCTGGGCTACGACGGGGTCGTGGTCACCGACGCGCTGGGCATGGAGGGCGTACGCCAGAAGTACGGCGACGACCGCGTGCCGGTGCTCGCGCTGAAGGCGGGGGTGGACCAGCTCCTCAACCCGCCCTCCCTCGACATCGCCTGGAACGCCGTCCTCAAGGCCGTGAAGAGTGGTGAGTTGACGGAGGCCCGGCTCGACGAGTCGATCCTGCGGGTGCTGCGGCTGAAGGCGCGGCTGGGGTTGTTCGAGGAGCCGTACGTCACCCGGGCGGGGGTGGACCGCACGGTCGGGACCGCGGCCCATCGCGCCACCGCCGCCGGCATCGCCGAGCGGACGACCACCCTGCTGGTGAACAAGGGCGGGCTGCTGCCGCTGTCCCGTCGTACGCACGGGAGGGTCCTGGTGCTCGGTGCCGATCCGGCCTCCCCCACGGGTACTACGGGTCCGCCCACCGGTGTACTGGCAGCGGCTCTGGGGGAGTTGGGGTTCACGGCCACCGCCCGGTCCACCGGTACCGAGCCCTCCGCCGCCACCGTCGCGGCGGCCGTGACCGCGGCGCGGGCGGTGGACGCGGTGGTCGTGGCGACGTACAACGTCACGGCGAGCAGTGCGCAGAAGACGCTCGTCGAGCAACTCGTCGCCACCGGGCGGCCGGTCGTGGCCGTCGCCGTCCGCAACCCCTACGATGTCGCCCAACTGCCCACAGTCCCGGCCTACTTGGCGTCCTACTCCTGGACCGACGTCGAACTCCGGGCGGCGGCACGGGTGATCGCGGGCCGGGTCAGGCCGCGCGGGAAGCTGCCGGTGGCGGTGCAGCGCGCGGGCGACCCGACGCAGGTGCTGTATCCGATCGGTCACGGACTGTCGTACTAGGGGTACGTCGCCAGGCCGCCCCACCCCCGCCAACCGGCCCAAAGCCCCCCGCACATCTGGCGTGCGCCCGCCTCGGCGGGTCACGCTGGGCGGGGGCAGTCGGGGGGATCGATGCGTGAGCGATGGAGCGTGGGCGCGGTGTGCGCGCTGCTCGTCGCCCTGGTGACCGGCTGCTCGTCCGCGAGCGGTTCCGACCGGGGGGACGGCCGGCTCGGACAGAAGGCGTCCGCCGCGCCCACGGTCACCCAACCCACCGGCTACGGCGCGGTGTTCCTCGGCGTCGACGAGTGCAGTTCCTTCGGTACGACGAGTTTCACCGAGGTGCCGTGCACCAGTGAGCGGGCCGCCGCGCGCGTCGTCGCCCGGCACGACGGCGAGGTGAGCAGCGGTCCCCCGTGCCCGGCGACCACGGACTTCGTGCTGCACATCAGCGCCCAGGGCCCGTCGGGCGCGGGCGGCGACGGGGTCATACCGAAGGGCTACGCCTGTATGCGCAACCTCGAACCGCCGCACCCCGGCGACCCGGGTGGCGGGGGCGGGCCCCGCACGATCGTCGGCGACTGTGTCTACGGCTCGGGCAGCGGCCAGGTCCGGGAGACGGCGTGCGACGGCTCGGGGCAGCGGAAACCGCAGTACAAGGTCGTCAAAGCCGTGCTCCGGCGCACGAGTTGCCCCGCGTCGACCGCCCTGTACGTCCAGCTCGGCGGCGAGCGACCGGTGGGCTGCGCCCGGCCGGTGTAGTCGGAGGACCACCAACGGCCGGGCGCAGTAGAGGGGTTGCTTACGGGCGGAGCGTCGGCTCGCGCAGCACGTCCTGCCGGTCCAGCTTCGCGTCGTACGGTGCGAGTGCCTTCGCCTGTGCCGTCGTCGGGGCGGGGACGCCGGCCCACGCCAGGATGCGGGCGGTGGCGAGCGCCTTCTGGTCGGCGGTCAGGGCGGCGACGTTCGCGCCGTGGTTGAGGCCGGGCGCGGTGAAGACGTACGAGTCCTTCGCGCCCTTCCCGACGGCGAAGCGCTCCGCGCCCCACGGGTCGTTCTGGCCGTAGACGAAGAGCATGTGGTCGGCGTGGTGGCGGACCCAGCTGTCGACGTCCCGCATCGCGGTGGGCTGGAACTTCATCGGGATGGAGCGGGGGACGAAGTTGCGGGGCGGCTGGTAGCCGTAGTGGATGTACTTCTTCTCGATGTACGGGAACTGGACGGTGGGGGCGCCGAGTTGGGTGCCCGCCTGGTAGTAGTACGGGGTGTACGGGTCCAGGCCCTGGTCCGTGTAGAAGGAGAAGCCGGAGATCGTGTCGACCGAGGTCCAGATCTCGTCGTCGGTGGCGGCCTGTGCGTTCGCCGGGATGCTGTCGCAGTCGGAGAGCAGGCTGTACTGCCAGAAGCCCCAGACGTAGTCGAGGACGACGGCTTCGTAGGCCTTGTCCAGGCTGCCGACGGTGGTGAAGGTGAAGCCGTTCTCGGCCGCGTAGGCCGCGTACTTCTTCTCCAGCGGTTCCCGGCGCACCAGCGCCTCGCGCTGTACGGCGTCCAGGCGGTCGCGGCACTCCTTGGTGCCGACCTTGGTGAAGAAGCGGTCGTAGGCCGAATCCTCGTTGTTCACCACGTCGTTGGGGGCGACGTAGGCGACGACGCCGTCCATGTCGTGCGGGTAGAACCGCTCGAAGTAGGTGGCCGTCATACCGCCCTTGGAGCCGCCGGTGGCGATCCAGTTCTTGGTGTAGACCGACTTGAGGGCCTTGAAGACGCGGTGCTGGTCGCTGGCCGCCTGCCAGATGTCGAGCTTGGACCAGTCGGCGGGAGCGGGCCGGGACGGCGTGAAGTACCGGTATTCCAGGGAGACTTGGTTCGCGTCCGCGATCCGGGTCGGTTCACTGCGGCTGGGGGTCGTGGAGACGTTGTAGCCGCTGGTGTAGAAGACCGTCGGGCGCGAGACGTCCTTGTGCAGCACGGTGATCCGCTGCTGGAACGTGCCCTTGGACGGGTGCCGGTGGTCGACCGGCTGGGTGTAGTTCAGGACGAAGTAGCGGTAGCCGGTGTACGGCTTCTCCTGGATCAGGCTCATGCCGGGTATCGCCAGCAACTGGTCCTTGATATCAGTGACTTGGCCGGTCTGGGCGGCGGTGGCCACCCCGGCCGTACCCAGCGTGCCTATGAGCACGGTGAGCGCCAGCAGCCATCTGAGCGCCTTGCGCATGCAATCTCCCCTGTGAGGCAGTTGTGAACCGGAAGCTATCGGAGCAACTCCAGTCACACCAGAGGAGGTTGTTCACTCGGGGGCTGATCGCCGGGTCAGCGGCGGCCGGCTCAGCGGCCGTCAGGTCAGCAGAGGATCCAGCCCGACGTGACCGACCCGTTCGCGACCGAGCCCTTGATCCGCACACAGCGGTGCCCGGCGTGCACGGTGACCGGTCCGGCCCGGCGCGTGTAGCGCCCCTTGTCGACGACCGGGCGGTTGCCGCGCGCCTGGACGCTGACGGACATCACGCGCTTGGCGCCGGTGCTCTTGGGGACGGTGTACGCGCAGACGTAGTCGCCCCGCCGGAAGACATGGACGGTGCCGGTGGAGAAGGGCAGCGTCGCCACCTCCCGCCCCGGGCAGACCGCCGCCGCCTGGGCGGTGCCGGGGGCCGTGAGCGCGAGCAGCCCGGACGCGGTGAGCACGGCCGTGCCGAGCGCCACCCGCCGTCGTAGCGCACCCATGTCCACAGTCATCCCTCCCGCACAGCAGCCGAACAGCGTACTGATGTACGGACGCAAGACGTATGTCGCACGGTTGCGCGCCCCTCGGCGCCACGGAGGCCGGCGGGCAGCGAAGGGGTCAGTGGGGCGCGCCGACCGGCTCCTCCGACTCGGGCTCACCGACGAACGTGCGCCACAACCTCGCGTAATACCCGTCCAGCGCGAGCAGCTCGTCGTGGGTGCCGTCCTCCACGACCTGCCCGTGGGCAGAACCTCCCCATGCCGCTCTCGCACCGCTCGGCCCTGGCGGGCCTCCCGGGCATCGACACGGCGGCCGGACTCCGTCCGGCGCTCGGCGCCGCCTCGGGACCGCGCGGGTCAGGCGGCGGTCGTCGACACGTCCTCTCCGACGAACGTGCGCCACAACCTCGCGTAGTACCCGTCCAGCGCGAGCAGCTCGTCGTGGGTGCCGTCCTCCACGACCTGCCCGTGGTCCATCACCACGACCCGGTCCGCGCGGGCCGCCGTGGTGAGGCGGTGGGCTACGACGAGGGTGGTGCGGCGGCCGGCGAGGCGGTCGGTGGCTTGGTTGACCTGGGCTTCTGTTGCCAGGTCGAGGGCTGCCGTTGCCTCGTCGAGGAGGAGGATGTCGGGGTCGACAAGCTCCGCTCGGGCCAGGGCCATCAACTGGCGTTGGCCCGCCGAGAGGTTGCGGCCTCGTTCGGCGACCTCGTGGAGGTAGCCGCCGTCGAGCGTCGCGATCATCTCGTGCGCGCCGACCGCGCGGGCCGCCGCCTCCACCTCGGCGTCGGTGGCGTCGGGGCGGCCGTAGGCGATGGCGTCGCGGACGGTCCCCTGGAAGAGGTACGCCTCCTGGGGGACGACGCCCAGGTGATGGCGGTACGACGTGATGTCCAGCGAGCGGAGGTCCGTGCCGTCGACCGTCACCCGGCCGCCCGTCGGATCGTAGAAGCGGGCGACCAGCTTGACGAGTGTCGACTTGCCCGCGCCCGTCTCGCCGACGAAGGCGACCGTCTGGCCCGCCGGGATCGTCAACTCGACGCCCCCGATGGCCTCTTCGTCATCGCCGTACGCGAAGTGCACGTCCTCGAAGGCGATGTCGCCGCGCAGGGAGAGGACTTCGAGCGGTTCGTCGGCGGCCCGGGTGGAGGTCGGTTCCTGGAGGAGTTCCTGGATGCGGCCCAGGGAGACCGTGGCCTGCTGGTAGCCGTCGAAGACCTGGGACATCTGCTGGACCGGGGCGAAGAACAGGTCGATGTAGAGGAGGTAGGCGACCAACGCGCCTGTCGTCAGCGTCGCGTCGTCCACCCTGCCCGCGCCCGCGATCAGTACCGACGCCGCCGCCACCGACGACAGGAACTGGACGAAGGGGAAGTAGATCGAGATCAGCAACTGGCCCCGGGTACGCGCCGCGCGGTAGCCGGCGCTGCGCTCGGCGAAGCGCCTGCCGCCGTCCCGCTCGCGGCGGAACGCCTGCACGATCCGCAGCCCCGACACCGACTCCTGGAGGTCCGCGTTGACCAACGACACGCGCTCACGGGCGAGTTCGTACGCCTTCACGCTCGCCCGGCGGAAGAAGAACGTCGCAATGACGAGGGGTGGGAGGGTCGCGAAGACGACCAGCGCGAGCTGGATGTCGATCACCAGCAGGGCGACCATGATGCCGAAGAACGTGACGACCGAGACGAAGGCCGTGACCAGGCCCGTCTGCAGGAAGGTCGAGAGGGCGTCGACGTCCGTCGTCATCCTCGTCATGATCCGGCCGGTCAACTCCCGCTCGTAGTAGTCGAGTCCGAGGCGTTGGAGCTGGGAGAAGATCTTCAGGCGGAGCGTGTAGAGGACCCGCTCCCCCGTGCGTCCGGTCATCCTCGTCTCGCCGCGCTGTGCCACCCACTGGACGGCCACCGCGACGAGCGCCAGCAGCGAGGCGGACCAGATCGCGCCGATCGCCATCTTGGTCACGCCCTGGTCGATGCCGTGCCGGATCATGATCGGCAGCAGCAGACTCATGCTCGCGTCCACGGCGACCAGGCCGAGGCTGATCAGCAGCGGGGCGCCGAAACCGCGCAGCAGCCGACGCAGGCCGTAGGAGTCCTCGGCGCGTACCGCGCGTGCCTCGTCGATGTCGGGGGTGTCGGTCGCCGGGGGCAACGCGTCGACCTGGGCGAGGAGTTCGGGCGTCGCGGGCATCCCGGACAGCGCGGTGTCCTTGGGCTCGCGGTCACCCGTCCACAGCCGGGGCGTGAGCCCGCGCTCGGCGTCGAACTCGGCGTCCAACTCCGCGCGTACGGAGGTGTCCTCGGCCGGTGCGGCGGCGGGCAGGGCATGGCCGGGAGAGACGCCGCCGAGTTCGTCGGGGTCGGTGAGGAGACGGCGGTAGAGCGGTGAGCGTTCCTGGAGTTCGTCGTGCGTGCCGATGTCGGCGAGCCGGCCCCCGTCGAGGACGGCGATGCGGTCGGCGAGGTTGAGGGTGGAGCGCCGGTGGGCGATCAACAGTGTCGTCCGGCCCTCCATCACCTGTTTCAGCGCCTCGCGGATCTCGTGCTCGACGCGTGCGTCCACCGCCGAGGTCGCGTCGTCCAGGACCAGCAGGCGCGGGTCGGTGAGGATCGCGCGGGCGAGGGCGACGCGCTGCCGCTGGCCGCCGGAGAGGGTGAGGCCCTGCTCGCCGACCGTCGTGTCGTAGCCCTCGGAGAGTTCCGCGATGAACCGGTCGGCCTGCGCGGCCCGGGAGGCGGTGAGGATCTCCTCCTCGGTGGCGTCGGGGCGGCCGTAGGCGATGTTGTTGCGGACCGTGTCGGAGAAGAGGAAGGAGTCCTCGGGGACCAGGCCGATCGCGGCGCGGAGGGAGTCGAGGGTGAGTTCGCGGACGTCGTGGCCGCCGATGAGGACGGCGCCGTGGGTGACGTCGTAGAAGCGCGGGAGGAGGAGGGAGACCGTGGATTTTCCGGAGCCCGAGGAGCCGACGACCGCGAGGGTCTCGCCGGGGTGTATCTCGAAGCTGAGGCCCTTGAGGACGGGGCTGGTTTTGCCGGGGGCGCCGTCGTAGCCGAAGGAGACGTCGTCGAACTCGACGGTCGCCGGGGCGTCGGCGGGGAGTTCCTTGGTGCCGTCCGTCATCGAGGGCTCGGTGTCGATGAGCTCCAGGACGCGTTCGGTGCCGGCGCGGGCCTGCTGGCCGACCGTGAGGACCATGGCCAACATGCGGACCGGGCCGACGAGTTGGGCGAGGTAGGTGGAGAAGGCGACGAACGTGCCGAGCGTGATGTGACCGCGCACCGCGAGCCAGCCGCCGAGGGCGAGCATCGCGACCTGGCCGAGGGCGGGGACGGCCTGGAGGGCGGGGGTGTACTTGGCGTTCTGCCGGATCGTGCGGAGGCGTCCCGCGTAGAGACGGCGGCCGACCTCGCGGAGTTTGCCGGTCTCCTGGTCCTCCTGGCCGAAGCCCTTCACCACGCGAACGCCGCTGACGGCGCCGTCGACGACTCCCGCGACGGCGGCGGCCTGGGCCTGCGCGTACCAGGTGGAGGGGTGCAGCTTGCTGCGGCTGCGCCGGGCGATGAAGCCGAGGGCGGGGGCGACGGCCAGGGCGATCAGGGTCAGCGGCAGGGACAGCCAGGCCATGATCGCGAGGGAGATCACGAAGAGCAGGACGTTCCCGATGGTCATCGGGAGCATGAAGAGCAGGCCCTGGATGAGCTGGAGGTCACTGGTCGCGCGGCCGACGACCTGGCCGGTGGACAGCTCGTCCTGGCGGCGGCCGTCGAGGCGGGTGATCGTCCCGTACATCTCGGTGCGGAGGTCGTGCTGGACGTCGAGGGCGAGGCGGCCGCCGTAGTAGCGCCGGATGTACGTCGAGACGTAGACGAGGAGGGCGGCGACGATCAGGGCGGCTGCCCAGGGGGCCATGGAGCGGGTGTGGCCGGTGATCACGTCGTCGATGATCACCTTGGTGACCAGCGGGACGACGGCCATGACCGCCATGCCGGCGAGGGAGGCGCCGAGGGCGAGGATCACGTCCTTGGGGTAGCGCCAGGCGTACCCCGCGAGCCTTCTGGCCCAGCCCTGTGTCTCCCCCTGTTGTGCTGCCACGCGGGTGCCTTCCGTTTGTCGATCTACGGAAGGCACCAACGCGGATTGAACCGGATTTCATCCCTCCGCAACATTGCGCTTCGCGCGGAGGGGTCGTTTTCGGGTGCGGGTCAGCTGTGGCCGGTCGCGCAGTTCCCCGCGCCCCTGAAGACTAAGAGGCGGGCGTTGTGCGCACCCGGAGATGGTAGAAGCGGGTCGTCTGTGCCGCGTTCTGGTTGTCGTCGCTGACCAGGAGGACCTTGTAGCGGCCCTTCTCCTTCCCCGTGATCACCATGCCCTCGATGTTGTCGAGGAGGGGGTTCGGCTGGGGCTGCTTCGCTGTCGCGCCGAGGGTCGGGCAGTCGGCGATGTCCGCGAGGAGGGTCTTCTTGACGAGGCGGACGCCGGGCTGACCGGTGAGGGTGTCGATCCTGCTGGTGTCGGTCGCGTGGCGCGGGTCGGCCAGGTAGAGGCGGACGGTGTTGCCGACGCCGCTGGTGAAGCCGCGCTCCAGGACGAGGAGGCGGCCGTCGGGCAGGGCCTGCACCTCGGGGACGCCGAGGAAGGTGGCGTCGGTCTTGTAGGCGTACTGCGCGGCGAGCCTGAAGTGGTCGCCCTTGGTCCGGGTCCAGGTCTGGAAGCGGACGGCGCCCGAGGTGTCCCCGGCGATCGGGTACTCCATCGACGCGAGGAGCGTGTGGCCGCCGGGCAGCAGGGTCAGGCCCTCGAAGGTCTGGTTGGAGACGGCCCGCCCGGCCGGGGCGACCAGGAGGGAGGACGGGACCGGGAGGCGGTCGAGGATCTTGCCGTCGGTGGAGTAGCGGCGGATCGACGGCTCGGTCTCGGAGGTGATCAGGCGCGTTCCGTCGCGGTCGATGACCAGGCCCTCGGAGTCGAGGGCGGCGCCGTTCTCGTCGGCGAGCTGGACGACCCGCTTCGGCTGGAGGGTCTTCGCGTTCAGGTCGAACAGCGAGGAACGGTCCTCCAGCGCCGCGAGCGAGCCGTCCTTGTCCACGGCGAGCGCGGAGAAGTTGCCGACGAAGGTGCCGTCGTACGTCGTCTTGTCGAGCGCGTCGGAGAAGCGGTCGATCGAGACGGACGACGAACAGGCGTTAGCGGTAAGGGAGTTGCTGGTACGGGAGGTGCTGGAGGTGCTGATGGCGTTCGCGGGCCCGGCGGCGGTGAGGCAGGTGGCCGCCGCCAGGCCGGCGGTCGCGGTCGCGATTACGGTTCTCAGGCGCATGGGCGTCACCGTAGGACGGGTGGGTGACGTGCGGGAGACCCGTCGGTTAAGCCAGGTCCTTGTGAATCGCCTTTGCGACACCCTGGATCGTGGTGATCCCGTAGCTCATCGTGCTGTTGTCCTGGGTGAGCACGGACATCATGTAGTCGCGGCCACCCCCGTTGAAGGTGCCCAGGCTGTGCACGCGCCAGCCGTGCGTGGAGCGTTGCAGCCAGCCGTTCTTGACGTGCACGGTGGCGCCCGCCGGGGCTCCGTACGGCGTGCCCCAACGCTGGCCGGCGATCACCTGGTTCATCAACTTCAGGATGTACGCACGGGAGTTGTCGCTCAGCACCGTGTTCTTGGCGGTGACCAGCTTGAGCAGCTTCTGCTCGTCGGTCACGGTCTCCTGGGTCAGGCCCCAGTAGTTGTTCGCGCCCGGCTTGGTCTGCGTCATGCCGGCCGCGGCGAGGAAGCCCTTGATCTTCGTCAGACCGAGCTGCCGCCACAGGGTGGAGGTGGCGTCGTTGTCCGACTTCGTGATCATGGCCTTGGTGAGGGTCGTCTCGCGGGCCGTCAGCACGCGGTTGTGCTTCTTCGCGTCCCAGAGCAGCGTGGCGAGCACGGTCACCTTGACGGTGCTGGCCGAGTCGTAGGCGGTCGTCGCCCGCAGGGTGCAGGTGGTGTTGGTCTTGCGGTCGTAGAGGCCGACGGCGACGGTTCCCTTACGGGTCGCGAGAGCGGCTGTGATGTCCTTCTTCAGCTTGTCGGCGAGGCCGGCCTTGGCGGACGTACAGCTGACCGTCGGGGTGGCCGCGGCGGCGGGCGTCGCGGCGGCCAGGACGGGTATCAGGATCCCGACGCCCGCACCGACGGCCACCACTCTGGCTCGACGGGATGTCCAATGAGTCTGAGTCATGCATGAGTTGACTCACAGGAAGGCGTGAAAGGTTGTACGAGTTGGGGAACGGCTGTACGAGGCATTACCTCGCCCTTTGCGAATTCACAGCCAGGGGCCAGGTACGGCACAGCGGCCACCCACCCTGCCTCTGCACGATGCGTGGGTGACATCTGCCACCGATCCGCACCCCCACACCGAACCGGCGTCCGCCGACTGGCCGCCGCCGGCCCCACCCGCCGAGGCGCCGCCCGAGAAGGCGCCACGCTGGTCGCTGCCCGCGCTCGTCGCCATCCTGGTCCTGGCGGCCGTGCTGTACTCCTGGAACCTGAGCGGCTCCAGCATGAACAGCTTCTACAGCAGCGCCATCTACAGCGGTACGCAGAGCTGGAAGGCCTGGTTCTTCGGCTCGCTGGACGCGGGCAACTTCATCACGGTCGACAAGCCGCCCTTCTCCCTGATGGTGATGGGCCTGTCGTGCCGGATCTTCGGCTTCGGCACCTGGCAGATGATGCTGCCGGAGGTCGCCGCCGCGCTCGGCACGATCTGGATCCTGCACTCCTCCGTGAAGCGGTACTTCGGGCACGTGGCCGCGACGATCGCGGCCCTGGTCCTCGCGCTCACGCCGATCACGGTCGCCATCAACCGTGACAACAACCCCGACACCCTCCTCGTCCTGCTGATGGTGGCGGGCGCGGCCCTCGGCCTGCGCGCCGTGCGCACCGAGAGGCTGCTTCCCCTGCTCGGCTCGGCGGTCTGCTTCGGCTTCGCCTTCAACACCAAGCTCCTCCAGGGCTACATCGCGCTGCCCGCCGTCTTCGCCGTGTACCTGTTCGCGTCGAAGCTCGGCTGGAAGAAGAAGCTCGTCCAACTGGCCCTGGCCACGGTCGCGTTGGCCGTCTCCAGCTTCTGGTGGGCCACGGTCGTCTCCCTCGTCCCCGCCGCCGACCGCCCCTACATCGGCGGCTCGACGGACGGCACGGCCTGGGACCTGATCATGGGCTACGACGGCTTCGGCCGCGTGTTCGGCGGCGAGGGCAACGGCGGGGGTGGCGGGGGTGGCGGAGGCGGTACGTTCGCCGGCACCGCGGGCCTCGGCCGGATGTTCAACGACATCCTCGGCGGCCAGATCTCCTGGCTGCTCCCCTTCTCGGCCATCGCCCTGATCGCCGGCCTGGTCCTGGTCGGCCGCGCCCCGCGCACCGACGCGACGCGCGCCGCGCTGGTCATGTGGGGCGGCTGGACGCTGCTGCACTACGTCACGTTCAGCATGGCCCAGGGCACGATGCACCCGTACTACACGACCGCGCTCGCCCCGGGCATCGCGGCCCTGTGCGGTGGCGGCGGCGTGATGCTGTGGCGTGCCTTCCGCGGCGACGACGCGCGCTGGTCCTGGGTACTGCCGGCCGACCTCGCGGTCACCGGCATCTGGGCGATCGTCGTCCTGCGCCGTGCCTCCGGCTGGAACACCTGGCTGTGGCCGACGATCGGCGTCCTGATGGTCCTCGCGATCGTGGGCCTGTTCGTGTTCCGTTCCGGCAACCGCGGCCGGTTGTTGACCGCGTCCATCGCGGCGGCGATCATCGCCGCGCTCGCCGGCCCGACGGCGTACGCCGTGACCCCGGCCGCGTCCAGCGGTTCCGGTGGCGGCATGGGCGGTACGAACCCGACGGCCGGTCCGTCCACGGGCGGCGGCATGGGCGGCGGTCCCGGTGGCGGGGGCGGCGGCCGTGGCGGCTCCGGCGGCGGCGAGGGCGGTCCCGGCGCGATGGCCGGCGGCGGCACCCGGCAGGGTGGCGGTCAGGCGAGCGGCGAGGCGCCGGGTGGAATGACACCGGGTGGCGGCGGCACGGGTGAGCTGCCGCAGGGCGGCGGAGCACCGAGCGGGGCGCCGAGCGGCGGCACGACCGGTGGCCAACAGGGCGGTACCACTGGGGAGTTCCCCGGCGGGGGTACGGCTCCTGGTGGCACCGGTACCGGCTCCGGTACGGCTCCGGGTGGCACCGGCGGTACGCGCGGCGGCTTCGGCGGTGGCGGTGGCGGCGGTATGGGCGGCACCACGTCCAGCGCGCTGATCTCGTACCTGGAGAAGAACCAGGACGGCGCCAAGTGGCTGCTCGCGGTGTCCAATTCGCAGAGCGCGGGCCAGCTGATCCTCAGCACCCACAAGCCCGTCATCTCCATGTGGGGCTTCACCGGCTCCGACCAGGCGATGACCCTCGCCAAGCTCAAGGAGCTGGTGAAGAAGGGCGAGTTGCACTACATCCAGCTCGGCGGCGGCGGAATGGGCGGCAACAGCACCCTGAACACCGAGATCACCGCGTGGGTGCAGAAGAACGCGACGGCGGTGAAGGAGAGCGCGTACGACAAGAGCGCGACGACGGAGTCCTCGGAGTCGAGTTCTTCGTCCTCGTCGACGTCGACGACGAACACGTCGACGCTGTACCGGCTGGACGCGTCGGACGTGAAGTGACACCGACGTAGGCAGCGACGAACGGCCAACGGCCCCCGACCTCACGGTCGGGGGCCGTTTTGGTACGTCAACTCGCGTAGACACGAGGCAAATTGTCGCTTCCGGTCACCTGATCGACACGTCCAGTTTATTTACAGGACTGCATGTCCATGCCACGCTCCCGATTGCCGCCCCATTCAACCCGCGTAGATGGGACACTCTTTATGTTGGTGACTCGCATGCACCGCTGGAAAACGGTGGCGTTGACCACCGCAGCGGTCCTGGTGGGCCTCGCGGCCCCGACCCTGACGGCGACTCCGGCCTCCGCCACGACAACGGCGTACGACTCGACGTACTACAAGAACGCGGTCGGCAAGACGGGTACGACTCTCAAGTCCTCGCTGCACACGATCATCAGCGCCAACGTCACGAAGATCTCGTACTCCGCGGTCTGGAACGCCCTCATGGCCACCGACCAGGACCCGAACAACAGCAGCAACGTGATCCTGCTGTACAGCGGTGTCTCCCGCGCCAAGTCCCTCAACGGCGGCGACGTCGGCGACTGGAACCGCGAGCACACCTGGGCCAAGTCCCACGGCGACTTCGGCGAGGCGATCGGCCCCGGCACGGACCTGCACCACCTGCGTCCGGCCGACGTCCAGGTCAACAGCATCCGCGGCAACCTGGACTTCGACAACGGCGGCAGCGCGGTCACCAACGGCGGCGGCAGCACCGTCGACTCCGACTCCTTCGCGCCGCGCGCGGCGGACCGGGGCGACGTGGCCCGCATGATCCTCTACATGGCCGTGCGCTACGAGGGTGACGACGGCTTCGCGAACCTGGAGCCCAACGAGAAGGTGGGCAACGGCAGCAACCCCTACATGGGCAAGCTCTCCGTCCTCAAGGCCTGGAACGAGGCGGACCCGCCGAGCGCCTTCGAGGAGAAGCGCAACCAGGTCATCTACGACACGTACCAGCACAACCGGAACCCGTTCATCGACCACCCGGAGTGGGTCGAGGCGATCTGGTAGGACTGCGTGGTGAGTTGGGCTCCTCACTGTCCGTGGGGAGCCCAACCGTTGCGGGGCAAGGTTTCCGCAAGGTGGGGACAAGGTCTGCATTCCACAATCCGTGCACGCACCGCCGAGGGGCCGGCCCGAGACGTGTTCTCCGCCGGAAGGATCGCTCACGGGAAAGGACCACGAATGAACCTCACCACACACGCAGTCCGCAGGACTCTGAGCGCGACCGTCGTCGCCGCCACGGTGGCGGCTCTGGGCCTGTGGGCGCCGAGTTCGGCCGAAGCCGCCGCGAGTGACTGCCCTTCCGGCAGCCTGTGCGTCTGGGACCAGATCAACTACACGGGGAACCGCTGCAGTTGGAGCAACGCCGACAACGACTGGACCAGCGGGACCGTGGCGTGTTCATGGGCCGACGACCGCAACGTCAAGTCGGTCTACAACCACGGGACTTCTTCCTCGTACGAGGGGGTCGGCCTCTATTCCGGAACGGGCTACTCGGGGTATCTCGGCTGCATAGGACAGGGCGTGAAGGGCCCGGGCGTCAGCGGCGGCCCCGGCCTCAAGGTGCTGTCCCACAAGTGGCTCACCAGCTGCTGAGTCCGGACGCCGGAGAGGGTGGGCACGGCACGGGCCGAGCGCTTGGTGGGGCCGCCAAGGGGGAGCGGCCCCACCGTCGCCGACGCGAATCATGACGGCCACGGGCACCCGACCGACTCACCGTCCACAGCAGCACGGGGCGCCGAAGGAAGTGGCGTCGGACCACATCGCACGTGGCCTCCCGGAATCGGATGTCATCGCACCCAGGACTGGGGCCGACCCCACCCCGGCATCGCGACCACCTCATGTCCACCCACGAGCGGGAGTCTGCCGCACGGGCCCGCGCCCCACCCCCATGTCTACGATGGATCCGTGGCCTCCCCGTCATCGCTTCGCATCGCGATCGCCCAGGTAATGATCAGCGACGACGCCCGTCAGAACGGCCCGGCGGTCCGACGGCTCATGCGGGAGGCCACTGCGGCGGGTGCCCGCCTGATCCTGTTTCCCGAAGGCTGCCTGTCGGGCTACGCCAAGGAGCAGATCCGTGACTGGGACCAGGTGGACTGGCCCGCGGTCGAGGAGGAACTCCGTCAAGTGGCCGCGCTGGCGGCCGAGTTGCGGCTGTGGGTGGTACTGGGCAGCGCCCACCGGCTCACCCCGCCGCACCGCCCGCACAACAGCCTGTACGTCATCGCCGAGGACGGCCAAGTGGTGGACCGCTACGACAAGCGGTACTGCTCCAACACCGAGATCCTCGGCTACTACACACCCGGGTTCGCACCGACCGTCTTCACGGTCGACGGATACCGGTTCGGCTGCGCGATCTGCATCGAGATCAACTTCCCGGAACTGTTCCTGGAATACGAACGTCTCGGCGTGGACTGCCTGTTGCTGTCGGCCTACCCAGTCGATTCGGTCTTCGAGGTCAAGGCCCGGGCGCACGCCGCCATCAACAACTACTGGCTGGCGATGGCCACACCGGCCCAGACCACCGCTCTCCTCGACTCCGAACTGATCAGCCCGAACGGCACCGTCCTGGCCCGTGCCGACGCCACGACCGAGCTGATCATCGGCGAACTGGACTGCGACGCACCCGAGTTCGACATCGCCCTCAACAAGGCCCGCCCCTGGCGAGCGAGCGCCCGCCAGGGCGACATCTACCGCAGCCGCCGCGTCACCGATCCACTGAGCGACAGTCCGGCCGACTTCGTCTGACGCGGCGGGCGGCCACCCGCACGGACGGCGCCTTCAGTCCTTCTGCGGGCGCTGACCTACCCGCGCCCGGCAGCCGCGTACTCAGCCCTCGAAGTCGTACTCCAAGATGTACGACGCCGCGTCCAGCACCATGTCGTTCACCTCGACCACCTGCCCCTCCCCGTCGAACGCGGTACGCACGACGAGCACCACCGGCACGCCGGCCGAAAGGGCGAGCCGGTCGGCCTCGTGGACACTGGGCATGCGGGAGCGGATTTCCTCGCGGAACCGGACGGGGCGACGGCCGAGTTCCTCAAGCCGGGCGTACATACCGCCGGGGCCGGTGTCGGGCTGCGCGATCGGTGTACCGGCGACCAGTTCGGCCGAGAGGTACGAGGTGGCCAGCAGCACCGGTTTACCGTCGAGAACGTAGCGACGACGGCGCACGCAGACCCGGGCCTCTTCGTCGCCCAGCCCCAGCACTCCCGCGATCGCGGCCGGGGCGTTCTCCTCACCCACCTCGATCGAGTCGACGACGAGTTCACGCTCCCCGGTATCGGTCGCCCAGACGGAACGCCCCTCGCCCCACTGTGCGTGCGCGAGTCGCTCCAGCCCACGCCGTCGGATCGGCCTGAAGTCCCGGACGAACACCCCGGCTCCCTTGCGCGCTTCCGCGATGCCCTCCGCCTGGAGCACACCCAGAGCCTGCCGAGCCGTCATCCGCGCCACACCGTGCTCGGCCATGAGGTCGTTCTCCCCGGGAAGCCGCTCACCGGGCCCGTACTCGCCGGCCTCAACAGCCGCGCGCAGTTGCGCCGCGATGCGCTGGTACTTCGGCTGACGCCCCGTGTCCCCGCCGCTCATCCAGGCCTCTCCTCCGGTCATCTCTAGACATCCTAGGCACCAGCCGCCACCCCCTCACAGCCGACCGCTGATCCGGGACGAGCGATTTCGCACATCTCTAGAGATGTGCATTGCTCTGCTATCTGCCGTGGAGGTCTTCATGTCAGCCCACACCACGACCGCACACCCCTCAAGCCCTGACATGCGAGAGGCTCAGTGGCAACTCCCGCGCAACCCGCGCAGTGCGGGGCACGCACGCGCGCTCCTCCGCTGGCAGCTCACGGACTGGAAAATCGCCGGCGAAGTGGCCGACACCGCCGAGCTGTTGCTCTCGGAGCTGGTCACCAACTCCATCCGGCACGCACGGACTCCGCCCGGCCGCGAGATCGGCGTGCGCTTCGCCACGTATGACGGACGGCTGCGAGTGGAAGTCGCCGACGCGAGCAACCACCGACCCCAACCTCGAGAAGCGGCTCCCGAAGACGAAGGGGGCCGGGGAGTCTCTCTCGTTCAGGCCTTGTCGGAACGCTGGGGAAGCTGTCCCAGGCTGCACGGCATCGGAAAGGCGACATGGGCAGAGCTGTCGCTGCCACGGTGAACGCGGGCAACACTGCGATACCGCCGGTGGATCGATACCGTTGAAATCGTCGTACACCGCATCTCGCCGCGCGCATGAAGGAGATCCCCGTGCCCGACGCCTCCGTTCCCCCGCCGGACCGACCGGCCACGCCGGACGACGCAGTCACGGTGACCCTCACCTACACCGGTGACCAGGCCGATGTACTGCGCACACTCGCCGTGTTGGAGGGACGTACACCTGAGGAAGTGGCGTTGGACCACATCGCACGGGGACTCCCGTTGTCCTTCTCCTCGCCCTTGGGTGAGGACTCGGAGGCGATGGCCGTTCTGGCGCGGGCCATGTTCGACGGACCTTCCGACTTGGCCACTCGATCCGGCGAGAACCTGTTCGAGGAAGGTGGCCGTTGAAGCGGCATCTGTTCGGCGTCGCGGACACATCAGTCCTCCTTGCCGTCTACAACCGGAAGGACGCCCACCACGAGGCCTCCGTACAGGCTCTCTCCCTGGTCGACCGCCTCGTCGTGTCACCGATGGTCCTGGCCGAGCTGGACTACCACCTGACGACGAAGATCAGCGGCAAGGCGGCAGCGGACGTCCTGGCCAGCATGCGCGCCTGGGCAAGCACGGATCGGCTCACGCTCGCCACGGTGGGCTGGCCGCTCCTGAGCGAGGCCGAGCGTCTGATGCGCACGTACGCGGATCATGACGCCATCGGCATGACCGACGCGGTCAACGCCGTTCTGGCTTGGGCGTTGCCGCAGCCGATTGTCCTCGCCCTCGACCATCACTATCGGGATGTCATCGCACCCAGGACTGGCGCCGAGGTTCCGCTGGATGTGCTCCCAGCAGTCCAGTAGCGGGTTGAACTACCTCTGATTCAGGGGGAGTTCAACCCTTCACAGCAGACTCGGGACGCTGCCCTCCCTCGGCACGCGTCCCGACAGTGGCCGCCACGGCGAGCGCCGAACCCTGTGCCACATCACCTGTCGACCGTTCGGCCGTTCGGTGGAAACCGGAGTCCTGTGGGTGCTCGTACGCGGACGGCGACGGCCGGGACGGCATCGTGGCTCCCGTCCCGACCCACGCGCCCGCCCCGCACCCCAGGAGGACCACATGCTCGGCACCGACTTCATCACCGGATCGCCCAACTGGCTCGACCTCGGCAGTCCCGACACCGACGCGGCCGCCGCGTTCTACGGCGCGGTTCTCGGCTGGCAGTTCGTGTCCGCCGGGCCCGAGACGGGTGGGTACGGGTTCTTCCAGGTGGACGGCAAGACCGTCGCGGCCCTCGGACCGCTCACCGAGGAAGGGGCGCACTCGGCCTGGATGATCCACTTCAAGACCGACGACATCACGGCCACCGTCCAGGCCGTCACGGCCGGCGGCGGAACCGTACGGATGGAGCCCATGGACGTCATGGGCGAAGGCATGCTGGCGCAGGCCACCGATCCGCAGGGCGCGCAGTTCGCGCTCTGGCAGCCGGGCAGGACGGCCGGTCTGGAACTCACCTCGGCCCCGAACACCCTGCTCTGGGCAGAACTGCACGCCCCCGACCCGGAGGCGGACATCGCCTTCTACCAGGGCCTGTTCGGCTGGCGCAGCCAGGACATGCCGGCCCCCGGCATGACGTACCGGGTGCTGAGCACCAGCGCCGGCGACCAGCAGGACGCCTCGTTCGGCGGGGTCGCGCCGCTCAACGTCGGCGAGGGCGAACAGCCGCGCTGGGTACCGTACTTCTACTCGACGGACGTCGACGCCACGATCAACACGGCGCGCTCCAACGGCGGTTCAGAACTGATGCCGGCGACGGACGTACCGGAGGTCGGCCGCATCGGCTGGCTCGCGGACCCCTTCGGCGCGGCCTTCGCCCTGCTGAAGCCGGACCCGCGGATGTGAGAGTGAAGTGAGGGCGAGCGCGGGAGGGGGGGACCGGCAAGGACGGCCGCTCTCCCCCTCCCCCACCCCGTCACCCCAAGTGCGTGGCCGCGAACATCCGCAACACCGCATGGAGTACGACCACGGAAGGCCCCGGCTCCCCCAACGCCTTCGCCAGGTCCGACTCCAGCGTCTCCGGCGACGTCCGCACACCCGGCACCCCGAACGACTCCGCCAGCGCCACGTAATCCGGCCGGGTCAGTTCCGTCGCCGTCGCCTCGCCGAACGCGTCCGTCATGTACTCGCGGAGGATGCCGTAGCCGCCGTCGTCGACGATGAGCCACGTGACGTTCAGGTCGTACTGTCGCGCCGTCGCCAACTCCGCGACGGAGTACAGCGCACCCCCGTCCCCCGACACCGCCAGCACCGGCCGCGTCGGGTCCGCCGCCGCCGCGCCCAGTGCCGCCGGGAAGCCGTAGCCGAGGCCGCCCGCGCCCTGGGCGGAGTGGAGGTGGTTGGGGCCCTTCGCGTCGAAGGCCGACCAGGCCCAGTAGGCGAGGATCGTCATGTCCCAGAAGGAGGGGGAGGTGGCGGGGAGCGCCCTGCGGACCGACTCCAACACGCCCTGTTCCAGGGTCAGTTCCTGGGCGGCGATGCGTTCCCGGACCTTCTCCAGAACACCTCGTACCCGCTCCGCCGCCGTCGGATCCGTCCGCTCCGTCACCGTCTCCAGCAGCGCCTGCACCGCGTGCCACGCGTCCGCGTGGATCCCCAACGCCGGGTGGTTCGACTCCAGTTTGCCGAGGTCCGCCTCGATCTGGATGACCCGGCCGCGCGGGGCGAACGTGTGGTAGTTGGAAGACAGTTCGCCCAGCCCCGAGCCCACCACCAGCACGACGTCCGCGTCCTCCAGGAAGTCCGTCGTGTGGCGGTCCTCCAGCCAGGACTGGAGCGAGAGGGGATGTGTCCACGGGAACGCGCCCTTGCCGCCAGGGGTCGTGACCACCGGGGCCTGGAGCTTCTCCGCCAACTGCCGCAGTTTCTTCGACGCGTCCGCCCGTACCACCCCCCCGCCCGCGATGATCGCGGGACGGGCCGCACGCGACAGCAAGTCGGCTGCCACGGCCGTGAGTTCGGGGCGTGGGACCAGGTCCTCCGGGGTCGCGTCCACCGCCGTCACCACCGGGAGCAGGGTCGGAGACAGCAGGACGTCCTGCGGGATCTCCACCCACACCGGGCCGTGCGGAGCCGTGAGCGCCGACTTCCAGGCCTCCGCGATCGCCGAGGGGATCTGCGACTGGGAGCGGACGGTGTGGACCGACTTCACCACGCCCCTGAACGAGGCGGACTGGTCCGGGAGTTCGTGCAGATAGCCGTGCCTGCCGCCGCCCAGGCCCGCCGTCGGGATCTGGCTGCTGATCGCCAACACCGGGGCCGAGGCCGCCCGCGCCTCCTGGAGCGCGGCCAGTGACGTCAGCGCGCCCGGGCCCGTCGACAGCAGCAGCGGCGCCGCCTCGCCGGTGATGCGGCCGTACGCGTCCGCCGCGAACCCGGCGTTGTTCTCCACCCGCAGGCCGATGTACCGCAGGTCGGAGCGGCGCAGCGCGTCGAACATGCCGAGGGCGTGCTGGCCCGGCAGGCCGAAGACGGTCGTCGCGCCGAGGCCCGCCAGGGTCTCCACGACCAGGTCACCGCCGTTGCGCCCGGGGGGCGGGTTCAGCGCGGCGGTGATCTGCGCGGCCGTCGGGCGGAGTTCCAGGTCGTGGTCGTGAGTCACTTCGAACGAGCCTCGGCAATCTGACGGGACATGATGGTGATCAGGTCGTACGCGGTGTGCGACGCCGCCACCGACGTGATCTCGGCGTGGTCGTACGCCGGTGCCACCTCGACGACGTCCGCCGACACCAGGTTGCAGGATGCCAGGCCGCGCAGGATCTCCAGAAGTTCGCGCGAGGTCAGACCGCCGGCCTCGGGCGTGCCGGTGCCGGGCGCGTGGGCCGGGTCGAGGCAGTCGATGTCGATGGAGATGTACAGGGGGCGGTCGCCGATGCGCTGGCGGAGCTGGTCGGCGACCTCGTCGGCGCCCCGGCGGTAGACGTCCGCCGACGTCACGATGCCGAAGCCCATCTTCTCGTCGTCCTTGAGGTCCTGCTTGCCGTACAGCGGACCGCGGATACCGACGTGCGAGAGCGCCTCCGTGTCGAGGATGCCCTCCTCCACCGCCCGGCGGAACGGCGTCCCGTGCGTGTACTCGGCGCCGAAGTACGTGTCCCAGGTGTCGAGATGGGCGTCGAAGTGCAGCAGGGCCACCGGGCCGTGCTTCTTCGCGACGGACCTCAACAGGGGCAGGGCGATGGTGTGGTCGCCGCCCAGCGTCATCAACCGGGCGCCGGTGCCCAGGAGTTGGTCCGCGGCCTCCTCGATCGTCTCGACCGCATCGTTGATGTCGAACGGGTTCGCCGCGATGTCACCGGCGTCCGCGACCTGCGCCAGCGCGAACGGGGACGCGTCCTGCGCCGGGTTGTACGGCCGCAGCAGCCGGGACGCCTCGCGGATCGCGTTGCCGCCGAAGCGCGCGCCCGGCCGGTAGGAGACACCGGCGTCGAACGGCACCCCGACCACGGCGACATCGGCGCTGCCGACCTCGTCCAGGCGCGGGAGGCGGGCGTAGGTCGCGGGACCGGCGTAGCGCGGGACACGAGAGGAGTCGACGGGGCCGCGGGGCGTCTCGTTGCTGGTCATGGGTACTGCCTTCTTTCCTACGCTTCGTCGCGTATGGACTCTTTGTACGGCTGACTACGACTTTACTGGTGGGCGGCGACCGGTTCGGGCGCGAGTTCGGGGGCGCCGCGCCCTGCGAGCCGCTCCCGCCAGGCGGCCAGCACCGCCGCGTCGGTCGCCGGCGTGACGAGCGAGACCGTGACGTACGCGGCCAGGGACAGCAACAGGCCGTAGTACACAGGCTCGTTGGCGAGGATGCCGTAGGCCGCCATCAGGCCGACGACCGCGAGGCCGCCGACGGCCACGGACGCGAGCGCGCCCTGTGCGGTGCCGCGCTTCCACAGCAGTCCGCCGAGGATCGGGACGAGCAGGCCGCCGACGAGGAGGTTGTACGCCACCGTCAGCGCCTCCACCACGTTGTTCAGCGCGATCGCCGTGACGATCACCGCGACGCCCATGACGAGGATGAAGACACGGTTGCCGCGCACCTCGTCGTGCTGCTCCTCCACGCTGTCCCGCTTGACGGCTCCCCGCAGCTTCGACCAGATGTCGTTGTTGGCGACCGTGGCGCAGGCGATCAGCGCGCCGGAGGACGTCGACATGACTGCGGCCAGGGCCGCGGCGAGCACCAACCCCCTCACCCCGACCGGGAGTTCGTCCTTGACGATGGTCGCGAAGGCGTCATCGGGACTGCCCAGGTTCGGGTAGAGGACCTTGGCCGCCGTGCCGATGACGGCGCCGGCGAGGGCGTAGACGAGACAGTAGGTGCCGGCGACCGTGCCGCCCCATCTGGCGGTCCTGTCGCTGCCCGCGGTGAACACGCGCTGCCAGATGTCCTGGCCGATGAGCATGCCGAACGTGTAGATCAGGACGTAGGTGAAGATCGTCTCGCCGCCGATGCCCAGCGGGTCGAAGTACCCGGTCGGCAGTTTCGCCCTCATCTCGCCGAACCCGCCCGCCTTGACGACCGCGATGGGGAGCAGGAGCAGGAGTACGCCGATCGTCTTCACCACGAACTGCACCATGTCCGTCAGCGTGATCGACCACATGCCGCCGAGCGTCGAGTACGCGACGACGATCGAACCGCCGAGGACGATCGCGAGCGTCCGGTTCATGTCGAAGAGGACGTCGAAGATCGTGGCGTAGGCGATCGTCGAGGTGACGGCCAGCATCAGGGTGTAGGCCCACATGACCACGCCGGAGATCACGCCCGCCCGGCCCCCGTACCTGAGATCGAGCATCTCGGAGACGGTGTACACCTTCAGGCGGGCGATGCGGGCGGAGAAGAAGACGGAGAGGGCGAGCAGGCCGAGGCCGATGGTGAAGACCATCCACGCCCCGGACAACCCGTACTGGTAGCCGAGGCCCACCCCGCCGATGGTGGACGCGCCGCCCAGGACGATCGCGGCCATGGTGCCGGAGTACATGACCGGTCCCAGCCGGCGGCCCGCGACCAGGAAGTCGCTCTTCGACTTGGCGCGGCGCATGCCCCACCAGCCCATGGCCAGCATGCCGGCCAGGTAGACGACGATGACGGTGTAGTCGACGGCCATACGGGGGCCTCCTTCGCGCGGTCGCTGCCTGGTCCGGGTCGACACTAGGTGGCCGGAAAGCGGCTGCGAAGTGTACGTTTCATCCACCCGAGCACGAGGTGATGGAGGAAACGTCCACCATGCCGGACCTCACGATTCCCCCCACACCGCCCACACCACCCGTGCCCCTCGCCGCCCTCCTGGCCCGCGAGGATCTGGGGCTGCGGCAGATCGCGGGCCCCGACGACCCCGACACCGTCATCCACTGGGCGCACGTGTCGGAGATGCCCGACCCGTATCCGTACCTGCTGGGCGGCGAACTGCTGCTGACGGCGGGCGTCCACATCCCGGAGGCGGCCGGTTCGGATGGGGGTCCCCCCGGTCGAGCGAAGCCGAGACTGGGGGAGTACTTCGCCGACTACGTCTCCCGGATCGTCGAGGCGGGCGGGGTGGCCCTCGGCTTCGGTGTCGCGCCGGTCCACGACACCGTGCCGCGGGCCCTGGTCGCCGCCTGCGACCACTACGACCTGCCGCTCCTGGAGGTCCCGCCGCCCACCCCCTTCTCCCGCGTGGCCCGCGCCGTCTGGCAGCTGATGGCCCAGGCCCGCCTCGCCGAACTCCGCCGCGTCACCGAGGCCCAGCAGAGCCTCGCGGCAGCGGCCTCTCGCCCCGACCCGATCCCCTCGGTACTCCGCCAACTCGCCCAACGGGTCGGCGGGCGGGCCGTGTTGTACGGCCCCGACGGCACGGAGATCGCGGCGGCGGGACGGGGCGCGACGGGAGCGGAGACGCGGGAGTCGCTGGCGGGGCTGGCGGGGCTGGCGCGGGTCGTGCGTCCCACCGAAACACCCTCGTCCGCCACGACCCCCTCGTCCGCCACCGCCCCTTCGCCCACGTCCGCCACCGACACCGTCCCCGGCGCGCATCTCGCGGCCTACGCCCTGGGTACCGGTCAGGGTTTCGTCCTAGGGGTAGCCGCCCCGCGGCGCGACCCCGGCGACCACACCATCGCCTCCGTCGCCGCCGTACTCCTCTCGCTCCTCACCGGCGAACACCAGAGCCGTACGGGAGCGGACCGGTCCTCGGCGCTCGTACGGCTGCTGCTGGGCGCCCCGCCGCAGGACGTCGCGGCGCTGCTCGGCGGGGACCGGTGGATCGTCGTGCACGCGGCGCCCGACACCCCTGTTCCCGACCCCGTCACCGCGTCCGCGCTGGGCGCCGCGCTCGGTTCCGCGCTGATCGACCTGGCGCCGGACGTCGTACGGGTACTGGTCCCCGCGGGTCGTGAACCCGGCCCGCAGCCCGGCTGGACCCTCGGGGTCAGTGCCGCCGTAGCTCCGCGGGACTGGTCCGCCGCCGACACCCAGGCGGCCCGCGCGCTGGCCCGGGCCCGCGCGACCCGCGCCCCGCTGGTCCGGCACGGCGGTTCCGGCCGCGCCGGTCTGGCCGAGCTGGTCCCGCACGAGGAGGCCGAGGCGCATGCCCGCACCCTCCTCGCCCCGCTCGCCGCGCACCCCGCGCTCGTCGAGACCCTGCGCACCTGGCTCTCCCTGCACGGGAGTTGGGACCGTACGGCGGTCGCCCTGGCCGTGCACCGCAACACCGTGCGGCAGCGGATCGCCCGGTGCGCGGCGCTGCTGGGCGCGGACCTGGACGATCCGGACGTACGGATGGAGCTGTGGTTCGGCCTGCGACACCTGTGACCGTCCGGGGTGAGTGATCCACATCCCAGCGTGCGGGACGCCGGGCGTGGGCACAGCCCTCTGCTCCACAATGTAGGCATGCCGATACCCGGGACCCCCAGCCGCGCCGAGCTCGTCGATCACCTTGTGAAGACCCGTATCGCGGGCGACGTAGCCACGCCCCGCGAGAACAACCTCTCCCACTACCGCAAGCTCGCGAACGGCGACCGCCACTACTGGCTCGGCCTGGAGCTCGGCAGCCGTTGGTCCGACGAGCAGGACGTGCTCGCGGTGATGGCGGAGCGGGTGGGTGTCAACGACGACGCCGAGTACCGCTACGGCCAGGACACCATCGACCCGGAGCTGACGGTCGCGGGGCTCGACCGGCTGGCGGCGCGGCTGCGCAAGGCGGCCGACGGGCAGCAGCGGGTGCTGTTCGCGACCGGTCACCCCGGTGGTCTGCTCGATGTGCACCGGGCCACGGCCGCCGCGCTGCGCACGGCCGGCTGCGAGATCGTGGTGATCCCGGAGGGGTTGCAGACGGAGGAGGGGTACGTCGTGCAGTTCGCGGACGTGGCCGTCCTGGAGCACGGGGCGACGCTGTGGCACACGCACTCCGGTGAGCCGATGAAGGCGATCCTCACCACCCTGGAGCGCGAGGGCCGCCCGCTGCCCGACCTGGTCGTCGCCGACCACGGCTGGGCCGGCTACGCGGGCCGGCACGGCGTCGACTCCGTCGGCTACGCGGACTGCAACGACCCGGCGCTCTTCCTCGCCGAGTCGGAGGGCACCCTCCAGGTGGCGGTCCCGCTCGACGACCATGTGATCAGCCCCAGGCACTACGACCCGATGACGGCCTATCTGCTGGCCGAGGCGGGACTGTCCTGATCCCCCGGCTCAACTCCCTTCTCACGGCCAGGGGTTGAGCCCTTCCGCCCGTCGCTGCGCGTACCCAGGTGTCGGGTCCAGATAGACCCGGTTCACCGAGGGGAACGCCTCCCGCAGTCGCTGCTCGGCCTGTTCGCAGGCCCACTCGATCTGCGCGGCCGTGGACACGTCCCGGAAGTCGACCTTCGCCGCCACCAGCGCCTCGCGCGGGCCCTGCACGAGGGTCGTCAACTCCAGTACGGCCTCGATGTGTTCGACGGCGAGGAGTTCCTCCCGGATGCGGTCCCGCATGGCCTTGGGCAGCGGGCGTCCGATGAGGAGTTCCGCGTTGGAGCGGCCGAGCACCCAGGCGACGTAGAGGAGCAGGGCGCCGATGCAGAGGGACGCGATGCCGTCCCAGACGCCGGAGCCGGTGAGCTGTCCGCCGAGCAGGCCGCCCGCCGCGAGGACCAGGCCGACGAGGGCGGCGGAGTCCTCAAGGACTACGGCCTTGACCGCGGTGTCGGGGGTGTAGCGGAGGTAGCGCTTGAAGGAGGCGTCGAAGCGGGCCGCCTCTCCGCGCGCCTGGCGTACGCCCGTCCGCAGGGAGTAGCCCTCCAGGAGGAAGGCGACGCCGAGCACGATGTAGGAGATGAGCGGGTCGCCGAGGTCCTCGCCGGCGACGAGGGTGTGGACGCCGTCGTAGATCGAGAAGACCGCGCCGCCGACGAAGGTGGCGACGGCGGCGAGCATCGCCCAGATGTAGCGCTCGGGGCCGTAGCCGAGGGGGTGTTCCTCGTCGGCGGGTTTCGCGCTGCGTTTGAGGGCGGTGAGGAGGAGGAGTTCGGTGACCGTGTCGGCGACCGAGTGCGCGGCCTCCGACAGCATCGCGCTGGAGCCGCTGATGACGCCGGCGACCGCTTTGGCGAGCGCGATCCCCAGGTTGGCGACGGCCGCGACGATCACCGTGGCGGTGGACTCGCCGCCGCTCTCGCTCTCCTCGATCGCCGCTGTCTCCTCGGTTTCTGTCATGGCCTCAGTCTTCCCGAGGAACCCGGACCACGCCCTCCTGAATGACGGAGACGGCCAGTTGACCGTCCTGGGTGTAGATCCGGGCCTGCCCGAGTCCGCGCCCGCCGTACGCCGACGGCGACTCCTGGTCGTAGAGCAGCCATTCGTCGGCGCGGAACGGGCGGTGGAACCACATCGCGTGGTCGAGCGACGCCCCGACGACATCTCCTACGGCCCAGCCGCCGCGGCCGTGCGCGAGGAGGATCGAGTCGAGGAGCGTCATGTCGGAGACGTACGTCGCGAGGACCACGTGGAGGAGGGGGTCGTCCGCGAGCTTGCCGTTGGTGCGGAACCACACCTGGGAGTGCGGTTCGCGCGGCTCGCCGAACCTGCCGTACGGCGGGTCGTCGACGTACCGGAGGTCGATCGCCTGACGGGCCTCCAGGAATCGTTCAACGATCCCCTTGTCGAGGTGGTCGTAGCCGAGCAGTCGCTCGCGGCCCGTGGGGACCGTCTCCGGGTCGGGCGCGGGCGGCATCGGGGTCTGGTGGTCGAGGCCTTCCTCGTACGTCTGGAAGGACGCCGACAGCGCGAAGATCGGCCGGCCGTGCTGGACGGCGACCGCGCGGCGGGTGGTGAAGGAGCGGCCGTCGCGCATCCGCTCGACGTTGTAGACGATGGGCGCGCCCGGGTCGCCCATGCGCAGGAAGTACGCGTGCAGGGAGTGGGCGTGGCGGTCGGCGGGGACCGTGCGCCCGGCGGCGACCAGTGCCTGCGCCGCGACCTGGCCCCCGAAGACGCGGGGGACGACGGCGGAGCGGGACTGACCGCGGAAGATGTTCTCCTCGATCTGCTCCAGGTCGAGCAGATCGAGGAGCTCCTGTAGTGCCTGGTTCATGGCGTCCAGTTTTACCGGGCGGGAATTGCCGGGACCTTACAGGCCCATGTCCTTCGCGATGATCGTCTTCATGATCTCGCTGGTGCCGCCGTAGATGCGGTTGACGCGGTTGTCCGCGTACAGGCGGGCGATCGGGTACTCGTTCATGAAGCCGTAGCCGCCGTGCAGCTGGAGGCAGCGGTCGATCACGCGGTGGGCGACCTCGGTGGTGAACAGCTTGGCGCTGGCCGCCTCGGCGGGGGTCAGCTCACCGGCGTCCAGGGCCTCGGTCGCGCGGTCGACGACGGCCTCGGCGGCGTCCACCTCGGCCTGGCAGGCGGCCAGTTCGAACTTGGTGTTCTGGAACGCGGCGACGGGCTGGCCGAAGACGACCCGGTCCTGCACGTACTGCTTGGCGAACCGGACGGCGGCCTTGGCCTGCGCGTACGCGCCGAAGGCGATGCCCCAGCGCTCGGAGGCGAGGTTGTGGCCGAGGTAGGAGAAGCCCTTGTTCTCCTCGCCGAGGAGGTCCTCGATGGGCACCTTGACGTCGACGAACGCCAGCTCGGCGGTGTCGGAGGTCTTCAGGCCGAGCTTGTCGAGCTTGCGGCCGACCGAGTAGCCCTCGGCCTTGGTGTCCACCACGAAGAGGGAGATGCCGTGGCGACGGTCCTCCTTGGAGGGCGCGTCGGTGCGGGCGCAGACGATCATGCGGTCGGCGTGCACGCCGCCGGTGATGAAGGTCTTGGCGCCGTTGAGGACGTAGTGCGTGCCGTCCTCGGAGAGCTTGGCGGTGGTCTTCATGCCCGCGAGGTCGGAGCCGGTGCCCGGCTCGGTCATCGCGATGGCCCACATCTCCTCGCCGGAGACGAACTTCGGCAGGTACTTCTTCTTCTGCTCGTCGTTGGCGAGCAGCTTGATGTAGGGCAGGCCGAGCAGGACGTGCACACCGGAGCCGCCGAAGGAGACACCCGCGCGCGCGGTCTCCTCGTAGAGGACGGCCTCGAACTTGTACGAGTCGATGCCCGCGCCGCCGTACTCCTCGTCCACGCGGATGCCGAAGACGCCCAGCTCGGCGAGCTTGTAGTAGAACTCGCGCGGCGCCTGGCCGGCGGCGAACCACTCGTCGTAGACGGGCACGACCTCGGCCTCGATGAAGGCCCGGAGGGTCTCCCGGAACGCCTCGTGGTCCTCGTCAAACACCGTACGGCGCACCGCCGCCACCTCCAGCTAGCCCAGGGTCCATGTCTAAGCGCTTGCTCAGAACATCACGGTACCGGCGAGTAGGGAGGCCGTCCAGCGGAACAGCCACGTAACGCTCGTCACGCCACCCCGGACCCCGGGGATCCCTCACCCACCCGACGCCGCCGCCCCCAACGCCCCCCGCGCCATCCGATGCAGCAACTCCGCCGTTGCCCCCCGCCCGGGCAACGACCCCGGCCGCCCCAGATGCGGAGTCGAGTTCAGCAGGCCGAAGACCGAGTGGACCGCCGACCGCGCGCTGGGTTCGGGCAGTTCGGGATACACCTCCCGGACGACCTCCACCCACAACTCCACGTACTGCCGCTGGAGTTGACGCACCAGCTTGCGGTCGGAGTCACGGAGCCGGTCCAGCTCCCGGTCGTGGAGGGTGATCAGGGGGCGGTCGTCGAGGGCGAAGTCGATGTGGCCCTCGATGAGCGAGTCGAGCAGGGCGCCCGGGGAGGTCACCCCCTCCGCCTCCGCCAGGCGTCGCTTCGCGCCCGTCAGCAGCTGTCCGCTGATGCCGACCAGCAGCTCGGCGAGCATCGCGTCCTTCCCCGGGAAGTGCCGGTACAGGCCGGGGCCGCTGATGCCGACCGCGGCGCCTATCTCGTCGACCCCGACGCCGTGGAAGCCGCGCTCGGCGAAGAGCCGCGCGGCCTCCTTGAGGATCTGTTCGCGGCGGGTGGGGGCGTCGGTTCTCGTGGTCATGGAAGCAATTCTAGACAGGAAGGTTAGCGGTCGTTAACCTGAAGGAAATGGTTAACGCTCATTAACAGCCGAGAGCGGCCGATCGCTGTGCGAGGGGACCCACGGAATGCAAGAGGCACCGGAGCTGACGAGCGCGGAGGATCCCGCGTCGGAGGCGTGGCGGGCCAACGAGGCGGCGCACCGCGCGCTGGGCGAGGAGCTGCGGCAGAAGCTGGCCGCCGCCCGGCTCGGCGGGGGTGAGCGGGCCCGGGACCGGCACACCGCGCGCGGCAAGCTGCTCCCCCGCGACCGCGTGGACACGCTGCTCGACCCCGGCTCGCCCTTCCTGGAGCTGGCTCCGCTGGCCGCCGACGGGATGTACGACGGGGCCGCCCCGGCCGCCGGCGTCATCGCCGGGATCGGGCGGGTCAGCGGGCGCGAGTGCGTGATCGTCGCCAACGACGCCACGGTCAAGGGCGGGACCTACTACCCGATGACCGTCAAGAAGCATCTGCGCGCCCAGGAGATCGCCCTGGAGAACCGGCTCCCCTGCATCTACCTCGTCGACTCCGGGGGCGCCTTCCTGCCCATGCAGGACGAGGTGTTCCCGGACCGCGAGCACTTCGGGCGGATCTTCTACAACCAGGCCCGGATGTCGGGGGCGGGGATCCCGCAGATCGCCGCCGTGCTGGGGTCCTGTACCGCCGGTGGGGCCTACGTGCCCGCCATGAGCGACGAGGCCGTCATCGTCCGCAACCAGGGGACGATCTTCCTGGGCGGGCCTCCCCTGGTGAAGGCCGCCACCGGCGAGGTCGTCACCGCCGAGGAGCTGGGCGGCGGCGACGTCCACGCGCGCGTATCGGGTGTCACCGACCACCTCGCGGAGGACGACGCGCACGCCCTGCGGATCGTCCGGAACATCGCCGCCACGCTCCCCGCGCGCGGGCCCCTCCCCTGGGAGGTCACCGAGGCGGTCGAGCCGAAGGTCGACCCGTACGGGATCTACGGCGCGGTCCCGGTCGACTCCCGTACCCCCTACGACGTACGGGAGATCATCGCGCGCGTGGTCGACGGTTCGCGCTTCGCCGAGTTCAAGGCCGAGTTCGGGCAGACCCTGGTCACCGGCTTCGCGCGGATCCACGGTCACCCGGTCGGCATCGTCGCCAACAACGGCATCCTGTTCTCCGAATCCGCCCAGAAGGGCGCCCACTTCATCGAGCTGTGCGACCAGCGCGGCATCCCCCTGGTGTTCCTCCAGAACATCTCGGGGTTCATGGTCGGCAAGGACTACGAGGCGGGCGGCATCGCCAAGCACGGCGCCAAGATGGTCACCGCCGTCGCCTGCGCGCGCGTGCCCAAGCTGACGGTCGTGGTCGGCGGCTCGTACGGCGCGGGCAACTACTCGATGTGCGGCCGGGCGTACTCGCCCCGCTTCCTGTGGATGTGGCCCGGCGCCAAGATCTCCGTCATGGGCGGCGAGCAGGCCGCGTCGGTCCTCGCGACCGTGAAGCGGGACCAGTTGGAGGGGCGCGGGGAGTCCTGGCCCACGGAGGACGAAGAGACCTTCAAGGACCCGATCCGGCGGCAGTACGACCGTCAGGGCAGCGCCTACTACGCCACCGCCCGCCTCTGGGACGACGGGGTCATCGACCCCCTGGAGACCCGTCAGGTCCTCGGCCTCGCCCTGACCGCCTGTGCCAACGCGCCGCTGGGTGACACCCAGTTCGGCGTCTTCCGGATGTGATGAGGGTGACCAAGATGCCCAAGACGGTCGAGACGCCCGAGGCAGTCGGGACGCCCGGGACGGTCGGCATGTTCGAGACGGTCCTGGTGGCCAACCGGGGCGAGATCGCGGTCCGCGTGATCCGCACCCTGCGCTCGCTCGGTGTGCGCTCGGTGGCCGTCTTCTCCGACGCCGACGCGGACGCCCGGCACGTCCGGGAGGCCGACACGGCGGTACGGCTCGGTCCGGCTCCGGCGGCCGAGAGCTATCTGTCCGTGGAGCGGCTCCTGGAGGCGGCGGCCCGCTCCGGCGCGCAGGCCGTGCACCCGGGCTACGGCTTCCTCGCCGAGAACGCGGCCTTCGCGCGCGCGTGCGCCGACGCCGGGCTGGTCTTCATCGGCCCTCCGGCGGACGCGATCGCCCTCATGGGCGACAAGATCCGCGCCAAGGAGACCGTGGAAGCGGCCGGCGTCCCGGTCGTCCCCGGCGGACGCGACCCCGAACTCGCCAAGGCGGCGCACGGGTTGGGCGCCCCCGTCCTCCTCAAGCCGTCGGCCGGCGGCGGCGGCAAGGGCATGCGCCTGGTCCGCGACCTCACCCTCCTGGAGGAGGAGATCGCCGCCGCCCGCCGCGAGGCCCGCGCCTCCTTCGGCGACGACACCCTCCTGGTCGAGCGCTGGGTCGACCGCCCCCGGCACATCGAGATCCAGATCCTGGCCGACGGCCACGGCAACGTCGTCCACCTCGGCGAGCGCGAGTGCTCCTTGCAGCGCCGCCACCAGAAGGTCGTGGAAGAGGCCCCGAGCGTGCTTCTCGACGACGCCACGCGCGCGGCGATGGGCGAGGCGGCGGTCCAGGCGGCCCGCTCGTGCGGGTACGCGGGCGCGGGCACGGTCGAGTTCATCGTGCCGGGCAGCGACCCGTCGTCGTACTACTTCATGGAGATGAACACCCGCCTCCAAGTGGAGCACCCGGTAACGGAGTTGGTGACCGGACTCGACCTGGTGGAGTGGCAGCTCAGGGTGGCGGCGGGCGAGCGGCTGCCCTTCGCGCAGGAGGACATCACCCTCACCGGGCACGCGGTGGAGGCACGCATCTGCGCCGAAACCGTGTCCACAAAAGAGGGCTCCCGCGGCTTCCTCCCCTCCGGCGGCACGGTGGTCCTGCTCCGCGAACCGCACGGCGACGGCATCCGCACCGACTCCGGCCTCTCCGAAGGCACCGAGGTCGGCAGCCTCTACGACCCGATGCTCTCCAAGGTCATCGCCTACGGCCCCGACCGCGCGACCGCGCTCAGAAAGCTCCGGGCCGCCCTCGCGGACACGGTCACCCTGGGCGTGCCGACGAACGCCGGGTTCCTGCGGCGGCTCCTTGCCCATCCGGCGGTCGTGGCGGGCGAGTTGGACACCGGGCTCGTCGAGCGCGAGGCGGACGGGCTCGTGCCCGGTGAGGTACCGGTGGAGGTCTACGCGGCGGCGGCGCTGCTGCGGCACGCGGCGCTCGCGCCCGGGCGGGGCTCCGGCTGGGCCGACCCGTTCGCCGCCACGGACGGCTGGCGTCTGGGCGGGGAGCGGGCCTGGACGGCACACCCCCTACGGGTGCCGGGCCACGACCCGGTGACCGTGCGCGTACGCCGCACTCCCGAGGGCGGGACCGAACTCCTGCCGGACGGCGCCGAGAAGCCGCTCGTCGGGGCCGGAACGGCCGGGCCCGACGGCCGGTTCACCCTGCGGCTCGACGGCCTCGTCCACACCTTCACCGCCCTGCCGGACGGCACCTGGCTGGGCCGGGACGGGGACGCCTGGCAGGTGCGGGACCACGATCCGGTGGCCGCCTCGCTCAGCGGGGCCGACCGGTCCGGTGCCGGTTCGCTGACCGCGCCGATGCCGGGGACGGTGACCGTGGTGAAGGTCGCCGTGGGGGATCAAGTGACCGCCGGACAGAGCCTGTTGGTGGTCGAGGCGATGAAGATGGAGCACGTCGTCTCCGCGCCGCACGCCGGCACCGTCGCCGAACTCGACGTGACGCCCGGCGCGACGGTCGCCATGGACCAGGTGCTGGCGGTCGTCACACCCGTGGTCGTCGCGTCTGCGGAGGAGGACCAGTGACACTCCCGATGGTCGTACCGGCCCCCGATCTGCCCGCCCGGGTGCGCATTCACGAGGTGGGGGCGCGGGACGGGCTGCAGAACGAGAAGTCGACCGTGCCGACGGAGGTGAAGGCCGAGTTCGTGCGCCGGCTGGCCGACGCGGGCCTGACCACGATCGAGGCGACCAGCTTCGTCCACCCCAAGTGGGTGCCCCAACTGGCCGACGCGGAGCAGTTGTTCCCACTCGTGCGCGATCTGCCGGGAGTCGAACTCCCCGTGCTCGTGCCGAACGAACGCGGCCTCGACCGGGCGCTCGCGCTCGGCGCCCGCCGTATCGCGGTGTTCGCGAGCGCCACCGAGGCCTTCGCGAAGGCCAATCTGAACCGTACGGTCGACGACGCGCTGGCTATGTTCGAACCGGTGGTGACCAGGGCGAAGGCGGGTGACGCGCATGTGCGCGGCTATCTGTCGATGTGCTTCGGCGACCCCTGGGAGGGCGCCGTCCCGATCCACCAGGTCGTCCGCGTCTGCAAGTCGCTGCTCGACATGGGCTGCGACGAGCTGAGCCTCGGCGACACGATCGGCGTCGCGACCCCGGGCCATGTCCTGGAGCTGCTGGCCTCGCTCAATGAACAGGGCGTCCCCACCAACGTGTTGGGCGTGCACTTCCACGACACCTACGGCCAGGCCCTCGCCAACACCCTGGCCGCCCTCCAGCACGGCGTCACCACCGTGGACGCCTCCGCGGGCGGCCTCGGCGGCTGCCCGTACGCCAAGTCCGCGACCGGCAACCTCGCCACCGAAGACCTCGTGTGGATGCTCCAGGGTCTCGGCATCGACTCCGGAGTCGACCTCGGCCGGCTCACCGCCACCAGCGTGTGGATGGCCGAACAACTGGGCCGGCCCAGCCCGTCCCGCACTGTCCGCGCACTCGGTAAGACAGCACAGCCCCACAAGGAGCAGTGACCGCCATGGACCACCGTCTCTCCCCCGAACTGGAAGAACTCCGCCGTACGGTCGAGGAGTTCGCGCACGACGTCGTCGCGCCGAAGATCGGCGACTTCTACGAGCGGCACGAGTTCCCGTACGAGATCGTCCGCGAGATGGGCCGCATGGGCCTGTTCGGGCTGCCGTTCCCCGAGGAGTACGGCGGGATGGGCGGCGACTATCTGGCGCTGGGCCTCGTCCTGGAGGAACTGGCCCGTGTGGACTCGTCGGTCGCGATCACCCTGGAGGCCGGTGTCTCGCTGGGCGCGATGCCGATCCACCTCTTCGGTACCGAGGAGCAGAAGGCGGAGTGGCTGCCCCGGCTGTGCTCCGGCGAGATCCTCGGCGCCTTCGGGCTGACCGAGCCGGACGGCGGCTCCGACGCGGGCGCGACCCGGACGACGGCGCGGCTGGACCCGGACACCGACGAATGGGTGATCAACGGTTCCAAGTGCTTCATCACCAACTCCGGTACGGACATCACGGGTCTGGTGACGGTCACCGCGGTCACCGGGCGCAAGCCCGACGGCAAGCCGCTGATCTCCTCGATCATCGTGCCGTCCGGGACACCCGGCTTCACGGTCGCGGCGCCGTACTCGAAGGTCGGCTGGAACGCCTCGGACACCCGTGAGCTGTCCTTCGCGGACGTGCGCGTCCCGGCGGCGAACCTGCTGGGCCAACAGGGGCGCGGCTACGCCCAGTTCCTGCGCATCCTCGACGAGGGCCGGATCGCGATCGCCGCGCTGGCCACCGGTCTGGCGCAGGGCTGCGTCGACGAGTCGGTGAAGTACGCCAAGGAACGGCACGCGTTCGGGCGGCCGATCGGCGCCAACCAGGCCATCCAGTTCAAGA
Source organism: Streptomyces sp. NPDC101776 (assembly GCF_044766845.1). Classification (NCBI taxonomy): domain Bacteria; kingdom Bacillati; phylum Actinomycetota; class Actinomycetes; order Kitasatosporales; family Streptomycetaceae; genus Streptomyces; species Streptomyces sp. NPDC101776. Next base: position 78,918 of record NZ_JBIWMV010000002.1, on the reverse strand, counting down.
TCGCCGACATGGAGATGAAGGCCCACACCGCCCGTCTCGCCTGGCGCGACGCGGCCTCCCGGCTGCTGGCCGGCGAACCCTTCAAGAAGGAGGCGGCCCTCGCCAAGCTGTACTCCTCGACGATCGCCGTCGACAACGCCCGCGACGCCACCCAGGTGCACGGCGGCTACGGCTTCATGAACGAGTACCCGGTGGCCCGCATGTGGCGCGACTCCAAGATCCTGGAAATCGGCGAGGGCACCAGCGAGGTCCAACGGATGCTGATCGCGCGCGAGTTGGGCCTCGCGGGCTGAGCGCCCTCAGACCGGCTCGGGCGCCGGTCTGCCCAGCCCCACCGACAACTCCGCCGAGATCAGGGCCACATACCGATAGGCCCGCTCGGCGGCGCCCAACACCCTTTCCTGTACGGCGGGTTCGCCGAGCGCGCGGTCGAGGCGCTCGGTGAGGGCCGCCCAGCGGGCGCGGTCGCCGCTGCCGTAGTACGACGTGCCGCGCCCGTCCGTGAGCCGGTACGCCTCGGTGACGTACCGGCGCAGGAAGAGGGCGCCGAGGGTGGAGCCCTCCAACACATAGAGGAAGCCGAGGAGTTCGGCGGGTTCGGTGACGGCCGTGAGCCGTATCTCGACCACGAAATCCTCGGCGGCCGGGCCGGGGCGGGGGGCCGGACCCAGGGCGGCGAAGTGGCGCAGGTCGCGTTCGACGAGCGGGAGTTTGGCCAGGTCCGGCGACCACACCGAGTCGACGGACGGGCAGAGGGAACGGGCGAGTTCGGTCTCCAGGGCGGCCAGCACCACGCGGTAGGCGGCGAGTTGGCCGACATAGCGGTCGAGCGGAAGGGCGCCGGCGAGCATCGCGGTGGCGAATCCGGTGCGTTCCACGGCCTCGTGCCAGGCGCGGGTGCCGTTCCGTAACCGCTGGGTCGCCGTACCCGTGTTCGTGTCCGTCATACGCCGCTCCGCTGCCGGACCGTCGCGAGCAGACGGTCGATGAGGTGGCCCTTGCGTTCGATCGTCACGTCGAAGTAGGCGGCGCCGCGCTCGGAGCGGCACACCGCGTGCACGGCGTCCTTCGCGGCGCGCTTCAGCGCCACGGCCTCCTCGGCGAGCGCGAGGAGCGTGCGCTCCAGTTTCGGGTGACCGAGAACGTACTGTTTGAATTCCGCTTCGGGCGGTGCGTCGTCGAGGAGCTCCAGCAGAACCCGGTTGCCGAGGCCGTCGAGGTCCTCGTGGGTGTTGGCGCCGCCGAGTTCCGGAACGAAGTCGGTCAGGTCGTTGAACAGCTGGCTGGCGAGGCCGAGTTGGCGCATCGCGCCGTCCAGGGCCAGCCGGTCGTCCTCGACCACCCGCAGCCCCGCGACCGCCGCGTCCAGCGGCATCCGGAACAGGGTGCCGGTCTTGAGGGCGGCCGTCGCCTCCCAGAAGTCGACCCGGGTGGCGCGCGGCGCGGCGAGCAGCTCCGCGCGCGTGAGCGCCGTACGCGAGGACAGGTCGACGGCCTGCCCGGTGAAGCCGCTGCCGACCGAGCGCACCAGACTGTCCACGACGGCGGGGTCGGCCGCGTGCCGCAGCGCGGACATGATCAGCCAGGCACCGGTGTTGAGGGCGAGCGGGGTGCCGTGGGTGGTGTGGAGTGCGGGTTCGCCGTAGCGGACGTCGCTGCCGTCCTGGATGTCGTCGAGGGCGACCGCGGCCTTCAGCAGAATCCTTACGGCAACTGCCGTGCGGCGGATGACGGCCAGTTCGGCGGCCGTGTCGTCCCCCGCGGTCGACTCACCGGGAAAACCACGGTAGTTGCGGTAGGCCCAGTACACCATCGAGGGGCGCAGCGGAGCCCGACCGCCCGGTGCCGCGGCGGTGGGGGGCAGTGCCTGCTGGCCGGTCTTGGAGCCGACGGCGTCGGCGACGGGTTCGTACAGGGAACGCCTCAGCGCCGTGTCGTAGACGGAGGCCGCCGCCCGCGCCGGGGCGGTCAGCGAGCCGAGGAACCCGGCGAGATCGTCCTCCAGCAGTGCCGCGTCACCGCGCACCACCGCTTCCACATCCGTCATGCCCGTCGTGTCCACCGTGGTAGCCACTCCACCTCCGAATGCCGCCGAACATCAGTGCGCAGGGCTCGCTACGAACGAGCGTGATCACAACGCTCGGGCGGGACAAGGTGGTTGAAAGCCAAAGTGCGTAGGGCGTGGGCGGCGGGCCCGGGCGGCGGTCACCCCGCCCGCTGGACAACTAGTGAGGTTAGGCTAACCTACCTTCGAATTGTCCGGCGGGCGCTCCGCCCTGTTCGAAAGCAGCGATACATGTCCAACGCCCGTGCCACTCACCTCTCCCGCCGCGGCATCCTCGCCGCGGGCGGCGCCCTCGGCCTCGGTGCCGTGCTCGCGGCCTGCGGCGACGACGACGCGAAAAGCGGTGGCTCGGACAAGGAGACGACGGCCGCCACGTCCGGCCCCTGGACCTTCAAGGACGACCGCGGCCAGACCGCCAAGACCGCCAAGACCCCGGCGGCCATCGTCTCCTTCATCGGTGTCGCCGCCGCGCTGCACGACTACGGCATCGAGTCCAAGGGCGTCTTCGGCCCGACCGAGCTGAAGGACGGCAAGGCCGACGTGCAGGCCGGCGACCTGGACATCAGCAAGGTCACCAACCTCGGCAACACCTGGGGCCAGTTCAACATCGAGAAGTACGCGGCCCTCGCCCCCGACGTCCTCATCACCACGATGTTCGACGCGGCCGGCACGCTCTGGTACGTCCCGGAGGAGTCGAAGAAGAAGATCCTCGCCGTGGGCGCGCCGTCCGTCGGCATCTCGGTGTACGACGTCCAGTTGCCGACGCCGCTGGCGCGGATGCTGGAGCTCGCCAAGTCCCTTGGCGCGGACACCACTTCCTCTACGATCACCGCGGCCAAGAAGCGCTTCGAGGACGCGGCGGCCCGGCTGCGCGCCGCGGCGAAGGCCAAGCCGGACATCAAGGTCCTCGCGGGTTCCGCGGCTCAGGACATCTTCTACGTCTCCGGGTCGAACCTCTCCGTCGACCTCGAGTACTACAAGGCCCTCGGCGTGAACTTCGTCGAGCCGTCCGCCGCCGCGCTGAAGGCGAGCGGTGGCTGGTACGAGAACCTCAGCTGGGAGAACGCCGACAAGTACGGGGCGGACATCATCATGATGGACAACCGGACGTCGGCGATTCAGCCCGCCGACATCACCGAGGGCACGTGGAAGAAGCTGCCCGCGGTGAAGGCGAACCAGGTGATCGCCCGTAATCCCGAGCCGATTCTGTCGTATGCGAAGTGTGCGCCGCTGCTTGAGGATCTGGCGAAGGCGATCGAGAACGCGAAGAAGGTCAGTTGAGTCAGGGGTGGTTTCGCTTTGTGGGGAAGTGCGGGCCGGATGTGGCTGGTCGCGCAGTTCCCCGCGCCCCTAGGTAAGTATCCCTGACGCCTACTCAGGAGTCACCGTATGACTACGGCCCTGGCCGCTCCGTTCCGCTTCTTCTCACTCCACGTCTTGCGGACGGAGCGGCTCGGGCCGTCTCTCGTTCGCGTCTCCTTCGGCGGGGACGATCTGGCGTGGTTCTTCTCCGACGGGTGTGATCAGTCCCTGTCGCTCTTCCTGCCGCATCCCAGCCAGTCGGAGCCCGCCGTGCCGTACGAACTCGGGGACGGGTGGTGGCAGGCGTGGCGTGAACTCCCGGACGGCGTACGGGCGGTGATGCGGTCGTACACGCTTCGGGCGTTGCGGCGCGGGCCCGATGAGATCGACATCGATTTTGTACTGCACGAACCCGCGGGGCCCGCCTCCCGTTGGGCCGCTCGCGCCGCCGCCGGGGACCGGGTCGTGTTGCTCGGGCCGGCCGTCGCGGACAATCGGGCGATCCGGTTCCGGCCGCCGGAGGACACCGATCTCGTGGTCGTCTGGGGCGACGAGACCGCCGTACCGGCCGTGTCCGCCATCCTGGAGGCGCTGCCCGCCGGTACCCGTGCGCGGGTGTGGCTGGAGGTCCAGCATGCCGGTGATGTGCGGGAGTTGGTGACCGCCGCCGACGCCGAGGTGACCTGGCTGGTGCGCGAGAGCGAGCGTGTCGAGGGGTCCCCCATGGCTCTCGGCGCGCTGCGCGCGGCCCAACTCCCGTCCGCCGAGCGGCCGTACGTGTGGATCGCGGGCGAGTCCGGTCAAGTCAAGGCGCTACGGCGGCACTTCGTGGGTGAGCGCGGGTTCGACCGGCGGCGGGTGACCTTCGTCGGGTACTGGCGGCAAGGGCTGAGCGAGGAGCAACTGCGCGAGGCCGGGTGATCCTCCGAGGGGGCCGTGATGTGTGAGTGACCGCTGTCACGGGAGCGGCGGGTTTCCGGAACATTGAGTTAAGTTAGGCTTACCTAAGTTGATGTTGCGGAATCCCGCCGCTCACCTGTCCCGCACGGACTTCCCCACCGGAGGACCCCCACATGCGCTCGCACCTGCTCAATGACACGACTGCGGAGCACTACCGCCGCTCCGTGACTCAAGGCGTGGAGCGGGTGGCGGCGAAACTCGCCACCACCGAACGACCGTTCACCGGCGTCACGGTCGACGCCCTCTCCCCCCTCATCGACCGCATCGACCTCGACCACCCGCTCCACGACACCGCCGCGGTGCTCGACGAGCTGGACGAGGTCTATCTGCGTGACGCGATCTACTTCCACCACCCCCGCTACCTCGCCCACCTCAACTGCCCCGTCGTCATCCCCGCGGTGCTGGGCGAGGCGGTGCTCTCCGCCGTCAACTCCTCCCTGGACACCTGGGACCAGTCGGCCGGCGGCACCCTCATCGAGCGCAAGCTGATCGACTGGACGAACGAACGGATCGGCCTCGGGCCGCACGCGGACGGGGTGTTCACCTCCGGCGGCAGCCAGTCCAACCTCCAGGCACTGCTGCTGGCCCGTGAGGAGGCCAAGACCGACAGCCTGGCCAAACTGCGTGTCTTCGCCTCCGAGGTCAGCCACTTCAGCGTGAAGAAGTCGGCGAAACTGCTGGGCCTCGGGCAGGACGCCGTCGTGTCGATACCCGTCGGCGCCGACAAGCGCATGCAGACCGTCGCGCTCGCCCGGGAGTTGGAGCGCTGCAAGAGCGCCGGTCTGGTCCCCATGGCCGTCGTCGCCACCGCCGGCACCACCGACTTCGGCTCCATCGACCCGCTGCCCGAAGTCGCCGCCCTGTGCGAGCAGTTCGGGGTGTGGATGCACGTGGACGCGGCCTACGGCTGCGGTCTGCTCGCCTCGCTGAAGTACCGCGGCCGCATCGACGGCATCGAGCGTGCCGACTCGGTCACCGTGGACTACCACAAGGCCTTCTTCCAGCCGGTGAGTTCGTCCGCCCTGCTGGTCCGCGACGCCGACACCCTGCGCCACGCGACGTACCACGCGGAGTACCTCAACCCGCGCAGCACGGTGCAGGAGCGCATCCCCAACCAGGTCGACAAGTCCCTCCAGACCACCCGCCGTTTCGACGCGCTCAAGCTGTGGATGACGCTGCGCGTGATGGGCGCCGACGGCATCGGTCAACTCTTCGACGAGGTCTGCGACCTGGCGGAGGAAGGGTGGAAGCTGCTTGCCGCCGACCCGCGCTTCGATGTCGTGGTCGCGCCCTCGCTGTCCACTCTCGTCTACCGCTACATCCCGGCCGCCGTCACCGACCCGGCCGAGATCGACCGCGCCAACCTGTACGCCCGCAAGGCCCTGTTCGCGTCCGGTGCCGCGGTGGTCGCGGGCACCAAGGTCGCGGGCCGCCACTACCTGAAGTTCACCCTGCTCAACCCCGAGACGACGACCGACGACATCGCCGCCGTCCTCGACCTGATCGCCGGCCATGCCGAGCAGTACCTGGGAGAGTCCCTTGACCGCGCTTCCTGAACCCGCCACCAAGACCTACGACTTCGTGGGCATCGGGCTCGGACCCTTCAACCTCGGCCTCGCCTGCCTCACCGAGCCCATCGCCGAACTCGACGGGATCTTCCTGGACTCGAAGCCCGACTTCGAGTGGCACGCCGGCATGTTCCTCGACGGCGCCCATCTCCAGACCCCGTTCATGTCGGACCTGGTCACCCTCGCCGACCCGACCTCGCCGTACTCCTTCCTCAACTACCTGAAGGAGAAGGGGCGTCTGTACCCCTTCTACATCCGCGAGAACTTCTACCCGCTGCGCGTCGAATACGACGACTACTGCCGCTGGGCGGCCAACCGGCTCACCAACGTGCGCTTCAGCACCACGGTTTCGGAAGTGACGTACGAGGACGAGGTCTACGTCGTCCGGACCGAGGCCGGTGAGATCCTTCGCGCCCGGCACCTGGTCCTCGGCACCGGCACCCCGCCCTACCTCCCGGAGGCGGTCGCGGGCCTGGGCGGCGACTTCATCCACAACTCCCGCTACCTGCGGCACAAGGCGGAGTTGCAGGCCAAGGAGTCGATCACGCTGGTCGGCAGCGGGCAGTCCGCCGCCGAGATCTACTACGACCTGCTCAGCGAGATCGACGTGCACGGCTACGAGCTGAACTGGGTCACGCGCTCAGCGCGCTTCTTCCCGCTGGAGTACACGAAGCTCACGCTGGAGATGACCTCCCCGGAGTACATCGACTACTTCCACGCCCTGCCCGAGCAGACCCGCTACCGCCTCACGGCCGAGCAGAAGGGCCTCTTCAAGGGCATCGACGGCGACCTCGTCAACGACATCTTCGACCTGCTCTACCAGAAGAAGGTCGGCGGCCCGGTCCCCACCCGCTTGCTCACCAACTCCTCGCTGAACGACGCCACTTACCGCGACGGCGTCTACGAACTCGCTCTTCGCCAGGAGGAGCAGGAGAAGGACTACACCCTGCGCTCCCAGGGCCTGGTCCTCGCCACCGGCTACAAGTACGCCGAGCCGGAGTTCCTCAAGCCCGTGCACGAGCGGCTGCGCTACGACTCCCAGGGCAACTTCGACATCGCCCGCAACTACTCGATCGACACCACGGGCCGGGGCGTCTTCCTCCAGAACGCCGGCGTCCACGCGCACAGCATCACGTCCCCGGACCTGGGCATGGGCGCGTACCGCAACTCGTACATCATCCGTGAGCTGCTCGGCACCGAGTACTACCCGGTCGAACAGTCCATCGCGTTCCAGGAGTTCGCCGTATGACCTTCACCTTCCGTCCCCTGGACCCGTTGCAGGACGCCGAGTTGCTGCACCGGTGGCTCACGCATCCCAAAGCCGCGTTCTGGATGATGCAGGACGCGAAACTGGAGGACGTCGAGCGCGCGTACATGGAGATCGCGGCCGACGAGCACCAGCACGCGCTGTTCGGGCTCCAGGACGGTGTGCCCGTCTTTCTGATGGAGTACTACGACCCGCGGTATCGCGAACTGGTCGGTCTGTACGAGCCGTTGCCCGGCGATGTCGGCATGCACTTCCTGACACCGGCCACCGCGACGCCCGTCCACGGCTTCACCCGTGCGGTGATCACCGCCGTGGTGGCCCGCCTCTTCGAGGACCCGGCCGTCGAGCGCGTCGTCGTGGAACCGGACGTGTCCAACACCGCCGTGCACGCCCTGAACGAGGCGGTCGGGTTCGTGCCCGAGCGTGAGATCCAGAAGCCGGAGAAGAAAGCCTTGTTGAGCTTCTGCACACGGGAACAGTTCGACGCGGCCATGGCGGTGTCCGCATGAGCCTCGCCGACGCCGTGGCCCATCTCTCCCCCGAGCGCTGGGAGAAGGCCAACCGCCAGCTCATCCGCAAAGCCCTCGCCGAGTTCGCGCACGAGCGGCTCATCACGCCCGAACCGGTGGAAAAAGACGGTGACCTGTACGTTGTCCGCAGCGACGACGGTCTGACCCGGTACCGGTTCACCGCCGTCCGCCGCGCCCTCGACCACTGGCAGGTCGACGCCGACTCCATCACCCGGCAGCGCGACGGCGCCGAACTCCCCCTCGCCGCGCTTGAGTTCTTCATCGAGCTGAAGCAGGCACTCGGCCTGAGCGAGGCGATCCTGCCGGTCTATCTGGAGGAGATCTCCTCCACCCTCTCCGGCACCTGCTACAAGCTCACCAAGCCGCAGCTCCCGGTCGCCGAGCTGGTGCGGAGCGACTTCCAGGCCATCGAGACGGGGATGACCGAGGGCCACCCCTGCTTCGTCGCCAACAACGGCCGGCTCGGCTTCGGTGTGCACGAGTACCTCTCGTACGCCCCCGAGACCGCGAGCCCGGTCCGCCTGGTCTGGCTGGCCGCGCACCGCTCTCGGGCGGCGTTCACGGCGGGCGTGGGAATCGAGTACGAGTCGTTCGTCAAGGGCGAGTTGGGCAGTGCCGCCCTCGACCGCTTCCGTGCCGTCCTGACCGACCAGGGGCACGACCCGGACGAGTTCCTCCTCATCCCCGTCCACCCCTGGCAGTGGTGGAACAAGCTCACCGTCACCTTCGCCGCCGAGGTCGCCCGCGGCCACCTCGTCTGTCTCGGCGAGGGCGACGACGAGTACCTCGCCCAGCAGTCCATCCGGACCTTCTTCAACAGGTCGAACCCCGAGAAGCACTATGTGAAGACGGCCCTGTCCGTCATCAACATGGGCTTCATGCGCGGGCTTTCGGCCACCTATATGGAGGCGACCCCGGCGATCAACGACTGGCTCGCCCAACTCATCGACAACGACCCGGTGTTGAAGTCCACCGGTCTGTCGATCATCCGTGAGCGGGCGGCCGTCGGCTACCGGCACCTGGAGTACGAGGCGGCCACCGACCGCTACTCGCCGTACCGCAAGATGCTCGCGGCCCTGTGGCGTGAGAGCCCGGTGTCCTCGCTCCGGGAGGGCGAGTCCCTGGCGACGATGGCCTCGCTGGTGCACCTGGACCACGAGGGCGCGTCGTTCGCGGGCGCGCTGATCGAGCGGTCGGGGCTGACCCCGGTGGAGTGGCTGCGGCGGTATCTGCGGGCGTACTTCACCCCGCTGCTGCACAGCTTCTACGCCTACGACCTGGTGTTCATGCCGCACGGCGAGAACGTGATCCTCGTCCTGAAGGACGGCGTCGTCGAGCGCGCGATCTACAAGGACATCGCCGAGGAGATCGCCGTCATGGACCCGGACGCGGTGCTGCCGCCGACGGTGGAGCGGCTGCGGGTCGAGGTCCCCGAGGACAAGAAGCTGCTGTCGATCTTCACCGACGTCTTCGACTGCTTCTTCCGCTTCCTCGCCTCCAACCTGGCCGCCGCGGGTGTCCTGGAGGAGGACGACTTCTGGCGTACGGTCGCGGACGTCACCCGCGAGTACCAGGACGCGGCACCCGAACTCGCCGACAAGTTCCGGCAGTACGACATGTTCGCCCCCGAGTTCTCGCTGTCCTGCCTCAACCGCCTCCAACTGCGCAACAACGAGCAGATGGTGGACCTGGCGGACCCGGCCGGCGCGCTCCAGCTCGTCGGCACCCTGAAAAACCCCATCGCCGGGTTCTGACCGCACAAGCAGGCGGGCACCCCGGGGTACGGTCCCCCGGGGTGTCCGCCGTTCTACAGAAGCCGCTCAGCCAATTTTCGGCTTGCTTCAACTACCGTGCGGGCCACGGGACTTGCGGCGAGCGGTAGTAGTCGATCCCGAGCGCGTCCCAGCGCGGGGCCTGGGCCGCGAGCCGCACCTTGTAGGTGTCCCAGTCGTGCGTCGAGGCCGGCGACCAGCCCAGCTCGGCCACGCCCGGCAGCCTCGGGAAGGCCATGTACTCGATGTTCGCGCCGGTCACGATGGTCTCGGTCCACAGCGGCGCCTCGACCCCCCGGATCGCCGAACTCGGCACCCCGGCAAGGTAGTTGCCCGGGTCCCAGTCGTAGGACCGCTTCACCTCGACCAGGCCCGCCCAGTCCTGGCCGAGCGGGGTGTCCTCGGTGTACTTCATGTCGAGGTAGACCCGGTCGGCGGGCGAGAGGATCAGCCCGGTGCCGTTCTTCGCGGCCTCGGCGACCTGTGCCTTCTCGGCGGCGTCGGTGTCGTCGAGACCCCAGTACTGGGCGAGGGCGCCCTTCACCGGGTGGGCGCCGGTGATCTGGTGCCAGGCGATCACCGTCTTGCCGTACTTGGTGACGATCGGCTGCACCCGGTCCATGAACTTGACGTAGTCCTCATGGCTGGTGGAGTGCGCCTCGTCGCCGCCGATGTGGAGATAGCGGCCCGGGGTCAGCGCGGCCAGCTCGCGGATCACGTCGTCCACGAAGCTGTACGTGAGGTCCTTGCCGACGCACAGCGAACTGAAGCCGACGTCCGTGCCCGTGTAGAGCGGGGGTGCCACGCCGTCGCAGTTCAGGTCGGCGTAGGAGGCGAGGGCCGCGTTCGTGTGGCCGGGCATGTCGATCTCCGGGACGACCTCCAGGAAGCGGGAAGAGGCGTAGCGGACGATCTCCTTGTAGTCGGCCTTCGTGTAGTGGCCGCCCGCGCCGCCGTCGACCTGGGTCGAGCCGCCGTAAGTCGCCAGGCGGGGCCAGGAGTTGATGGCGATGCGCCAGCCCTGGTCGTCGCTGAGGTGCAGATGCAGTTCGTTGATCTTGTAGAGCGCCAACTCGTCGATGTAGCGCTTGACTTGGTCGACGGTGAAGAAGTGCCGGGAGACGTCGAGCATCGCGCCGCGGTAGGCATAGCGCGGGGAGTCCTCGATGGTGCCGCCCGCGATCTGCCAGGGGCCGCGCTGCGCGGACTTCTTCTCGACGGCGGCGGGCAGGAGTTGGCGCAGGGTCTGGACGCCGTGGAAGAGGCCCGCAGGCCTGCTCGCGGTGATGGTGACACCGGAGGTCCCACTGACCAGCCGGTAGCCCTCGGCGCCGAACGTGCCCTTGGCCAGGCGGAGTTGGATACCGCCCTTGCCCCGCGAGGTGATCGGCAACCGGTAGCCGGTGGAGGGTCGCAGGATGCCCGCGAGGTACTCGCCGATCCGGCGCGACTCCCGGGTGTCGTCGACGCGGATGCGGGTCCCGCTCGTGATCTTGTACGGGTGTCCCGCGGGCGCGACCTTGGCGGGCGCCGGGACCACCCGGCCCAGCGGGGTGACGGCGGCGGGCCCGGCGGCGGGTGCGGCGCCGGCGACGGACACGCTCGCGGCGGCGACGAGCAGCAGCGAACCGAGGAGGCGGGTCGTTCTGTGGCGCTGTCTCACAAGGTGTCTCACAAGCGGTGCCTTCCTTGAAGCCGAAAGCCGGAAGCCGGACAGGTACAGACCATTCTGTCGTCAGACCGGTGGAACAATCCCTCCTATGGCGGAAATCATCCAGAAGGACGGCACCTGGATCTTCGACGGCGACGCCCTGCGGCTGACTCCCGGGCGGGACAAGAACGTCGGCCTGTTCCGCAGGACCCTCGGCGAACTCGTCGTCCCCCTGGGCGCGTTGGCGGGCGTCTCGTTCGAGCAGGGCCGGAGGTCGGGGCGGCTGAGACTGCGGCTGCGCGACGGTGCCGACCCCCTGCTGCACGCCACCGGAGGCCGGCTCGCCGAGAGCGACGACCCGTATCAACTCCCCGTCGAGTCGGACCGGTACGGCGTCGCCGAGTACTTCGTGGACGAGGTGCGGAGCGCCCTGCTGCTCGACGAGGTCCCGGCCGACCCGGTGGACGCGTATCTGCTGCCGGGCCCCGCCGTGCCGCTGTCGGTCTCCGCCGGGGACGGCACGGCGAGCTTCGACGGGGAGCACGTACGGCTGGAGTGGAACTGGAAGACCGAGGACGCCAAGTCCGCCGCCGGTGCCCGCACCCTCGCCGTCACGGACCTCGTCGGCGTGGAGTGGCGTCCGTCGGCCGGTCTGGAGAACGGCTACATCCGCTTCTCGGTGCGCAGCGCGCCGACCAAGGCACCGCCCAAGTACGACCCCAACGCGGTGGAGTTGTGGGGCTTCAAGAAGGACCCGCTGATGGCCCTGGTCGCCGCGGCCGTACAGGCGCGCCTCCCGCACCCCGCCGCCGAGACGGACGTACGACCTGAACGGCCCGAACCCGCACGGCAGTTGACGGCCGCGGCGGAGGACGGCCACGACGCGCTGCTGCGGCGGTTGCGCGAACTGGGTGAGCTGCACCGGGACGGGGTGCTCACGGACGAGGAGTTCGCGATGGCCAAACAGGCGGTCCTCAAACGCATGTGAGGACCGCCTGCCGGATGAACTACGCCCCGCCTTCCGGGCGTAACTCGATCTGAATCGGGGTTACTTGGCCTTGCGGGCGACCGTGAAGCGGTCGACCTCGGCGCCGGTCTCGGCGATGCCGCGGACCGTCAGGGTGGCCGTACGGCCCTTGTGGGCGGGCTGGACGTCCACGCGCAGGAACGAGTAGTTGAGGTAGCGCACGCGCGACCAGGCGACCGTCTCGTTGACCTTGCCGTCCTTCGTGTTGACGAAGGCGGCGACCGAGTCGACGTCGGCGACGTGACCCTCGTAGGAGTCCGGGGCGGAGAACGCGTACAGGCTGCGGCCGGCCGCGCCCGCCGTCACGTAGACGACACCCTCGGTCTCCGGGTACGCCGTGCCGCCGATCGGCAGCTTCTTGACGACGGCGTTCTTCTTGATGACGTCGGTGCGCTCGTACTGGTGGTTGTGGCCGTTGATGACCAGGTCCACCGTGTACTTCTCGAACAGCGGCACCCACTCGCCCCGCACTCCCCCCTCCGAGGAGTGCGCGGTGGAGGTGCAGTACGCGCAGTGGTGGAAGAAGATCACCACGAAGTCGATGTCCCTGGACGCGCGGAACTTCTTGAGCTGCGCCTCCAGCCACTTGGTCTGGGTGCCGCCGGAGATACCGAGGTTGGCCGGGATCTCGAAGGACACGTCGTTGGCGTCGAGCGAGATGATCGCCGTGTTGCCGTAGACGAAGGAGTAGACGCCCGGCAGGTTCGTCTTGTCGGGGCCGTTGTCCGGCAGGTTCCAGCGGGCGTCCTCGCCGCCGTAGCCGTTGGGCGAGTACCAGGCCTCCATGTCGTGGTTGCCGTAGGCGGGCATCCACGGCACGGACTTGGCGACCGACTCGGTCTGCGCGAGGAACAGGTCCCAGGTGCGCGAGTCGAAGCCGGCGTCGGCGGTCTGGCCCGCACCGGCCGGGTCGGCGTAGCAGATGTCGCCGGCGTGCAGGTGGAAGGCCGGGTTCTGGCCCAGGAGCAGGCTGTTGTTGGCCAGGCCGTGGTAGCCGACGCCCTCGTCGCCGAAGGCCGTGAAGGTGAACGGCACGGCGCTGTCGGGGGCGGTCTTGAAGGTGCCCAGGGTGCCGAGCAGGTGGGCCTCGGCCGGGTCGAAGCCCGCGTGGCCGACGCCGTAGTAGTAGGTCTTGCCCGGACGCAGGTGGGTCAGCTTGGCGTGCAGGTAGTACTGGGTGTGGTCACCGCTCGCGCCGACGCCCGCCGGGGTGTACAGCGTGCGCACCTCGGCCTCGATCTTGCGGGAGAGGTCCCAGGGGTGCGCGCCGATGCGGACGAACGGCTTCTTGACGTTGGTCGGGACCTGCCAGGAGACCGTCACCTCGGTGCTCGGGTCGTTGCCGAACGCGAGGTGGCGGCCGAACGGGGAGACGAGGGCCCCGTCGACCGAGGACGCGGTGGAGCTGGAGGCGTAGGTCGCGGAGGCCTGGCTGGGGACGGCCGCCTGGGCGACCGCGCCCGGGACGAACACGCCGCCGGCGACGGCGCCGAGGGTCACGGCGCCGCCTCTGATCATCGTGCGCCGCGAGAATTTCGAGCGTAGGTACTCGTGCTGCTCAGCCATGCTCATGCGGCCGGCGAGCTCTTCGGGTACTCCCATACGAGGAATGTCCATGGCGTCTGAAACTCGTCCATATGAGCGACGTAACACAAGACACAGGATGGACAGCTTGCGAACAGAGTCCCATAAGACATTCAACAGGCCACTGCCCGATATCGGGCAGGATTCTTGCAAACCTTCCCCCGGTACCCCAGGATCAACCGGGTGCACGACGAACTCGTTGATCATCTGACGCGCTCCTCGCCCCTCAACCGGGGCGAGGCACTGCGGGTGATCCAGGACGTGCTCGCCTACTTCGACGAGACGACCGAGGACTACGTCCGTCGCCGCCACCGCGAGCTCCAGGCCCAGGGCCTGGTGAACGCGACGATCTTCGACCGGATCGAGGCGGACCTGAAATACCGGGCCGTGGCCCCGCCCGAGCTGACGCTCAGGCAGCTGCGCCGGATCGTCTACGGCTAGGAATGCTTATACATGTGCGGAATCGTCGGATACATCGGCAAGCGTGACGTTGCGCCGCTTCTGCTGGAGGGCCTGCAGCGGCTGGAGTACCGCGGCTACGACTCGGCGGGCATCGCCATCACGGCCCCCAAGACGGCGGGCCTGAAGGTGGTCAAGGCCAAGGGCCGGGTCCGTGATCTGGAGGCGAAGGTTCCGGCGCGCTTCAAGGGCACCACCGGAATCGCCCACACCCGCTGGGCCACACACGGCGCCCCCTCCGACGTGAACGCGCACCCGCACCTGTCCGCCGACAGCAAGGTCGCCGTCGTCCACAACGGCATCATCGACAACGCCTCCGACCTGAGGAAGAAGCTCGAAGCGGACGGCGTCGAGTTCCTCTCCGAGACGGACACCGAGGTCCTCACCCACCTCATCGCCCGCTCCCAGGCGGAGACCCTGGAGGAGAAGGTCCGCCAGGCACTCCGGGTGATCGAGGGGACGTACGGCATCGCCGTGCTGCACGCCGACTTCCCCGACCGCATCGTGGTGGCTCGAAACGGCTCTCCGGTGGTCCTCGGCATCGGCGAGAAGGAGATGTTCGTAGCCTCGGACATCGCCGCACTCGTCACCCACACGCGCCAGATAGTGACCCTCGACGACGGCGAGATGGCGACCCTCAAGGCCGACGACTTCCGGACATACACCACCGAGGGCACGCGGACGACGTCCGAGCCGACCACCGTCGAGTGGGAGGCCGCCTCCTACGACATGGGCGGCCACGACACCTACATGCACAAGGAGATCTTCGAGCAGGCCGACGCCGTGGACCGCGTGCTGCGCGGCCGCATCGACGACCGCTTCTCCACCGTGCACCTCGGCGGCCTGAACCTCGACGCCCGTGAGGCCCGGCAGATCCGCCGCGTCAAGATCCTCGGCTGCGGCACCTCGTACCACGCGGGCATGATCGGCGCCCAGATGATCGAGGAGCTGGCCCGCATCCCCGCGGACGCCGAGCCGGCCTCCGAATTCCGGTACCGCAACGCGGTAGTCGACCCCGACACCCTCTACATCGCGGTCTCGCAGTCCGGCGAGACCTACGATGTCCTCGCCGCCGTACAGGAGTTGAAGCGCAAGGGCGCCCGCGTCCTGGGCGTGGTGAACGTCGTCGGCTCGGCGATCGCGCGCGAGGCGGACGGCGGCATGTACGTGCACGCGGGCCCCGAGGTCTGTGTCGTCTCGACCAAGTGCTTCACCAACACCACAGTCGCCTTTGCCCTGTTGGCGCTCCATCTCGGCCGCACCCGCGACCTCTCGGTCCGCGACGGCAAGCGCATCATCGAGGGCCTGCGCAAGCTGCCGGCCCAGATCTCCGAGATCCTCGACCGCGAGGACGAGATCAAGAAGCTGGCGGCCGAGTACGCCGAGGCCCGCTCGATGCTCTTCATCGGCCGCGTCCGGGGCTACCCGGTGGCCCGCGAGGCCTCCCTCAAGCTCAAGGAGGTCTCGTACATCCACGCCGAGGCCTACCCCGCCTCGGAGTTGAAGCACGGCCCCCTCGCCCTGATCGAGCCCGCCCTCCCCACGGTCGCGATCGTCCCCGACGACGACCTCCTGGAGAAGAACCGCGCCGCCCTGGAGGAGATCAAGGCCCGCAGCGGCCGCATCCTAGCGGTGGCCCACCAGCACCAGGAAAAGGCCGACCAGACGATCGTCGTCCCGAAGAACGAGGACGAACTGGATCCCATCCTGATGGGCATCCCGCTCCAACTCCTCGCGTATCACACGGCGTTGGCGCTGGGGCGTGACATCGACAAGCCGCGCAACCTCGCGAAGTCAGTAACGGTGGAATAGGTTTTTTAGGGGCGCGGGGAACTCCGCGACAAGCCCCCACCGGCCGGCAGAGGCCACCCAACGGAAAGGCCCCCCACGTGTGCCTCATACACGAGGGGGGCCTTACCACTGCCGGTCAACTGGTAGCCGTCACGCCCCGACCCGCAGCCCGCCGCGGAAGAACCGTCGGCCAGTGAGCCAACGCAGCCGTCGCCGAGTACCAGGCAACAGCCCCCGCAGCGACACCGAACCACCCCCCGACCTTGCCCAGCCCGTCGTTACCGGCGAACTGAGCGACGGCGAGCAGCACGAGGCACACGAAGAACAACCCATAGGTCCCCTGGGTGAGTTGATCCCCACCCGCGAGCGCCACGGAGAACGCGACCAGAGCGAACAGCACCAGGAACAACCCCGCCGCGTTGTCCGAGGCGGAACCCCCCGCACTGACGGCCCAGGTGAACCACAGCGCGCCGAACGCGGAGAACGCCGTACCGTTCGCCACGTCGCCGTCGCGGAGCGCGAGCAGCCCGGCGACGAAGAGCGCAACTCCGCCTACGTAGTGGGCCAGTGACACGGCGTCAGCCGTGGAGACCCCGTCGATGACATTCGTGTACCCGAGGCCGAAGGCCAACAGGGTGATTCCCAGGGCGAGTCGGCCGACGATCGAGGTGATGCTTCCCGCAGAGACGTCATTGTCCACGGCGGGCTCCCTTCCTGCATGTGCGGTTGTGCGGTGTGACCGATATATGCCCTTCACAAGGACACAAACACCTCTGCACAACGGCCAATTGGGGAGCCGACCTGTGAGTTCGCCCGTGGACTACGGGATGACGACGACGGGCCGCTTCGCGCGCTTCGCGAGCCGCCCCGCGACGGAGCCGAAGATGCGCCCGACGATTCCGTGGGTCGAGCCCACGACGATCGCGTCCGCCTCGTACTCCCGCCCCACCTCTTCGAGTTCATGGCAGATGTCGCCACCGCGCTCGACAAGGATCCAGGGCACTTCCGCCAGATACTCGGCGCAGGCCAGCTCCAGCCCCAGCACCTCGGTGCGGTGATCCGGAACGTCGACGAAGACCGGTGGCTCGCAGCCCGCCCACACCGTGGTGGGCAGCCGGTTGGCGACATGGACGATGACCAGGCCCGAGCCCGAGCGATGGGCCATGCCGATCGCGTAGGCGAGGGCACGCTCACTGGACGTGGACCCGTCGAAGCCGACGACCACGCCGTGCTTGAAGGCTGGATCGCAGGAATGACGTGGCTGTTCCGCCGCCAGGGGCTCGGCCGCCGTGGGATCGGCGACAGGGCGCTTGCGGTCCGCTGGTTCGAAAGATTCGTGACCGGCCATGGGTGTCTCGGCTTTTTGATCCTCTTGGGAGGGGACAACAGGGTGCGCGGAGCTGTGTCCGGGAATCATCTTCCCAACCCCATACCCCCAAGGGTACGGCGGCACTCCTCCTTAGCCCATATCCCGCACATGCTCCGGCGGAGTTCCCCGGAGCATGCACGAGGGGGCGCCCGTAACGCAATGGTTGCTGCCTCGTACAGGCGGTTTGCACAGGGTTCACTTATCCGCGTCCCACCACGCCCGTCCGCGTCGGCCCATGTCCACCGTGTCCGCCCGTGGGCTGCCCTACAGTGACCGACGCATCGAACACGCGTTGAACCCGGCGAGCCGCCGCCCCAGGGAGCACGCCATGTCCGGACACCGCACGACCTCCGAGGGACACCCCCACTCCGACAGCGCGACCGATGTGGTCCGCTGGGCGGTCTTCAGCTGCGTCCTCGTCCCCGTCGTCCTCCTCTGGTACGGCAGCTCGCTCGCCGGCGCCGCCGGTACGGCGCTGGGCCTCGCGGCCGTCACCGCCGCCTGCCGGGTGCTGCTGCGCCGGTCCGAGCAGAGCGCGGTCCCGCTGTTGGCCGAAGAACATGCCCCGCCGCCGGCCGGGGAAGACGCCCCGCACCGCGGCCACCGCCACCGGGCCGGGGCGGGGGCGCACAGGGGCGGGCGGCACGGCGGGGGAAGTACACCGGTCGACTGACCGGTTTCCGCGCACGCGCCCGACGCTTTTCAGCCAACTTCCGGCCACTGCGCATCTGTTGTCCGAACCACCCCCCAACCCCCGTTCCACCTGCACCGAAAGGGTCTGGGGGGCCTTGCGCACCCTACGGGGATTGGCCACTAAGACGAGGCGCACTTCCCTGCACGGCCCACGAGTGCAACGCTTCGTGATCGAATGCTTCACGCCAAGTTGCCATGTCGACAATATGCCGGTTGCCGAACTGGTCACCCCGGCACCACTGGACACAGTAGATTCGATCTTGACGTCTTACGGCGGGGGACTCGTGCAGGACCGAGGGGAAACGTGCTGGAGCGACATGCCCGACAAGTTAGGGGCGCCGCGACCACCGAGGGGGGCTTAGCAGTATGAGCCACGACTCCACTGCCGCGCCGGAAGCCGCGGCCCGGAAGCTTTCCGGGCGACGCCGCAAGGAGATCGTCGCGGTGCTGCTGTTCAGCGGCGGCCCCATCTTCGAGAGTTCCATACCGCTGTCGGTGTTCGGAATCGACCGGCAGGACGCCGGAGTTCCGCGTTACCGGCTCCTTGTGTGCGGCGGCGAAGAAGGCCCGCTGCGCACCACCGGAGGGCTGGAACTCACCACACCGCACGGCTTGGAAGCGATCTCGCGGGCGGGCACCGTCGTCGTGCCGGCCTGGCGGTCGATCACCTCGCCGCCGCCGGAGGAGGCACTCGACGCGATCCGCCGTGCGCACGAAGAAGGGGCCCGCATAGTCGGCCTGTGCACCGGCGCCTTCGTGCTGGCCGCGGCGGGCCTGCTGGACGGCCGTCCGGCCACCACCCACTGGATGTACGCGCCGACGCTGGCCAAGCGCTATCCGTCGGTGCACGTCGATCCGAGGGAACTCTTCGTCGACGACGGGGACGTGCTGACGTCCGCCGGTACGGCGGCCGGAATCGATCTCTGTCTCCACATCGTGCGGACGGACCACGGCAACGAGGCGGCCGGCGCGCTCGCCCGGCGCCTGGTGGTCCCGCCGCGCCGAAGCGGCGGTCAGGAGCGCTACCTCGATCGGTCTTTACCAGAGGAGATCGGCGCCGACCCGCTCGCGGAGGTCGTCGCCTGGGCGCTGGAGCACCTCCACGAACAGTTCGACGTGGAGACGCTGGCGGCACGCGCGTACATGAGCAGGCGTACGTTCGACCGCCGCTTCCGCTCGCTCACCGGGAGCGCTCCCCTGCAGTGGCTGATCACGCAGCGGGTGCTCCAGGCACAGCGTCTGCTGGAGACGTCGGACTACTCGGTGGACGAGGTCGCGGGGCGCTGCGGCTTCCGTTCGCCGGTGGCTCTGCGCGGCCATTTCCGGCGCCAGTTGGGCTCGTCGCCGGCCGCCTACCGGGCCGCGTACCGCGCCCGCAGGCCGCAGGGCGACAAGCAGGTGGACGGCGACGGCGCTCCGGGTCAGCCCGGTGGTCCGGGGTCCCTGGGTCCGGCCGGGCTGCCGCCCGCGCTGCACCCTGACGGCCCGGTCCCGATGCAGACCCGGCGTACGGCGGCGAGCGCGCTGTCGTCGGCGTCGACGTCCTCGGCGGAGAACGGCCGTGAGGCGTACGCCACAAGTCGGGCGGCGAGTCTGCCCGGCCAGCGCAGCGCGCCGTAGTACCCGCGACGTAGGAGCGGTAAGGCTCCCGGAGGTTTCCGTCAGGAGATCTCCGGGGGTTTCCGCATGCCCGGGACCACAAGGTCACCGCACGGTCGGCTCACCTGAGCGGCGCGCACCTTAAGGTTAGACACATGAACGATCGCATGGTGTGGATCGACTGCGAGATGACCGGCCTCTCGCTGTCGGATGACGCTCTCATCGAGGTGGCCGCCCTCGTCACCGACTCCGAGCTGAACGTGCTCGGCGAGGGGGTGGACATCGTCGTCCGCCCGCCGGACCAGGCGCTGGAGACGATGCCGGACGTAGTACGCCAGATGCACACCGCATCCGGCCTGCTCGACGAACTGGCCGGCGGTACGACGTTGGCCGACGCCGAGGAGCTGGTCCTGGCGTACATCCGGGAGCACGTCAAGGAGCCGGGCAAGGCCCCGCTGTGCGGCAACTCGGTCGGCACCGACCGCGGTTTCCTCCTCCGTGACATGCCGACCCTGGAGGAGTACCTCCACTACCGCATCGTGGACGTGTCCTCGGTGAAGGAACTGGCCCGCCGCTGGTACCCCCGGGCGTACTTCAACAGCCCCGAGAAGAAGGGCAATCACCGCGCCCTCGCCGACATCCGCGAATCCATCGCCGAGCTGCGCTACTACCGCGAGGCGATCTTCGTCCCGCAGCCCGGACCGGACTCGGAGACGGCCCGTACGATCGCCGCGAAGCACGTCCTGCCCGCGCACTAAAAGGCGGGCGCGAGCACCCCTTCGGACCCTGTACACTTTTTCTCGGCCGGTCGGAAACTCGCAGAGTGAACAACCGGGCATGGTGGGTGTAGCTCAGCTGGTAGAGCACCTGGTTGTGGTCCAGGAAGTCGCGGGTTCAAGTCCCGTCACTCACCCTGAGTAATCGGCCGGTGGCTTCGGAAACGAAGCCACCGGCCGATTCGTTTTCCGGGAACGGGAGCCCGCCCACGATGGACATCGACCGCGAACTCATCAGTACCGCCCGGCTGGATCTCGTGCCCCTGAGCGCGGCGCACGCGGCGGAAATGGCCACGGTGCTGTCCTCCCCCTCCCTGCACACCTTCATCGGTGGCGAACCGCTGACTCCGGACGCCCTGCGGACCCGCTACGAGCGTCTCGCCGCGGGCTCCCCCGACCCGGCCGCCGCCTGGTGCAACTGGGTACTGCGCCTGAGGGTGGAGGACCGCCTGGTCGGCACGGTCCAGGCCACGATCACGGAAGCGGGGTCGGTCGCGGAGATCGCCTGGGTGGTCGGAGCGCCCTGGCAAGGGCGGGGCATCGCCTCCGAGGCGGCGCGGGGGCTGGTGTCGTGGCTCGCCGCCCGGCCCGCCGTCCGTACGGTCGTGGCGCACATCCACCCGGACCATCGGGCGTCCGCGGCGGTCGCCACGGCGGCGGGGCTCGCGCCGACCGAGGAGTGGGAGGACGGCGAGGTCAGGTGGCGGCGCGCCATGCGTCCGTGAACTCCCGTACGCCCGCGAACCGTTCGGCGGGATCGGCGCGGGTGGCCCTTTCCAGTACGGCGAGTTGGGCCGCCGTGCCCCGCCAGGCCCGTTCGCCCTCGCCGGCGTCGAGGAGGAGGCGGGCGGTGCGGGCGAGGGCGTAGACCGTCGTGCGGATGTCGATGCGGGCGCCGTGGTGCCACTCCTCGGGGGCCATGAAGCGGGCCGAGCCCGGGAGTCGGTCGCCCTGGAGGACGAAGGGGCCGGGGCGGTACTCGTCGAGGTCGACGAGGTGGAGCGCGTCGCCGTAGAAGTCGTAGAGGAACGCGCCGTCGTAGAGGTCGACGGCCACCATGCCCGCGGCCTCCACCGCGAGGTGGGCGTCCAGGACGCGGTCGATCGCGCGGTGGACGGAGGCGAGAGGTAAAGCGCGGAAGCGGGCACGGGCGGGGCCGTAGAGGGACTCGCCGGGGCGCCAGGGCATGACGGCCGCCGTAAGGCCGCTGTCCGTCACGGTGACGCGGTGCAGGTGCGGGACGATCGCCGGGTGGCGTACCGCGCGGTGGAAGGTCCAGGCGCGGTCGAGTGAGGCCTGGGCGGCGGGTGTTGTGGCCGCCTTCACGAACCAGCGTTCGCCGTCCGGGAGTTGGACCGCGTAGCCGACGCATCCGGAGTCCTGGTCGCCGAAGGTGCGGAAGATCTCGCCCACGGTGCGGAGGTACGGCTCGGTCGCGGGGATCTCGGCGACGGCCAGGAGTGGATGGGGCAAAGGAATGCTCCTTTTCGCGGCACCACCGAAAAGCACGCTCGAAAGGCACGCTCGATAAACAGACCCGGTAAGTAAGCTCGGTAAGTAAATACAACGGGTCAACTTTTAAAGCAAGCCAACCGAGAGTTATGCTCCGAGGCATGACCGATACGCCGATCATCGGCCGCCGCGAGCGCAAGAAGGCCGCCACCCGGCAGGCCCTGGCCGACGCGGCGCTGGAGCTCTTCCTGGCGCACGGCTACGACCAGGTGAGCATCCGGGATGTCGCCGAGGCCGCGGACGTCTCCACGACGACCCTCTTCAAGCACTTCCCCAGCAAGGAGGCGCTGGTCTTCGACCTGGACGCGGACCAGGAGGCCGCCCTGGTCGCGGCGGTACGCGACCGGTCTCCGGGCACATCGATCCCGCGAGCGCTGCGGGACCACCTGCTGGGCGCCCGCTTCTTCTCGTCCGACAACGGCGAACAGCTCACCGCGTTCCACCAACTCGTTCTCGGCACACCGGCGTTGACCGAGTACCACCGCCGCATGTGGATGCGCCACCAGCACGCCCTGGCAACGGCGATCGCGGATTCCGTGAACGCCCCCGCCGACGACCCCCGTTGCACCTCCCTGGCCCACTTCGCCCTGGACGCCCGCACCCTCGCGGAGGCATCGGCGGATCCTCGGGCGACGATGTGCGCGGCGTTCGACTTGCTGGAGCGGGGCTGGGTGGCCGTAGGGCCCGAGTGATCCCGCGGAGGCGGGCGGAACGCTCCTAGGACGACGCCCGCGTCACCAACTCCGTTGCCAGGACCGCCTGTCGGCGTTCGAGGCCCCGGGACGTGGCCGGGCGGCGGTCCGCGATCTCGGCGAGGAGGAGGTCGATCATCGCGCGGCCCATTTCCTCGATCGGCTGGCGGACGCTGGTGAGGGGCGGGTCCATGTGGCGGGCGATGGCCGAGTCGTCGTAGCCGACGAGGGCCACGTCGTCCGGGATACGGCGGCCCTCCTCGCGGAGGACCTGGCGGGCGCCCGCCGCCATCACGTCCGAGCCGGCGAAGACCGCGTCCACGTCGGGGCGGCGGGCCAGCAGCTCCTTCATCGCGCGTCGGCCGCCCTCCTCCGTGAAGTCGCCCGGCTGGATGAGGTGTTCGTCCAGTTCGTGGCCCGCGTCGAGCAGGGCCTCGCGGTAGCCGTCGACGCGGCGCTGGGCGCCGTAGACGTCGAGGCGGCCGGTGATGTGGGCGATGCGGGTGCGGCCTCGGGTCAGGAGGTGTTCCACCGCCGAGCGGGCGCCGCCGTAGTTGTCCGAGTCGACGGAGGTCAGGGTTTCCGCCGCCGAGCGCGGGCCGCTGATCACCGCCGGGATCTCCAACTGCGCCAGCAGGTCCGGGAGTGGGTCGTCCGCGTGGACCGAGACCAGCAGGACGCCGTCGACCCGGTGTGCGGCCAAGTACTGGGCCAGGCGCTGCCGTTCGCGGTCGCTGCCCGCGAAGATCAGGAGCAACTGCATCTCGGTTTCCGAGAGTTCGGCGCCGACGCCCTTGAGCATGTCGGAGAAGTACGGCTCCGCGAAGAAGCGGGTCTCCGGCTCGGGGACGACGAGGGCGATCGCGTCGGTGCGGTTCGCGGCGAGGGCGCGGGCCGCGGTGTTGGGGACGTAGCCGAGCTCCTCCACTGCCGCCTCGACGGCCGCCCGCGTCGCGTCGCTCACCCTCGGCGAGCTGTTGATCACCCGGGAGACCGTGCCGCGGCCCACACCGGCACGGGCGGCGACCTCCTCCAGGGTCGGCCGCCGACCGCCCCGGTTCCGCCCACCGCTGACCGTCATGGTCGCCGCCTTCCGTTCGCAGCCTTCAGGCCAGGAATGTAACAGCCGGGCCCGAATGCCCCATCTCCATCCTCCACCGCCGACCGGGGCTTTCGCCCGCCGAACCGGGCCTCACCCGTGTTCGCCGGCCTCACCGGCGGACGGCAGCGCGTTCCCCCGGATCACCTCCGCGTACCAGTGGGCGCTCGCCTTGGGGATACGGCGCTGGGTGGAGTAGTCGACGTAGACGGCGCCGAAACGCTTCGAATAGCCGTAGGACCATTCGAAGTTGTCGAGGAGGGACCAGAGGAAGTAGCCGCGCACGTCCGCTCCGTCGGTGATGGCCCGGCGGACGGCTTCCAGGTGGGAGTGCAGGTAGGCGATCCGCTGCGGGTCGTTCACCCGGCCCTCGGGAGAGACGTAGTCGTCGAACGCGGCGCCGTTCTCGGTGACCATCAGCGGCAGTCGCGGGTGCGACGCGGCCAGGTCGGTGAGCAGGGTGTGCAGGCCGCTGGGGTCGATGGCCCAGTTCATCGCGGTGAGCCGGTCGTTGGCGAGGTGGAAGTTCACGTGCTCGGAGCCGGTCCACGGAGAGTGGTCGCTCGCGCCGTGGCCGTCGTTCTTGGTGACGCCGGAGCCGTCACCGGCCGAGACGACGGTCGGCGCGTAGTAGTTGACGCCGAGCACGTCGATGGGCCGGGAGATCTCGGTGAGGTCGCCGTCGCGCACCAGTTCCGCCCAGTCGACGAGGTGCGCGGTGTCGGCGAGCAGGTCCTCGGGGTAGGCGCCGTCCAGGACCGGGCCGGTGAAGATCCTGTTGCCCACCGCGTCGATCCGGCGGGCGGCCTCCGTGTCCTCGGCGCTGCCGGTGAGCGGGCGCACCTGGTGCAGGTTGAGGGTGAGGGAGGTCTGCGCGGTCGCCGGCAGGACCTCGCGCAGCGCCCTGACCGCCTGGCCGTGGCCCAGGTTGAGGTGATGGGCGGCGCGCAGGGTGGCCGCCGGGTCGGTGCGGCCGGGGGCGTGCACACCGGAGCCGTAGCCCAGGAACGCGCTGCACCACGGCTCGTTGAGGGTGGTCCACAGGCCGACGCGGTCTCCGAGGGCCCGGCCCATGATCTCGGCGTAGTCGGCGAAGCGGTGCGCGGTGTCGCGCTGCGGCCAGCCGCCCGCGTCCTCCAGCTCCTGGGGCAGGTCCCAGTGGTAGAGGGTGGCGACGGGGGTGATACCCGCCGCGAGCAGTTCGTCGGCGAGCCTGCGGTAGAAGTCGAGACCCCGTTCCACGGCGGGTCCGCGGCCGGTGGGCTGCACCCGGGACCAGGAGATCGAGAACCGGTACGCCTTCAGGCCGAGGTCCTTCATCAGCGCCACGTCGTCGCGGTACCGGTGGTAGTGGTCGGCGGCGATGTCACCGGTGTCGCCGTTGCGCACCTTCCCGGGCGTGTGACTGAAGGTGTCCCAGATGGAGGGGGTCCGGCCGTCCTCGGCCGCGGCGCCCTCCACCTGGTAGGCGGCGGTGGCGGCGCCCCAGACGAAGCCCGGGGGGAAGGAGGTGGCGGCGGCCGACGCGGCCTTGGTCTCATGTCGTACGGCGGTCATGTGAGCGCTCCCGGAGTGGAGTGAGTGAGAGCCGGACGGCGATCCGGCGGTGGGGGAAAGCGGACGGGGCACGACGGCGGGCGCCCGGCCAGGTACGGCCCGCGTGCGGAGCGGGCCGTACGGGACGGTGAACGGGGCTTGCGCGAAGGGGAGTTGGGGAACTCGGTGTCAGCCCTTGACGGCGCCCGCCATGATGCCCCCGATGATCTGCTTGCCGAAGATCACGAACACCAGCAGCAGCGGCAGGGTGCTGATCAGCGCCCCGGCCATGACGATGCTCTGGTCGGGGGTGTAGGAGGCACTGAGCTGGCCGAGGGCCACCTGGATGGTGGGGTTCTCCTGGTTCAGGGCGAGGAAGGGCCAGAAGAAGTCGTTCCACGCCTGCACGAAGGTGAGCATCCCGAGCACCATCATCGCGGGCCTGGCCGCGGGCAGGACCACGTTCCAGACGATGCGGATGTTGCTCGCCCCGTCCACCTTGGCGGCCTCGATGAGTTCGTAGGGCAGGGCCTCGGACAGGTACTGGCGCATGAAGAAGACACCGAAGGCGCCGACGAGGGTCGGGAAGATCACCGACTCCAGTTTTCCGCCCCAGCCGATGTCCGCCATCATCATGAACAGGGGGACGACGCTGAGTTGGGGCGGAATCGTCAGGGTGGCGATGACCGCGGTCATCAGGGCGCCGCGGCCGCGGAAGCGCATCTTCGCGAAGGCGTAACCGGCGAGGGTGCAGAAGAACAGCGTGGCCGCGGTGATGCAGCCCGCCACGATCACGGTGTTGACGATCGCCTTCCCCAAGTGGGCCTGTTCCCAGGCCGCCTGGAGGTTGCTCCACAGCCGACCGCCCGGCAGGAACGGCGGCGGGCTGTCGAGGACCCGCTGCTGGTCGTGCGAGGCGGCCACCAGCGTCCAGTACAGCGGGAAGATCGAGAACAGGCCTACGACGGCCAGGGTGGCGTAGGTGAACGGGCCGCCCTTGAGCTGCTGGCCGGCGCCGATCTTGAAGCGTCCGCGGCCCTTGCCGGGGGTGACGGGAAGCGGCGCCGGGTCGAGGTCCGGCGCGGTCTTGGTGGGACTGGTCGTGGTCATCGATTTCGCTCCCGTCAGGCCGCGCTGTCGCGCACGAACCGGCCGACGATCCAGTTGATCAGGGCAATGAGCAGGAGCAGCACGAGCATGGCCCAGGCCACGGCGGCTGCCGGGCCCAAGTGCCCCAGTTTCCAGCCGTAGTTGAAGAGGTAGATGCTGAGCGTCTCGTACTGGTGCTCGCTGCCTCCGGTGGAGCCGAGCGTGCCGCCCTGCAGCAGCAGCGGCTCACCGAACAGCTGCATGGAACCGATGGTCGAGATGACGATGGTGAACAGGATCGTCGGCCGCAGCGAGGGAACGGTCACCTTGCGGAACTGCTGCCAGCGCGTCGCTCCGTCGATCGAGGCCGCCTCGTACAGGTCGGCGGGCACGGCCTGCATGGCCGCCAGGTAGATCAGGGTGTTGTAGCCGGTCCAGCGCCAGATCACGATGATCGAGATGGCGATCTTGGACGTCCACTCCCCGTTGCCCCAGTCGGTGTTGCCGATGCCGACGAAGTGCAGCACCCAGTTGAGCAGACCTCCGTCGGCCCGGAAGACCAGGGCGAAGACGAGGGCCGCGGTCGCCACCGAGGTGGCGTACGGGGTGAGGATCACCGTCCGCCAGACCGTGCTGGCGCGCAGCTTGTAGTTGAGCAGGTGGGCCAGGCCCAGGGCCATCAGGAGCTGCGGGACGGTCGAAATGACGCCGATGACAAAGGTGTTGGTGACGGCGGTCCAGAACTCGGAGTCCTGGAGGATCGTGGCGAAGTTGTGCCAGCCGACCCACTCGGACTGGTTCAGGCTCGTCATCTCCACCCGGTGCAGGGCTATCCAGCCCGTGTACAGCATCGGGTAGAGACCGAAGGCACCGAAGATGAGGAAGAAGGGGGCGATGTACGCGTACGGCGACGCCTTGTCGTCGAAGCGCCACAGCCGGGTACGCCACACGCTGGGCGGGTTCGACGCGGTGCCGGAGCCGCCGGGTGGCGGGGCGGGGGCACCCCGTGTGGGGGTCGTGGTTGCCACGGAGGGAGTCCTTCCCTGGGATCTCGGCCGGGGTACGGGCGGGAGGCGGACGCGGTGCGGCGGTGTCCGGTGAGTGTGCGCCGAACACCGCGGAAAAGACCGGTACTTGACGACCGGGCCGGTGCGAGGCGCCGAGGTCGTCAGGCCTCGCGCCTACGGCAGGAGCCGCCGCACGGCCCCACGCACGTGACGCGGTGCGGGCGCCCGCCGGGCCGCCCGCACCGCTGTCCGTGTCAGCCGATCACCTTGTCGATGGACTCGGTCGCGGCCTTCCACGCCTTGGCGGGTGCGGTACCCCGCTTCTCCATGTTGTTGATCTGCGTGGAGATCGTGTCCTTGATCGTGCCGTCCTTCGCGCCGAGCACGGCCTCGGGGATCGCCTTGGCCTCGTCGGCGTAGATCTGGCCGATCGGGGCGTTGTTGAAGTACGGCAGCGTCGCGTTCTTCACGCTGGCGAGGTCGTAGGCGCCCTTGTTCGACGGGAAGACACCGATCGCCTTGAAGACGGCGGCCTGCTGCTCGGGAGCGGTCAGCCACTTGACCAGGGCGGTGGCTTCGGTGACGTTCTTGCCGCTCTTGGGCACGGCCAGGAAGGAGCCGCCCCAGTTGGCCGCGCTGGTGCCGGGCGCACGGGCGATGTCCCACTTGCCCTTGTAGGCGTCACCAGAGTTGGTGGAGATCTGGCCGGCCATCCAGGCGGGGCACGCCACGGTGGCCACGGTGCCCTTGCGCAGCGCCGCCGTCCAGGCGTCGGTGAACTGGGGCAGACCCTCGGTCAGCTTCTTGGACGCGGCTTCCGCGGCCAGGTTCCAGCCCTGCTGCACGGCCGGGCTGTTCTTGTAGATCACCTTGCCGGAAGAGTCGTAGTACTGCTGCGCGGAGGAACCCACGACCGCGTTGTACATGGCGCTCGCGGAGTCCATGAAGTACGTGCCCTTGGGGGCCTTCGCCTTGAACTTCTCGCCGAGCTTGAGGTAGTCCTCCCAGCCGCCCGCGACGGCCTTGGCGACGGACTCACGGTCGCTCGCCAGGCCCGCCGCCTTGAAGAGGTCCGAGCGGTAGCACAGGGACATCGGGCCGATGTCGGTGCCGGCGCCGATGACCGAACCGTCCGCCGCGGTGGCCTGCTTCTCCTTCCAGGAGACCCAGTCGCTCACGTTGATGGTCTTGCTCAGGTCGGCGAACTTGGCCGCCTGGGTGTCGACGACCTCCTTGATGCGGCCGACCTCGATGCCCTGGACGTCCGAGAGGCCGCTGCCCGTGTTCAGCTGCTGAAGCAGCTTCGGGTAGTAGTCCTGCTCGTTGGCGGTGACCTCTTCCTTCACCGTGATGTTCGGGTGCAGCTTGTGGTACTGGGCGAACAGGCCGGCCTCCTTGTAACCGAACTGCCCGAAGTCGGCCACCGTGAGAGTGATGTTCCCGTTCGAGTCCTTGGCGTCCGAGGAGCTGTCGTCGCTACTGCAGCCGGTCAGCAACAGAGCGGAGGCCGTCAGGACCGTCGTGGTCACGGCCGCCACTCTGCGGCCGTGGCCGCCGCCGGTACGGGTGATGCGCATTCCACTACTCCTTGTTCCAGTGGGGAACGGGATCTCAGGAATCGGACCGCCGAGGCTCGACGATCCGGACCTGCCCTCTCGTTTCGAGCAGCGGCCAGCCCACAGCACTGGGAGTGCGGTGAAAAGGTGCTGGTCAACGGTGTGCCATGGGCGCTAGAGGGACGGGCCGTTGGTGGTTCGGTCCACACGGGAGGAAGCCCCCGAGGTTCCGTGGGACCGCTCCCACGCGGCATGCCGGAAGACTCCTTCGTGCCGGGCCGGGTGTCAAGACTTGAAAACGGCGTTGTTGCGTAAGCGTGTTCCGGACGTCACGGGAACGTGTCGCTCCACGAGGCGTCATCGGCCGGTCACGGAGCGGTCCCGCACAGGATCCCCGCAGGTCGCCCAGGGGTCCGCGGCGGGGACGGGGAGCCGGGACCGTCCGTCCGGGCCGTCGCGCGAATTTCTGGGCCAGAATGAGCCGAGCCCCCACTGATCGCCGGAAGGTGAACAATGAGCCCTGCCGAGCAGCCGCCTCCGCGCGCGGAGGTCCGGCGCCCGACCCTCAACGCCGTGGCCGCCCTCGCCGGCGTCGGCCGCGGCACGGTCTCCCGGGTCATCAACGGCTCCCCCAAGGTGAGCGCCCCCACCCGCGCGGCCGTGGAACAGGCCATCGCCGAACTCGGCTACATCCCCAACCCGGCCGCCCGTTCGCTGGCCGGCCGCCGCACCGACACGGTGGCCGTGGTCGTTCCCGAGGGCGAGGCCCGGCTCTTCTCCGAGCCCTACTTCTCGGAGATCATCCGCGGTGTGTCCGCCGAACTGGCCACCGCCGGGATGCAGTTGCTGCTGGTCCTGGTGCCGGACGAGAAGGAGTACGCGCGACTCGCCACGTACCTGTCCGCCCATCGGGTGGACGGCGTGCTGATGCTCTCGGTCCACAGCGGCGACACGCTGCCCGACCGGCTGCGGGAACTCTCCGTTCCGACCGTGCTCGCCGGCCGGCGCGGCCCCGGGGAGCCGCTCGGACACGTCCGGGCGGACAACAGCGGTGGCGCCGGAAGCGCGGTCGAGCACCTGCTGGCCAAGGGCCGCCGGACCATCGGCACCATCACGGGCCCGCTGGACATGGACGCGGCCAAGGCCCGACTCGACGGCTACCGCGAGGCGTTGGAGCGCGCGGGCATGGTCGTCGACGAGGAACTGATCGCGTACGGCGACTTCCGGGAGGAGGGCGGACGCGCGGCCATGCGGGAGTTGCTGCGCCGACGGCCCGGTCTCGACGCGGTCTTCGCCGCGTCCGACGTGATGGCGTCGGGCGCCGTGCTGGAACTGCGCGCGGCGGGCCTGCGGGTGCCCCACGACGTCGCCGTCATCGGCTTCGACGACTCGATCGTGGCCCGGCACATCGATCCGCCGCTGACCAGCGTCCGCCAGCCGCTGGAGGAGATGGGCCGGACCATGGCGAGCCTGCTGCTGCGCGAGATCGCCGACCGGGGCGGGGATCGCCGTGAAGTGGTGCTGCCTACGCGGTTGGTGGTGCGGGAATCCGCGTGAGGGGCGGGGAGCGGCGTGGGGGCGGGGAGCGGCGTGGGGCGGGTCCGAACGGTTTCCAGGGAGGTTCGGACTTCCCTTTGCGCGTGGGAGCGCTCCCATGCATAATGGGCGCCACCCGACCCCATGGGAGCGATTCCATGTCCGACCTGACGACCGCGGCATTCCCTCCTGGCTTCCTCTGGGGCGCGGCGACCTCCGCGTACCAGATCGAGGGGGCGGTGCGGGAGGGCGGCCGTACGCCCTCGATCTGGGACACGTTCAGTCATACGCCGGGCCGTACGGCCGGTGGTGAGCACGGTGACATCGCTGTCGACCACTACCACCGCTACCGCGACGACGTGGCGCTGATGGCGGACCTGGGCCTGACGGCGTACCGCTTCTCGGTCTCCTGGCCGCGGGTGCAGCCGACCGGCCGGGGCCCGGCGGTGCAGGTGGGCCTGGACTTCTACCGCCGTCTGGTCGACGAGCTGCTCGCGGTGGGCATCAGGCCGGCGCTCACCCTCTACCACTGGGACCTGCCGCAGGAGTTGGAGGACGCGGGCGGCTGGCCGGAGCGCGACACGGCGTACCGCTTCGCCGAGTACGCGCAGATCATGGGCGAGGCGCTGGGCGACCGCGTGGAGCAGTGGATCACGCTCAACGAGCCGTGGTGCAGCGCGTTTTTGGGCTACGGCTCGGGGGTGCACGCGCCGGGCCGTACGGACGCGGCGGCTTCCCTCAAGGCCGCGCATCATCTCAACCTGGCGCACGGGCTGGGCACTTCGGCGCTCCGGTCCGCCATGCCGGCCCGCAACTCGATCGCGGTGAGCCTCAACTCCTCGGTGGTCAGGCCCGCTTCCCTGTCGCCGGAGGACATGGCGGCGACCCGGAAGATCGACGATCTGGCCAACGGGGTGTTCCACGGGCCGATGCTGCACGGTTCGTATCCGCGGTCCCTCTTCGACGCGACGAGGTCGATCACGGACTGGTCGTGCGTCCAGGACGGCGACCTGGCGCTGATCCACCAGCCTTTGGACGCACTGGGGTTGAACTACTACACCCCCACCCTGGTGGAGGCGACCGAGGCGGCCCCCGCGGGCAGCCCGCGCGCCGACGGCCACGGCCTGAGCGCGTTCACCCCCTGGCCGGGCGCGGACGACGTGGCGTTCCTTCAAACCCCGGGCGAGCGCACGGAGATGGGCTGGACGATCGACCCGACGGGCCTCTACGACCTGATCACGCGCTACACGAGGGAGGCGCCGGGCCTGCCGTTGTACGTCACGGAAAACGGCGCGGCCTACGACGACAAGCCCGACCCGGAGGGACGCGTGCACGATCCCGAGCGGATCGCGTACCTGCACGGCCACCTTTCGGCGGTCCGGCGCGCCATCGCGGACGGGGCGGACGTACGGGGCTACTACCTGTGGTCCCTCCTGGACAACTTCGAGTGGGCGTACGGCTACCAGAAGCGGTTCGGGGCGGTGTACGTGGACTACGCGACGCTGGCCCGCACGCCGAAGTCGAGCGCGCGGTGGTACGGCGAGGCGGCCCGGACGGGCGTACTGCCCTCGGCGGAGGGCACCTGACCAACGGGGGCCCCAGGGGACGGGGCGCGGCACGCCGTGGGGGCGTGCCGCGCCCCGGCGGGGTACTACGGGTCAGACGCTGCCCGGGGAAGCCAGCCACTGGGTCGGCTGCCCGGTGACCGAGGCGATGGTCTCGAAGTCGTTGTCGTAGTGCAGCATCGTCAGCCCTTGGAGTTCGGCGGTCGCGGCGACGAGCAGGTCCACGGCGCCGGCGGACCGGTGCCGGCCCTTCTCGGTGAGTTCCCGCTGGACGTCCCACGCGCGGGCTACGGCCCGGTCGTCCAAGGGGGTCCAGCAGAACAGCGCATCGAGATCGTCGACCAGTGCGGCTCGATCCTCGGCGTTCCTGGCGCTGTACAGAAACTCGACCTCGGTGAGCGGGCAGCGGGCGATCAGGCCCTCCTCCAGGGGCTTCTCCCACAGGGCACGCGCGGGCCGCTTCAGGATGCGGACCAGAGCGCTGGTATCGATGAGGTAGGCGGCCGCGCTCATCGACGGTAGTTCTCCTTGTCCAGCAACAGATCGAAGTCGCCCGCGTCAGCGCGGGCCGCGAGGCGGGCCAGGGCGAGCGCGCGCCTCTTGCGTTCGACGCCCTCCTTGAGCGCGGCAGTGACCGTGTCCTTCTTGGTCTTGGTCCCGAACGCTATGGCCGCCTCGGCGAGAAGGTCTTCGTCGATGTCGATCAGCGTCTTGGTCATGAAGCCCTCCAGGATATATCGATCCATCTCCAGTATATCTATCATGCCCCGATCACCTGTTCCCCAGCTCGAACCACGTCGCCTTGCCCCGGCCGGGGCCGTGGGTGCAGACGCCCCAGGCGTCGGCACCGTGTGCGATGAGGTGGATGCCTCGGCCGTCCTCGTCGGTGGGGGTGGGCGTGCGGGTGGTCGGGAGGCCCGGCGCCTCGTCGTGGATGAGGACTCGGAAACGGTGTGGGCTGGACCAACCTGCGTGGAGGGTTACGGGGGTCAGGTAGCCCTCCAGCTTGCAGGCGGTGATGGCGTTGGTGACGGCTTCCGAGGTCAACAGAATGGCCGTGTCCGTGAGTTCGGGGCGGCCGGAGGTGGCGAGGAGGGTGCGGACCGTTTCGCGGGCGGTGCGGACCCAGGCGGGGTGGGGCGGGAAGACGAGGGACACGTCGGCGGCGGGTGGGGGGTCGTCTTCGTCCATGGACGGGGCTCCTTCGGCGTGGAGTGCGCGCACTCGGTGACCAGGTCCGGTCCTCCTTGCCAAGTGGCTTGAGGGCGGGGGTACTTCCGGGTGGCGCGGG
This sequence comes from Streptomyces sp. NPDC101776, assembly GCF_044766845.1. Classification (NCBI taxonomy): domain Bacteria; kingdom Bacillati; phylum Actinomycetota; class Actinomycetes; order Kitasatosporales; family Streptomycetaceae; genus Streptomyces; species Streptomyces sp. NPDC101776. The sequence goes on along the minus strand of NZ_JBIWMV010000002.1, from coordinate 45,622 downwards.
GTGGTGCGGTTGTCTTCGACGGTAGGGAACCCGTTTCGGGAGTTGCAACCGTTTCCGCACCGCTTCACCCTTGTGAGTGACTGCCGAACAACCTTGTGGTCCACGGGAGTTCGGCTGTGCAGACTGCCCGGAGGAGGTCACTCATGCCACCCAGGAACAACCCCAGTGAGCGTCAGCGGCGGCTCGGCCTGGAACTCCGCAAGCTGCGCAACCGCGCCGGTCTGTCCGGTGACCGGGCCGGCGAACTGCTCGACGCCGACCGCACACGGATCAGCAACATCGAGGCAGGTCGCATCGACGTCTCGCGCAACCGCCTCTACAAGCTGCTGCGCGCGTACGACTGCCCGCCCGGCCCCCTGTTCGACGGGATCATGGCCATGGCGCAGGAGAGCGGCAAGGGGTGGTGGGACGAGTTCAGCGACACGATCGGCCCGGCGGCCCGGAACCTGGCCGAGCTGGAATCCCGGTCGACCGTGCTGCGCACCCACAACCCCCTCGTGATCCCTGGGATGTTGCAGACCGAGGAGTACGCCCGAGCGGTGCTGGCCGCCACCGAGTCGGCCCCTCAACACGCCGACCGATACGCCGAGTTCCGCCTCGCCCGCCAGCGCGTACTGACCGGCGCCGCACCCGTCACGTACCGCGCCGTCATCCATGAGTCCGCACTCCACACACGGGTGGGCGGCCCTGCCGTCATGCGCAGGCAACTGGTGAGGCTGATGGAGGTCTCCCGGCTGCCCCAAGTGACCGTCCAGGTCTACCCGTTCGAAGCCGGTGTCTACTCCGCGCACACCCGCTCCTTCGTCCTCTTCGGCGGCGGGGCCCCCGAACTGGACACGGTCTACCTGGAGCATCCGACGACCTCGCTCTTCCTGCGGGATGGAGAGCAACTCGACGAGTACGCCAAGATGTTCGAGCGACTCTCGGAGCTGGCGCTGGCGCCGGTCGACCCGGAATCGGCGCCGGAGTCGCACGAGTCACGCGACTCGCTGAGCCTGATCCAGCACGTCATGTACGCCCTGTGAGAGGACCCGCCATGCCCCACCTCGTCTGGCAGAAGTCGTCGTTCAGCACCGGCGGCGAAGGCGAGTGCGTGGAGCTGGCGGCAGCGATCACCGGCCCCCACATACACCTTCGCGAGAGCGATCACCCCGACCGCACCGCCACGCTCGCACCCCACACCCTCGCCGCCCTCCTCCACACGGTGAAGTCCCGGCCTCCCTTGCCAAGCTTCAAATAAAGTGATTCATTCGCCAGGCAAGTGAATGGATACATGCCAAGCGCGGGGAGATGTCCGTGGCCGCTGTCACCTTGGGCGAGGAGCCGATCACCGTCGACCAGTTCGTCGCGGTCGCCCGCCACGGCGCCCGGGTCGAGTTCGACGCCACATACGTCGACCGGGTACGGAAGTCGCGTGCGCTGGTGGAGCGGTTTCTCGCCGAGAACCGCCTGGTCTACGGCGTCACCACCGGCTTCGGCGACAACGTCACGGAGGTCATCGACCCGGCGGACGCCGAGCGGCTCCAGCGCAACATCGTCCGCTCGCACGCCGTGTCCGTCGGCGAACCGCTGCCCACCGAGATCGTCCGGGCGATCGCCCTGATGGAACTCGTCGGCCTCGGCGAGGGCTTCTCCGGCATCCGCTTCGAGACCCTTGAACTGATCCGGCGCATGCTCAACGCCGGGGTCACCCCGCACGTCCCCGGCGAGGGCTCCGTCGGCTATCTGGCCCCCGAGGCCCACATGGCGCTCGTACTGCTCGGAGAAGGCCGAGCCCACTACGACGACCAACTCCTCCCCGGCGCCGAGGCGTTGGCCCGGATCGGGGAGCAGCCGACCCGGCTCGCCTGCAAGGAGGGGCTGTCGCTCACGAACGGGACGCACTCCGTCACCGCGATCGCCGTCCTGGCCGCCTATGACGCCGGTGTCGCGGCGACCACGGCCGACATCGCCGCGAGCCTGTCGGTGCAGGCGCTCAAGGGCACCGTCCGCGCCTACGACGCCCGGTTGCAGGCCCGCAAACGGCATCCCGAGCAAGCCGCCGTAGCCGAGAACCTACGACGACTCACCGCATCCAGCGCGATAAGCACCGAGTTCCTCGACCACCGCCTCCAGGACAGCCTCTCCCTGCGGGCCGTACCGCAGATCCACGGCGGTGCGAAGCGTGCGCTCGCGCAGGCCCGGGAGGTCATCGTCGAGGAGTTGCACTCGGTGGGCGACAACCCCGTCATTCATCCCGAGGGCGAGGACGGGGTGGCGCTGAGCGGGGCGAACTGCGACAGCACGTACGTCGGCATCCAGGCGGACACCATGGTCAACGCGATGACGGTCCTCGCCAAGGTCTCCGAACGCCGTACCGACCGCATGGTCAACAGCAACTTCAGCGAGCTGCCCGCCTTCCTGGTCCGTGACCGGGCCTCAACAGCGGCTACATGATCGCGCAGTACACGGCCGCCGCCCTGACCATGGAACTGCGCGGCCTGGCGATACCGGCGTCCGCCGACAACGTCACCACCTCCGCCAACCAGGAAGACGCCGTCAGCAACGCCTACTTGGCGGCCCTGAAGGCCTACCGCGCGGCCCACAAGCTCGCCTACGTCCTCGCGATCGAGCTGATGTGCGCGGCCCAGACCCTCGACCTCCTCGCGCCGCTCTCGCCCTCGCCTGCCGCCGACGCGCTGCGGGCCGCGATCCGGGAGACCGTACCGACCGTCGAGGAGGACCGGGTCTTCCATGACGACATCGAGCACATCGCCCAACTCGTGCGCAGCGGGGAGGCGTTGCGGGTCGTGGAGGGCGTGGTGGGGGCGCTGGCGCGGTGACGGCAGGAGGCACGTCTACCGCTAGGGTTCGCCCATGAAGGCAGCGGTGCACCACCGGTACGGACCGCCGGCCGTGGTCCGGGTCGCCGAGGTGGAGAAGCCCTCGGTCGGAGATCGTGACCTTCTCGTCAAGGTGCACGCGACGACGGTCAACCGGACGGACTGCGCCTATCGCGCAGCCAGCCCCTTCTTCATGCGCTTGCTCACCGGGCTGTCCCGGCCCCGGCGGACCGTGCTCGGGACCGAGTACGCGGGCGTGGTGGAAGCGGTCGGCGGCGGTGTGCCGTCCTTCGCGGTCGGTGACCGGGTGTTCGGCTACAACGAGGGCACGTTCGGAACCCACGCCGAGTATCTGGCGGTCCCGCACGACGGTCCCGTCGCGACCGTCCCGACCGGCGTGAGTTTCGAGGAGGCCGCTCCCGGCACCGAAGGCGCGCACTATGCGCTGGCGTTCGTCCGGAAGGCGGGCATCCGCGCCGGGCAGGACGTCCTCGTGTACGGCGCGACCGGCGCCATCGGCTCGGCCGCGGTGCAGCTCCTGAAGCAGCGCGGGGCCGTCGTGACCGCAGTGTGCGAGACACCGCACCTGGAGCTGGTGAAGGGCCTCGGCGCGGACCGGGTCGTCGACCGCACGGCCCAGGACTTCACCCGGGACGAGCAGCGCTACGACGCGGTCTTCGACGCCGTCGGCAAGAGCACGTTCGGCCACTGCAAGCCCCTGCTGAAACCCCACGGGACCTATCTGTCCTCGGAGTTGGGCCCCTGGTGCCAGAACCTGCTCCTGCCGCTCGTCACGCCCCTGTTCCGCGGCAGGAAGGTGAAGTTCCCCGTGCCGAAGCAGGACCAGGAGATCGTGCGACACCTCCGGGACCTGCTGGCGTCGGGAGAGTTCCGGCCGGTCGTGGACCGCCGGTACCCGTTGGAGCGGATCGTCGAGGCCTACGGGTTCGTCGAGACCGGGCGGAAGGTCGGCAACGTCGTCATCACCGTCGTACCGCCGCCCGACTGACTCTCCGGGCCCCTCGCCTCCGCACTCACAGACGCCCCTCAGACCGCCCGCAGCACGCTCTCAGCCCCGAGGCGTCCAATCCCTGTGTACGGGGTGATCCGATCCCGGTGCGGACCGCCCTCGTCGCGGGTGCCGCCGGGGTCGGGGGCATGCTGCTCGCGGACGCGCTGTTCGACGGCTTCCACCATCACGGGCCGCACGGTGGGATGTTCGGCGGTGGGCCCGGGGGACCTGGAGGGTTCGGCGGGCCGGGGCCCGGGGGCTTCCGAGCGGGAGCGGTCGACAGGCCTCAGCCTCCCCCGGTCCTCAACCAACTGCGGCCGACGGGGCTCAACCACCCTTGCTCCTCAACCCAGTTGGCCAGTGGTACCGCGGTCCCACTCGGGTGGGCCGATTGTGTCCGGCGGTCCCACGGACACGGCCACGGGCGTTCCTAGCCTGGTGCGGGAATCCGGCACCACCGGTGACACCGTCACCGACCGGACCCGATCCATGAAGCCCTGAGGATCCCCATGGTGCTGTTCAGAAGTCCGTCCGCGCGACTGAGCGCGGCGGCACTCTCCACCCTGTTCCTGCTCTGCGAGTCGTCCGTAGCCATGGCCGCGCCGAACGCCGTCGGCCGTACGGCAGTTCACGAAGTCGACGTCACCAACCTGCCCGCCACCAAAGAGGGTCAGCCGACGGTAGCCGTCAACCCGAGGAATCCGAAGAACCTCGTCTTCGTCTCCACGATCTTCCCGCCCTCGCCGGGCCTGGAGCCGGTCGACGGCGGCTGCTTCCTCGCCTACTCCAACGACAGGGGCGACACCTGGACCCGGGTCGCATGGCCGCTCGGTACCGCGGCGCCCAAGTGCGGTGAGCCGAGCGTGCAGTTCGACGCGAAGGGCACCGTCTACGTCGACAACAACCAGGTCAGCTCAGGGCTCGCCGCGAACCTCGTGAACCACAACCAGGTCGCCAAGTCCACGGACGGCGGACGGACTTGGACCGACCCGGTGTCCACCCCGCTGCTCCTCGGCGGCGCCCCGAAGATGCGCGTGGACGCCGCGACCGGCAAGGTCTACGCCGTCGCGGGAGCGGCCTGGGAGTACCCGAGCGCGGTCTCCGTCAGTTCCGACGGCGGCAAGACCTTCAGCAGCGACTCGCGGGTGATCCCGGGCCCGATGCCCTGTATCGAGGTGGCCCCGGGCATCCCGCTCGTGTGCGGCTACCCGGGCCGGGAGATCGCCGTCTACGGCGGGATCCTCGTGTCCGCCTCCCAGGAGGCGGGGCAGCCGGTCAACTTCCACGTCAGCCGCGACGACGGCAAGACGTGGACGAACACCACCCTCAAGGACGGCCAGGGGAACCCGGTCGCCGCGGGCACCGGCTCCCTGGTGCCGGTTCCGGCCCTGGGCGCGGCGGCCGACCCCGTCCCGTGGGTCGCGGCCGACACCTCCCACCGCGGCCGGTTCGCCGTCATGGTCCCCCGGGACTCCAACACCCTCGACGTCTACGTCACCCCGGACGCCGGCAAGACCTGGACCGGACCGGCGACGATCTCCGCGACGGGCGCCTTGCGGCCGGCGATCGACTTCGGAGCGAACGGTGACCTCGGTGTCATGTGGCGGACCACCACGGGCGACGCGTTCTCGGCCGTCTCCTTCGACCACGGACGCTCCTTCAGCGACCCGGTACAGGTCAACCACGTCACCGAGCCGGTCGGCGAGACAGGCCCTCCCGGTGACCGCTGGTCGGGCATCACGCTGACCGACAAGTACGCCTACGTCACCTGGGCCGACGGACGTAACAGCTCCTCCCTCGACTCGATCATCAGCCGCGTGCCGCTGAAGCTGTACAAGAAGCGCACCCACCAATAGCCGCCTGCCGCCCTCAGGCCTTGGGGGCGACCAGTCCCGCGTCGTAGGCGACGATCACCGCCTGGATACGGTCGCGGGCACCGATCTTGGCCATGACCCGGCCCACGTGTTTCTTCACGGTGGACTCGGTGAGCACGAGGCGTTCGGCGATCTCGGCGTTGGTCCAGCCCGTGCCGATGGCGACGAGCACCTCGTGCTCGCGTGCGCTGAGCGTGCTGAGCCGCGGGTCCGTGCGCGGCTCGGCCTCGGGCGCCAGGACGTCGTGCGCGTGGGCGTCGAGCAGGCGGCGGGTGAGCCGGGGGGCCGCGACGGCGTCGCCGGTCGCGACCGCCTGGATCCCGGCGAGGAGTTCCTCCGGCCTGGCGTCCTTGAGCAGGAAGCCGCTGGCCCCGGCGCGCAGTCCGGCGTAGGCGTACTCGTCGAGGTCGAAGGTGGTCAGGATGAGCACGCGGGTACGGCCGCCCGTCGCCACGATGCGGCGGGTGGCCTCGATGCCGTCGAGACCCGGCATCCGTACGTCCATCAGGACCACGTCGGGGCTCAGTTCGGCCGCCATGCGCACGGCCTGCGCGCCGTTGTCGGCCTCGCCGACCACGCTCACGCCGGGGGTGCCGTCGAGCAGCATCCGGAAGCCCATGCGGGGCAGCGGCTGGTCGTCGGCGATCAGGACGGTGGTCATGGCGCGGTCTCTCCGGAGGTGGCGGGGGCGGACAGGTCCAGCAGGACGTCTACGATCCAGCCCCGGCCGTCGGTGCGCGGTCCGAGGGTGACGGTGCCGCCGTAGAGCGCGGCCCGTTGGCGGATGCCGACCAGGCCGTGCCCGCTGTCCGGGCGGTGAGCCGTGGCCGGTCTCCGCGCGAGTGAGCCGGTGTCGGCGATCCGGACGCGCAGCAGCTCGTCCTCGACCGTGAGCGTGACCTCGGCCGTGGTGCCGGGGCCGGCGTGCTTGAGGGTGTTGGTCAGGGCTTCCTGCACCACCCGGAACGCCGTGAGCTGCACACCGCGGCCCAGCGCGTCGACCGGGCCCACCGTTCGGTAGGCCACCGGCAGGCCGGCCGCGCGCACCCGGTCGAGCAGGGTCTCCAGGTCCCGGACGCCCGGCTGCGGGGAGCGCGAGGTGTCCTCCGGTTCCGCGGATTCGCGCAACACGCCCAGTACGCGCCGGAGTTCGTCCATCGCCTGGCGGCCGGTGTCGCCGATGAGGTGCAGTGCCTGCTCTGTGCGACCGGGATCACGCGAGGTGAGGACGGCGGCGCCGTCGGCGAGGTTCACCATGACCGACAGGTTGTGGCCGACGATGTCGTGCATCTCGCGGGCGATCCGCGAGCGCTCCGCCGCCGCCGTCAGCCGGACCCGCTGATCGCGCTCGACCTCCAGCCGTACGGCGCGGTCCCTCAGCGCGGACAGGTACAGCCTGCTGATGCGGAAGGTCAGGCCCAGGGCCACGGCCCCGACGCCGGTACCGACGGACAGGATCAGAAAGGCCACCGGACCGGCCGTCGGGATCACGGTGACCACGAGCACCACCCACCCCGCCACGGTCACCGGCAGCGCCCAGCAGATCGCCCGCGGCGAAGCATGCAGGGCGAGGTCGAACAGGGCGATCAGCAGGACGAGCGCGGCGGCGGGCCCCAGACCCAGCGACCACATGACTGGACAGACCACGAGGCAGGCCCCGAAAACCGCGGCGGGACGACGGCGGCGCCACCACAGCGGCACGACCAGCACGGCCGCGATGCCCAGCACCACAGCGACGGGCAGACCGCCCCCCACCGGGCGCGACACGGAGTGACCGGGGCTGTGCACGAGCAGGTCCGGTGGCGCGGCGGCGGCGACCAGGACGACCACGGTGGTGTCGAGGAGCCACGGCCGCCGCCGGTCGGCCGCCCGCAGCCGGCTCAGCACCCGCAGCAGCGTCCGCATGACGGGGTGCGCCCAGACGGCCTCGGGCCCCGGGCGGACAGCCTCCGGCCGGGGATACGGGCCGCCCGAGGGCGCGGTCGACTCCGTCCGAGCCGTCCGCACCCTCGGTCTGTCGTTCATCGGCTCCATCCTCGCGGACGGCCCCTCAGACGTCACTGCGACGCAACCGGTAAGCGGCACCGGCCACCAGCACTACGGCCCACACCAGCAGCGCCGTCAGGCCCGCTCCCGGGCCCACCAGGGAGTCGCTGGACTCGTGCAGGGTCATCACCGACTGCCCCGCGTTGCTGGGCAGGTAGCGGCTCACCGTGTCGCCCAGCGAACTGGGCAGCAGTCCGGTCAGGCCGGGCAGGACGAGCACCGCGCCCGCCAGGATCGCGATACCCCCGGCGTTGTTGCGCACGATCAACCCGACCGTCACGCCGTACACACCCACCAGACCCAGATACACGCCCGCGCCCAGCAGGCACCGGAAGACCCCGGCGTCCCCCAGGGACAGGGCGATCCTCTCCCCGTGCAGCGCGGCGCTCCCCAGCAGGAAGGAGACCAGCGCGCCGACGGTGGACGTGACGAACGCGACCGGGCCGTAGACCGCGCACTTCGCCCACAGCACGGGCAGCCGGCCCGGCACCGCGGCGAACGTCGAGCGGACCATTCCCGTGCTGTACTCGCCCGCCGACAGCAGGACACCCAACGCGCCGACGGCCAGGGCCGCGAGGTTCGTGCCGGCCAGCGCCAGGGTCAGCGCGGCACCGGACGCCGCGTCCTTGCCGCCCAGCGGGCCGTCCGGAGTGTAGACGGCGGCGGCGATCACCCCGATCACCACCAGGAACAGCACGGCCACCCCCAGCGTGATCCAACTGGAGCGCAGCGACCAGAACTTGGACCACTCCGAGCGGACCACCCGCCGACCGGTCACCCGGTACGCCGGATGCGCGGGCGACGGGGCGGTCGTAGGGGATGTGACGGTGTCGGCGGTCATCAGGCGGCCCTCCGCACGTCGCTGCTCTGATACTCCACCGCGTCCTGGGTCAGATGCATGAACGCCTCCTCCAACGACACCGACTCGGCGGCCAGTTCGTACAACGGCACCCGGTGCTCGGCCGCCACCTCCCCGATCCGCCGCGTGTCCAGACCGGAGACGACCAGCCGCTCGGCGCCCGTCGAAGTCACCGTGACACCGGGAGCGGCCAACAACGAGCGCAACCGGGCGGGTTCGCCCGTGGCCACCCGCACACCCTTGTCCGCCGACCGCTCCACCAGCGCGTCGACAGTCGTCTCCGCCAACAGCCGCCCCCGCCCCACGACCACCAGACGGTCCGCGGTCTGCGCCATCTCGCTCATCAGATGCGAGGACAGCATCACCGTGCGCCCCTCGGCGGCCAGCCCGCGCAGCAACTCCCGCACCCAGCGCACGCCTTCGGGATCCAGCCCGTTGACCGGCTCGTCCAGCATCACGACCGCCGGATCACCCAGCAGCGCGGCAGCGATACCCAGCCGCTGCCCCATCCCCAGCGAGAATGCCCCGACCCGCTTGTGCGCCACCGCGTGCAGACCGGCCAGATCGATGACCTCCTCCACCCGCCGCTTCGGCACACCATGGGTGTACGCCAACGCCATCAGATGGTTGAAGGCCGAGCGCCCCGGATGCACCGCCTTCGCCTCCAGCAGCACCCCCAACTCCTGCAAAGGCGCACGGTGCTGGGCATAGCGCCTGCCGTTGACCAGGGCCGTGCCGGCGGTCGGCGCGTCCAGGCCCACGATCATCCGCATGGTGGTGGACTTGCCCGCCCCGTTGGGCCCCAGGAACCCGGTGACCTGTCCGGGCGGGGCGGTGAACGTCAGGTCGTCCACCGCCGTCCTGTCCCCGTACCGCTTGGTCAGCCCGCGCACTTCGATCACTGTGCCGCTCCCCGCTCGTGCCCTGCCCGGCAGCCCGCCGGGTCACTGCTTCGAGGCTAGGAGCGGCTACCGCGCGACCCGTGGGCCCGCAGGGGACAAACCCCGCTGGTCACTGGTACCGGGGTACCAGTGAGCGGGGTGAAGGGGTGGTCGTACGCGGTGGTTCTCTCGCGCAGGGCTCGACGGCCGGTGTGTCAGCCCTTGTTGGCGCCCAGGGTGAGGCCGCTGACGAACTGGCGCTGGAGCGCGAAGTACACGATCAGGGTCGGGATCGCGGTGAGCAGGGCGCCGGCGGCGACCAGGTTGGGGTCGGTGAAGTACTGGCCGGAGAGGTTGTTCAGGGCGGAGGTGATCGGCATGTTCTCGCCGGTCGAGATCAGCACGATCGCCCAGAAGAAGTCGTTGTAGATCCAGATGGAGAGGAGGGTGGCGAGGGCCGCCATCGCGGGCTTGCAGAGCGGGAGCACGATCTGCCAGTACATCCGCCACACCGACGCGCCGTCGACCAGTGCCGCCTCGGTCAGCTCGTCCGGCAGCATCCGCATGTAGTTGCTCAACACGAAGGCGCAGAAGCCCGATTGGAACGCCACGTGGATGAGGACCAGGCCGAGCGCGGAGTCGTAGAGCTTGCCGCTCGCCGTGATGCCGGGGAGGTTGATCAGCAGGTACATGCGGTACAGCGGGGTGATGATGACCTGCTGGGGCAGCAGGTTGCCGGCCGTGAAGACCAGCAGCAGGAAGATGTTCAGCCGGAAGTCGAAGCGGCTGACGTAGAACGCGACCATCGACGCCAGCAACAGGGTGAGCAGCACGGCCGGGACCGCGATGATCAGTGTGTTGACGAAGTAGTGGATCATGTCGGACTGCTGGAACGCGTTCTTGAAGTTGTCGAGGTTCAGCTTGTCCGGCCAGGAGACGTAGCCCTTGTTGCTGGTCTCGGAGTACGGGCGCAGGGCCGCGTAGACCGCCCACAGTAGCGGGGCGAGCCAGGCCAGCGAGGTGACGACGAGGAACGTGTGCAGCAGGACCCGGGCCGGGCGGAGCGGGGTGCGCTGCTTCACGCCGAGCGCGGCGGTGGGGGTGGTCATGCGCGCCGCTCCTTCCGGAAGGTCGCGATCAGGTACGGGATGATGACCACGAGGGAGATGACCAGCAGGACGACGGCGATCGCGGAGCCGTAGCCGATCCGGCTGGACTCGCCGATGATGTTGTTGGTGATCAGGATCGACAGCAACTCGGTGCCCTGGGCGCCCTTGTTGAAGACGTAGACCAGGTCGAAGGCGCGCAGCGACTCGATGATGGTGACGACCAGGACGACCGTGTTGGTGGGCCGCAGGGTCGGGAAGATGACGTTCTTGAACGTCTGCCACTCGTTCGCGCCGTCCAGCGCGGAGGCCTCCCGCAGGGACGGGTCGACGCCCTTGAGGCCGGCCAGGTACAGGATCATCATGTAGCCGGCGTGCCGCCAGGACGCGGCGATCAGGACGGCCCACAGGTTGAGCTTGGGGTCGCCGATCCAGTCGATGTAGTGGCCGGGCTTGTTGGCCCCGATGAGGCTGTTGATCAGGCCGGTGTCGGGGTTGTAGATGAGCTGCCAGACGAAGCCGGTGACCGCGAGCGACATGACGACCGGCAGGAAGAACGCGGTCTGGTAGACGCGGCTGAAGCGGATCTTCTTGTCCAGCTGGACGGCCAGGAACAGGCCGAAGGGGGTCGGCAGCAGGATGAGCACGACGAACCAGATGATGTTGTGCTCGAGCGCGGGCCAGAACTGCGGGTTGTCGTTGAACAGCTCCTTGAAGTTGGCCAGCCCCACCCACTTGATGGAGCTGAAGCCGATGCCGTCCCAGGACGTGAAGGCCAGGAGGATCGAGGCGAGGGCGGTGACCCAGACCAGGGCCACGTGCAGGACCGTCGGCACGCCCGCCATGAAGGCGAGCGTGATGCGGTCACGGCGGGTCAGCAGGCGCTTGGCGCCCTGCGGGACCCGCTTGTTCTCGGGCGCGGGGCCCGGAGGCGGAACGGCGTCCGCCTCCGGGCTCGTCGTAGTCGTCTCGGAGATCATGAGGAGGCGAAGATCGTCTTCTTCTGGCGCTCGATCGAGGTCAGCAGACTGTCGACGCCCTTGGGGTTCTGGAGGAACTTCTGGAGCCCGGGCTGCATCACCGTCGAGGTGAAGTCCGGCCGGGAGTCGCGGTCCATGAACTGGGTGAGGCTCTTGGCGGCGCCGATCATGTCGAACGCCTTCTTCTGCAGCGGCGAGTACGCGGAGGTGTCGGCCTTGCTGGAGGCCGCCACCACGCTCGGGTCGGTCTTGAGGTAGAGCTGCTCGGCCGCCGGGGTGCCCAGGTACTCCAGGAGCTTGACGACACCGTCGTGGTTCTTCGGGGACTTGCTGACCATGAAGCCGTCGGTGGGCGCCTCGACGGTGTCCTGGCCGTACGCGGTGTTGATCACCGGGAAGGGGAAGAAGTCGAGGTCGTCGAGGTCGGCCTTGACGGTGAACTGCTGCGCCACGAAGGAGCCCAGGAGGTACATGCCGGACTTCTTCGACACGATGCCCTGGGCGGCGTCCTGCCAGGTGCGGCCCATGAAGCCGTCCTGGTGGTACGGGAGGAGCTCGGCCCAGTGGTCGAAGACCGCCTTGACCTTGGGGTCGGTCCACGCCTCCTTGCCCGCCATCAGGGACTTGTGGAAGTCGTAGCCGTTGAGGCGGAAGTTGATCTGGTCGAAGGTGCCCATCGCCGGCCAGGCGTCCTTGTCGCCGAAGGCGATCGGGACCAGGCCGTCGCTCTTCATCTTCTTGCACAGGGCGACCAGTTCGTCCCACGTGGTGGGGACGGTGTAGCCCTTTGCCGCGAAGAGGCTCTTGCGGTAGAAGATCGCCCACGGGTACGTGGTCAGCGGCACGAAGTAGTACTTGCCGTCCTCGCCCTTGCTGAGCTGCTTCATCGCGTCGGGGAAGTTGTCCCCGATCTTCGCCCAGACGTCGTCGATGGACGTGGCGAGCTTCTTGGCCGCGAAGAACTGCATGCGGTACCCGGCGAACCAGTTGAACACGTCGTCCGGCGTGCCCTGGAGGTAGGAGTTGATCTGCTCCTGGAAGGTGTTGTGGTCCTTCGTGTTGACCTTGACGGTGATGCCGGAGGTCTTCTTGAAGTCCGCGTAGACGCTCGCGAACGCCTTCTTCGGCACCGCGTCGGACGCGTTGGAGCCGAGGCTGACGGTCTTCGGGTCGGACGAGCTACCACTGCTGCCGCACGCGCTCAGCAGGGGTATGCCGGCTCCGAGGACGGCTGCGCCGCCTATCCCGCGCAGGACGGAGCGGCGGCTGGCGGCAGGGAGGGAGAAGTCGGGCATGAACGGCTCCTGACGGACAGGGTTCGGCCGGAATGCGCCACGCCCCAGGTCGTCGTAACCGACCAGAAACCAACGCGACCAAACACGGTGGCGTAATAACAGTCCTATGTCTGGTCATGCGTCAACACCCGTCGCCTTCATTTGTCGAAACGTAATCGACACTCAGGAGCAAAAGGAGCGAACGAGCGGCCGAGTGGCCACACGTCCGCTCCGGGGAGGTTGGGTCGCAGGGTCCGCGAGGGACTCCTGGGGCCCGTGGGGCGCCTACTGGAAGGTGGAGAAGGCCTTCGAGAAGGCGGACGCGCCCTGGACCACCGAACTGCACGTCGCGTCCGCGGTGGGCTTGGCGCCGCCGGGGCACTGCTTGTCACGGGTCGCGGACCACATCGAGAGACCGCCCAGACCATTCGCCTTCGCGAATGCCGCCAAGCCGTTCGCGTCCTCGACCGTGAAGACCTCCGATGACACGTCGTTGACGCCGATCATCGGGGTCACTGCAACCGCTTTCCATGCAGCGGCATCCGAGAGCCCTAGAACACTCTTGACTTGGGCTTGTGTGGCAGTAGCCGCTTGCTGTGAGTACGTTCCCATATTTCCGCTGTACGCCGGTCCGTAATCCATGGCCATGATGTTGACCGTATTGATCTTCACGCCGTTGGACTTGGCATTGGACAACAGGTTCACGCCGTCCTGGGTCAGACCCTCGGGCATCACGGGGAGCGTGTAGGAGACGTCCAGGTTCGCGTGCTGCTGCTGGAGCTTGGCTATCGCCTGGGCGCGGATCGTGTTCGCCGCCGTGTTGGGCAGCGCGGCGCCCTCGATGTCGAAGTCGACCTTGGTGAGGGTGTACGCGTCCACGACCTTGCCGTAGGCGCTCGCCAGCGCGCTCGCCGAACCGCATGTCGTCGCCAGCTCGGAGCCGGAGGCGCCGCCGAAGGAGACCCGCACGTCGCCGCCCTTGGCGCGCAGCGCGCCGATCTGGGCGGCCACGCCGTCGCTCCCGAGATCCGACACACCGCCCCACTTGGGGGTGCAGCCGCCGCCGTCGGTGACGAAGGCGAGGTTGTAGTTCTTCACGCCGGTCGCGGTGACGTTGGCGAGCAGGTCGAAGGCCGGGTAGAGGGAGGTGTCGACGTACGGGGCGAAGCCCGCGCCGGCCGTGGTGCCGGTGCCGCTGCTCGGAGTCGGGGTCGGAGTGGGCGTGGCCGTCCGGGTGGGGGTGGGCGTGGCCGTCGGCTTGGCGGTCGGGGTGGGAGTCGGTGTGGGCGTGGGGGTCCCCGTCGGACGGCCGGTCGGTTCGGGGGTCGCGGTGCCGTCCGTCGAGCACTTGGCGTTGTCGATGCGACAACTCGTCGGCTGGCCCGTGCCGTTGACCACGAAGCCGACCGTCACCGACTCGCCGGCCGCGAGACCGTCCGGGTCCCACTTCGGCGGCTTCACGGTGATGTGCTGCCCGCTCACGCTCGACTCGGCGTTCCACAGCGAGCTGAGCTTCGACCCGGACGGCAGGTCGAACTCCAGCGTCCAGTCCTTCTCCCGGGCGCCGGTCGTGTTCGTGACGACGTACTGCGCGGTGTATCCCGTCGACCACGCGCTGGTCCTGGTGTACGCCGCGCCGACACTCGCCGCCTGGGCGATGCCGGTCAGCATGATCGCGCCCCCACCGATCACCGCGGCGGCGACCGCTCCGCCGATCACCTTGTTCCTGTTGCTGATCCTGCGCCGGTGGGTGCTCATCGCGTGCCTGCTTTCACTGTCCGCCTGGGGGGTGGGTGCGGCAGCACGCTAGCGATCCGGAATCGGGCAAAGCGCTTGATCCGGACAGGGGTTGGCGATCTTAGGGCGCGCTTAAGGAAGGGATCGGGAACGGTTAAAGGTCGAGACCAATCTGCCGCGTCTACGGCGTCTCACGGCCCCGCGATGGCCCTTGCGCTCCGGCTCCCGCCCGTCGAGCTGGATCCAGATCCGCACCTCCGTGCCGCCGAGCATCGAGGAGCCGATCCGGACGTCCCCGCCCGTCGACTCCGCAAGCCGGCGCACGATGTCCAGCCCGAGCCCGGTCGACCCGGCGCTGCCGGAACCTCGCCCGCGGGCCATCGCCGCCTCGGGGTCCCGTATGCCGGAACCCGCGTCCGAGACGAGCACGATCACCGCGTCCTCGCTGTTGTGCACGTCGACCGCGAAGGCCGTGCCCTCGGGGGTGTGCCGGAACACGTTGCCGAGCAGGGCGTCGAGGGCGGCGACCAGGTCGGCGCGGGCCACGGGTATCCGCACCGGGCGTTCCACCCCGGCCACCCGCACCTTGCGGCCCTCGTCCTCGGCGAGCGCGGACCAGAACCGCATCCGCTCCCGCACCACCTCGGCCGCGTCGCACCCGGCGCCGGGCCCGGCGGCCACGGTCTGCGGCTTGGCCTCGCGCGCGGTCCGGATGATCGTGTCGACCTCCCGCTCCAACTGCGCGACGGCCGTCCGCGTCTGCTCGGCGGCCGGCCCGTCCCCGAGCGAGGCCGCGTTGAGCCGCAGCACGGTGAGGGGTGTGCGGAGGCGGTGCGACAGGTCGGCCGCCAACTCCCTCTCATTCGCCAGCAGTTGTACGACCTGGTCGGCCATGGAGTTGAACGCGACCGCCGCCAGCCGCAGTTCGGTCGGCCCCTCCTCTGGCACCCGGGCGCCCAGCTTCCCCTCCCCCAGTTCGTGCGCGCCCTCGACGAGGCGTTGCGCGGGCTTCACCATCCGTACGCCCAGCCGGTCGGCGACCGCGACGGACCCGACGATCAGCGCGAGGCCGACCCCGGCGAGCACCGCCCAGGCCGTGCCGACGCCGTTGCTGACCTCGGACTCCGGGACGTAGACCTCGACGACGGATATCTCGCCGGAGCTGAGCGCGACGGGCTGGAGCAGGACGGAGCCGCCGGGCACCTCGGTGGTGGAGGCGCGGCCCAGCTTCCGTACGGTCGCGATGTCCTTGCCGGCGGCGCGCTGCCGCCCGATGTCGAGGGCGGTCTTCCCCTCCCCCGCCGGTATGTGGACGGCCATCCCGGAGTCCGCGCCCGCCGAGGCGACGACCTTCTCCAACTGGTCCCGGTCGGTGGTGATGGACAGCGCGGGGGCGACGGCTGCGGCCTCCCGCTCGGCGTTCGAGAAGGCGCGGTCGCGGGCCATCTCCTTGATGACCAGGCCGAGCGGCACCGCGAAGGCGACGACGACCATCGCCGCGATCGCCAGACAGACCCTGACCAGTGCCCACCTCATCGCGGCGACTCCGCTCCCGGTGGCTCCAGCTTCACTCCGACGCCCCGCAGGGTGTGCAGATAGCGCGGCCGGGCCGCCGTCTCCCCCAGCTTCCGGCGCAGCCAGGACAGATGGACGTCGATGGTCTGGTCGTCGCCGTAGGACTGCTGCCACACCTCGGCGAGCAGTTCCTTGCGTGCCACGACGACTCCGGGACGCCCGGCGAGGAAGGCGAGGAGGTCGAACTCGCGGCGGGTGAGGTCGAGTCGGACGCCGTCCAGGTCCGCTTGGCGGCGCAGCGGGTCGACGGTCAGGCCGCCGACGCGGAGGACCGAGGACGGGGGTGCCTCGCCGGTCGCGGCACGGGAGCGTCGTAGGACCGCGGACATGCGGGCGGACAGATGGTCGACCGAGAAGGGCTTGGTGAGGTAGTCGTCCGCGCCCGCGTTGAGCAGCCGGACGATCTCCGTCTCGTCGTCCCGGGCGGTGGCGATGATCACCGGTACGTCGGTGATCCCGCGCAGCATCTTCAGCGCCTCGGACCCGTCCAGGTCGGGCAGTCCGAGGTCCAGGATGACCACGTCGAAACGGAAATGGGCGACCTCGCGCAGCGCCTCAAGTGCCGTACCGACACTGCGCACCGTGTGTGCGGCGTCGGTCAGATGCCGGATGAGGGCCGAGCGTACGAACTGGTCGTCCTCGACCACGAGCACACTTGCCATGCGCCGCACCGTAGCCCATGCGGGCGACCCGCATCCGGGCCTGTGGACAACTCCCGCTTGTGGACAAAGCCATGGCCATCGCCGGGACACCCGTGGGGCGCGTGAGGCAGTATGGCCGCGATGCCCAGAGGACTCGTCAACGGATTCGTGCACGTGCTGGCCTGGTCGCTGGCCACCGGCGCGGCCGTCACGCTGTCCTGGTGGGGCGTCCACACGGTCATGACGGGCACGGCCTACGACCCGCCGCGCGCCCTGCCCATCACGGCGGCCGGCGCGAGCGCGCAGGAGGCGACGCCGCCCGTCGAGCCTTCGGTGCGGGCGGAGTCGTCGCCGAGCCCGACCGGCACCCCGACACCGACCGCGGACCCGACCCCGACGAGGACGACGACCGAGAGTCCGTCCCCCGCCCCTTCGACTCCCCCTTCCACCGCCGCCTCCGGCCAGGTCAAGAGCTACGACACCGACGGCGGGCGGGTGGTGCTCGAACTCGATTACACGCCGGCCTATGTGACGCTCGTGTCGGCGACGCCGGGGACGGGCTGGGCGATGCAGGTGTGGAAGACGGACTCGTGGCTCCGGGTGGAGTTCACCAAGGGCACGGGCAAGGTGTCGGTGATCTGCACGTGGCACGACGGGGCACCGCGGGTGGACGTGGGCAACTACTGAGGTTTTCCGAGGGAGTTGCGCCCGGCTCTAGCGGAACACCGACGGGGGCGGTGCCGGTGAGGCGACCGCGGCGGCGTCCGTCACGGGTACGGCGCCGCCGGTGAAGTCGGTGAGTTCGCGGCCGTGTTGGAGCCGGCCCGGGTGGGGGTCGGAGGCGGCGCGCCGGGTCAACTCGGCGAGCGGCAGGGGGTGGTCGGAGGCGACGAGCACGGCGTTGCCGAACCGCTTGCCGCGCAGCACGGTCGGGTCGGCGATCAGCGCGCGTTCCGTGAACCGGGCGGCCACGGTGGCGATTTGACCCCGCAGATGCGCGAGCGGGGGCCCGTCGGCGAGGTTCGCGGCGTAGATACCACCGGGTCTGAGCGCCCGGCGCACCTCGTCCAGGAATTCGGTGGAGGTGAGGTGGGCGGGGGTCCGGGCGCCGCTGAACACATCCGCTATCACGAGGTCGGCCCACCCCTCGGGCACCTTCGCGAGTCCCGCACGGGCGTCCACGGACCGCACCCTGATCCGCGCGTTCGGGTCCAACGGCAGTTCCCGCCGCACCAGTTGGACGAGGGCGGCGTCGAACTCGACGACCTGCTGGGTGGAACGGGGGCGGGTGGCGGCGACGTACCGGGCGAGACCGAGGGCCCCACCACCGAGGTGCACCGCCTGGATCGGCTTCCCGGCCGGCGCGGCGAGATCGATGACGTGCCCCAGCCGCCGCTGGTACTCGAAGGACAGGTACGCCGGGTCGTCGAGATCGACGTAGGACTGCGGCGCCCCGTCGATCAGGAGGGTCCAGGCACGGGCGCGATCCCGGTCGGGTATCAGCTCGGCGAGCCCACCGTCGACGGCCTCGACGACGGCGTCGTCGGCACCGGCACCACCTCGCCGGGTGTTCCTGGACTTTCCCATTGGCCCATTATCGGGGGCCCTGGACGGTACGGCGCGCGCGGCACCGACGGCCGTCCTCCACGCACCGGCACGGAGAACTCACCGACACCCGTCCGCCGCCTCGATCAACCGCGCCGCCTCCCCCAGCGCGGCCCGCAGCACCTCCGGGTCGGTCGCGAGGTCGGCGTCACCGGGAGGCAGCAGCCAGTCGGAGCCTTCGACGGGGGGCTCGGGGTCGGGGGCGAGGTGAAGACCCCGCCCGTTGGTCTCCGTACACGTGCTGCCCGGCAGGTCCCACGCCGCCGCCGTGCCCGGCGGTACCAGGAAGCCGAGCGTGTCGTCGCCGTCGTCGTGCAGGACGGGGCCGACCCCGTCGCACGCGCCGCGCCGCAGGATGTCGACCGCTTCCAGCCCCTGCCGCGTCGGCACCGTCACCAGGTCACAGGGCGAGTCCACGAACGGGGGCGCACTGCACTCCGCGCTCGGCATTCGAGGATCGACGCTCTGCCTGGTCTCCATCCCGGTCTCCACCACGGAACCCCTCCTTGGACGAGCGGGTCGGGAGTCGGGTGGCTCCCGGGTCCATGGGGTTCAACGCGTTGAAGCGTCAACGGCTACGGCACAAGTCCGCCGCAAAGGATGGCAGTTCATGGCAGATCCCGGATGAGATATCCGGTTTGTAGCCAAACCCTGCGTGGCGGGTCGTGCACAGCAGGTACGTTCTTGCCCGCTGGAAACAGGGCGTCACTCAACAAGTCACCCTGAATCCGGCATGGTTCGACGGTTCGCACGAGAGGACCCGGCCATGGCGTCGTCAATGGTGACCCCGTCCCCGTTCCCCCAACCACCGAGACCCAATCTCGCCTTCCGGCGGCTGCGCGGACAGCGCTCACCGGCGGAGTTCGCCGCGGCCGTACGCCGGTCAGCGCGGGAGATCGGCGAGCGGGTCAGCTGTGACGCGCGCTACGTCGGCCGCGTCGAAGCCGGTGAGATCCGTTGCCCCAACTACGCGTACGAACGGGTGTTCCTGCACATGTTCCCCGGCCGCACGCTCGCCGACCTCGGCTTCGCGCCCCGCTCGTCCGTACGCGGACGCGGGGCGCGCACCGCCGAGGACACGCCCCCCGCACACCCCACAAGCCCGGCCCGCACCACGGATGAGGTCACCGGGACAGGTGAGACGGGAGAGGTGTACGAGCCGTATGACACACAGGACCCGTACGACACGCACGAGAACCACGAGAACCGCGAGGAGAGCGACGTGCTGCGTCGCGCATTCATGAGGGGTGGCACCGTCACGGTGGCCGCCGGCACACTGGGCCCGCTCGGGCTCACATTGGACGCCGTGGCAGCGGAACGTTCCGTCCGCCGCCCCGGGACGAGCGAGGCGGGCGCCCTGGAAGAGGCCGTCCGCAGAATCCGGCTGCTCGACGACCGGCACGGCGCCGACGGCCTCTACCGGCGCGCGGCGGCCCCGCTGCGCGCCGCCTACGCCCTGCTCGACGCGGGCACCACCCGGCAGTCGGTCGCCGAGCGACTGCACTCCGGAGCCGGTGAACTCGCCATCTCGGTGGGCTGGCTGGCCCACGACTCCGGCCGCTTCGACGACGCCCGCTCGCACTACGCGGAAGCCCTCGCCACCGCCCGCATGACCGGCGACCCCGGCCTTGAGGCCCACGCCTTCTGCAATACGGCGTTCCTCGCGCGGGACGCCGGCCGGCCACGGGAAGCGGTGCGCGCCGCGCAGGCCGCGCAGCGCGTCGGACGCCCGCTGGGGTCCGCCCGCCTGATGTCGCTGCTCGCGCTGCGCGAGGCGGGCGGCTGGGCGGGGCTCGCCGACCGCACCGGCTGCGAGCAGGCGCTGGCCCGTGCGCAGGCGCTCTTCGAGCGGGGGCACTCGGATGCCGACCCGGAGTGGATGAGCTTCTACGGAGAGGCCGAGTTGGAGGGACTTGAGGCGCAGTGCTGGTCGACGCTGGGCGACTGGCCTCGCGCGGCACGGCACGCGCGGCGGGCGGCGCATCTTCAGGATCCGCATTTCACTCGGAACATCGCGCTTTACATGGCTGAGCTGGCGGATGACCTGGCTCGCGGTGGGCGTCCGGACGAGGCGGCTACTGCGGGGATGCGGGTGCTTGATCTTTTGGATCTGGTGCAGTCGTCTCGGATTCAGACGATGTTGGCGGGGACGGCTCGGGTGCTGTTGCCTCATCGGCGGGCATCGGGGGTGTCCACGTTTCTGGAGAGGCACTCGGGGTTGCCTCGTACTGCGGTGTAGTTCTTTGGCTGCCGGTCGGTGGGGGCTGGTCGCGCCCACGCGGCGGAGCCGCACATCGACACAGCCTCGCGCCCCTAAAGGGCAACCATGTGACCGACGTCGTTCCAGCTCTCGATCGCGGGGTCTCCGTAGGCCCAGCCCAGGATCGACAGGGACGTCGGGTTGAGGCGTATCCGCGCCGCGAAGTCGATCGGCAGGCCGAGCCAGCGGGCGCCGATCGAGCGGAGGATGTGGCCGTGGGCGAAGACCAGGACGTCGCGGTCCTCGGCGCGGGCCCAGGCGACGACCTCGTCCGCGCGGGCGGTCACCTCGGGGAGGGTCTCCCCTTCGGGGACGCCGTCGCGCCAGATCAGCCAGTCGGGGCGTACGGAACGGATCTCCTCCGGGGTCAGGCCCTCGTAGGCGCCGTAGTCCCACTCCATGAGGGTGTCCCAGGTGGTCGCGCGGTCGCCGAAGCCGGCTAGTTCGCAGGTCTCACGCGCGCGTGCCAGCGGGCTGGTGCGCACCTCCACCCCGGGGAGGCCGTCGAAGGGGGGCCTGTGCAGTCGTTCACCGAGCACCTTCGCGCCGCGTCGGCCCTCTTCGAGGAGGGGGACGTCGGTCCTGCCGGTGTGCTTCCCGGACAGCGACCATTCCGTCTGTCCGTGCCGGGCCAACAGGATGCGCGGTGCCATGGGGGACCCTTCCGGGAGAAAACGAGAGGCGGGTCACTCCATCATCGCTCACCCTTGAAAAGGGCAACCCGGGGGGCGATCTCTGCGTCTTTGAGGTCCGGGGGCGCCCGAAACAGGGCGCCCGCATACGCCGTAAAGTGTCCCGACCGGGCTACCGGGAAGCCGGACCACCGGGCACCGCACCAGAGCAGAAGGGGGAGGGCGATCGGATGCCGCAGACCGAGACACCAGGCATCGAGGCGGACGGGCGAGCCCGGCTGCGCTGGTGGACCGAGCTGCCGCTGATCCTCATGGTGTACGCGTCGTACTCGGCGGGCCGGCTGCTGGCCAGGGGCGACACGGCGAGCGCCGTCGACCACGGTCTGGCGATCCTGCGCATCGAGAAGGCCCTGCACATCAACGCCGAGCACCCGCTCAACCGGCTCTTCACCCGCGAGGCCTGGCTCGGCATCCCGGCCGACTTCTGGTACGCGTCGCTGCACTACCTGGTCACGCCCGCGATCCTGATCTGGCTGTTCCGGTCACGCGCGCACGTCTACCGCGCGGCCCGCACCTGGCTGATGACGTCCACGTTCATCGGCCTGATCGGCTTCACCCTCCTCCCGACCTGCCCGCCCCGGCTGCTCTCCCCCGGCTACGGCTTCGTCGACACGATGGCCGAGTACAGCTCGTACGGCTGGTGGGGCGGCGACGCGAGCGCGCCGCGCGGCCTGGGCGGCATGACGAACCAGTACGCGGCGATGCCGAGCCTGCACTGCGGCTGGGCGCTGTGGTGCGGGGTGATGCTGTGGCGCTACGGCGGCACGCGGCTCACGAAGGTCCTCGGTGTCGCCTATCCGCTGCTCACGGCGATCGTGGTCATGGGCACCGCGAACCACTATCTCCTCGACGCGGTCGCAGGTGTGGCCGTGATGGGGCTCGGGTTCCTGCTGGCACCGCGGGTGATGAAGGCCGCGGACCGGATCAGGACGCGGTTCGAGGGGCGCGGCTCACTCGTCGCGGCCCGCTCCCGCGACCTCGCGAATGCGGCGTCCCGTGACGCCTCTCGCGCCACTGAAACCTCAATTGTCAGTGGCGGATGCCAGACTTCCCCGGGTGAGCGAATTCCACGG
Organism: Streptomyces sp. NPDC101776; assembly: GCF_044766845.1. Lineage (NCBI taxonomy): Bacteria > Bacillati > Actinomycetota > Actinomycetes > Kitasatosporales > Streptomycetaceae > Streptomyces > Streptomyces sp. NPDC101776. The sequence goes on along the minus strand of NZ_JBIWMV010000002.1, from coordinate 23,185 downwards.
CAGCGCGAATCACAGCTCGGTACCGGAGCCGAGCCGGGTGCCTCCCCCACGGACGCGGGGGACGGCGCTCCGGCACCGGCTCGCTGAGCTGCGCGGCCCTGACGTCCCGGCCAAGGCGCTGGACGCGCGCGCCCTCGCGGCGCTGGCGGCGAACCCGGGCTGCAAGCGCCGGGCGATCCTGGACGGCGCGGGGGTGAACAAGGCGGTGCTGGCCGACGCGCTCGGCTCGCCGTCGGCCTTCGGGCAGTCCCAGTTCGCCTTCATGCGGGGCAACGCCTTCGAGGCCCGGGTCAAGGCGGACGGCGGCGCGGAGCTGCTGCGCCTGGTGCACGAGAAGCTGGACCCGGGCGCCGAGCCGCCGACCCGCGCGCGGGTGCCCGATCTGTCCGCGATCGGCCCCGAAGGGCGCGCGGCCCGTACGGCGCTGGCGCTGCGCGAGGCCGCCGCCTGGACCTTGCTGGACCACCCGATGCTCGCCCTCGACGTGGCGGGCTCCCCGGCCTTCCTTGAGCCGGACGCGGTGGTCGTGCACCCGGACGGCAGTTGGACGGTCGTGGAGATCAAGTCCTTCCCGATGCTGGACGGTTCGGCGGACCCGGCGAAGGTCGGCGCGGCGGCCCGCCAGTCGGCGGTGTACGTGCTGGCCCTGGAGGAGGTCGCCGCCCGTCTGGAGCCCGTTCCGCGGGTGCGCACCCGCGTGCTGCTCGTCTGCCCGAAGGACTTCTCGAACCTGCCGACCGCGTCCGCCGTCGACGTCCGCAAGCAGCGCGCGGTCACCGGGCGCCAACTGGCCCGCCTCACCCGCATCGAGGACATCGCCGACGCCCTCCCCGAGGGCACCTGTTTCGCCCCCGACCGCCCGCCCGCCGAGCTGACCGCAGCGGTCGAATCGGTCCCCGCGGCCTACGCCCCCGAGTGCCTGGCCGCCTGCGAACTGGCCTTCCACTGCCGCGACCATTCCCGTACCTCCGGCGCGGTCACCACCCTCGGCCGGTCCCTGCGCGCCGAGTTGGGCGACCTGACGACGGTCGACGAGGTCCTGTCGGCGGCCCACGGCGAGTCCGGCGACCCGGACGACCCGGCGGTGGCCGCGTTGCGCAGGGCGGCCGAACTGCGGGCCGAGGCGCTGGCGCCCCACCTGGAGGCAGCGGGAAGCCGACAGGGAGTCCTGGACGAGCTCCAGGAGGGAGCCCCGTGTCGCTGATCTCAACTCTCGCCCGCCTGGAGGCCGTTCACACCGGCCGCGCCCAACCCGCCGCCACCGTCCGCCACCGGCACCTCTCCGAGCGCCCGCTCGTCCTCGTGCCGCTCACCACCGCCGGTGAGGCCGGGGCACCCCTGGGCGCGCTCGTCGGCACGGACCGGGACGCGCCGCGTCTGCTGGTCGTGGCGCAGCCGCGTGACCGGGACCTGAGGTTCGCGTTCCTCGCCGAACTGGCCGATGTGGTGCTGCCGTACATCGACACGTACGCCGACGAGGTCGAGGCGGCCGAGCGCAACGAGACCGATCCGGAGACCGGTAAGCGGGTCAAGGTCGAGGTCGAACTGTGCGCGGACGCCCCGCAGTTGATCGTGCCGAGCCGCGCGGGCATCGAGCTGGTACGGCTGTTGGGGCGCTCGATGCGGTTTCGCCGTACGGCCGAGCAGGACCCGGAGACCCCGCATCCCGCGCCCCCGCGCGTGCCGTTGCTCGGGCGGTGGCTGACGCACTTCGGGGAGCGGGCCCGGGTGCCCGGTTCGGCGCTGCTGCTCGCGCTCACCGAGGTGCTCGGCCGGCACTGGGCCACCGGCCAGTCCAGCCTGGAGGACCAGCACTTGGGCGCGCTGCTCGCCTGGATCGACCCGCCGGACGGCGTCCCCGGCGCCGAGGCCGCACTCGACGCGGAGCTACGGCGGGACGCCCGGGGCCAGTTGGTGTGCCCGCCGGCCGGTCCGGCCACGGACCCGGCGTTCGACAACAAGCTGCTCGCCCCCGCCATCGAGCGCTACGACCGCGCCCGTACCGCCCTCGCCGCCGCCGAGGACGGCCTGGAGGCCGACGACCGGCTCGGTGAACTCACCGCCGCCGAGCGGGAGATCAGGTCCCTGGTCGAGAGCATCACCCGCCCCACCTGGGACGCGGTGTGGCACGGACTCGACCTGCTGCGGGCGCTGCCGGAGGGCCCGCACGCCGTCGACCGGTGGACCCGGGACCGCTGGTCGTTCACCGGTCACCGGGACCGGATCGTCGCCGGTGAGCCCCCGCAGCCGCGCCGCGACGACGCGGTGACCGCGGCCAACAAGCTCGCCACGCGCGAGCGGGAGCAGGCCCGGCTCGATGCCCAGGAGGCCCTGGACGACCCGCTGGTGATGGCCGGGCGACGGCTCACCGGGGAGGCGTTCGCGGGCGAGGTCATCGATGTCGTCATGGCGTACAGCGAGGGCAAGAGCCCCCGCCCGCGCCCGCTGGTGACCGTGCGCACGGACGACCGGCCGCATCTCGGGGAGCGGGTGAAGGTGTTCCGCTCGCTGGGCGGCAAACCGCAGTCGGCGGAGTTCGTGGGCCGTGAGGAGGACGGCGCTCTCATCGTCCTCCGGGTCGTCGACAAGATGGGCCGCGGCAAGGAGCCGGAGACCGGTTCACTGCCGACGAAGGGCGACCGGATCTGCTTCACGCTGTTCGAGCACGAGCAGCGCGGCGGCGCGAAACTCCCCGACCAGGAGGAGACACCGTGGACGCACGGGGGCCCGCCGGGCGAGGAGAGGGCCGTTCAGGAATCCGCCGATCCGGTGACCGAGGAGGACGTGCTGTGACCGCCGTGTTCGACCCCGGTGCCGAGGCGGGCCGCGCCACCGACGCGATCCTCCGCGACACCCTGCACGGCACCGCGCGCGGAGTCGTCGTCGACTCCCCGCCCGGTGCCGGAAAGTCCACCCTCGTCGTGCGCGCGGCGCTCGAACTGGCCGCCGCCGGGCGCCCGTTGATGGTGGTCGCGCAGACCAACGCGCAGGTCGACGACCTTGTCGTCCGGCTCGCCGAGAAGAACGGCGAGCTGCCCGTGGGCCGCCTCCACAGCAGTGACGCGGACCCGTACGACAAGGCGCTGGACGACCTGCCGAACGTACGGAAGTCGGCGAAGGCGGGTGAGCTGGCCGGGCTCCCGGTCGTCATCTCTACGGCGGCCAAGTGGGCACACGTCAAAGTTGACGAGCCGTGGCGGCACGCGATCGTCGACGAGGCGTACCAGATGCGCTCGGACTCGCTGCTGGCCGTGGCCGGGCTGTTCGAGCGGGCGCTGTTCGTGGGCGACCCGGGCCAGTTGGACCCGTTCGCGATCGTCGGCGCGGAGCAGTGGGCGGGCCTGTCGTACGACCCCTCGGCCTCTGCCGTGACGACGCTTCTCGCGCACAACCCCGACCTGCCGCAGCACCGCCTGCCGGTGTCCTGGCGCCTCCCGGCATCAGCAGCACCCCTGGTGTCGAACGCGTTCTACCCGTACACCCGTTTCCGCAGCGGCACGGGCCACGGCGACCGGCTCCTCAACTTCGGTGTCCCGTCGGACGGTTCGGGCCCGGACCGGGTGATCGACGAGGCGGCGGAGTCGGGCTGGGGCCTGCTGGAACTGCCGGCCCGGCACACGCCCCGTACGGACCCGGAGGCGGTGCGGGCGGTGGCGACGGTCGTACGGCGACTGCTGGACCGGGGCGGCGCGGCCACATCCGAACGCTCCCCCGACCCCACCCCCCTGACCGCCGACCGCATCGCCGTGGGCACCGCGCACCGGGACCAGGCGGCGGCGATCCGGGCGGCGCTGGGCGAGTTGGGTGTCACCGACGTCACCGTGGACACGGCGAACCGGCTCCAGGGGCGGGAGTTCGACGTCACGGTGGTCCTCCACCCCCTCTCCGGCCGCCCCGACGCCACCGCCTTCCACCTGGAGACGGGCCGCCTCTGTGTCCTCGCCTCCCGCCACCGGCACGCCTGCATCGTGATCTGCCGAGCGGGCGTCACCGACCTCCTGGACGACCACCCGTCGACGGAGCCGGTGCAGTTGGGGGTGACGGTGAAGTTCCCGGACGGGTGGGAGGCGAATCACGCGGTGCTGGCACATCTGGCAGAGCACCGGGTGACCTGGAGACCGTGAACCGGCGTCCCGGCACCCTGCCGACGAACGCCCGGCGGCCTTCCCGCCGGACGGAGTCCGGCACGCCGCCGGAGGCGGCCAATGAAAACAGCCCGGACGGGTGGGAGGCGAATCACGCGGTGCTGGCGCACTTGGCGGAGCACCGGGTGACATGGAGACCATGACTGTGACCGTGGGCTGGAGACCGTGACCTGCGGCTCCTCGTGGTTCCGGCGGCCGGGGAGGCATACCGCGCCCGTCCGCTGGGCAGCCAATCACGCGGTGCGGGATCGGTGCCCCGGGAGTATGCCGGGGCCCCTTGCGCCGCCGGGGGACAATGGACGGTGGTCCGGCTCGTGAGGCGGGTCATCCGTGACGTACGAGGAGGAGAAGACATGGCGGAGCACACGCCGCGTCGCAACGAATCGCGGCTACGCCCCGCGCCCCTGCTCTTCGAGCCCGCGCAGGCGGCCGAGGACCCGGAGCACTTCTTCGACCTGGAGTCGATAGACGACCCCCGCGCACTGCTGGCCCGTGCGACGGAGCTGACGCACGCGTTCCGCGCCGCGACCGATCGCGCGGTGGAGTTCCAGGCGATCGCGGCGGCCCAGCTCGCCGATCCGCGCCGGTTCGACCGGCTGACGCCCGCGGACATCGCCGAGCGGGCCGAGTGGACCGAGGACTACGCGAAGAAGATGGTCGAGTTCGGCCGGGATCTGCTGCGCGGCACGGAGGGGCGGGACAGCGGGGGCGCCGACCCGGTGTGACCCCCGGAGCCATCGACCTGGCGTGACCCCGAGGCGGGACCGGGGCCTGGGCCCCCAACTCCGGCGGCACCCACAATCCCCACGGCGACCACAACTCCGGCAGCACCCACCAACCCCCACGGCTCCCGCAACTCCCGTGGCACGCACGGCTCCCACAACGCCCGCCATCCGCACAACTCCCGCGACGCGCACCGCATCCCACCGGCACCAGGGCACCCCACAACCCCCGCGCCGCCCCACAATCCCCCACCGCACACCGCGTCCCACCGCCACCAGAAAGACCTTCTGGCATATGCCGGTCGGGCAAGATACTCCCTCCCGCCCCCTCCTGTCCCGATTTCTGGCAACTCTCAGAGAGCGGGCACTCACGGCCGGTAGACCTGTGGGACATGAGCCGCACACAGGACGAGCCCTTCGCCGACCGCTTCGACATCTCGGGCGTCACCTCGGACGGTGCCGCCTGGCTCGCCTCGGCGGAAACGTATCCGCGCAGCACCCTCGCCTTCTGGAAGGAACGCCCGGACGCCCCGGTCGTCCTGCCCTGCGGCTCCGCCTTCGACGTGGTGAGCGCCCCGGCGGTCTTCGGCCGCCGTATGGTCGACCGCCTGTGGGACGAGGGCCCCGGCTCCGGACCGGTCGCCACCTACCGGGGGCGGATGCTCCTGTTCGCCGGCCCGGGCACGGCTCAGCGGCTGCCGTCGCTGCTGGGCTGGGAGGAGTGGGGCGCGCACCCCGGAGAGCACAGCCGTACGGGGTCCGTCCCGCCGCTGCTGTGTCATGGCAAGGGCGACGCAGTGACCGTCCCGGCACTGGTCGGCGCGGCCTCGGCGGCCCCGTTCGACGCGCGCTGGCTGGTCGCTCCGGACACCCGTCGGCCCTGGCTTCCCGGCGCCGAAATCCTGCTCTGGGCGGCCGTGCGGGCAGCCCGGACCGCCGTACGGATATCGATTTTTCCTCGTGCCGATCAGGATGCTAAGGTCTACGACGTCAGCAGGCGCCGCTAGCTCAGTTGGTTAGAGCAGCTGACTCTTAATCAGCGGGTCCGGGGTTCGAGTCCCTGGCGGCGCACTAGCGATTAGGTCGCTGACCTGGGCGTCCTCGGTTATCCGAGGGCGCCTTTCGCATGCCCGGTTCCGTTGCCCGATTCCGTCGCGAGCTGGCCCGTCAGCCATGTCTCGTACGCGGTGAGCGGGCGGTCCGGACGCAGTCGTTCCGGATGTCCGGCGGGCGGTTCCTGGAGCTCGATCTCGCCGCAGGCGTAGAGGCAGGGCAGACCGAACGCCGCCAAGAGGTCGTCGCGCCATTTACGGAACGCCGCCACGCGCCCGCCCCGTCGTCCGCCTCCGGCCCCTCGCCCGGCCCGTCCTCCCGCCATGGCGTCCCGCCTCCCGTCTCGCCGCCGGCCCGTGCCGCTTCGGTCAGGATGAACCGAAGCGCTGCAACACGACTTCAGGACGACTGGAGCGGGCGCCCGTGCATCTCGGCCCTCCGCCCCCTCAGTTCGCCTCCCCCGGGGTGATCACCACCGTCCAACCCCCCGACACCGTCCGCTCCTCCACCTCCACCCGTACGTTGTCGCCGGGCACGGTGAAGCTCTCGCCGAGGGAGACCGGGGCGTCGGCGAGCGGCGGGTAGACCGAGGTCTCCCAGCAGGCCTCGGTGCGCGGATGGGCGTCGACGACCTGGATCGGGCCGCTCCCGGAGGCCGCGCCGTCGCGCACCCGGTACACGAGGACGCCCTGCTTGCAGCCCGTGGCGTCGTTGCCGACGGGACTGCGCGCCTCGAAGGCCAGCGCGCTGTCGGTCCCCGTGCGCACGACCGCCAGCTTGACCCCCAGGCCGAGCCCGAACGCCGGCGAGCCCGCGGCACCGCCGGCCAGGGAGGCGCCGGGCCCGGCGGCCACGGGTTCCAGCGTCAGCCGGGTCGGCACGGCCCCCCGTACGCACACCACCTGGCGCGGATCCAGCCAGCCCAGTTTCCACTTGTGCCAGGCGAACAGGTCCGGGGAGAGCCCGAACTGACTGCCCATCAGATCCCAGTCGCCGACATAGGTGTCCCAGTCGCCCTTGCCGTCCACCGGCCGGTGGTAGAGGTCCGGCAGGTCGAAGACGTGCCCGGTCTCGTGGGCGAGGACGAGCCGGTCCGGCGGGTGCTTCTCGAACACGGTGACGACCCGCCGGATGTCCGTGCCGTCGGCCCGCAGCGGGGTGTCCAGGTTCACGACCTTGGTCGCGTCCGAGTCGACACCGGGCGCGTCCGGATCGGCGACGAAGTACACGATGTCGTAGCGCGAGAAGTCGACCTCGGGGTCGGCGGCGGCGAGCGCGTCGCGCAGGTACGCGGCGCGGTTCACCGGGTTCCAGTCGCGCTGTATGGCGTACGACGTCGACGGGTGCGGCATGCGGATCCAGTTCCGCAGCGGGTGCGGGCGGAGCGTGAACCGGCCGTAGGAGGCGCGTTCGTAGAAACGGGTGGTGGCCGGGAAGTGGTCGGCGGCCAGCGCGGTGGGGGTGGCCCGCGGGGTCGCGTCAGGGAAGGAGAGGAAGATCATCACCGCGTCGAGCGGGCGGGTGGGGCGCGCGTAGGCGGTGTTCCAGGTGTCCAGGCCCTCCGAGTGGTGGGCCGCGGTGCGCTTGAGGGCACAGGGTGTGGTCGAGAAGGGCTCGGCGACCGACTGGCTGGACATGATCGAGGTCGCGGCGAGCGCGGACATGGTGGTGAACACGGCCGCGGTACCGCGCAGTCCGGGTCGCGTCCGCCACTGCGCGAGCCCCTTGAGCGCCGTACGGGAGAGCCCCTTGAGGGGGAGCTGACACGGCACGTTGGACCTCCGGGAGCGGGTTCACGGGACACCGACACCCAGCCTGTGATGGTTTGTTGGGGTACGCCCTGTTTATCTGCACCAGAAGGGTGAGGGGGCCGCCCCGGACGGCCGGGACACGCCCGGACCGACATCCGGAAACACTCACGGAACGTCACATGTGGTCGGCCATTTGAAGAACCCGTCCAGGTGCGGGCGGAAACGATCTGACGGAACCGGCCGTTGTTCCTGGACACTGGACAGTGGCTGGAAGGGCCGGGGGCCAACCTCTATGATCGGCACACTTTCCTGCACGGACACGGCACGGCGGCCCCCCACCCGGTCGGCCATCCCGACGAGACCCATCCGAAGATCGAGTGCACTGCGGGAGCGAGCGGTGAGCGGAACGTCCGAAGGGCCGGCACCCGCGGCAGACCTCATCCGGCCAGCCGTAACAGAGAGTAATGGCGAGGCATCGCCTCGTGTCAGTGTTCCCGAAGGCGGACCGCTGGGGTCCGGCTTCTCCGCGACCGGCCCGTACGGGTCGGCCTTCTCCGTGGCCCCTCTGGCGATGGCCGTCGTGGACCGCGACGGTCTGGTCGTCAGCGCGAACGACACGTTCGGCGCGCTGCTCGGCAAGCCGGGCGCGGCCCTGACCGGGCTGGTCGCGGCCGATCTGATGGACCTGAAGGCGGACGCCCGCACCTGGCACGCCTATCGCGAGGTGCTCGGCGGCCGGCAGGCCAAGCTGAGCTGCACCCGCCGGGTCAAGCACCCCGACGGGCACCACCTGTGGGTGCAGGTGACCGCGGCGCCGCTGCCGGCCGCCGAACACGGTGTGCTGCTGTCACTCACCGACATCAGCGCCCGCCGTGAACTCCAGGCGCGGCTACGACACTTGGAGATGCACGACCCGGTGACCCGGCTGCCCAACCGCACCCTGTTCTTCGAGCGGCTCTCGGCCGCGCTGGAGGCGGAGTCGTACGAGCGGGGCGGCACCGGGCGGATCGGCCTGTGCTATCTGGATCTGGACGGCTTCAAGGCGGTCAACGACACGCTCGGCCACCGCGTCGGCGACCGGCTGCTGGCGGCCGTGGCCGAGCGGTTGACGCGCTGCGCGGACGAGGCGGGCCTTGCCCGGGCCACCGCCCCGCTGGTGGCGCGGCTGGGCGGCGACGAGTTCGCGCTGCTCGTCGAGGACTCGACCGGCACCGATCAACTGGCCGATCTCGCCGAGTCGGTGCTCAAGGCGCTCCAGGCACCCTTCGACCTGTCCGGGCAGCGGCTGTCACTGTCGGCGTCGATCGGTGTGGTCGAGCGGCAGGCGGCCGGTACGACGGCCACCGGTCTGATGCAGGCCGCCGACACGACGCTGTACTGGGCGAAGGCGGACGGCAAGTCCCGCTGGACACTGTTCGATCCGGAGCGCAACGCGCACCGCATGACCCGCCAGGCACTGGCCTCCACGCTCCGTCCGGCCATCGAGCGGGGTGAATTCACCCTGGAGTACCAGCCGTTGGTGGGCATGGAGAACGGACGGCTGCGCGGGGTCGAGGCGTTGGTGCGCTGGAACCACCCGCAGTTCGGCATGCTGACGCCGAATCGGTTCATCGGACTGGCCGAGGAGGACGGCTCGATCGTGCAGCTCGGCCGCTGGGTGCTGGTCACCGCCTGCCGCCAGGCCCGCCGTTGGCAGCTCGACCACCCGGACGAGCCGCCGATCTTCGTGAGCGTCAACGTGGCCGTACGTCAGGTGTGGGACTCGGATCTGGTCGCCGATGTCGCGGAGGTCCTGGCCGAGACCGGACTCGCCCCGCGGCTGCTCCAGTTGGAGCTGACCGAGTCGGCGGTGATGGGGTCGGCGGGGCGGCCGTTGCAGGCGCTCCAGGCGCTCAGCGACATGGGCGTGCAGATCGCCATCGACGACTTCGGCACCGGGTACTCGAACCTGGCGTATCTGAGCCGACTGCCGGTCTCCGTCCTGAAGTTGGACGGGTCGTTCGTGCGCGGTTTCCAGTACGAGGGTGAGGGTGTCCCGCCGAACCCGGCGGACGAGGTCATCGTCGAGGCGATGATCCAACTCGCCCACCGGCTGGGCCTGTCGGTGACCGCCGAGTGCGTGGAGACCTCGTCCCAGGCCGCCCGGCTGCGCCGCATCGGCTGCGACACCGGACAGGGGTGGCTGTACTCCCGTCCGGTGGCGCCGGATCGTATCTCCGAGCTACTGGGGACCACGGCCTGCAATCAGGCCTGAGGACTGTCGGGGTCTCAGGCCTGACCGGCCGTCAACTCGTAGGCGTCGGCGATCAGTTCGTACGAGCGCAGGCGCAGGTCCGCGTTGTGGGCGTGGGACGTGAGCATCAACTCGTCGGCGCCGGTGCGCTTTTGCAGATCGTCGAGGCCGGTGCGGACCTCGTCGACCGTGCCGTGGATGACGTTGGCATTCCAGGAGGTGATGAACTCCCGCTCCATGGGGCTGAATTCGTACGCCTCGGCCTCTTCCGGGGTGGGCACCAGACCGGGGCGGCCGGTGCGCAGCCGGACCATGTTGAGGGCGGCGGCCAGCACTTGGCGGCGGGCCTCCTTCTCGTCGTCGGTGGCGAGGGCGGAGACACCGATCAAGGCGTACGGCGCGTCGAGCACCGCGCTCGGGCGGAAGGACTCGCGGTAGAGGTCCAGGGCCGGGACGGTGTTCTGCGCGGAGAAGTGGTGGGCGAAGGCGAAGGGCAGGCCGAGCATGCCGGCCAGCCGGGCGCTGAAGCCGGAGGAGCCGAGCAGCCAGATCGGCGGGCGGTGCGGGGACTGGACGCCGCCGGGCGAGGTCGACTGGATCGGGCCGGGGACCGCGTGGATGCGGGCGTAGGGGTGGCCGTCGGGGAAGTCGTCGTCCAAGAAGCGGGTGAGTTCGGCGAGTTGCTCGGGGAAGTCGTCGGCGCCCTCGTTCAGGCGCTCGGTGCGGCGCAGGGCGGCGGCGGTGGCGCCGTCGGTGCCGGGGGCGCGGCCGAGGCCGAGGTCGACGCGGTTCGGGGCCAGCGCCTCCAGGGTGCCGAACTGTTCCGCGATGACGAGCGGCGCGTGGTTCGGGAGCATGACGCCGCCCGAGCCGAGGCGGATGCGGTCCGTGTGGGCCGCGAGGTGGGCCAGGATCACGGCGGGCGAGGAGGAGGCGACGCCCGGCATCGAGTGGTGCTCGGCGACCCAGTAGCGGTGGAAGCCGCGCGACTCGGCGAGCTCGGCGATCCGCACGCTGGTGCGCAGCGCGTCCGTGGCGGTGCGGCCGGCGCCCACGGTCACCAGGTCCAGTACGGAGAGGGGGACGGGGGCGGTGCCGCGCGCCGTACCCCGGATCTCGTCGGTCGTGCCCGGGACCTCGTCGTCAGCCGCCACGGTGGGTGCCTCCTGTTGTGAGCTGTGCGGTTCCTTTCCGGGCTAACAGGAGGCTGTCTCCGCTTTATTCCCGGGCCGACGGGCGGCTCAGCCGACCTGGACGAGCGGTTCCCTCGTGAAGAGCGCGCCCAGGTCCGGTGCGTTGACCTTCCGGTCCGCCAGCCGCAGGGCCTCCCACACTGCGACCTGGTTCGCGGTGAGGACCGGCTTGCCCAGCTCCTTCTCCAGGGCCGGGATGTGCGCGGCCGTGTGCAGGGCGGTGTCCGGCAGGAGGACCGCCTCGATGTCCGGGCCGTCCACGGAACGGGCCAGCGCGAACACCTCGTCGCGGCCCCGGGCGCCGACCTCGCCGGAGGCGCGGACCACGGCCGGTTCCACTCCCCCGGCCCGCAGGAAGTCCGCGAACAGCGCGGCCACGTCGTCCGGGTATGTCGTCCCTACGGCCACCCGTCGCACCCCCAGCTCCTTCGCCGCGTAGACGAAGGCGAAGGCTGTCGACGACGCCGGCAGGCCGGCCGCCCGGGCCAGGGCGCGCACCTGCTCGTGGGCGCCCTCCCAGCCGTGGACGAAGCTGCCGCCGGCGCAGGCCCAGACGACGGCCTCGGCGCCGGACGTGCGCAGTTGCCCGACGCCCGCGGTGAGCCGCTCGGGGGAACCCAGCTCGCGCAGGGCGTCCACGCTGTGCGCGTCCTCGCCGATGTCCGTGTGGACCAGGTCGAGGCGGACGTCGCTGCCGAGGAGCTGTTCGATGCGCGGGTAGTCGTCCTCGGCGGAGTGGCCCGGGTAGAGGAATCCGAGTGCGGTCATGACCAGCCTTCCTGGTGTTCTTCCGGCGGTGCCGGCCCCCGTGGCGCGCGGACTCGTCCGGTCGCACCCGATAGGGGCCCACGGCACGCGTACCCAGTCGGCGCGGGACTGCCCCCATCGTGACCTGGTTGGCCGATACGACGCCCGCGGCGAGATGCCGTCCCGCACCGGCCTCACCGAGAGAGACAAGGTGACGACGTTCCGTACGGGCGTCCATGTTGACGAAGGTGAGTTCGAGTGCGAGCGTGTCAATCCGCGCATGTCGGACGGCCGCGCCCGGTGCTTCCCACTGTGCTTCCCGCGAGAAACGGCTTCGCATGACCGCAACTCCCGCCGCCCTGCCCACCCTTCTCGTCCTGGACGCCGATCCGCTGCCCCGGCTCGGCAGGCTCACCGGCCGGGTGCGCGTCGAGCACGCCGACGCGTCCACGCTCGCGGATCAACTGCCGTCCGCCGACGTCCTGTTGGTGTGGGACTTCGCCTCGCGCGCGGTACGCGACGCCTGGCCCGGCGAGGGCCCGCGACCGCGCTGGGTGCACACGGCCAGCGCGGGCGTGGACCATGTGCTGTGCCCCGAACTCGCCGACTCCGAGACGGTGGTGACCAACGCGCGGGGCGTCTTCGACCAGCCGATCGCCGAGTACGTCGCCGCCCTCGTCCTCGCGATGGCCAAGGATCTGCCGCGCACGCTGGACCTCCAGCGGGAGCGGACCTGGCGGCACCGGGAGGGGCAGCGGGTGTCCGGCACCCGCGCCTGCGTGGTCGGTTCCGGGCCGATCGGGCGGGCGATCGTCCGTACGCTAAAGGCACTCGGCGTGACGACCGCCCTGGTCGGCCGCACCCCGCGCACCGGTATCCACGGTCCCGGCGAGCTCGACCGGCTGATGGCCCGCGCCGACTGGGTGATCGCGGCGGCTCCGCTCACCGACGAGACGCGGGGCCTGTTCGACGCCCGCCGGTTCGGCTGCATGCAGCCCTCGGCGCGGTTCATCAACGTGGGCCGGGGCCAACTCGTCGTACAGGACGCGCTCGCGGAGGCACTCACCAAGCGCTGGATCGCGGGCGCCGCCCTCGACGTCTTCGAGGCCGAACCCCTCACCCCCGACAGCTCGTTGTGGCAGGTCCCGGGGCTGATCATCTCCCCGCACATGAGCGGCGACACGGTCGGCTGGCGGGACGAACTCGGCACGCAGTTCGTCGCGGCGTACGAGAGATGGGAGGCGGGCAAGCCGCTGCCGAACGTGGTCGACAAGAAGCGTGGGTACGTACCCGGGCACTGAACTCCCCACTCTGGAGGGCCGGATGACGACCGAACTCACCGAGCTGACCGCCGTACGGCTCCTGGACGGTTACCGCAGAGGGGAGTTCAGCCCCGTGGAGGCGACCCGCGCGGCCCTGGACCGGGCCGAGGAGATCCAGCCCGCAGTGAACGCGTTCGTACGGCTCGACGCGGAGGGCGCGTTGGCCCGGGCTGCCGAGTCGGCGGAGCGCTGGCGGCGCGGGGAGCCGGCCGGGCTGCTGGACGGGGTGCCGGTCACCGTGAAGGACATCCTGCTCCAGCGCGGCGCCCCGACCCTGCGCGGCTCCAGAACCGTTGCGGAGCGCGGCAGTTGGGACGAGGACGCGCCCTCGGTGGCCCGACTGCGCGAGCACGGCGCGGTGTTCCTCGGCAAGACGACGACCCCGGAGTTCGGCTGGAAGGGCGTCACGGACTCCCCGCTGTCCGGCGTCACCCGCAACCCGCACGACCCCGCGCGCACGGCCGGCGGTTCAAGTGGCGGCAGTGCGGCGGCCGTTGCCCTCGGCGCGGGACCGCTGTCGCTGGGCACGGACGGCGGCGGCAGCGTCCGTATCCCCGCGTCCTTCTGCGGGATCTTCGGCCTGAAGCCGACGTACGGCAGGGTGCCGCTGTACCCGGCGAGCGCGTTCGGCACGCTCTCGCACGTCGGCCCGATGACCCGGGACGCGGCGGACGCGGCGCTGCTGCTGGACGTGATCGGCGTCCCGGACGCCCGCGACTGGTCGGGCCTGGACCGCCCGCCGACGTCCTTCACGTCGGGCCTCGCGCACGGCATCCGGGGCCTGCGGATCGCGTACTCGCCGTCCCTCGGCGGCCAGGTCGCGGTCCGTCCGGCGGTCGCGGCGGCGGTACGGCGGGGCGTGGAGCGGCTGGCCGCACTCGGCGCGTACGTCGAGGAGACGGACCCCGACTTCACTGACCCGGTGGACGCCTTCCACACCCTGTGGTTCAGCGGGGCGGCTCGGGTGACAGAGAAACTCACCCGGCAGCAAAGGGAGTTGCTCGACCCCGGACTGCGGGAGATCAGCGCCGCCGGGGCTCGCCTCTCCGCGCTCGACTATCTGGCGGCGGTCGATGTCCGCACGGAACTCGGCCGCAGGATGGGCCTGTTCCACGAGCGCTACGACCTCCTCGTCACGCCGACTCTCCCGATCACCGCGTTCGAGGCGGGAGTCGAGGTCCCCAAGGGTTCGGGGTACCGCCGCTGGACCGGCTGGACCCCGTTCACGTACCCCTTCAACCTGACCCAGCAGCCCGCCGCCACCGTCCCGGTGGGCAGCGACGGCGACGGGCTGCCGGTCGGGATGCAGATCGTGGGGGCGCGACACCGCGACGACCTGGTGCTGCGTGCTGCGCACGCGTTGTTCGAGGCCGGGGCCACATCCTCCGGACTCACATCTTCCGGACTCACGCCCGCCGGACTCACGCCGGCCGATAGCTGAGCCTCTTCCGCGATGGGCGGGAAGTGGGCGTGGATCTCGTCGCGGGCGCGCTTGGCGCGGTGGACGTCGTCGGCGGGCGGGAATGCGTTCCAGATCACAGTGCGGGCCGGTGAGGCGCGCTCCACCAGCGGCTTTGCCCGGCAACAGACGTTCCGATTTGCGAGTGGGACCTCGCTGAAGTGAACCGTCACGCGGTCCGGGGCGCATAACCCTGATGCGGTCGGGTAGCTGCGCGCCCATGGCTCCACCACTTGGGAACGACAGACACACATCCGGCCACCCGCCGGGTCACACCCGTCGGGCACTGCTCGCCGGGGTGGCGGCGGCCGGTGCGCTGGGCGCGGCCGGCTGCAGCCGTGTGGCCACCGCGTCGGCCACGAGCGGCGGTGATCTGCTCGACCGGCTGAAGGCGCAGGGCATCGTACGGCTGGGGATAGCGGGTGAGATCCCGTTCGGGTACATCGACACGGACGGCCGACTCACCGGTGAGGCACCGAAGTTGGCGGAAGCGATCTTCAAGCGGCTCGGCGTCGACAAGGTGCAGCCCGTGCCCACCGAGTTCGGCTCGCTCATCCCGGGGCTGAACTCGCAGCAGTTCGACGTCGTGGCCGCCGGGATGTACGTGACCCCGGAACGCTGTGAGCAGGTCGTCTTCGCCGACCCGGACTACCAGGTGCTCGACGCGTTCGTCGTGCGCAAGGGCAATCCGAAGGGGCTGCTCGACTACAAGGACGTCGTCACGAAGAAGGCGAAGTTCGCCACCGGCACCGGGTACGCGCAGATCCAGCACGCCGTCGACGCCGGGTACAAGCAGGGCGACATCCTGATCGTGCCGGACCAGGTCGCCGGACTGAACGCCGTAGAGGCGGGGCGTGTCGACGTCTTCGCCGGTACGGCGCTCACCACCCGCGCCGTCGTGAAGAAGTCGGCGAAGGCGGAGTCGACCCGGCCCTTCGCACCGCTCGTCGACGGGAAACCGCGGATCGACGGGGGCGCGTTCGCGTTCCGGCCGACCGAGTCGAAGCTGCGCGACGCCTTCAACGTCGAGCTCCACCGGCTCAAGAAGAGCGGGGAGTTGTTCCGCATCCTGCGGCCCTTCGGGTTCACGAAGGCCGAGATGACGGACCTCACCGCGAAGGAGCTCTGCGGCGGATGACCTCCGGACTCTGGGAACTCGTCCTGAAGGGGATCTGGACCACCGTCCAACTCCTCGTCCTCAGCGCGCTGTTGGCGACCGTCGTGTCGTTCGCGGTCGGCATCGCCCGCACCCACCGGCTGTGGATCGTGCGCTTCCTCGCCGGCTTCTACACCGAGGTGTTCCGCGGCACCTCCGCCCTCGTCATGATCTTCTGGGTGTTCTTCGTCCTGCCGGTCGCCTTCGGCTGGCAGCTCGTCCCCCTGTGGGCGGGCACCCTCGCCCTCGGCCTGACCTACGGCGCGTACGGCACCGAGATCGTGCGCGGCGCGCTGAACGCGGTCGACCCGGCCCAGCAGGAGAGCGGTGTGGCGCTGAGCTTCACACCCTGGCAGCGGATGCGGCTGATCCTGCTGCCGCAGGCGGTGCCGGAGATGATCCCGCCCTTCTGCAACCTGCTGATCGAACTGCTCAAGGGCACCGCCCTGGTGTCCGTCATGGGCATGGGCGATCTCACCTTCAGCGCCAACCTGGTGCGGCTCGCGCTGCAACAGAGCGCGGAGATCTACGCGTACGTCCTGCTGATCTACTTCGTGATCGCCTTCACGCTCACCCGGCTGATGCGCGGGCTGGAGAAGAAGCTGAGGGCGGGGATCGGCAAGGCGCCCGCGAGCACCGAGTCCAAGCGGAGCCGGAGCGTGAGTGTCGGAGGTGGGGTCGCGTGAAATGGAACTGGAGCGCCGTGAGCGACTTCATGCCGTACTTCTGGGACGGCCTGAAGGTCACCCTGGAGATCCTGGTCCTCGGGTCGCTGATCTCGTTCGTGCTGGGCCTGGTGTGGGCGCTGCTGATGCGGACGCCAACTCGCTGGGTGCGCTGGCCGGTTGGCGTCGTGACCGAGTTCGTGCGGGACACCCCGCTGCTGGTGCAGCTCTTCTTCCTGTTCTATGTGCTGCCGGAGTGGGGACTGACCTTCTCCGCGCTGACCACCGGTGTCTTCGCGATCGGGCTGCACTACTCGACGTACACGATGCAGGTCTATCGCGCGGGTATCGAGGCGGTGCCCGCCGGCCAGTGGGAGGCGGCGACCGCGCTGAACCTGCCGGTGCGCCGGACCTGGACGGCCGTGATCCTGCCGCAGGCGATCCGCCGGGTGGTC
This sequence comes from Streptomyces sp. NPDC101776, assembly GCF_044766845.1. Lineage (NCBI taxonomy): Bacteria > Bacillati > Actinomycetota > Actinomycetes > Kitasatosporales > Streptomycetaceae > Streptomyces > Streptomyces sp. NPDC101776. Next base: position 6,284 of record NZ_JBIWMV010000002.1, on the reverse strand, counting down.
CCGGCGCTGGGCAACTACGTGATCGCGATGCTCAAGGACACCCCGATCCTGATGGTGATCACCGTGCTCGAACTGATGGGCCAGGCCCGGCTGTTCTCCCAGGAGCACTTCCAGTTCACCGAGCCCGTCACCGTGATCGGCGTGGCCTTCATCCTCATCTCCTGTCCCGCCTCCCTGCTGATCCGAGCCCTGGAGCGACGCCTTGTCCACTGACACGCCTCTGATGAACGATCCCGACGCGGGCGCCAACCCCCCGGTGGACGGAAGCGAGTTGATCCGCCTGGACCACGTCACGAAGCGCTTCGGGTCCAACACCGTGCTCGACGACCTCGACTTCTCCGTGGAGTCCGGCAAGCACGTCACCCTGATCGGCCCCTCCGGGTCGGGCAAGACCACGATCCTGCGGCTGCTGATGACGCTGACCGAGCCGGACGAGGGCACGATCACCGTCGACGGGGAGCGGCTCTTCCCCGCGCCCGAGAAGCGGGTCCGGGAGATCCGCAAGAAGATCGGGATGGTCTTCCAGCAGTTCAACCTGTTCCCGAACATGACCGTGCTGCGCAATGTCACCGAGGCGCCGGTCACCGTCCTGGGCCTGCCCAAGGACGAAGCGGAGGCGCGCGCCCTGGAGTTGCTCGACCTGGTCGGCCTCGCCGACAAGGCCGGCGCCCGTCCGACCCAGCTCTCCGGCGGCCAGCAGCAGCGCGTCGCGATCGCGCGGGCGCTGGCGATGCGACCGCAGGTGCTGCTGCTGGACGAGGTGACCTCCGCGCTGGACCCGGAGCTGGTCGCGGGCGTGCTCGACGTGCTGCGGGACATCGCCCGCACCACCGACATCACCATGCTCTGTGTGACCCACGAGATGAATTTCGCCCGTGATATTTCGGACCAAGTCCTGATGTTCGACTCGGGAAAGGTCATCGAATCGGGCCCGCCTGAGCAGATCTTCGGCGATCCGGAACAACAGCGGACCCGGGAATTCCTCGGCGCGATTCTTTGACATTTATTCAATTACTGCATGTGAGCAATCGAACACCCAAGGTCCACGTCACGTGGCATGACAAAGGCATATGCCAAAGGATTCGCGCCGCAGTTCGGAGGGTGTAGGGAGGACCACAATCTCGCCAACAGCCGCTCCACATCGGCCGTTTGACAGCTATCGTGGAGGGGATTCGCTGTCCGGTATCACGGCCCAAAAAGCGAGCGCAGGGAGAAACACCGTGGCGCTGATGCACGAGCCGACCGCTCCCTACCACTCGGTACAGGACGCACTGCGCATCCTGGAGACAGTCGCGAGGCACTCCACCGGTGTCACGGACACCGAACTCGCCCGTCTCACCGGCCTCGGCGACGAGCGCCTGACGATACTGCTGCGGACCCTGCGCCGCGAGGGCTACGTCGAGCAGCTCACGGACGGCGCGTACATCACCGGCGAGGCGCTGAGCCGGCTCGGCTCCACGGCCGGCCGGGAGCTGGCGGTGCGCGAGCAGATCCAGCGGACCCTGGACCGGCTGCGCGACTGTCTGGGCGCGGCGGTCTACGTCAGCCGGTACGTCGACGGCGAGGTCACGATCACCCAGTACGCGGCGGGACCCACCACCCCCGCGGTCAACGAGTGGGTCGACTTCCGGGTCTCCGCGCACGCGACCGCGCTCGGCAAGAGCCTGCTGGGCCAGCTCGATCACAACGGCCGCCGAGACCATCTCTCCCGGCACAAGATGGCCCGCCTCACCTCGCGCACCATCACCAGCGACCGGCTGCTGCTCGCCCGCCTGGAGAACCAGCCGCCGACCGTCCCCCACCTCGACCTCCAGGAGTACGCGGTGGGCACGGTCTGCGCGGCCGTCCCGATCACGGCCGGCTCCTCGGTGGGCTGCCTGGCCCTCTCCCTCCCGGTCGAACACGCCCACCGCCTGCGCCAGGCGGCCGACACCCTGAACCGCGAAGCGGGCCCGGTGCTGCTCTCCCTGGCCATCTAGCGGCCACCCCGGCGCTGGTCCTGAGCACCCCTCCGGACCAGGTAGTATTTTCTCGTCGCCCTCCGCGAGACTCTGATCCAGCGGAAGGCGTGAGTCATGCGCCGCTAGCTCAGTTGGTTAGAGCAGCTGACTCTTAATCAGCGGGTCCGGGGTTCGAGTCCCTGGCGGCGCACAGTTTGCGACTTGGGCATCCTTCTTTTACGGAGGATGCCTTTGGTCGTTTTCGGGGTCGGGCGCTATCCGGTGTGCGGGGCGACGCCGGCGTACGGCAGCATGCGGCGCTGAGAGCTGTCCGGGGCATGGATGTGCGGCTGTGTCGATCGGTCGGCCCAGGCACCCTCCGGCCAGTACTCGGCCACCGGCGCCGCCAGGTCCAACTCACCGCGCTCGGTCGGCATGTGGGCCGCGGTGGCGATCGCTCCCTCGGTTGCCGAGTAGACCAGCCGCAACGTGTCCCGCACCCACGGGCGACCGGTCTCCGGATCGGCGATGCCACCCCAGAGGTCCACCACCGGTCGACCGTCCTGGTAGACGCGGACCGCCGCCCCGATGCCCCCGTGCCGGGAGAAGTTCGCGGCGAACGCCTCACGAACTCGGTGGAACGAGCTCCCTCAAGCGGCGGAGCTACGCCTCCTCGTGACGATGGCGGCTACGCCCATTCCCACTGCCCCGTACAGGGTCAGCCAGGCTCCCTCACGGTGGTGGGTTCGGCGTTCCAGTTCCTGGGCGAACTCAAGTTGCTGGTACGTACTGGTGCCGGCGGAACGGCCGGTGTCCTTGTCGTAGGAGAGCCGACACAGGTCGCCACGCCTCATGGCTCCGGAGCGCGCCTTGCCGTTCGCGCCCAGGTGAAGCCCGGTGCAGTCGGGGGCGCCGTCGTCGGACCCTGCTGCGAGCAGGAGCACTCCCAACAGCAGGGGAAGCGCGAACAGGATGAGCAGTACACCTCTGCTGGAGCGCATCAGGTCCCCTTAACCAGGTCTCACGGGCAACTGCCCGCTTCATGGCCGACTCGGACTCACTCGCCCCTGGCTATGGTTGTCCCAGGCGCTCACTCTCGAACGGTCGTCAAGCCGTCTAATGCTCGTACCGAGCTGACGCCGTCCTCCAGGAACCCGGCGTCGTACGCCATCCAGCCGGTCAAGTGTGCTACCCGGGCCAGCAGAGCGTAGAGGCGGAGTCGGCCACTGTTCGTGTACCGGCCGCCGCCGAGCCGGTCGTCGAGCGTACGAAGTGTGCTGATGCGTTGCTCGATGGTGAGAAAACCCCGGCGATCCACACGGCCGCTCCCGACGAACTCGGACAAAGCCTCAACGGTACTGGCCTCGGTCCACGGGGCGGTCGGGCCGGCTACCTCCCGGACCGGAAGCCATCGCGGCCATCCCGACTCCCGTTGAGGGAAGCTCAGCGCGTGGACCGCCAACGGTTCACCAGGCACGTCATCACTCCCGTCATCCCCTCATGGCGCAGTGGCGGGGCTACTTCGCGTGGCCCCGCACGGGGAGGTCGTCCCCATGAGGAACCCCCCGGAAACGTTCCGCCGTTCGCACTGGGGCCGTTGACCGAGCATCAGCCGTCCGTCAATCCGTCCTCGCCGGTACCAGCGAGAGTGCCTACAAGCCGACTTGGCGCAGCTGGCGAATACTCTACGTCCTCCTCAAACACTGAGCTCAGTTTTTGAGCTTCTTCGAAAGAAGCAACGTCAACTGTTGCGAGCGAACTCGACGTGAGCCCAGGTCGGACGAGTTCCGAATCCCCGATGTATACTCTTCGACCATCATTTCGACCTCGTCGGGCGTCATGTCGATCATGCCTGCAAGAGATGCGAAGAGGTCGGCCTTCTCTCCATTCTCGCCATTGCGTTTTCTAGCCGAGACTGCACGCTGGAAAAGGTCCAAGAGGTCCCGAATCTGCGTTGTCTGGTCCGGGCCGGCGTTGCCTAGCTCCTCACGCAGCCCCCAGGAGGCATGGAGCAGCGTGAACATGTCGACGATGTTCGACCATCTGGTTCGCCCGACCCACTTGATGGTTCCGCTGAGGAACGTCAGCAGTTCGAGAAACTCCGCCGCGCGATCCTGGTAGTCCTCAAAATCTGCAGAGATCTTGTCATAGCGTTCGTTGAGTTCGATCTTTTTGTTGGACAGCCCGAAGATGCAGGTGCCGAAGACCTCGGCATAGAACTCCAGATCGCCGCCCCGTTTGCGCCGTTCACCACTGAAGATGCCGGACAGTGCGCTTATCTGGTGCGCTACGCAGTCCTTGAGGAAATCGTTGAACGGGCCAGGGAGCAAAGCATTTCGGAGCTCTTGCTCCGTCAGCACCATGTTGACTCTGTTGACACGAGCAAAAACTGCGCGCACAAACTCGTCTGCAAGGTTGGACAGGCGTCGAATCGGGAAGCGGTACTGGAAGAATTCTCGACGCACATCGGCGGGCAACTCCTTGAAGAGCTTCCCCTCGAACTCCTCGCGCAGCTTCTCGTCTTCCAGCCCGTCCAGTGGAAACTTATTGGCCAGGAACTCAAGCAAGGAGGTGAGGCGCTGCTGACCGTCGACGACAGACGCCTTCTGTTCCCCTTCCGGGGATGTCTCATACGCGAGGTAGATCTCCGGGATCGGATACCCGAGGAGGATGGTCTCCATCAAGGACACCTTGGCACGTTCGGGCCAGACGGCTTGACGCTGGTACTCGGGCTGGAGGATAAGCTCGCCGGAATTGTGCAGCGACCGGAACTCCGCCACCGTTTTCGACTCGATCTCGAACTTGAGTCCATGATCAGCCATGGTGCACGCCCTCCTCGATCGCGCGATCGCGCGCAATGTTTACACTTTTTACCTGATAACTTCTGAGCGACCTATGGTTGCGATACAGACGGTAATTTATCTCGCAATTCCTGAAGGCTCCGCCGAGATCCTGGATGAAGAGATCTCTGGACCGTGACCACTGCTCGCCAAAAGACAGCCTCGGCAGCACAATATCGAGGGCTATGCACTCCTCGAAAACCAGCTTACGCAGGTAGTTCTTGCGCCCGAGGAAGAACTCATCCTCGATTATCTCCCGGAGCTCGGCCCATGCCTTGTCGAACAGCTCTGGAGAAATCACCGCTATGTCCAGGTCCGACTTTTCATGGAACTTCCTGAAGTGCTTCTTCGGATTCATGGAATAACCCAGGCGAGCGCTTCCGACCAGCTGAACGGCCATCGGGTCCACGTCCAGTTCGGCCGCGACCAGATGTCGCCACTTGATGTAGTTTAGTTCTTGAGGCCACACTGCAGGCGTACCGTCGAACAGCCGGGCGGTCACAAAGTAGTCAACCTCCTCCCCCAGAGAGCAGAACTCCTTCCAGAATTCGGGTAGCCCTGAAACATCCTCCATCGTGTCCCCTCAGCGAGCATCAAGCTGAACATGCACGTGCCGCGGCTGTATATCTGCACCGCACTGGGTTGAGTGATGAAACCGGAGCCACCACGTCGACGTGCGAACACCGTGCGATCTCCCGAGCAATCGTGCGAAAATCCTAGCGCGCCTCATCATCCCGCAGGGTCCCTACGCGCGATCCGGCCGCCCACCTTGAGCATCAACCGACCGTCGTAGCAGGGTCTCTGGTTCGAGCTGGGGCGGCTCGGCCACAGCCTTCTTTTCATCACTCCCTTGCACGGCGGCCGGGGCGGCCTCAACCCCGGCAGGAACTTGCCTGGCCGGCACTTGACGGACGGCTGAAGTTTGTCCGTGGCCGCGCCGTCTTCGGAGCTGCATCAGGAGCGGCGCCCAGGACATGCACTCCGACAAGGAGACGCGGCTGCGACCTGGAAGAAGACCTTCGGCCACCACCCGCTGATGGGTTTCGTCGACCACGGGACGGGCGGGTCCGGCGAGCCGGTGGCCGCTCTGCTCAGGCCCGGGAACGCGGGCAGCAACACCGCCGCCGATCACATCACCACCACCCAACTGGCCCTGGCCCAGCTGCCCAAGTCCTACCGGCGCGGGCGCCAAACGCTGATCCGTACCGACTCCGCGGGCGGCACCCACGAGTTCGTGTCCTGGCTCACCAAACGCGGGCGGTGGCTGTCGTATTCGGTGGGCATGACCATCACCGACGCCATCCACCAGGCCGTACTCAAGGTGCCGCCCACAGCATGGACGCCGGCTGTCGAACCCGACGGAGAGATCCGTGACGGGGCCTGGGTCGCCGAACTCACCGGCGACCTGATCGACGGCTGGCCCCAAGGCATGCGACTGATAATCCGGAAGGAACGCCCCCACCCTGGTGCCCAGTTGAGGATCACGGACGCCGACGGCATGCGG